>NZ_CP058387.1:0-1654710 GCF_049244215.1 Gardnerella sp. DNF01159 | reverse complement strand
AAATATTATCAACAGGCAAAACTGTATTATCAGTTACTATTTTATTTTTATTTAAATTCGCATTGTTCTGTGCTTGATGAGATAAAGAATTTGAAGAATTTTGTGCAGCTTTTTCCTGATATTCAGATTGAGGGACGATCCTAAAAGCAGGAAACATATCTTTACCAGTGCAAATTTTTAATGCTGTAAGTAGAGGAGAATTTAATTCATTTTGCAAAGCTTGTTGCGTTTCAGCATTGGATACGCACAAAACAATGGTCGTTCCAAAGATTGCTTCTGGTTTAACACCTTCAAACCAACCTTTATCGCGCGCAGTTAAAAGGGCGTTATGCTGTAAAACAGTAAGCGTATTAGACCATACCAAAGCAGCTTGCGATGTAGAATCGCCTAATGTATCAGCCATTTCACCCCCAAACTTGCATTTAGCACATGTAATAATGCTGATTCTGTTTACGCGCGCACGTGTGTAATAAGTATCAGTAAGATATGTTTACTCTGACCCTACGAAGTTATCCACAGTCTAGCGTGTTGAAATTGTTTAATTGTGAATAACATGTGTGTAATTTGTGGATAAGTTTAAAGCTGAGATTTGGCTATTTTTCAACGATTTTGCGTGTACAATAAATTGTAATAGAAATGTGAATAAATCATTTTTATTTATATCTGACAATGTTGATTCTTTAATAAGAAAATGTGGAGTTTTGAGCATTGGTGAGGGGTAATAGTATTTTGGTATAGCTTGACTCATACGGGGCCATGCTTTTGCGTGGCTGAATACAGGAGCATTAGTTATGAAGAGGACATTTCAGCCGAATAATCGTCGTCGTCACATGAAGCACGGCTTCCGCGTTCGCATGCGTACGCGTGCAGGTCGCGCAGTAATTAATCGTCGTCGTGCCAAGGGCCGCAAGTCACTGTCTGCCTGAGTTAAGGTAGCGTCGTAAGGCATGGAAAGGCTGAAAAGCCACCGTGATTTTGTTGCGGTGCTAAAAAAACGGCGCAAGGTGAGTTCTCGGGATATCGTCGCGCATTACATTATGCGTGACGATATAGCCGTGCAGAGCACACTTAACGAAGATAGAAGTGCAAGTTTAGATTATATTGCCACGGGTTTTGAAAGTGATACTCCCGCGGCATTTTCTGATACCTTCTTACATGATCAAAAATTTGAACATGTAAAGAGGCTAGGTCTTGCTGTATCTAAATCAGTGGGGAAAGCTGTAGTTCGCAATAAGGTAAAAAGACGTCTGCGAGTAATCGCAAAAAATTATGAATCTTTATTACCTGCAGGTTGTGATGTGGTGCTAAGAGCAAAACCTTCTGCAGCTCAATCTTCATTTGATTCGTTACAATGCCAGATACAAAAGCTTTTTGGCAAAATTAGTGCAGATTTATGTTCTACACAAAATTGCAAAATGCATGAGAATAATCAGAATCAAGGATAATTGAAATATATTATTTTGAGTAAATGGTGGTTATTGTTATGCGTAGTAAAAAAAGTTTAAGTTCTAAGTTTGTAATTAGTGCAATTAGATGGTATCAGCGCACGATTTCTGCAAATAGACCAGCTTGCTGTAGATACTATCCTACGTGTTCGCGTTATGCTATTGAAGCAATTGCTAGGTATGGCACGTTTAAAGGTGGTATTCTTGCATTATTACGCCTTCTACGCTGTAGACCTTGGACAAGCTGCAGTATTGATGATGTACCCCGCAAATATTCGATTTTTTACAGATGTGCTTGGTCTAAAGCACATGAAGAGCCACGGCTAACTCCCTTGGCTGAAGAAGACAAGGAAAACTAATGTTTAATCAAGATAACTTCATACTTGATAATGGATTCTTGGGATGGTTTTATAAAATCTTGACGCCAGTTGAGTGGCTCATGACTCAAATTATGTCATTATTCCATAAGTTATTAACTCTTCTGGGAATGAATGAAGTTGGCTTCTCTTGGGTTTTTTCCATCGTATTCTTGGTATTAGTTGTGCATGCGTGCATTTTCCCTGCATTTATTAAAAGCATTAAAGGCATGCGCAAAATGCAAGCTATTGCGCCTAAGATTAAGAAAATACAGCAAAAATATAAAGGCAAAAATGATCCTGCAAGTAAAGAAGCTATGCAGCGTGAAATGATGAAGCTTTATCAAGATAACAAAGCCAATCCTGCTGGTTCGTGCCTACCTATGATGATTCAGGGTCCTGCGTTTATGAGTATTTGGTATACGCTTTCCGTTATTCCTTTTATTGCTCGTGGTAAGCATGCAGCTCTTGGTGCCTTTGATATTGCAACAGCACAGCAATTCATTAAAACTCGCGTATTTGGGGTTGGTGTTGCAGATACTTTTATGACAACTGCTGGCGCAGGTAAAATTGTCATAGTTATATTTGTTGTACTTATGTGTGCTGCAATGTGGTACATGCAATTCAATAATATTCGTAAGAATCTTCCGCCTGAGTCTAAGCAGGGTAGCCAATATACTGTACAAAAGCTCATGATGTGGGGATTCCCGTTGATTTACGTTTTCTCTGCGTTTGCTATGCCATTTGCAATGTTGGTTTACTGGTTAGTAAACAATGTTATAAATATGTTGCGTTCAATTTGGCAGGTTTACGCATTCCCAACTCCTGGATCTCCTGCAGCTGAAGAAAAAGAAAAGCGTGACTATCAAAAAGAAACTGCTCGTCGTGAGCGCGAAGGGTTGCCTTCTATTGAAGAAGAGAATCTTCAAAAAGCTCGTGAAGAAGCTGAGCGTAGAGAGATTGAGGGATTCCAGCGCAAACAGCCACAACGTAAACGTAAGGTGGCAAAGCGCTAATATTTAGATACATTTTGCGGATATATAAAGTCATTTTTATGACTTGAAAATAAGTTAGTAACTTGGCTTTATTATCCGCTAAACTAGACTTCAGGAATTTGTAAAACGTGAATTTTCTCACGATAAGGAGTAATTAATGGTACAAGATGAGAAGAGGACGGTTGATCAACTCAATGAAGAAGCTGATATTGCCGCAGATTATTTAGAAGGCTTACTCGATATTGCTGATTATGAGGGTGATATTGAGATGGGTGTGCGCAATAATCGCCCAATGATTCAGATTGTTGCAGATGATGACACTGATATTAAGAATTTAATTGGTCGCAATGGTGAGGTTGTCGATGCCTTGCAGCAATTGAGTCGTCTTGCTGTTCAACAAAAAACTGGTGATCGTTCGCATCTTATAGTTGATGTAGATGGATTCTTAAAGCGTAAGCGCCAGCATTTGCGCGATATTGCGTTAGATGCTGTTGATGAGGTGCGTGAAACTGGTGAACCTGTGAATTTGAAGCCAATGAATTCTTTTGAGCGTAAAGTTGTGCATGATACTGTACGTGATGAAGGTTTGCGCTCCCGTTCACATGGGGAAGAACCACGCCGCTATGTAACTGTTTACATGCCTTCAGTTGCTTCTGAAGATGAGAATATTGATGAAATTGACGATGTAGAAGGCGAATATTCTGAAGAATAATTAATTTTTATTTAATTGTTTCTTTTCGAAGGAAAAGAGAAATAAAATGAAAAGTAACACAATGGAACAAAAAATGTTTTGTTGTGTTACTTTTTATTTATTTTTTATATTGCTTTTATTTGTTTTGGGGAAAATATGGAAGCTAATTTAGATAAAAAATACGAGGAAAATACACAAAAAATAGCGGACGAATTGGAAGGATCCCCGTTGCTGAACGAGGTTTTAGGTGAAGCATTAGAAAAGTGTAAGCTGTTTCACGTGAAACTTCAGCAAGAAGGATTAATAAGAGGTCTTATCGGTCCTAGAGATATGAATATTCTCTGGGAAAGGCATATATTAAATTCTGCAGCAGTTGTTCCTTTTATTAAAGAAGCAATAGTTGGTAGAAAAAATAAAAGAGTTGCAGATGTAGGTAGCGGCGGAGGTTTTCCTGGTCTAGTTTTAGCTGCGTGCTTACCTGATTATGACGTTACTTTGATTGAACCTATGGAGCGTCGTGTTGATTGGTTGCGTGAGTGCGTTGCTCTTATGAAATTAAAAAATGTTACTATATTTCACGGCAGATCAGATGAAGTTATTGACAAAGTTAAGTCACATGAAATTCCAGCGTTTGATGTAGTAACATGCAGGGCTGTAGCTCCTATGACGAAATTAGCTGGATGGACTATTCCTCTATTGAATAAGCACGGGAAATTAATAGCATTAAAGGGTAAATCTGCTCAAGCAGAAGTAGAAAAAGCTGTAAAAATGATTCGAAAAGCCGGTGGAATAGATACTCATGTTTTTGAGGCACCTGTTGCATCTGGCTTACAACCAACTACAGTTGTAATAGTAAATAAAGCCTAATTTTTTAATTAAAATTTGTGTTTGCGCAAGTTTTCGTTTAGTATGATGCAATTTTATTTGCGATGTTCTTGCGTATCGTCTATGAGTTTTGACTGGTGTTTTCTGAAAACGGTCTGATGAGCCTCGAAAGTTCTTGTTTGGCGTGGCGTGAGTTTTAGCTGGTGTTTGGCTGGCGGGTTTCTTTGTGTGGCTGTGTGAGATAGGAATTACTTGTCTCGCAGCGCTCCGCTCTTATACCTTATTTGGACTTAGCGGTTGTGTAGTTAAGTTTAGTTTTTTACTTACTTTTTCTGCAAAAATAGTATTCATCAACAAGATTATTACTATCGTTCCGCTTTTATATTGCTCGACCAAGCAATTCCTATCTCCCACTATTAGTAAAACCGCTAGTGTTTTTGGTGTGGTAGGAGTGCCTGGTGTGACGTGCGCAGCAGCACGGATGCTAGTGTTCTCTATGCGATAAATATTCAACGTCCGCAGAGCAATACTGTTAAAGTTTGCTAATCAATAAATAATCGCCGTTTGCAAAGCATTACTGCAAAGCTACATAATCGCCGTTTGCAAAGCATTACTGCAAAGCTTCATGTGCAACGTTTGCAAAGCATTACTGCAAAGCTACAGAAACATACAAGCATCCAATCAATGCGAAAAATCTCACACATGAATATAAATTGTTCAATTAGGTTTTGGGGAGGGCGAGGCATTGATTATTTCTATTTTGTAGTGTGCAGTAGCATTAATATTAGTGTTCTATGATTAGAAAAATATGTAGTTAGTTATGGAATAAGGTGTTGATGTTTCATGTGAAACATCAAAAAATTTGTGCTTTTTATGTCCATGGAAACGACGAAACTTAAAACACGATATTTTTGTTTTAAGAGTTTCGCATATTTAATTGGGGGTGATACGTCGTGGAATCAGCTGCTGAAACGATTCAACGAATTTTTGGAGATTCAAAATCCTCCCTAGGTATTGAATTGGCAGATTTGACATCTCGTTTTCATTCCATTGAACAAGCGAAATATCCTAAGCCTAAGCAAACGCGTTTTATTGCTGTTGCTAATCAAAAAGGTGGAGTAGGAAAAACAAGTTCTGCTGTAAATCTTGCTGCAGCTATGGCAGTAAGTGGATCAAAAGTACTTCTTATTGATATGGATCCACAAGGGAATGCGTCAACTGCATTAAATACTCCTCATGCTTCTGGTAATTTGTCGGTTTACGATGTTCTTGAAGGGCGAAAAAGTATCGCTGAAGTAAAACATGCTTGCCCAGATATTGAAGGACTTGATGTTGTGCCAGCATCCATTGATTTAAGTGGTGCTGAATTAGAGCTTGCAGATATGGATAATCGTAATAATCTGTTAAAGGATGCCTTGCAAGAATATCTTGATAATAGCAGCGAACATTACGATTATGTTTTTATTGATTGTCCTCCGTCGCTTGGCTTGTTAGTGATTAATGCCATGTGTGCAGCACGTGAAATGCTTATACCAATTCAAGCTGAGTATTATGCTCTTGAAGGTTTAGGACAGCTTATAAGAACTATTGGTTTAGTCCAGCAACATTACAATCCAATTTTAGTTGTTTCTACAATGCTTGTTACTATGT
Organism: Gardnerella sp. DNF01159; assembly: GCF_049244215.1. Lineage (NCBI taxonomy): Bacteria > Bacillati > Actinomycetota > Actinomycetes > Bifidobacteriales > Bifidobacteriaceae > Gardnerella > Gardnerella sp. DNF01159. The sequence continues at coordinate 1,648,748 of NZ_CP058387.1, read as the reverse complement.
TTGACAAGCGAACTTTATTAGGCAGAGAAGTTTTCCAAGAAGTTAAAAAACATTATCCAAATATTGTGCTTGAGACTACGATTCCTCGTACTGTGAAAATACCTGAAGCGCCAAGTTTTAACCAAAGTGTTATTACTTATGATCCTCATGGATCAGGAGCGATTTCTTATCGCGAAGCTGCGTTAGAAATAGCGAAAAGGTCTAAGACGGTATTATCTGTTATTGCAGCAAAGCAAGATGCTAATCGACAAGAACAACAACAGGAGAATCAATAATGAGTGGAAATAAGTCTCGCCTGGGTAAAGGTTTAGGTGCTTTGTTCCCAGCTTTGCCTGGCGAGGATGCGCTTGCCGATGCATCTAATAATTTGCAATTTAATGTTTCACATGAAACAAAAAAATCCGAATCTGTGGATAGTCAATTAGAAGAACAAGCAAAAGTTTCACGTGAAACGTTACATAAAGATAATAATCAATCAAAAAATGTTTCACATGAAACAAAGGTCCCTAGTATGAGCAATTCAATTGCTCCTCACGCGGATAAGAATAATAACAAAATAAAGAATGTTTCACGTGAAACCGTGCCGTCAATTCATACTAACAAGCATTCTCATAAACGTTCAACTATGCCATCTCTTGGAGATGTCACTAGACCTATGGATTTCTTTTTTGGAGATTCAGCATCAACGACATTTATGTCGTCTAAGGCAAAAAATAATGAAGAAACCGTTATTGGTGAAAAAAATAACGCTGCTGAAAAATCGAATAAAACCGCAAAAAATGAGCCTTTGAAGCCAGTAAAAGGTGGATATTTAGCTTATCTTAAGCCGTTAGATATTGTTCCTAATGCGCATCAACCTCGAACAATTTTTGATGAAGATGAGCTGCGAGAACTTGCGTCATCTATTAAAGAAGTCGGCGTTTTACAGCCTATAGTTGTGCGACCTATTGTTGATGCAGATAAAAATGATGAACAAATTGCACATTATGAACTTATTATGGGCGAGAGAAGATGGCGTGCTTCTCAGCTAGCTGAACTTGATACAGTTCCAGCGATTGTGCGCACAACTGCTGATGAAAATATGTTAAGAGATGCATTGCTTGAAAATCTTCATCGCGTTGCTCTTAATCCTCTTGAAGAAGCGGCAGCATATTCTCAGATGATAGATGATTTTGGTTTAACACAGATTCAGCTTTCTCAGTCTGTATCAAAATCACGTCCACAAATTGCTAATACTTTAAGACTTCTCAATCTTCCTGCTAGCGTGCAAAAACATGTCGCCTCAGGTGTGCTTTCTGCAGGTCACGCACGAGCACTACTTGGCTTGGAAAATCCAGAAGATATGGAAAGTCTAGCCAATCGCATTATTGCAGAAGGATTGTCAGTTCGTAGTACTGAAGAGATTGTTTCGTTGAAGAATGAAGATACATCTCATGGAGCAGTACGTACGCGTGTGCGTCGCAATAATCAGTGGTCTTCTTCGCCTGTGCGCAAGCAGCTTGAGGAGCATTTTGCTACCAAAGTTTCTATTAAGGGCACAGAAAATCATGGAAGAATCGAGATTGTCTTTTCTTCTCCTGAAGAAATGCAACGAATTATTGGTTTACTTGTTTCTAAAAAAGAATAGTAGTTTTAATAAAATACGTGTGACATTTGTCTACAATATAATAGCTTAGACTGTAATGTCACACGTAAATTTAATTGTATTTATGCTTTTACTTTTAGTAAGCCTTTGTGTAATGAGTAAGATTTAAGCGTATTTTTCGTTAAGATAAGTTTGAGCATCAAGAGCTGCTCTGCATCCCATTCCTGCTGCAGAAATTGCTTGACGATACATGTTGTCGACAACATCTCCCGCAGCAAAAACGCCTTCAACAGAAGTGCGAGTAGTTGCACCATCAACAACAATTGTTCCATCTTCATTAAGTTTTAATTGGCCGTTTAAAAACTTTGTTGCAGGAGTGTGACCAATTGCCACAAACAATCCAGCTGACTCAACTTCTTGAGTTTCTCCTGTAATAACATTGCGAACAGTAAGTGAAGTAGCTTCTACATCGTTGCCGTGCACTTCATCTACAACGCTATTTGTAATAAATTTGATTTTTTCGTTTTCTTTTGCTCTGTCAACCATAATCTTTGAAGCGCGGAATTCATTTCTGCGGTGAATTAAAGTAACAGAAGAACCAAATCGTGTGAGGAACAATGCTTCTTCAAAAGCAGAATCTCCTCCACCAACTACAGTAATTGGTTTTCCTCGGAAGAAGAAGCCGTCACAAGTTGCGCAATAAGATACACCTCTGCCGGAGTACTCGAGTTCTCCCGGAATGCCCAATTTGCGCACTTGCGAGCCCGTAGAGACAATAACTGCGTCGGACTCATAAGTTATACCGTCATCGGTAGTAACGAGCTTTACAGCACTTTTAAAGTCTACAGAAGTGACATCGTTCAGCAATATTTCTGCACCAAATTTTTCAGCTTGTTTTTGCATAGACTCCATTAAGTCAGGGCCTAAAATACCTTCTGGGAATCCTGGATAATTCTCTACTTCCGTTGTGTTCATCAATTGACCGCCTGGAGTAAGAGCTCCAGCAATAACAAGTGGTTTGTACCCAGCGCGACCCAAATATATTGCAGCAGTGTATCCTGCAGGTCCGGATCCAATTATGATAACTTTTCGAAGTTTATTTTCCATTACTTATTTCCTTAAAAGCACTTATTATAAGAGATTCAATACAGTTTTACAGAATTGATGTACAAACTGTTCTTAGGCATGCTATCTTTTGGAACCCATAGCATGAAATCTTGAGATTTTACAATCTTCTTAAGTTTTACATCTGTTGTTCCGCTTTCATCGAATGTAAATTCTGCTACTTGAGTTCCCTTAGTTGGATCATCCTTAGTATCTGCCAACAAATATGCGTGACCTCCAGAGGAACGTATCGAAACAACGAAGCGATACACAGTTTGTGGTTCGGTTAAGTGAATATAGTATCCATATCCAGCTTGATTAGCCGGGAAGCTTAAGAATTGATAACGATCAGCTTCGTAAGCAACGTTATTAGTAGGAATTTTAGGCTTAGGCACAGGTTTTACTTGCTTACGACCCATATTTTTCTTAACAGGTTGTTTTTCTTGAGGAAGAATACCTTGGCTACCAAACGGAACATTTTCTAGACTAGTGCTATCCCATGAGCCGTTGTTTCCGAAGCTACCTGTGCTTTCATGATTGCCAAATAAACCATGTAATGCCAAAGCTAATCCAGCTACAAGGAGTAACGAAACAGCCCCGATAACAATAACTTTGGTTGAAAGACCCCACCAAATCTTAGCATCTGCAATAGTGTTGTTATTTTGTGTATTCTGCTTTTGTTTGTGCAAATTAGCAGTTTGTTCCAGAGGCTGGAAGCTTGGCGGCAAAGAAAGTGCTCCATTTTCTTGGATATCGTCGTTTTGGTCATTGTTTATTTCGTCTCTAAGTGCTCTTGCTGATTCCTCTCCAGGAGCTACAAATCTTCCGTGAGAATCAACAACAGGAACGCGACCAGTAGCTTCGCCTTCTGAAGTTAAGTTTTGTGGTCTTGAGATTAATTCTGTGTGTTGATTATTTTCAGTAAGAAGATGCCCAAAATCAAAACTACTAACTACGCCTGTTTCGCTAATAGTATTTTTGGAAGTTTGATTTCTTGTATTTTCAACGTGATCAAAAATATTTTTAGACGTAGCAGTATCGGGAAAATGTTTATATGAAGCAGACAATGTTGGGAAAAGAGCATCGTCTGTATCAAGTTCTGTAGGAGCGAGAATGCTAGCCATTTCTGCTGCTGCAATATCATGAAAATCTATATCTGTATTAGTGTTAGTTTCGTCACTAAAACTATTGTTACCAATGCCTTCAGAATCTGAGTTAGTATTGCTTCTTTTAAGAAGAGATCCCAATGTTCTTCCAGCATTTTTGAAGCTATCACTTAACTTAGCGGATCCATTTGTATTATTTGAAATAGTGTTGGCTGAATTAGTTGAAGAAAAATCGTTAGAATCCTGATTATTTCTTTGCATTAATTGTGCATCAAATTCTTCTTCACTTTGTGAAAGACCTTCAGGCAAAGGTAGTATACAATCATCTTTTGCTTCGCGAAGTCGAACATTGCTAATAGAAGCAACACTTGTTTTACCATCAAGCACAATATCTCTTGTTGTGAGCTTCGATAAAGGCGTGTATGAACCTAATAATGCTACTAATTCTGCAATAGACGCCATAGGTATTACGTTGTTATTTTTATTTGAAGCTAGGCTTCTTGTGCAAATCATCCTAAATTCTGAAGGAGTATTATCTGGCAAAAGAGACGCATCAAAACGAGCTTGTATTCGAGAAGAAGTTCTAGTAATCAAAGTGTATAACAATGATGCAAGTTGCTTAGTTGCAATATGTTCAACATTTTGCCTTGGAATTTGATCATCATCTTTTTGAGTCACATCTTCCAAAAGAGGACTTACTGGAGTATCTGCTAACTCAATTCCTGAAGAACTTATGCGAACAGTGTCACTAGAAACAGCGTGGTGAGTAATATTGCTAGCAAGTAATCTGCTTAAAGCTTGTGCAGTTTCTGCAACAATAGTTCTTATTGCTTCGTAGCTTAAAGGTGCTTTTTTAAGAGCCAAATAATCATTGATAGTAATACCGCGATCTAAAGCTGTAACAATAATTGCAACAGAATCATGATGCCGTAATTGAAGTACTTGCGTAAACTTGCGGCTATGCGATAAAGCCAAGGTTGATGCAATTGTATTTACTTGCGGCAAAAAACGTGAATCTCGTACAATAAAAAGCTGGCAATCCTGCGTAAGTATGCGGTCATTGGCTTGCCATACTTGCAAGCCTGCTTCGTTGCGCAAAAGCGATACTAGTACGTATCGATTTAGTACAATATCTCCTAACCGAGGTTCCATTTGTTCCTCATCTTCCTACGCATGTGCAATAAGTAACTTAACATTTTTTACTAACACATAATTGTACTGGTGAGCCGTCATGTTATGTACAGCATTTTGCTGTTATTGAAATAATTTCCCAAATAATCACATATTTTAAGGAAAAGCTCAATATGAAACTACGCTCTTAGAAGTTTTTGCTGTTAGAAGAATCATGATATTTTGCATCGGATTGTATTCTACGCGGAATTCTAAGATTTTTCTGTTCGTGCTGTGATTGACTTTTTGCAGTTTCTTCAAAAATTTTAGCAAGAGGAGCAAGAGCAGGAATCTTTTGGGCAAGCTTACTAATTATTGGGGCAGACAAATCTACAAGTTCTCTGGTCTTCAAAAGTAAGAGTGCTGACAGATAAACAACAGCAATAATAATTGTTGTTATTGCGCAAATAAGTATTGCGTATACCCACCTTAATATTCCATGCATATGTGGGGAATTGAAGTTTAAAACATGCAATAGCGGTTTACTCACTAAGAGACCAACAACAATAGATACTATTGAAGCAATAGTAATTTTTATATGCGTAATTGCAAGATTTCGATCATCTAAGTCATTGTTGAAACGATTTCGAAGCATATGAACAAGTGATGGGAAAGTCAAGAAGTAGCTTATTGAAACTGATGAGCCTAAAGCTGTAACCCAATAAGTAGGTGGCAGTACATTAATGCAACATACAAAGGCAAAAAGCTCAGTAAGAAGTTGCGCTGCTGCGAAAATAAAAGGACTTTTACCGTCTTCAAAAGCAAAGAATGTGCGTTGAATAATCAAATAGCTACTAGTTAAAGGCAAGCCAAAAGCTAGCATCATTAGAGGTGCAGACATAAGGTTTGCTTCTTGAACACTTATTGATGGTATTAAAGCTAACGAAATAGGTGTCGGAATAACAATAAAAATGACTGTAAAGAAGCACATAATTATGCTTACATGCCTGAGTGCTTCACTTAAATCATTGCGCGCGCTATGTAAATCGTGAGATGCAATGGAGCGTGAAATTTTAGGGAAAATTGCTGTTGCAACAGATACTGCAACTAAAGAGTAGGGCAATAGGAACATTGTGTAAGCGTTTTGATAAGTAGCATTACCTGCTACTTCAAACTGATCTAATCCTAAACGTTTTTCGGCAACAAATGGGACGCTTGTTGTTATATGCGTAGTAATCATTACAACTATTTGTGTAACAATAACAATGCCCATGCTCCATGCAGCAACAGGGCCCATTGATCTTAAACCGATATCTCGTATACCAAAACTTGGCTTGTAGTGTATTCCGCATTTTATAAGAGGTAGGAATAACACTAAGGCTTGTGCTGCTACGCCAATAGTCCAGAATCCTGCAGTGAGCAAAAGAGTATTGCCATTCCAAAAACTTAGTGGCATCCTATTTGCTTTACCAAAGATGATGATAAAAACGCCAAAGCCTAGGCAACTAATAATATTTGCTGCAACTGAACTCCACGCGTACATGGCAAAATGCTCTTTTGCTGCCAAAACTTGCCCAAGTACTGTATAAATACCGTAAAAGAAAATTTGAGGCATGCACCATAAAGTAAATGAACATGTTAATGTTTGCATTTCGGCGCTTCCGCCGGCGTATAGCATAGTGAGCACAGGCGTTGCTATAGACATAAGAACTGTTAGCGCGAGAAGCAGAAGAATTGCAAATGTAATAAGTTTATTTAAGCGTTCCTCGGCATTTTTCTTTTCGAGAGTGCGAACAATTTGCGGTACTAATACAGCGTTGAAAATTCCACCTGAAACAAGCGTATATATTAGCTGTGGAATCATAGATCCAGCTTGATATGCGTTTGCTGCTAAACCTGTTGTTCCAAGGGCTGCTGCTAATAAGATAGTACGTATTTGACCTGTAATGCGTGATGCGGCTGTTCCGCTAGCCATAATTACAGAATTTCGACCTACTGAACTCATTCGTCTGGATCCTTCTTACGGTGGAATTGCCTCCAAAGGCCAAGAAGACCAAGAATGAAAGCAAATACTATAATAATCGTACCGCTTTTATCACTAATTTGCAGTGTACTAGTAATAAGTGTGCTTTGTTCTTTTGCAAATACGCGATGCTGATTGTCTTCAAGCACAAAAGTAGCTTTTGTGTGAATTGATGTAGTGATTCTCAGTGGTAAAGTTACTTGAGTTTCGCTATTAGCTGGAATTTTTACTAAAGTTTTACGGCGTGTAACAATTTCCATAGCATGAGTATTTGCAGATAAATACACTTGCACAGGGTAAGAGTATGTGTTGCTTATCGTAATAGGCATGCTTGCTGTTTCGCTTACGGCAGTAATATCATGCGGTGGGATTATGTGAATGCCATTCATCAGTGTATTTGCAAAAGTCTTAGCAGTATTTTTACTTATACAAGACTTGTTATTTTTCTTGCTGTGTGCAGTAGTTTTGGCTGAATCTTGCTGCTCGATCGTATTATTGGTAAATTCGTGCAAAGAAATATCGTCGTATAAGCGTAATAAATACTTTTCTAAGTCTTTTATGTTAATAAGTTTTTTTGTTTTGGCTGTTTGTTTTGCAAGTGCTTGAGCGTCACCCTCAGTATTATGAGGATGCTTAGCGGAACTATAGTCGAGAATATTCTTAGTAAAACGTAAAACGTCTTTCCTTGAATGTGACAAATCGTTTAGGCAAGAGCGTCGTTTTTCAGTAATATTCTCGCTTATAGAGCTGTTGCGAGATATTTCACGCATTATGGAATTTTTCTTCCAGTCAGGCAAGGCATTTTGCTTCGTATTTGCCATTGTTTGCAAGTCGCTTAACGACAGCCAAGGAGATTGTTCTAATGCGTTCATAACAGCATCAATATTTGAATTAGATGCATTATTCGAAAAAGTAATGAGAATATGTCTATCAACATACGGCTGTTCCATTTGGTAGAACGCGCTTTGTGCCACTAAACGATTAATGCGCCCAGCCTGAGTTCGTTCGCTTGTTGCGTTATCGCTTGTAGGCTTTCCGTTTGCCAGAAGAGTAAGCACTGATTGAGGTGACAAAACTCGCACATTCCCTGCAGGCGTATCTATATCGTATATGCCATTTCTAACAGCAAACTGTGAAGCATTATTGTCAAATTCGTCTGTTGCAATAACAGTTTCATATCCATTACGTTTTGCTTGCTCTAGTGCATGAATAGTCCATTTGCCGTATGTTTGCCATGCATAAGCTTTATTTAAATTATGATTAGTTGAGTCTGTTTGTTTTGAATTATTTGCTTTAGTAATATTTTTCTGCGATTGCGAATTTTTTGCAGACCATTTTTCTTTAGTAATTCCTGCCGATTTATACAAATCGTCATTATTGTCATCTGCATAAGCACTGATATCAAAACCAGATTGTTGCATATAAGCGCTTGGTTTGAGTGTTAAATGCGATGCTTGTATTGTGCTTAAATCTGCGATTGTTTGTAATTTTGAGTGTTTATTTGCTAAATCAGCTTTCCCAATAATGTTGTGAATACTATCTTTGTCTGCTCTAAGTAACGTTTCTAAATGATCGCTAGGTTGAATGTTATTAGCTTTAAAATTGCGTAAATCGTTTTGTGTACGAATTAATATTGGCATGAGCGCAGTAAGTTTCATCGCTGGTAAGTTAGCTGAGTGCATGCCAATATTTGCTCTTGTCAAAAAAGAATGTATCGATTTGTATTTTGAATAATCTTGTGAGAAATACGTAATTTTTAATGGTTTGGGACCCCAATTCAGGATGGAACGTAATTCTTGTTTATCTGCAGGTATGTTAAAGCTAAGAGTGCACGTGTGACCGGAAGCTAAACTTGGAGTTTTTACGGAATCTAAAATTTGAGGAGTTGGTATAAGAGATTCCTCTTGCGACCAATTTTGCACGTCCGTGCGCGAAACAAAAGTGTAATTGGAATTTATAGAAAGTTGTAAAGTGCCTTCTGGAAGTGCCGTTTTTACGGCTTTTAGTGTTGCAGTAAGGTGGTATCCGCTTTTATCTGTTACTACAGGCGTTGCTTGAGTTATATCTATTTCAATGCCCTTGCTATGCGGATTTTCATACGTAGATTGTTTTTTATTTTGTCTTGTAGAAGTTTTGTCAGATAAATCTGCTTTTTTCGTGTTTGCATATGCGTAATTTGCTAATCCTGCATATTTTGCTGTTGGAAAAGCAAAAATTGTTGCAAATACTACGAATAATATAAAAATAAAACGTGCAGAAATTAAGCAAGTATGTAACGTAATTCGTAATAAAGAAAATACGTATGAAAGTGCCTTCTGCTTTAGAACAGTAGACGCATTTGTGGTCTGATGTTTACGCGTGAGTTTCTTCACTGTTAGACCGCCTATGTGCTTTTTTGGCATAAAGCCATGCAATTTTACGTTCATTTGGATAGCTTAGTATTGCATTAAGTTCTTTAAAATTCACCCATATTGCATCTTCTGCTTCGTGATCGGGATCTCCTAATACAGATAAGTCGCCACTTACGTAACGTAACGCAAAATGGTGCACTAGCTTGTGTACTCTATGCGTTGTGCCTGTAAACCAATAGTCGATTGTGGCAATCGAATCTACTACTTCGCCAACTATACCCGTTTCCTCATGAATTTCGCGAACTGCTGTTTCTTGAGGTGTTTCACCTTTTTCTATATGTCCTTTTGGTAGACACCATTCAAGGTGTCCGCTTCTTGAATGACGAGCAATAATTGCGACACGCCCGAGAGAGTCAAATACTAAACCGCCTGCGGAATATTCTCGAATAATTGGCAAGTCTTGCGCATCTAAAGAAGCAAAAGTTGTAGGAGTATCTGCCTGTCTGCGTGGTGGCATAAGTGCTGGAGATACGCCTGAGAAAGAAGATGTTTTTTGAAGATTATCTTCCGGCGATCCTGAGTCTTGCGCAGTGCTGTCATCCTTAGAAAACAGCGGAATATCAACAACATTTTGTTCTTCACAACTGTCTTGATGGCAAGACTTTTTTCTATGCATTTTAGCTAAATCAAGTGGCGTAATAACAGGAGCAGCTTGATTTTGGGCATGATTATCCGCAAGCTTGGCGAGCGTACGTCGTAAGTCTGCAGGAGTGATCATATAGTCAACATTACTCAATCCGCTGTGCATTGGGGTAACGGTATGCTGGAATATAGATTGATTTTTGCTGAAAGGGTGTCGGTAAGGGTGACTGAGAACTTCGAAGTTTGGCCTGAAGCTATAGAGTTGGGGCGACTTTTTGCTGAGCGTCATTATGAACTTGCATTAGTTGGTGGTCCTGTGAGAGATATGCTACTGCATCGCGTGTCGCATGATCTTGATTTTTGTACATCAGCTCAACCTGAAGAGTTTGAACATATTTTGCGTCGCTGGGGACATGATGGTTTTTGGGATATGGGTCGTAAATTTGGCACGTTGGGAGCTATGCGTCGACGTGCTGATGGTACAGAAGTAAAAGTTGAAATTACTACATATCGTTCTGATGTGTACGATCCAGATTCTCGTAAACCTGAAGTGCAATACGGTGATACTTTAGAAGGTGATCTTTCTAGGCGTGATTTTACTGTCAACGCAATGGCGTTGCGCGTGCCAGATTTAGAGTTTGTGGATCCTTTTGGCGGTGCCAGTGATTTAGCTAAAGGCGTGTTGCGAACCCCGGTTGATCCTCGTCAATCTTTTGATGACGATCCTTTGCGTATGATGCGTGCAGTTCGTTTTGTTGCGCAACTTGGGTTTAGTATCGAAGCAAATACTGCTGAAGCGATTGTAGACATGGCAGATAGGTTAGATATTGTTTCTGCTGAAAGAATTCGCGACGAAATTACTAAAATGTTACTTTCGGACAGACCTCGTAAAGGATTAGAAGCTCTTGTTGAATCTGGTATAGCTCAGCGTGTTCTTCCGGAGATTCCAGCTTTACAGCTTGAAATTGACGAGCATCATCGTCATAAGGACGTTTTTGAACACACAATGATGGTTCTTGAGCGCGCTATAGCTTTGGAAACAGATCAGGAAGGTCCAGTGCCGTCTCCAGATTTAACATTGCGTCTAGCTGCTTTATTGCATGACATTGGGAAGCCAAAAACTCGAAAATTTGAAGATGGAGGGAAAGTTAGTTTCCACCACCACGATGTTGTTGGCGCAAAAATGACTCGTAAACGTTTGAAAGCACTGCATTTTGATCATCATCTTATCGAAGATGTTACTGAATTAGTGAATTTGCATTTGCGTTTTCATGGGTATGTTGATGAACCGTGGACTGATTCTGCAGTTCGTCGTTACGTAAAAGATTCAGGACATCTGTATGAGCGGTTGAACCGACTTACTAGAGCAGATGCAACCACTCAGAATCGTCGCAAATCGTTAATGTTTGAGCATGCGATGGACGAGATGGAAGAGCGCGTAAAGGAGCTTAAAAAGCAGGAAGATTTTAACGCTATTAGACCTGATGTAGACGGTAATGAAATAATGCAATTATTGCATTTGCAACCAGGTCCAACAGTTGGTGAGGCTTATAAGCATATGCTTGATTACCGTCTCGATAATGGTCCGGTAGACCATGATATTGCTGTAGAAGAATTACAGCGATGGTATGAGGAAACGTACAAAAAGTAAAAGTTTCTTCACTTAAATAAAGAGTAGCAGTATAAAATATTTTACTGCTACTCTTTTTTATTTAACTTCCTTATGCTGATCTGCCTTAGGAATGTTTTTCATAAGATCAGCTCTTATACATCCTTGCACTTCATGTATTGTTGCGCCTGCTGCTGGAACATCTACTTTAGGGCGAAGATTATTAAAAGTAGAGCCAAGCACAATATCGACGAGCTTATCTTTTCTATCATCCATTCGCATAATTGCATCGGTAAAATTAGCGTTTACTGTATAAGCTTCATTAATAGCGTTTTTTCCAAAGTAAATGATTGTTCGTTTAATGTTACTGGATTTGTTATTGTTAACTTCTGTTAAGTTAAATCCGCGAGCGTTTAAAGCTTCGCCAACCGCGCGAGCAAGACCGCGGAACTTTGTGCCGTTGAGAACTCTGATTGCTACAGCTCTATTATCTACGTAAGGGGCTTTGGCCCCTTCTTTTCCTATTATTGCGCATGGAGCTGGAACGCCGTAATTTGGGTTATCTTTTGGAGCACGCACAGAATTTATGCCAAAAGCGTGGAATTGCACAAGTAAAGCAAATATAAAAGTGACGCCCAAGCCTACGCCCACTGTAGTGAGTACAGATCTTTTTCTTTGATACATGAAAGCTTTACGAGCAATACGTTCGTCGTATTCTTGCGTCATGTTCACTTCCGATCTGTGGTTTGTAACTTTGTTAGCAGCAAGTTTACACAAGCTGCAGAATATACGTAATATTTCATTGCGTAATATTTTATTTTGCATATTTATTCAACGAATAAATATGCGTTTTATTTATAATTTACAATCTTTGCATGCGCGATATAAAGCAATAAATTCATCGCAAGTAAGCGTCTCGCCGCGTCTAGTTGGGTCAATTCCAGAATTTTTATATGCTTCTTCTGGAACTTGATTTTTAAGAGCTGCGTGCAATGTCTTACGTCGTTGCTGGAAGGCGGCATCAATGAAAGCGAATACTCCCTCACGTTCATTATTGTCACCTTTGCCTGTGCAATTGCGAGTAAAAGAAACTAATGCTGAATCAACGTTTGGCGATGGCCAAAATACATTACGACCGATAAGCCCTGCGCGTTGGGCTTTGCCGTACCACGCCAACTTAACACTTGGTGTGCCATATACTTTATTCCCAGGTTGTGCGCATAAACGATCTGCTACCTCTTTTTGAACCATAACTAGAAAATTCTGTAAGTTACTAAATTTTTCTAGCAAAGTAAGAATAATAGGCGTCGCAACATTGTATGGCAGGTTTGCAACAAGAGTAAATTGTTTAGCCTGCGCAATCTGTGGAACATCATCGGCATTTACTGTCAAAGCGTCTTTTAGAATGACGTTAAATTTTTGCATTGATTGAGGCATAAATTCTTCTACAGTATGCGGCAATCGTCGAGCTAGCGGAGGGTCTATTTCTACTGCAGTAAGCTGTGCTCCTGTTTGCAATATTGCAAGAGTAAGAGAACCAAGACCAGGCCCTACTTCCATAACGATATCGCCAGATTTAACTTCAGCTGCCGCTACTATTTTTCGCACTGTACCAGGATCAATAACGAAATTTTGACCAAACTTTTTGGTAGGAGTAATGCCTTCCTCGGCAGCAATACGTCTAATATCTGCTGCACCTAAAAGCTGACCTTCATTTTCAATGCTGATTTCTGTCAAAGTTTTACCGTCCAAATTTCGTAACAATTAATCCGTTGCGCCAAAGTGCGTTAAAACACGCTGCTGCCTTTTAATACCAGCCAATTTCGCGCGAATGCTTTACTGCTCCACTAGGTGTTTTATATTTGCTCTTAATGTAACTTAGACCCCAGCTAATTTGTATTGCGGCATCTTCATGCCAATTCGCTCCTGCGCTGCTCATTTTATTTGCAGGAAGAGCTTGAGGAATGCCATAAGCGTGTGAGCTAGGATTTTCTGCGTTCCATCTCCATCCAGATTCCCTATTCCATAACCATAAAAGATCTTCCCATTCTTTACCGGTCCAACCCATTTGCGCAGCTGCGCCCTGAGCGAATAGTTTAGCTTGTTCTGGAGTAGCATGTACAAGGCTATCGGGATTAGAGCTTGGAGCGGGTGCAGGTGGATTAGCTGCAGGTGCGGGAGCTGCAGATGCGGTTTGTTGTTGAGTTTGCTGTTGGCTGTTTTTCTTCTCCTGTTTTGCAGGCTGCTCAGTATTCTGCTTTTTGTGTTGAGCGTTTGTTTGTTGTTTGGATTGTTTTGACTTTTGCGTATTTGTATTATTTTTGTGAATTGGTGCAGGAGCAGCCTTACCTACAGCAATAACTTGATTAACTGCAGGCTTTACCAAATTTTGCGAAACTAAAGTTGCGCTTTCTGCTTTGCCATCTACGTATGTAACGTTATAAACATCTTCGCGCTCACCATTCACGCCAACTTGTTGTACAACGCGAGAATTCGCTGGAAGTTTAGGATCTACTACAGTTTGTGTGGCAAAAGGTAATGAAACTGTACGACTTTCTTTGCCATGAGTAACTCGAGAAACACGTAAAACAGTATTTCCATCATCTTCTTCTACGCTTACGCGATCTTCCTTGCCGAGCACTATACCTTGAGAATCAAGAATTGCGCTCGCAGGTAAGTCTCCATTTTGCACAATGCGTGTTTTCCTGTCAGCGATAACGCTAATTGGACCTTTTTTATTAATTGATAAGCCGCAAGTGAGTTTATCGTAAATATTTTGCAAATTTACTGTAATTCGTGAAGCGTTCTTAGCATTAGCTTTAAAAAAGCCGATTAATTGATCGACACTAGTTGCAACAGTCCAGAACGGTATAGTTACTCCATCTACAGTGATAGAAGTTTGATAAGCACTGCGAACTGTTACAGTAGAATGATTTGTGAGAATATCTCCAGAAGAAGAAATAATTTGATCGTGAGTTTTTACTGGCACGTGTTGTTCTTCCAATAAACGTATTGGATTTGTTGAATAAGTGCTTACAATATGCGTTTTTCCATTTATAATCATTGCAACAGATTTTTTAGCTGTAAATATAAACAAGCTTGTTGCTGTGAGTGATATAGATAAAACGCAGGCGATTATTCTTGCACGACGCATCACTATTAATCGTCTAGGCGTCCATCGACGTGCCATACAATCACTCCCTTTGCAATAATTCTAACTTCTCTATTATACCTTCAGTATTGCATTCAAAATTGAATGCAAAACAAAATAAAAGTGGGGGCGGGAGAGAAGGGGATATTCCCGCCCCCTATGAGGTGGAGCTGGTTGGGGGACGCTCCACTCTCACCTCGGAAACCCTGAGTTGGGGGAAGGTTCCCGAGTTCTTACTCGCGAAAAGTTTTGTTATAAAGATGATCATGTGCACAGATATAGATTTGTTATTTTCATAATACGCCATAATCTGGCACTGTATATGAAAAATAAAAATCTTTTCTATTTTTGAATAGTTAATTAGCCACTATCCCCTCTGCTTTAATCATTTCACGTCATTATATGTGATACGAAAGATAACAAAACTATAGTTCTGGAATATGTGAATGGAAAATAAGAAATACTCGCGAAACGAGTGGAATAAAAATGGAGCCTCCTGCCGGGATCGAACCGGCGACCTGCCGCTTACAAGGCGGCCGCTCTGGCCATCTGAGCTAAGGAGGCGAAGTTTCTCGTTAGCATGACGAATCATGCTAAGTAGAACAATTGATTAGTGTACCATATGCCACGTCATTACAAAATTACGGCGATGTTGAATATAGAAACGGCGTGTTTTTTGTTGTTTATATTTGCGTATTTGGCAATATAAGGCATTAACATAATGCAGTATGGAAGATACAAGCATGTTCGATTTGCAACCAGGGACTAATGTAGGCGGATACACGCTTATTTCTAGGCTTGGCGGCGGCGCAATGGGGTCAGTTTGGCGCGTTAATGACGATGGCGGCAATCAATATGCTATGAAAATATTACGTGCGTCTGTTCATGCAAAACAGAGTGAAGATGAAGATTCTGAGCAGGAACGCGCTCGAATACGTTTAAAACGTGAAGCTTTGGCTTTGCAGAGGATTCATCATCCAGGTGTTTGCGCGATAGTGGATATGGAATTAGATGCTTCAATCGCTTTTATTGTGACAGAGTTGATTGAAGGACATAATTTGCGCGAAGACGTGGATGAGAATGGACCTTATATTGCAGATGATTTGGAGCGTCTTGCGCATAAGCTTATTGAAGCTGTTAAAGCAGTTCATGAAGCCGGTATTGTTCATCGCGATATTAAACCAACTAATGTAATGATTTCTGCTACTGGACCTGTATTGGTAGATTTTGGGATTGCGATGGGCGAAGGTGAAAGCCATGTTACTCGCACGGGATTAGTGATGGGCACTCCTGGTTTTATTGCTCCAGAAATTATTGAAGGCGGAGATTCAGATGAACTTACAGATTGGTGGTCTGTTGCTGCTGTGCTTGCATTTGCGGCTACCGGTAAGCCTGTTTTTGGCACAAAGCCTATGATGGCGGTTTTGGAGCGTGCTGCCTCAGGCAATGCAGATTTAACTGGGTTACCTCCTAGAACAATGGCTGCTTTTCGTAAGGCTTTGAATCCGATTCGAGAGCAGCGTTGCATGCCATCTGATTTAGAAAATGCAATTAGTCAAGATGCTATGGATCCTTTAGCCTGGCCGGAGGCGAACCGCCCTTTTGACCGTAATGCCACTAACATAACTATGCGTAAAATGTGGTGTGAAACAAGTCGTGAAACAAAAGAAAAAACTGCTATACTAACAAATTCTCGTACCTGCGATGCAGCTGGTACAGCTGGCATAACAAATCTTAATTCTGATGGAGAAATGCCAACCGTAACTGTTCGTTCTACTACTGTTATGCCACATTCATTAGATAATAGTGAAGACGATAAAACATTTTGTGTGGATGAAAAAACACGAATTAATGCGTTAAACGATGTAGATTTTCAGAATATACAGGACGACAATTCAAACAATTCACGCATTGCACAATCTTCAAAACTTATTCGTTCTTCTGATAACACTTTTGATAATGGCAATATTGAAAATGAAGCAGGTGATTCTCTACACGTTAAAAGTGATGAAGTGTCTTCTGTTGATCCTGCTCTTAATAAACATGATTATGCGCGTAGAGGAACATGGATACTGCTGATTTGTATAATTCTTCATTTAGCCATTGCTTGCTTAAGCATTCTCGATTCTATTGGTTTTGCGATGGTTTTTATGTGGATTAGTGCAACATCCGGCTACAGTATTTCATCAAGCTTGCGAAGATGGCAACTTAACGATGGAATAATTCCTCGCCATGATTCTGTAGTGCTTATTGCAACTTTACCGTGGCATATTATTCGAGGATTTGTTTACATGCTTCCACGAGTTATAGCTATTGTTGTTTCTGGAGGTATTGGAGCTGTTATATATCCATTTTTCTGCGGTAATAATCCTGAATTACTTTCTATAGATGTTGGATCCTTGCGTATTCTTTTACCAACTTACTCACCTAATATTTTTTCAAGTACTGCAGTTGGATATGCTCTAGGATTTATTGTTGCATGGGTTGTTTTTGCTGCAGTTAAGTGGACTACAAAATTCCGTTTAGGATTAGGTGCGTTATTTTATTCTGGAAAATCATTTGAAAAATAAAAATAGTATGATACGTAATGTGTATTTTCCGTTGATGCCATCTACTAAACTGTGGTGAAGTTATTATTTCATTAGCAAGAATGCTGCTAGGAACGAGTCTTAGTGTGCGAAATAAATGGTTGAAGGATAACAATGCCTAAAATTCAGATGCGTGATAATAAGCAGGGAGATTCATCTGCTACTCGCCTACAAAGAACTATAGAAAATCGCGAACGTGCAGCGCGTGCGGCGCGTGAGCGTCGTCAGCAAGCAATTATCGGCGTTATTGTAGTAATTATTGTTGCGGCTATGTTGGCTGCTGTAGGCATTACTGCGTATCAGGCAGCTTACGTTCAGCCTCAGAAAAAAATAGAGCAATCTGCAAAATCTAATCATAATTTGGATAATATTGATCCAAGTATTCGTCCAAGCGGTGTTAATTCTAAGAATGGCATTCTTTTTAGCAAGGATGGGTACGGCAAGCAAGCTGCTGGTGCTCCTACAGTTGCCACTTATTTTGATCCTTTGTGCCCTGGTTGTGGATCCTTTAATCGTACTGTTGATGAAACTTTAATTAAAATGGTTGAAGCAGGTCAAATTAACCTAGAACTTCACCCAATGTCATTCTTGGATGGACTTTCTACTGACCATTACTCGACTCGTGTTTCTAGTGCTATTGCTTATATCGCTTCATATGATAACAATCCAAAGCATTTGCTTCAGTTTATCAATGGCATTTTTAACGAAAAATTCCAGCCGGAAGAAAGCGAGGGATATAAGCCTGTAAGCAATAAAGAGTTGATTAAACTGGCTAAGAAATCTGGAATTCCAAACGAAATTGCAAGTAAAGCTTTTAACCGCCAATATTTGAAGTGGCAGCTGCTAGTTAATAAATACACTCCTGATCGTAAGGAATTGTGGAATGTCAGCGGTCCAAATAAAGGATCTATGACAACGCCGACTGTAACTATTAACGATAAATTGCTTGATATGAATGCCATTAATGAGAAAAAAATGAAGGTGCTTGATGCTCTGCTTCATTGCATCGGCCTGGATAAAAAACAAGTTGGAGTTGCAGGTCAGATGCCTAAAGTGTCTGACACTAGTTCCCCTATTGCATTGTAAATAAGCTAAATTATAGAAATCTAAATTATTAAATAAAAACGGACGTTAAGTGTATTCTTAACGTCCGTTTTAGTATAGAGATTACTTAATTTTATTTATAATTCAAGCGGCTTACTCTTATACGTAACTTTCGGCATATGACCAGATTTGCCAACATATTTTTTATCGATTCCCAAAGACTTTAATATAGCTTCCAAAGGATCCATTTGCTTTTCAGAAGCTGCATTGAGATCTACTAGCTTACCGTTAATTGTTACTGTTGGAGTTGTCATAGCGCCTTTATTAGAGCCAGAAACATTCCATAAAGCTTTTTCTTCTGGAGTATTCTCATTAATAACTTCTTGCCACTTAACATAGTGTAGGTTAAATGCTTCATTCGCAATCTTATCTGCAACTCCAGCATCTTCAGCTAAATCAATAAGAGCTTTATTTGGTGTTGCTTGGTATCCGTCGCCTTCTTCTGGCTGGAATCTTTCGCTAAAAATACTATTGATGAACTTAAGCAAATGCTTTGGATCGTTGTCGTGCGAAGCGATATAGGCAATACCGCCTGAGACGCGATAAGAATATTGATCTGAGCTAAAACGATTTAAGAATGACATTGGGTGAAGTTCTAGGTTAATTTGACCTGCTTCAACCATTTTAATTAAAGTTTCATCAACAGTACGATTAAAGGATCCGCAACCAGGGCACAAAGGATCAAAATAAGTGGCAACTGTAGGAGCACCAGCAGCTTGCTTGCCGTACCCATCTTTGCTAAGAAGAATTCCGCCTTGTAAATTAGATGCTGGTGGGATGTCAGAAGAAGGCAGTTTTTTAATCTCTTTGGTTATTTGGGAGTCTGCTGTATCCTCAGTTTGTGTATCTGGCTTATTGGTTGTTGGATTTTCAATTTTTACTTGTGGTTTATTGATTGAATTGTAATAAGTCATAAACCCAGCTCCTGCAGCGAATGCAAGAATAATTAGTGCTATTACGATGCCAATTAAGCTTTTACTATAAGGGGTATTTGATTTTTGCATTTCATTATTTGTTGTTTCTTGTTGTTGATCCATAGTTATTCTCCTTTTGTGCGCCTTACTCGACACGCCGAGTTTATGCAAAATACTGATTTTTTGCTGTTTTTCTAAGATAAACATGATATATTAAGGCATGGCTCAACGAAGAGAACCTTCAATGGACCAGGTAAGTAAACTGTGGACGATTGATACCCGCCGATGTAGGAATTGGGGTCATGAGTGCACACCCTTCACTACGGATCGTTCGGCACGTACCTGCCGATGAAAGGACATATCATGGCAGAAGTTGTATTTGATCATGTGACTCGTATATACCCGGGCAACGATAAGCCTTCGGTTGATGACTTGAACATGACTATTAAAGATGGTGAGTTCCTCGTACTCGTTGGTCCATCTGGTTGCGGTAAGTCAACTACTTTGCGTATGTTGGCAGGTCTTGAAGAGGTTAACAAAGGACGTATCCTCATCGGTGGTCAGGATGTTACTACAATGCAGCCAAAGGATCGCGATATTGCAATGGTCTTCCAGAATTATGCACTGTATCCGCATATGACAGTTGCTGATAACATGGGCTTTGCTTTGAAGATTGCTGGTGTTCCTAAGGAAGAAATCCGCAAGCGTGTTGAAAAAGCTGCAGAAGTGTTGGATTTGACAGAGTATTTGGATCGTAAGCCGAAGGCTTTGTCTGGTGGTCAGCGTCAGCGTGTTGCTATGGGTCGCGCAATTGTTCGTGAACCAAAAGTCTTCCTCATGGATGAGCCTCTTTCCAACCTCGACGCTAAGCTCCGCGTTCAGACTCGTACTCAGATTGCTGCTTTGCAGCGTCAGCTTGGTGTTACTACTCTGTACGTTACCCACGATCAGACCGAAGCTTTGACCATGGGCGATCGCATTGCAGTGATTAAGCTTGGCGTATTGCAGCAGGTTGGAGCTCCTACTGAGCTTTATGACCGCCCTGCAAACGTATTCGTTGCAGGCTTCATTGGTTCACCATCTATGAATATCAATCAGCATCCAGTTGTAAACGGTCGAGCTCAGATTGGTGAGGATTCTATACTTCTTCCAGCTGAGGCTGTTGACAAGCTCACTGCAGAAGATAACGGACAGATTATTGTTGGCTTCCGCCCAGAAGATGCAAGCTTGGCAACATCCGATGATCCAAATGCGTTCTCCTTGAAGGTAATGAACGTGGAAGATCTCGGTTCTGATGGCTATATCTATGGCAATATCATCACCGATGGTTCTCCTGAGGAAGCATCTACTATGATGTCTGATCAAAATAAGCTCACGACTATTCGCGTGAACCCACGTGCTCTTCCAAAGGTTGGCGACACCGTGAAGATCAAGATTGATCCATCTAAGATGCATCTGTTCGCACCTTCTACGGAGTTGCGTTTGAACTAAAACGTTGGTTTGCCTGCTTATATAAGCTAATGAGCAAACTTTCGGTATAAGGTATAGAGCGGGGTTCGCAATATGACGCGAACCCCGTTTTTGGCACAAAAAAGCAGCATAATAAGTGTACAATAATACATCATTACAATGCATCGCTTATTATATATAGTTGTTATCAATAATTCGTCGGTGGTTGAGCTGTGTTTATCTGGAATGCAGTGATATCGTTGGCATGAGCTTGATTGGTAAATAAACTTTATGGAATGGAATGACGCTCCTCAATTAGACCCGCGTGCTGTGCAAGCAACTTCGGTATCTGCACAGGACGAGAATGCGTCTTCTCAAGAGCCGCAGGCACTGAAGATTACTGCGGCTAGTTCAAATCCAAAAATGTTTACACTGCCTTGGGAATTACCACTTTCTCAATGGCCTGCTGATTTATTCGTGAATTTGCCGCGTGGTATTTCTCGCCACGTTGTGCGATTTGTTCACGTTGGCGATGAAGTGTATGCAATGAAGGAAATTACTCGTCAAGTTGCAGAACGTGAGTATGAGCTTTTGCGTAGGCTTCGTAAACTTGAGTTGCCTACAGTTACTCCTATAGCTGTTGTTGCAGGACGCCATGACGCTAATGGTGAAAAGCTTGAGGCAATGTTAGTTACGAAACATTTGAAGTTCTCACTACCATATCGTGCATTATTTGCTCGTACGTTGCGTCCGGATACTGCAGAGCGCCTTATCGATGCGCTTGCTGTTCTTATGGTGCGCTTGCATCTTTCTGGCTTCTATTGGGGCGATGTATCGCTTTCCAACGTGCTGTTTTTGCGAGATGCAGATGCTTTTTCTGCATTCCTAGTTGACGCAGAAACTGGTGATTTGCATGGAAGTTTAACAGAAGGTCAACGAGAATACGATATTGATTTAGCTCGAACCAACATTATTGGTGAGCTTATGGATTTGAGCTCCGGTCAGCTTTTACCGACAGAAGTAGATGAAATTAGTATAGGCAATCGTCTAGTAGATCGCTATCATTCGCTTTGGAGTACGCTTACTGACGTTGATAAGTTCAGTCCTGATGAGATGTGGCGAATTGAACGTCGTGTTAATCGTCTAAATGAGCTTGGTTTCGATGTTGATGAGTTGGAGATGAAGACTTCAGAAGATGGTCGAAGGGTTTTGGTTCGACCTCGAGTTGTGGATGCTGGCTATGCTTCCCGCAAGCTTCTTCGTCTTACTGGATTGGATGTTCAAGAGAATCAGGCTCGAAGGCTGCTAAACGATTTGGATGCATATCGCACTTCTACATGGCGTCAAGGTGAAGAGCTGGAAATCGTCGCAACTGATTGGATGCGTGAAATTTTCGAGCCAACAGTTCGTATGATACCTCCTGAATTCCGTTCGCAAATTGAACCAGCTCAGTTCTTCCATGAAGTGTTGGATCATCGTTGGTTTATGGCAGAAAAAGTTGGCCATGACGTTGCTATGCAAGATGCTGTGACAAGCTATATTAAAAATGTGCTTCCTCAGTACAAAATGGATAAGCATGTTCTTGCTGCTATTAATGCAGATGCTGATTCTGGCGTTGTGGATGATGAATACACGTATTCTTCTCCAGCACCTGTAGGTCACGATATAGATGAAGATGATCAAGATGCTAGTGTTTGGGCAAGTTGAGTATTGTGTTATATAAGTAATCAGCTAATTCTCAATAAGTACGGCATTGATTGCCGTCTTTGATTTTAAGTGAATTTTTCGTCGGGGAGCTTCAACTCCCCGTTTTTTTATTGCAGTTTACTCGCTTACCCTAAATTTGGGTATAAAAAAGTGCCCCCTGTGGGACTCGAACCCACAACCCAAGACTTAAAAGGACTCTGCTCTGCCAATTGAGCTAAAGGGGCAACAAATGCTAAGTGTACTACATTCAATCGACGAAGTGAATATCGTGTTAACTTATGCGTGTTACATATATTTATTGCAGTATTCCGAGTGACTCAAGTTTTGCTTTTATTTGTGTTGCTGATGGCTCAACCATAAAAGTATTATCTGCAAAAGTAACAACTGGAATATGCTTTTGATTGCTAATTTCAATCGCTTTTTCTTCAGCACCCTCTTCTGTTTCAATATCGTGCCAAACGAATGCCACACCATACTGGATTAGCGCAGCTTTCGCACGTTTGCAATCTCCACACCAATCTGCACCGTATACGTTTACGGTAGGCTGATCTGACATAAAATCCTCCTCAATGATTTTGTGAATTCAAATTTTGCGTAATAAATAGCTCGTACTATTTATTACTACTTTTACTAGTGTAATAGATGCAGGTGTACCTAAGCATATTGACGTTGAAGTGTAACAAAGATGAGAAAAAATAGTGAAATATATTGCTAGTGTCCCTTGACTTTCATAGTCTTGATGTCATGAATATGGTTATGGATATGAACATGCTAATTTGGTTTGCGGCTGCGGCTGTTGTTATTGTCATCTTATTAGTAACAGTTGCAGTGATTTTGCGCATTCACAGCAATAGTCATGGACCAGTAATTCCTGAAAGCGTTGATAGTGCAATCGATACAAGCAAAACTAAAGCGCGTGGAACAAAAAAATCTGAAAAACAGATAGAAAGTAACGTCGCGGTTGTACCTAATGAAGAAGTAAAGTCTGAATTATTGCCAGAAAGTACTTCTTCGCGTATTAAACATCTTCGTGAACGTTTGGCTCATAGTGCAAATCCACTTGGTCGTGCATTGTTTAATATCATAAGCAAGGACCATCTTTCGGAAGAAGATTGGGAAGATGTAGAAGATACTCTTCTTATGGCCGATGTTGGTTCTCGAGCTAGTGAAGAATTAGTAGAAGATCTACGCAAAGATGCACGCATTGCTGGTACCTCTAATTCAGAAGATGTGCATTCAGCATTGCGTACAAAACTATTGAAAATAGTAGATGAAGACGCTGATCGACGCTTAAATGTAGATAAATCAAATGCGCATCATCCTAGCGTTATTATGATGGTCGGCGTTAATGGCACCGGTAAAACCACTACTGCTGGTAAATTAGCGCGATTGTTTATTGCCAAAAAACGTTCAGTAATGTTTGCTGCAGCAGATACTTTTCGTGCGGCTGCAGCTGATCAACTTGAAACTTGGGCGTCTGCAGTAAGCGTGCCAGTTGTTCGTGCAAATAAAGATGGTGCTGATCCTGCTTCTGTTGCTTTTATTGCTGCGAATAAGGCAAAAGAAGAGCA
The DNA here is from genome assembly GCF_049244215.1 of Gardnerella sp. DNF01159. NCBI lineage: Bacteria > Bacillati > Actinomycetota > Actinomycetes > Bifidobacteriales > Bifidobacteriaceae > Gardnerella > Gardnerella sp. DNF01159. The sequence continues at coordinate 1,624,734 of NZ_CP058387.1, read as the reverse complement.
AACTGATTTATTGATTGTAGATACTGCTGGTCGTTTGCAGAATAAAGCAAATTTAATGGAAGAGCTTGGCAAAATTCGTAGGGTTATAGAAAAAACTATGCCTGTTGATGAAGTATTGCTGGTATTGGATGCTACTACTGGTCAAAATGGCATGTCTCAAGCAAAAGTATTTGCTGAAGCTATTGGCATTACGGGCGTAGTCCTTACTAAGCTTGATGGTTCCGCTAAAGGTGGAATTGTTATAGCTGTACAGCATGAACTTGGTGTACCGGTTAAGCTAGTAGGTCTTGGCGAAGGACCAGATGATTTAGTGCCGTTTGATGCTCAAAGCTTCGTAGACGGTTTGCTCGCTTAATGCTGAGCATTGATGTAGTTGCATGAGTGGTAGTTTTTAATGTTCCACTAAAGTCTTTATGAGTTTTGGCTATAAGAGTTTCTCGGTACAATAGTTATATAAAGTAATACTTAAGCTGCAATGATGTTATTGTTGCGCTGTTTCAAATAATTGAGGTGAAAAATGACCACAATGGATCCGCAATGGGCATTGTTGGCTGGCGCGTTGGTGTTTATTATTACGCCGGGTATTGCCCTGTTCTATGGAGGCCGTGAACGCGCTACTTCCATGGTGAATATGATGATGCTTTCAGCTGGCGCTATTGCTGTAACCACACTGGTTTGGACGCTGTGGGGATGGTCGTTAGCTTTTGCTGGCAAAGATATGGCTGGTGGTGTTATAGGTGATCCATTGAGTGGTTTGCTATTCCGTGATTCGATGGTGGCAGATCATGGTGTGTTTACGTCTATGGACGCAAATTCCGGATTATCTGGCGGCATTCCTGCAGCTTTTCGTTTAGCATGTGCTGTTGTTGCAGTAGCGCTTATTACTGGAGCTCTAGCCGGTCGAGTGCGTTACGCTATTTGGCTTATTTTCGTAGCTGTGTGGATTACTTTAGTATTCGCTCCATTAGCACATATGGTGTGCGGTGGTGGATTGCTTTCGCCTAATGGTGCTATTTCACAGGCGTTAGGTATTTCAGTGCATGACTTCGCAGGTGGCTCTATATTGCATATTGCTGCGGCTGTTTCGGCTTTTGCAATTGTTATGATTATTGGCGGACATGCTCACTTCCCTCTTAAGCGTTTTGTTTTGCATATTAAGAATGTTGCGCATACGAGTGGCAATGCTAATTCTGGAGCTACTAATTCGCGTAATCCTAAAAGTCGTTTATCGCGCGCATTGTGGGCTGATGTTGAGCATGCTAAAAATGCTGCTAGTGAGACTGTTGTCTCTCCAGTTGCTACAGTGACTGAGGTTGCTGCTGAATCCACTGCAACGCAGTCAGCCGTTGAAAATGGTGTTGCTGCTCGCCATCCGCATAATGTTCCTTTCGTTATGCTTGGCGTTTTCTTGATTTGGTTCGGTTGGCTTGGGTTAATGATTGGTTCTTCTGCAGGCGTTCCTGGAGTTGCAGGTTATGCTTGGGTGAGTTCCACAATAACTGCTTCTGCTTCAATGCTTGCCTGGGGTGTGACTGAACGTTTACACTCTGGATGCTTTACTGCTTTGGGAGCTGCGTCTGGTGTTATGGCTGGATTGGCTGCAAGTGCTGCAGCCGCGGATGTTATTGCTCCATTGTGGGCTTTAGTTTTGGGTGTTCTTTCTGGTGTTATTACTTCTCTAGTGACTCACTCTCGTACTTTTGTGCGCTACGATGGTGCCTTGCATGTAGTTAGCGTGAATGGTGTTGCTGCGCTTATTGGTGTGCTTGCAGTAGGCTTATTTGCTGATGGTTCTGGATTACTTGCTGTTGGTGATTGGCATCAGTTAGTTGCACAACTGTGCTTAATTGGGATTACGGTGCTTTATGCAGGTGCTGTAACTGCAGTATTAGCTTTTGTTCTTGAAAAGCTTTTTGGATGGCGTATTTCGGAAGCTAAGGAACGTAAGGGCGTTGATTTGGTTGATCAAGGAGAGCGTGCTTACGATTTTTCTTCTATTGCACAAAGTCATGATGGCGCTGTAGTTGCTGTTGCAGATGATGATGCAAATAAAACTCAAATGGCTGTTCTTACTTCTGTTGATATTGATATGGGTGAAAACGAGGTTGAACAATCTGATTTTATGGTTAATCAATCTGAGGCAAATCCTGAGCAAGGCGATTCTGAGGTTGATTCTAAATCTGAAGTTGAGCAAAAAGAGTCTTCTTCTGAAGAAGAGTTTGAAACTGTAAAAAAAGATGAATCATCGCAAAAGAATAAAAAAACAGAAAAACGAAATAATAGTGCTAAAGAATAGACGCATGTGCGTAAGCGTTATGATTTAGCAGCAAGTTCGAATTATGTTGGTATAAACCGCATGTCTTATCTAAGATATGCGGTTTTGCTATTTTTGCTAATTTAAAATCAAGTTTTTTAATGAATAACTTATTTTTAGTGAATAAGTTATTCATATGACACGCACGAATTGCTTGATGTGGATAAAAAAGATAAGTTATCCACATTTTAGGCGTGTCTACGTGGATATCACACAAATTTATCCACATAGTGGGGATAACATTGTGGATATCCTGCGGATAACTTTTTAAAATAATATTTTTATTTGCGATTTACGCATATTTGTGTTACTTCACTCGCAATTGCTTTTGCATAAAATTTGTTAGCATATTGCAATTTTCTTTTATGCAAGCGTGACAAAGTAGCAGTAGAATGAAGCATTATGACAAATCAAAAGTTGGACAACCAGAACAAAAAAGACGTACTGCGCAATATTTGGCTACTAGCTGTACCGACTTTTGGACAGCTCATATCTGAGCCGGCATTTGTACTCATTGACACTGCTATTATTGGTCATATTGGCAAAAGTGCTCTAGCGGGTCTTTCTATTGGATCAACGGTACTTCTTACTACTACAGGTCTCTGCTTATTTTTGGCTTACAATACAACTTCACAGGTTGCGCGTCTCTTAGGCGCAGGTAAGCGTCGAGAAGGTTTTAGCATTGGTATGGATGGGTTGTGGCTTGCATTATTGCTTGGCATAATTCTTACAGTCATACTTATTTTCGCCGCTGAACCGTTATGTTACGCAATAGGCGCGCGTGGCTCTACGTTGCAAAATGCTATCGTTTACACACAAATGGTTATGCCTGGATTGCCTGCGATGTTGCTCGTGTATGCAGCAAATGGCATATTTCGCGGTCTTTGCAACGTGCGCATAACATTATTTGCTGCTGTAAGTGGAGCTGTTCTAAATACCATTCTCGATGTAATCGCAGTATTTGGTCTCAATATGGGAATCGCTGGTTCTGGTATTGCAACAATGATTGCGCAATGGTACATGGGACTTGTTCTCACTATTCCTGCAGTTATTTGGGCTACTCAAAGTGGTGCGCGTCTCAAACCGCATTTCCAGCATATTCTACATTCTGCTGGAACTGGTATGCCTTTGTTTGTTCGTACACTTGCATTGCGCGTGTGCATGGTAGCTACGGTTGTTACTGCGACTCATCTCGGTACTAATACTCTCGCCGCGTATCAGGTTGCTAACTCTTGTTGGAATTTTGTTATGAATATTTTAGATGCAATTGGTATTGCTGCGCAGACTATTGTTGCTGCAGCACTAGGTGCAGGCTGTCGTAAGCGCGCAGGAATGATTACGCGTATTTGTGCTCAAGTGGGAGCTGTAAGCAGCGTAGGAGTCGGTTTATTCATGATTTTCGTGGGTTGGAGTTGCGCGCCACTATTTAGTCAGCATACAGATATCCAGTTTTTAATTTCTGTAGGTATGACAATATTAGGATTGTTCTTGCCTCTTGCTGGATGGATGTGGGCACTAGATGGCGTATTAATTGGCGCAGGCGATCACCGTTACTTAGCAAAAGCTTGCTCAGTAATGGCTGCTGTGTATTTAACATTTTTGGCGCTCACAAGCGTTTTCGATGTCGTCGTCGACGCTAATGACGTGGTAAGAACTATTACTTTATGGGTTGTTTTAAATGCTGTTTATATTGGGGGGCGTGCAATAGGCAATAGTTTGCGCATAAGAAATGATACGTGGATGGACTCTGCGCTAAAAATGTAAATAAAGTTTTGTGTTAATACATTTACGTTTTTTCATAATACGTGCGCGCGTTTATACTCGTTTTTATGGCAGATAATGATATGTGGCAATCTACTAAAGGCAATGTTATCCGCGTAGGGAGCAATCGTGGTGGCAATGGTGACGTCTCTGCATATGGTTCTGGCGTTGCAAATCGTGGTGCTGAAGTAGGTGCTACGTTGTTTGATCGTGTGCCTCCTCACGATGTCGATGCAGAAATGGCTGTGCTTGGCGGAATGCTTATGAGCAAAGATGCTATTGGCGAAGTGTCTCAATTGCTTGAAACATCAGATTTTTATTTACCGCAGCACCAAACAATTTATGATGCTATTCTTACGCTTTTCGCTGGCTCACAGCCTGTTGACGTTGTGCTTGTAGCTAACGAATTAATGAAAGATGGAAATCTCGATAAAGTTGGCGGAGCTGACTATTTGCACAGCCTAGTAGCTTCTGTGCCAACAGCCGCAAACGCAATGTACTACGCAGATATTGTGCACCAAAATGCTGTTCTTCGTAACGTTATTACTGCTGGCACAAAAATTGCGCAAATGGGCTATTCTGCTTCCGGAGCGCAAGCAGAAGATATTGTAAATCTTGCGCAATCAGAAGTGTATGAGATGAGTGCCGGCAAAGTGCGTCAAGATTACGTTGCTATTGGCCCAGTTTTGCAAAATACTCTTGATCAGCTCGATAAAATGCAAAATCATGAACTTGAGCAAGGTGTGCCGACTGGATTTAGAGATATTGACGAAGTTACTCAAGGTTTGCAGCCTGGTCAAATGATTGTTGTTGCTGGTCGTCCGGCTATGGGTAAGTCAACACTTGGCATTGATTTCGCTCGTTCAGCAGCACTGCACCACAATATGACGTCTATTGTGTTCTCTCTAGAAATGAGCAAAGTGGAATTGGCTCAGCGCATTATTGCTGCAGAAACTAATATTCCGCTTGCTGCTATGCGAAGAGCGGAAGATATTACTCCGGATCGTTGGAATACTCTTAATACTTTTTGGACAAAAATGCAAAACGCTCCGCTTTTTATTGATGACAGTCCAAATATGAGCTTGATGGAAATTCGCGCAAAATGCCGTCGTTTGAAGCAAACTAATGATCTGAAACTGGTAGTTATTGATTACCTTCAGCTGATGAGTTCCGGCAAGCGCGTGGAAAGCCGACAGCAGGAAGTTTCGGAATTCTCACGTGCGCTTAAGTTGCTTGCAAAAGAGCTTGAAGTGCCAGTTGTGGCATTGAGCCAGCTTAACCGAGGGCCGGAAATGCGAAACGACAAGAAACCACAGCTTTCAGATTTGCGCGAATCTGGTTCTATTGAGCAGGATGCTGACGTTGTGTTCCTAGTGCATCGCCCTGATTTTTACAATAAGGAAGATCGCCCAGGCGAAGCAGATATTATTATGGCAAAGCATCGTAACGGCCCTACTGACACGTTTAATCTTGCCTTCTTGGGTGCAACTTCCAAGTTCATGGATATGCCGCAAGACTACCAGCAATAAGGGGTGTGATTTAGTATGTCAAGCCGCGACCATGAATCGCATAAAAAGTTGCGTCAAAATTTGCATAAGCATTGGTACAGTTTTGCAATGCCTGCTGTTGGTAAACTTGTTTGCGCTCTTTCTAGGGTGCTACATCATGGCGGAAGCGCATTGCCGGGGAAAGTTATTGAGAGCCTTGATTCCGGCTTTCTAGCGCGTACTCTTGCATCATTGCCATACGGAATAGTTCTTATTTCCGGAACTAATGGCAAAACTACCACAACGCGTATGGTAACTTCTATGCTGCGTGACGCAGGGCTTAATGTATTTACTAATCCAACCGGTTCAAACTTTACTAGAGGAGTAGTGGCATCTCTTGCAAAAATAATGCCGGCTTTTGGCACAAAATTAAATGCGGATATTGCAGTTTTAGAGCTCGACGAAGCGTACGCAGTGCATTTTGTAAATCAAATCAAGCCTCGTTATTCTTTATTGCTAAATGTTATGCGAGATCAGCTCGATCGATTCGGCGAAATTGACACAACTGCAAAACTATTAAGCAATGTAGCTGCAGCAACTGAAGGAACGGTAGTGCTAAATCGCGAAGATTCACGTATTTGCGCGCTTGCAAAAGTTGTTCCTTCCGGGACTTGTGTGCGGTATTTTGGTTTGGATGACGCAGTAAAAAGCATGTTCCCAACGGATGATGATTTGCACAATACTGCTGAAAAAAGCGAAAATTGCAAAGATACTGCAGAAAGCAAGGCTAACAATCTTCCTAAAGCAGACGTTGTGCTTTCAAAAGTTGGAGACCATGAGGCCGAGTTTATACTTGATGGCAAGAGTAAAACCACATCTGTAAAACTCGACGGCGCTTACAACATTTTCAACGCTGCTGCAGCTGCAACAGTAGTTCGCGCTATATTAGCGGATGCTACAAAACAAAATTCTGCGCTGCAAAAATTCGACGACGACGCGCTTATGGAAGCGATTTCGCACGTAACTCCTGCTTTTGGTAGAGGAGAAGTAATTGAAGTTAATGGCGCTCCTGTTGAGCTTGTTTTAGTGAAGAATCCTATTGGTTTTAGACTTGCGATTGCTTCGGACCATCCACAAAATCACGATACCATGATTGCAATTTGTGACGAATACGCTGACGGTAGAGATATGAGCTGGCTGTGGGACGTTGATTTTGCAAGCTTTAGCGGCACTGGAGTTGCGTGTGTTTCGGGCACTCGCGCATGGGATATGGCTTTGCGGTTGCAATACGATAAGGTTGAGGCTCGCAATGTGAATACGGATTTGGAAGAAGATGCTAAAGCTTTTGTAAATGGCGATTTTAGTGGCAATACTAAAAATGCTAAGCGCATATATTGCACGTATACTGCTATGCTTCGCGTGCGCGCTGCTTTAGCACAACTTGCGGAAGTTAAAGACGTTGGAGTTGGGAAGTAATTGTCATGAATGGTTCCAGTGATATTAGTAAAGCAAATGCTACTTTTGAAGAAAATCGCGTGCTAGATATTGTGTCGTTGTACCCGAAAGACATGAATATTTACGGGGACTACGGGAATGTGCTTACAATTATGCGCCGAGCGGAATTGTATGGCTACGAGCCTGTGCTACGCGAGTACAATGTTGGCGATTTATGGCCAGAACACGTGGATATGATTCTTGGTGGCGGTGGTCAAGATCATGGTCAAAGTAGAGTCACTGAAGATTTATTTGCGCGAGCAGACGCGATTCGTGGGCTTGCAAAAGATGGCGTTCCAATGCTTATGATTTGTGGTCTTTACCAGCTTTTTGGAGAGTATTTTGAAACCGTTGATGGTCAAAAGCTTAAAGGAATTGGAATACTTGGCGAGCATACGGTTGGTCAAGATGTGCGCATGATTGGAAATCTTGTGGAACATAGCGACGATTTTGGCGATATTGTGGGCTACGAGAATCATTCTGGGCGCACAAGCTTGGAGGGTGATACTCATCCACTTGGCTCGGTTGATAGTGAAAATTGCGGTAATAATGGCAAGGATCACACGGAAGGAGCGCGCAAATACAATGTTATTGGAACGTATATGCACGGCTCAGTTTTGCCGAAAAATCCGCGTCTGGCTGACTTTTTAATCCGTACTGCTGCGCAAAATCGTTACGGCGAATTTTCGCCAAAGCAAACTGATGCTCAACGCGCGGAGCTTGCGAAACTAGACGAATTAGCAGAGCGCGCTCGCGAAGTGGCCGTAACTCGTCCTCGGTAAGAGATTTATCTGCGCTAAAATTTGTTAACGCTAAACACAAAAGCCTGCTGAACTTGCAAAGTGTTGCCAATCAGCAGGCTATTTTGTAGTTTTTGATTCTAGTTTTCGCTTGATTTGGTGAGTGTATTAATCAATCAAACCATACAAGCGGTCGCCAGCGTCGCCAAGACCTGGAACGATATAAGCTTTGTCGTTCAAATGCTCGTCAACAGCGCAAACAACAACCTTAAAATCGATGGAAGGATCAAGTTCCTTCTCCAAGCGCTCTAAGCCTTCTGGGGCTGCCAAAATGTTAATAGCAGTAACATCCTTAGCGCCGCGCTCAGCCAAATAATGCGTAGCGGCAATAAGAGTGCCACCAGTGGCAAGCATTGGGTCAAGAAGGAAGCATTGACGACCGGTCAAATCTTCTGGCAAACGGTTGGCATAAGTGACAATGTCGAGCGTCTGCTCGTCGCGCTTCATGCCAAGGAATCCAACCTCAGCGGTTGGAAGAAGGCGAGTCATGCCATCGAGCATGCCAAGACCAGCGCGCAAAACCGGCACAACCATTGGGCGTGGGCGGTTCAAATGCTTGCCAGTCATCTTGCAAATAGGAGTTTCAATCTCGCGATCGCTAACTTCCAAATTACGGGTTGCTTCGTATGCTTCGAGGGTTACCAATTCGGAAACCAACTCGCGGAAAATATTAGAAGGTGTATTCTTATCACGCAAAACGGTGAGCTTGTGGTCCACCAGCGGATGATGTAAAACATGAAGATCCATACCTTCTAGGGTAATGCAAGCATGGCATGTTAAGCTATCGGCGTGCCGTTATTTTTGCGCAAAATATAAACAAATGTGAGTAAAAATATATATTTTATCTAAAATTAGCTAGCAAAATCTAAAAACTAAAACTAAAACTAAAACTTAAAATTCAAGATTCAGAACAGAAACGATACTGACTTGCGAAAGCGCCTGTCGGCGCAAACGCCGCTCGCAGCGGCAAAAAATGGAGCCCGGGGCTTAAACACAAGCCAGCATCATTTTGAGTATACCTTGTTTTCTATTTTCACGCGCCGCACAATTTTAATCGCAAATAATTTATTCCAACTTTTCTGCGCGCCATAATTTCGCTCCATGAGCAAAAGATAACGAAAGTGCGTGCATATTTGCTGAGATATGCAAAACTTTTGCAATTTTCTGCGTGTGCATTGTATTTGCTTGTTTGTCTAACTTTTTTGCGTAAACTTGCATTCCGCGCGCAATAATCGAAGTAAAAGCTGAAGATCGGTAAAGCGCTACAGCAAAATCGCCTGTAAAAGCACCAGAAAGAATAGAATCTGCAAGTCGCGCAATATCTTCTCCTGTAGGAGCTTCGTCAATTCCTGTAATAGCGGATGCGCTTGTTGTTTCAGGTTCGCCAAGACTCCAGTACTCAGCGTAAGCTTCGCGCTGTTTTCGTAGCGACATTCGCAATAAATAAAGTCGCCACAACATTCCAGGAATAGACTCTGCTTCCGCATGGCTCCACAAATCTGCAATAACTTCAATGCCCTCATTTTCAACCAAATTCAGCACGCGCTCAACAATTTCCGGCGACTGCGTTTTATGAACGCGGTTAAGCAGAACGGCGGCGGAGGTGTGGCTAATTTCGTTTACAACCTGCGGATCCGTGCCGCCTTCAATCTGCGTGAGCATTGCAGGATCCATTTGTGCAGGTCGGCTTGGGCGGGCAGAGCCTGTAGGACTTGGCATAAAAGCAGATCTGCTTGAATGAATAGAACTCGATTGCGAATTTAAACTAGTAGACACTTGGAAGAACCTTTTCAATATCAATAATGCGAGCGCCTTTAGGAGTACTAATTATGTGCAAAACTATTGCGCTTCCTGTAGGCATATATGGAGATTTTTGACTGAGTATGCGCTTGTGTGCTCGAGGCTTTGTTATTTCGCGCAAATAATCAAAGAAAGTGCCAATAACCGGTCGGTGCAAGCATATGACGGTTGCGTTGTTAGTTGTGCTTGCATTGCTAGTTTCGCTTGTATTTTGTGTGTGGCACTCAAGATTTTGTATTTCGTTTATAAGCACAGACAATGTAGATTTTGGTTGTTTCTCGTGATGGTCTTCAGTAAGTTCCGCAACCTGTTCTATTTGAAGTGAAGAGTCGTGTGCAAAAGCCGCAACCGTTTCAACGCAACGCTTCCAAGGTGACGATATGATTTTATTCGGCGCGTAGCAGGCAAGCTCGCGTCCTAGAGCGTATGATGCGGCTGCTCCAAGAGGTGTGATTGGTCGAGTCGCTTCGCTTCCTTGCCAAGTTTTTCGAGACTCAGCTTTTCCGTGACGCACCAAAAGCAGCGTGCTATATTCTGCTTGACCTGCGTGGAGCTTTTCTAAGAAAGCATCCAGCACTTCGCGGTCGCTATCGTGCGTAAGTTTTTTGCGCGCTTGAGAAGGAGTGAGCCATAAAACATTGCTAATTTCAGTAGGCTTGGCTGGCTTAATTGGTCCGAAAGCAGGGAGACGCTTTGCTGCAGTTGGCTTGTCGATTAAGCGCATCATCCAGTAATGGATTCGCTTTATTACTTCCGGCTGGGAATTGCGATTTTGGCTGCTATTTGATGAGCTGTTCTTGGAAGATTTTTTGCCTTCGCGCTCAAGCGGATACTCTATTTTGGCAATGTGTGGACCTAGCGTGACTGAATATCCTGTTTCTTCTCCAACTTCGCGCACGGCTGTGTGGCGATGTGATTCGTTTGGCTCGTTTTTGCCCTTTGGCCAGCTCCAATCGTCATATTTAGGACGGTAGACTAGGCAAAGTTCAAAATCGTCGTCGCTGGGCTTTATTGCATCGCTAGGCTTTATTGCATTGCTTCCTGTTTTTGCATCTTCGCCTGCGTTTGAGTTGTTTGTAATATTGCGCTTGCGATAGATTATTCCGCCAGCTGCTTCAACGTATTGCGTCGTTACTGCACTCATATTCACTATTTTAGCGTTTTTCTTTCGCAAATTTTAGTTATGCTTGGTTATTTATTGCAATTCGATTATTTGTCCATTTGGTTAGAGTCAATTTAGTTGCTGATTTTTGTATATTTGCGCTGCTTACGTTTATCATGGCCATGACTGTGATAAAAGTGTTGTGACTGTCATTTTCTCGTCCATAACAGTGATTTTCGTATATATGACTGTCATTTTTTCGATTTTGAACATGATTTACTATATTTTGACAGTGATCTTACATATTTTGACCGAGATGTGTCGACTTATGACTGTCATTTTAACTTCCGTGACTGTGATAATTTACTCCATAGACGTGATGACTCATCAATATTGCGCCATCATCTCACCCACATCTAGATTATTGCTGTTAATAACAGTAATGAAGACATATGTAGTTACATCATTAATTCACAATTTTTCTGACAAATCTACTCCTGATACACGCTTGCATTCATTTAATATTGTTTCTACTATTTCTGGAACATCTGTCCAAGGAGCGTAGTTTGACTTTTGAGTTACTGAAGGGTGATTTTTGCGAGTTTCTCTCTGTTCGGTTTGCATATGCTGCTTTGCGTTTTTAAAAGCATTCTTATAGTTTCCAGTTAATTTTTCTAATTGGATATGCTTATTTTTATTCCCAGTAGTGTTGTGCAGTAGTCCAAGTTCTTTTGCTTCTTTTTGGCAATCTCGCGTTTCTGTGCAAGAAAGAGGGCAGCTTTTTATATGGTCAATAAGCCATACTTCGAAGCAAGGGTTGGAAATTACTAATTTTATCTTCCCACAAGTTGAATCCGACTTAGATTGAGCTTGTTGAATTTTTTCTCCAAATTCATCAACGTCTGTTACAACCCATACCAGTGTAAACGGATCGTAGTTTTCTTTTTTGCTTCTTTGCAGTCTAATTTCTCAAGTTTAATTGCATAATTCATTAAAGTGAGTGGGTCTACGCCCTCTTTTTCTATGTTAATTGATTTATGAATATCCCATGATGCAGCACAATATTTACTTACTTCTGATTTTATATAGCTAAAATACTCAAACTCTGTAACTACACCGCCACAAACAATGAGGAATCTTTTATTTCGTTTCGACTGTTTCTTCGAACGGCCGTGTGATGGAACATGAACCATAGCCCGCTCCTCATGAATACTAGTGTTTTATATCGTTTTGAATACTGGTAGTGTTTTAGCTTCTGTTAGTATTTGTAAGTATTTCCGCAAAAACATCATATAGAGACGGTTGTGGTGCTGAAGCGTATATGTTGTGTTGATAGTTTTTACCAAAGTTTACATTGCGGTTTTCCCATTCCGTAAGTGGATGTAGTGAAGATTCGCCTAATGTGTTTTTCTCTATAAACCAAATTTGATCTCTGTCGAGAATAGTTTTGTCGGTTCCAGAATTACTAATAAGACTTAAATCGTGAGTAGTAAAAATTAATTGCGATTGGTTAGGATTCGTTTCTGGATTACTGTAAAGCTTGAGTATTTCAGACACGAATTGCATGCTTAGACTTGTGTCGATTTCATCGATTAGAAGTATGGAATGTTTTGATAATGCATCTATAACGAAAGCAAATAGCAATAATGCTGTTTTAGTTCCTAAAGATTCAAAATCCTCAGGAAGCTGGCAATCTTTTTGACCAGAATGTGTAAACATTAAACGTGAAACACTAAATTTTTGCAATTTTTCAGTGTTTTCAGAAGTGTTATCTGTAAGTTTATTGTTATCTCCGTCAAGTTCATTAAGAAGATTTGCGAGTCTCGCTAGTTTTTCTGATTGTTTAGCATCTAGCTGTTCGGATTGGACTGTTACACCTTTTAATCCTAAATCTGCATATTTTAGCAACTTGCTAATGTTGGATGCAAAATCTGGATTTTCTTGTAAAACTGTTATCAAATTATTGGAATACTTATCAAAGTCAACTGTTCTGCATTGCTGTGTAGAAGTTATTTCTTCGTATGCAGCTTGCAATGCTTGTACTCCTGATGCTGCAGCTGCAGATAGAAATAATGCGTTGTCTCTTGTAATTTTTTCTACAGTTTTTCCTATGGTTTTTAGATTTGAGCCAAATCGCATTGGCTTGCCATGCTCTCGTTCAAACAGCACAGTTTTTCTGTTTGTTGTAGAGCGGAAAAGCCATAGTACCTCTTCAATAATGTAGTTATTATTGAAGGTGAACCAATATTTATACCTGTTTTTATCTCTTGCAATAAATTCTATAAAGAACGTTGAAGGTTTATTTTCAGACTCTTTATTCAAAAGAAAAGGAAGTGCATTTATTTTTGAATTTGAGTTGCCGCTTTTGAAGCTTCCTTCCACAAAATTTTTTAAGAATGCTATACATTTTAGCAGATTTGTTTTCCCTGAGGCATTTCCTCCGTAAATGGCTGCAAGAGTTGATACATCTGGATGGGGCCACGAACTGTTTTTTGCATGTACGGTTCTTTGCATGCTGAATTGTTGCGATTGACGAAAACTTAGCGCGTTTTCTACGCTAAAATTAAGCAACATAGTTGCCTCCAGTGTCCAGTTTGCTGTTTGTTTACAAGTAGCATCAAAATTTTTCTGATTATTATCTACTATCTACAGCGATATTCCTTAATATAATAATATCCTAAAATATCATATTTACAATCTACAAACAGTTTTTTGCATGAAATCTACATAAAAGCAGTTGAAAATTTAAAGAATAGGATTGTTGTTCGTATGTGTGTGGTAGGTAACTTATACTAAAACGTAAGCGACGTTAAATTCTCAAACTTCCCAAAACTGGCAAATAATGCTAGGTAGGTTGTACATTGTCAAAATAGTTGCTGAGAATATTAGTTAGATATTGCAGGAGCTGGTGCCCGAGATAATCAGGTGATTATGGCTCCAACTTCCATATTCTCCGAAAAGATAGGCAATAAAGTTATTGGTCATTGCATAAATATCACTGCGTATTATATTAAGCTAAATAATAATTTCTTATTTTAATCTTGATTGGACAACTTATTATTTTTTTGATTTGCCTGGATCTATAATTGCTTCAGCTACTTCTTTAAATAAATCCCGTGCGTCAACTTGAAGAGCTGTTGCCAATTTAAATAATGTTAAAATCGATGGAAGATTTTTTCCATTTTCGATGTTTGCCAGGCTTTTTACACTTATCCAATCAGGATCTAAACCTACATGATCCGCATAGACAAATTTTTCTCTAGTTTTAGCTATATCGGTAAGTTCAAGCCTATGCTGTTTGATTATTGCGCCTATTCGCTTTATTGCATTTGATTCTTCTATGCTTTTTATGTTTTGTTTTTTTGTTTTTCTTATTGTCATAAAGATATTTTACATCAAAAAAGAACCTTGGTTCCTTTTTAATAAAATTTTGTATGATAATCTTATAAATATCTTCACCAAAAGGTGCTAGATGTATGGTTACAAACTGTAATTGTGCTTTAAGCTACTCAAAGGAGTGCAAAATGATAAAAGAATTTAAATTTGAAGCTGTGCGAACGCTTACGTCACCTGTAGATAAAGAGAAAGATGACGATGGCAACAAAGTTAAATACTATATTGTATGGGTTAATTTGCGCGATTTGCCAGAAGGAATGCCTACGGATGTAAATCCTCGTGAAGTAAATATGAAAACAGCTACAGCTAAAAAGCTCAAGGCTGCGGTTTCTAATTCGGATCCGTATTTTGACATGCATAACAGGGGAATGGTAATTCTTGCCAACCGTGTCAAAACTGATCCATCTAAATCAACAATTGAAATTGATTTTGGTGATAATTCTTCTCTTTATGGTGTTTTGGATGGTGGGCATACTTATAAAGCCATTATTGAAAATCGAAAAGAAATCCCTGAAGGAATGGATAAGTTTGTTAAAATCGAAATCTTTGTAGGTAAAAATATTGATGTAGCAAAATTATCTGATGCGCGTAACACATCTGTTCAAGTTAGCGATATTGCATTATTTAATCTTGAAAATAGGTTTGGATTTATTAAAGAAGCCTTGGAATCTAAAGGTGAAACCTATCGTAACGAAATTGCATATAAAGACAATGAGGATAAGCGTATACCAATTTCTGATTTACTTAGATTAATGTATGCATTTAATATTGATTTGTTCAAAGACGATACGAATGCTCCTATTGCTTCATATTCTGGGAAGGCTATAGTTTTTAAGAATTATAGTGAAGAATATAATAAATATGAGTCGTCAAATCCTGATGATGTAAATGATTCTAAAGAAAAAAATATTTATTATCTTCTTGCTCAAGAATTGCCAGTTTTAGTTAGGTTGTTTGAGCTTATTCAAAAAGATATGGGCCAAAAGTATAAAGGGTATAAAATTGACAACAATCAAAAGAGTGCGTTTGGCAAAATTCGTGGTGTAAAAACTACGGATAAAGCAAAAACGTCTTATCATTGCGAAGACATTAAATATGATATTCCATCTGGGTATATTATGCCTATTTTTGGAGCTTTTCGAGCGTTGTTGAAGAGGACCAAGGACGGCTCTCTCAAATGGGCTTATGCGCCGGAAGTGATATGGGAAAGGGTTGGTAAAACTTTAGTTCAAAATACTCTTGATACAGACACAAACCCAAATAATATTGGCAAACTTAAGATTGTTTGGCAATCAAATTATCGTATCGTTGAAAATGAAAAGAACAAGATGTTGATTGCGGAATTAGAATCCAATAATCATTAAATTTAGTAAATTAATAATTATCATTAGATTACGTACGACTACAAATGCCTGAGAAAAATACGGCATTTGTAGTCGTTTCTGTGTTGTGCAGAAACGTTTGCAGGTGATTTTTCTGGTGTTTGTGTGTTGTAGTCCAAAAAGCGTATAAGAAATCATGCTTTGCATATTGCAATACACGTGTGTCGCATTAATCGAATCTATTTTCTGTACATTAGCCAACTCGGACAAAAGTGTGTAAAAAATAAGCCCATAACCCTTATGGGAGTAGTGCTCATAGTATATCGAATGTAGGTTATTTCCTTAGGAGCTGTGGCGTTCGTATCAAAATATTTAATAGCGATTCATGTTGAGTGTTACTAGCTCAGTTAGTTAGATGAGTTTTTGATTGTGTTGAGGCTATGAGTATTACTACCTCGGTTGGTTGACTTAGTTTTAGGGTAAGCGGTAAAAAGTGTGTCTAAAAATCCGAGTTATCGTTGAAATACCAAGGAAAATTCTCTGTAACTAAGCTAAAAAACTTAACATTTAGTATTCCTTGACATTTTCGTAGACACGTGATCGCGCATATCAGGCATCTGCAACCGACTTAAATGTACTGTATTTCCCGAACTAACGTCATCTGTGTGTATATATATATTCTTATGCGCTAAGGATTACTAAATTTTATAACATAGTTAACTAGTGGATTGGGGTATATGTTTTATTATTACTTCAAACATCAAAAAAGTATATAACGCACTCACTTACTGCAAGAAAGCTATATTTCTCTCAAGACGCTCTAACTAACAGATACATTTTGCTGCTTATCGGTATTTGGAGCATGACCCTAGATATTGCAGGAGCTGATGCCCGAGATAATCAGGTGATTACAGCCTCAGCTTCCAATCCTTAAGAAGATAGGAATAGAACTGCTATATAGTATGTAAACAATATTATAAACGCTCAATTTTCACATAAATTATCCTAAAACTGGCAAATGGTGCTGTAGAAATTTCGGCTATTGCCGGGAATACTTGAGATTTAGCCAGATTATAAAGGGTTAATAAACACAACAAGAGCCAGAAACATGTTACTGAATCTGGCTCTTGCTTATTGTTTATTAGTTATTTGCGATTAGTTCGCACCGCGAGGCTTACGCGTGTGAGTATGAATCAAGTAAGCCTGGCTGTCAACGAGCGGACGACCTTCCTTATCACGAGAATGCAAGGTATACGTGCCGTCGCCATCCATCCACCACGAAACAGTTGAATCAGCCATTTGCAAATCAATATACTGAATTAATGCTTCAACTTGATCAGGCGCAGTAATGCGAACTAGGGTTTCAACTCGACGATCAAGATTGCGGTGCATCAAATCTGCAGAGCCAATCCACACTTCTGGACCACTTGCAGGACCGTCACCAATCTGCGGGCCACAAGAATTAGCGAACGCGTAAATACGGCTGTGCTCAAGGAATCGACCAAGAATAGAACGAACGCGAATATTCTCACTCAATCCCTCAATGCCAGGCTTCAGTGAGCAAATTCCACGCTCAACAATATCAATCTTCACGCCAGCTTGAGAAGCACGGTATAAAGCGTCAATAGTTTGCTCATCAACTACGGAATTGACCTTAATCTTAATCCACGCTTCCTTGCCAGCAAGAGCTGCGGCTTCCTCGCGGCGAATACGCTGAATAATGCCAGTGCGAACGGTTCGTGGAGCTACAAGTAAGCGATGGAAGCTTGACTTTGGAGCATAACCGGAAAGCTGGTTAAACAAGCGAGTCAAATCCTGTCCGACTACAGGATCGCAAGTAAGCAACCCCAAATCAGTGTAAAGGCGAGCAGTCTTAGGATTGTAATTACCTGTGCCAACGTGGCAGTAGCGACGCAACCCTTCTGCTTCTTGGCGTACCACGAGTGAAAGCTTGCAGTGAGTCTTCAAACCAACAATGCCGTACACAACGTGAACGCCTGCGCGCTCAAGCTTACGAGCCCAAGCAATATTTGCGTCCTCGTCAAATCGTGCCTTAATCTCAACCAGCGCAAGTACCTGTTTGCCAGCGTGAGCTGCGTCAACAAGAGCGTCAATAATTGGCGAATTGCTAGACGTTCGATACAAAGTTTGCTTAATTGCAAGCACTTTTGGATCTGCAGCAGCCTGCGCGAGGAATGCCTGTACAGAAGTAGAGAACGAATCGTAAGGATGATGCAACAAAATGTCATGCTCGCGAATAGAAGCGAAAATATCTTGAGCGTGGCTAGTTTCAACTTCCGCAATCTGACGGTTCGTAGTAGGAATAAACGGACGATACTTCAAATCTGGGCGGTCAAGCGCCTGCAATTCAAACAATACCGTCATATCAAGCGGCGAAGGCAAGCGATAGACTTCCTCAGGGCTTACGCGAAGTTGATTTGCAAGAAGCTGAGAAAGGAATGGGCTGGCCTCGTTAGAAATTTCCAAACGAATTGGCGGCCCAAAGCGGCGGCGAAGAAGTTCCTTCTCCATAGCGTTAAGCAAGTTTTCTGCATCGTCTTCCTCAACGTCAATATCTTCGTTACGCGTAACGCGGAAAGAGCGAGCTTCCTTAATAATCATTCCTGGGAAAAGTGATTCCAAGTGTGCTGCAATCAGCTTTTCCATAGTGATGAAGCCGTAGCGCTCTTCGCGACCTTCTTCGTCTGTTAAATCGTCAACTGGTACAAGGCGATTCAAATTATCTGGAATTTTTACGCGCGCAAAATGCGACTTTCCAGAATTTGGATTTTCGACGATAACAGCCAAGTTAATAGACTTGCCGGAAATGTATGGGAATGGGTGAGCAGGATCCACTGCAAGAGGCGTAAGAACAGGGAATACTTGCTTTTTGTAGTAATCAGACAAACGTGCTTTTTCTGATTCTGTAAGCTTATCCCAGCTGAGCAACACAATGCGCTGTTTGGCAAGCTCAGGAAGAATGTGCTCAATAACATAGTGAGCGTGCTCATCTTGACGGCGGTGAGTTACTTCACTAATAGCGCGCAATTGCTGACGAGGGCTTAAGCCGGATGCTGCAGTTACTGCTATTCCAGAATCTATTCTGCGCTTTAATCCTGCAACTCGAACCATAAAGAATTCGTCGAGATTTGACGCAAAGATAGCAGCAAAATTAGCGCGTTCAAGAAGTGGCAAATCTGTATTCTGAGCCAACTCGAGCACGCGACGATTGAACTTCAACCAGCTTAATTCTCGGTCGAAGAAACGATCTTTTGGCAACGGTAGCTCACCCTCACGAGCTTCACGCTTTTCTGCCTTTTCATCTTCGGCGATGTGTTCGGCAATTTGACCGCGCAGTATCGCCTTTGAGGGAGCGTCAAAAATTTGTACCATATTCTGTAATTGTATGCGTTGCAAGGGAAGTGCGCGACTGAGTGTCGATTTTATTGCTTGCTTTGCGCTCTAAAAATATCTTGCGACACGCCGGAGTGTGTCTCATGCGAACGTAATTTAACATGATAACCTTTGCATGTTCACAAAATGCCGCAAGAGTTGCGATTTTTCGTGTGCAATTGAACAGTAGTGACAATATGTTAACAAAGGCTAATTTGCTCTTTACTATTAGGCAAAAAACGATGATAATAATAATTACAAAAACAAAAAAGAGATAGCGGTAACCCACAAAAGTGTATGGATATGAAATCCGTGGACGTTGGACGGGATATTTAAGACTTTAACCGTTGCAACGAGGATGTTGTGAAGATGAAACCGCAGATATTGTTTTTGTAGATAAGAGGCTCGCCAAGGTGGCGGGCCTCTTTTGGTGTGAGGGCGATTTTACTATTTACGCAGACTGTCGCGCGTATAAGGGAAACTATCAAAGAATAAATGTTGGAATTCATTTTCTTAGCTTCTTTGAAAATGAGAATATATTGTGTTCCATGCTGTGCTAATCGCAATTGCGAGTTGTTGGACGATTGTTAAGCGACGAGTCGTTATTTATACGCGTGATTACGTGTGTGGAGTTTGAAACAAGTAAGAAGGATCGAAGGACCATGCAACATTCGTTTATGGCAATGTTGGCTGCAGAATTTATTGGCACTGCTATTCTCATGATTTTCGGAAACGGTGCTGTGGCAAACGTTGAATTAAAAAATACTAAAGGACACCATGCTGGCTGGCTAAATATTGCTATGGGCTACGGTTTTGGCGTGATGTTCCCAGTGCTCATGTTTGGCGGAATCTCAGGTGCGCATATCAATCCTGCTATGACAATTGCGCAAGCTGTAAACGGCATGTTCCCGTGGGCTAACGTTGCGCCTTATATTGTAGCTCAGCTTTTAGGCGCGCTGGTTGGTCAGCTTATTGTGTACGTAACTTATTTGCCGCATTACAACGAAACTGAGGAGTCAGAAGCAATTCTTGGCACTTTCTGCACTACGGATGCGTATAACAACAAAATTAACTACTTCCTTAACGAGTTCTTCGGCACGCTTGTGCTTGTTTTAGCTGCACTTTGCTGCCTTACTTCTCCTTGGGGTGAGAAGAATTTGGCTGGCGCTTCAATCGTCGTTGGCTTCGTTGTTTGGGGCTTGGTGACTTCTATGGGTGGTCCAACTGGTCCTGCTTTGAATCCTGCTCGTGATCTTATGCCGCGTTTGCTTCACGCAATTTTGCCAATTCCGCACAAGGGATCTTCTCGCTGGGGTGAAGCGTGGATTCCAGTTATTGCTCCTATTGCCGGCGCAATCTTGGGTGTGGTTATGTATAAGTCGTTATTTGCATAAAACATTTGCTTTTAACTGTGATTGATTGCGGTTTATTGCGATTGTAAGAAGCGCGTAATGCTAGTATGAATGCGTTACGCGCTTTTTATTTTGCAAGCTTATGCTTTGCAAGCTTGTGCTTATTAAGAAAAATATTGGAAAAGATTTTAAGAAAGATTTTAAGAAAGACGAAATCATGTTTTCGAAGTCAACTATTGCAATTGGTCGTTTTGCGCCGACTCCTTCCGGGCGTATGCATATTGGAAACATGGTAGCAATGTTGGCTGCGTGGCTTTCTGCAAAATCGCAGGGTGGCCACATGCTTTTGCGTTTGGAAGATCTTGATATTGCGCGAATGCCGAAAGATGCTAGCGCGCGAGTTATTGATGATTTGAAGTGGGCTGGTCTTGATTGGGTTGGTGAGCCTACTTATCAGCATGAGCGCACTGAAATCTACCAAGAAGCTCTTGAATTTCTAGAATCTTTGCAAGATGCTGACGGAAATTCGTTAATCTACCCTTGTTTTTGCTCGCGTTCCGATATTCGCGCAATCGCAGCTCCGCAAGAAGGCGACGGTTTTATACGCTACCCGGGTACGTGCAGAAATCTTCGCAAAACTGCGCAAGGTTTGGCGCAAATCGAAAGGCGTTTGCAAAATAATCAGCAACATTCTTTAAGACTTGCTGTTCCCTCGGCTGATTCGCCGCAAGCAAATGTGAGTTTTGAAGACGCAATTTTTGGGCAGCAATCTTTTAATATTGACCGCGATTTGGGAGATATGGTGATTCGCCGCGCGGATAGCGTTTTTTCTTATCAGCTTGCGGTTGTTGTTGACGATGTTTTGAGCGGAGTAAATGATATTGTGCGCGGCCGCGATTTGCTTCGTTCGGCAGCGCTTCAAATTTGGATTGGCGAGTTGCTTGAAAAATCGGGATTTTTTGCGGCTTATGGCGTGCACTATGTGCGTCCGCAATTTGCGCATTTACCGCTGATTGATAACGCACAAGGCGAGCGACTTGCAAAAAGTAAGCACTCGCTAGACGTCGGTGCTCTTCGTGAATCTGGCTGGAGTGCCGAGCGCATGATTGGCTATTGCATGTATCTTTTGGGATACAAAAAGCCTGGTCAAAATCAGCCTGTAGATATGAGTGCCGACGATGCGCTTGCGTTATTTAAAAGCCTTGACACGCCGTGGGGTTCTGTTCGCGCAAACCTAGCCGACAAATCCGTGCCCTTCCTCGACTAAACTATGTATTTAGATTGATAGATTGGGGCAATAAATGGCATATATGGCGCAAAAAGATTTAGCGAATACTGAGGTTGATTGTGTTCGTGCGCGTCAAATTGCCGACGGCGTGCACAGCGTGCAAGACGCCATTGCTCAAGCCGAATCGCATTATGGTCGCCAAGCTGAGTCGGTTACGCTACTTGCCGCAACTAAAACGCGAGATGTTGGCGAAATTATGGCAGCGCTTAAAGCTGGGGTGAGAGTAATTGGGGAAAATCGCCCACAAGAAATCGTTGCAAAAGCCGAAATTTTACGCGCGGAAGCTGCTAGAGAAGGTTTAAGCGTTGGTGTAAACGGCGAAATTCCGCTCTACTTAATCGGTCAACTGCAAAGCAATAAAATAAACAAAGTTTTACCACTTGCAAATGGTATTCAGTCGGTTGACGGCATTGAACTTGCGCAAAAGATATCTGCTCGCGCGCAAAATTTGGGACTTTGTGTAGACGTTATGTTGGAAGTGAACGTTTCGGGAGAAGCTACGAAATCGGGGTGCGCGCCAGAACGCGCGATTGACGAAGCGTTCGCTATATCTAGTCTTCCGGCACTTAATTTGCACGGATTTATGACGCTTGGAGCGCGCGTGGATGATGAAACAATAGTGAGAAGCGGTTTCGCAAAATTGCGAGAAATTAGAGATTGTGTGAGTGAACAACTCGCGCAAGATTATGATGGAAGCTCTGTAAAATTAGAGCTTTCGATGGGAATGTCCGGCGATTTTGCGTGGGCGATTGCCGAAGGTTCAACAATGGTTAGGATCGGTTCGGCAATCTTTGGCCCACGCGCATTTGTGTAGTTTTAAGTCAAATCGATGATTTTAGTTACGCATGCACAATCACATTGCGCAGCGAACCAATACCATCTACGTGTACAATCGCTTCGTCACCAGCTCGCAAAGTTCCAGCTGGGTACGGAGTTCCTGTCAAAATCACATCTCCCGGAAGAAGCGTTGAGAAGCTTGAAATCGCAGCAATTTGCTCAGGAATACTGTGAATAAGTCGAGCTGTAGTGCCATCGGCTTCTGGCACATTTTCACCATTAAGCGTAAACGAAATATGTGCATCGCGCCAATTTAGCTCGGTTGTAATCCAAGGTCCAAGCGGGCAAGAAGTGTCGAAGCCCTTTGCGCGCGTCCACATTGGGTCGCTTCCTGCGCAATCTCGCAAAGTTACGTCGTTTACGCACGTAAAACCAAAAACGTAATTCATTGCGGTATCTGCCGTTACGTTTTTGGCGATTTTGCCCATAACAACTGCCACTTCTGGCTCAAAATTCATATCGTTTGAGCAAGCAGGAATCACAATCGGATCGTCTGGACCAATTACAGAAGTGCTTGGCTTTGTAAAGATCACCATGTCTGCAGCAGTATGCGAAGAAGCTGCAGAAGAAGTAGCGCGCTCGTCATCGGAACGAGTATCGTAATTTTTTGCCAATCCGTACACTTTTGACGGAATTACAGGCACAAGCAAGCGCACGCCATCGGCGTCTAACGCGTAACGTTTACCAGTTGGCTTAACTCCTTGTGGACTTAAAGGATGACCTTCAAGCGCTACTAAATAATCTTTACCGTCGGTTTCGTCTTTTTGAACGAAAGCGTATTGCGGAACTTCATTATATGAAAAACGTGCAATTCTCATGTTTTTAAGATTACGACATATTTACTACTTAATTAAATTATCTGCGTAAATTATTTGCGATTGAAAGTTCTTGAAAACAAAACTTGAGTCTAGTACACTCAAGTTTTAGGAATAAAGTTATAGGAAAATCTGTTATACGTATCAGATACATGAAAGTGAAAGCTCGTTAGAACTCGAAAGTATTGTCAAAAAGCTTGAAGTTGCAACGAAAGTTGCAATAAAAATTGCAATAAAAGTTGCAGCGATTTGACTTAACTGAAATGGTTTCTACAGCTTTCGTGGAAATGAGGTAGATATGGAACAAAAGTTTACAACCTTAGCGCAAGACGCATTAAGTGATGCTGTGCAAAGTGCAGCGGCTGCTGGCAATGCGCAAGTTGACACTTTGCATTTGGCGGATGCTTTACTTCGCCAAGAGCAGGGCGTCGTTCGCGCGCTTATTGCTCAGGCGGGGGCGGATGCGCAACAAATCGGTGCTGAAATTCGTAATGCATTAGTGGCATTGCCTTCATCTACTGGTTCAACTACAACTAAGCCAGATGCAAGTCGTCAGCTTTTGGCTGCGCTAAGCCAGGCAGAAAAAGAGATGCGCGCAATGGGAGACGAATACGTTTCTACGGAGCACATGCTTATTGGCATGGTTGCTAGCGAACCAAACGCTGTTGCGGATATTTTCAAAAAGCACAACGTTTCCGCAGACGCGTTGCGAAAAGCTGTGCCAACTGTACGCGGAGGCGCAAAAGTTACAAGCCCAGACGCGGAAGGCAACTACAAAGCGCTCGAAAAGTATTCAGTTGATATGACAGCGCGCGCTCGCGAGGGAAAGCTTGACCCTGTGATTGGGCGCGACCAGGAGATTCGTCGCGTAATTCAGATTCTTTCTCGCCGCACGAAGAACAATCCTGTGCTGATTGGCGAGCCGGGCGTTGGAAAAACGGCAGTTGTAGAAGGATTAGCTCAGCGAATCGTTGCAGGGGATGTGCCTACGACTTTGCAAAACAAGCGTCTTATCAGTCTTGACTTGGCTTCGATGGTTGCAGGTTCGAAGTATCGCGGCGAGTTTGAGGAACGCTTAAAAGCAGTGTTGAAGGAAATTCAACAATCAGACGGTCAAATTATTACGTTTATTGACGAAATTCACACTGTTGTTGGCGCGGGATCTGCAGAAGGTTCAATGGATGCTGGCAATATGCTTAAGCCAATGCTTGCGCGCGGTGAGCTGCGCTTGGTTGGCGCGACTACGCTTAACGAGTATCGTGAGCATATTGAAAAGGATTCTGCGCTTGAACGCAGATTCCAGCAAGTGTTTGTTGGCGAGCCGTCTGTTGAAGATACTGTGACGATTTTGCGCGGACTTAAGCAACGTTACGAAGCACACCACAAGGTGACGATTAGTGACGATGCAATCGTAGCTGCAGCAACGCTTTCAAACCGCTATATTACCGGTCGTCAGCTTCCAGATAAGGCGATTGATTTGGTGGATGAAGCGGCAGCTCACTTGCGTATGGAGCTTGATTCTCAGCCAGAAGAAATCGACGAATTGCAGCGCAAAGTTACGCGTCTTGAAATGGAGGAAATGCAATTAAAGAAAGCGGAAGATGCTGCTGCTAAAGAACGCTTAGAAAAGTTGCAAGAAGAATTAGCTAACTCGCGCGAAAAGCTTGCTGGATTGAAAGCGCGTTGGGATGCGGAAAAGGCTGGTCACAACAAGGTTGGTGATTTGCGAGCGCAACTCGATGCTAAGCGCGTAGAAGCCGACAAATTCACGCGTGAAGGCAACTTGGAGCAAGCAAGCCGTATTTTGTATGGCGAAATCCCAAGCATTCAAAAAGCTTTGGAAGAAGCAGAGTCCGAGGCTGCTAACGCTAAGAGTGAAGCGAAAGAGCCGATGGTTCCAGACCAGGTTGACGCTGATTCTATTGCAGGAGTCGTTAGCGAATGGACGGGCATTCCTGTTGGTCGCTTGATGCAAGGCGAAAATGAGAAGCTCCTAAACATGGAAAAGGAGCTTTCTAAGCGTGTGGTTGGTCAAAGCGAAGCAATTCAGGCTATAGCGGATGCTGTGCGCAGAAGCCGTGCTGGAATTGCAGACCCGAATCGCCCGACTGGTTCGTTCCTATTCTTGGGTCCTACTGGCGTTGGCAAGACGGAGCTTGCTAAGGCTCTTGCTGACTTTTTGTTTGACGACGAGCGTGCAATGGTTCGCATTGATATGAGCGAGTACATGGAAAAGGCTTCCGTTTCGCGTCTAATCGGTGCTGCTCCTGGTTACATTGGCTATGAGGAAGGCGGCCAGCTTACTGAAGCTGTGCGTAGGCGTCCGTATTCTGTAGTGCTTTTTGACGAAGTTGAGAAGGCACATCCGGAAGTATTCGACGTTTTGTTGCAGGTTTTGGATGATGGTCGTTTGACTGACGGTCAGGGTAGAACGGTTGATTTTACGAATACGATTTTGATTATGACGTCAAACTTGGGTTCGCAATTCCTTGTGCAAGAAGGCTTGGACGATGCTGCTAAACGTAAAGCTGTTATGAACGCTGTTCACGCTGAGTTTGAGCCAGAGTTCATCAACCGTTTGGATGAACTTGTTATGTTCCATCCGCTTACTCGTGAAGAGCTTGGTGGAATTGTGGATATTCAAGTTCGTCAAGTGGCTGCGCGCTTGAGCGACCGCCGCATTAGCTTGGATGTGAGTGACTCTGCTCGCACTTGGCTTGCGGAGCATGGCTACGATCCAGTTTATGGTGCTCGTCCGTTACGCAGATTGGTTCAAACAGAAATTGGCGACCAGCTTGCGCGATTGTTGCTTTCTGGAAAGGTGCATGATGGCGCTCGCGTAGTTGCAGATTGTGAGAATACTAGCGACCATGTGACCCTAAAGATTGCGTAGTGCCTGCATTCTTTAATGTAGTCAAATAATGTAGTCAAATAAAACAAAGCGTGCTGTTTGTTGGATTATTCCCCAGTAGACAGCACGCTATTTTTTTATCTAAATAAAAAATATTTGTAGAATGAACTTGAAATAAAAAGGTGGAATTCCCCCTTAATTTTTCGAGTTATTGCTGATAATTGGCATTATCGAATATGCGTATCTTTTAAAATTTTAATTGGTTTTTGTAAAAATCTATTTTTTTTATATTGAATTATTATAAAATGCGTGTATGTATTCAAGGCTGAATACGTTATGAAGCAGATTGAAAATGGAGATACGAATATGTTCGCAAAGGAAGGATTTGCAATAGTTGCGCGTTCTACTATTGCTTATGCTATGCCAATGTCAGCTTATGCTCAGATGAGTGGTTCTGTAGTTGGAATAGACAGAGAAAATATACGAAGTTGTAGGTAAGTAGTCTAGTTATTAAGTGGTGAGATATGCAAGAATCATATACGTGCTCAGATGTGCAACTTGTTAATGTGAATTTTTCGTATGGGAAAAAACAAATTTTGCATAATCTTTCTATAGATTTATCTTTTGGCATATGTGGTCTTTTGGGGCCAAATGGTGCTGGGAAAACTACTCTGCTTAACGTTATAGCGACGATTTATGCTCCCTCTAGTGGGAAACTTTTTGTTCATGGCTTTGACGTAACTGATCGTGCGGAAAGGGCTAAAGCTCGGTCAAATATTGGTTATTTGCCACAATCATTTGAACTTATGAATGCATCGAGTGTGTTAAAAAATGTTCAATATGCCGCATGGGCGCGAGGTCTATCGTGGAGTGCTGCGTATCAAGCTGCTTGGAATGCTCTCAAACAGGTTGGCTTGGAAAAACAAGCACATCGCATAGTTGCAAAAATATCAGGAGGTCAGCGTCAGCGTGCTGGTATTGCTTGTGTGATTGCTAGTCAGCCTGCAGTACTAATACTTGATGAGCCTACTGTTGGTTTAGATCCTGAGCAGCGTATTGATATTCGTAATTTTCTTAAGTCTTATTCGCAAAAGCATACTGTTATTGTCAGTACACATTTAGTAGAAGATTTAGCAGTAATTGCGGATCGGGTTATAGTTCTTAATGAAGGAATTATATTGCTTGATGGGAAAATGGATAATCTTCTTCAATATGCTAATCGTGAAGATCTTATGGTAACTCCATGGGAATCAGGGTATAGGCATTTGCTATCTAAATTTCATAAAAATTAGTAGTAGCAGTAACTAGATATGTATAGTTTCTTATTTCGTTAATGTGGTAGCAAGTAGGGATGTGATTAAATATGCGTCAATATTCTAACTTTTTAACTGAATTCAGATTTTTTACGAAAAGTCATAAGAAGTGCACAATTATTTCACGTATTATGTACCCATTATCTCTAATAAGCAGTTGTATTTTTAGCTTATTTTTGATTGCATATCCTATTTTTTTGGGTGTGGCAAATTTTTTAGCGCATAATAATAATTATGCGCTTTGGTTAAGAATTGATGTCACGTGGATGCATTGTTTGTCTGATATTGTTGCTTGCATTTTTGGCGCATGGTGTTCATGTAAAGCTTGCTCGCCTAGATGTTTGGTTAATTCTGCGTGGTGTGCAGGAAAATCAGCCAGTCGTTACGCTATTCCTATACTAAAAGGCGCTATACTGTGCAGTTTGTTATATTGCGTAAGTATATTGCCAACAGTAATTCAGAGTGATGTAAATATTACAAATTTTCCGTATTTTCCACTATTATGTGGAGGCGTGACGCCAAGTGCATTTTTTGCAATTGGTTTTGCTTTAGGAGTAATTATTGGCAATCGTTGGGCAATTGTATTCTCAGCTTTATTATCTTTTGCAATAATTTGGTGCTGTATTTATGGTGTCATTATAATGCATAATGGCACCATACCTCAGGGAGATATTTTTCCTAGATATTGGGGTAGTAGTTTATATGCAATACTTCCAGTGTCGGATGCTGGTATTGGTGCTGAGCCTGGTTTGCGTATGAACCCATGGTTGGTGACTTTGCGCATATTCTTTGTGTGTGTTGTTATCGTTTCATGCATTCTTTGTTGCGCGCATATTAGATATTTTTGGCAAAAGGGATCTTATTGGTGCATAAAAGCAATAAGTATTTCTTTAATTATGCCAATAGTATGTGCTTGTTGTATAGCTATGTGGGGTCCAAAACCTTGGATTCGCTCTGGACCTTTTGTGCCTCAGTGTACGACGTTTAAAGATACTGCTTTTTCTGTTTGTGTACATCCTGAAGAAGCTTATATTCGTAAACTTCGTGCTGTTAAACATTTGAAAACTGTTGCTTCTTGGTTTCCTAAGAATCAGAGAGATTCGCAAGGCAAAGGAATTGTGCTTGTGCTTGGAAATGCGTTTACTCCAACAAATACTGAAAAATCTTGGAATCTTACTAATAGTGGTTTAATAAAGTTACGTAATCTTAAAGCTACTGTTATTCAACAACAAACAGATACATTTGTTAGGCGTTCTGAGAAATATGGTGATATGACTGGTATCGCTCAAGAAGTGTTACAAAGATTTGTGCCTGCAAAATGTGCATCAAGTGCTATGAAAGAAGTATATGTAAAAAAGAATCTTGATTCAAACGCTTCTGTTACAGCATTTTTGCTTGCTCAGCTTCCTTCTCGTATAAGTAATGATGTGTATGGGTCATATGGATTTATTACAGGTGAAGCAAACGATAAAGTGGCTATGAGTATTAATAATGCTGATGATGCTAAGCTGAAACAATTTGTAAAAAATCATGTTAAAGAACTTAATCAATGTCTCATAACTCCACAACAAGTCTTATCGGAACTTGGTGATAAGCATGAAAAATAATTTTCGCGCTTGGCTTGAAGGTAGGCATTATATTGTTGCAATCGTTGCAATTTTATTGTCCGTAGTCCTTCCCTCTTTAATGCTTGTTATATTCAGATCATTTGTAACGCAGTTGCCAGTTTATGTTGGTTATATTTGTTTGCCGGATTCTGCTAATGTGCATAATGCGGTAGAAGGTATAACGTTTCAATGTCAATCTGGTAGTAGTGTTGTTAATTTTGTTGTTCCTCTGTATGAAGTTATTGTAGTTGGGTTTATTGCCGCGGCATTCGTTTGTCTTGCTCCGATTATGGTATCGTGGGAACGTTTCGTGATGAAAAGGTTGCGAATATATGCATTGAGTGCTGCTTTATTGTGTTTGTTTGTTTCATTTGGCGCTTCAGTGTTAATTGTTCGTATAATTGATTTGCAGTTATTGAGTACATTGCAGATGATTTTAGGTAATGCTTGGATTGATATTGTGCTCATAATGATTGGATTAGCCTGTTTTGGAAGGTTTTACGGCCTTGCATTTGGTGTCTTTTTAGCGGTGATGAATATTGCCACACAAGGTTTGCAAAGTAAAATTGGATTGATTTTGCGATGGTATCCTTCTGGAACTTTGCCTGTAATTCCTGGACAATCCATATTGTTATACGTCATTGTTGTTCTTACTGTAATTGCAGTTTGCCTATGGAGCGGCACGTGTGGACGTGGATTGCTTTATTTTGAACGTGCTTAAAAGACGTGTTTAATTATATTTCAAAAGTCAACTCAATAGTGTTTAATAGAACGTATGTTCGATAATATTGTGATGTTTGTTTTAATGGTGGTTGCTGTTGTAATAACCGCCATTGTTGTGCTGGCTATTGTTAAGCACAACTCTGGAACGCAAGGCGCTAATGGCGTAAACCAGCGCGAATTTAACGAATTGCGCTCGCAGTATGAACAAGCGCGCGCTCAAGCTCAAGAAAATGGCAATCAGGCTATACGCTATCGCACGCAAGCAGAGCAGCTTGCTGAGCGATTAAAGTTTGTTGAAGCAGAACTTGCTAAGGCGCAGCAGGCAGAGCAATTGCGAGTGAATCGCGAAGAACAATTGCGCGCAGAGCGAGAAGAACGCGAACGGTTAAATCGTGAAAAAACTTTGAAAGAGCAAGGTAAAGTTTTGGAAGCGCTTGCTCCAGTAAAAGACAATCTCGAAGCATTGAAGAATAAAGTTTCGCAGATTGAAGAAGGGCGTAAGCAAGAAATGGGTGTGCTAAGCACTCAGCTTAAAGGCCTAAGTGAGCAGCAAACAAGGCTTGACCGCGAAACAAGTTCGCTTTCTGCAGCATTGCGAAATAATAAGGTTCGCGGAGCTTGGGGCGAGGCTCAACTAAAGAATATTGTTGAATCTGCAGGCTTGCTTGAGCATGTTGATTTTGATACGCAGGTTGTTGTAACTGGAGTAAATGGCGAACAGCAGAGGCCAGATATGGTTGTGCATCTGCCAGGAGGCAAAACAATTCCAGTTGATGCAAAAGTTCCGTATGCGGATTATCAGCGCGCTTGCGAAATCCCAGATAACGCAAGTGACGAAGAATTAGCTAGAAGGAGCGAGCTTCTAAAAGCGCATGCTAAGGCTTTGCGAGAGCATGTTAGAGTATTAGGGGCTAAAGCGTATTGGCAGGCTTTTGAAACAGCACCAGATTTTGTAGTTGCATTTATTCCAAACGAAGCATTGCTTCAGGCGGCTCTTGAAGCGGATCCAACGCTTATGGATGATGCTTTTGCGCAAAAAGTAGCACTCACTTCACCAGTTACTTTGTGGGCCGTGCTTAAGTCTGTTGCGTACGCATGGCAGCAGCAAAGTCTTACAGATGATGCAAAAGAACTTTTCGATTTATCTCGAGAATTATATGATCGCTTTGCGGTTCTTGGGGAAAATGCTTCAAAACTTGGCGTATCTTTGGCAAGAACAGTTGCAGCTTACAATAAGTTTGCTTCTTCGCTTGAGTCGCGAGTGTTGGTAACAGCGCGTAAACTTCAGAAGTTAGATCAAAGTAAAGTTATTGCTTCAATAGATCTTATAGATTCCGATAAAGCTGATGTTAAAGAGCTGAGCGCTCCGGAAGTATCAGTAGAAGATCGTTAAGCATAAAAACATTAAAGCATCAAAAATTGAAGAACTCTAACGCTAAGGAGTGCAAAAATGGCAGAATTACAAGAGGAACGCGCTGAGCTTAAACGCATGCTTTGTGCAGATATGATTGCGAAACCATTTAGTGAACTGTTTTCTGTTACATTTGCTCAGCGTGGCTCTAAGCTGGTTGGAGATGTTCTTTTTGACGCAATTGAGAAAGCTGGGTATTCGTTAGAACGCGATGTTGACGCTGTTGGCGCGTTAACTGCTGCTGCGGTGCCGATGGTTTTTGCGCTTATTCATGCTGCAGAACGTAAAGGAATTGCACTCGACGGCTTTGTTATGGATTTTGTTTTTCCTGCAACAAAAGGCCCGTCAGTTAAAGGCAAGCGAGTGCTGTTGCTTGACTCTTGGCTTTCTGAAAAATCGTATGTTCAAACTTCTTCGCTTGTGACTTTACGACACGGAAATGAATTAAGTCTTGATTTTGGCATTGTTCATCAGCAAGGCGCGCAAATTCTTGCTATAGTTGCATTAATTGGTGGTGTTGACGCCGACGAACAAGGCACAAGGCATCTTCAATTAGTAAATCCAATAAGTGAGGAGAGTACTAAAATGGCATTTGTTCAAGCTTTCGATGAAGAAGAATTACGTGCAGATGCAGATCACGACGATTGCTGCAACGACAATTGCTGTGGCGGTCATTGCGAGGTTAAATGCACTGGCGATTGTAAGCATGACGGCTGCACTGAGCCATGCTGTGAAGATAACTGCTGTGGCGGTCATTGCAAGGTAGAGTGCACTGGTGATTGTGCTCATGATGGTTGCACTGAGCCTTGCTGCGAGGATAACTGCTGTGGTGGCCATTGCAAGTCAAGTTGCACAGGTGATTGCGCAACTGACGGCTGCCAAGACTAGCTGCAATACTAAGCAAAAGTATTAAACGGAGCAAAACTCACGCATGCACGAACCGAATCCAATTACTTTGGCTGCAAAAGCTTCCGATGAGCCAGAATTCCGACCTATAGGAGTTGGCCCATGGGAAGAAGAACATCCAGGTGAGCCTCGTCCAGATAATCCAGAATCGCCAAATTATGATGCGCGGTTTAGCACTGAATTACTAGACGAAGGCGACCAGCGTAACGTCTTAGATCGCTACAGATACTGGAAAGTAGAAGCCATAAAAGCGGATCTCGATTCTAAAGGCCGTCATGAGTTTGAAGTAGCTGTAGAAAATTGGACTCACGATTTCAACATAGGCTCTATGGTTCGCACTGCGAACGCGTTTACTGCGAAAAAAGTGTATATCGTAGGGCCTCATAAATGGAATCGTAAAGGCTCATTAATGACTGAGCTATACCAATACGTTGAGTGCTGCCCAACTATTGAAACTCTAGTAACTAATTGGCGCGAAAATATAGCACGGGAAGCAGAAGAAGCGCATCAACTTTTGCTTAAAGCGCAGGCAGAAGGCAATAAAGAAGCCGAAAAAATCGCAAATATCAAGGAACAAGATGCTAAAAACGCTCGCGTTATAGCGCTCGATATTATTCCAGGTGCTGTTGCTATGGAAACCTACAAGTTCCCTAGACGTTGCCTTATGCTTTTTGGTGCAGAAGGTCCGGGTCTTTCTAAAAAAGCGTTACAAATGGCGGATGACGTTGTTTATATTTCGCAATTCGGCTCTGTTCGCTCACTAAACGCGGGAGCAGCTGCAGCTGTTTCCATGCACGCGTGGATTGCGCAACATGCAGTGCCAAATTGCTGAATCTTAATAAAATATTAATTAGAATTTCGGTAGCAGAATTTTGTCAGCAGAATCTCATCAGCAGTATTAGTTAAAACGCAGCAGCCTGTACTCATAAACGCTTACATTTAATGTGTATTTTTTTTTATTTGTGATATTGTTAATTTATGTTAGAATTTCAACATATTACAAAGCGTTTCGGCGCAAAAACAGTGCTTAACGACGTTTCTTTCGTCGCCGAAGACGGTAAAGTCACGGGCTTTTTAGGTCCTAATGGCGCTGGTAAATCTACCACCATGCGTTGCGCGTTAAATCTTATTCACGCCAATAGTGGCACTTCTCTTATTGACGGAAAACCTTACGCAAAAATCGCATCCCCAATGACGGAAGTTGGCGCAGTTCTTGACGCAAAGTCTGCCCACAGAGGTCGTTCCGCATATAATCACTTGTACTCGCTCGCTTTAACTCACGGAATATCAAAAAAGCGCGTTGACGAAGTGATTGATATTACTGGTTTAACTAGCGTAAAAACTCGCAAAGCGGGATCCTTCTCACTCGGCATGAGCCAGCGTCTTTCGATTGCGGCGGCACTTTTAGCAGATCCGCACAATCTTATTTTGGACGAGCCAATTAACGGTTTGGATCCAGAAGGCGTTAAGTGGGTTCGCGAATTGTGCAAGTATTACGCAAGCCAAGGTCGAGCAATTCTGCTTAGTTCGCACTTGATGAGCGAAGTTGCGCTTACTGCAGATAACCTTGTGATTATTGCGCATGGCGAAATTTTGGAGCGCACAACAGTACAAGATTTTGTTGACGCACATTCTCAGCATGCTATACGTTTAGTAACGCCAGAAGGTGAAAAGCTAAAGTCTGTGCTTGTTCAGAATCATCCTGAATGCAAGATTTTGCCAGATAATCGCACGCCTCAAGACGTTCAAGAAGGCGAGCTACTCAGAATAACAGGTTGCGAGCTCAACCAGATTGCGCGCGAAATTGCGGATAATCAGATTTTGGTATATCAGCTGAATCAAGAGCATGCTTCGCTTGAGGAAGCATATTTGGCTCTTACGCACGGTCAAGAGCAGTACGTAACAAAAGCATTGCCAAATACTACTGCTGCGACTGGAACGCAATATGTAGATGGAAGGAGCGCAAAATGAGTGGGCAAATTGAACAAGCTGTTGAATATCCGGCGAGCAATTCTTACAAAACAGGCCGCAGCATGAACGCTCAGCACTTACGCCTTACATTTATGCACACGCTTAAATCTGAAATTGTTAAGCTGCGCGGACTTGCGTCTACGTGGTGGTGCATGGCATTAACAATTGTTTTGCCAGTAATTTTTAGTTTTATTATCGCGCTTGTGCAGAAAGCAATGTCTAAAGTTGACGTTCATAACAATGGTGCAGCTGGTAGCAAATCAAGTGCTGCGATTACCGTTGGGCCGAGCGATAAAAGTGATCTTATTGCATCTCAAGAAGGCATTTTCCGCTTAGTTATTAGCTTTGCTTCTATATCTTTGATTGTTTTGGCGATTTTTGCAGTGCTTGCTGTAACCGCGGAGCATTCTACAACTTCGATTCAGGCTTCTCTTACTGCTGTACCTCGAAGGGGTATGTTCTTTACGGCTAAATTTGTTGCGGTTGCAATCTACGTTTTTGTAGCCCAACTTATTGCAATGACAGTTTCGCTAGCTGCTGCAGAATTAGCTTTTATGGGAGATAACATTTCCGGATTA
Source organism: Gardnerella sp. DNF01159 (assembly GCF_049244215.1). NCBI lineage: Bacteria > Bacillati > Actinomycetota > Actinomycetes > Bifidobacteriales > Bifidobacteriaceae > Gardnerella > Gardnerella sp. DNF01159. Next base: position 1,590,213 of record NZ_CP058387.1, on the reverse strand, counting down.
TCGGGAAGCAACGTGTGGAAATTGCCGCTTACTCTGTTCCTTGGCTCTCCTGCAATTATGGTTGTTGTGTCAGCAATGGCCTACGGTTTTGGCATGATTTGCAAGTCAACTGCTGGCGGAATTATGTGCGTTATTGGAGCCGTGGTGATTCTGCAGACCATTGTTAGCATTATTATGCTTGCAAGCAATTTTGCGAAGTGGACTTCAATACTTATTCAGATTTTGCCAGGCAGTGCTGTAAGCCAATTCTTAGAAGCCTCCGCTAATTCTGGGCTGCAACTTCCACCAAACGCATATGTTTTTACATGGTGGCAGTCCGGTTTAGTGGTTCTTGCTTGGGCTGTAATCATGTACGCAATTGGCTACGTTATTGAAAAGCATCGCGATATTTAAACATAGTAAGTATAAATAAAATAAGCCCTGTTCAATCGCAATCATTACTGAGCAAGTGAGCGGGGCTTATTTGTTGCAACTATTTGCCGATACTAATTTCTAATTCTTCTTCTTGCTAGAAATAGAGCACCCAGCTGCAAATAACGCGATAGCCCAAGCAGCCATAGTAATAATAGATGGCACTAATTCTGGCACTAAGCTCATTGTGTATTTTCTTGAGAATCCTGATCATCTTGTTTCTTTTTAGCAAATTGAGGATGAGCATACTCTGGTCCAATATATGAAGTATCAGGCAATGGTAGCTCGGTAGTAGGCTTAGCATGTTGTGGTTGCGCATGCCGGTTGATATTTCTTTGATTTTCATATTTTGCATAGAGCTGATTCCGGCAATATCCATAATCTCTGATACGCGACTTTTTGGAATTTTACAATATTTTGCAACGAATGTGAGCTTTTTATAGAACTAGTATTTCTATAATTAGCTTTTAAATCTAATACTTTGCCGACTGTTTTTATTGGGGAATTAAGCTTTTTGTATGGGACGCCGTCGAATAATACTTCACCTTCATTGGCTTTTATGAGTCCCAATGCGCAATATAGCGCAGTTGATTGAACCGTTAGGGCCAACAAATCCCGTAACTTTGCTATCTTCTGCTACAAAAGAAATATTATTGAGTACTTGCTGTTTTTATAGTACTTGGATATATTTTGTATCTCTAACATAACTAAATCCTACTGCGAAAAATGTAATAGAAACCCTATTTGTGTAAAAAATTAAGGACTTTATCTCGTAACTGGCTACAAGATAAAGTCCTTAATTTTTTCAGTTTTATTTATTTATGCTCAATTGCAATATGAGTTCAGTCATTCTTTACAGTTTCAGCAACGCGAGGCCACAAGGTTGTGCCCCAGTTCTTGATTGTGCGCTGACGAACCAACGGCAAATCAGTACGGTTGTACACTGTACGCCATGGTTCCCATACCAAGCCGGTCTTTTCTTCCAACTTAATGCGAAGATTGCGCACATTGCCCTTGAACTGAATCGTTGTGCTGAAGTGAGCGGTACGATACTTGCCGTTTCCTTCCCAAGCGCGAGAACGTACGTATGGAGTTCCGTCGATATCAGTGCCGTACTCATCCCAGTAGACGTAGTAGCGAGCTACATAAGCTCCACGGTGATCCAAGGTCAAATAACCGTCACGGTAAGCAGAAACCTTAGTCTCAACATAATCGCTGTTGCTCTGGAGAGTTGCTACTTCGTTATCTTTTACGAAGGAAGTAGTGTAAGCGATTGGAACAGCTGGGCTAGAGGTGCTCAAATTTGCACCTTCCTGAATCAAAGCCTTCAGCGTATCGATATTGCCGGTAATAACCTTTGCTGCGCCGTTAGCGCTGCCGCCGAGAATCACTGCAGTAACAGAAGTATTCTGGAGAATGCGATGGAATTCGGTGTTTGGCTTAATTTCTACGCCCTTAATTGCCGCTTCTACTGCAGCCTGGAAATCAGTGCTCTTGCTGGTGGTATCGAACTTTACGTACATTGAGCGACCATAAGCTACGTTTGACACGTAAACTGGTGGGCGTTTGCTGTCAACGCCACGGTTCTTCAAGCTTTCTGGCGTAGTGCATGGAGCAAAGAAATCTGCTGGGCTATCTGGAGCGTCGACGCTTACTGTGTAGTAAGTTTGCTTGAAGTTCACAATTTGAGTCTGCTTCTCACCCTTGTGTACTGCATCGAAATCAATCTTCAGCGGTACGCCAATCTTTGCAAAATCAGCACCAAACTTAGCCTTGAGCTGGTTCATGCTCTGTGCGCTTGCGGAATCATACTGCATACGAGCTGCCACATGATGGCTTGCTGCATATTGTGCATTCCACTTAGAAACTAAACCGTTAACTGCTGAAGTAACGGAGCTCTTGGTTGGATGTTGCACAGTTACAGCACTCTCGCCGCCGTGGAAGCCTGGCAAATCAATGCTCAAAGTTAATGGTGCGCGATTTGCTGAAATCAAGCTTGGCATGTTATCCATCAAATTCTGGTCAGCGCGGAATAATGCACCAGGATACACGCGATCATTGTTGGCCGAAGTTACCGACAAGTTTGACGTTGTATTGGTGATGTTCTTCTTCTGATGCTCAACAACAACGAATTCGCCGTTCTTGTTGAAGCTGTCGCTGGAGAATTTATTGTTAATTGTTTCGCCGTGACGTGCGAGAATATTCGTTTTATCGTAATGCAAATCCCACAAGTAGTTGTTCAGCGAGTCCTTGCTGGCTGCGCAAGATGCAGCTGGTGCAGAAGGCTTTGCAGAAGAATCTGCCATTGCTGGAACTGCTAAGCATTGTGGAATAATAGTCGCGCCCGCGAGCAACAACATTGCTGCATTACGGTAGAACTTTGTGCTCTTCATATGTATCCTTCGATTTTTATTAGATTTTATTTCAAATTATTTTTTCAGTGAGATGCTGCAAATACGTGCTTCAGTGCATATATATGCTTCAGTGCATCAGCTTCAGCTTCTCACATCACACGATTATTACACACTTTTTATTTATGCGATAATTGTTTAAAATAATTTTTTAAGTTTCAAACAAAAGTTTAAATAATGCTGAAATACCAACACTTTTTTGTTACGTCAGTTTTGTCGTTTCGGCGTGTTGACAGATAAAATGAACGGATTTTACGTATTTTGATTCGTGATAATTTTGTGAAAATATATGCAAAATATTTGTGCAAGTATTATTTAGTGTTACACATGCGCAATTTTTAATTGCTTCAGTCTTAAAGAATTAATTTGTAGTACTTTCTCAATAAAACAAAATAATCAACAAATAATTCTCATAAAGCTTTTATCCACATTGCTTTTTTCTACTAACGAAGGTCACGTATCACACATATAGTTGAGGTTATGCCTACATTCACACGCGAAGAAATTGAGCATTTGGGCGTTTTATCCCAGATTGCTTTAAGCGACGAAGAAATCAGTCGCTTGCAAGGCGAATTGAACGTCATTGCAGAATCTATTAATAAAGTGCAGGAAGTTGCTGGCGAAGATGTGCCACCTACTGCAAATCCAGTGCCTTTGGAAGCTTATTTGCGTCCAGATGAGCCTGCTACACCTTTGACTCAAGAAGAAGCTCTTTCGGATGCTCCTAGAAGTGAGTCTGGCATGTTTGTAGCGCCTCGAATTTTGGGGGAGGAATAAAAACATGACTAATACTCAAGATTTGGTAAAACTTTCTGCTGCCGATATGGCAAAGGCTGTAAAAGCTAAAGAAGTTTCTAGCCGTGAACTTGTTGAAGCTCACTTGGCAGTCATTGAATCTGCAGAGCCAGAAATTAAGGCATTCTTGCATGTTTCTGCAGATATTGCTCTCGAGCAGGCAGATGCTTTTGATGCTAAGAACGCTAATGGTGAGACTGAAGGCTTGCCTGAGCTTGCAGGCGTTCCAATTGCAATTAAAGACATGATTGTCACTAAAGGCATTCCAACCACTGCAGCATCGAAGATCCTCGAAGGCTGGGTTCCACCTTACGATGCTACTGTTATTGAAAAGCTCAAAGCAGCTGGCATGCCAATTCTCGGCAAGACTAATTTGGATGAGTTTGCTCAAGGTTCTTCTACAGAACATTCTGCTTATCAAACTACTTGCAATCCTTGGGATACTGAGCGTGTTCCTGGTGGTTCCGGCGGCGGTTCAGCTGCAGCTGTTGCTGCATTCGAGGCTCCTATTGCTTTGGGTACAGATACAGGTGGCTCTATTCGTCAGCCAGGTGCTTTAACTGGTACAGTCGGCGCAAAGCCAACTTATGGCGGTGTTAGCCGTTTTGGTGCAATCGCTATGGCAAGTTCCTTGGATCAGATTGGACCTGTTTCTCGTACCGTTCTTGATTCTGCGCTTTTGCAGGAAATTATCGGTGGTAACGATAGGCGCGATTCTACTTCTATTCCAGCTCCTGTTCCTCCAATGGCTCAAGCTGCTCGTGAGGGTGCTCGCCGTGATTTGAAGGGCTTGAAGGTTGGTTTAGTTAAAGAGCTTAGTGGCGACGGATTCCAGCCGGGAGTTGAAGCACGCTTTAATGAAGCTGTGCAATTGCTTAAGGATATGGGTGCAGAAGTAACAGAAGTCTCTTGCCCTCATTTCCCTTACTCTTTGGCTGCTTACTACATTATTATGCCTTCGGAAGTTAGCTCTAATTTGGCTCGTTACGACGGCATGCGCTACGGTTTGCGCGTAATGCCGCCAGCAGACAAGCCTCAGACTGCTGCAAATATGATGGCTGCAACTCGTGAAGCTGGTTTCGGTGACGAAGTAAAGCGCCGTATTATTCTCGGTACTTACGCGCTTTCCGCTGGCTATTACGATGCTTGGTATGGTTCTGCACAGAAAGTTCGTACGCTTATTATTCGCGATTTCGAAGAAGCGTTTAAGAAAGTAGATGTTCTTATTTCTCCAACAAGCCCTACAACGGCATTTAAGTTTGGTGAGAAGATGGACGATCCGCTTTCTATGTATATGAACGATATTGCTACGATTCCTGCAAACATGGCTGGAGTTCCTGCTTTGAGTCTCCCAGCTGGCTTAAGCGACGACGGTTTGCCTGTTGGCATTCAGATTATTGCTCCGCAATGCCATGATGAAAAGATGTACAAGCCTGCAGCAGCGTTGGAAGCTGCTCTCGAAGAGCAGTGGGGCGGCTCAATCTGGAAGTCGCTTAAGGCTGGCTGGCTCGATTCATTGGCTAAGTAAAGTTAAGCAAAGCTTAAGTAAGAAGGATTCTCATGGCTGAAAAACTTATGAAATACGCCGATGCTGTTGAGCAGTTTGATCCAGTATTCGGTTTGGAAACTCACGTTGAGCTTAGCACGCGCACAAAGCTGTTTTGCCCAGCGGAAGTGTCTTTTGGTGGCGAGCCAAACACTCAGCTAACTCCTGTAAGCCTTGGTTTGCCAGGCTCTTTGCCAGTTGTAAACAAGACTGCAGTTGATTATGCAATTAAGCTTGGTTTGGCATTGCATTGCGAAATTGCTGAGTGGAGCCAGTTCGCTCGTAAGAACTACTTCTACCCAGATATGCCTCGCGATTATCAGATCTCCCAGTACGATAAGCCTACCAATGGCAACGGTTACTTGGATGTTGAGCTTGAAGATGGAACCGTGTTCCGCGTTCCGATTGAGCGCGCTCACATTGAAGATGATGCTGGTAAGAATACGCACGTTGGTGGTGCTGACGGCCGTATTGAAGGCGCAAATCATTCTTTGGTTGATTACAATCGCGCAGGTGTGCCTTTAATCGAGATTGTAACTAAGCCAATCGAAGGCGCTGGCAGCCGCGCTCCAGAAATCGCAGGCGCATACATGCGTGCTATTCGCGATATTGTTCGCGCTCTCAACATTTCTCACGCTCGCATGGAGCAGGGCAATATGCGTGCTGACGTGAACGTTTCGCTCCGTCGCAAGCCAACCGATCCATTTGGTACGCGTTCAGAAACTAAGAATGTGAACACATTCCGCGGAATCGAAAAGACGCTCCAATATGAGATTCGTCGTCAAGCTGCTATTTTGAGTGAAGGCGGCGAGATTTTGCAGGAAACTCGTCACTGGGATGAGGCAACTCAGACTACTGCTGGCGGTCGTGTGAAGTCGGATGCTGACGATTATCGCTACTTCCCAGATCCTGATTTGGTTATGCTTCACATCACTAAAGAGCATATTGAGCGCATGAAGGCGCAAATGCCTGAAATGCCTCGCGAGCGTCGTAACCGTTTGCAAAGCGAATGGGGTATTAGCGATCTTGAAATGCGAGATATTCTTAACGCGGATGCTCTTGATTTGGTTGAAGAAACCGTTAAAGCTGGTGCAACTGCAGCAGGTGCTAAGAAGTGGTGGCTTGGTGAGCTTGCTCGCGAAGCAAACACTCGTGGCGTGACTTTGGAAGAATTGCCTATTACTCCGCAAGATGTGGCTGAAGTTGAAAAGTTAATTGCAGACGGCAATCTTAACGATAAGCTCGCTAAGCAAACTGTTGCATGCGTTTTGGCTGGCGAGGGTAAACCTGATGAAGTTGTTAAGAAGCACGGATTTAAGGTTATGAACGACGACGGTGCTTTGGAAGCTGCTGTTGACGCTGCTCTTGCAGCCGATCCTGAAGTTGCCGAAAAGCTTAAGTCTGGAAACATGAAGCCGATGGGTGCAATTATTGGCGCTGTCATGCGTGCGACTAAAGGTCAGGCTGATGCTAAGGCTGTTACTAAGATTGTGATGGCAAAAATCAAAGGCTGAAAAGTGCCGTAAAGGCTGAAAAATTTAATATTTGATAACGCTAATGTATAAACGTAAAAGCGTAATCAATATTCAAAAGTAAGTGCTGCGTACTTGCTGCATGCTCAAATCAGATTTGTTTGTGTAGCAGGTGCGCAGAATTTACTATTTATCAACATTGCGAGGCATTTTTCGTCTTCGGGATTATCATATATTATGCGACATGAGAATTATGCGAAGGGCTTAATTCTCAAAGGCACAATACAAGTAGGTGACTATGCAACAAACCAATGATGGTGTTATTAACTCTCGCGAGTTACCAAAATCTATAGTAATTCCTCAAATTCGTGGAGAGATGGCGCACCTTCGTCCAGCTACGTGCGATGATTTTCAAAGAATGGATGATTTGTGCGCATTTGATGGTGCTGCAGTTATTACTGGAAAGGATGCTAATTCAGAGCGTTCTATGGTTCATTCGTGGGTTGAAAGCTCTATGCAATGGACTAAAGATAGTCTTATTGGCGAAAATCCTTCTGAATCTTGTCGTTTTGCTGGCGATGTTCAATTGCGTCACACTATTGCGTGGGCGATTGTTCCTGATGTTTTGGATGATTCAAATAACGCTTCCGGCGACATTATTGGCATGATTTTCCTTATAGATATTGACGGATGGTCTCGCAGTGCTCGAATTCAAGTTGTTTTAGGCAAAAATTATCGAGGAAGAGGCTATTCGCGCGATGCGATGCCTAGAGTTATGACTTATGCTTTTGCATCAGAGCCGACTGGTCTAGGGTTGCATAGAATTTGGGTGGGAGTTCCGGCAACTAATACTCGTTCGCTTTCGGTGTATCAATCGCTTGGCTTTGTAAAAACAGGCACTGCGCGCGATGCATTATGGGATGCCCAGAATCAAAAATATCAAGATTTTGTTGTAATGGACACTCTTGTAGATGAATATGATGCTATTCGCTCGCTAGATGCTTTTGGGTTACACGTTATTGAAGAAAATCCTGGTGTAATTGAAGCTTTGAGTGCGCATGAACATTCTGTGGCTATACCTGTGCATCGTGATAATCTTGATGAAGCATGGCCGTACAATGTAAACGTCTCTGAAGGAAGTTCATCAAAAAAAGCTTGGTGGCGCATTATAGGTCGTGGACGCAAACGTAATACGGAAGGTAAGTAATGAGCGCCGAAGATCTCGACAACTATGAAACCGATGCAGAACTTGCGTTATACAAAGAATACCGTGATGTTATTAAGCTTTTTACTTATGTTGTAGAAACAGAGCGACGATTTTATTTAGCCAATAAAGTCGATTTTAATGTGCGTTCAGCAGGTCAGGATGTTTATTTTGATGTTCAACTTACGGACGCTTGGGTATGGGATGTTTACCGCCCTTCGCGTTTTGTTAAAAATGTACGAATAGTAACTTTTAAAGATGTAAATGTTGAAGAAGTACAAAAAACAGACATTGACATTCCTGAATCTATCGCGTGATGCGCGTATGCTCAATAAGGATGTATAGGAATTGCTTACCTAGCACGCAAAGTGTTTTCGTAAAAATTTGATGTATTAAGATGGAGGACAAGTGACGGATACACAATCCCCAAAGGAATCTGTGGTAATTATTGGTGGTGGTCCGGCAGGGTTGACGGCAGCCTGGGAACTCGTTAAGGATGGCGGATCCAGCCGCTACGACGTAACAGTACTCGAAGCCACGCGTGAATTTGGCGGCATTTCGCGTACTGTGAAGTATAACGGCAATCGTATGGATATTGGCGGTCATCGTTTCTTCTCAAAAGATGACCGTATTATGCAGTGGTGGCGTGAAATGCTACCTCTCCAGGGTGCGCCTTCATATGATGATAAAAAGCTTGGTCGTCATCATGATTTGGAAGCAGGTGGACCTGATCCTGAAGTTGAAGATGAAGTGATGTTGAAGCGTCATCGCGTTTCTCGTATTTTCTGGAATCATCATTTCTTTGATTATCCAATTTCTCTTTCTGCAGCAACCTTGCGTTCTATGGGCTTTATCTTGACTATGAAGGTTGGCTTCAGCTATTTGTGGTCTATGATTCACAAGTTGCCAGAAACTAATCTTGAGAATTTCTACATTAATCGTTTCGGCAAGAAACTTTATTCCATGTTCTTTGAGGGCTATACAGAGAAGCTTTGGGGTAGGCATCCAAGCCAAATTTCTGCCGATTGGGGTGCTCAGCGCGTTAAGGGCTTGAGCATTGTGGAAGTGTTGAAGAACGCTTTTTCCAAGCTTTTCCCTAAGAAAAAAGGCAAGGAAAAGGAAGTAGAAACCTCATTAATTGAGGAATTCTGGTATCCAAAGCTTGGTCCTGGTCAGTTGTGGGAAACGGTTGAGCGTCGTTGCCGCGAAAACGGTGCTACTGTGCGCACAGACGCAAAGGTAGTTGCTATTAAGCAAGCAGACGGAAAGATTTCCAGTGTTGTAGTTGAAGATGCAAATGGAGAGCGTTCAGAATTGCACGCCGACCAGTTTATATCTTCTATGCCAATTAAGGATTTGGTAGCTGCTCTTGAGCAGGGTGCAAATGGTGACGAAAAGGCTGAAGTTCCAGCAGAAATGCAACGCGTTGCCAAAGGTTTACCTTATCGCGATTTTGTGACTGTAGGCTTGCTTGTTAAGCGCGTGCGTCTGCGTAATACTACCACTATTCCAACGCTTGGTAATCCTCCTATTGTTCCTGATTGCTGGATTTACGTGCAGGATCCTGGATATAAAGTCGGACGTTTGCAAATCTTCAACAACTGGAGCCCATATCTCGTTAAGGATGTTGATAACACTGTTTGGATTGGTCTTGAGTACTTCTGCGACGAAGGTGACGACTTCTGGAATATGAGTGATGATGATGCTCGCAAGATGGCTATTGACGAGTTGACTCGTATGCAGGTTATCAATGGTGAGGAAGACGTTCTTGATTCTCACCGTGAGCGAGTTCCAAAGGCATATCCTGCTTACTTTGACACATACGCTCAGATGCCTGAATTGATTGATTATCTTGATGGCTTTGGTAATTTGTATTGCGTTGGTCGTAATGGACAGCATCGTTATAATAACCAAGATCATTCAATGGCAACTGCTATTGAGGCTGTAGAAGATATCCGAACTGGAGAAACTTCTAAGAAGAACGTGTGGTCTGTTAATACTGAAAAGTCGTATCACGAAAAGAAGTAGTAATTAATTCTCGTATAAATTTGAGCGTTTGATTTTAAAGCGCAAATAATTTAGCGATATAGCGTCAATAATACTGGGTGTTACCCAAGTTATTGGCGCTTTTTGTTTATGTGAGTAGCTCTTTAAAAACTTTATAGAAATTGCAATAAAATACTAAATACTATGGCGCGTCGCATTGTACAGCGTCGTATAGCTGTAGTAGCATACATAATGTTCGTTGTTATGTACATATGAATTGTTATGAAATAGCAGCGAGTTCGTGACGGATTTTTCCGTAATCTTCCATGTAAAGACTTGCCGGGTCTCTATTCCGTGCGAGTTAAGGAAAGGTAAAATTGTGGCAACAGGCCAGAATCTTGAAAAAATGAAGCTTTCAGAATTGAAAGATCTTGCGAAACAAATGGGTTTGCGCGGTACATCTACAATGCGTAAGCCTGAGTTGGTGGCTACACTGACGGCTGCTCGTAATGGGGGAGAAGCGCCTGCAGGTGTAAGTGTTCGTGTTCCTCGTGATGTTGTGAATGCTAATAAAACTGCAGATACTAGTACAGATATAGAAGATGTTAGGTCATCGAAAGACAATAGTGATTTAGAAGCGTTAGAAGTTTTGGTTCCCAATGCTGCTTCAGATCGTCGCTATAGAGACGAAGAAGATTTTGGGAATAAAAATTATCGACGCGATGCGAATCGTAATAATACATTCCAGCGTCGTCGTTCCTCAGAAGATCGTAATGATAATCGCGATCGTAGAGAAGATGGTATGGATTCGCATGAGTTGGATCAAATTTTGGCAACATTGCCTGGTGAAGATTCTCATGCAGAGGGTGAACCGCGTCGTCAGCGTGTAGCTTCTCGTGACTTTGATAGAGAAGAACAACAAAATCGTGCTGATCGTTTCCAGCGTCGTATGCGCGGTCGTGCACGTGATTACGATGAGTCTCGTTCAGATTATTCAGATCGACAGAATCATTCAGAACGCATGAATCGAGTAGAACGTGAAGATCGTGATGAACGTCGTGCTGAGCGTGGAGAACGTCAAGATTGTAACGATCGCAATGTTCGTCTTGATCGCGATGCACGCGATGCTCGCGAAGAGCATGATTTACGTGAGTCTCGTCGTGAAGAGTCTCAGGAAGAGCTCGTGCCAGTAGCTGGAATTGTTGATGTCTTAGAATCTTACGCATTCGTGCGCACTTCTGGTTATTTGCCTGGTCCTAACGATGTTTATGTTTCAATGAGCCAAATTAAAAAATATGGCTTACGCAAGGGTGATGCAGTTCAAGGCTCCATTCGTGCTCCTCGCGAAGGCGATCGTCGAAATCAGCGCCAAAAGTTTGTTCCTTTGCAAACAATCGATAGCATTAATGGAATGAGCGTTGAAGAAGCTCAGTCTCGACCGCAATTTGCTAAGTTGACGCCGTTATACCCACAAGAGCGTTTGAAGCAAGAAACTACTCCGAATCGCATGTTGGGACGTGTTATTGATTTAGTTGCCCCAATTGGTAAAGGTCAGCGCGGTTTGATTGTGTCGCCACCAAAGGCTGGTAAAACCATTACTCTTCAGAATATTGCAAATGCAATTACTACAAATAATCCTGAAGTGCATCTTATGGTTGTGCTTGTCGATGAGCGTCCAGAAGAAGTTACCGATATGGAACGCACTGTGCAAGGCGAAGTGATTTCTTCTACATTCGATCGTCCTGCAACGGATCACACTACTGTTGCTGAGCTTGCTATTGAGCGCGCTAAGCGTTTGGTTGAGCTTGGCCAGGATGTTGTGGTTTTGCTTGATTCTATGACTCGTTTGGCTAGAGCCTACAATATTGCTGCTCCTACTTCTGGTCGTATTCTTTCCGGTGGTGTTGATGCTCAGGCGTTGTACCCACCAAAGAAGTTCTTCGGTGCTGCTCGAAATATTGAAGACGGCGGCTCTTTGACGATTATTTCTTCTGCATTGGTTGAAACCGGCTCTAAGATGGATGAAGTAATCTTCGAAGAGTTTAAGGGCACTGGAAATATGGAATTGCGTTTGAGTAGAGATTTGGCTGATAAGCGTCTCTTCCCAGCAGTAGATATTAATGCTTCTGGAACTCGTCGCGAGGAGTTAATTACTCCAGCTGCAGATTTGCCAGTTATTTATCGTTTGCGCCGTCTCTTTGGTGGTCTTGAGGCAGAGCAAGCGTATCAGACTTTGATTCCTCGATTGAAGAAAACTGCTTCAAACCGTGATTTCTTGGCTGCCATAACTCAACAAACTGGCACTGCTACGAATAATTCTTCTTCTACGACTATTGCGTAGTTCTTATTTCGTAAGGAATTAAAATTATTGCCCTTTGGATTATCTACCAAGGGGCAATAATTTTATTTATATTTATATTCGTTAATAACTAATATTTTATGCAGCATGTAAAGCTTGTTGCGCAAGTGCAAATTTGCTTATGCGCGCTACGCCTTCTTTAAGTTCTTCTGCTTTCCCAGCGTAAGATAGTCGCACGAATCCGCTTCCTTCTGCGCCAAAGGCTTCTCCTGGCACAACAGCAACTTTTTCTTCATCTAAAAGTTTTTTGCTAAATTCTTCTGAACTTAAACCAGTTGGTCGAACGTCAACAAAAACGTAGAATGCACCTTGAGGCTCTATAAGACGCAATGCATTGCAATTTGCCAATCCGTCTATAACAAGCTGACGTTTTGCACGATATTCTTCTCTCATTTCGCGCACGTGATCTTGCGGACCTGTTAATGCAGCTACGCCGCCATATTGTGCGGTAGAATTTACAGAAGAATGCATCATTTCTGCAATTTTGCTGGTTTGCTCAATAACTTGACTTGGTGCAAGAATATATCCAATTCTCCATCCTGTCATTGCATAAGTTTTCGATAAACTTTCTACAATAATGGTTCGTTCGTGCATTCCTTCAGCTGCTGCAATAGATGGTGCTACAGCATTTCCGCAAGGTTCAGTTTCTGGATTGCTTGCGAATACGAATGGATGGTAGACTTCGTCAGAAATTACCCAAAGATTAAATTCTTGGCATAATTTTGCAACTTCTTCGAGTTCTTCTGCGGTTGTTACAGCACCGGTTGGGTTGCATGGAGAATTGATAATGATGGCTTTAGTGCGTGGCGATATAGCTTTGCGTATTTCTGCTGCATTAATATGCATTCCATGTTCTGGCTTAAGGGCTACAGTTACTGGAATTCCTTCGCACATTAGCACTTCTGCATCGTATGATGTGAAGTATGGAGATGGAATAATAACCTCATCTCCCGGATCTATTACTGATTTAATAGCTAAATATAATCCAATAGTAGCGCCGTCAACGGCTTGAATTTCTGTGTCTGCGTTGTAGTTTAAACCTTTTACTCTATTCGTATAATTTGCAGCTGCCTCGCGGAATTCTGGTATGCCTAAAACGTCTGTGTATTTTGTTTTTCCCTCTCGTAATGAGTTGCACGCGGCTTCAACAATGTGTGAGGAAGCAGTTTCGCCTGGTTCTCCTAGGCATAGTGAAATAGCGTCTGGTATTTGTTCTACACGGTCAAATACATCTCTAATACCTGAACGAGGTATTGAAATTGCATGTTTCGCTACTTTTGCCATGCTGTGCTCCTTTTTGATTGTTGGTTTTGATTTTATAAGAATAATCTTTAAAGGTTATAGGCTTCGTTTATACGCTTATTATGCGAATTGTACAACACTATTACGGCTGATGTTAAAAGAAAAAATTATTTTTAACGTAATAATTTGTATTTTTTATTATTTTTTGAATAAATTTGTTCTTTTTCTGTAAAAAATACTGTACCATGAAAGAGACTGCAATGTGGCGCTACATAGATTCGTTTTAGATTCTCAATTCAGCGTCGACTGGAGAATGGAGGACGTATGGCTGGAAATCCTCATAAAGCTGAAACTAGTATAGCTATGGATTCAACTGATGCAATCATTGTTGATATTCTCGAACATGATGGTCGAGCGACGTTAACTCGTTTGGCGAAGGCTTCGGGTTTGTCTGTTTCTGCAGTTCAATCTCGAGTGCAAAAGCTTGAGCGTAAAGGTGTTATTACTGGTTATCGCGCGTTAATTGATTATGAGCGTCGTGGTTTACCTGTAAGCGCATTTGTGTCTGTTACGCCACTTGATTTTGGGCAGGAAGCTACAATACCTAACAAATTGCGTGATATTTCTGGTATTGAAGCTTGCTATTCGATTACTGGTAGTCCAAGTTTTATGCTGGTAGTGCGTGTTGCTACGCCAAGCAAATTGGAAGAACTTATTAATACCATTCATCGCATAGTCCCTGTCAGTACAGAAACAACTATGGTTCTGCAAACATATTTCGATTAAATAATATGTGTGATTTTTCTGAAACAACGGTTGACGCGCGCGATACATCTCTTACGACATGTTGCAAAGTTGCTGCCGAAGAGATTATTGTGTTGCGTCAATCTGTTGATAATTTTGATAATGCAATAATTGCGCTGCTTGCTGAGCGGTTTAAAACTACGAAACGAATTGGTGAGTTGAAGGCTGAAGCTGGATTTGCTCCTGAGGATTCTAAAAGAGAGCAGCAGCAAATAGAAAGTTTGCTAAATATTGCGGAAAATGCCGGATTAGATTCTTCGATTGCGTTGAAATATCACGAGTTTGTTGTTACTGAGGCTAAGAAACGTCATCAGCAAATGCAGTCTTGAGATTAGATATTTCTGTTATTTTAATTGCGTTGAACTATGAATCACAATCAGTTTGTAGATTTTGAAAATAGATTTTCGCATATCGGTATGTAATGTTTTTGTGCATATGCGTGGCTATCTGAGTAATAAAGGCGGATAATACAAGTATGACTATTGCAACTGTTGAACGTTATGCGCATATGCTTGATGCTGCAAGTCGAGGTGGCTACGCATACCCTGCTATCAATGTTACTAGTACGCAAACTCTTAATGCAGCTTTGCAGGGATTTGCTCAAGCTGAATCTGATGGCATTATCCAAGTTTCTGTCGGTGGCTCTGCTTATTTTTCGGGTCAATCTCTCAATAATCGTGTTGTTGGTTCAATAGCATTTGCAAAATTTGCGCACGAAGTAGCAGCTCAATATCCTAATATCACTATTGCGCTTCATACAGATCATTGTGCTGAGCAATATTTAGATGATTGGATTCAACCACTAATTTCTTATGAAACAGAACGAGTCAAAAAAGGCGAAGAACCATTATTTCAGTCGCATATGTGGGATGGCTCAACGGTGCCTTTGCAACATAATCTAGACGTTGCAGAACAGTTGCTGGATGCTTCGCAAAAATCTCGCACAATTCTTGAAATTGAGATTGGTGCTGTTGGTGGAGAAGAAGATGGGCATCGTGCTGATATTGACGAGAGATTGTATTCTACGCCTGAAGATGCTTTGCGTGTTGTAGATAAACTTGGCTTGGGTGAACGTGGCAGGTATATGGCAGCGTTTACTTTTGGCAACGTTCATGGAGCCTATAAGCCTGGCGTTGTAAAACTGCATCCTAAATTATTGCAAGAAATCCAAAAAACTGTATATCAGAACTATCAAAATATTTGTGATACTCGCACCTTTGGCGCTTCTAAAAAGCCGTTCCTGCTGGTATTTCATGGCGGATCTGGCTCTACTGCTCAAGAGATTGCTGAAGCTGTGCGTTACGGCGTAATTAAAATGAATATAGATACCGACACTCAATACGCTTTTACTCGTGCAATCGCTGGTCACATGTTCAGCAATTATGACTCTGTTCTTAAAATAGACGGAGAAGTTGGCGAAAAGAAGTTGTATGATCCTCGATCTTGGGGTCGTGAAGCCGAAAAAGCCATGGCTCAGCGTGTAGCAGAAGCTTGTGTGCAGTTAGGTTCTGCTGGTAAAGCACTGAAATAGTAAATTTTTAATTTTATATATTTCATTTTCTTATTCGGTAGGGGCATAGAGATAGTCTTAACAGGTAAGGATTGTGCTTATTTGAGCAGCGTTAGCTCAAAAATGGAGGTGCGGCATGCCTGGTATTGTGCTTATTGGAGCTCAATGGGGTGACGAAGGTAAAGGCAAAGCAACAGATTTAATTGGTTCAAAGGTTGATATTGTCGCACGTTTTAATGGCGGTAATAATGCTGGGCACACTGTTGTTGTTGGCGATAAATCTTATGCATTACATTTACTTCCAAGCGGAATTATCAGCCCTAATGTTACGCCTGTAATTGGTAATGGTGTTGTTGTTGATCCAGAGGTATTGCTTGAAGAAATTGACGCTTTGGAATCTCGCGGTGTAGATTGTTCGCGCTTGCTTGTGAGCGAAGCTGCGCATGTTATTACTCCGTATCATCGAGTTATTGATAAAGTAACTGAGCGTTTTCTTGGCAAACACAAGATCGGCACGACTGGTCGTGGTATTGGACCTACTTACGCAGATAAAATTAATCGTGTTGGTATTCGAGTGCATGATTTATTTAATGCTGATCACTTGCGCGACAAAGTTGAAGCAAGTTTGCATCAAAAGAATCAAATGCTTGTAAAACTTTATAATCAACATCCTATTGATATTGATGCAGTTACTGCTCAACTTGTGGAGCTTGGCAAACGCTTGAAGAAATATGTTGCTGATACTTCATTAGTATTGAATGAAGCAATGGATGAAGGCAAAACTGTGCTGTTTGAAGGTGGACAAGCCACAATGCTTGACGTCGATCATGGCACTTATCCGTTTGTAACTTCTTCAAACCCTACTGCTGGTGGCGCTTGCACGGGTACTGGTGTTGGTCCTACTCGTATTACGCGCGTAATTGGAGTAGCGAAAGCGTATATTACTCGTGTTGGTGAAGGTTCATTCCCAACTGAACTTTTGGATGAGCAGGGTGACTGGTTGCGTGAGCAAGGCCATGAATATGGTGTTACAACTGGTCGTCCTCGTCGTTGTGGATGGTTTGATTCTGTAGTAAGCCGTTATGCAACTCGCGTAAATGGTTTGACGGATATTGTTCTTACTAAGCTTGACGTTTTGACTGGTTTGAAGGAAATCCCAGTTTGCGTAGCTTATGATGTGACTTTGTCTGATGGAACAGTTCAGCGTATGGAAGAAATGCCTGTAGATCAATCACTGTTTGCTTCTGCGAAACCAGTATACGAGATGCTTCCAGGCTGGAATGAGGATATTTCTCAAATTCATAAGTTTGAAGATTTGCCTCAAAATACGCAAAGTTATGTAAAGCGTTTGGAAGAGCTTTCTCATTGCCGTATTTCTGCTATTGGAACTGGTCCGCAGCGTGATCATATCATTAGTGTTCACTCACTAACTGACTGAAATTGTTTATTATTTTATGATCAACTTAGCAAAACGGCACTTCTCGGTTGGGAGTGTCGTTTTGGTTTATGACGATAATTTCAAAAAGAGTGAAAATGAGTAAAATAAGCGGAAAAAATAAAAAAAATAATTGTCGATTATACTTTTTAGTTTTTATTGGTGGTACATGTGGAGCTTTCGTGCGCGCAGTAATTTCTTCTTATGCGCACACGATTCACCAAGTAGACGGACAATCATTTATATTTGGTCAGCTTACTTTAGGAACTTTTTTGTCGAATATGATTGCATGCTTTATTTTTGCTCTTGTTACTGCAATATCTGTTAAAGCTTTAACGCAAGAAAAGCAAACTTTGTATAAATATGCGCTAGGAACAGGCTTTTGTGGCGGATTGTCGACTATGTCTACTTTCGCGTTTGAAAGTGCAATGTCTTTTATGTCTCCACGCATAACGCTTGTTGTTTTGGGCATGCTTTTTTCGCTGCTTTTTGGCGTTTTTATGGCTTTTGTTGGTAATTGGGTTGGAACAGGAATTGCGAATTGCATGAACAAAAAGCAAACTCGATCTGTTGCAGAAGCTAATACTAAGGTGATGAAGTGATGAATTCTTTATACGTTTTTATTATGTTTATTTTGCCTTGCTTTTTTGGCGGTTTAGGTGCTGTTTTAAGATGCGCAATGACTAAAAAAATTTCAGCTGCTCATAAAAGCGAAGTTCCAGTTGCAACGCTATTTATCAATTGCGTTGCTTCATTTGCTATAGGTGTTATGTCTAATGTTTTCATGGTTGCAGCTGCAATATGTGGAGTACGTTTTGCTTATTTGATGATTTTGGGATTTTTGGGTGGATTTTCCACGTTTTCTACTGCAATTTTTGAAGGTGTGGATCTTATTCAAAGAAAGCGCATAAAAGATGGAGTGTTCTTGCTTTTTGCAGAACTTATTGTTCCATTCTTTGCTGCTTCTGTTGGGTATATTGTTTCGCAAATATTGTTACTGTACGTAATTTAGTATTTAGAAGTTAAGTGTTGTGCGCAGAATCGAGTTGTAGTGAAGTTTAAGAATGCATTGAGCTTTTTGAGTAATAACTTAAAGCAAATATCAAAAACTTTTTGCCAGCTTCGTTGGAAAGTAATATTAGCTGGGATATTTGTCGGCGTTGTTTCTGGTTCATTAGTAGCTTCTTACAGGCTTGGTATTGAATACGGTACAGATTTTGCGCGTTGGATGTATTTACAAATCCGGCATAACGCATGGTGGATTTTGCCATGCTTAATTTTTGCTGTAATTGCAGGTTTAATTATTGGCTGGATGAGTCGTAAAGAAAGTATGGCTTCTGGAAGTGGTATTCCTCAAGTCGTGGGATATGTTAATCGCGGTTTGAATATGCGATGGCACACGATTCTGCCAGTGCGTTTTGTTGGCGGTTTACTTGGTTCTTTATTTGGATTGTCTCTTGGACGTGAAGGTCCATCTATTCAAATAGGTGCATGTGGTGCTCAGATGTTGTCTCGAATTTTTCGTAAAGGTAGGCGTGACGATATTAAAGAGCATTATGTGGTAACTGCTGGAGCTGCAGCCGGTTTATCTGCTGCGTTTTCTGCGCCACTTTCTGGAGTTATGTTTGCTATGGAGGAGATTCAGCACGGCTTAACTTCAATTGTTCTTATAGGAGCTGCTGCAGCTGCTTTATGTGCTGATTTTGTTTCGCAAACTTGTTTCGGGTTGCGTCCAGTTCTTGATTTTGGTCAGATTCCAGATTTGCCAATGAACTTGCATATTTGGATTATTCCTCTTGGTATTTTTGCAGGTTTTGTAGGCTCGATAATGAATCGTTCGTTACTTGGTTTGCAAACATTATACGGATATTTGCCAAAGTGGATGCCTGTTGCCATTGCTTGCTTAATTGCAATACCAGTTGGCTTGTTCCTGCCTGAAGTTCTTGGTGGCGGATCTAATTTAGTGCGACTTTCTGAATATGGAAAAGCAAGTCTTGCAATGCTTTGTTTGCTATTTGTGGCAAAAATGTTGTTTACTTCTACGAGTTTTGGTTGTGGCGCTCCCGGTGGTATTTTTATGCCTATTCTTGCAGTAGGTGCGCTCGCAGGTGGTGTTGCTGCGCGCTGGATTACTAGCGTTTCAGCATTTGGCATTGATACAAAATTTGTATCTGTGTTTGCAGTTTGCGTTATGGCTGGTACGTTGTCTGCATCTGTAAAAGCTCCACTCACTTCGATTTTGCTTACTGTTGAAATGTCTGGAACTATGATTCATACGCTTCCAGTTGCAGCTTCTGCATTTATCGCATTGCTTATTTCGGATATTCTAAAAACTAAGCCAATTTATGGTGAGTTACTTGAACGCTATATGAAAGTTAATAAAGATTTAGTATTGCCATCTGTAAATTCTGTAAAATAGATGTTTTTATAGATAATTTTTGTGCAATATTTGCTTATTCTTAATATTTCCTGAGCTTTTAACCACATTGCATGAATATTGTTGAAAACTCATTGCTGTATGCGTTTCAATAGGCGCATGAGTATGAATATGAGTGTAAGCAACAAATCAATTGGCGTTAAGCAGATTGATAAAAATTATAACAATGGCGAAGCTGTAGGCGCATTTAGAGATGTTAAACGTTATGTTTATCCTCCTCAAGTTGCAGATAAATCTATATACGAATCTGCGTCTAATGGTGTAAAAAGCACGCCTTGTATAGCTGACGATCATACTGTTATGACTCTTTTGCCTAAGAGTTCTCAAGATGTGGAGAGTTTTCAACACACTGAACGCTCACAAGATATTTCTATTAAGCATAAGTCTTGCATGTTTAATAATTCTGAAGAAGATAATCTTATTGCGCGTGATTCTTTAGATCCGTTGCCTAAAAATATTTTAGTTGGAATGTCTGCTGCAGATGGCATTGGGCTAAGCACTTCGCTATCTATTCTTTCGCGCTATATAAGTGAACAAGGTCATAGTGTTGCTCTTGTAGATGCTGATTTGACTCATGGTGGTTTAGACGTTCTGCTTGGTTTGGAATCAGATGAAGGCCGCAGGTTGCAAGAAGTTGATGCTTCTTTAGGTAAATGCGATGGCTATGTGTTACGCAATGAGCTATTGCATTGGGACAATGTGGATGTTTTAGCATTTTCTCCATGGCATGGTAAGTATCCTGAACCTTGGGTTTTAGAGGCTGCTATTAGAGGTTTAGCTGATGCTGTTGATGTAGTTATTGTAGATATAGGTTCTGGCGAGACTGCTATGAAGTCTTACCATAATATTCCGCAATTTATTGACAGTGCGACTCTTGCTGCTGTTGAGCTATCTGTGCTTGATTTAGCAAGGTTTAGAGCGTTGCTACAAAAATTAGATACTTTGTGTGATTCTGAAGTAAAGTTTAATAAATTTGCTGTTGTTGGATTGTCTCCTCGTGGTTTAACGCAAAAATCTTATGTTTTAAGTATCGATGAAGCTTCTGAATATCTATCAACTACATTTCTTGGTTCTTTGCAACACGATGCTCGCATGTACACCGACATTATAGGGGGATATGGTATTCGAAATGTGCCATCTTCAATGAAGGAAACCATGAAACGCATAAATAATTGGCTTATCGGAGATGTTATATCAAATACAAAAAATGCTGTAACTAAATATCGTCGTTCGCAATATCGTCGTTCGAAATACTCAAGAGGTAAATATGATCGTAAATAATATTCGTGATATCGATTTTGGAATTCTGCAGGAATTTGCCAATGATGTAAGAGTTACAGACATGGTTGTAAGTGAGTCCGGTCGTGTGTGGGTAGATTGTGGGCAAGGTCTCAAGGAACGCGCAACTCGAGTTCCGCTTAACAACCCTGCTTTGTTAAGAGAATATGCTGTATGGCTTTGTGCACAATTAGGCAAAAGACTGGATGATGCGTGTCCTATTGCTGATGCTTCAAGTACTTCTGGCATTCGCATACATGCTGTTTTAGCACCACTTGTATCTCAAGGAGCAGCATTGTCAATTCGTTTTCCTTCAGTTAATCGTTATGATCTTGTTTCTTTAAGCGATCAAGGCATGTTTCCAAAAGAATTGTCTTGTATTCTAAGCGTTTTAGTTAAAAAGCGAGCAAATATAATGATCACTGGAAGTACTGGATCTGGGAAAACCACACTTATGAAGGCTTTGTTGGCTGCTGCTGATTGCGAAGATCGTATTGTATCTGTTGAAGAAATTAGAGAGCTCGGCGAGTTGACACAAAATCATGTTTCGTTAAGTGCGCGAGAAGCTAATGTAGAAGGTGTAGGAGAAATTGGCTTATCTCAATTAGTAAAAGCAACATTAAGAATGCGCCCGGATCGCATTATTCTTGGTGAATGTCGTGGGGAAGAAATTGCTGATTTGTTGAGAGTGTTTACTTCCGGGCATAAGGGTGGAATGACAACTCTTCATGCAGATGAAATAGAAAAAGTTCCCGCTCGTCTTATGGCATTAGGGTTATTGGCTGGGTTGGAGCCTGCAGCTTTATGTGCTTTAGCTGCTGGAGCATTCGATGTTGTTATTCATGTAGAGAGATCCTCTAACGGGCGTCGAATGATCAAAGAACTCGGTATTTTGCAATACGCTTCTAGCGCTTCGTTGCTGTGTGGCATTCCAGTTTTGCAATTATCTTGTGGAATTGACGGCAGTATTGTCATGAAATTTTTGCCTGCATGGGTTAAGTTTTCAAATTATTGGAATCTTCCCGAAAATATGGCCAACATATGTGTTGACAGTTCAAATAATTAGTAGTCGATTGTGTTGCTTGGAGCGTAAAAATGGATATTGAAGAAGTTCTTGCTGGAATGATTGCTGCATTACGTTCTGGTTCTACTTTTGCAATGATTGTTCACAGTGACTCTAAGTCTCAACAATGTATTTGCAGTAGTGCAGTTAATACAAAAATTATTTATAAATGGCTTTATGAACGTTGTTTTCCAAAGAACCGCAATATGAATAAGAATCAACGTCGTCAGCTTGAAAAACATATGCATACTGTTTCTGAAAGTCTTATGGCTTCATATGAATTGAGTAATACTCTTGGTTGTGCTATGGCAGAATGTGTGGAAGCTACGGCAGCGTCATATCATGCTCAGAAGCGTGCAGAAGATTTACGTGCTGACGTAGCTGCAATGCCAAAAGCAACAATAAAACTACTTACTGCTCTACCTATTTTGGCTCTTTTTGCTGGTGAATTATTAGGTGGGCACCCTATTTTGATGTTAATTACAACAGTAAATGGATGGATTTTATTAACAATAGGTGGAATATGTTATGGATTGGGTTTGGCATGGGTTAGTTCTATGTTGCAAATATCTCAGCATGCAATGGATGCTGCCTCGCTGGAAGGATGATTTATGGAATCCACAAAGCAGCTTTTGTTTATCATCCCATTGTTTGTTGTAATTGTTTGGCAATGGGTGAGTTTGAAATTAGAGTGCGATTCATTAGATAATCGTATGCGTTTTAACAGTAAAATTATGCTAGTTAAATACGAATGGCGTAACTCCAAAGTTTCATATGTAGATCCTCTTCTTGGTTTACATATGATTATTGTTTCACTTCGTAGTGGTGTTGCTATTACTAGGGCTCTTAGTGCTGTTGGAGAAGTGTTTCCTTGTGGTCAAGGCATGTGGCTTTGCTCTGTTTCCAATGCTTTACTTGCAGGAGATACGTGGCATGAAGCATGGTCTTCTACTTATACTAAACAAGATAATTTTGAATTAGAAAATAAATCAAAATTTACTAATCGTAAAAACTTAGATTCTTCAGAAATATTAGCTAGATGGTTAATGACATCTTTAAAAGAATCATGGTGTTATGGTTCATCTCCAGTTCCTGTATTGTCTGCACTTGCTCAACATTATGAGATAAATATGGCCAATATTGCTAGACAAGAAAGTTCTAAGTTGTCTGTGCGATTGCTGCTTCCTGTTGGATTATGTTTTTTGCCGTCTTTTATATGCATAGGAATTTTGCCAACAGTTATGTCGCTTATGCGCTAGCTTTTTAAAAATAAATTTTTAGAAAAATAAATTAGCTTTTATCCACAATGCAATTTTTTTATTTTCATTCGCAAAACAAGTTGTAATAATATTTCTATCCGAAAATTTCGGATAGTTTGAAGTGAAAGGTACAAGATGATGGTTGGGATAATGCAAAAACTTGTTGCACGATACGCTGTGTCTATGCTTCAAGTAAATGAACAATTAGTGAATATTGAGTCACGTTTGTGTCAAAAAAGAAAACTGTACGCTGAAGGTCTTAAAAATAAGGATTCCGGAGCTGTAACAGCTGAGTATGCAGTAGTTATTATTGCTGCTACTGGTTTTGCTGCACTGCTAGTTGCTATTTTGAAATCAGATACGGTTCGCACAACGTTGACAGATTTAGTGAAAAAAGCATTGAAAATCGGCTAACGGCATGTTTTAGCAGATGAAATGAGCTTATGATGCGGAAAGTTATTGTGTGCAAAAGATTGTTGCGCAAAATTAGTGATTATGACAGAGGGACGGTAACTGCTGAATTTTCTATTGTTTTGCCTTGTGCATTAATACTGTTATTTGTATTAATTGGCATAGGTAGAGCAGTTGTATGTACTATGAATTGTCATGATGCTGCTGCGCAAGTTGCGTATTATCTTGTGACTCATAAGGACGATAAAGCTGCCGCAAGTATTGTGCAGTTGGTCGCAGGTCAAGGAGCGTCGGTGAAAATAAGTCGTAGCAATAATATGGCGAATATTGTTGTTAAATGTCCTCTTATTCCCGATCCTCTTCATATTTTGCCGCCTCTAGTGGAAAGTCATGTAAGCCAGGTTTTAGTATGAGTAGGCGCAAGAATTTTGTGAAGCATTCAATAAATTTCATTCATAAGCGATGTAAGGGCATTGACTGCGGTTCTGGCACTATGCTTGGCATTATGCTAGTGATCGCAGTCTGCTCAATAGTAGTGCTTTCTGCTATTTTATGTAATGTTCTCGGAGCTAAACATCAAGCTTATGCTGTTGCAACTTCTGCTGCTTTATCTGGTGCTTCTGCGTTGCAAAGGATGGAGGATAATGCGTGTGAGGTTGTTGCGCGTACTGTTGCTTCAAGCAATGCTTTTTTGAAATCTTGCAACTCTACTAGTAATGATGTAACTGTTCGTGTTTCTGTTGGGCTAAATATTCCATTTGCTTCTAACGTGGAAGTTTCTGCTAGAGCAGGACTAGAAGATTGCAATAAGTAGTAAGTAGCAAAAACGAATATAAATATCAGCAGTCGGGTGGCGGCTGCTGATAGTCTTAACTAAGATATATCGGGGAAATAGTTAGGTCGCGGTAGGTTAGGAAACATGGCACTTGCACTGTATCGTAGATATCGTCCTGACACGTTTGATGGTGTTATTGGGCAGGATCAGGTTACCATACCTTTGTCTAGAGCATTAGACCAAGGAAAAATAACGCATGCATATTTATTTTCTGGGCCGCGTGGATGCGGTAAAACAAGTTCTGCGCGAATTTTAGCTCGCTGCATTAATTGCGAAAAAGGACCAACTTCGCACCCATGTGGAGAGTGCCAAAGCTGTAAAGATTTAGCTACTGGCGGTGCCGGTTCTATCGACGTTGTAGAGATTGATGCTGCAAGCCATAACGGTGTCGATGATGCTAGAGAGTTGCGTGAGCGTGCTGGCTTCGCTCCTGCTCGTGACCGTTATAAGATTTTCATTCTCGATGAAGCTCATATGGTTACGCAGCAAGGTTTTAATGCTTTGCTTAAGATTGTAGAAGAGCCGCCTGAACATGTAATGTTTATTTTTGCTACCACTGAGCCGGATAAAGTTATTGGCACTATTCGCTCGCGTACACACCATTATCCTTTCAGACTTGTGCCTCCAGAGGTAATGTCTCCATATCTTGAAGATATTTGCAAAAAAGAAGGTATTCTGCCACAGCCGGGAGTTCTTCGCCTTGTCATGCGCGCTGGTGCAGGATCAATGCGAGATACGTTATCTGTGCTCGATCAGCTTATGGTGGGTGCTGTTGATGGTTCAATTTCTTTGGATTCTGCGGTTGCTTTATTAGGTTTTACGCCTAATTCATTGATTAGTGAATTCATTGACAATCTTATTAATCATGATGGTGCTTCGATATACGATGTAGTTCGTCGCGTTATTGTTGGAGGCTACGATACTCGTAAGTTTGTAGAAGATTTATTAGGTAGAGTTCGTGATTTGTTGCTTATGGTATCTGCAGGTCCTAAAGCGACTTCAAGCTTACTTAATGATGTTTCTCCAGAAGATTTGGAAATATTGAATAAGCAATCTGCAAGCATGACATTGCATGATTTAGCACGTATGGCTCAAACAATTAATGATGCTTTAAGTGCAATGGCTAGTGCAATTTCTCCTCGAATGAATTTGGAAATTTTAGTTGCTCGTTTGCTTGCAGACAGCGAAACTTCAAATACTGTTGCAACTAATTTGCGCATCAATAACGTGCAGCAACAAAATATTTCAACTTCTAAGCAGAATATTCAAAATAAAGTATCTTCTGGTGCTCATTTCGTAGGTTCTACAAGCAATAAAAAATATGTTTCTGCAAATAGTGAGAATAATAGTACTTCAAATTCTTCGCTACCTTCTGAAACTACGGCATCTCCTATTGCTAAAGCAGAAACGCAATCTGCTCCACGCACAAAAGAAATGGAATCTAAAAAAGCGTTTTTGAACGATGCACATAATGCTAATTCAAAGAATGATTCCATGGATACTGATGCAATGTGGGATAAAGTAGTTTCAAAATTGCCTGATGACGTACGTGAATATGTAACTCGTGAGTATGTTCCTACAGTGCAACTTACTCCAGCACAATCAGGTCGACAGCGTCTTATTTTGACTTTTAATGAGCCTATGAGTCAACATGCATTTGCGCTCGCAGTATGCACTACTTCTCCATATGATGGGCAAAAAGTGCCAAAAGTAGTAATGAATGAAGTGCATGAGATATTTGGAGCGCAAGTAATGATTGCTCCTGCACCAGTTGCTGCTAATGGTGAACAAGTAGAATCTGTTGCTCGAATGGATCCGCAAAAGCTTGCCAAAGTTAAGCGAGATATTTTATTACGCAAAACTGGCCTATCTGCTGGATTTAGTAATAAAACTGATTCTGATGGCAGCAGAATAAATAAAAATCCTACTAAAAAAGAATCTTCGGGTTTTAGTGGCGCTGATGGCTCCGCAGCATCAGTAGCTTCTGAAAATACTGCGGATGAGTTAAGTGATGTTGCGAATGCGGATGATGATGTTTGGGCAGATATGTCGTCTATGCCTATGTCGGATGTGATTGCAATGCCAGAAAACTCTTCTTCTGAAGAGTCTTCTTCTAAAGACTCTTCTATTGAAGATGAGCCTATGAATCATGATGACGAGATTACAATACAGAAGAGTTCGCATTCTCATAACCAATCTGAAGCTATTTCTGGTGTCTTGGATCAAGCTAAACTACACTCTCAAGTTCAGAATGCAACTAATACTTCAGAATTGTCTACTGAATCAATTCAGACTACTGTTTCTCCTACGAATGGAGCTACTGCTGACGAATGTTCGATGGATGATGCTTCATTAGAATCCGCAACGTCTGTAAGCACTGATGAGCTTAAACAAATTTTTGAAGTTAAATCTGTTGAAGAATTTGCTTCTACTGATCCTAAAAATCCTAAAAATGCGATTATGAGCGTTAAGAAAAAGCAAGAGGAGTAGTTTACAGTGCATAATTCATCGTCATATGATGGAGCAATTGGTCGCTTAATTGAAGCATTTTCAAAGCTTCCAGGGATTGGACCTAAAGGCGCTCAGCGTATTGCGTTTTACTTACTTTCTTCCTCGGATAAAGATGTTCAAGAGCTAATAGACGCAATTAATAACATGAAAGAAAGTGTGCGTTTTTGTGATGTATGCGGAAACGTATGTGAGCAGAGCCCTTGCATAGTATGCGCAGATCCTCGGCGTGATCATAGCAAAATTTGTGTAGTTGAAGAACCTAAAGACATTATGAGTATTGAGCGAACTCATGAATATTCAGGTGTTTATCATGTTCTTGGTGGTGCAATTAACCCAATGGCAAATGTTGGGCCTGGGGACTTAGCAATTACGCAATTACTTGAACGTCTTAAAGATGCAAAAGTTCAAGAAATTATTCTTGCGCTTGATCCTGATATAGAAGGTGAAGCGACTGTTACGTATTTGGCTCGATTGCTCGATCCTCTAGGAATTAAAGTTACTCGCTTGGCAAGTGGATTGCCTGTTGGTGGAGATTTAGAGTATGCGGATGAGATCACTTTAGGTCGTGCATTTTCTGGTCGTCAATCTGTGTAATTTTGAATATTGTTTTTATGAGCACAAATCATTATTAGTAAATAGGGCATAGTTGGTAGTCTGATATTGAAGCCATTATTTGGCATATCCTGTGCGTTTATCAATATTGACATGAGCAAGGGGTAAAAATTGTCGCTTATCGTACAGAAATACGGTGGTTCTTCTGTAGCGGATACGGATTCCATACAACGTGTTGCCAAACGCATTCTTTCTACAAAAGCAGCAGGCAATGATGTTGCTGTTGTAGTTTCAGCGATGGGAGATACGACTGACGATTTAATTGATCAAGCAATGAGTGTAAACACTCATCCTCCTGCTCGCGAAATGGATATGCTTATGACAGCAGGCGAACGAATTTCTATGAGTTTGCTTGCAATGGCTATTCATGCTCAAGGATCTCATGCTTATTCTTTTACTGGTTCTCAAGCTGGATTTATGACAGATACTCAGTTTGGAGCTGCGCATATTCGTGCGGTTAAGCCTGATCGTGTCAGAAGAGCTCTTAGCAAAGGCAGTGTTGCAATTGTTGCCGGGTTCCAAGGAATTAACGAAGTTGGAGATGACACGACTCTCGGTAGAGGCGGTTCGGATACTTCCGCTGTAGCGCTTGCGGTTGCTTTAGGTGCTGATGTATGTGAGATTTACACGGATGTAGATGGAGTATTTACTGCGGATCCACGTATTGTGCCAACTGCAAAACGTATTCCTGTAATTGATTATGATTCAATGCTTGAAATGTCATCTTGCGGCTCGCGCGTGCTTGCGTTGCGTTGTGTTGAGTACGCTCAGCGTTTTGGTATGCCTCTTCATGTTAGAAGTTCATTCTCACATAGGAACGGAACGCTTATAGTTCCAAATAATATTAATCCGAACGATTTGCCTAATCTGAGTTAGGAAATACAAAACTAAATATTAATAGATAATGTCAAATAATCTTCGAGCTTAAAGGCGGTAACAATGGTAAACCACGATATTCTTTCGACTATGGGCGATTTATTTCCTGATTTAGGTCCGGAAACTCCTGTTATCTCTGGCGTTGCTCATGATCGCAGTGAGGCAATGATTACGGTTCGCGGTATTCCAGATATTCCTGGTATGGCTGCGAAAGTATTTACAACTCTTGCAAAAGCAAATGTAAATATTGACATGATTGCGCAAGCAAGTGCTTCTACTGGTACAGCAGATATTTCTATTACTGCTCCAGGAGCATCAATGGAAGCAGTGCGTAAAGTTCTAGAAGAAGCGCATGATGAATTGAAATTTACTTCTATGGATGTCGTTCCAGTAGTAGGAAAAGTAGCTGTTGTTGGCGTTGGTATGAAAACACATTCAGGTCTAGCTGCTACCTTCTTCACTGCGCTAAGTGAACATGGTATAAATACTTTGATGATTTCTACTTCGGAAATTCGTATTGCTGCCATGGTTCCTGTTGAACAAATTGATGAAGCTGTTCGCGCTTTGCATACTGCTTACGGTTTGGACGCAAGTCAGGTTGAAGCAGTAGTGTACGGCGGAAGCGGGCGCTGAAGCAATTTAAATTATTAAATTAATAAATTAACTAAATTATTTAAATTGTAGAATTGTAAAAACTGTAGAAATTATACGTACTTACTTTTAAGGGAGTCTCGATGACAATTATCAACGAAAAAGGCGTGAACGTGGCAGTACTTGGCGCAACTGGCCAAGTTGGTATGGTAATGCGTCGAGTGCTTGACGAGCGTGATTTCCCAATAAAAGATTTACGTTTTATGGCTTCTGCTCATTCTGCTGGCACAGTTTTGCAATATCGTGGCAAAGACGTAGTTGTAGAAGATGTAGAAAAAGCAGATTTGCACGGAATTGATATAGCTATTTTTTCTGCAGGCGGCGGAACTTCAAAAATTTGGGCTCCGGAATTCGCTGAAGCTGGCGCAATTGTAGTAGATAATTCTTCGCAATGGCGTATGCATAACGATGTGCCTTTGGTAGTTGCGGAAGTAAATCCTGAAGATTTAGATACTATTCCAAGAGGAATAGTAGCAAATCCAAATTGCACAACTATGGCTTGCATGCCTGTATTAAAGCCGCTTGCTGATGCTTTTGGATTAAAACGTTTAATAGTTTCGTCTTATCAAGCTGTTTCTGGTGCCGGTCGAGCCGGTGCTTTGCAACTCATGAATGAGGCTCAAGCTGCATTAAACCAAGGAGCAGATAAACTCGTTTTCGACGGTAGTGCAATAGATTTCCCTGAGCCTACAAAAGTTGCTCGTACTATTGCTTTTAATGTAGTGCCTTTTATTGGTTCAATAGTTGATGACGGATCTGAAGAAACTGACGAAGAACAAAAATTGCGCAATGAAAGCCGTAAGATTTTGCATTTGCCAAATCTTGCAGCCTCATGTACTTGTGTGCGAGTAGGTGTTTTCACTGGTCACGGCATGAGTGTAAACGCTGAGTTTGAGCATGATGTAACTCCAGACATGGCTCGCGAAGTATTGAGCAATGCTGAAGGAGTTGAACTTAACGATATTCCTACTCCTCAGCTAGCAGCCGGAAAATCTGCAAGTTATGTTGGCAGAATTAGGAAAGATCAAGCAGTAGATGGAAATAAGGGATTGGCACTTTTTATCACTAACGATAATTTGCGAAAAGGTGCTGCATTAAATGCTGTGCAATTGGCGGAAATTATTGCTAAAAAGCGTAATTTCCTAAACTAATTATGGTTATATTGCGCTCGCGATTATGTAAGATTTTGCGTAAACTGGAATTATGTCAATAGCATCTGAAGAAATACAGCAGCAACTCGATCGTATAGTGGCACTTGGGTATCCAGATGTGGCTGATATGAGTGCCAATGCTTTTCGTAAGTTGGCAAATCCTATATTATGTGCGCTTGAAAATAGTAGTTTAGGTGCGAATATTTTATTGATTCCTACGCGTGAATTAGTTTCGCCTGAATCGTTGATTTCTCGGACGAGTATTAATCGCATGGCTGGATTCACTACTATGCCTCCGCGAGATATCATAAGTTTTCTTCCTAAAGACGGGTATGAGTTTCCTGAAGGTCCGTTCTATATAGTTGTCGATCCGCATACTGGCTCATCGTATTTGAATCGAGAGCCTGATGTTGCTCGTAAGCTTATTGATTCTGATGAGCGTTTGCCTCTTACGCTGGAAGAAGGGCTTGCTATTGCAACACAACATCCAGATTGGCTTGAAAGCAAGAATGGATTTAATTTGCTTGGTTCGCAAAGCGCAGATGGGCGTGTGCCAAGTATATGGATGAGTCAATGTGCTCCGCGTTTAGGTGCTGTCTGGCCAAATTCTCGTCATACTTGGCTTGGTAATGCGTATTGCATGGAAAGATGTGGAGTGTCATCGCTGAAGTAAGTTAGCGAATTTTGCGCTCATTTAGTAAAATAGTACGAAATATAACGGTAGATAATACAAATAAATAGAAGTTGAATTTTTATAGTTTCTCATATTGTGAAGGTGTGTTGTGGCATATATAACTTTTGATCATGTAGTGAAAGAATACCCATCAGGTTCTGGTGCTGTGCGAGCTTTAGATGATGCCAGTTTTACTGCACAGAGCGGTGAGCTTACAGTAATTTTAGGTGCATCTGGCGCGGGAAAAACTACAGCATTAAATATTTTGGGTGGTATGGATACTGCAACAAGCGGTCGTGTTGTTGTTGGCGATTGCGATGTTACTAAGCTAAAAGGTCGTAATTTGGTTCGCTACCGCAGAGAAGACATTGGTTTTGTTTTTCAATTTTATAATTTAGTTCCAAATTTAACTGCTCTTGAAAATGTAGAGTTAGCTTCGCAAATTTGTGCAGATCATTTTGACCCTGCTCAAACGCTTATTGATGTTGGCTTGAAAGAAAGGCTACATAATTTCCCAGCTCAACTTTCTGGCGGTGAGCAGCAACGCGTATCTATTGCGCGAGCTCTTGCTAAAAAACCTAAATTATTGTTATGTGACGAGCCTACTGGTGCCTTGGATTATGAAACAGGTAAGGCAGTATTGCAATTATTGCAAGATATTTGCCGAACTGAAGGCATGACAGTGCTGATTATTACTCATAATGCTGCCATTGCTCCGATGGCTCACAAAGTTGTTCGTTTCCGTTCTGGAAAAGTTGTAGACGAAACTGTGCAAGAACATCCTATGGCTATAGCCGATATTGAGTGGTGATTAGGTGGTTGTTATGCGGAAAGTAACAGCAGTTTCAAAGCAATCTGATAATAAAAACGCCAATAATGGCAGTGAAGGTAAGCGCACGCACTCATTGCTGCCAATAGTATTTATTAGCGCAATTAGAATGTGGGTTCGCGAATGGCGTCGCTTCTGTGTTCTTGCGGTTATTGCAATGCTTGGCGTTGCTGTTATGACTGGTATTTATGCAGGCTGCAACGACATGTTTCTCGCTACTAACGATATGTATGCGAAATTGCATGCTTATGATTTGCAAATCGTATCTACTCTTGGTTTAACTAAAGACGATGTTGCAGCATTACGCGCGTTGCCAAGTGTGAGTGAAGTTGAAGCAGAGCGTTCTTGGAAAGCAACAGCACACGCGACAGATGATGCAAAGTCTTCATACGCAATGAATTTCGTGCATTATGTAGAATCGCAAAAAAATCTTAATCGTTTGCATTTGCTTAAGGGCAATATGCCTAAAAATAATAGTGAAGCTGTTGTAACTCAGCGATTTTTACACGATAGTGGCTTGAGCATTGGCAATGTGATAGTAGTCAACATGCAGCAAAATGTGGACGTTGGAAATCTTGATTCTTCTAATTCAAAGTCTAAAACTTATCGTTTGCGCATAACTGGTAGCGTGCTAGATAGCAACGATTTAAACAATCCTGATGGCTATCAATCTAAAGCATTTCGTAACTCTGTGACGTCTAGATATCCAATATTTACTTCTGCTGCTCCTGATAACGTGACCGGCTTGCCGTATACAGCAATATCGGTACGTTTGAATGATACTCAACATGTCAATGTTTTTTCTAAAGATTATCGGGGCATTGTCGACGATGCATCTGAACAGATTCAAGAACGCGTGCAATCTAAGCGAGAAACAGCTCGACGTAATCAAATTATCGACAACCAAGTTAACTCAGAATTAAAAAACATTATTGCAAACGATTCTAGACTTCAGCGCGCTCCAAATTTTGTTAAAGAGCAAGCAAAAAAGCAAATTCGTAAACAAATTAAGTCAGAGATTCAAAAACGTGTTCCTCAAGCTCAATGGCATATATCTACTCGTATAGCTAACGATAGTTATGCTAGTTTGCGTTCTGACGTTGCTTCAATACAGTCACTTGGATACGCTTTCCCGGCAGTATTTCTTGTTGTAGCAATGATGATGAGTTTAACTGCTATGGCTCGTATGGTTGAAGAAGAGCGAGGGCTTATTGGCACATACTTAAGTTTGGGATACGGTCGTTCTACTGCAGTAACAAGACATGCTTTCTTCGCAATATTTGCGTGCTTTGTTGGCGGCGGAATTGGCGATATTATGGGTTTTCTTGCAATCCCTTCACTTTTACTAAAAATCTTGCGTGGTTTATACGCCGTTCCAGACGTTAGGTTGAAGTATGACTGGCTATATGGCTCTTTGTGTGTGCTAGCATTTGTGATTCCTGTTGCAATATGCACAATCGTTGTTAGTTGGCGAGAAACAAAGCAAGTTCCTGCAGCTTTGTTAAGACCAAAAGCCCCAAAAGCTGGTTCTCGCGTTCTTCTTGAAAGGTTGCCTTGGATTTGGAAGCGAATGAGTTTCTTAAATAAGGTTACTGTTCGCAATTTGGCGCGATTCAAAGGCAGATTGTGCATGACTATCGGTGGAGTTGCCGGTTGCACAGCGCTTATTGTTTGCGGTCTTGCTTTGAACGATACTGTTGCGACCTTGGGTATTCGCCAATACGAGGGAATTTATCGATACGATATGATTTCTATCTCGGCTCCAGGATCTTTCCAAAATATGAAGAAAAGCGTTGAGCAAGACAAGTCAAATAATAAAGTAGAAACTATACTTCCGGCTTATGTGGGCTCTGGAGAAATAGCTAAAAATCAATCAAATAAGTCGAATAGTCGTCATGTTGAGGATGCGGAAAGCGTGCAGTTGATTGTTGTAAAAGACACAAAAGCTTTGTCTCATCTTGTAAATTTGCAGGATGTGAACAATAATTTGCAAACTGTTAAACTTACGGATGAAGGTCCGTTGCTTTCTCAAAGCGCTGCTGCATCTCTGGACATTACTCGTGGTAGCGAAATTAATGTGACGAATACTAGTTTTAAACGTGCGAAGGTTAAAGTTAAAGCTATTGTTCGTAATCTTATCGGTTCTAATATTTACATGACTGAACATTGCTACGAACGCTTATTTAATGGAGAAAACAGTAAGCTTTTGAAACATAATGCGTTAATTTTGCGTTTGCGAGGTAGCGATAATAATAAAATTAAATATGCCGACAAGGTTTCTGAACGTGACGGTGTGCTTGCTGTTATGAATATTACGCGTATGAAGCATGCTTTTAGTTTTGATCTTATGAATGCTGTTGTTGCTTTAATCGTAACTTTGGCTGCTGGCTTAGCTTTAGCTGTGCTTTTTACTCTTGCAAGTACTAATATTTCGGAACGTACTCGCGAAATGGCTACGCTGAAAGTTCTTGGTTTTTATCGTAGAGAAGTTCATTCCTATGTGCATAAAGAAATGCTTACTTTAACTGTTATCGGCATTGCAGTTGGATTGCCATTAGGAAGGCTTATTGCAGGATTGTTGACTAGCGCGCTTCGTATGCCGTCTTTGTATTTTGAAGTTGAAGTAGCTCCTTTAAGCTATTGCATTGCTGGCGTTGCAACACTAATTTTTGCGTTAATTGTGCAATGGGCTACCAACCCAGCTTTGGATCGCATAGATCCAGTAAGCTCACTTAAAAGTGTGGAATAGTTGCGCGAATTGTGGAATGCGTAATGAATAGTTAAGGGTTCCTATAAAATTAGAAATTCGTGGCTATTAAGGAACGGAGTTGTAATAATGAGTGAGACTGTGAATAGTGACATTAATGTAGGTTCTAAACAAACAGAATCTGCAGAGACGCACAATAGCACATCTTCTCATAATCAATCTTCAAACCAATCTTCTTGCGTATCTGCGCAAGAAAATGCAAGTAGCAATGCAAACCAAATGGAGCGTAGTCTTACCAAGCGTCACGTGCAATTTATTGCTATTGGTGGCACTATTGGCACAGGCTTATTCCTTGGTTCCGGAAAATCTATTAGCTTAACAGGTCCTAGTATCGTATTCGTTTACATTATTGTGGGCTTGATTATGTTCCTGCTGATGCGTGGCATTGGCGAACTTATGTATAAGGATCCGAACCAGCATACTTTTATTAGTTTTATTACACGTTATCTTGGCAGAGGTTGGGGTAATTTTGCCGGATGGTCGTATTGGTTTGTGCTTGTACTTATTGGTATGAGCGAAATTACGGCAGTTAGTACGTATTGTGTCACATTCTTCCAAACTTTCGATATTGACGTAAGTCATTGGAAATGGCTGATAGAAGTAGTATTTTTAGCGGCTTTAGTGTGCATAAATTTGGTAGCTGTAAAGCTATTTGGGGAAACTGAGTTTTGGTTCTCAATGATTAAAATTACGCTAATTGTTGCTCTTATTGTCACAGCCGTAGTTATGGCTTTAATTGGTTACCATTACTCTGCAACTCCTTTGCATGGTGGTGTAATGAGTCCTGCTGGTCACGCTGGATTAGATAATATTTTCAACAATTTCTCGCTTATGCCAAATGGCTGGCTTTCCTTCTTAATGAGCTTCCAAATGGTGTTTT
Source organism: Gardnerella sp. DNF01159 (assembly GCF_049244215.1). Classification (NCBI taxonomy): domain Bacteria; kingdom Bacillati; phylum Actinomycetota; class Actinomycetes; order Bifidobacteriales; family Bifidobacteriaceae; genus Gardnerella; species Gardnerella sp. DNF01159. The sequence continues at coordinate 1,554,805 of NZ_CP058387.1, read as the reverse complement.
ACGCGTACCAGCTTATTGAGTTTGTTGGTGTGACTGTTTCGGAAACTAAGAATCCTCGCCAGGTTTTGCCAAAGGCTGTTAACGAGATTATTGTACGCGTTCTGGTTTTCTATGTTGGTGCTCTCATAGCGATTATGCTTATTGTGCCGTGGCAACAGTTTAGGGCTACGAATGCGGAAGGCGTATTTATGTCACCATTCATTATGGTGTTCCAATACGCGGGATTGCATTGGGCTTCTGCGCTTGTGTTCTTTGTGGTTATTACAGCTGCTTCTTCTGCGCTTAATTCTTTGCTGTATTCTGCTGGTCGCCACATGTATCAAATCGCGCTTGAGTCACCTTCGCCTCTTTTGGGTAAGTTGCGTAAGGTTTCACGCACGAAGGTTCCTGCTCGCGCGATTTTGTTCTCGTCTGCTTTGATTCTTCTTTCACCAATTATTAATTCGATCCCTGGTATTCATGGTGCGTTTATTTTGTTTGCTTCGGCTTCTTCGGCAGTGATAATCATGATTTATATTTTGATTATGGTTACGCATCGTAAATACCGTGAATCTGCTGATTTTATGCCAGACGGCTTCGTTATGCCGCATTATAAGCTTTTGAATTCTCTTACTATAGCGTTCTTTGCTTTTGTGTATGTGACTTTGTTTATTAGCGACGATACGCGAGCTTCTGCAATTGGCGGACTAGTGTGGCTCGTATTGTTCGGCGGATACTGCGCCTTACATCAACATTGGCAGAATCGCGATTTAGCTGAAGCTTTGGGGAAGTAAGGTACTTCTTTACTTGATTTCTGTTATGCTTGCTGTGTGCGAATTATTGTTGCAGATTGCAGTGCAGAGTATACAGGTAGGTTAAATGCCACGCTTCCTTTAGCTAAGCGAGTGTTGCTTATTAAAGCAGATGGCAGCGTACTTATTTTTTCTGAGCTTGGTGCATATAAACCTCTTAATTGGATGGTAGCTCCTTGTAGTATGCGTGTTTTACGTAAAGAAGATAGCGGCGAATCCGATGCTGGCGTTGTTGTAGATGGCTGTATTTTGCGTGTTGCTGCCGCTAAAAGCGATGATTTGCTTATGGTTTCGCTCGAGCATGTTTATAGCGATAATACTTACGATTTGGGTGAGGATCCTGGCCTAATTAAAGATGGTGTTGAGGATCATTTGCAACGTTACTTGGCTGAGCAGATTGAACGAATCGGCGATGGTGCAACGTTGGTGCGCCGTGAGTATCCTACGGCTATCGGCCCAGTGGATATTATGGCTCAGGACGCGGATGGTGTACATGTCGCTATTGAGATTAAGCGGCATGGCGGTATCGACGGCGTTGAGCAACTTACGCGTTATTGTGAGTTGCTGAATAGAGATCCGTTACTTAAGCCGGTTAGAGGTATTTTTGCTGCGCAAACTATTAGTCCGCAAGCTCGCGTTTTGGCTGAGGATCGTGGATTTACTTGCTTAATATTGGATTACGATGAAATGCGTGGAGTCGAGTCCAACGATCTTCGTCTGTTCTAAATATGTGTTCTAAATATGTAAAAACCCCTCGGGAAGGAGGGGTTTATTATTTATGAATCGCTAGTTAATTTTGCAACAGTTTGCAAAATTACAAATCTCACGAAGCATAGAGAATATCGACTACAAAGTACAGCGTGGCATTTGCAGGAATAGTTACGTTTCCGCGCGCGTCCTTCTTTTCTTCTTTACCGTAGCCATCTTCTGGTGGGATTACCAAAAGAACTTGGGAGCCAACTTTCTTTCCAGTTAAGCCTTTAGTCCAACCAGGGATTACTCCTCCAGCAAGTTGGAAGTCTGCAGGTATGCCACGAAGCCAAGAAGAATCAAATTGATGCAATTTGCCGTCTTTATCAGTAGTCCAGCCAGTGTAATGAGCAGAAACTGTGTCTTTTGCAGTTACTTTTTTGCCGGTTCCTTCAATCAAAGTCTGAGAAACAAGCTTTCCGTCTGGAACGTAGTTATTTTTATCTAAGGTTGGTGCTCCAGATTTATCAAGAGTTACCTTCGGCAAATTTGCGGGAATATTCGTAACAGCCTTGCCCGTTGCTCTAGTTATAGCCTTTGATCGCGAAACCATTGTAAGAACCACAACATATGAAGGATTTTTATATCCTTCACTTACGCCAAAAGCAATAGTTGTATTAATTTTCTTGCCTTTAATCAAAGCGTAATATGGGCGGCTTGTAGAATTTTTATTAATGTAAATCGAGCAATCAACTTTGCCTTTTTCCCAAGTATTCATAAGCTCTTTGCCGGTTTTGGAGTCGAACACAATGCCCTGAGAGCATACGCGATCGCCTTCTTTAATTGTTTCTCCGTTGCCTCGTTGCAAAACAGCATAAGTATTTTGCTTTACTTTTACAGGCGTTTTCAGTGTTATTTTAGGCTTTTTCCCAAGTGCTCCAGATGCGCTTACGCCTTCCAGCAACTGCATTCCAGCTTTTTGAGCGTTCTCATCAGTTAAATTGTTTTTGTTGTTGGAACTTTCTCCGCATGAAGCGAGTACTACACACATTGCCACTGCACTAATAGTTGCAAAAGTGCGAAGCAAAAAGGATTTTTGTTCTAATGTTTTGATTTTTTTCATAGCCTCACATTACCGCTTGACACTGATTTTTACATCAAAACATGCAAGTAATATTAAAAGACTGTAGAATGGTATCGTTATGACAAATATAGAAGATGCTTCTGATATAGAAGGACGACCAATGCGACGACCAATGCGACGGCTCACTTTGCGCAGTAAAATCATGCGCGGCGTTGTAGCTCCATTTTTTGCTTTGCTTGCAGTATTAAGCGTTGTTCTTGGAGTTGCTAACGCAACATTTTGGAAGCCTAGCAACGTTGTTATTGCGTACGCTAACGTATCTGGAACTCGTTATATTGTCACTGATCCTGGTGTTTTGAATCTTGTAGATAACAGGGTTCGTATTAGTGTTGCTGCTTTGCATACGCGTAAGCCTATTTGTGTTGCTGTAGGTTTAACGAAAGACGTAAGAGGCTGGGTGGCAGGTTCTCCAGTACAAAGAATTACTGGTTTGCGTGATTGGAATAATCTTTCAGTTTCTGAAGTGTCTGGTAAAACCTCTGTGCAAGCGGGTGACTCTGTGGACATTAAGGATCCTGACGTAAAATTCCAAGAATCTAATTTATGGCCTATAGTTACATGCCAGCTTGGTTTAGCGAAATTGGCAATAAATACTGCAGATTATGTTCAATCTTCTGGTTCTGCGTCGTATGATCATGCTGTTGCAAGCGGCACAATGCCTAAATCGGGCACTCGCGCTAGTAAGTCAAATAGTCATGATGCGTCTTCTTCTTCACTGCGCTCGCAGGCTGCTAGACGTGTTTTGCTAATTGATTTGGGGGATAATGTGCCGGAAGCTTCCGTAGAATTGCGGTGGCGTCGTAATCAAATTCCAGATTTTGCAACGCCTTTATATTTTGTAGGAGTGCTTTTTGCAGTATTAGCTATACTTTCTGCAACTATTTTTGCAATGGCTCCGCATCGTCGTCGTAATAAGCAATTAATAGCTAGCCGTTCAGGAGTGTTGGCAGTAAAGTCTGCACAGCGTGACGAAGTCACCTTTGCTGAGGCGATTTCTGGAACCATGTCTGGTATTTTTGGTCACAAACGACACAAGAAGGATTCTGGAAGCCACGCAAGGCATGGAGATCATGCGCGTCGTCGCAAAGATTCAATGCAAAGCGGCGACTCAAATGGTATGCAAACTCGAATTGCGTCTGCTTCTACAGCGGTTGCATCTACTGATTCTTTGGCTGAAACTACTGTTATTGCGCAAGATGAAATGCTTGCGTTTGCTACGCGCTTTATGCAGCAACATGACGATAATTCTTATTTAGATGATTTAGACAATGCTGATGATGAATTTAATGATTTGCACAATCAGGATGCTGCGGCAAACGGAGAAGATTTAGCAAATGCGGAAGATATAGGAAATGCGAAATATTCTGGAAATTCAGCAGAATCAGCAAATTCAGAAAATAAGCAATATAAGCGGAATTCTCAGAATATTAAGACTCCGCGAAATAAGAAAAAATCTTACGCAAGCGCGTCGGATGGCAATAGTCTGAACGATTATAAGAATAAGCGTCAGCAGCAAAATAAGTATGCACAGCAGAATAACAAGAGGCGTAATCGTCAGAACGATAGAAATAATGCTAATAATTCTGAAAAGTTTGCAAAGAAACGTTTAGAAACGGTCAAGCCTTCAGATAGTAATAGCAAGATTTCACATGAATCTAGTAAGAAAAAGCTTAATGAGCACGAAAACTATCGCAACTCAGAATCAAACAAACGTCAAAATTCGTCTAAAAATAGCAACGATAAGCAATCTCGCATAAAACGAAATGGGTTTAGAGGAGACGGCGGTAACGGTCGCTACAGAAAAAATGGGAAAGGCTACCGCGGTAATTCTTCAAGTGAGCGAGGAAATGAGTAAAATGCGTAATAGTAATGTCGATATTCACCGAGTAAAAAGTAAAAATAGAGGCGTATTGCGCAACAACGTAGTCACATTAATAGCATGTGTTGTATCAACGGTTATGGTAACCGGATTATCTGCTTGCGATGGGCAGGTGCCGAAACCTGCTGAAGCGCGTAGTAATCAAGAGTTACCTAATGTGACTATGCTGCAAGAAAAAGATATCCGCTTGGGGTTGCTTCGCACTCTAGAAAAGGCAAACGACGAAAAAGATGTGGATTCATTATCTCAAGCAGTTTCTGGACCTGCTCTCGATATTCGTACGAGCGAGCTTACGATTGCAAACAAAACTGGAAACTTAGATCCTAAGGCCACTATTCCGCGTGAAGCCGCGCAAACTATTGTGCCAACTAATTCTGGTTGGCCAAGAGATTTAATGACTATTACAACTACTACTAAAGATCAGCAGTCAAAACGTTTGCTGGTTTTACGTCAACAGAGAGCGCGTTCGAATTATAAACTTTGGGCTGTTGCGCGCTTATTCCCTGGAGTGCATCTTCCTAAATTTGCTGTGCCAAGTATTGGTTCTTCAATGGGTAAATCTAACGATACTGGTTTGGTGATGACTCCAGATGAAGCGGTAGCTGCGTACGCTGACGTTTTACAAAATGGTGAAAACAGCAAGTACGCAAAGCATTTTGCTGACGATTATTTGCGTAAAAAGTTAGTTGAACTTTCTAAAGCAGTGCAAGCTGGAATGGAGCGAAATAAAGGCTCTCAAGAACAAGTCTTTACACCAAATCTCAAACAAATAAGCATTATGCGTTCAAGCGATGGAAGTGATTTGGTTGTTGCGCGCATAGATTCTGTGTGGACTCGTAAAGCTGGTGAAGGGCGTGAATCTCGTCCTGCTTCTGATGAAGAAAAAGCATTATTTGGCGACGGTAAAGCAAAAGGTACTATGCGAGTAACTTACGTAAATGTTATTGCTCTAGTAGTTCCTCCAGCTAGTTCTCATATGAAGATTATTCCTGTTGGTGCTGAGCGTCAGCCTATTAAGGTAGAAGCTTTATAAATTTTGTAAGTGCAATGTAGTGTGCTTGGAAAAGAGGAAAAATGGTGAGTAGCAAAGCGCAAGGCATGAATCCTGGCGGATTTTCGCTTGCTGGGGCTGTAGATTTAGAAGGCGTAAAGCGTCGTGTAGAAGCTCAAGCTAAGCAAGCTGCTAAAGCTGCATCGGGTTCTACTGGTTCTTCTGCTCCAAAAGCTGGCGGCTATGTAATCGATGTTAATGAGCAGTCTTTTCAGGCGATGGTGCAAACGTCTGTAAGTTTCCCAATTGTTATTTTGCTTTGGCAAGCTAATGACGAGGCCTATTATGATGTGGCACAGAAATTAGCGGATGCTGTTAACGCGCTTGACGGTCGTATGCAGTTGGCGCGTATTGATGCAGACGAAAGCCCAAGTATTGCTCAAGCTTTGAGAGCTGAGCAACTTCCTGCAATTTATGGTTTGATTGGCGGACGCCCTATGCCAATTTCGCAAGGATTACCTAGCGATGATGAGTTGCAGCAGATTTGTAGCGCAATTTTACCTCAATTAGTGCAGGTGGCAGAGCGTTCGGGGGTTGCTGGAACGGCTCCTTTTGTACAGCCATCTGAAGATGCTAAGGATGATTCAGAAGAATCTTCAGATAATAATTCTAGTTGCGAAAATCAAGTTCCTGCAGCTCATGAAAAAGCGCATGAGCTTGCTATGAAAGGTGATTACGAGGGCGCTGCTTTAGAATATGCGAAGCTTATGGATGCAGATCCGCACGATTCTATTGCTGCGCGTGAACATGCCAAAGCTTTGTTACTAGCGCGCAATACCAATACAGATGTTGCTTTAGTGCGCAAAAATGCTGGCGATAATCCTAATGATGTAGATGCGCAGCTTGCTGTGGCAGATGTCGATATGATTGATGGTCATATTGATGACGCTTTTGGCCGTTTGCTTGATTTTTTGGCTGCGGGACATCGTTCGGATGCTGAGGCTATTCGATCTAGAATGCTTGAGTATTTTGCTATGCTTCCTGCAGATGATGCTCGATTAGCGCGCGCTCGCCGTCGCCTTGCAATACTTCTTTATTGATTCTTATGAAGATGACTTGTATTTTGGCGATTGCAGATTGACTGACTTATGCGTTATTAAATAAAAAAGCCAAGAACCACAACAATCGTGAGAAATTCGTGTGATTCTTGGCTTCAGTAGCGGGGCATGGATTTGAACCATGGACCTCTGGGTTTCCTAACTAATCTCTTACAAAGCCACAAATTTTAATATCTTTCCTTTCCTAAAAATTAAGATAGCTCAGAGCAATACCTCTGAGCTATCGAATAAGCCTTTTCATCAAGAAACAATGCGGAGTCTTTTGATGAAAGTACTTAATATTTTAACCAACCCAGATGATAACGTCAACGATCTTGTAACGTTTAATGCTCCTTCCGCAGCTCTCCAGTTTGACGAGGAAAAACGGGAAGAGATTCGCTCTCTTAATCCTGATGCTCAAATGAATTGGGCACATACTACTACGCAACAGTTGCGCGAAAAACTTGTCACAACGATTGATAGCGTAGAGCTTGCTAACAATAATGTTGCAGACTTCTGCATTGCATTAAATACGGCGCTTTCTGGTGAAGCATGGGCTATTCTTGGAATAAGGCGGGCTCTAGTTGGGAGACATAGTCTTTATCGAGTGTCCAGTTGTGGATGAAGCGTAGGTCGCACGAGTTTTCGTATGTGTTTTCAAGCTCGCTTATGGGGTGGATGGTGTATCCGGTTTTTTGCGCGTCTTGCTCATCTTGTGTGTTTTCGCAGATGTAGATTTTGTGGCATCCGTCGTATGCGAAGCTTGTGCCGGTGACTGGCTTGCTGTTAATTTTCATTCTTGTTTTCCTTTCTACTTGTATATGATTTTTCTTATGGTTTGGTTTTATATAAAAACCCTGGTGTGATTATTTTTCGTTCGTGTTGTTGAACACTGGAAGGGACAAAAACGGAATGCGCTGGAGCCAACCCCTTGCGGGCCCTAGCTTCGCGCGTGTCCGTAACGCGAGTGGAGGACGCGGGGAAGTTGGCGGAAGTGACCCGTTTTTTAGAGTGGGAAGTGTCAAGAACACGTCATAAAAAGCAAAAAATGAGAGTACACCGCAGGTGTTCCATGCGATGATAATGGGTCTGCCGCCATGATAGTGGTGGCAGATTCTTTGTTCTGCTGGTGGCGGCTGGTTCACACATCTTTGTGTGAACTTATGGAAGCATAGTAGCCACCCTTCTCGCGTGGTAATAGCGCGGCTTGCTCCTGGGGGTAATGCCCTAAAATTTATGGAATTTTGTTCAGGGCATGCCCTAGGGGTAAGACGCGCCCCGCGCGGGAGGGTGGCTGCGATAAGCCACCAGGGGCTGGCAGAAAAAGTTGCGCTTCTTTTTCTGCCAGCAAACCCTCTGCTTACTTCTGGCACCAGTGGGGTGTGATGTGGTGAAGGAGCGCTGTAGTAGTGATGCGTGCAAGCCAGTACTTCTCGTCTATCGTGAGTGCTTTCTGGGCTGTGATACGAGCGTTTGTCGTGTCATTTTTCAGCCAATACAAGTATGACAGTGTGCCATAGACTGTGACAGTTTCCCTCTGACTTAATCCTTTAAGTTCCAGCATGGTGGTCAGCAGTGCTATTGCACGATGGATGCGCCGTGTGTCGAGGGTGAAATTGTCATCTCTAAAAACCAGGTCGAGGCTTGAACGCACATAGTGGACAGTTTTCTCAGCGAATGGGTGCTCAACGTTATCGAGGAAGTCTTGCATGGTGCAGCCATGGAAACTATCAATAAGGAACATGTCACGCACGATGAGGAGACTGCTTAATGCTTGGATACCGTAGCGTAGTGTGTTCTCGTCCAATCCTTTCGTGGTAAAGCCTGCTAGGTAGTTGTGGAATGCTACGAGAGCTTCTACCTCTCCTATTAGGAGTGTGACCGTGTGGTCGCTGTTGATGGTAACCATTTTTTTATCCTTTCCTTGTGTGTTGGTAGTTCCAGGGCAGGCACACCCGTAAACCCACAAGAACACTCCCAGTCCTTGTGCGACGCTCCAGGCTCGACTCCGGTCAGCCCGTGGAACATGTTGTGGAATGGGCTGGCAGGGGTGAGCTTGTTGGGTGGCGTGACAAGGCTGGCGTGTGGTCTTTGGACTGGGTGTGCTAGCCTCTGGGCTACCAACACGAGAAAGTGGGGGCGGCGACCGGTGGCAGCATTCTTGCTGCGCCACAACAGTACAGTCTCCACGAGTGAAACTCGTGGAGACAATAGCCGCCCAGACTTTTTAGTGGATCCGGGTATGGTGCTGATATTTCTTTTAATTCTCATGATGTTAGTCAAAAGAATTTACAGACGGGACATCAGTTATAAATATCCTAGATATAGATGTTGGTGCTATTTGCTCACGGCACAAATGAACACTCTATGACAGATAAAGTATGGTTCACTCGGTTAACTTAGATGTCTGAATTGAAAGCGTTCTAATTTAAAAATAAGCTGCGCTGTGAAACTTCTGTAGTGAACTTTCACAGCGCAGCTTGTAGTTGTGCTCGTATTTACAATATTTATTGCATCTTATTCTGCTTTAATTGAACGCAATCGCTTATCGAATATGCAGATAAGCACCAGTATAAAGTGGATAAGAGCAGCTATGACAATTATTCCTGACTCTGCATGTAGAGATGGAATGGTCATGTGGGAATAAGCGTAATCCCATAGCGGATAGCTTACTGCTCCTATAGCGGCAACAACTGAGATGAATACAGACATTACCTGTCCAACGAGATTATCATCTACTGCATGAATAAATACTGTTTGGAATGGTGGATTTACTACTCCTTGGAAGAAAGCAAAAAGGAAACCAAACACGGCTGCTGCTATAGCGTTAGGCGCTAATGCCAGTCCTATTATAGAAAGAGTCACTAGTATATGTGAAAGAGTGAGTAGCATAGAGAAGGACATTTTGCTGGACACTTTTGGCGCGATGAGATAGCTGAGGGCATACCCAAGTGACATTGCGCTTAAATACCAGCCATATCCTTCTGCACTATGTAGAACCATTGAGAATAAGAGGACTCCAGCAAAGCTTATGCCAGTAGATGCGATAGCTTCGAGTATTGCAAATGGAGCTAAAGTCCTGTACGTTTGGTTTTTTACAAATGTTGCCATTCCCCTAGCCCAAGTTGCCAAAAAGCCTTGAGAATATTCTGGATTTTCATCTGCGACGTCTGAAGTATAAATTCCGGTTCTAACTGCATGCTTGTAAATAAAATAAATAAAAATTATTATTCCTGCTAATGCGATAGTTTCTGTAAATAGAATTGGAATGTATAAATATTTACTACTCGCAAAACCTGCAACTGCTGGTCCTACTAATGTACCCATGAGGCTTGTAAAGCGAAGAAGTGAAAGAACATTAATAAGATCATCATTTTTTGTTACACGATTAACAAAGGAAGTAATAGCAGGAAAATAGAAAGTATCACATGCTGTCGTAACCATTACAAGTATACAAACACACCAAAATAGGAGCAACTTGTTAGCAGATGGGGTTGAGAAGGATACCGATACAATTGCGATAATACATAATCCCGCAATCATTCTTGCTAAGCATGCAGCAACTGTTGTCCTGAAAATTCCTACATGCTCAGCTAGTGCTCCTGAGAAAAGGCCTGCTACTAATTCACTTATTGCAGTGAGGGTGAGGTAAAGCGATAAATAATGGCTTGACTGCTGAAAACCGATAAAAAGTGAGTTCAATAGCCATAATTGAATAGTAGTTGAGGCTAGTGTAGTTGCATAGTTAGAAAGAAAATCACTAGCTGCTAAACGCAGATATCCGCGGTAAGGTTTAAATAGATTCGTCAAGGTTTGCTCGTTTCGCGAAATTACATTGCCAAATTATTGCTTGAGAGATGCTATCGGCACTAGTAGTGAAGTATGTTGTAAAGTCGTCGTTATCCCAAATCTGTTGCTGTAGGTTCTTGTCATCACGCACTGTGCTAAAGAGTTGAATAATCTGCTCGACGCAAGATAATGTTTTCTTTATATAGAAGTATTGTTGTGCGAAATCGACTTCTACTTGCTCTCCAGGGATAGTCGTATGTATTTCTTGGAATGTCCGTAGCAAATCAATTGTTTTAATAAGCGATATTTTACATGTCTCGAAATATTCTTGTATTGAATGGATGGTGGATGTTTTCGCTGTGTTTGTACTGACGATAGTGGCTTCAAGTGCAGCATTTGCTTTGAAAAAATATTCTGTTGCTTCAAATAGAGAAGCGCAATATGCTGCACTTGATTTCACATACTCATCAAACATTTCTTCGTACGAAGTCATGTTCATTATTAACCTTTGGTGTGAATATGTGCGGATAAATTATGCCTAAATCATATGAGGATATGGTCGAGGTCGTGGGTTGATTCCGCCGCGCTTGCTATTCTTGTTCATCTTTGCCTCCTTTCATAAGAACAATGCTGTATCTTATTTGCATATTCATCTATGAAGATACAAATAATCCTAATACAGGATTCGCATTCTTTCCAAGTGTGTCTCTTATTGTGGAATAATTTTATATAAAAATTAGTAGTACATTATTAGACCTTAACTATTTACCAGTCTCAGCTCGTAGTACGTGTTTTCTGATATCCCTACTGTTTGGCAGAGTCCGGCTATTCGTATGTCAGGATTCTTTCTGTGGAATTGGTGGATAAGGTGTAACGCTTGGCTTCAATCAAAACCCTCAACTCTGCTCGCCATCTGGTCGAGGAATATGCTGACTTGCTTGTGTACTTGTTCTGGCATGCCGGACTGTGTGTAGTCGGTGTTTTCCCGCCTGTTGATGCAGCGTTCAATCCTTTTGCTCCCGATGAGGGTGGACGGCATTCCAGCCTGTGCAAAAATAACAGACGGTCTGACACCGTTATCGTATTGCTGGACAGCGTCTTTGTGGAATTGGCTTGTGTAGTAGATTCGTGTGGCTGTCGCGTGTTTGATAGCTGGAAGACTGTTGAGATAAGCACGTTGACTAGGGGTAAAGGCTGTGTCTTTTCTACTCATGAGTATGAACCGTTACGTGTGAAAGATTAATAAGAAATCAATAGAGGAAGAAGAAAATATAGAGTGAGGGGCCACACCATTGCACGGAGATAGTCCCGTGTGCATGTGCGACCCCTCGCCAGTTAATACTAAGCGTGTTTACGGGTTAATGCTTACGAGCATTTTCCTTGTTACGCTTAGTGATCATGATGCTTGCTCCTGCGCCCAGGGCTGCAAGAGCAGCGATAGCGATAGACACGACCGCGCTACCAGTCTGAGCCAATGGTGCAGCAGTAACACCGTTCCAATCATCAGAATCTTCGACTGGAGTGTCATAGCACACACCCGTATTACCACCATTACCATTATCTCCACCGTTTGGGTCGAATGGGTGATCGTTATGGGATGCGCATGGCACGATAGGTGTACCAGTCGTGTGACCACGGTCGGTATGATTCATCGTGTTCATACCAGTCAACGTGCCCTTGACTTCTACGTATTCGCCAGGCTTTAATACCAGGTTAGACCAGTTTGCTGGATACTCCAGATTAGTTACCGTACCGGAGCCTGCGATAGTCTTATCATCTAACGTGATCTTGGTCAGGTTGACTTTACCGGTGTTGATGATACGGAACACAATCTTGGTGCCGTTCTTGGTAGACTTCAAGGCTTCGCTTGGTGTGTTACGGTCTCCCGCTTCAAGACCAGATGCTGCGTCGTACTTGATGAGTTTAATAGCAGGGGTCTGGTCTGGGGTCTTGGTTCACACCATATTGGATTCGCGTTCAACATCATTCATGGTTTCCACGAACGTGTTTTCTACGCGATCGCTTACGCCCAAACGGGTCATTTGCACGTACGCTGTCCAGGACAAGTCACTATCCATAGCAGATGCAATATCAAGGAACTGTTGTGTTGCCTCTACAGTAAACGCACCATTAGCCTCGGTGAAAGTGAAATATCCGGCATCAACACCGCTACCGTCGATACGGCTACCCTTGGAGATCACAGTGCCGTCAGCGAGCTTAATGTCGTTGTTGACATAGACTGCCCACTGGCCGGTTAGCTTGTCAAACTTTTCATCATAATCATCCACGATGCGCCAATTCTTGATCTGCTTGTAGGCACGGTTACCAGCGATCTTGGAGCTATCGAGACGATACAAGAACTGATGATCCTTATAAATACTCTTACCATTCGCACTTTCGCCATTAACCTTAACAGTCACATCCTTCTTCGGGTTAATAACCTTTAACGGGTTAGTTACCGTGTTCGTTACATCCTTGCGATCGTTTGTAATCTGGGTGGCAGTGTTCTTCACTACATACCCGTCCTTGACCTGCTTGACTGTCATAGGAAGCACGATGGTGTAATCCTGACCAAGGAGAGACTGGTCGATTGCAGGATCCTTTGTCACATCCAATACCTTGCCAGCGTAGGCCTTTAAATCTGTTGGTTGTGGATCCCCTGGAAGAATATCTCCGAGATACTCCGTGTCTACGGTCTTAGCGAACACGTAGACGACACCATCCTTAACCTGGATATTGAACTTGTTGGTGACGTCCTTACCGGCTGCGTCTAGGATTTCGATATTCTTGTCATTGAGCTGCAAGTACTCATCATCATAGTCATCGATCATGCCGAGACGGTGAACCTTATACGCAGTGTCCTTCAACGTGGCTGCGCTTAAAGTGAGACGGTAGTAAATATCGTCTCCTACGTATGCGGTCTTGCCATCAATATTGATACCAGTCTTGGTTTCATCCTTCTTTTCAGGCTTTGGCTCTACCGGCTTATTCGATACCACGTTAGACGAGGTCAAACTATTGTTGAGTTTCAAACCCCACTGATTATCCACACTATGGTCTGTTGGAGCGTTCTTGGATACCGTGCCTTCGAAACGAACCTGGAAACGATGCTTAGATCCCGCGGTCATATTCGCTGTCACGTAATCCTTGTTGAGTTCGATAGTAAACTCATGCTTCTCGGTATCTGCAGTAAGCGTGTAGTTCTTCTTACTGATGGTGCGACCGGTTTCAAGGTCACGCAGCTCGATAGTCTGCTTGTCAAGCTCAAGATACTGGTCATACGTGTCAGTGAATGCAACAGACTCGATAGCATAACTCAGGTTGTTTGGAATGGTTGGTTCGCTAGTGAGTTCGTATTCCAGCTTCTGTCCTGGCATGACACTCTTACCATTAATATCGTCCTGGTCACCACCCTGAGAGGCCTCAGATATGACTGCCTTTGCTACTGGTGGAACGTAACCACACACGTATGGTTCGTTCGTAGTCTTTGTCTTGCCCGCGGCAGACTCTGAGCCTTTATTCTTCAAACCATGAGAATTGAGGGCTGCGCCTGTGGTTGGATCAGCACAAAACTCGACTTCATCCGTAGCTTTTTTGCCTGCGTCAGCGCGTACCTGGGCTGCACCCTTACCATTTGCATAATTCGCCTTGCCTCCGATAAGCAGCGTGTATTGCATAGGGGTAGCAAGACTACGTGCAGCAGCAAGAGCTTGACTGGTCATGGTAGCAGTAATGGTCGTGCCAGCCTGTTGGATAGTGAACTGGCTTGTCACGTCAGTACCCTTAGTGATGATGTCATCGACTGAGGAGACGGTAGTTGATGCCTCAGGGATTGGAGCAGCATACACATGCACATCACTCATATCTGGATCCCACAAATAGTCAGCAGCCGTGTAATCATCAGACAGGGTGAATGTGTCGAGGCTATCTCCCAGGTTCTCGCCCAAGCTACCGTTAACCACAGAGCCGAGCTTGTCGCCATCAAGGATGGTTTGGGTGTCTGCACCGGTGGTGTTGGTATGCTTCGCATCAATAACGGTTGCCCATTTGCCGTTAGAGTATTTTACCCAGGACTTATCAGGGGTAAAGTCCCACAGTTTAGGCTGGTCTTTTGCAAGAACGATAACAATCAAATCAGTATTTGGCGTACTCATACCCTGAGCAGCGAATGAAGCGAGTGTATTAGCTGAATCAATATCATCAAACACTGTGTATTCGCTACCGCCGTGATTATATTTTCTGGTACCGTTCTGTGTTTCGTTGTTCCATGCTGATAACCATTGAGCGCCAGTTGCTTGCGCGCTAGAAGTATTGTTATATTCCGGTTTTGTGATTCCTGGTCCTGCTGTTGTTGCGGTGAAGCCTACACCCCAGATGCGGCAGTCTGCCGAACCAGTGCCACCTCGCGCAGTATACTCTGTTTCACAATCACCGCGAGCCTTGGATAATGCAGCGTTAATTTGCGCTCTAGCTGCTGCTTCGCGGGTAGCAGAGCTACCGATGGCTACACCTTCTGATTGGATAGCGCGCACCACTGCTTCATTATCTGATGCGGAACCTAGGTTATCATCGGTAACCCAGAATGTATTCGATTTATATGTGCCAGATCCGCCAGTGTTTCCACCTGTCCATCCGGCACCGCCAGCGGCAAATGCGGATCCTGTCAACATTGTTGATGCGACAACGATACCAGCAAGAGCGCGATGTGAACCTTGTCGGATCTTGTCTCTCATACTTTTATGCTTAGCGAAAAGCGACATAAAAGTCTCCCTTTTTCAAATTGCTTATTATGAAATGCGAAACCAAAAAGTTTCACATTCAGTAATGAGAAAATGAAAAAATTTTATTTTATATCAATAAAAATTTGGTATTGATAAAAATGGTTGGTTTTAGAAGTCGTCTAAAACCAACCACTATGTAAAGGGAAAATGAGTAAAGATGGAAACTATTTGCTATTAGTTACATCACCGTCACCATCTGGTGTTCCATCGGTATTCCATCCAGTGCCACAGCGATAGATATATCGACATTGATTAGGTGTTCTATGTAATTCATTATATGCTTTCCCGTCAGCAAGGTATTTATCCCAGTCGACCGCACCCGAATTCTTATTCTGTGCTGGCGCACTATAAGAAGACCCACCACGAGTACTTGAACGAGGAGCTCCCGAGCTAGTACGAGCCGCAGACTGGGAACGAGCCTGCGGAGCTGCTTGCGCCGCAGCCGCTGCGGCAGCGTCTGCCTGCTGCTTCGCTTGTATACTTGCGTTTACACTGTCGATTGCGCCTTGGACTGGCTCAAGAGCCTTAGTCAAAGACTCGACGGTTGCTTTCTTATCATTCAACGCTGCGGTAAGCGTGTTTATCTGGTTTTGCAGGTTATCACGAGTAGCATTATCAGCCACTTGACCGTCTGATGAGGAGAGCAGATTATTCATCTCATCAAGCTTCGCCTTCACCATATTCTTAGCATTTTCAAGATCCTTCACATTCTTCGACTTTGTGACCTGAACGACTGAGTTTTTCAGAGCCTTAGTGGTCTTATTAAGCTGTGCTGTAGTCTTATCAAGACTAGACATGGTCGCGTTGAAAGCCTGAGTGTAGGAGATAGCACAATTCAAAGACTGCGCCTTACTTACCTTTTTACTCTTAGCATGCTGGGCTGTGAATGTGGTGTAGGTTTTAGCGTTTGCAACCTGCTCCACACTAGTCACAGTCTTAGCAGTTTCATCAGCATCCTGGCGTGTCTTCTCGTACTGTGCCCACGCTTTGGCGTACGCACTGTTTGCCTGGATGCACGCTTGAGTCTTGGAATCTCTTAAAGACTTCACACCCAGCATACTCGCAACCAGCAAAGCTATAACTACAACAACCGCAGTAGCAATGATGATAAGCTTACGCTTCTTCTTGCTCCCTGGCTTCTGGTCACCGCGACCAGAAATAGCATCTAGTCTCGTAATCTCGGTTTCTTGTTTAATAATCTGATTTTTATCCATATTAGCCATAATTATCCTTCGTCTTTCTATCTATGTTTTTACTATACGTAAATATTCAGGTGAAAGATATATACATACTTAGTGTCGTTCTAATTTTTCTTTCCTAATCTCGATAACTTTTGCTTTATACATAGTAGTGAGAATACGATTGGCAACTTTTTGATATAAAGTCAATATGCTCGTGTGCTCCCCTCATATTGTCTTGTTTTAGAGGCGAACAGCTTCTGTAATGGCACTGCTATCAGGGAATGTGAGACTGATATATATTTGAGTGGTTTCTACACTAGCGTGGCCAAGGAGTTTAGATACTAAGAGAAGGTCGTGTGTACTTTCATATGCCTTAGTGTCATATCGATGTCTGAGACTATGTGTGGAGTATCCGTTACCAAGAAGCTGAGAGATGTGATGCGCAATATAGGATGCTTCGACGTGACCGGTCCATCTGCCAGGAAACATGTATCCATGCTTGTTGGCGATGATTTGTGCGAGATCTGGCGCGATGGGGACAGTGCGTTCTTTGCGTCCTTTACCGTGTACAAGAAGCTGGGGATGAGTATTAAGCATCATAATATCGGATGAAGATACTTGTGCTATCTCACTACGTCGTAATCCACATTCTGCCCCGAGCCTGAGCATGGCTTCATACTCCTTGTTACCTCTAACTCGGGCTAAAGCACCACGAATGATGTAATCAGGACATGGATGAGGTATTGCGTATTCTTTACGAATTTTAGGTAACTTTACTGTTGGATTGACATCAATAATTTCTTCTTCAATCATGTATGAGTAAAACGAGCGTATTGTTGAAGAATAACCTTTGCGCGTTTCTCGTTTCCAGTCTTGGTGTGCAAAAAGCTCAACAAGTTGTTGTCCTGTAATATCTTCTGGTGGCTGATTAAGTAGGCGTGCAAGCCGACTGATTTTGTAGTAGCGGCATCTAATCGTATCTTCTGTATATCCACTTGCTTCAAGATATTCCAGCCAATGTGTAACATATGTTTCCCAACTATTAGGGAGTAGTTTTCTTTTGATTTTTAACATAAAAACATAGACTAGAATACGTAGAGAAAAGATTTTACGTATTGTTTCGTTACACGGTTTCAAGTCCGTTTTTTTTTACAAATACATAATATGTGATATACTATATATGTAACTAACCGATAGGATGAAAAGGCTAGTTGGTTTTAGGAAAGAAAGATGAATGATAATGGATTTGACATTGAATCAGATTGTGACAATGAATATTCGTATGCTTTTGGCGGGTCAAAGACGTACGCAAAATGAATTGGCGGAAGTATTAGATATGACACGACCGTCGGTCAATATGAGATTAAATGAAGCCACTCCATGGCGTGTTCCGGAAATAGAAAAGGCCGCAGAATTCTTAAAAGTAGAACCTACGACCTTATTTGTAGCGGGGCATGGATTTGAACCATGGACCTCTGGGTTATGAGCCCAGCGAGCTACCGAGCTGCTCCACCCCGCGTCGGCTACTTTTAGCAGCTCTATCTACGATAGGTGCAAATTTAAATTTGTCAACTTTCGGGCGTGTCTCGCTGTATTTGGTTAGAATTTTACGATTCGTGCACATGCGTGACATAGGCACAATAAACATAAACAAGTGTGGAGTATAATAAACATATGCCTATTAAGATTCCTGAAGGATTGCCAGCGCGAAGCATATTAGATGCTGAGCGAATTTTTGCATTGGAACGCCCAGAAGCAGAACAGCAGGATGTTCGACCACTTCGTTTGTTGATTTTGAATCTTATGCCCAAAAAAATCGAGACAGAAACTCAGCTTTTGAGACTCATTTCTAAGTCTCCTTTGCAAGTCGACGTCGATTTTATGAAAACTTCTACGCATGTATCAACGCATGTTAGCACTGATCATTTAGTAAAATTCTATGAAAATCTTGACGCACTTCGTAACAACTATTATGACGGATTTGTTGTGACGGGCGCTCCTGTTGAGCATATGGAATTTGAAGATGTCGACTACTGGCACGAATTTACGCAAATTCTTGACTGGGCATCAACACACGTTTTCTCAACAATGTATTTGTGCTGGGGTGCAATGGGTGCGCTTTACTATCGATATGGCGTAAAAAAGCATGTTCTCAGCAAAAAAGTTTTTGGTGTGTTCCCGCAATATTTGCAGGATGAGTACTGTTTCCTTACAAATGGTTTTGATGAAATCGCTTTACAACCGCATTCTAGAATAGCGAGTGTTGATGTTGACAGCATTTCTGCAGATCAGCGTTTGCAGATTCTTACGTATGGTCCCGAATCTGGTCCGGGCTTAGTTGCTACGCGTGATTTTTCTGAAGTTTTTGCCCTAGGGCATTGGGAATACGGCAAAATGACTCTTGCGCAGGAATATGAGCGTGACATGTTAAAAGGTTTGAGCAACGTTCCATTTCCTTACAACTATTTCCCTCATGACGATCCAAAATTAGAGCCATTATTTTCTTGGCGCGCGCACGCGAATTTGCTTTGGCGCAACTGGCTTAATTGGGTGTACGAAACTACGCCTTACAATCTTTCTGATATTCCTCATTTAAGAACTGCTGGAAGGCTTGGAACTGAACGTTCTATAAGACATGAGCCAGCTTCTCCGCGCTCCGATAATTTTTATCCATTTGACGGAGTTAAGTACGGTATGAATAAATAAATTTTGACGTTGCGTAATTTTATGTACAAGCAAAGAGTACAATCAGCAATTAGATATATTTTTCGTTTCGTGCCCCGCGCCTTACGAAATATGAAACATATGATCTAGTTTGATATATATGCCGCGAGAATGAATGAATTGAGTATGTGAGTGAGCGGCACTGAATTGAGGCGTGTGAACGAATTGCTATAAGGAGGCACTTATGGATGTAATGGTTGATGTTTTACAGAAGACCACAACTGTAGCTTCTACTGTAGCTTCGAATAAACCAGAGCTACCTAATATTAGTGAGTTTTTGCCTCCAGAAATTTTGTTCCAAGGCACTCCATTTGCCATGAATCGCATTATTTTGGTGCGCTTACTTATGGTAGTAGTAGTAATGATTATTTTTGGAATTGGTGCTATGCGAGCAAAGGTGGTTCCTGGCAGATTCCAAAGCGTGCTTGAAATTTTGATGGATTTTGTGCGCTACAACATTGTTTACGAAATGATTGGCGAGGAACGCGGCAAGCGCTATGTGCCAATGATGTCCACATTATTCCTCACTATTTTCTTCTTTAATCTTTGTTCTGTGATTCCAGGATTAAATATGGCTGCAACCGCAACCATTGCTTGTCCGTTGGTATTTGCTTTGTGGGTTGTTTGCCAATATCTTATTGCTGGCATTCGCGAAAAAGGTTTTTTGCGATTCTTCCGCGAAGCATTGTTCCCAGCGGGTGTGCCATGGCCGATTTACTTTATTCTTTCGCCATTGCAGCTCATAGAATTAATAATTGTGCGACCACTTTCGCTTACAATTCGTTTGTTTGCGAATATGATTGCTGGCCATTTGCTGGTGGCCACTTGTTTAGTATTCACCAATTTCTTCGTGGTGGATTCCAGCAATAAACTCCTTGCCTTAGGCGGTGCTTTGTGGCTGCTTGGTGGCATTCTGTTTACCCTATTCGAAATTATGGTAGCTGGCTTGCAGGCATTTATTTTTACAGTGCTTGCTTCAGTCTACATTTCGGAAAGTTATCCGGAAGAGGAAGAAAAGTCTGCTGTTGTAGCTGCTTAATAAAAGTAGTTTAGATTTTCAGATTTTACATATCTTACGGGTTTATACTGGTTACTGTTTCAACAGAAAGGAAACCAATGAATAGTATCATCGCTCTTGCAGGTTTGACCGGCAACCTGAGCATTCTTGGCTTTGCTGTAGCAACTATTTCCCCTGCACTCGGCATGGCAATAGTAGTGTCTAAGGCTATGGAATCTACTGCACGTCAGCCAGAGGTTGGCAACCGCATTCAGCTGTTTATGTTCGTCGGCTTGGCATTTATTGAGGTTTTGGGCTTGCTTGGCTTCGTTTCCTACATTATGGGAGCCTGAACAAAACTTACAATGCACAACACGAATAGTGTTGAAAGAATAGAAAGGACAAGCCATGGCATATGCAGCCGGAAGTAATAAGTTGGCGTTGTTCTTGCCTGAGCCTTATGACGTACTGTGGTCATTAGTAGTTTTGGTAGTTCTTGCAGCGTTTTTCTACAAGTTTGTTATGCCTAAATTCCAGGCAATTCTCGACGAGCGTGCAGAAAAAATTGAAGGCGGAATGGCTAAGGCTGCTAATGTGCAGCGTGAAGCAGACGAGTTGAAGAGCCAGATTGAAAACGAACTTTCTCAAGCTCAAACTGATGCTGCAAAGACTCGTGAAGAGGCTCGATCGGAAGCTTCAAAAATTATTGGCGAAGCTAGACAACGCGCTGAAAAGGATGCTGCGAAGATTATCAGTGAAGCGCAGCATTCTATTGAGGCTCAGCATAAGCATGCCATGTCCAGCCTCCAAGGAGAGGTGTCGGTTCTTGCAGCAGCTTTAGCTGGCAAGATTCTTGCATCCAAATTGGATGACGATACCGTCAGCTCCAAGATTATTGATCATGTGATCGATGAAGTTGGAGACACTAAAAATTCGGATCAAAGCAAGTAAAGTAATGTACAAAACTGAATAATCGCAAAATAAAATTACGGTTATTTCATTTTGTATTATTTGCATTACTTCGTTTTTTACAGAAACGAGGAGGTAAGAATGCCAGAAAAGGCATCGCGAGCAAACGATAGTTTGTCGCGTTCTTCGCTTGCTCAGGCCATCTCAGATGCGCACGATGAAGCGCAGCGCATTTCAGACGAGCTTTCGTCAATGATGGACATGATTGATAAGTATCCTGAGCTTTCTGATGCGATTACTGATCCGAATAGGTCTTCGGAAGATAAGTCTCGCCTTATTGACGAGCTTATTGGAGGTAAGGCGCACCCTGTTGTATTGCGCATTATGCATTATCTAGTAGGAACTTGGCACGGAGGTGCCGAAAGCGGTAAAACCGGTAGCTTCGGTGGTGCTTGGTCAGGATTTGAGCGTGAAGCTGGCGAAACATTGGTTACAGTCACTACTGCTCAGCCGCTTACAGATAAGCAAATTAAGCGTTTGATTGAAATCTACAGCAATAAGTTGGGTCATCGTGCATACATTAACCCAATTGTGGATCCAAACGTACTTGGTGGTATGCGTATACAAATCGGTGATCAAATAACCGATCGCACCATGTTGATGCAGCTTAAGCAGTTGCAGCGTTCTGCGCGAAATGGTGCTTGGACACAGGCAGTGAAGTAGTAAATTAAGGAGAATTATGGCGGAACTATCTATTGATCCCGCCCTGATACGCAAGGCGCTCGACGGGTTTGTTGACTCGTATAAGCCTACCGACATGCCAACGCAAGAAGTTGGCTATGTTGTTACGGCTGGTGACGGCATTGCGCACGTAGCTGGATTGTCCGGCTGCATGGCAAACGAGCTGCTCACATTCGAGAACGATACCTTGGGTCTTGCGTTCAACCTTGATGCACACGAAATCGGCGTCGTTATTCTCGGCGATTTTACAGGTATTGAGGAAGGGCAGGAAGTATACCGCACAGGCGAGGTGTTGTCTGTGCCGGTTGGTGACGCTTATCTTGGTCGTACTGTGGATCCGTTGGGTAATCCAATCGATGGTTTGGGTGCGATTGAGTGCAGTGAGCGTCGTATTCTTGAAGCCCAGGCTCCAGACGTTATTCACCGTCATCCAGTCGATGAACCATTGTCTACTGGTTTGAAGGCTATTGACGCAATGACGCCAATAGGTCGTGGTCAGCGCCAGTTGATTATTGGTGACCGTCAAACAGGTAAGACTGCAATCGCAATAGATACGATTATTAACCAGCGTGCTAACTGGGAAACTGGAGATCCAAAGAAACAGGTTCGCTGCATTTATGTAGCAATCGGTCAAAAGGGTTCTACTATTGCTTCAGTGCGTCAAAGCCTTGAAGAAGCAGGAGCTATGAAGTACACCACAATCGTGGCAAGTCCAGCTTCTGATTCTGCAGGTTTTAAATACATTGCACCTTACACTGGTTCTGCAATCGGTCAGCACTGGATGTATAACGGCAAGCACGTTTTGATTGTTTTCGATGATCTGTCGAAACAAGCAGAAGCATACCGTTCAATTTCCTTGCTTTTGCGTCGTCCACCTGGGCGTGAAGCTTACCCAGGCGACGTGTTCTACTTGCACTCTCGTCTGCTTGAACGTTGTGCTAAGCTTTCTGACGATTTGGGTGGCGGTTCTATGACCGGTCTTCCAATTATCGAAACCAAGGCAAACGATGTTTCTGCATACATTCCAACCAACGTGATTTCTATCACCGATGGTCAGATCTTCTTGCAGTCTGATTTGTTCAACGCCGGTCAGCGTCCAGCAGTAGACGTTGGTATTTCCGTGTCTCGTGTTGGTGGTGCAGCTCAGGCTAAGGCTTTGAAGAAAGTCTCCGGCATGTTGAAGATTTCCTTGGCTCGTTACAAGTCTTTGGAATCCTTCGCAATGTTCGCTTCTGATTTGGATGCAGCCTCAAAGGCGCAGCTTACTCGCGGTGCTCGTTTGACTGAGCTACTTAAGCAGAAGCAGTTCTCTCCTCGAGCAATGGAGCAAGAAGTTGTTTCTGTGTGGGCTGGTACTCATGGCAAGCTTGACGATATTCCTGTGAAGGATGTGTTGCGTTTCGAAAGCGAATTGTTGGATTACTTGGATAAGGGAACCGACATTTTGCAAGTAATTCGCGATACTGAAGACTTCACTAAGGAAACTGAAGCTAAGCTTGATGCAGCCATTGATGATTTCCGTAGGACGTTTAAGACATCTGCTGGCAAGCCTTTGATTGTAAAGGATTCTTTGCCGCCGGCTGAAAACCCTGCTCCTGTTGAGAAGGAACAGCTCGTAGCTAAGCCGAAAGCAGACAGTCGCGAGCCTGAGGGGAAGTAGCGTATGTCCTCCCAACTTGCATTGAAATCGAGAATTATTTCCACACAGTCTTTGGGTAAAATCTTTAAGGCTCAGGAAATGATTGCGTCTTCTCATATCGCTAAAGCGCGAGATATTGCGCTTAATGCTAAGCCTTATAGTGACGCAATTTTCGATGCCGTGCAGGCGTTGGTAGCTCATCACGAAGCAAATATTAAGCATCCTATTTTTGGTAAAGAGCATGCTGGCAATCGTGTAGCAGTTTTAGCTCTTACTTCTGATCGTGGTATGGCAGGTGCGTTTACGTCTTCGATTATTCGTGAGACTGAAGCACTTCTTGCAAAACTCGATGCAGAAGGTAAGCATGCAGAACTGTACGTGTACGGTCGACGCGGTGCAACTTACTACAAGTATCGCAATCGCGATGTGGCAGGTACTTGGGAAGGTTCTACTGACCACCCAGACGTTACTATTGCTGAAAAGATTTCCGATACTTTAATGGACGCTTATATGACGCCGGAAGCAGAAGGCGGAGTTTCGGAACTGTATATTGTGTTCACTGAATTTATAAATATGGTGAGGCAAAAAGTTCGTACGTTGCGCATGCTGCCAGTTGAGCTGGTTCCTTTGAAGGACGGTGAAGAGTTTTCTATGCATCGTCCTGACTATGAAGCAGCTTCTGGTCCTTCAGCAGCATTGTCGTCTACGAGCGCAGTTTCGGCTCGTGAAGAAGCAGTGAGCCGCAGCAATCCAGAAGCTGTGGAGTATTGCTTCGAACCAAGCCCGGATGAAGTATTGGATGCTGTTTTGCCGAAGTATATTCAGTCTCGTATTCACGAGTGCTTACTTACTTCTGCTGCTTCCGAAACGGCAAGCAGACAGAACGCTATGCATACGGCTACAGATAACGCCCGCAATTTGGTGGATGATTTGACAAGAAAGCTTAATGCTTCTCGTCAGGCATCCATTACTCAAGAACTTACCGAAATTATCGGCAGCGCTGATGCGCTGAATAATGAGGAGGATTAGGAGCATATGGCTGAAAATCAGACCACAGCGCCTCCAGAAGCTGAGCAGGAGGTCGATCCAACAGCTGGTCGCGTAACCCGCGTTCAGGGTTCCGTGATTGACGTTGAATTCCCGGTCGGCTATCTGCCGGATATTTACAATGCTCTCAAAGTCGATATCAACACCGTTGGAAACACCGAGGGAGATACCGTCCACGAGATTACGCTGGAAGTTGAGCAGCACCTTGGTGATTCGACTGTGCGTGCAGTTGCTTTAAAGCCTACTGACGGTTTGGTTCGTGGTGCTTTAGTGCGAGATACTGGCGGCCCAATCTCTGTACCTGTTGGTGATGTTACTAAGGGTCACGTGTTCGATGTTACAGGCAACATTTTGAATGCTAAGCCTGGCGAGCACATTGAAATAACTGAGCGTTGGCCAATTCACCGTAACCCACCTGCTTTTGATCAGCTTGAGTCTAAGACTCAGATGTTCGAAACTGGTATTAAGGTTATCGATTTGCTTACCCCTTACGTTCAGGGCGGTAAAATTGGTCTGTTCGGTGGTGCAGGCGTTGGTAAAACTGTGTTGATTCAGGAAATGATTCAGCGCGTTGCACAGAATCACGGTGGTGTGTCTGTGTTTGCTGGCGTTGGCGAACGTACCCGTGAAGGTAACGATTTGATTGGCGAAATGGCTGATGCTGGCGTTTTGGAGAAAACAGCGCTTGTCTTTGGTCAGATGGATGAGCCTCCTGGGACTCGTCTTCGCGTGCCTCTTACCGCTTTGACTATGGCTGAGTACTTCCGCGATGTGCAGAATCAGGATGTGTTGCTGTTCATCGATAACATATTCCGCTTTACTCAGGCTGGTTCTGAGGTTTCCACGCTGCTTGGTCGTATGCCTTCCGCAGTTGGTTACCAGCCAAACTTGGCAGATGAAATGGGTGCATTACAGGAGCGTATTACTTCTACGCGCGGCCATTCCATTACGTCACTTCAGGCTATTTACGTTCCTGCAGATGATTACACTGATCCTGCACCTGCAACAACCTTTACGCACTTGGATGCAACTACTGAGCTTTCGCGTGATATTGCAGCTAAGGGTATTTACCCAGCTGTGGATCCTTTGACTTCTACTTCTAGAATTTTGGATCCGCGTTACGTTGGTCAGGCTCATTATGATTGCGCGAACCGCGTTAAGGCTATTTTGCAGCGTAACAAGGAGCTTCAGGACATCATCGCTTTGATTGGTATCGATGAGCTTGGTGAGGAAGATAAGACTACTGTCAGCCGCGCTCGTAAGATTGAGCAGTTCCTTGGTCAGAACTTCTATGTGGCTGAAAAGTTCACTGGTCGTCCAGGTTCTTATGTGCCAGCAGACGAAACCATTGAGGCATTCACTCGCATTTGCGATGGTGTTTACGATGAGATTCCTGAGCAGGCATTCTCTGGTATCGGTGGCATTGATGATCTTGAGCGTCGTTGGCACGATATGCAGCAAGAGTTTGGTGCGTGATTATGTCGGAGAAGCAAGTAAAATCGCTGCACGTTAGTGTGGTGGCAGCCAGGCATCCTGTTTGGGAAGGTGACGCCAAGTTTGTGGTTATTCCTTCTGTGAATGGCGCAATGGGCGTGCTTCCTGGACATGAGGCTGTGCTTGCGTTGATTGATCACGGTTTTGTGAAGGTTGACGATTTGAAAGGCGTGCGTCACGTTTTTAAGGTGACGGATGGCTTCTACTCGGTTGACTCTGACAATATTACGATTGCTGTTGAGCATAGTTGTAACGTTGATAAAGACGGCAACGTGCTGCCTAACGCTAAGGTGATTTAAGGTTGCTTTTGTTGCTTATGTAAGTTTGTTGCTTTTGTAAGTTTATGAACTTGTGTAAGCAAGGTAATCTCTTCTAAGGCAGGAGTTTGGGATATTCTCAAGCTCCTGCCTTTTTGTTTTTATAGCGCGTTTGTAAAGAAAATAGATCTCAGAGGCGAAGCACTGTTACTAACTCAGCTAACGAACTGAGAAAGTAACGGTGATTGGCAAAACACTGTTAAAAACTCAGTTAGCCGACTGAGAAAGTAACGCTCACAAACGAAACGACGTGTTTGTTTCGAGCAGCCATTGCGCTATGTCTATTACGCGGATTCCTTCAATGTCGTAAGAATCGTGGCGAGTGTTTGCAAGCAGATTCGCACTTTCACTTTCAAAACTGTAAAATTTTTTCACTTTTGAAAGTGAGTGCCTATTTGCGTTCGTGTGCGAAGGCTCTTTCTTTTTGCTTAAGTTTTGCGAATCTTTACTTTTCAATATGCAAGATTGCAATTATCTTTACTTTTTATTGTTGTTATGTGCAAATAAGTAAAGATTTAGCTATAACATGGCGCTTATCTTTGGAATAATCTACGCCGAAACGAGCGGCGTTATGTTGCCGATGCTAGATTCGTCAAATCGCAGAATGTGCTGTAAGTAAAATGTGTTGTAATTGAATATGTTGTAATCAAAATGTATCGTGCATAGTAAAATAGTTAATAGTTGTTTTTGATTTGGGTGCGTGTGTTGGCAGGGAGAAGAAATGATTGATAAAGAAACGCAACGTAGGCGTCAAGAAAATTTGGGTCTTGCAATAGCTTCAGGCAAACTTGAAGGCAATTCGCCTTCAAAAGAGTTTCTTTATGACGCAAATCAATATGCTAATGGTCTTATAAGTAGCAATGAATTTGTTGCTAGAATGCGTTCTAGATATGGCGTGATGGATTAAGTTATTGGGTTGTGTGTCGTGGAAACAGTTTTTGACCCTTATCTTATTCCTCACACAAGGGTATTGAAGAACAAATCTAATATAAATAATCAGATTGAATTAGATAAATATGAGAACGATGCTGTTCTCACAAGATGTTCTATTTTGTACGAAAACTTGCCACATGCTGAAGGAACTGTTAAGCAATTGCAGTGGATTCATCATTATCTTTTTCAAGATGTTTACGATTGGGCTGGCCAGATTCGCACTATAGATATGACTAAAGGCGGCGGCGAACCGTTTCATCCGCTTGAATACATGGGCGTTGGGATTCGTTACTGTGAGCAAACGCTTAAAAATGATAATTTATTGCAAGGTTTATCTATTGACGAGTTTATTAGTAAGCTAAGTGTAAATTACAATAATTTTAATGTTTTACACCCATTTCGTGAGGGCAATGGTAGAACGCAACGCGTTTTTTGGGATATAGTTGCGCGAGATGCTGGATACCATTTCGATTGGGGATTAATAACGCAGCGTGTTAACGACGAAGCTTCAATCCAGGCTAAAGATGCTAACGATACGAAGCTTCTTGAGGATATGTTCCACATTATTACAAAGCCTTTGAATGTTGAGCTTTTAGCTCAGCAGCAGTTTGCGCATCTTGTTGAAGAAGAATACGAATACGCTCCGAATGTGGCTAGTATTTTGCAAGATAAGGATTACGCTGCGTATAAAACGCGTTACGGCATAGATTGAATTTAGCGTTTGAGTATTGCGAACGCCGAAACGAGTGGTGTGATGTTGCCAATGCTTCCGATGTTTCTATAGCGCGTTTTTGCCAAAATGTCGGTATAGACGAATGTTTTTTGTGTGCTATGCCTTCATTTTGCCAAAATGTAGGTATAGAATAGACTTTTATATTAGTTATGCAATCATTTTGTGATAAATGCGTTATTTGCGTATAAGCAAAATATCGCAAGCAAAATATTGCAAGACATCACTACAAAATCCTCAATAATGTAAACGCAATAATGTAAACGGAGTCGCATTATGGATTACAAAACAATACGCAAAATAGTTGCAATGTCTAAAAGTAATGCAAAACCTTGTGATATTGCGGAAGAAGAGTATTGCTTGCGCATTGATAATCCAGTGACGTATCGTTCTGGAATCGTATTTGATGCGCATGAGATTTTTGCAATGTGCGTAACGGATCTTGTGACGTATATGAATTATATTGCGAATACTGAAAAAGCGGTTGAAAAAGCGTGGAACGAGTTGCCGCGGTTTGCTCAGCGCGAGTATTTAATGCAACTTATTGCAAAAGAAGTGCAAAATACCAACATTATTGAAGGTGTTCACAGCACTAGAAAAGAGCTTTCCAAAGCACTTGATGCTGCAAACGAGCAGAATAATCATACGCGTTTTAGTGAATTTACTAAGCTTTTTCTCGAGCTTGCGGATTCAAATGAATGTGACACTTCGATTCCACAAACCTTGCAAGATATACGAAAAATCTACGACAGTATTATGCAGGGCGAATTAGAAGCAAATAATATTCCAGATGGCGAGATTTTTAGGAGTGGAAAAGTAAGTATTCGTGATGGTGCAAATAATGTAGTGCACGATGGCGATGCAACGGAAGCAGAAATTCAAGATCATTTAACACAGATGTTGAGTTTGATGAATAGCAGCGAAGTTCCAACGCTTATTAAGGCGTGCATGTGCCACTATGCTTTTGAGAGCGTGCACCCGTTTTACGATGGAAACGGTAGAACTGGGCGGTTTTTGCTTGCTTTGCAATTGCATGAGCATCTTTCGATGCCAACAATTTTGAGCTTAAGCTCTATAATTTATGCAGAAAAATCTGGATACTATGCTGCTTTTTCTAAAGCTCAGGAGCTGTTTAATTGCAATGATTTAACTATGTTTTGTTGCACAATGTTGGAATATATTGTAAAAGCACAGGGCGAAGTGTTTGAGAATATTAGTGTGCAATTAAAGCACATTATTTACTGTATGGGTAAGCTGCGTGAGCTTTTCTCAGAGGAAGAAATTTCTAAAGTGCAGCGTGAAGTTCTGTCTATTTTGTTGCAAAATAAGCTTTTTTCGTATAATCCAACTCCGATGACTCGCAAGCAATTAAGCGAATATGTTGGCAATGCAATTGCTGAGCAGGTTGGTGAGAGAAAGATTGTGAGTGCGCTTAACGGTTTGATTGAGCTTGGAATGGTTGATTCTATTGGCGAACGCCCTATTCGGTATGAGCTTTCTAAAAAAGCGAATGAAATGTTTGCGTGAGGCAAGCGATGTTTTTGTGTGAGGAAAGTGATGTTTGGGAATGTAATGGCGATTGAGCGCGCGCTTGGCACGGGGATTATTATCTCTAGCAGCGTGCCGATTTCGCAGCGCGTGCAGAATCGGATTCGCGATTTTATTGAAGAGTATGAATCGGTGCTTTCGCGCTTTCGTGCGGATTCGCTTGTTTCGCGCATGGCTTGTGCGGAGCATGGCGGCGAGTTTGAGTTTCCAACGTGGGTTCAGCCGCTTTTTGCGATCTATAGCGAGTTTTACGATGCCACGCACGGTGCTTTTGACGCTTGTATTGGTGCGGATCTGCTTGCGCTTGGCTACAACAATTCTGTGCAATTCGTTCCGGAGTCGGCAGCTAGCGCAGGCAAGAACGATAATAGCAGCAGCTACAGTTGCTCTAACTATCGCCGCGCTCTGCCAGTTAAGTGGGCAGATATTTCGCGAGATGACGGCGGCGCAACGCTTCACACAAATAAGCCAGTGCAGCTTGATTTTGGTGCAGCCGGTAAGGGCTATTTTGTAGATCTTGTAATGCAGATTATTAAAGAGGAGTTTAGTGACGATTCGACTGCGAATAATTATTTTCCTTCGGATTTTGATTTTTTGGTAAACGCAGGCGGAGATATGCGCGCTTGCTTTAGCAAAAAGAATAGTCAAATAAAAGTTGCGCTAGAAAATCCTTTTGACACAACGCAAGCGGTAGGTGTGGCATCAATCGCAAGCGGAGCGTTGTGTGCTTCGTCTGCTGCAAGAAGGCGCTGGAAAGTAAAAGACACAAATTGCCTTGCAGCTGATGCTTTTGAATCTAATGTAGTTGCAACTCACCTTATCAACGCTTTAGATGGCGTACCTTCGCAAAAACTTTCTGCAAGCTGGACTTACGTTCCTGCTAAAACATGTGCTTTTCCGACTGCTTACGCCGATGCGCTCGCAACTGCGCTTTTTATTTCGCAAGAAAGCGATTTGCAAAAAATCGCGCAAACTACCGGCGCTGAGTTTGCTGTAATGCAGCCAAATCATGCGCTTCGCAAAACGTGTGCTTTCCCAGCGCGCTTTTTTGCTGAATAATCGCCTTATTGCCTAATGCGTTGTTGCGTTGTGTCTTTTGTAACTCAAGGCTTGCGCGCACAAAATCGAAGCTAGACGCAAGCAATGAAAATAACATTATGCAAATAACATCGCTGCTGATTGTGCGCGTTTACAGTAGAATATTAAAGAACGCTTATTTAATTATTGCGTAATTATTGCGTAATTATTGAGTTTATTTAATTATGGCGCATGCGCTTGCACAAATTGCACAAATAGGGAGCGGCAAAATGGACACTCGCAAAGAAGAAGAACGCGCGGAATTGCATCGCACGATTTGGAAGATTGCAGACGATTTGCGAGGTTCTGTTGATGGTTGGGACTTCAAAGCATACGTATTGTGCACAATGTTTTATCGCTATATTTCCGAGAATTTATGCGATTATATCAATAAAGATGAGCACGAATCTGAAGGCGGCGATCCAGACTTTGATTATGCAAAAATAAGCGATGAAGATGCCGAGCCTCTTCGCAGTGAAATGATTAGTGAAAAAGGCTTCTTTATACTTCCTAGCGAGCTGTTTTGCAATGTGCTTAAGAACGCTCCTCAAGATAGCAATCTAAACGAAACGTTGAGCCGCGTGTTCCGCAATATTGAAGCTTCTTCTCAAGGAACTGATTCGTCTGGTGATTTTAAGGGATTATTCTCCGATTACGATGTGAATAACATTAAGCTTGCAGACACTGTTGAAGGCAGAAATAAGCGTTTTGTTAAGTTATTACAAGTGATTAGTGAGATGAAGCTTGGTAGTGTAAACAACAACGTGATTGAGGCTTTTGGTGATGCTTACGAATATTTGATGGGCTTGTACGCTTCTAACGCTGGCAAGTCTGGTGGCGAATACTTTACGCCTGCAGAAGTCTCAATGCTGCTCACGCGCCTTGGAACCAATGGAAAATCAAGTATTTCCAGCGTGTACGAGATAACTTTACAGGAAATGATACCAAGCCTATTGGCTGTTGCCTAAAAGAACACTGTAAATAAGGGTTTATTGTAGGCTGGCTAAGCAGAAGAACGTGAATGAAGGTCTGGCGTGAATTGACGCTGGATTTTTTCTTTTTATGGGGTGTCTTTTTTGGTTTTAGGGGTGTGTGCTACTTAGGCAAGGGGGTGCTCTTTTACTTCTTAGGGGGTCTATAAGTGCTGGACTTATTCCGGAGGCTGAGTGATGTATAAGATTAAAAAGCGACCTCTCAAAAAGAGAGTGTCTGCCTAATGTCTAAGGCGTAGCATCGAGACGGATTGAATGTACAGGATGGATATAAGGAGGTAAAAATGATAACAGTAGACAATCTTCAAGCATTATTAATAAAACTTGGTTATAAACAAATTGGTCAGCAGTATACTGTACTGGATTCCTACCGAGTGTCTGACAGAACGTGTGCAGCAAGATGAAATCCCTTATGACAAGTGGTATGAACGGGGCTTGATACGTCTTTGCACTGGAAAGGCAATCAACTATTCCGATATAACAACAGAGTTTTGTAAAGTGTTGCAAAATACGAATTATTACCGGCGTGGGTATATTATTACATCTATTTTGCAAGGTATTTTGTAGAAAAATGCAAATGCAGGGCTTTAATATGGTGCGCTGCATACAAGAGGCAAAAACTCTTTCTCTGCCTATGCAGATGTTAGGGGCAGACTTACAGGCACATAAAGTTATATGCGGCAATAACCCGGTTTTGAAATGGTGCTTAACGAATACGGGCGTGCAGACTGACGGAAACGGAAATATCGTTCCTATCAAGAACCAAAGCCCAAAACAGCGAATAGACGGCACGGCAGCACTGCTTGACTGCTATGTGGGGCTATATGAGCATTACAACGAATATACAAGTGCAATCTAAGGGGGTGGCAGCATGAAATTGAAAGATAAGAAAATAGAGATTTTAGGAAAGACCTATACGCATGATAAATACGGCAATAGCAAAGTGAGTTTGCACCCATTACCCCGCCGCTGTGGGCGTATTTTCGGCATTTATCCATGAAAGAATTATGCGGCACTGTCACGCATGTTGAAGAAGAAGCCCCGTTTATTATCAATTACAGAACGGATATAACAACAACCCATGTAATTCTATATAAGGGGAACTTGTACGAAATAATACGGGTTGATGTTTTCGAGGGCTACAAAAGCGACCTCACGTTATGCTGTAGGCGGATAGAGTAAGCAATTTACTTTCTGAAATTAGAATACAGTTCATTTATTGTATGATTCAATTCAGAATGTAGCTTTTCACATTCTGTAATTTTTCCTTTCTCCCCAAGGGAAAGAATATGTTTTACCTTATTGTTAATTTTCTCTAAAACTGATTTTGGCGGTTCAAAATAAGGAATTTGTTTAATGTAGTTGGCTGAATTATTAGCAGTTGGATTGATAGTATGAATTAGTTCATTCACAATATCTGAATTCATAAGTGCAAGCACGTACAGTATCTTCGATTGATCTTTCGGGAAAATTCCGACAATAGATTGATCGAATACTCTATTTTCGATATAGAACGCACGTATGGTGCTTGCCTTAACCATTGGTATTGCAACGCCCTTTTTGAAATAGAATGCTGAATTTTGAAACCGTGATTTTGGATGACTATTATAATATTCAATAGTATCTTCATCCCATCGAACAAACCATTCATCTTTTTCGCGATAATATCTAGTTTTTGAAGCACTTTTTACATAAGGAATGTAGCCTTCTGAAACTTCTTTGATTCCTGATAATGAACTACAATTAAATATTTGTGAAGGATTTACTTTCTCATAGTTCTTGCTGCCTTTCACGCTATCATCAGCAGCGCGAATAAATCTTTTATTGTCACCTGTATAAAATCCAGTAACAATGTTTGCAATATCGCCAAGACGAATTAAAGCAGTGTTTATTATTGCATTCGTTGAACTATCTGCAAGAATAAAACGGTGCTTGTCGTTTGTAAGAACATCCGACTGTTTTACAAAAAAGGTACTAAGATTATCTGGAAGCTGTGAATCATTTAATAGCAACTGAAATTCATTAGCAGATTCAAAACCTTGTACAATTCTTACGGTATTATTTAAAGCATTTTCTTTGTTTGTTCGTTCTAATGTTATGATTGACAAGTTAGAATAACCAAAACTAACACCCGGAAAGAATTTTGAAGGGAAAGTAATGATTTCGACTATCCTTGTTGATGTTAGCAGCAGTTCACGTAATTTCGCATGTAAATTCAAAAACAAGTACGTGTCGGGAATAATGAATGAAAGCCGACCACCATTTCTTAACAGTGAAATGCAACGTAATAAAAAAAGTGAATATGTTTCTTTTACATACTGCCCCGGATATTTTTTCTTTAGTTGTGCCCTCTTATCATAATCTTGCCACGCCCCATAAGGCGGATTGCCTATTACTTTGTTGTAATGCCCACCTATTGAACCAAAAAAATTAAGCTGTTCATCAAGCAATGTATCTGTTTGCTTAATCCACAATTCCGGAGAACTTAGCAAATCTAATCTTTCATCTAACAGAGTGTCTGTTTCTCGTACAGTGATGGAAGGAAGATCTTGATATTTTGAATTAAGAATTTTTATTGCTTCTGCATTGATGTCAAGCGCATCAATTTGAATCATTTTATTAGAGTTCAAAATTTGGTCAATAAATATTCCTTCCCCCGCTGACGGCTCAAGAATAATATCGTTTTCCTCTATTTCCAAACGGTTAACCATATAGGATGTAATTTCGTCTGAATTTGTATAGTAGGAACAAAAAGTATCTTTCATACACAGCACACGCCTTTCGATTACTTAAGATAAAACTTAAGATAAAGTATATGCTGTTTTTGTTACCACGTCAAGTATTTTAGTAGATCGTTAGCTTGTAAGTGTTGCTTGAAATCGGCACTTATATCTTTTTTCCAATCTGCATTTACATCTAACCAATTACGCAAATCAAAACCAGTAAAGGACTTAATCGCTTCATAACAATCATTAGCGCAATATACATCCCAATAAGGCGAATTCTTTAATGTTTGGAGATAATGATTGTTTTCATCTTCGTTCTGCCGAACAAATAAAAGTGTTTTTTCGCCAGCACCAAGCGAATTATATATACTTGCAACTAAAAGCAGACGGTTCGTATTTCCTTTTTCGTTTGAACTAAACCCACTTTTAAAATCACAGTTATAGTGAATACCGTTCTGCTCAAAGTGAAGATCAAGCGCTAATTTTATGCCGCCGCTATCAACCATAGTCCACGGTATAGAATAGTGTCGTTTTAACTCTTTTTTAATATCATCAGCTAGCTGCAATGAATTGATATAATCAGTTGCGTTCTTTTGTATTCCAGATTGAACATCTTCAAATTTTGGGGGTTCAATAATACGTAATGTTTTAATAGGATATTCAAACGGTAAACGACAGAACGGTTCCCACAATTCCCCAATACGTCGAGCAAACGCCATGTATTCATAAGGCCATACCTTATTGCGGTATTCCAACATTGCAATATATGACGCATATGTCATGCACATAATTTCATTAAGAATGCGCTCATTATCCCACTTTTCAGAACGGGACTTCCTAAGAATTAAAGATAGTTTTTCATTGCGGTAGTTCTTAATGGACTTATTGATTTCGCTTGCCTTATCTTTTTTACTTTTTCGAGTGTGCGACAACGCCACCAAAACTGAATCTGAATAGATGCGAAAATCATTAAGCCATTCTGCCTTAGAATGTAGCATGATAATTTATCTTCTTTCATAGTACAAAAATCTAGTCTTTATTATACATAAAATTAGTGGTTCGCTCAATCGAACAATTATTTTATTGTCGCTTAAATAGGCAAAAGTCGCTTACGAATATCAGAAATAATAAAATATATATTCAAGAAACTAGAAGAAAAACACAATGGTGATCTTTTAGAAATAGAGATTAATCCTGTTCATAGCAGAGCTTCATTATCAAAAATACGTAATGTAAATGATTGGGACACTGGCTTTGATGATGGCTATTCATTTTGGGAAAAAGGCGATAGCTTTAGAAAATCTGGAAGCTTTGATGAAGCAATTGATTGTTTTGACAAGGCTAGATTTAATGGCTATTGTGCTTCAGCGCTGTATGAATCCTATGCGATGGCATTCCATAAGACAAAAGACTATGACAATGAAATTGATATCTTAAATGAAGGAATCAAGAGATTAGCAAAACTTAATATGAAAACTAGTCAATTGATTACCAGACGAAACAATGCCATTAAAGCATTGATAAAACAGAGAGAACGGAAAAACGCAAGAGTCTAAAGCAAGGCGAAAGCTAGAAAAAAGCACTTGTGCTCAATCAGAAAAAGCCACTAAAAACAAAGCTGGTCGCTCAGTATTCCAGATGGATGATGAGGGAAACATCATCGAAAGATTTGAGACAATTGCAGATGCAGTAAGAAAAACAGGTGTAAATTCTAAAAGCATTCGTGATGCAGCAAAAGGTGTTCAAAGACATGCTGGTGGGTATGTTTGGAAATTTGTAGATGAGGAAAGTATCGATTAAAAGGTTTCAGAGTACAGAACAATAGTTTCAGAGTTCAAGGTCAAGGTTTCATTGTATCCAAATGGGTAAGAAACTAGATCCTGCGTGCGGTTCTGGCTCGCTTCTGCTAAAAGCCAAAAAAGTGCTAGGCATTGAAAATATTAATGGCGGTTTTTACGGCCAAGAAAAGAACGTTACTAGCTACAACTTGTGCCGCATGAACATGTTTTTGCACGATGTGAATTTTGATAAGTTTACTATTACTTGCGGCGATACTCTTATAAAACCGAAAATCGACGCTAATAAAAAGTTCGAGTTAGTGGTTTCTAATCCGCCTTATTCCACGAGTTGGGAGGGGGATTCTAATCCGTTGATGATTAACGATCCTCGTTTTGCTCCAGCTGGAGTTCTTGCTCCAAAAAGTAAGGCGGATATGGCGTTTGTGTTGCACTGTTTAGCGCATCTGGCAGAAGATGGTGCTGCTGCAATTGTTTGCTTCCCTGGGATTATGTATAGAGGCGGAGCTGAGCAAAAGATTCGCCAATATTTAATTGAGCATAATGCTGTTGATTGCGTGATTCAACTTCCAAGCAACTTATTCTTTGGCACTTCGATTGCTACGTGCATTATGGTTTTGCGTAAAAACAAGCAAAACGACACTTCTATATTGTTTGTTGATGCTAGCCAACAGTTTGTAAAGTCAACGAATAGCAACAAGCTTTCGGACGAGAACATT
The DNA here is from genome assembly GCF_049244215.1 of Gardnerella sp. DNF01159. Lineage (NCBI taxonomy): Bacteria > Bacillati > Actinomycetota > Actinomycetes > Bifidobacteriales > Bifidobacteriaceae > Gardnerella > Gardnerella sp. DNF01159. Next base: position 1,518,073 of record NZ_CP058387.1, on the reverse strand, counting down.
GAGCAAATTGTTAAGTGGTACACTTCTAGGCAAGATGTGGAGCATATTGCGCATGTAGCGTCTTTGGAAGAAGTGGAATCCAATAAATACAATCTTTCCGTTTCCACGTACGTTGAAGTAGAAGATACTCGCGAAAAGATTAATATTACGGAGCTTAACGCGCAAATTGCATCGGTTTGCGCTCGCGAGCAAGAGTTACGCGAACAAATTGAGAAGATTGTAAGCGAGATTGAAGCTGGCAGCGTTAACTTTGATAATAGCGAGGTGGCTCAATGACTAGCAAACTTGAGGATTTAATTGCTGAGCTTTGCCCTAATGGTGTGGAGTATAAGAAAATTGGAGATATTGCTGATGTTAGTATTGGATTAGCAACATCTGTAACAAAATATAAAAGAGATTCTGGCGTTTTGTTACTTCACAATTCAGATATTCAACAAGGTAGAATTGAACTGAAAAATATTGAACATATTGATGATTCATTCGCTAAAAAAAATAGTAGTAAACTTCTAAGAAAGAATGACATTATCACTATTCATACTGGTGATGTAGGTACGTCGGCAGTTATTACTGATGAATATGCAGGATCTATAGGATTTACTACAATTACCTCTAGAATAAAGGATTTTAATCAAGTTTATCCGTATTATTTATGCACATATTTCAATTCACATAAGTGCAAGATTGATATACGTAAAATGACTATTAGCGATCGTAGCAATCTGAATCAAAAAGATTTCATTAAAATTCAAGTCCCCGTCCCTCCTCTGGAGGTACAACGTGAAATTGTCCGCATATTGGACAATTTCACAGAGCTTACAGCAGAGCTTACAGCAGAGCTTACAGCTCGTAAAAAGCAATACGAGTATTATCGAGATACCTTACTCACTTTTAACGATAATAATCCCCTACGCTCGCTTATCTCACGCTACTGCCCAAACGGTGTGGAGTATAAGAAGATTGGCGATATTGCTACGCTTTCTCGTGGTAAAGTAATGTCGAAAAGCTTTATAAATGATAATTCAGGTGAGTATCCTGTTTACTCGTCTCAAACAGAAAATAATGGTCAATTTGGTGCGATTTCTACTTACATGTTTGACGGTAAGTATGTGACATGGACAACTGATGGTGCTAATGCTGGAACAGTGTTCTATCGTGACGGTAAATTCAGTGTGACAAATGTTTGTGGCGTTATTGATATATCAGATTGTCAAGTTGACACTAAGTATGTGTATTATGCGTTGACAATTCATGCGAAGAACTATGTAAGTTCGGGCATGGGTAATGCAAAACTCATGAGTAATGTTATGAGTAAAGTAACAATCCCCGTTCCGCCTCTAGGAGTACAGCGTCAAATCGTACAAATTCTGGATCGTTTTGATGCTCTGTGCAATGATTTAACTCAAGGTTTGCCTGCAGAAATCGAAGCTAGACGTAAGCAGTACGAGTACTATCGCGATCAACTCCTAACCTTCAAGCGTGCGTAATGTAGTTATGCACAATTTATGTAAAGTAACCTATAAAAGCGTATCTAGTATTACAATTTATATAAATTACATTTCTAGTGAGACTCGCCGAAGAGATTGAGGAGGTAAAAAATGTCTGATAGACTTGCTGATAACAGCAGCCCCCTAAGCCTACTAACAGTGCTCAAACCTGGGGGTTCTTCTTGTTTTTCAGCTGATTCAAAGCCTCCAAAATCTATTGACGATATGATTCAACTCATGAAAACTCGAGGATTAGTAGTTACAGATGAAAATAATTTAAAAAGTATGCTATATAACTGCAACTACTATAGATTATCTGGGTATTTTCGAGTGTTTCAAGTCGATCCTTCTTCTGGCAATAATCAGTTTAAGCCAGGCAGCAAAGATGTTGATTTTCTTGTGCCGTACAAAATGGATGAAGAATTGCGAACAATTATTCTTAAAGGTACCGCACAAGTAGAGTTAACATTAAGATCTAGATTTGCATATCACGTTGCAAACTCTGGAGGAGCATATACATACTTCAATTCAGATTCGTATATTAAAAAATCTAATATAAGCATAAATAATCTTTTATCTAATATGAATAAATGGCTGGAAAAATCTAACGAAGTTTGTATAAAACATTACAAGAGTAAGAAACAACCTATACCAATATGGGCTGCTGTTGAAGCTTTTCCATTTGATACTATTTCACGAATGATTTCTTTGTACGAAGATACTAATGTGTTGCGAAAACTTTTTGATTCAATGGGGTTAAAAACAGAAATTCGTAAATCTTCTGAAGCAATCCATTCAATAGTTTACTTGCGTAATTTGTGTTCTCATCATTGTAGATTATGGTATAAGGAAACTGTAATATCGACTCCTTCAATTCGTGATGTTAAAAATTCTTCTTTATTAAATGGTTATACGGATAAATCTATTGCTGCAGCATTAGTAAATTTAATGTATTTAGTATCAAAAATAGAAAACAATCATAATTATGAGACTGAAATAAAAGATTTTCTGAATAAAAATGAAGAATATAAAAATGGGATATTTAACCATTTACATTGGAGATAATTTAAATTTGTAGAATATGCAATGCGTTATGTGAGTAAGTAAGAAAGAAGGAAGCAGAATGAAAATTGTGTTAGAGAATCAAGATAGCACTGTAATGTCTACGTTTACGCCAAGCGCGCGCAACGACGGCAGCTATCAAAGCGAAGCGCAGCTCGAAGAAGAGTTCATTAACATTTTGCAATCCCAAGGCTACGAGTACGCTCACATTCACAGCGAGAAAGATCTTATAGCAAATCTTCGCGTGCAAATCGAAAAGCTCAACGACTACCATTTTTCGAATGACGAGTGGGAAAGATTTTTCAAAGAAAATATTGCAAACAGCACTGACGATATAGTTAAGAAAACAGATACTATTCAGCGAGATAACGTTAAAATACTCAAAAAAGATGACGGCGTAGATAAGAACATTACTATTATTGACAAAGAAAATATTCACAAGAATATTGTGCAAGTAATCAACCAATATGCTGTTAACGCAAACGATAATGCAAACAATAATGATGCAAATGGCCCTGCGCGTAGCAATCGTTACGATGTGACTGTTCTAGTAAACGGCTTGCCGATGGTTCATATTGAGCTAAAGCGCAGAGGTGTGCCTATTAGAGAAGCGTTCAATCAGATTAACCGTTATGCTCGCGACTCATTTTGGGCTGGAAGCGGACTATTTGGATACGTGCAAATTTTCGTAATCTCAAACGGCACTGAAACAAAGTATTACTCCAACTCAACTCGCAATAATGCGTACAACGAGCAGAAAAGTAAAGGATCTAGCAAAAGCACAACAAGTAACAGTTTTGAATTTACAAACTATTGGTCCGATGCTCAAAACACTATAATCTCCGACTTATGCGATTTTGCTAAAACCTTCTTTGCAAAGCACGTAATTCTTAACATTCTCACAAAATATTGCGTTTTTAATGCAGAAGATTGCTTGATGGTTATGCGTCCATACCAGATTACTGCAGCAGAAAACATAGTGAATCGCGTAAAATACATGTTTGCTAATGCGAGCAAAATGCCGGCAGCAGAGCGTCAAAAGGGCGGATATATTTGGCATACTACTGGATCTGGTAAAACGCTAACTAGCTTCAAAACATCGCAGCTAGTAAAAGCTTTGAAAGACGCAGAAGGCAATAATCTTGTTGACAAAGTTTTGTTTGTTGTAGACCGTAAAGATCTTGACTATCAAACAATGAGAGAATACGACAGGTTTGAAAAAGGAGCCGCAAATAGTAACACTTCAACAGCTGTGCTTACAAAACAGCTAGAAGACAATACGGAAGAATGCAGGCTTATTATAACCACTATTCAAAAGCTTAGTAAATTTATAAGCAACAACCCAAGTCATGAAATTTACAAAAAGCGCATAGTGTTTATTTTTGACGAATGCCACAGAAGCCAGTTTGGAGGCATGCATGCAGATATTGTAAAACACTTTAAAAATGCTCTGCTTTTTGGGTTTACTGGCACGCCAATTTTTGAAGCGAACGCTGCTGGCTCCGACGCTGCGCATCTTTCCACAACCGAGCAAACCTTTGGACCGTGCTTGCATACGTACACAATCATTAACGCGATTAACGATAAAAACGTGTTGCCATTCCGCGTGGAATACGTTGCTACTGTAAAAACGTCGAGCGAGCTGGAAAAAGCAACCGACGAATTGGTTAAAGATATTAATCGACCAGATGTAATTAGGCATAAAGATCGCGTGCATAATGTTGTTCAATACATTATTGAGCATTTTACTCAAAAAACGTATCGCAACGAGAAGACTTACAAATACAAGCGCATTATTAACGTTAAAGAACTTGCTGCAGATAAGCATAATACTTTAGAGACTAAAAAATCTTCTGAAGAAGTTGACATAAACGGCTTTAATTCAATCTTTGCTGTTGCAGACATTCCTCTTGCAAAAGCGTATTACAACGAGTTCAAAAAGCAGCAGCAAAATCTGCCTCCAAGCGAACGCTTAAAAGTAGCAACTATTTTCAGCTATGCAGTAAACGAGGGTGAGTCAGATTCTTCGGCGTACGCCAACGGCATGGGTTCTCTTGGAGAAGAAAATTCAGAAAGCACGGCAAAGCTAGACGCAAATTCGCAAGAATTTTTGGAAAGCGCAATAAAAGACTATAACGAAATGTTTAATACTGCGTATGATGCGTCAAATAACAAATTCCAAAACTATTACAAAGACGTTTCAATTCGCATGAAAAATAAGGAAATTGACATTTTGATTGTAGTCAACATGTTTCTAACTGGTTTTGATGCAACAACTTTGAACACGCTTTGGGTAGATAAAAATCTTCGCATGCATGGGCTTATTCAAGCGTTTTCGCGCACAAATCGAATCTTAAATTCCGTTAAAACATTTGGAAACATTGTGTGCTTTAGGGATTTGAGCTATCAAGTTGACGAAGCGGTAGCTCTTTTTGGAGATAAAGATGCGCAAGGTATTGTGCTTTGCCCTACGTTTGAGCAGATTTACAACGGTTACGTTGACGCTAAAGGAATTGAGCGTTGTGGATACAGTGATTTAGTAAATGAGCTTATGGAAAAGTATCCACTGCAAGGCTTCAACATTGTTGGAGAAGAGAATCAGAAAAAGTTTATATCGCTTTTTGGTAATATTCTGCGATTGCGTAACATGCTGAAAGCTTTCGATCAATTTGAAGGCAACGAGATAATCAAAGAGCGCGATATGCAAGATTACTTGGGGCATTACCAGGATTTGCATGAAGAATGGAAGCGCAAAGAGCAAAAAGGCGATATTGCAAACATTACGGACGATGTTGTGTTTGAGATGGAGCTTGTGCGCCAAGTAGAAGTAAATATTGACTACATTTTGATGTTAGTAGAACATTACCATAGCAAGCATTGTAAGGATAAAAATGTTCTTGCTTCTATTAAGGTGGCAGTTGACTCTAGCCCGCAGTTGCGTAGTAAAAAGAAGCTTATTGAAGGGTTTATTGCGCAGCTTAACGAGAAGGAGCTTGGGAAGCTTGTAGATTCTGAAGGTGACATTACTATTTACGATTCTAACGGCAACAAGTTGAGTATTGTTGATTGCTGGAGCGAGTATGTTGAGCAAAAGTATAATCATGATTTGGCGCAACTTGTGCAAAGCGAAGGATTAAACGATGCTTTGACTCGCAAGTTTATGGAGAAATCTTTTAGCGCTGGCGAAGTGAGTGAGCTTGGCACAGATATTAATGATTTAATGCCTAGAATGAGCAGATTTGGCGCTGCGGCTATTGCGCGCGCTGAGAAGAAAAGTCGCATTGTAGAAAGTATGAGAAACATGTTTAATGAGTTTGTTGGGCTTATTGGCTTTAGTAAAAACGAAAGATAATTATCGTTATCAATATCATTTTTGTAATATTTGCGAGTTTTTTGCGCCGAACTATATCAATCTACATGATATGTCGATATTATGTACCTGTGGGGCCTTTGTAATGGCAAGTTTTAGTTGGGTGCGCTCAATTTGGGGTAGAGCGCGTAGATATGCAGGAAATGCGTTAACGCAAAAGGCGTAAAACGCGTGAGAAGTGCGGAATCGCAAGAAGACGCGGAAGAACGCGAGGAGATGTTATGCGCGCGTATGTAAAAGTGCGCCGAATTATTCGTGACTCGGCTGCACTGATTCTGGCTGTGTGCATGTTGGTGGGTTGCATAGTGAGCTCGTTTGCTACAACTATTCCAGCTTTTGCAACAGATGCAGATCGTTCGTATACTAGCTGGACAGAAGTTTCTAAAGCAATCGACAATGAATTGCTACAAGGTCAATCAGAATACAATAGTGGCAATAATTCTGGAGCTGCAACTCGATTTGAAGCAGCATACAATTCAGTTTACGTTGCTTCTAACATGATTACGGTTGTGCGAGATGCAATTGGGCAGAATAAAGTTCAGGCACAAACTGATCAATTCCAGCAGCTACAAACGCTTGTATACCAGCAAAATCAAGGTTCACAAATAAGTGCTGTTTCAACGGCTCTTTCAGTGGATGTTGCACAAACTGCATCTAGTCTCGATGCCAACTTAAAAGTGGATAAGCCAAATGTTTATGCACAAAAGTTGCGTGCGCAAATTAAAGCAGAGCGCAAAAAGCTAGATGCTGCAAAAAAGAAAAACCTTGGACGTAATGGTCGTACGTGGGGTCAAGTTGCTCGAGAAATGAACGTTATTCTCGACAAATCGGTTGCAACCTACAAGTTTGCAAAAGGTAATAAAACTCAAGTAGCATCTGCAGTTGATTTAATTAACGAAGCCTATTACCAGTATTACGAAAAGCTCGGTTTTGAAAAGAACGTAATGAACGCAATAAGTGGTAGTCGCGTTTCAACAGTCGAATATCAGTTCAAAGAGTGCCGTCAAGCAATGAACAACGGCAAAACGGTTGAGCAAGCTAAAAAGTTCGTAACGGATCTTAAAGCGATGCTTATTGAAGACGCAGCAAAATTAGACAAAGGTGCATCTTCAAGCGCAAATCCATTTATGCAATTCATAACTAGCTCATTTGGTCAAGCTTTCGTGATTTTGCTTCGTGAAGGTTTGGAAGCGCTGCTAGTTGTTGCAGCAATTATTGCATACCTTGTTAAATCCGGTCACAAGAATATGGTGAAGTATATTTACCTAGGTATTGCGGCTGGAATTGTGGCATCTCTTGCTGTAGCTGCACTATTCGGCTTGCTATTTAATGGCTCTGGTCCGCAGCAGGAGATTACAGAAGGCGTTGTTGCATTGTTCGCAATGCTTATGCTGCTTTACACGAGTAATTGGATGATTTCAAGATCTTCAGTGCAAGCATGGAATAAGTATATTAGTGAGCAAACAACGGCAGCAGTTTCTAAAGGCAGTTTGATTTCTCTAGCGTTGCTAAGCTTCCTAGCGGTGTTCCGCGAAGGCGCAGAAACAGTAATCTTCTACCAGGCGATTTTTGCTGTATCAAGCGGAGCTGACTCCATGATTTGGGGCGGATTCGTGGCCGCAGCCGCCGTGCTGGTTGTAATCTTCTTGCTGATTCGTTTCGCATCTGTGCACATACCAATTCGCCCATTCTTTACTGGAACAAGTGCTCTTATGTCTGTTCTCGTAGTGATTTTTGCAGGCGGTGGTGTGCACGCGTTAATCGAGGGTGATGCTCTCGAAGGAATGTATATTCAAGGCTTGCCAACTAACGATTGGCTTGGGTTCTATCCGTATGTTGAGACGATTGTTGCTCAAATTGTGGCAGCAATTGTTGTGATTTCACTGCTTTGCGTATCTATTGCGCGAAGTCGTGGGAAACGCGCGATAGAAAATAAATAAGCAAAACAACAAATAACCAACTAATAAATAATTAATAAACAACCAATAACAACAATTAAATAAAAATAACTAACAACAAACACAGAAGGTTAGATATGAAGAATAATAAAATGATGGCAATTGCAGCTTTGGCTCTTGCTGGACTGCTTGCGCTCGCTGGATGCGGTTCTAATGGCAATTCAGCTAAAACTGATGCTAAGTCACAAGCAACCGAGCAGAAGGCTGACGACAAGGCTGACGACAAGGGCGGTGATAAGGGCTTTGAGGAGGTTCCAGTTGGTCCTCACCAAGATCAGAACATTGGACCTCTTACTATTGGCGCTGTGTACTTCCAGCCAGTGGACATGGTTCCAGCTGGTATGGGCTTGAAGGCAAGCGAAGCAAGCTTCCACCTTGAAGCCGATATCCACGCTAACCAAAAAGGTACAAAGCTTGGCTACGGTAAGGGCGAGTTCATTCCAGATTTGACTGTGAACTATGAGATTGTCGATAAGGCAAGCGGCGAATCCGTTGGCAAGGGCACGTTTATGCAGATGAACGCTTCCGATGGTCCTCACTACGGTGCAAACGTTAAGCTTGACAAGGCTGGAAATTATAAGCTCGTGCTTTCTATTGAATCCCCAGAAAAGAAGGGTTGGATGCTTCACGTCGATCCTGCTACCGGCGTAACCGGTCGCTTCTGGACTGAGCCAATTAAGGCAACCTTCGACGATTGGAAGTACACTCCTCGTCAGTGGTAGTGGTAGCTAGTTAATAATTAGCGATTAATTAATAATTTTAGTAAATAATAAGTAATAGCAAAGGAGGGAGTTATGCTCAGACTGTTTGTGGCAGTTATGCCTGGGCTGCTCCCTCTTGCGCTACTCACAATGGGATTAAGCACATCGCTTACTGTTGGCGAGGGGCGAGATAAGCCTCTGAGTGCACGTTGGAGATTGTATGGGCTGTCTGCAGGCACAGTCGCAGCTCTTATTTTTGCTATACTCCGCGCATCTGTGGTAATTAATCAGCGAAACTTTATTAATATGCCGGCGTTGTGTATTGCGGTTCCGCTTGATATTGCTGCAATTATTGTGGTTATTTTTTCACACAAAATAATAAAAAATTGGCGTAATTGCCCGCTTTTAATGCACATAAGTAACGCGATTGGTGCATGTTGCTTAGCGTTTACTGTGTTTTATGCTTTACCAGATGTTATTTTGCAACTTACTATTTTCGTAGATTCAAGCACTCCGCCTTTTACATCAGACATGTTACTTCGCGCGCTTGGTTTTGTGCTTGGCGTTATTGCTGCTATCTGCTTAAGTCTTATGGTGCGTTCTTTGCGCACTACGTCTAACGCTATTTGCTTCAAAATTGCTGTAGTTTTAAGCATGATTATTTTGCTAGTGCAGCACATAACTTCACTTTTGCAGATTATGCAAGGAAGCATTTTGCTTTATATGGATGACTTTTCTTTTAGCGTGCTTGTTTGGCTAATTAATAACGCTCCATTAATGATTATGGCGCAAATTAGCGTGTTCATGATTCCTGCTGCTGCATCCGTAATAATCGGCTTTAAAACGGCTGTAGTTGGTGAAAATGCAGCAGAAATTCGCACGAAGCGAGCGTTTAAAAGGAAATCTCGGAAGTCTGCGCTCGCAGCTCTTTTGGCTGCTATCACAGTAATACTTACGCTTACTGTAGGCGTATCTATTATGAATATTAAACCAACTCTTACGCCTCCAGAACCGTATGAATTGCACGATGGTGTTGCAACTATTAATTACGTTCAAGTTTCAGATGGTCATTTGCATCGTTTCCAATACAAAGCAAAAGACGGCACTATTATGCGTTTTATAATCATTAAAAAGAATGGTGGAGCGTATGGCGTTGGATTGGATGCTTGCGAAAACTGCGGCGATGCAGGCTACTATGAAAAAGACGGTAAGATTATTTGCCGTAAGTGCGACGTAGCAATTAATTTGGCAACTATCGGTTTTAAAGGTGGTTGCAATCCGATTCCGTTCCCGTATAAGGCTGGGCATGGCAAAATCACAATTCATACTGCTGATTTAGACGTGCTCAGTTCGCATTTTAAGTAAGGGAGAGTTGCTATGTTTATGATGCGCATGGTTGCTCGATCTCTTGTGCGGCAATTGAAAAAGCGTGTGTTAATTGCGCTCGTAGTGTGCTTAAGCGCGTGCGTTAGCGTGTCAATGCTTAGCGTTGTGTATGACGTTGGAGACAAAATTAACGCAGAGCTGAGTTCATATGGTTCAAATATTGTGGTTCAGCCAAAATCTAGCGCTGTTGTAAATGATTTGTATGCTTCTCGAGAGCAGATTGATACTAATGGTTCTGAGAGTTTAAAGGCTGCGGAAAGCCACGAGTCTACTGCTTCGCTAAAAGAATCTGATGCTGCAAAAATAAAAATGATTTTCTGGGCGTTTAATATCACTAATTTTGCGCCGAAAATAATTGTTCATGCAAATCTTGAAGCGAAATCTTCTGGCGATTTGGTAGTGCCTATTATTGGAACTTGGTTTAATCGTAAGCTTGCGCTCGCTTCCGGGGAAACAACAGTTGTTGGTGTTAGAGGTTTGCGCTCTTGGTGGAAGATTAATGCAGGTCGTTGGGCAAAAGATAATAAATCTGAAGCAATGGTAGGTGCGCAGCTAGCTGAGCGTTTGCACTTAAAACTTGGCCAGCGTTTGCGTTTGATTCGTGACGGACGCGAGGTTTCGTTGCGCTTGGTTGGCGTATACGATTCTGGCGACGATGACAATAACGCAATCTACGCAAGTTCTAGCGATGCTCAAAGCCTTGCAAATAAGCCGAATAAGGTTGATTCGATTGAAGTAAAGGCACTTACTACTCCTGAAAATGATTTAGCGCGAAAGGCTGCTAAAAATCCGGCAGCGCTCAGCCAGGAAGAGTGGGAAACTTGGTATTGCACGGCTTACCCGAGTTCGATTACTTACCAAATTGAGGAGGTAATTCCTGGAGCTGTTGCAAAGCAGGTTCGTCAAGTTGCGGCGTTGCAGGGTAACGTATTAAATAAGACGCGTGCTGTTATGGTTTTGATGACTGCGTTGAGTTTAATTGCTGCTGCTGTTGCTGTGGCGAATCTTATGGCTGCTTCAATTTCTGAGCGTTCTGGCGAGCTTGCATTGCTTAAGGCTTTGGGTGCACGTGATGGTGCTGTTGCTCGTCTTATGCTTATGGAAACTGCGGTTATTGCGTTTGGTGGAGCGTTACTCGGCATGGCTTTGGGATTTGCGGTGGCGCAGATTATTGGTTTCACAGTGTTTGGCTCTTCGATTTTGTTCCGACCAATGGTATTTGTTCTGGTGTTCGTGCTGCTTGCGTTGACTGTGCTTGCGGCTGCAGGCTCTTCGATTCGTTCGATTTTGAGTGTGCGTCCTGCGGAGGTGCTTCATGGCAGGTAAATCTTATATGACTTCCAACAATTCTATGTTTATTACCATGCTATTTAGCGCGGTATTTCGTAGAAAATCGCGTGCTTTGATGGCTGTTATTGCAACGCTTGTTGGTGCTGCTACGCTGTTTTGTTTAGCTGCAATCTGCCTGGTTGTGCCTCAGCAAATGAGCGATGAAATGCGTGCTTATGGAGCGAATATTATCGTAACTCCAATTGAGGGTGAGTGGAAAAACGGTATTGATCGCGCGATGGTTTTGCACACAAACGATATGGTTCTTGCAAAAGGTGCTATGCGATTTGCTACATATCGTTACGAAAACGTGCGTATTAACGCAGCTCCATATGTTTTAGCAGGAATAGATGTTCGTTCAGTAAAGTCTCTTAATAAGCATTGGAATGTAGACGGCTCTTGGCCTAGCAGTGGAAATGTTATGGTTGGGCGAGATGTAGCTCTTGCGATGGGCTTAAAAATAGGCTCTCGTATTGCGATTGCGTATAGATCTTCGGATAATACTGTCGGCTCGCATAAGCCAGCAGAGAAGTCTGCAAATAAGTCTGCAAATAAGTCTGCAAGTGAATCTGCAAATAAGTCTACAAATCAGTCTGTAGAGAAGCCAGCAGAGAATCAAGCGCAAAATTCTGCTGCAAATTCTTCAGATCAGTCTGCGCAAAAATCTTCTCAACAAAAGCTTGTTGAAGGCAGAGTCTCAACGGATATTATGGATACTCACGGCACAACTTTCCGCGTTTGCGGCATTTTGGATACGGGCGGTGCTGAAGATTCTATGCTTTACGCTCTTAATGCGGATGTGAATACTCTTACGGGAGTTAAGCGCGGAGCAGACGTGATTGCTTACTCGTCTTCTGCGCCTAGCGTCGATGCGGTTGTTAGAAGTATTAACGACATGACTTCTATGCGCGTGCGCGCTCAGCAAGTTACTAAAGTTACTGCTGCTGACACTGGTATTATCACTATGCTTCGCAGCCTGTTCTGCATTGTATCGCTAGTTGTTCTAGTATTGATGATGGTTGGCGTGAGCACTACGATTTCTTCGATTGTGCAGCAGCGTCGAAATGAAATTGGTTTGCGCAAAGCTTTGGGTGCGAGCGCACGGAGTATTGGCGTGGAGTTTACTGCTGAAGCTGGAGTATATGGCTTCGTTGGCGGTATTGCTGGTACTGCGGTAGGGTATGTGTTTGCGTGCTTGCTTGCTGCAATGGTGTTCTCGAGAGATTTGGGCGTGAATTGGTGGCTAGTCGTGTTCTCTATTGTATTTAGCGTTGCTGCGTCTTGCGTTGCTGCATTGCCGCCTGTTTTGCGTGCTTCAAAGATCGACCCTGCGATTGTGCTTCGAGAAGAATAGCTTTTAGAGTGATTTTAGAGTGATTAGTTAAGGATTTAATATGACAGAGAATATAGAAAATAAGTTAGATAGCGCGGAGTCTAAGCCAAAAATGCTGTTGACGTTGGATCATATTTCCAAGATTTACGGATCTCTTCGAGCTGTTGACGATTTGTCGCTCACTGTGCCAGAAGGCGAGTGGCTTTCTATTGTTGGCTCCAGTGGTTCTGGCAAAACAACGTTAATGAACATTATTGGCTGCATGGATTCACCATCTAAAGGTTCCGTGTCTTTGCAAGGTCGCAAACTTGAGGATTTGAATGCCGGTCAACTCGCTGACGTTCGTAAAAACGTAATCGGTTTAGTTTTTCAAAAGTTTTATCTTGTTCCGCATTTAACAGCTGTTGAAAATGTGATGGTTGCGCAATACTATCATTCTGTTGTTGACGAAGCTCAAGCAATGGACGCTTTGGATCGCGTGGGCTTGAAGGATCGCGCTCACCATCTGCCAAGCCAGCTTTCTGGCGGCGAGCAGCAGCGTGTTTGCGTTGCTCGTGCACTTATCAACTGCCCTAAGTTGCTTCTTGCGGATGAGCCGACTGGTAATTTGGATGAAAAAAATGAGCAGATTGTGCTCGACTTGTTTAAGCAGCTGCACAATCAAGGTACGACGATTATTGTTGTAACTCACGATTCTTTGGTTGCTCAATGTGCAGATCGAGAAATTATGCTCAACCACGGTGTGCTTGTTGGTGAGCGTTGGAATAACGAGGATGCTCGCAAAGCGTATGAGGCGATTGGTGGCAAGCCTGCGTTTACGAGTGCTCACCTTGATGAAAGTGTTGTGGAAGCTTTGCAAGACCATGAGCCTACTAAGTCGCCTAAATTAGCGAATTTAGATGATTAGTTGCGTGGGTTTTAAAATATACAAGATTTGAAGGCGATGATTTTATGGTTTCAGATAATATGTTTCACGATGTTTCACGCGACGATTTGAAATCCAAAAAAGTTGCAAAAACTGTTGCTACGCTTGCAATTGTAGCTGCATCGTCTGCTATGTTGTCTGCTTGCGGTGAGCCGAGTGCTGTACCAATGAACGATGAGTTCGCTGGTAATTCTGGTCAAAGCGCGGATGATGGCGGTAATCCTTCTGGAAAGTACGATGCTGGTGCTCAGCAATCTAAATCTTCTGCGCAAAGTGAGGATTCTCAGAACCAGCAGAATCAGCCTAAAACAGACACTGGCAATTACAAAGATGGCGACTATAAAGTCAAAGCTACGTATGGTCCGGTTGCAGAAGACAGTTTCGATGTGCGCTTAAGCGTTGCAAATGGGAATGTTAGCGATGTGCAAATGACGCCTCATCCGTTTACGCCGATTTCAAGAGGCCATATGGATGCATTCTCAAAGGCTATTCCAGGAAAAATCGTTGGAAAGCCGTTGAAAGATTTGCATATTTCAGTTGTTGCTGGAGCAAGTTGGACTAGCGATGCCTTCAACAAAGCACTTGACGTTGCTCGCCAAGAGGCTTCAATCGCATCCGCAAAATAATCTACAACCACCTTAATCTTTGACTTCAAGAATAGTGCCTTCGTCGCGAATCATTGTTGCTGCCATGGCTCCGGTTGCTGCCATAAATGGAATAATAGCATCACTGTATTCGTCCATGAACTGTGCAAAATCATGATTCCAAGAAATAATTGCAACATACAAAAGAAGGAACTCAACTGCTGTAAATAATGCCCACTTAAGAATCCAAATAAGCGTTTTTTTAATAACTTTTATAGAGTTCTTGCTCATGAGTTGCCTTCTTTCCAATTTGCTGTTTTGTTTGTGAGCATTGTAGCTAATTCATGTACATTGCTTCTCGTTCGTATGTATTTTGTATTTCTAGTATAAATATTGCAATTCTTTGCAGCAATATGATGTACTCAAAACTTAATACTCAACGTAATGGTAGATTGCCAATAAGTCTTAAATCTTTACAAATCGCTTTCATCAATAGGGTGACCTTGTGGACGCTTTATTACTCGCCACAAAATCACCAATGTTAAGACGCCATTTGCAATTCCGTAGTAATAAATCCAAGGAACGTGAATAAGCCCACAAATAAAGCATGAAATAATATTTGTTAAATTATTTAGATAATTGCTAAGTATTTGCTTATTTTGTGATTCGACTTTTTTGCGTTTTTGCTCAAGAGTTGTTATGTAATCTTTGTTGTTTCCTATATTCTCAACATCACTACTTATGCTGTTAGCGCCTGCGCCGTTAAGATTAGATATATTATTTTCTATATACGCATTTTTTGCTTTAATAACGCTTTTGCGCAAGAAAAAATATGCATAAGAATACAATGCAACAGAAAGAAGTCCTAAAACAAGCCACAAAACGAAAAAGCCAAAGCTACGCATAAAAGCAGCTGTTGAGGCAAGTGCCATCGCAGCTACTTCTGCGGAGTGCAATACTACTAATCGTTTTGTCATATAATCCTGCTGCAATCATTATTGAAACTGCATTTTCAAACGCAACTAAAAGTCACATATTGTTACTTATTATAAGCACATATGATTTACGCGCAGTACTTGTAATCATTTTTTACTACACGATTTGCCCTACTTTGCGCATGCTTATAAAGTAGAATATAAGGAAAGTAGCATAAGATTGCAAGAAAGCCATTATGCAAAAAACGTATGCAATAGTAGATAACGACCCGCTAGTTTTAGCGGTTATGCGAAACGTGCTCAGCAAGCTTTTGCCAAGCGAGTACGTGTGCAAATGGTGCGTAAAATCAGGCGTGCAAGCTTTGAAATATTGCCAAGTAACAAAAACTACTCCGGATTATATTCTGATAGATATGTCAATGAAAGACATGTCTGGAGTAGAGGTAATACGCGCAATTCGTGAACAAAACAGCAATATTGTTTTAATTGGCATGACTTCGTACGATTGTAGATCCTACGCTTCGATGGTTGCGCAAGTTGGTGGGCAGGCAATGGTTGCTAAAGACAATTTCAAAGGGTTAGCAGAAGCTTTGCAATATTGCGATAATCAGAAGGTGTATGGCTGCCGATGTGTTAAAGATGTTGCTTACGATTTTGCTACTCCGCAAGAATCTTTTATTAGGCTTTCTAAATCAAGGTCGCGTAGCGTTTTGCCGCCTCAAGAACTAAAAATCATGGATCTGCTCTCTAAAGGTTGCACAACAAATCAGGTTGCGGCTCAACTTGGTCTTATGCCAAACACTATTAACACGCATATTCATAGGATTTACAAAAAATTGCATGTTTCTAACCGAGTGCAAGCAATGTCCGCGTTTGCTGCAATGCAAAATCGTGAGCAAACTAGCAATCTGCAATATTTTAATAATTCGCCGCAGAGTCATCCGAATCCTTCTCAAGAAACGGATAACGCATGTTAATGAAAACATTTTCGCGCGTTATTGAGTTGGTTAAAAGCTGGAAAATTCAGCGAACTTTATTCATAATATTGGCGATTCTTGTAGTGTCAATGGATGTGCAATCGTGCAATACAGCTGGGCTGTGGCATAACCCGCAGCAATCTGCGTGTCAATACGTTTGGATGTTTGCAATATTTCTTTTGATTGCTTTTCCGCGTCAAGTATCACTCGTAACTCCGATTTTGTATTGCGTAACGTTAGCAGTACCAGGTGTAAATGCAACTTGCGTGCTTTTTGCGCTGATTGCTAGCATGTTTGTTGCAGGCTTTTATGATTCGTGGAAGTATTTGCTTTGTGCGTACATAGTTTCGCTGAATATTATGTACTTTGCAAAAATTGCGTACATTTCGCTTACTTTTCCTTGTTTTATTCTTATTTCCATGATTTGTGGTTACGTTTTGCGCAAATATTTGAACATGTTGGAAGAAAATAATCGCGCAAAAATGGATATTGTACGGAGTAAGTTCCAGTCTTATATTGCGTCGGTTGCGTTGCAATTGCATGACGATGTGAACAATGAGATTACGGATATTACACTGCTTGCAACGGATGCTTTATATGCTAAGAACAATGAACATACAAAAGAATCGTTAGAGCAGATTATTGAACATTCGCGTAATGCACTTTCCAAAGCGAGACTTGTTATCAGCCTGCTTGAGCAAACTGAACAAAAGTATGATGATTCTTTAGATTCAAATATTGCTAGTACGCAGTTTGTTTATAGTTCTAATAGCAATGATTGCATGAATTTGGCTGATTTCTTATGCAATATTCGTGCGCGTTTACAGGCTGAACGGCAAATTTGTGAGCAGCTTGGGTACTATGGTTCTCTAACAGTGGTTGATAAAAGTTCGGGGAGTGGTGATTTTGCTGCATCTGCAACTGTTAGTACTGAAAAAGCTCAATGTGCTATTCGCATGTGCAGTGAGTTGCTTACTAATATTCGTAAGCATTGCAGTACTAGCGTTGACTTTTCTATGAACGTTACTGTTGATGAGCGAGAATGCAAAATAATGTGTATGAATTCGTTGTCGAATAAGTTTGGTGGAAGACTTGTTTTTGGCAAAGGACTACTATTCCACAAAAAATCCGTGGAACGTTTAGGTGGATCTTTAAACGCGCAAAAAGATGATGATGCATGGTTGGTCAATGTTGTTATTCCGCTAAACTAGTATCAATCAGACTCTCGCTTTATCGTGGTTAATTTACGCTACCTGTCCTCTTCAAGACCAGCAGTGAATTTTTCTGCTAAGATGTGAAAGCCTTCTAAATATTCTTCATAACCATCGGCAATAATCGCATCGTCATGAACTACAAACTTATTATTTTCTAACACTACATACTTGGTAAAGAATTGCTCAAGCTCTGTAGCCAATTTATCAAAATCTTCTTCAGAAAGATTATCGTCATCGTTACTAATATTTGCTGCAGCAGATGGATTCCAATTTTTTACTCCAAAATCTTGACTCATGACATTCCTTCTTCTTAATGTAATCTATGAATATTGCATATTAGCATCTTAGACAGCAACCGAAAAGTTACTGATAAATAAAAACAACCAAATAGGATTAAAATCTACCGTAATATAACTTAGAAAATATGAAATAGAAGATTAGCGAAGTGCTGTGTGCATTTCGCTAATCGTCATGAAATAAATTGTTCAATAACGATTATCAGGTATAAAGGCACGTGCAAAAGCAACAATAAGTGTAAAAACAAATGTTTCAATCCACCTATTTGGAGATGAAATGTAAGCAATTGTATTGCCACTAAATATTGCAAAAATTCCAAGCAAGCCAATAAATGTTAACGGCATATAAGTAGCTTCTCGTTTGATAAGTCGCTTAAAATAAGCCAAGATTTGCTTTTTCATAATGATTTACCTACCACTGGTTGCGACACATTGTCACTGTTGTAACTATTGCAGCTACTGTCTTTGCTAAGCACTTCACCGCATAACTCCTTTATTTAAAACGCTATTTTGCTGCGCAAATAAATTGTGCAATGGCTCTCAGTGTAATAAAAAATACTGTCATGTAATCAGCTGTAACTATTTTTAGCGACACAGTAAAATTGGCAATACTTGTAATTGTTATTTTTGGCTCAGTAGAAATTTTATGCTGCAAAAATCAACCCAAACACATACGTTATAGTGGCAGAAATTGCAAAATTAGCAAAAACTGTCACGATAACTGATATGATTGTTTACTTATATTGCAAAACTGTATCCTACAGGATAAAATACTTTTATGGAGATACTTAAAACAGATGAGTATCGCAATTGGATGAAAAACTTCGCGATACTCAATCTAAAGCTCGAATTAACGCGAGACTGAGATTATGCGAAATTGCAGGTAAGCCAGTAGGTGATTTACATCCAGTTTGCAATGGTATTAGTGAACTGCGTTTCACTTTTGGACCAGGGTATCGTGTGTATTTTGCACAAAAAGGCTTAAAACTAATGCTATTACTTGCTGGTGGAGATAAAAGTAGTCAAAGTAAAGATATTAAGCAAGCGAAGATACTTCTCGCACAATTAATTGAGGAGAAAAAATGGTAAATATAAGTAAATGGGATGCGAGTGAGTATCTTGAGGACGATGATGATGTTATTGCGTATCTCAATGCTGCAGCAGAACTTAACGATCCTCGCTTGTTGCAAGCTGCTATAGGCGATATTGCAAAAGCTCGAGGCATGAAAGAGATTGCTCAAAAAGCTGAGGTTGGAAGGGAAAGCCTTTACAAAAGCCTAAGACGAGATGGCAATCCTAGCTTTCAAACTATTGCGAAAGTTGTTCGAGCGTTAGGTGGACGCATTGCAATAGAACCAGCAAATGCGTGACATACCAAGTTATCGTGGCAGTTTTGCTAATTTTGCAATTTTTGCCACGATAACTCGTATAGCATAGCGACTGTGCAATTAAAGTTATGCGATACAGTCGCGTAATCAGTTAAAAAATATTGCCTGTTCATCAACGATATTGATGAACAGGCAATATTTTCAAGACAACAAAATTTGGAAACTAATCTAAGTTATATTGCTAAATCGTTTACTATTTTGCTACGTCAAGAACTACTAAACGTTGTCCGCCATAAGTTCTGGCATCGAGACAAGTTTGAATAAAGTAAGCAGATTTAGGGAATTGCTCAACGTACTCTTTGAATACTTTTAGCAACTTATCCGAGCTTCCGCCACCCTCAAAGTCTTTATAATCCGCCACTTTGTAATCTTTGCCGTTTAATTTAACTGGCATGCCTTTTTGGAGTTTCTTTAATAAGATGCCTGAACTGTTCAAACGGTCTACAACCATATAATGGCCAGTGTTAACCTGGAACCAGTCGTCTTGAAGAGTCCAGTGATAGAAAGCATCTTTAACGTAAGCCAACTGATCAGGATAAGCGTCCCAAATAACGCGTTTAGTTTCACCTAGGGCTTCCAAAGTCCCTTCTTGTCCCTTTACAAAAGCTTCGGCGATTTTCTCTTTTGAGGCTTTTTTGATTGGTTTTGAATGTTTTTTGGTAGAATGACGGCTTATTTTTGTTGGTACTGGTTTGTTTGCTTCGGAGTTACCGCAGGCTGCTAGCCCCACTAGCGAGCTGAAGAGCACTACAACACAAAGTAATTTTTTATAAGTCATTTTCCCCATAAATGGATTTCTTTCTTCTTGTAGATGCGTCTAACGGATGTTAGTCATCTTTATAAACTTGAACTCCAACTTTAGTGCCTGCTCAGTTCAGTTCAAAAATCTTGGTTTGAACGTGAGTAGGAAGTGATAATCGCTGCCGATTTTTGCATAAACGAATCAACAAGACCAGTTCCTTTTCACATAGTGTACCATAAAGGCTGAGTGACCTGTGTTGCTTTCTGACTTTTTAGCTTTTTATATAGACTCTATTTAGCTGCAATAATTAACCTAACTAAATTAAAATTGGTTAACTAATTAAATTAATTAGTTAACCAATCAGTTAGTTATTCAGTTATTCAGCAAATCAGTTAGTAAATCAACTATTTGATTAGAAATCCCAATCATCGTCGTCGGTTTCAACTGACTTTCCCATAATGTAGCTGGAACCAGAGCCGGAGAAGAAGTCGTGATTTTCGTCGGCTGCAGGAGAAAGAGCAGCGAGAATTTCTGGGCTTACGTGAGTTTCTTCTTCGCTGTACTTAGCAGGGTAGCCAAGGTTCATTAAAGCTTTGTTAGCGTTGTAACGCACGAAGTCAAAAACGTCATCGTGGAAGTCAAATCCTTCATAAATCTGACCAGAATACTCAACTTCCAGATCATACAAAGTGTCGAGCAAGTTCATAGTGAACTTTTCAAGATTCTTCTTATCGTTCTCGCTTCTAAGCTCCAAACCGCGCTGGAACTTGTAGCCCGAATAATAGCCGTGAATTGCCTTATCGCGCAAAATCAAGCGAATCATATCGGCAGTGTTCATCATCTTGCCGCGAGAAGCAAAGTAAAGCGGAAGATAGAATCCCGCGTAAAGAAGCAACGAAGAAAGCATAGTTGCAGCAATCTTGCGCTTAAGCGGATCTTCGCTCTCATACTCGCAAAGCACAGTGGTGACGCGCTGCTGCAAAACGTCGTTGCCAACAGCCCAACGATAAGCTTCGTCAATCTCTTCGCTAGAGCAAAGAGTAGAGAAAATAGAGGAGTAGGAGCGAGCGTGAATCGACTGCATAAAAGCAATATTCGTGTAAATAGCCTGCTCGTGCTCCGTGCGAGCGTGCTCAATCTGGCAAAGCTCGCCAATAGTTGCCTGGCTGGTATCAAGCAAAGTCAAGCCTGTAAAAACGCGAGTAGTGGTCTTGCGCTCAAGATCGGTGAGGGAACGCCAAGAAGGAATATCGTTGCTCAGCGGAACCTTTTCTGGAAGCCAGAAGTTAGCAATAAGGCGATTCCAAACGTCCAAATCCTTGTCGTCAACAATATTATTCCAATTAACTGGGCGTACGCGCGATCCGTGATGGTAGCGGTACTGAGATGGTGTGATAGAAGCTGCCATCATAGCGTCATCTGCGATTACGCGATTTGTGCCGAAAGGCTTATCGAGGCTACTTCTAAGCTCGGTTGGGCTGAGTTCTGTCATTATTACTCCTGATTCTGTGTTTACGTTTTATAAAATTTTTAAGTTTTTGATTTGGCGTGCGAAAAATTCACAGCGTTACGACTTACAGCGTGCAGCTTACGCAACCTTCGATTTCCGTACCTTCCAAAGCCTTCTGGCGAATACGAATGTAGTAAAGAGTCTTAATGCCCTTACGCCATGCGTAAATCTGAGCCTTGTTCAAATCGCGAGTAGTCGTAGTGTCTGGGAAGAACAAAGTAAGCGACAATCCTTGATCCACATGCTGAGTTGCTTCGGCATAAGTGTCAATAATTGCCTTCCAGCCAATCTCATAGGCGTCCTTAAAGTACTGCATATTGTCGTTCGTCATGTATGCAGCAGGGTAGTAGACGCGTCCAACCTTGCCTTCTTTGCGAATCTCAATGCGAGAAGCAATCGGGTGGATTGAACTTGTGGAATGGTTGATGTACGAGATTGAGCCAGTTGGAGGAACAGCTTGCAAATACTCGTTGTAAATGCCATCGCTCAAAATCTCGTCGCGCAACTGCTCCCAATCGCTGACGGTTGGAATCGCAACGTTAAAACGGGCAAACAAATCGCGAACTTTTTGAGTTTTAGGCTCAAGCGAGCGGCTGCCATCTGTGTACTTATCGAAGTAGTTGCCTTTTCCTGCAGGCTTAGCGTAAGCGCTCGTCTTAAAGTTTGCAAAAGCGTGGCCGCGCTCTACAGCCAAAGCGTGAGAAGCCTTATAAGCGTGGTAAGCAACCGTCATAAAGTACATGTCTGTAAAGTCAAGAGCTTCCTCGCTTCCGTACTGCATGTGTTCACGCGCAAGGAAACCGTGCAAATTCATTTGACCCAAGCCAATAGCGTGACCTTCCGCGTTACCGCGACGAATCGAAGGCACAGAATCAATAGAAGTATGCTCCGAAACAGAAGTGAGCGCACGCACAGCCAAATCAACGCTTGTGCCCAAGTCGCCATCCATTGTCTTAGCAATATTAAGAGAGCCAAGATTGCAAGAAATATCGCGACCGACGTGGCTATAAGACAAGTCGGCGTTATAAGTGCTTGCTTCCTGAGTTTGCAAAATCTCTGAGCACAAGTTGCTCATAGTAATGCGACCCTCAATAGGATTCGTGCGATTCACAGTATCCTCAAACAAAATGTAAGGATAGCCAGACTCGAACTGAATTTCTGCAATCGTCATAAAGAATTCGCGAGCGTCGATGTACTTCTTGTGAATACGAGGATTTGCAACCATCTCATCGTAATGCTCGGTAACAGAAATATCTGCAAAAGGCTTGCCATATTCGCGCTCAACATCGTAAGGACTAAACAAAGCCATCTTTTCCTTACGCTTAGCAAGCTCGAAAGTAATATCTGGAATCACAACACCCAAAGAAAGCGACTTAATGCGAATCTTCTCGTCTGCGTTCTCGCGCTTAGTATCGAGGAAACGCATAATATCTGGGTGATGCGCGCTAATATACACTGCACCTGCACCCTGTCGAGCGCCAAGCTGATTAGCGTAAGAGAATGAATCTTCCAAAAGCTTCATAACAGGCACAACGCCACTCGACTGATTCTCGATTCGCTTAATAGGAGCGCCAAGTTCGCGCAAATTCGTAAGAAGCAGAGCCACGCCGCCGCCGCGCTTAGAAAGCTGCAAAGCAGAATTAATTCCGCGCGCAATAGACTCCATGTTATCTTCCAAACGCACGAGGAAGCAGCTCACAGCTTCGCCGCGCTGAGCTTTACCAAGATTCAAGAACGTTGGGGTGGCTGGCTGGAAGCGGCCTGCAAGCATTTCGTCTAAGTAGTTGGTCGCTGCTTTTTCGTCACCATCTGCAAGTTCCAATGCAACAGCAGCTGCGCGCTGAGCGAAGTTTTCCAAATACTGCTTGCCGTCGAAAGTCTTCAAAGCGTAAGAAGTGTAGAACTTAAAAGCACCCAAGAATGTGCCAAAAGTGTGGTGTGCGGCTTCCGCATGCTCGTAGAATTTATCGAGAAATTCATCGCTGTATTTGTTGAATACGTTACCGTTGTAGTAATAGTTGTCAATCAAATAGTTCAAGCGCTCGCGAGTTGAAGCAAACTTCATGCTATGTTCTTGCACGTAACCCGAAACGTAAAGCTTTTCTGCTTCTTGATCTTTATCAAACTGAATGCCTTTTTCTGGGTCAAAAAGACCGAGCATAGCGTTAAGAACGTGGTAGTCGCGGCTGTTGCGGATGCGCTCTGCTGTTGTACTGGCAGTTGCGCTTGCAGAATCAGTGTGATCAAGATTAAGCGAAGTAGATTCGCTCATCGGATCCGTGCTATTCATGGGGTTTGTTCCTTTCTTCATGCGTTATTTTTGCTTTTTTAAACGCTTTTTGTTTTGTTTCTTTTACTTATTTCGTTTGTTTTGTTTATTTTGTTTCTTCTGTTTCTTTGAGTTGTTTTAAAAATCTCGGTATGCCCTGCGCTACTTTTTCTATATCTTCTGCAGTTCCCGTAAGTTCAAACGAGTACATATTTGGGATTCCACACTTTCCTGCAATTTGATCACCTGCAGCGCAATATGCTTCTCCAAAATTCGTATTTCCGGAAGAAATTACTCCGCGAATAAACGAACGATTTTCGCGATTATTTAAGAATTTGCGAACTTGCATCGGTATTGCTTTCGCAATATTTCCACCGCCGTAAGTTGGAACAATCAAAACATACGGTTCGCGCACGTTTAATTCCGGTTCTTTAGGACGAAGCGGTATGCGATATACGTTCACGTTATTGCTTGGAAAATCGCAATTTTGCACAAATCTTAACGTATTTTCGGAAACTGAGGAAAAGTAGACTACAGCTCCGATTGATTCACCTTGTGCGCTAGATTCTGGTTCGCTTTGTTGTGTTATATTTTCTTGCTCACACATTTCTTATGCTTCTTTTGCTGCCTCTGCGGAAGTTCCAAGTTTATCCGCAATTTGCGCAATTAAATCTGGACGGTACCCACTCCAGGATGCGTCGGGAGCAATGACTACTGGAGCTTGACGGTATCCTGCATTTTTTAACTGTTCGAGTGATTCGGGGCTTTTTGACAAGTCTACAGTTTCGAAGTTCACGCCAAGTTTTGTGAACTGTCGCTTAGTTGCATCACACTGTGGGCAATGAGGTTTAGTAAACACTGTGATAGTCATTTCAATCTCCTCTGGTGATGGGGAATTTTGCAATTCCGTGTTGTATCGACAAAAGCCAAGTAGTTAGCTTACTCTGAATAAGCACTATTTATAGTGGTGTGTCGACTGTGTAAACACTATATATAGTTATTATTAAAATAGCTAAAAATAGCGTGTTTGTAAGCGTGTCGTGTTTTATGAAGTAAATATGAGCTTAGTTTTAACGATTAAAAATGTAATTTATTTCACAAAATTTATATTTAAAACTACTTAACTTGCACATTGTTAAGCCTTGTGCATATCCGCCTATAAAATTATTAAGTGCGTTTCTTGAAGGGGCGTAACGCAAAATAAAAAATTGTGTATTTTGTAGATAATGCAGATTGCTTGGGTGCGCAAAGCATGCGTGCAAATAACAAAACAAGTACAAGATAAGAGGTGTCATTATGACTCAAGCTCAGGCAAATATTGGTGTTGTTGGTTTGGCTGCCATGGGTTCGAATTTAGCGCGTAATCTTGCGCATCATGGAAATACAGTAGCTGTTTACAATCGTCATTATTCGCGCACTGAAACTTTAATGAATGAGCATGGCAGTGAAGGTGCTTTTGTGCCTTCAAAAACTGTTGAAGAATTTGTGGCTTCTCTCAAGCGTCCGCGCACCGCAATCATTATGGTAAAAGCTGGTGCTCCTACGGATGCTGTTATTGAAGAACTTGCAAATGCTATGGAGCCTGGAGATATTATCGTCGACGGCGGAAACTCTTATTTTGAAGATACGATTCGCAGAGAGCGTGACATTCGCGCGCGTGGTCTTCATTACGTTGGTTGCGGTGTTTCTGGTGGCGAAGAAGGTGCTTTGCGAGGTCCTTCGATGATGCCTGGTGGCACTGAGGAATCTTGGAAGACTCTTGGTCCTATTTTGAAGTCTATTGCTGCTGTTGCTGAAGGTGAGCCTTGCGTAACGCATATTGGTACCGATGGTGCTGGTCACTTTGTGAAGATGGTTCACAATGGCATCGAGTACTCGGATATGCAGCTTATTGCCGAAAGCTACGATTTAATGCTTCGCGGTTTGGGTATGAAGTCCGACGAAATCGCGGATGTGTTTAGCGAGTGGAATAAGGGCGAGCTTGATTCTTATTTGATTGAGATTACTGCGGATGTGCTTCGCCAGAAGGATGCTAAGACTGGTAAGCCTTTGGTTGAGATGATGGTGGATCATGCTGGCATGAAGGGCACTGGTACTTGGACTGTACAATCTGCGCTTTCGCTTGGCATACCAGTTACGGGTATCGCTGAAGCCGTGTTTGCTCGCGGACTTTCCAGTCAGGTTGCTTTGCGAGAAGCTGCCGAAAGTCAAGGTTTGACTGGTCCGGATGTGCATTTTGATTTGAATGATGCTGAGCGTAAGGCGTTTATTGAGGATATTCGTCAAGCTTTGTACGCTTCTAAGATTGTTTCTTATGCTCAGGGCTTCGATGAGATTGCGGCTGCTGCAATTGAGCATGATTGGAAGATTGATCAGGCTGCAGTTGCTCGCATTTGGCGAGGCGGCTGCATTATTCGCGCTCAGTTCTTGAACCGCGTTTCCGAGGCTTTTGAGTCCGGTGAAGCAAGCGTTTCTTTGCTTTTTGCACCGTACTTTAAGGCTGCTATTGAGAAGTCTCAGGCTGCTTGGCGTCGTGTTATTGCGCGTGCGGTGGAGCATGGTGTGCCTGTGCCAGCATTCTCTAGCTTGCTTGCATACTACGATGGTTTGCGTTCTAAGCGTTTGCCGGCTTCGCTTATTCAGGCTCAGCGTGATTTCTTCGGTGCTCATACTTACGGTCGTATTGACGAGCCAGGCGTATTCCACACTTTGTGGGCAGATCCTAATCGCCCAGAAGTAAAGCAAGATTAGTGCATGTAAAAGTGTATATATAAAATTTAAAATGTCAATTATGTAAAAAGCGTCACATGCGTTGTTATTCTGCATGCGACGCTTTCTTTTTACAATACAGAAGCCATGTAGTACGGTAGGTAAAGCAGTTTGCCTTCGCGCTTAATTTCTCCGTGGTGAAGCACGATTCCTTCGCTGCTGGTTTTACTAAAAGCTTCCATAAAGTTTGTAATTGACTTTACATTTTTACTGCTGCCAGATTTTACTTCTATCGGAATAATCTTGTTATTTTTTCTTAAGAGAAAATCTATTTCCATTACTGTCTTTTTGGTATTGGTATTTGTTTTTTTGTAAAAATACGCGTTGTGTCCATTTGCTTTTAGGCACTGTGAGACAATATTTTCTATTATCATTCCTTCATTAATGTGTAATTTGTCTAGCAGAATTGCCTTATAAAGTTCGTTTTCTAGGTAAGGCTTATCTTTGTATGCTAACGAAGTTAAGAGTCCTGTATCCATCATGTAGCATTTGAAAGAAGGATTGATAGTAGATAGATTCAAAGCTACACTCGGATCTTCAACGCTGTTTGCAATGTTTACTATCATCGCTTCTTCAAGCCAGCGTATTGGATCCCTATACTCTTTAATGCGCGCGTTGGAATCTACGTGAGATAGCATGTAACGTTTGTCATGTTTGGAAAGCTCTGCTGGAATTCTATCGAAAAAATTAGTTACGTAACTAGGGTTTTCTTCTTCCTGGTCTTGCATATCTTGCTTATAAAGATTGATTATTTGTTGTTTAGCAAAGTCAACCTTCGCAAAATCTTTTGTATCAACATATGCTTGAACAGCTTGTGGCATTCCTCCAACCAACATGTACTCTCTAAAAGACTTCATTATGCTCTGGTGCATACTGCCCATAGGTTTAAGTGATTCAAAGTGATCTTTAATAGTAGGGAAAATCATGTTGTTATTGTTCGCTAATAAATACTCTTCATAGTCAAGTGGAAGTACTTCTAGCGTGTACTCTTCTGAGGGTATGAGAATATCCTTGCTTTTCTTTGTAATAGAAGCAAGTGAGCCTGTTTCAATGTAATCATAGCGAGCGTCTTCAAGCAGAGTTTTTATTGCTTGCCGAGCTTGCGGAAATAGTTGTATTTCGTCAAGTATTATAAGAGATTCTCGCTTATAAAGTCTGGTATTATAAGCTAACTGTATTGTGTTAAATAGAGTATCTAAATCTCTTAGACTGTTTATAAAAAGTTGCTTAATGTCTTCTTCGGTTTGATCGAAACGAATAAGAATATAAGACTTATACTCTTCTTTGCCAAGTTTTTCAGCTAATGTTGTTTTGCCAACTCGTCTTGCTCCTTTAAGAAAAAGCGCATAATTTGGCGCATATTCATGCTTCCATTTCAGCATTTCTTTGTATATTTTTCTATCAAACATGCGATTTTTGTGCTCTTTCTTTTATTACAAATTTGTGCTTGATTTGTTCAAGTGTTGCCGAGTGCGGTTTTCCTTGTAATTTCAACGGTTTTATAAAGATTTTCCCAAATGCGACATATTTTGTCAAGCAGATTTTCCCAAATGCGCCATGTTTTTAGGGGTCGATTTTCCCAAATGCGCCATGTTTTGAACACGCTATTTTCGCATTTGCGCCAATTTGTGTAGCGCATTTAATCTTTGACTTGCTGAATATTATGCATATTGCTAGAAAACTATGCAGTTATTCAATAGCAGCTTGCAAAGTTTCTGCGGTGGTTAGCCAAGAGATTTCGTCTGTTCCGTTTGCAAAAGACGCAGGATATTCAGGATTATTAGCTCCCGAAAGTGAATTCATTAAAGCAGCGCCCTTTTCTGCTCCGGCAGTCAAAAACCAAGTGCAGTGACTGTGAGCTAATACAGGAACAGTAAGAGTTAAGCGCATAGGCGGCAACTTAGGGGAGTGATTTACTCCAACAACAATGCGATCGCGATTATTAACCTGCGGTAATCCTGGGAAAAGTGAAGCCATATGCGCATCCGGCCCCATACCGAGAATTGCTAAATCAAACACTGGCTCTTTGCCAAGTATGCTCACAATTTCTTCCTCATAGTCGCGCGCTGCAGCATCTAAAATAGCGTCATTTTCAGCGTCGCTGGCTGCTGCAATTTCCTCCGCATTACGCTCATCTGCAGGCATTTCGTGAATATGAGATTCTGCCAAAGCTTTGTTAGAAGTAAGTAAGTTAAGAAACATTTCGCGAGCCTTGCGTGCATTGCGATCCTCGCTATCATAAGCTACGAAACGCTCATCTGCCCACCAAATATGCACTAAATTCCAATTAATTGCTGGTAAAAGTGGATTGCTAGCAAGCATTTGGAACATGCGTATTGAATCTGTGCCACCAGTAAGAAGTAAATGGAATGGTTTATTGAGATTTTGCACATCATTCTGTGATTCCATAATAAGAGTCACCAAGCGTTGGGCTGCAACAGCTGCAAGCACATCGCGATTATCGTATCCGTAAATACTTGCGTTATGCGCAAAAGTAACTTCATTATTTGTCATAGTTGTTCCTTTTATGCCATTGAAAATGTTTCACGAATTGTTTCACGTAATGATTCACGCATTTTCTGCAGGATTATCTCGCACCAACTGCGCGTAAATTTCGTCAGGATCAATGCGTCGCAATTCTTCGCTTAAGCAATCATCCAGAGTGCGAATAGGAAGCGCAATAGGTTGTGCAGCCTGTCCAGGCAGACTAATCAAAGCTTGATCTCCGCCAGCAGGGCGAGTGAGTGACAATGTGCCATCCTCGCGTTCTAAAGTTACGGAAGTAATAGCTTGAGCTTCAGGATTTTCAACTATTTCTACAGGAACATGCAAGCTACTCTTAAGCCAAGCTGCCAGTAAGTGCAAAGATACGTAATGAGTAGGACCCACAATCTTCGCGCTAAGAATAGGCAAATGTGGAGGTTGATCGAGCATAGAAGCAAGTAACGCGCGCCAAGGAGTTAAACGCGTCCAAGACAAATCTGCATCTTGCGGAGACCAGTTTTTGCGCAAGTTTTGCACAGTTTTAAGAGTATCGTCTGCTCGCTGTGCGTCAGTAATTCTGCTACTTGCCATAGCTCCAAGCAAATCGTGAGCAGGATCTTCAGGAGCGTTTGTTGGCCACCATGCAACAATCGGCGCATCTGGCACGAGTAGTGGAATAACAAGCGTATCCGGATGACGAACTAAACCGTTGTGCGGATACAAAATAATAATTTCACCAGCTCCAGCATCTGCGCCAAAACGCACTTGAGCATCAAGATTTGGCACAACTTCACCGCGCTCAGCAGCGTGTTCGCTAGACCAATCTCGAACCATTGCAATAACTCGGCAAGGATGCTCGCGACTAGCTGCGTTTGCTGCATCAAGTGCATGCTCTAATTCTTTAAGAGTTGTATCAATAAGCAAAGTGAGCACTCGACCAGTAGCGGATTCGCCGCGCTCTTCGTGCAATTCGTCGATTTTTGCTGCAATTTTGCTTGTATTGGTATCAGGAAGGTTGATAATCATGGCAATCTCCAATGGCGATTATCTCGAGCAAGCATAGCATCAGCTTCTGCTGGACCCCACGTTCCAGCGCGATACGGTTGCGGTTGTGTGCCAAGCGAACTCCAGAATTCCTCAATAGGGTCAAGAATTTTCCAACTTAAATCTACTTCTTGCGTAGTTGGGAATAGCGGTGGTTCGCCAAGAAGTACGTCAAGAATTAATCGCTCGTAAGCTTCAGGGGAACTTTCAGTAAAAGAGCGTCCGTAACTAAAGTCCATAGAAACGTCTCGAACTTCCATAGCTGTGCCGCCAGGAACTTTTGCGCCGAAACGCATAGTAACGCCCTCATCCGGCTGAACTCGAATCACAATAGCGTTACTGCCAAGTTCGCGCACAGCAGTAGACTCAAACGGCAAATGCGGAGCGCGCTTAAAAATAACAGCAATTTCCGTAACGCGCTTGCCTAAACGTTTTCCGGTTCGCAAGTAGAACGGAACTCCAGCCCAACGGCGAGTATCAACGTCAAGTCGCACTGCAGCGTACGTTTCAGTAGTGCTTTGAGGATCAATGCCTTGTTCTTCCAAGTATCCAACAGCTTTGTAAGAGCCCTGCCATCCTGCTGCATACTGTCCTCGAGCAGTGTTGGCAGCCAAGTCTTGAGGTAGTCGGATTGCAGATAATACTTTTGTTTTTTCAGCAGTCAAATCGCTAGCGCGGAAGCTTACAGGCTCTTCCATAGCAGTAAGAGCCATAAGTTGAAGCAAATGGTTCTGAATCACGTCACGAGCAGCACCGATTCCGTCGTAGTATCCGGCTCTTCCGCCAATGCCAATATCTTCAGCCATCGTAATTTGCACGTGATCGACGTAATTTGCGTTCCAGATCGGCTCGTACATTGCGTTAGCAAAGCGGAAAGCCAGCAAGTTTTGCACAGTTTCCTTGCCTAAATAATGGTCAATTCGGAATACAGAATTAGGATCAAAAACTTCAGAAACGACGCGATCCAATTCTCGTGCGCTTGCTAAATCGTGGCCAAAAGGTTTTTCAATAATTACGCGTCGCCAAGCATGCTCAGAAGAGTGCGAAAGACCTGATGCTGCAAGCTGTTGGGCAACAACTGGGAAGCTGGAAGGCGGAATAGACATGTAAAAAGCGTGATTTCCGCGAGTACCTCTGTCTCGATCAAGTTCGTTCACTGTTTTGCTTAAACGCTCAAACGCGGACGCATCGTCAAAGGTGCCGCGTACGAAACGTATGCCTTTAGCGAGATTAATCCAAGTTGACTCACGAAATGGCGTTCTGCAATGCTGCTCAATATTTTCGCGCACAAAGTTTACGAAATGTTCATCCGTCCAATCGCGTCTCGCAAAACCAGTTAAACCAAATCCTGGAGGCAAAAGCCCGCGATTAGCTAAATCATATACTGCTGGCATAAGTTTTTTGCGTGCTAAATCGCCAGTAATGCCAAAAATTACTAGGCTGCACGGACCCGCAATGCGAGCTAAACGCAAATCACGCGGATCGCGCAAAGGATTCGTCCAAGTAGATACGCTTTCCCCAGCGTCTTGCGAATCACGTAGTGTCCTCAACTCAGTCATAGATACTATCGTAATATTTCGTAGCTATTTTCACCACGCAAAACGCAATTTATTATGCTTAATAACAGTATTAAAAAGTTTTAGCGCGTTATAACTCTAATTTTCAGCCGCCGCATACAGCTAAACGAATCATCTTCGCGTATTGTGGACCGCCGATTGGAGTTAAGTGAACTCCATCGTCAGTCAAATATTCCGAGTGACCATTACTCAAACCATGCCAGTCTATAATGCCAACATTATGATGAGTTGCTGCGAACTTGCGTAAGCTATCGTTCGTTGCATCCTGCCAAGGTTGCGGAACTCGTGTGGTAACGAAATAAACAGGTCTACCTTTTGCGACATCAACCATGTGTTGAAGCACGCTATCGTCATGAGGAGGACCGTTGGTTCCAAGAGCGAAAATCACCACATCTCCAGCGTGTTTTACCGAAATATCTTTCTCGTATTCATCAGCTCCGTGGAAAATTTGTCTACTCACTTTTCCATCTATATAAGCGTTAGGCATAACTTGCATCAAATATGGTTTAGCGCCTTCAGTAATAGAATCTCCAACCATAGTTAAGTTTACGGAACAAGTATTGCGTCGTTTGTCGATCCGCGTATGAGTAGTAACAAGATTTCGTGGAACTTTTTCCGCAATAGGGAAGAGAATGCGATACTTCGATGGTGTAGGTGGAAGAGACTGTTTTACTACATTCTTTTGCACACCTTTTGGAACTGCTTTTTCTTTTGTTTCTTGCTTAGAATTAGTTTTGTCAAAAGCAGTAGGTTTTTTATTTGACGATGAAGATTGCTCTACTTGTGCTGTCAATTCTGGGCGAAGCTGCATTGACCTATGCTTAGCTATATCTTGCCAATTTACTGGCAAGATAATTAACGACACAATAATTATGCAGCACAAAGTTAGTGAGACAGAGCGAATAAGCTTAAATAATTGTTGATCTTGTATTGGCTTTTCAAATAATTGATACAAGCATTCTGCAAGTGCAACTATTACTAGTGCTTGCAAGACTTGCTCTCCTGTAGATACAGCAGTTGTTCTATTTGCTGGGTTGAATAATTCAAGAACAGGGAAGTGAACTAAATAAATTGCAAAAGAGCGTCTGCCGATATAAGCGAGCGGAGCCCATGCAAATATTCTCGAGCAAATATTATCAGTTTGCGTGCACGACCACAGTATTAGTGTGCAAGCGGCTGCTGTTATTGTGTATCCGCCAAAAACAAATACTGAAGATGTGCCTTCTGCATACACGAAGCAGTAGCACAACACAATTGTTGCCAACAGTCCAATGCAAGATCTCTGCCATGCATGGAGTGGATTATAAAAAACAGTTTTTGGCTTATTGAATGCGTTATTTGGAAGTTCTTGTATATCTGGAGCTACGCTATTATCTGATAAATCAATTTGTAATCCTTCGCGCAAGTCAGCAGGTATTCCATCTTCAGCAAATACTTTTTCGTTATTTGCGTAGGCTTTATCTGATTTTTTCGTTAGTGCTGAATTATCTACACTACTATCTGCATTACTATCTAACTTAACTGATGAAGCTAAGCTGACCGATATGTTCTTTTTGCCCATCAGCAAATGTAATGCATGAATAAGCCACGCGTGGAATGAATGTTTGGCAAACCAAGCACCGTACATTGCTAGCATTGCACCCATTAAGAATTCTGATGCTCTCGTATCTAGAGAATAGTAGACGCGAGCTGGAGTTGTGTAATTGTTAAATAAGTAGGCAAAAGTAAAAGTAAGAATAGAAGAAAGTATGGCTAAGCCTGCTGTGATATACATGCGTATTAGCTTGCTACGCACGAATTTAATAAGTGCAGCAAGGATAATAGGCCATATAACAAAAGCCTGCATTAAAAGTCCGAGATACCAAAGATGTTTGATAGGAGAAGGTAGTCCGGACTGTTCAAAATATGAAAGCTTACGAGCAACATACATTATATTGCTAAAGAATCCGGAGCCTGAAAGAGCATCCGCTTGTAACTTTGGTAGTAGACTTGGCGAAAAAAGCCACATAATTGGTGCTGTTATAGCGATAATTCCAAGTGTTGGCGGCCAAATTCTTTTTACGCGCTTTAGTAAATACTCCCAGTAATGCCTGATTCCTTGAGTATTTTTATTATTATCTTCGATATTTTTTGCATTTTTTGCGTTTTCATCTGCGTTTAAATAGCGCAGAACTGATCTCGTGCAAAAATATCCTGCCAATACCAAAAACAGTGTTACTCCAAGGAATCCTCCCATAAGAAGGCTTGGACGCATATGAAAGCATACAATACCAATAATTGCTAGAGCTCTTAAACCGTCTATTGCTTTATTTCGCTTCGAAACAGTATTTGTAGGTAAAGTAGATGATTGTTTATTTTCAGCTTTTGCGCTATTAATAGTTTTTTCTACGGTATTATTTGCGTTTGCTGAAAGATTAGTTGAGGTCGTTTTACTAGCATTTTTTTCTGCAGGAACCTTCTTTGTTTTGAAGGATTGACCTGCTTGTGAAGCAGTGGAAGTGTTCACGCATCTTTTTTTTGTCATCTTGCCTACGCTTCGGTAACCATACTGGTATGTATGCAACATATCGTGTGTAAAACGTAGCAATAGTAACTGTGTATTGAGACACTTTTATAGCTTAAAGCGTGTCTTGTTGCTATGCCTAGGATGTGCTAGAAATATGTGATTTTATGCTACTTCTGTAAGTGATACAAAACGTTTATTATTTAACGAAATTTGTTAACAAAATTTTGTTTTATATGCTCTATTGCTGTCGTTCGTCGGTGCGCGCTAAAGTGAGATAGAACAGTTATATGAATTGTTATTAAAGTTATCAAAGGAGCCAATATGGCAGAAACTTTTAACGTTGTGGTAGAGATTCCACGCGGTTCTAAGAACAAGTATGAAGTGGATCACGAAACTGGTCGCGTATTCTTGGATCGCACCCTTTTCACAGCTATGGGTTATCCAGATGATTACGGTTATATTGATGGCACTTTGGGCGAAGATGGCGATCCACTCGACGCTCTTGTTATGATTCCAAATTCTGTGTTCCCAGGATGCGTTGTTGAGTGCCGCGCTGTTGGCTTGTATCACATGGTTGACGAAGCCGGTGGAGACGACAAGGTTTTGTGTGTTCCAGCGGACGTTCGTTTCGACGACATCAAGGATATCGATGACGTGAATGAGTATCACAAGGCTGAAATCAAGCACTTCTTCGAGCAGTACAAGGCTTTGGAACCAGGTAAGGAAGTTCTTCCTGGTGACTTCTGGGCTGGCGTTGAGCAGGCTGAGAAGGAGATCGTTGCAGCTCGCAAGCGCTTGGAAGAAAGCGAAAAATAAGTTTCGCTTTTAATGAGTAAAACAATAAAAATTAAAAGTTAATAAATAAAACGTCGAATACACATACTGTGTTTTCGACGTTTTTATGTAAGTGCGTGCTGCTTTCAGAAGTAAATTAAAACGTAACGTTGCATACGCTTTTAATAATTTTAAGCAGCTACTAGCATTCCAAGGCCTGCAATATACACGAGTATCCCTGAAAGCATTATTGGCAATATAGAAATAGCGATATCGTGTGAAACTATTCCAGTTTCGTATTCTTCATAATTGTTGCGAACCCATAAATATGAAAGTCCTGATAGCGCGATTAGCATAAATATGCACAGTACTATAACGAGTATTCCACCGTCTAAATTGCGAAGCGATGGCATAAAGCTAATAATTGACGGCAAAAATAGCCAACCCGGAAGTGCTGCACAAGCAATACTTGCAGTAAGCGTGTGCGAAAGATTTCGTACTAAATTTGTGCGATTCTCGCGCAGCATTTGCCTCAAGAATGTTACAAATGTTGCTGCTACAAGAATTAGAGCAAAAGATACAGCCCAGCGTTCGTAAGGGTGAATTGCAGCAATGAACTTACTCATTGACACAGTTTCGTTATCAATAATGACGCTTTTTGGTAGCCATCCCTTTAATACTCCGGTTGCAAACCATGTAGAAGCAATTCCTGCGCATAATGCAATAGCTCGGTCAATTACATTTCCGTGCAGTGGCCACAACGCTATAAATGTAAGCATTATGATAAGGCATAATATAAGTGTTATTTTTGCTGTTGCGATTGGCAATATTGCTGCAATTGCGAGAAGTACTACAACAAAAATTTGGCTTACAAACATCGCTAATGCGTTCATGCTAGGTATACGGGTATGTTTTTGAACATTTACGCAAGAATTATCATTTTTCTGCATCTTGTCATTGCAGATACGTGTTTCATTGCTCATACACACTCCCTAGTGCCGTAATTTTATATTTATAAAGCGTAATATGTCCGTAAAACATTAACAAATTACTTTGTTTATTTACTAATGTAGCCTATAACCTGCACTGCGCTTTATTGTGTTGATATTTTTTATCTTTGGAAAATGCAAGTGTTGCGCTTATCGCTATTTTTCGCAGTATGGTTTACAATTCCTGTAAAGGCTGAATTTGCTACTACATCAATTGTTTGTTGGAGGCATCATATGACTGATATCACATTGATGACTTCGTGTGCTTCTCCCTCTTCAGTTTTACCTTCACTTACTTTGTTATCTCATAAAGTGCGTTTACTTTCTTTGGATACGTCAAGTTTGGCAAAACTGCCCGCACAAACCATTCTTTTGCTTGATGCGCGTGAGGATTTAGCTCTCGCTAAATCAATGTGTTCTTCTCTGCGTGTTGCAAATATTACGGTTCCTGTCATATTAGTTATAACTGAGGGTGGTTTTACTGTAGTAAATCCTTCGTGGAACATTTCTGATGTTGTGCTGACTAATGCTTCTCCTGCAGAAGTAGAAGGTCGTTTGCGTTTGGCTTCTTTGCAACACGGATCTTCTGATGATTTATTTGTGCATTCGCAAGGCTCTGAAATTGATGATTCTTTCAATTCAGACAATGGAACTATGCGTTCTGGAGATCTCGTTGTAGATATGCGTAGCTACACAGTGAGTTTGCATGGTCATCCTGTTGATTTAGCTTATAAAGAATTTGAATTGCTGAAATACTTTGTGCAGCATCCGCGCAGGGTGTTTACTCGCACTCATTTGTTGCAAGAAGTATGGGGCTACGACTACTACGGTGGCACTCGTACTGTAGATGTCCATATTCGTAGGCTCCGTGCAAAACTTGGTGTTGAATATGAACATTTGATTGGCACAGTGCGTAATGTTGGCTATCGCTTCGATCCTTCGGAATCAGATGAGAATAGCGAGATTTCCGAAAGCAGCATTGAAGATGATTCTGAAAATGATGCAGATAAGCAGTCTGCGCAATAATGATTTATCAAAGTTCTAATATGCGAGAATCAAAACAAGCGAAATTAGCTCGTATTTATGCAGAGTACGATTTATTGTGCAAAGAAATACCGGAACCTAAGTGTGCATTAAATTTCAAAAATCCATTTGAGCTACTAATTGCTACTGTATTAAGCGCGCAAACTACAGATAAGCGTGTGAATATCGTGACGCCTGAACTCTTTTCTATTTTCCCCAACGCGAGTTCTTTAGCTGCTGCTCCTGTATCTCAAGTTGAGTCAATTATTTACCCTCTCGGATTTTATAGAGTAAAAGCACAGAACATTATTTCATTATCTGCATGTTTGCTTAATAATTTTTCTGGTGTAGTGCCATCAAATATGGAAGCTTTAATATCGTTGCCAGGTGTTGGTCGTAAAACTGCCAATGTCGTTCTTGGCAACGCATTTGGATTACCGGGGTTTCCTGTAGATACTCACGTAATACGTGTTACAGGTCGTCTTGGTTGGCGTAAGGTTCAGAATCGTCCAAATCCTGTTGCTATTGAGCGCGAAATAACTGCTTATTTTGCTCCTAAAGAGTGGACTAATCTCTCTCATAGACTTATTTTGCATGGCAGAAAAATTTGCACTGCTCGGAATCCAAAATGTGTTTCATGCCCTTTAAATACAACATGTCCGTCGGCAATTATTTAAAGCGTGTTGTTCCCAATTCAGATATTGATATAGACTGTAGGTTATGTCAAGAACAGGCAAATATGCGTGTCACGCTTCCAGGTCATATCATACTCGTACTAGTGCAGACTGGATACCATGGGTTGTGTTTGTGGTTGTGTCTGTAATAATGAGCGGCATTTTGTGGTGTGGATGGCAAATGTACCAGGGTCATTCGCCTTTTGCTGCAATAATGCATCCAGCTAGTAACTCAGTGCTAAAAGTTGGTCTACGTACTGCTCCTGAATCTCTTGATATTAGAAACGACGACAGTGACGCTTTACAGCAAGCTTTAATTGGTAATGTTTACGAAACTCTTGTTAAACGTGGCGATGATAATAGTTTGCAACCAGGTCTCGCGAAGTCATGGGATATTTCGAAAGACGGCTTAACATATCGTTTTAATTTGCGTCAAGGTGTGCATTTCTCTAACGGTAGTGAGATGACTTCAAATTCCGTATTACAATCTTTGAAACAAGGCATCACAAATAATTATCCTGGTTATAGTGCACTTACAAATATTAAAACTGTTAATAATCCGGATGATTACACTTTAGTAATTACACTTAATAATCCAGATGCTTTACTTCTACGTCGTCTTGCTGGACGTGTTGGCATTGTCTATGACACAAAATCGATGATCGACTATGCAAGTGCTGCTCTTGGCACAGGTCCTTTCACTGTAAGTGACTACAATAAAGGCAATTCTTTAGTATTACTTCGCAACGATAAATATTGGGGAACCCCTGCTTCTTGTGCAAGTATTACTTTGCAATATTTCAATAGCGATACTGCTCTAGCTGAGGCAATGGAAAAGGGCAATATTCAAATGGCAGTTCCGCTTGAAGGTAACGAAAATAAGCGTCTTGCTGCTGTTGCTAATACGCAAATGGTAGAGGGTCAGAGCACAAGAGTGCGATTTATTGCAATAAATACAACAGTTTCGTCGATTTTCTGCGATGAGCAGGCTCGTAAAGCTGCGAGATACGCTTTGAATGCGCAAACTGTACTTGCAGCTGATGGCAATGGTGGTGTTCCAGTAGGAGGACCTATTGATCCTCTTTCAACTGGTTATGAAGATTTAAATGGATTGTATCCTTATAATCCAGGCAAAGCTGCTCCTTTGTTCCATTACTTTAGCGCAAGCTATTTAGGAACTATTAATTTTCTTGTTCCACAGGGCGAAAGTGGAGTTGGGGGCGAGCTTTCAAAACAGATTAGTTCCGTGAGCGGTTTTAAGGTCAATCTTGAAGAAGTTGATCAACAAACTATGCGTAAGCGTATTAGTGAAGGTAAGTATGATCTTGCGCTTACTACGAGCAATCGTACTTTAGATGAAGGCATGTTTGCAGAAAGCGGTTCTCCGTTCGTTTTGCAAGACGCGCGTGCTCAACAAGCTTGGACCGATGCGGTTCATTCTAAGAATGCAAACGAATATGAGGCAAATGCTCGTGCATATGCGCGCGAAGTAAGCAATAATGCTGCAGCTCACTGGTTATATGCTCGAAAGAGCATTATGGCTGTAAAGTCTAATGTAAGCGGCTATACGAAAAATATGACGGATCAGCTTCTGCCATTGCAGAGCATAGTGGTGAAATAGAAAAGCGTAAGATTTGCGTTGTCGCGCTGAGTTTCTAATATTCAGTTCATGAGTGAACAGGATAATAACGCAGTAAAACACGCACATTTAACACCATTGCCTAACAAGGTTGGTGTTGATGGTCTTGAAGACAAGTGGCGTAGTAATTGGGACGAAGCTAAGACTTACGCATTCCATAATTCTCACGACCGTAAGGCCGTATATTCTATCGATACTCCACCTCCAACCGTTAGTGGTCACTTGCACGTAGGTCACGTATTCTCTTACACGCATACGGATGTCATTGCGCGATATAAGCGCATGCAAGGCTTTGACGTGTTCTACCCAATGGGTTGGGACGATAACGGCTTGCCAACAGAGCGCCGAGTACAAAATTATTACGGCGTTAGAGTGGATACTTCGTTGAAGTATGACCCTGATTTTAAGCCGCCTTTTGAAGGTACTGAAGGTAAGAAGATTGAGGCAAAAGATCAGGTTCCTGTAAGCCGACAGAACTTTATTGAACTTTGCGAACGCTTAACTTCTCAGGACGAGAAGCTTTTTGAAGCTTTGTGGCGTAGGCTTGGTCTTTCTGTGGACTGGTCGCAAACTTACCACACTATTGGTGAGCAGCCTCGCCGAGTTGCACAAAAAGCATTCTTGCGCAATCTTGCTCGCGGAGAAGCGTATCAGAAAGATGCTCCAGGTTTGTGGGATGTTACATTCCAGACTGCTGTTGCTCAGGCTGAGCTTGAATCGCGCGAATATCCTGGTTTCTACCATAAGATTGCGTTCCGTTTTGAAGATGGTACGCCAATTTATATTGAAACTACGCGCCCAGAATTGCTTGCTGCATGCACCTCTTTGATTGCAAATCCAGAAGATGAGCGTTATAAGAAGTACTTTGGTCAGGAAGTTTATTCTCCACTGTTTAAGGTGAAAGTTCCAATTTTGGCGCATTCTGCTGCTCAAATGGACAAGGGTGCAGGCATTGCAATGTGCTGCACTTTCGGTGATGTAACCGACGTTGAGTGGTGGCGTGACTTGAATCTTCCAACTCGACCAATCATTCAGCGCAACGGCCGCATTGTAATGACCACTCCTGATTGGATTACGGACGAGTCCGGCCGCGAAATGTTCGAGAAAATTGCTGGTAAAACCACTTTCTCTGCTCGTAAGGAAATTGTTGAAGCTTTGCAAGCAGCTGGAGATATGGAAGGCGAACCAAAGCCAACAAAGCGTATGACGAACTTCTACGAAAAGGGTGATAAGCCTTTGGAAATCGTCACTTCTCGTCAGTGGTACTTAAAGAACGGTGGCACGGACGAAAAGTTGAATGCTGAGCTTATTGAGCGCGGCAAGGAGCTTAATTTCCACCCAGACTTTATGCGCGTGCGCTACGAGAATTGGGTTCATGGCTTAAATGGCGACTGGCTTATTTCTCGCCAACGCTTCTTTGGCGTTCCGTTCCCACTTTGGTACCCAGTAAACGAAAACGGGGAAGTGGATTACGAGCATCCTTTGACTCCTAGCGAAGACCGTTTGCCAATCGATCCAACTATCGATGTTCCAGAAGGATTCGACGAATCTCAGCGCGACCAGCCAAACGGCTTTACTGCTGAGCAAGACATTATGGACACTTGGGCAACATCTTCCTTAACTCCGCAAATTGTGACCCGTTGGGAAGAGCCTGGTGAGGAAAATCAAGCTTTGTTTAAGGCTACTTTCCCAATGGATTTGCGTCCACAAGGTCAGGATATTATTCGTACTTGGCTGTTTAGTACGGTTGATCGTGCGCATCTTGAAAACGGCTGCTTGCCTTGGAAGCATGCTGCGCTTTCTGGTTGGATTCTTGATCCTGACCATAAGAAGATGTCTAAATCTAAGGGCAATGTGGTTGTGCCAAATAAACCAATCGAAGAGTTTGGCGCGGATGCTGTGCGCTACTGGGCAACTTCTGCAAAACTTGGCTTGGATGCAACTTACGACGAAGGTCAAATGAAGATTGGTCGACGTTTAGCGATTAAGCTTTTGAATGCTACGAAGTTTGCGCTCGCAATTGGTCGCGAAGATGATGAGCATCAGGTTCTTGAGTCTGCTAGCGCGGATTGGGATTTTGCAGACGTTACGGAAGTTTTGGATCGCTCTGTTATGGCAAAGCTTGCATCCGTTATTCGTACTGCGACTGATGCGCTTGAATCTTACGAGCATTCTAAGGCTTTGGAAGCAATCGAAACATTCTTCTGGGAGTTCTGTGACGATTACATTGAGCTTGCAAAGAATCGTGCTTACGGTACTGCAGAATCCACTGGACGCACTCCAAGTGAAGCTGCTGTGAAGTCTGCTCGCACAACTCTTGGTCTTGCACTCGATGCTTTGGCTTGCTTGCTTGCTCCTTACTTGCCTTACGCTACTGAAGAAGTGTGGAGCTGGATGCATGACGGCGAAGGATCCGTGCATCGTGCTAGCTGGCCATGCGCTAAGGCGTATGAGTCTGCTGCAAACGGAGTTTCTGCAGACACTTTGGCTTACGCGGGTGAAGCTTTGGCTACTTTGCGCAAGATTAAGTCTGAAGCAAAAGTTTCTATGAAGACTCCTATTTTGCAAGTGACTTTGAACGTTGCGCAAAATGCTTACAAGGCTGTTGAGGAGACTTTGGATGACGTTGCTGAAGCTGGTCGCGTTACTGGAGAAGTAAAGCTTAACGCTGTTAAGGCTGCAGTTGCTGCTGATACTGAATCTGCTGAAGATTCTGCAGAATCTGATGCAGCTAACGTGAACGTTTCTGTTGCTCAAAGCGAACTTGGCGAAGCTCCTGCAAAAAAGAAGTAAACGCAAGTAATCGAAAATAACTAATCGCAAAACAAAAGCGCTGGAAGTCAATTTTCGACTCCAGCGCTTTTTGTGTATTTAAAAACTAAGCATAATCACTTATTATAAATCCTGCTGCGATGGTCAATATCCACAACAAAAACGGTCAGTACATTATTTTCAATTGCACAAATTATTCTGTAATCCCTTACTCTATATCTCCAAAATCCCGAATAGTTGCCAGTTAGTGCCTTGCCTCTGATTCGAGGATTGTCGAGATTGCTAATTTCGCGAAGCTCCTTAACGATTTGCTTAGCAATCGTTTTGTCAATTTTCCCTAGCTGTTTTTCAGCTCTTTTAGATAAATTAATCTTCCAAATCAAGGCGCTTCACCACGTCGTCGAGTGGGGATGTTTCTAATTCTCCACGTTTGTATGCTTCAATATCTGCCATTAGACCATATTCATGTTCAAGTTCATCAATTTGAGCTTCTAGTGCTTGATTCATGTAAAATGAACGGGTGCGGTGGGTGGTTTTAGCGAGCCGATCATAACGATCTAAAACGTTAGAGGGTACTCTTAATCCTGTAATTGTTGCGACCATTTTTAATCTCCAATGTAAAACATGTAAAACATATATTACCTTACACTCAGAATAATGCAATCCAATGGGTTGTAATCGCGAAGCATCGCGCGGTAACGCTAGACTGTAAACCATGAATCCAGAAAGCTTAAGTGAATTAATTGAAAAAATTGCTAAAGATTTAGTAGCAAGCGGTAAAGCTGGCAATCTAACAGAAGATTTGATTCCTGCTGCCGAAAAACTTGCAGTTATGAGGCCAAAAGATCGCGCACACGGCGATTGGGCTACGAATGTTGCTATGCAACTCGCTAAAAAAGCTGGTATGAAGCCTCGCGATTTAGCTGAACTTTTTGCCGAGCGTTTGCAAGAAGCAGAAGGTATTGCGCGCGTAGAAGTGGCAGGTCCTGGTTTTATTAACATAACGCTTGATTCTGCTTCTGCGGCGGCGGTCGTAGACGAAGTCTTAAAGCAGGGTGCGGCTTTTGGCAAGAATACGCATTTGAGCGGCAAAACTTTGAATCTTGAGTTTGTATCCGCAAACCCAACTGGTCCAATCCACATTGGTGGAACTCGCTGGGCTGCAGTTGGTGATTCCATGGCTCGAGTTTTGGAAGCGAACGGCGCAAAAGTTGTGCGCGAATACTACTTCAACGATCATGGCGAGCAAATCAACCGTTTTGCAAAGTCTTTAGTTGCTGCAGCTCACGGCGAAGAAACGCCTGCAGATGGTTACAAAGGTGCGTATATTAACGAAATTGCGGACGCTGTTATAAAAGAAGCAAATGCGGATGGTGTTGACGTTCTCTCATTGCCACGAATTGATCTTGGAAAAGACGAAGAAGGTTTGCCTCTTGGCGAAGGCGATTCCGAGCAGCGCGAAGAGTTCCGCAAGCGCGCAGTGCCAATGATGTTTGCTGAAATTCGCAAATCAATGCGCGATTTTCGTGTTAGTTTCGACGTGTGGTTCCACGAAAACAGCCTGTACGAGGATGGTGAAGTTGAGCGCGCTATTGCAGACTTGCGTGAGCGTGGAGATATTTTCGAAAAAGACGGCGCAACTTGGTTTGAATCCACTAAGCATGGCGACGACAAGGATCGCGTAATTATTAAGTCCGACGGAAACTACGCTTACTTTGCTGCTGATATTGCGTACTATCGCAACAAGCGTCACCGCGAGCAGAATCCTGCAGACGTAGCAATCTACATGCTCGGCGCGGATCATCACGGATATATTGGCCGAATGATGGCAATGTGCGCGGCTTTTGGCGACAAGCCGGGCGAAAACATGCAGATTCTTATTGGTCAGCTTGTAAACGTTATGAAGGACGGAAAACCTGTGCGCATGAGCAAGCGTGCTGGAAACGTTATTACGATTGACGATTTAGTTGATGCAATTGGCGTTGACGCTTCGCGCTACTCGCTTGCTCGCACCGACTACAACACAAGCGTTGATATTGATTTGGATTTGCTTGCTTCTCACAGCAACGATAATCCTGTGTACTACGTGCAATACGCTCACGCACGCAGCTGCAATGTGGCTCGCAATGCGGCTGACGCTGGAATTACGCAAGATGGCGCTGATTTAAGCTTGCTTAATACCGAGGCTGACGGCGAAGTGTTGGCTGCTTTGGCTCAATGGCCTGCTGCTTTGGCTCAAGCTGGCGATTTGCGCGCTCCTCACAGAGTTGCGCATTACCTTGAGGATTTGGCAGCAAGTTACCACAAGTGGTACAACCTTGAGCGTGTTGTACCAATGGAGTTAACTGACCCTGAAAATCGTTTGCCAGAAGCCGAGCGTGAAGCTCAGCGCATTGCAAAGTGCCCAGAGCCAGCTCGTGCTGCAGCTCGCTTAAAGCTTAACGCTGCTGTGCGCACAGTTATTGCAACTGGTCTTGATTTGCTTGGAGTTTCTGCTCCAGAAAAGATGTGATTTTGCTTATTTTATATAAGATTTAGAGCAAAGCTATAGAGCATTTTTGATTACATAGGACGTTGGTAGCTTGCCAGCGTCCTTTTTTATTTTTTATTAGAGACACGCACGAATTATAAGTTTCTATCGATTAAGTACATGCAATTTATTAATATACCCTCTAATATTATTTTTGCTTTAAATCCACAAAATTACAAAGTAAGAGATTTAGCTGAATAGTATGTAAATACAAATTTATCCTTATGGGAGGTGTAAGCATGAGCGTCACAACACAAAGTGTCAGCACAGATAGTGCCCCGAAAAAAAGG
This sequence comes from Gardnerella sp. DNF01159, assembly GCF_049244215.1. NCBI lineage: Bacteria > Bacillati > Actinomycetota > Actinomycetes > Bifidobacteriales > Bifidobacteriaceae > Gardnerella > Gardnerella sp. DNF01159. The sequence continues at coordinate 1,473,539 of NZ_CP058387.1, read as the reverse complement.
AACTTGACCATTATTGAATCCGCGTACGTGGCGGTCATGTTGTTTGGTATGTTCTTTGGCGCAGGAAACCTGATTTTCCCTGTGTTCCTTGGGGCTAATGCAGGAACTAATTTCGTGCCTGCAACAATTGGCTTTATTGTTACTGGCGTTGGTTTGCCATTGCTTGGTGTTACGGCTCTTGCAATGAGTCGTGCAAACGGTCTTTTTGAACTTTCTAGTAAGCCGAGCAGAAAATACGGCATGTTCTTTACTTGTGTGCTGTATTTAACAATCGGACCATTCTTTGCAATTCCTCGTTGCACAACAACTTCGTACACTGTTGGTTTGGAGCGCGTTATTCCACAAGACGGAAACGGTCAATTGTATTTGTTCTTGTTCTCTGTGGTTTTCTTCGCGTTAGCATTCTTCTTTGCTATGAAGCCTAGCGGAATACTTACATGGGTTGGTAAAGTTCTTACGCCGATATTCCTGGTTTTCTTAGGTATTCTGGTATTTACTGCACTGTTTTCTCCTGTAAGCGGCGCTTCTGCGGATGCTGCTCCTATAGGGAAGTATGTTAATGAATCATTCTTTACAGGATTCTTAGATGGCTACAATACAATGGATGCTTTAGCTAGCTTGGCTTTTGGCATTATAGTTGTTAGTACTATTCGATCCTTTGGCGTAAAAGACCCTAAAGATGTGGCAGTGAATACTGTGCGATCTGGATTCTTTAGCTGCTTGCTTATGGCGTTGATTTACGTCGCAATTGTTGTTGTCGGTGTGCGTAGCCGTGCACTGTTTAAGCCTGCTGAAAACGGTGGCGTAACTTTGGTGCAAGTTGCACGCTACCATCTTGGAAACGTTGGTTTGCTTGTTCTTGCTGCAACTGTTACTCTTGCATGCTTAAAGACGGCAGTTGGTTTAATTGTAAGCTGCTCGGAAACCTTCTCTAAGTTATTCCCTAAGGGTCCTAGCTATCGCGTTTGGTCTGTGTTGATTACGCTTGTTTCGTTTGGCCTTGCAAACTTTGGTTTGAGCACAATCATCGAATATGCAGTTCCAGTATTGATGTTCTTGTATCCACTGTCAATCGTATTGATTCTTTTGGCTTTGTGCGGTCGACTTTTTGGAAATTCCAAAGTCGTGTACGCTTGGACGCTTGGTTTTACTGGTGTTGCAGCGGTATATGATTTTTTGAATAGTTTGCCACAAGCTTTACGCAGTGCATTGCATATGAACGATATGTTGGTGGTTGTTCAAAACTGGCTACCGTTCTCAGAATTTGGCATGGCGTGGGTTTGCCCTGCTGTTGTTGGATTTGTTGTTGGTTATGTCCGCATGGTTTTATTTGAAAACAAGGACATGGAAGAGGTGGCTCGTCTAGCTGCTGGTCCAGATCTTGAAGGCAGTGTTGCTAGCGACGATTATTATTCTTCAAGCGATGCTGAGTTTAACGAGCCTGCTGACTTCGCTGTATCCGCTAAATCTACTGTTGACGAACCTAATTTTAGTGAGCAATCCTAAAGTTTTGTAGCGTCGCGTAGACGTCATAATAATCGCCATATTTTGATGCGTATTTTACGTAACAAGATATGGCGATTTTATGCGACTTGCTAATTGAGGCTTGCGACTTGCGCCTAGAAGTTGCCGCCGTTCCAACCCCAGTCAGTAGTTGCAGTGTAACGAATATAAGTGCGATCCTGTGGAATCCCAAGCTCTCGCTCTAAAGCTGCCATAATCTGCTCAGTTAACTTTTCCCAAGCAGACCCTGGCACGCTGGAACCAAACACGTTCACCTCAACGTAAGCTGCAGGCTTAGTATTGTCTCCTGCAAAATAAATCGGCATATTGTCCTCGAATGGGCACATGAGCCAATGCTCGCTTTTTCCTGGAACTGCGCTAATTGCTTTGCCATAAGCAGCTTTTAATGCGTCGCGCTGGGCAGGTGTTGTGCTTACAGAAACATGAGTATGAATAACTGGCATAATCGCTCCTTTGCTAAATTTGGTAAGCTTTATTACGTAACAATTATATGTTATTTGTTAGCAGCCGCGTGTTTAATGGATATTATGAAAAAGCTTATTGAACAGGTTGTAAAGTTTGGAATTGTGGGCGTTATTGCCCTTATTATTGACGTTGCGCTACTCAATTTATTAATGCTTGCGCACTTAAATAATGTGGTTGCGGGTACGATTTCTTTCGTAATCTCACTTATCTTCAACTATATTGCCAGTATGAAATACGTCTTTAAACATCGTGAAGATATGGCAAAGTGGATGGAGCTTCTGATTTTTGTTATTTCCGCAGTTATAGGTTTGCTTATAAACGATTTGATTATTTGGGCTAGTACGTTAGGAATGGTTGAAAGCTTACGCGGATCTGCAGTATACGTTTTGCGCACAAATATAGGAAAACTTGTAGCTACTGTTGTTGTTGCTGTGTGGAATTTTGTTATACGAAAGTGGCTGCTCGATGATACTAAATCTCAACAGCCTGGGTATGTTGCGCAAGAAGATACGAGTTTTGCTCACCGTTTGGGAATGTGGTCGCTTAATCATACAAAAAATCGCAAGTAATTGATTTAATCTTTTAAACAGAAAGTAGAACGCAATGCCAGCTACGACAATTCATTTTGTGCGTCATGGAGAAGTTGATAATCCAAATCACGTGTTGTATGAGCGTCTTTCTGGATTTCATCTTTCTGCTCGCGGAGTGAGAATGGCGCAAGCTACAGCAAAATATATTGCCACTGTTCCGCAAATGCGCGGAATTACTGCAATTTATTCGTCTCCTCTTGAGCGAACACGTGAAACAGCGCGTGAAATCGAAAATGCTTTGCGCAATATTGCAGATTCTGCCTATGTAAAAGCGCACTGTGACGAAGATTCTGCGCAATCTCAAGAAAGCGACATTATTTTAGATAAACGCTTAATTGAAGCTGGAAATAATTTCCGCGGGAAACGCATAGGTTACGGTGAAGGCGCACTGTGGAAAAACAACAATTGGAAGCTTGTTGCGAATTTGTGGAAGCCAAGTTGGGGAGAAAGCTACAGAAGTATTGCCACTAGAGTTGGCGATTTTGTGCGCGAGCAGGTTCGTAAGCATCCGGGTGAGCAAATCGTTGCAGTTACTCATGAGTCGCCAATCTGGTCTTATAGACACCTACTGGAAACCGGCCACGCTGAACATAATATGCTTCTTCGTCACACGGCTTTAGCTTCGATTACTTCTATTACTTACGATTGCGAGACTTTGCGTGTGCTTTCAATTACGTATGTTGATCCTGCTGGGCGAGTGAAGTAAGTAACATATAATGCGAAGGAGCATTGAAATGGTTAGTTCTGTTGATTCTGTCAAAGATTCTGAAGATATTAAAAATAATGAAAAAAGTATGCTAATGCTGAATGATGCAGCGCAATCTGCCGCAAAACTAACGGAATTATGGCCATTGACGGAAGCGCGACACTTAGATAACGACGCAAAATATGCGGAAAATCTTGAGGTGCGCTCAATGCGAGCAATAGCACGAATACTCACGAATCTTGATGTTACTGTGCCGGATGCTGAATTTGTGTATGAAGGTGCGGATGAAATTCCTGGACGTCCGCAAGAAATAGTAGACGCGCTACTTGCTGCCGCCGATGCTTACGACAATATGGATTCATGCTATGAGCCTAACTATGATGAAGCAGAAGAAGCAATACTAGAAAATAGTAATAATATAAATTCCATTTTTAGTAAGATTGCATCTCATTCTGCCGAAGATTCTAATGCAATAAATGCAGCAGCCGATACGTTAAATGTTGAAGGTAATTGGAGTATTAGCGATATTGACTTTGCAATTAATTATGCGAAACAAATGGTTTCTTGTTATGAAAATAAATCATTGGAAATGCAAAAAATTATTGTAGTTTTAAGCTTATTAACAAATCTAATTAAAAAAACTAACGAGATTTGCGAAACTTTACCAATCTTCTTATATATTAACGAAATATGTGAGTGTGCTGGTTTGCCGCGAATGATGTTCAAGGATGCTCAATGGCGTGAGATTGTTGATTGTGTGCGCAATTCTAGCGATAAGTGTAATTGTGATATAAGTGGCGATATAAGTGCGTTGGTCAATTTTATTTCGCCGCTGCTTATTTCAGAGTGGGGAAAGCATCGTGAAGACGTGCTGTGGGATCCTGAAGTTGCGAAGAAGCTCGCAAAAGAAGAGGATGATAGAAAGTCCCGCGAGGCTCTTGCTGCGAAGTTTGCGCACGTTGAGGGTAATAAAGAATCTACGCAGGCACTTGATTAGTTTTTAGGTTGACTTATGTTTGATGCGAATGCTGCACGTCCGTAACGCGCGGCACAATGGAACCTATGACTGATATCGAGGAAACTCAAGAAGTTGCTAATAATGCAACAAAATCCGCAAAGCCTGAACTTCCAAAGAATGTTCGCGTGCGTTTTTGCCCTTCGCCAACCGGTACACCTCACGTAGGTATGGTTCGTACCGCGCTATTTAACTGGGCGGAGGCTCGCCATACTCACGGCAAATTGCTTTTCCGTATTGAAGATACCGATAATGAGCGCGATAGTGAGGAAAGCTACCAGCAGATTATTGAGGCTCTTCGTTGGCTCAATATTGATTGGGACGAGGGCATTGATGTTGGCGGAGATAACGGACCGTATCGCCAGTCCCAGCGCATGGAAATTTATAAAGACGTAGCACAAAAGCTTTTTGAAGCAGGATACGCTTATGAATCCTTCTCTACTCCTGAAGAAATTAAGGAGCGTAATATTGCTGCTGGCCGTCCTGCTGAATTTGGTTACGATGGCTACGATCGTAATCTTACGGAAGAACAGAAGCAAGCTTTCCGCGACGAAGGTCGCAAACCTGCACTTCGCTTGAAGATGCCAAATGAAGACATTACTTTTAACGATTTAATTCGTGGTGAAATTACTTTTAAAGCCGGATCTGTTCCAGATTATGTGATTGTGCGTCCGAATGGCGATCCACTTTATACGCTTACGAACCCTGTTGATGATGCGTTAATGGACGTGAACGTGGTTTTGCGCGGTGAGGATATTTTGAGCTCCACACCTCGTCAGATTGTGCTGTACCGTTACCTTATGGAAATGGGTATTGCTAAGGAAACTCCACTTTACGGCCATATGCCTTACGTTATGGGCGAAGGTAAGAAGAAGCTTTCTAAGCGAGATCCAGAGTCCAACTTGTTCTTGCATAGGGATAACGGCTTTATTCCAGAAGGCTTGCTGAATTACTTGGCTTTGCTTGGATGGTCTATTGCGCCTGATCGTGACGTGTTCACTATGGACGAGATGGTTGAAAAGTTCGATGTGCGCGACGTTAAGGCAAATCCTGCACACTTTGACTTGGATAAAGCAATTTCGATTAACGCTGAGCATATTCGTATGCTCGATCCGCAAGATTTCTTGAACCGTTCTGTGCCTTACTTGCATAAGGATGGCGTAGTTAGTGCGGATAATTGGGATGCGTTAACTGACCGCGAGCGTGAAGTACTCACCGCTGCTGCGCCTCTTGTACAGCCTCGCGTGCGTTTGCTTGGCGAGGTCGCTGGAATGGTTGGCAGCCTGTTAAGTGAAGATGGCTACATTGCTCCAGATGACGACGCTCGTAAGCAGTTGAAGGAATCTGCAGGAGAGATTCTTGACGCTGCGCTCGCTGCCTTGAAGGACGTTGATGCTGCTGATTGGCATACTGATTCCTTGCACGAGCTTTTGAACAAGAAGCTTGTTGAGGAAGCTGGCTACAAGCCGCGCTTGGCATTTGGCCCTGTGCGAGTTGCACTTTCTGGTCGTCGCGTTTCGCCTCCACTGTTTGAGTCCATGGAAATCGTGGGCAAAGACGTGACTTTGGCGCGTTTGGCTGGTTTACGCGAGCATTTGTAAATTACAAATAATTTATAAGCGCAAATAAAATTTGAATAAGGCGGGAGTGTGGCACTATTGCTGCATTTCCGCCTTTTTATTTGTTTTATGCTTAATATATTTTCGACACGCCGCGGTTGCAAGTATTTGCTTTATGTTGTAAAGTCGCTATTTGTTGCGTCAAGAGGCGTAGCTGATAAATGAAAGCCCCCGTCGTCTAGCGGTCTAGGACTACGCCCTCTCACGGCGCCAACACCGGTTCAAATCCGGTCGGGGGTACGAAGACGGAACGGTTCCAAGAGCCGCGAAGCTTGTCAATTGGGGTATGGTGTAATTGGCAACACAGGTGATTCTGGTTCATCCATTCTTGGTTCGAGTCCAGGTACCCCAGCGAATAGCTCTCGTAGAACGAGGGCTTTTTTGTTATCTATCTGTATTACTGCGATTTGTCTCAGCGCGCGACCTTTTCTTTACACGGCTGTAAAGTTTCTGCCGCTTGTTGGCGTGAAAGCGGCAGTTTCTTTACATACATGCTCAGTTTTTGCCGTTTACTCCCGTTTACCACGCTTGCCGCACGCTTCTTATGTAGCCTTAAAATCAAAAACCCCGGTGCGTGACCGGGGTTAGAGAAAGAAGAGAAGAAGAGAGGTTTAAGTTATTAAAGTCAAATTCAACTACTTGCTTGTAGTTTATTTCCCTTTGATGTATATATAATAACCACCTTATGCTGAGTGCAGTAATGCGATTACCTGTGAATTGTCTGTGAATTTGTAACTATTTTACTGAAATTGCACGTTTTTATCGCTTTTAGGTTATTTATTATCAGTATTTGCTTAATTTAGTATTTTTGAATGTAAATAATTTATGTAAACTTGCGCACAAAATTGAGTGAGTCGCGGCATATCTGCCGTATGCTTAAAGTATGACTGATTCTGCACAATCTGAAGCTCATGCATCTGCGGCACTTCCTTTATCTATTTCGGCTCGTTTAGGACGTTTGCAGTTCCATCTTTCTGGTAAATTCCGGGTGCTTCAGTGTGCAGATGTTCAAGATGGGTTACGTATTTCACAAGATACTATTCGACTTATTGCTTCTGCTTGCGATGCTGTGCGACCAGATCTTGTAGTTTTTACTGGAAACCAGATTGCAGGTTATGAAAGAGTATTTGCAAAAACTTTTCAGCGTAGACTCTGGCAGGAATCTTCCAATATTTCAGCTTCTGATAAGAAGCAATTGGTTGATAAGGTGCACGAATTTGTTGCTAAGTTAATGAAGCCACTAGAAGATCGCAGTATTCCGTGGGTTGTTACTTATGGGAATCATGATTTCCAGTGCGGTCTGAGTAATGAAGAGCTTGATAAGATATATCAAGATTTTCCATGTTGCATGAATCGCAGTGCTTCTAATGTATCTTCTGCAAGTGCTATGCAATCGACAAAATGTGTGTTGCCAAAGCAGATTATTTTTACATGTGAGCCTGGTACTTTTGCCTTGCCTGTTATGGATGAAAAGCATGAAAAGGTTGTTTTTTCAATAGTTTTAGTTGATTCTGGAGATTATGCTAAATCCGGCGGATATGGTAGCCCTTCTAAAAAAACTATCGAGTTTATTTCTGGTCTTTCTTCTTATTTGCCTGAGCATATTTGTGTTTTTCAGCATTTTCCATTGCCGCAATATTATCGTGTTCTTCGTGAAGTTCCGCAAGAACTTGCTGCGCGCGAACATGCTATTGAAGGGTATCGTACTTTTGCTGGTCGCTATTATGCTCTTGACGAAAAACATGTTCTGCCCGATGGGTATTTAGGTGAAGGAATCAGCTGCCCTGACGCCGATAGTGGTGAATACGCTGCTTTGCTTGATGCAGGAGCTTTTGCGCTAATTGCCGGTCACGATCACCGCAATTCTTTCGCAGCTAAAGATCCCGAGAGTAATATGCTATTTGTTGCCACTCCTACATGTGGTTTTGGATCTTACGGTCCTGAACCTGCTAAAAGAGGCGTGCGCTTGCTTGAATTTGATATTCGTCACCCGTTTGAACCGCGTACGCAAATGCTTGAATTTGGGAATCTTGTTGGCAAACCTTCTTCCAAAAAAGCCTATACTTATGCTCTTACAGCTGAGTCTGAGCATGAATTGCCAGAAGTGGATTTATTACGTAAACCATCATTACTTACTAGATTGATTCGTCGATGGCGTCAACGATCTACGCGCTAATTTAATCAGTTTTAATAGATTGCATGAGCGCGTTGGCAAATATGCCGGTATTATAGTGAATAGTGTTTTAGCGCGAACGAAAGAGGTAAATGTGTCCGCACACAATACGGCTGAACAGAACAACAATAGTGGCATTGACGCTGCAGATGTGTTGCATGTAGAAGGTGGTAAGCCGCTTAATGGCACTATTAAAGTGCGTGGCGCAAAAAACTTTGTTAGCAAGGCTATGGTTGCAGCTTTGTTGGCACCTGGCAAGTCTGTTCTAAAAAACGTTCCTGAAATTCGCGATGTTCATGTAGTTTCTGATTTGTTGCGTTTGCATGGTGTTGACGTTGAAGTTAATGGACCTGAAGGCATTGTGACAATTGATGCCACAAAAGTGCAGCTCGCAGATGTAGCTGACGTCGACACTCTTTCTGGTTCGTCTCGTATTCCAATTCTTTTCTCTGGTCCTCTTCTTCATCGTCTTGGAGAAGCGTTTATTCCTGCGCTTGGAGGATGCAATATTGGTGGCCGTCCAATTGATTTTCATCTTGAGACGTTGCGTAAACTTGGTGCAAATGTAGATAAAGATCACGAAGATGGTATTCATATTACTGCACCTAATGGCTTACATGGCACTAAAATTCATTTGCCTTATCCTTCTGTCGGCGCAACCGAACAGACTTTGCTTGCAGCGGTTCTTGCAGAAGGTCGTACAGAGCTTTCCGGAGCTGCAATTGAGCCAGAAATTATGGATTTGGTAGCCGTTTTGCAAAAGATGGGTGCGATTATTTCTGTAGATGTTGACCGTACTTTCCGTATTGAGGGAGTAAAAGAGCTTCAAGGATACACTCATACGTCATTAACTGATCGCATCGAAGCAGCTTCTTGGGCTTCTGCTGCTCTTGCAACACACGGAGATGTGTTTATTAAGGGCGCAACTCAGCCAGAAATGATGACTTTCTTAAATGTGTTCCGTAAAGTTGGCGGACAATTTGATGTTACAGATAAAGGAATTCGTTTCTGGCATCCGGGTGGGGATTTGCATCCGGTTGCTATTGAAACCGATGTACATCCTGGTTTTATGACTGATTGGCAGCAACCTCTTGTCGTTGCGCTTACTCAAGCGAAGGGCTTGAGTATTGTGCATGAAACTGTTTATGAAAATCGTTTTGGTTTCACGAAGCCACTTGTGCAAATGGGAGCTATGATTCAGCTTTATCGTGAATGCTTAGGTTCGCTTCCTTGCAGATTCCAGCAGCGCAATTACAAGCATTCTGCAGTGATTTTCGGACCTACTCCGTTGACAGGTCAAGATATTGATGTACCTGATTTGCGCGGAGGCTTTAGCCATTTGATTGCAGCTCTTACTGCTCAAGGTCCGTCGAATGTGCGTGGAATTTCGCTAATTGATCGAGGATATGCAGATTTTAGAGGCAAACTTTTAGCATTGGGTGCTAATATCGACTGATATATTCTTCTACTTCTTCTACAAAACGTGAATTTTGTAGGTTTATAAGCTTTTATCCACAATGCTATAAAAAGCTTTTTTACGCATAAATTTATCGGTACAGTAGTCGCAACTGTAATTCAATTACTCAAAAAATTAACTGAAATATTTGATGAGTAGTTGGAGTTTTCAATATTGCGGAGGCGTAACGATGGTTTGTGTAGGCGGACGCTATCAGCTGCTTGGTGAGCTGGGGCGTGGTGGCACTTCAACAGTGTTTCTTGCTGTTGACACCGTTTTGCACAAGCAATGGGCTGTTAAAGAAACGCTTCTGCAAGGAGACGAAGAGTATCAACGGCGTATTATTCAATCCTTACGTGCTGAAGCGAATGTTTTAAAGGAATGCGATCATCCAGCTATTCCGCGAATTGTTGATTTTTTTGAAGAAAATGGTAGAGCTTATGCTGTTCGCGATTATGTAAAGGGACGTTCTTTAAAATCTATTGTAGAAGAATCTGGATTGCAAAATGTTGAAACTGTTCTTGATTTAGGTATGCAACTTTGCTCAATACTTTCTTATTTACATTCGCATTATCCGCCAATTATATACGGTGATCTTAAGCCTTCTCAGGTTATGATTTCAGAAGATGGCACAGTCCGTTTGATTGATTTTGGTGCTGCAACGCAATTATATGCAAACGGGGGAGTGCTTGATTTGCGCACAATAGACCAGTGCGACGCGCGATTTGCTACTAATATTTTTACCGCTCCTGAAATTTTGAACGAAAACTCTGCAGCAACTACTTCAAGCGATGTGTATTCGATTGGAATGACATTGCGTTACGCATTATTACCAACTGAAGTGCCTAAAACAAACGTGCAATCTGCTGTACTATTGTCTCATGAGAATCGTGAAGTAGTAGAACAATTAGTGTCTGTGCTCGCAATAGCTACAGCTACTAAACCATCTCATAGATATAAAGATTGCGACGAAATGTTTTCTGCACTGGAAGCGTGTGAGCATACAGAAAAGCATTCGCAACAATGCGACACCTCTACGAATGTATTGCGACGCAAACAATGCAAAAATAGTTTTAAGCCTAGAAAAAAGCGCTATGCAATTACGGCATTAATTGTTGTAGTACTAGTTTTTATAGTAATTTTATTCAACTGCTTAGGTTTATTTGTTGGGAATGCTTTTGTAAATCGAAATAAGCAATCTTTTGATGGTGAGCCAAGTAGTAAAAGAATTGAGGAAATACGCAAAAATAATAAAAGCTACGATTCTTACATGCAATTAGCTGAGCGCGAAAGCAATTCGGATATTGCGTGTCGCTATATTTCTCATGCAATGCAAGTGCAAAATAGTATGATCAAGAAGAAATATATAAGCAAAATATCATTTAAACCTCTCCAAATTTTATTGCAAATTCAACTTGCAGATCAGCAATGGAGTGCCAACGAAGAGCAATGTTTTGTTGGTTTGATTAATAAATACGAGCAAAACTTGCGTCCTGTAAATAAAGATTGGTTGAATATTTCTATAGAAATAGGCAAAGCGTATTGGTACTATTTTGCAGGATTTTCTGGAAAAGTTTCACAAACAGAACGATTATCTCGTATGCGAGTAGCAAAAGTATGGTTCCAAGAGGCTCAAAAATATGAAAAAGATGCGAATAAAGCGTCTTCGCAAGCTGTAGAAACTAATTCTGATGGCATATCGCATACTGCTTCAAATCAAAAAATGTTAAGCGCGTACATCGCTATTTCTGACGCTTATGCGCAACTTGTTGATGTTTCTAAAGATTGTGCAAGCGTAGAAACGTATAAAAATTATGTGAATCAATTACAGCAGCTAATGCAAATTGTTGAGAAAGATCACGGAGACGTTTTATTTGTGGATACTGGAGAACTAGTTTTGCAATCAATTCATTCGTGGTTGCCGATGTTCCTAGAAAGCGGAGCCAGTAAACAAGAGATTCAGCAAATGTGCGACAAGGCAGAATATCTTCTTAAACAAGCGCATGCGTCAAATGATGAGGCTGTAAGTAGAAAGAAAAACGCAATCGATAGCGTCAAAAAAGTTCAAGACGAAATTAATCTAGCTTTTTTGCAAAAGAAATAAAAGAAATAAAAGGAATAATAAAAAGGAGGGAATAAATGTGTAAACAAAGAAATTTGGGGGATATGTGGTTTTTCAAGCGATTTAAATGCGGCTGCGCTCGCATTGGCGTTTATATTGGGATTATTGTATTTATTAGTGCTGCTATAGTTGTTGCATTATTGCCACTTAATTCTATTGCGTATGCAAAAAGCAGCTATAACGCAGCCAAAGGATTGCATATAGCAAATGTTTCTGTTATGACAAAACAGAAAACTGTTCGCACTCAAGGCGAGTACATGTTTACTAAACGTGCTGCTTCGCTACTTATAACTTTTGATGGATTGGACGCTTCGGAAATTAGGAACGCGCATAAAGCTACTGTTAGCGTTGGAAGATATCAAATAGTGAGTGCCAAAGTTGATTTAGCTAAGATTGAGGCGGTGTCGTCGCTAGTTAATATTCGTTATAAGATCCGACCTCGAGTATTAGGAATAGTAAGAGTTGAATTGCAAAAAGAAGGAATATACGATTTGCAAGATATCTCTATAAGACTTGCTGCTGTAACAATGCATCCTAAACGCATATGGGGAGGAGTTGACTCTAATTCTCATGTTTCAAAGCAAACTAACTATATTTCTAATGAAAGTAAACTTTCTGGCAACAAATTGCGCTCTCGTAAGCCAATATTAAGTATTCCTGATTCAGTTTTGAATGCTTCAGATTTAACAAAAGATAATTCTTATAGCAAGCGTCCAAGATATATTGTTATTGACAAAACTGCTCCTCGCTTGAGTGTTAGTTATGACAACAACGCATCGTATGAAGGCAAATATTTTCGTAATAATCGAGCTTCAAGAATATTAATACAGGATGATTCGTTCGTTTTCTCGTATTTGCTTCACGATTCTTATCCTATTGCGAAAGTTTTTGCTGATGGTAAGCAGGTTATGGTACTTACAGCTAAAAGCTTTAAAAACGATGGTGTGCATACAAACGTGTGGTATGCTGATGTTTCTTTTTCGGGGGATGCTTCTTGGGATGTTCGCTATTGTGTTGAAGATTTATCGGGTAATGCGAGTTCTTCTATCAGTAATAAATTCATTATTGATACGCTTTCGCCAACTGTTTCTATTACTGGAGTGCAACAAGGCGGAGCGTATTCTCATGCTGTAGTTCCAACATTAGTTATAAAAGATCGTTGGCTAAAACCTGCAAGCGTAACGTATTCGCTGAGAAGAATGCGATATGCTAAGGAATTGCGTTCTTTTGTGTCTAGAAAAGCTGATTCGCAAAGCGTAAGTGTGCAATACGTAGGTTTTTATAATGGAATTCAAGACGATGACGTATATCAGCTTCAGTGGAGTGCTAAAGATTTAGTAGATCATGTTATTTCTGGTAAGTTGCAATTTTCTATAAATAGAAGCGGTTCCTCATTTAGTATAGATAGTTCCACTAAAGCAATGAATCGTAAACAATTGCAAAATGCTAAAGATATTCATATTGAAGAACTCAATCCTAGCGGACTGGCAAGTCCTGCAAAAATTAGTGTTATGCAAGACGGTGTAGAGAAGATTTTATCAAAACAGGATTTTTCTGTAAACAGTCGCACAGATCGTGGCTGGCAACGATTGACTTACACTATTTTTAAACGGAATTTTGCCGATAACGCTCATTATCGTGTGCGCATTATGTCAGTAGACAAGGCAGGCAATCATTCTTGTAGCGAAAGTGCAGTTAGCAAAAAGGAAGGAATGTTGCAATTTGCACCAGCTTCCGTGCAATTTACAGTAGATAATCTTGCTCCAATCACAACAGTGTTTGATATGCAAAATAATTCTACTTATCGCACTAATAAAGAAGGAAAAATTTTACGTATTAGTGCAAAAGATAACATAGCATTGCAATATGTAACAATCGATGTTGATGGTAAAACAAATCGTATTTGGAGCGGTAAAGATGTGAATAAATCAGTTTTATCTACAAAACTAAAACCAGACGGTTTTACTCACGACGTATTAGTAAAAGCTGCAGATTATGCGGGAAATATAACAACTTTGCAATATAAAAATGTAAAAATTGTTTCTATTGCAAATAAGCTTGTAAAAAAATCTGAAGCAGATAAAAAATCTAAAAATAGCGAGAGTAAAGATGCTGATAGTTCTGATGATGGTTTAGATGATGATTCCGACAATAGCTCCGATAACGATGATTGGATAGCTCGTTCGCAAGTGAAAAAATCGGAAAAATCTTTTGAAAATGCTGATTCCTTTAAGCGAAAATCGGTAAATTATATAGAAATTGTGGCTTATATTGGCACTGGAATTATAGCAATTCTTTGTGCTGCATTAGGAATTAGCATTATTTTTAAAAAGAAAATTAACAATCAGTAAACTATTCTAATTAGTTTTGCTAGATTTGACAGGCATTGTGCGAGAAAAATAAAAAGCCCACTGCGGTGGAATGAATGCAGTGGGCTCAGTGGAGCTAATGGTAATCGAAACCACGACCTCTTCGATGCGAACGAAGCGCTCTACCAACTGAGCTATAGCCCCAATGTCTAAGACAAATCATCTTACGACAACTCTGCACACTGTACTACAAAGCTTGTATAAAAACAACATTTCTTGTAGTGCAGCGTGCTTGAGTGTCGTAAGTTAAAATACTAGTTTATTTGTTTTCTTTATTAAGTTTTGCTGCTTTCTTTGCTTTGTGCGCTTTGTATAAACCAATAAAAGTTGGCACAAGCGAGATAAGCAAAATTGCAACAATTACTAATTCAAAATTCTTCTGTACGAAATCAATCTTGCCGAAGAAATATCCAAGAAATGTGAAAAGCGACGACCAAACGAGACCGCCTAGTACAGAAAATGGTGTGAAGCGTATCCAGCGCATTCCAGAAATTCCGGAGATGAACGGCATAAAAGTGCGTATGAATGGGAAGAATCTACCCAAGAATACTGCCAGCGGACCCCATTTATCAATCATTTTTTCGGTTTTTGCAACTCGTTCTGGAGTGAGCGCTTTTACTTTCCCGGATTCTACAATCTTTCGTCCGAAGAAATGACCAATAAAGTAATTGCACTGATCGCCAATGATTGGGGCTAGCCACACTACGGCAAGTAATAGTGGAAGTGGAAGCGCGCTATGACCTGTTTGAGCGTCAGGAGCTGCAAAAAACCCTGCTGCGAAAAGAAGTGAATCTCCTGGAAGGAATGGGAAGAATACTACGCCTGTTTCAATAAAAACAATGAGAAAAATAAGGCCTAATGCTGGAGCTGTGCCCATTGCAATCCAACTTGCAATAGCTGAGCGTGGATCCTTGAGTAGGTTAACAATAAAATGAATAAATCCCATAATGTCCTGTCATAAATTTTGCGTATTTAGTGACGCTTGTTAATTAAAAATCAAGCGAAACAACTGTTATTTTGAGCCTAGCAGTCGCCATAAACGGTTGACACTTTTTGTGCACACGCTATCAGTTAATTGCGTTATAACATACAATAATAGTTAGTAATGTAATGTTGCATGGTTAAAACTTGAGAAATTGCTTGGCAATTAAAGATTGGCAGGAGAAGTAACGTATGAAGTTAAATGATGAGCATGATGGTGAATATCCACAAAGTTTTGCTCCGCTAAAGCCTAGGAAACGTTCTGCTCGTGTAATCAATGCTAATGAAGTTTTAAAAAAGAATGATGATTCGAAAAGCAAAATTCCTGACGAATATGTAAACATTGGTTTGCCGGAAACAGACTTATCGATTGCTGATTTTTCTCGTAAGCATTCTAATCCAAAGAATTGGTGGATTTATTTTGGCGTTCTGCTTGTCGCTATTGTTATTCCGTATTGGATTGGTCGCACTATGGCCGCTCGTCATACTTCATGGGTTATTTCGCATTGCTCTGGATTATCTTCGCAAGGTGTTGTTTTTATTTCGTGGGTAATCACAGTGTCTGCTTTTACAAGTCTTGCTATGGCGTTAATTGACACTCATCGTTGGATTTGGCGGATAATGTTTGCTGTTTTTCTGGCTTTAGAACAACTTATTGCCGGATTATGCATGCTAAACATGAGCTTCTGGTATTCGACGTATGTGGTCTATGGTCATGCTTCAGGTTTAGCGAATGCGGCAAATCTTGGCATTATTTCTGCAGGTATTGGAGTAGCTGTATTTGCTGTCATTTTTGTTGGTTTGCTTGTCATTGTTCCTAAAACCTCGGCTTTGAATGTTCTTACGCGTAGTTGGGCGTCGTTCATAATGTTTTATGCGATTGAGGTTTTGGCAATTCTAGTTGTGCTATTTGGTGGCTTTATGACCGCAATGTAATATTTGGATTTTGCGAAAATAAGTTGTTTGCAAGTGGTTGTATGATAGAGACTTGGCGTGTAACGCCCGCGGATTGAGAGCGCTACAGCAGAAGGTTGTGGCACCGCGCAGTGATATTAAGGAGGACGCCGTGGCATTAACGGCTGAAGATAAGAAGAATATTATCAACGAATACGCGACGCACGAGGGTGACACGGGTTCCCCAGAAGTGCAGGTCGCTTTGCTTAGCAAGCGCATTGCTGACCTTACTGAGCACTTGAAGGAGCACAAGCACGATCATCATTCTCGTCGTGGCTTGTTGCTCATGGTTGGTGATCGTCGTCGTCTTCTCGATTACTTGAAGCGTGTTGACATCAACCGTTATCGTTCTTTGATTGAACGACTTGGCTTGCGTCGATAGTCTTGTAGCCCGGGCTTAGCTCGGGCTTTTGTATTCTTTGTGCTGTACGCAGGTACGTGTACGCATAAAAATTGTTCACATATTCACAGATTTGGGGTAAGTGTTGTGAACAATATTTAAAATTTATAACTAAAAAGAATTAACGAATAATTCAAAAAATAATTAAAGATTGATGTATAACTGAATACGGATGATTGAAGTAACCGAAACAAAAAACACTACGAAATATTGACGTAACGCAAGTGTTGCAAAGAGTGCAAATATTCGCATATAAGTAATAATGCGAAGTCGTCAATGTTATTACGCATGTTGGTTGATTAGGTAAGTTAAGAAAAGGAGGAACCCGTGGAGGGTCCCGAAATTAAGGCTGTAGAAGCCGTTATTGATAATGGTTCATTTGGTAAGCGTACGCTACGCTTTGAAACTGGTCGACTTGCTCAGCAAGCAGATGGTGCTGTTGCCGCATATTTGGATGACGATTCCATGATTTTGTCGACGACGACTGCAGGATCTAGTCCGAAGGAAAATTACGACTTCTTCCCATTAACTGTTGATGTGGAAGAAAAAATGTATGCTGCTGGAAAGATTCCAGGTTCGTTCTTCCGCCGTGAAGGTCGTCCTTCTAACGAAGCAACGTTGGCATGCCGTATTATTGATCGCCCGTTGCGTCCGTTGTTCCCACACACTTTACGTAACGAAGTGCAAGTTGTTGAAACAATTTTGGCAATTAATCCAGATGATGCTTACGATGTTATTGCTTTGAATGCGGCGTCTGCATCTACTATGATTTCTGGTTTGCCATTTGAGGGCCCAGTTTCTGGCGTTCGTTTGGCTTTGATTGATGGCCAGTGGGTTGCTTTCCCACGTTGGAGTGAGCGCGAGCGTGCAGTATTTGAGATTGTTGTGGCTGGTCGTGTGATTGAAAACGGCGATGTTGCTATTGCAATGATTGAGGCTGGTGCTGGTAAGAATGCTTGGAATTTGATTTACAATGATGGTCAAACCAAGCCAGATGAGCAAGTCGTAGCCGGAGGTTTGGAAGCTGCAAAGCCATTTATTAAGGTTATTTGCGATGCTCAAAATGAGTTGAAGCGTATTGCAGCTAAGGAAACTAAGGAATTCCAACTCTTCCCAGAATATACTGACGAACTTTATGCTCGTATTGACGAGATTGCTCATGCTGATTTGAATGAAGCTCTTTCTATTGCTGAAAAGCTTCCTCGTCAAGATCGCATCGCTGAAATTAAGGAAGGCGTGCGTGCTGCAATTGCTGAAGAATTCACTGATATGGACGAAGCCGAAAAGGAAAAGGAACTCGGCAATGCGTTTAAAGAATTGCAGCGTCAAATTGTTCGTCGTCGTATTTTGACTGAAGATTATCGTATTGATGGTCGTGGTTTGCGCGATATTCGTACGCTTTCTGCAGAAGTTGATGTTGTGCCTCGCGTACACGGTTCTGCACTTTTCCAGCGTGGTGAAACTCAGATTTTGGGTGTGACTACTTTGAATATGCTTAAGATGGAGCAGCAGGTTGATGCGCTTTCTGGTCCACAGACTAAGCGTTATATGCATAATTACGAAATGCCTCCATACTCCACTGGTGAAACTGGTCGCGTTGGTTCTCCAAAGCGTCGTGAAATTGGTCACGGTGCTTTAGCTGAGAAGGCTTTGGTTCCAGTTTTGCCAGGTCGCGAAGAGTTCCCATACGCTATTCGTCAGGTGTCTGAAGCTATTGGTTCTAACGGTTCTACTTCTATGGGTTCCGTTTGTGCTTCTACGCTTTCTTTGCTTGCTGCTGGCGTGCCTTTGAAGACTCCAGTTGCTGGTATTGCTATGGGCTTAGTTTCTGGTGATGTTGATGGAAAGCATATCTTCAAGACTTTGACTGATATTCTCGGTGCAGAAGATGCATTTGGTGATATGGACTTCAAGGTTGCTGGTACTTCTGAATTCATCACTGCTTTGCAGCTCGATACGAAGCTTGATGGTATTCCAGCTGATATTTTGGCTGCCGCTTTGCAGCAGGCACATGAAGCTCGTGCAACGATTCTTGAAGTTATTAACGAATGCATTGATTGCCCAGCTGAGATGAGTCCATTCGCTCCACGCATTATTACAACCACAATTCCTGTAGACAAGATTGGTGAGGTAATTGGGCCTAAGGGCAAGATGATTAACCAAATTCAGGAAGAAACTGGTGCTGAAATCGCTATTGAAGATGACGGTACTGTTTACATTTCTTCTGAAGGCGGAGAAGCTGCTGAGAAAGCTAAGGGAATCATCGATTCTATTGCAAATCCTCGTGTGCCAAAAGCTGGTGAAACTTTCACGGGCAAGGTTGTTAAGACCACAAGCTTTGGAGCTTTTGTGAATTTGACTCCTGGAACTGACGGTTTGCTTCACATTTCACAGATTCGCAATTTAGCAAATGGTGAGCGCATTGACACTGTTGAAGATGTGCTGAAGGAAGGCGATAATGTTGAAGTTATCGTACAAAGCGTAGATGAGCGTGGCAAGATTTCTTTGGCTATTCCAGGTTTTGAAGATCAAGAATCTTCTGCTCCAGCAGTGCGTGAAAATCGTTCCCGCAGTTCTCGCGACGATCGCGATTCTCGTGACTCTCGTGGCGATTACCGTCGTTCTCGCCGTGACGATCGCGATAATCATGACCGTGCGGATCGTGCAGATCGCGATGAGCGTCCTCGTCGCCGCATGCGCGATGACCGTGACGATCGAGATCGCATGGATCGAAATGACCGATACATGGATCGCGATAACCGTTATGATGACCGCAACACTCGTCGAGACGACCGTCGTGCAGATCGTGCAGATCGCGATAACCGTTACAGCGATAACGATTTTGATGAGCGTCCTCGTCGCCGCGTGCGCGATGACCGTGACGATCGTTACGAAAATCGCGATGACCGTGACGATCGTGCAGATCGTGACGACCGTGAAGATCGCTCAAATCGTCGAGATTCAGAAAATCGTCGCGTATCTGATAGAAAGCCGCGTTATGCAGCTGATGACGATCACTATGACGAGTATCGTTCGGCTCGCGAAGAGCGCGCAGAGCGTCCTCGTCGCCGCGTGCGTCGCGATTTTGATCCATTTGAGGAAGATTAATTGCGCAAATAGTATTAAAGCAAAATTATTGCTAGATACTAAATAAAAATAAATATTCGTAGAAGTGCCTTCAAGCTGCGTTTGCGTTTGGAGGCATTTCTTTTAGATAGCTATTTAAATGTTTTATGCAATCTGTGCAATAAAATAAAATATAAAAAGTAGTAAAATATTGTGACCGCGTAAAGTAGCGTAATGCAATAATAAATACTCACGAAAAATATAAAACTTACAAAATAGGGGTGAAATATGGTTATGCATCGCGCATTAGGTTCGTTTGATACAACCGCTATTGGTTTTGGCGAAATGCCATTGACAATAGAAAACAATCTTGGTCACGATATGGGAATTGAAACAATCCACGCAGCTCTTGATGCAGGTTGTACGCATATTGACACAGCTTGGGCATATTACTGCTCTGGTGGTGAAGAACAAACTGGCGAAAAGCTTGTTCGTGAGGCTTTAGAAAGCTGGAAAGGCGACAAATCTTCTATTTTGGTTGCTACTAAAGTCGGTCACTTCCGTAACTTTACTGACGGGCGACCAACGTGGGGTAAGGATGGTAAGCCAGAGCATTTGATTGCGCATGCCAAAGAGTCTGCAATGACTCTAGGCGTTGACACTATTGACTTGCTTTACTTCCACAGGCCAGATCCAGAAGTTCCATACAATGAGTCTATTGAAGCAATGCAGGAGTTGCTTGATGAAGGTGTGGCTCGAGAAATCGGTATTTCTAACGCTTCTGTGGAGCAAATCGATATTGCGCGCAACATTTTAGGAGAAAAGCTAGTAGCAGTACAAAATCAATATTCTCCAGTTCATTTAGAGAATGAAGATACGTTGCAATATTGCGAAAAGCTTGGAATTGCTTTTGTTTGCTGGAGTCCATTAGGTGGATTCCGTCATCCTTATGACGAGCATCTTTTCGATCCATTCCGCAAAGTTGCCGAAAATCATAGCGTAAGCTATCAGCAAGTAGTTTTGGCTTGGGAGCTCGCTAAAGGCGATCACATATTTGTCATTCCTGGAGCTCACAGACCAGCTACAATTTTAGATAGTTTGAAAGCTTCCGATTTGCAATTAAGCAATGAAGAATTGGCTTATTTAGGCTGAAAGAAAACAATAAAATGCAAGAAACAAGCGTAACTGGTATGCCATTGCCTCACGAAGATGAGGACGGTACGCCAATTCCTGTAACCATTCCAGTGCCGTTAGGGTCTCGCACTCATGCAGTTTTTACTACTAGACTGGGTGGAATTTCTGAAGGTTCATTTGCTTCACTTAATTTAGGCGGACGCGCAGGAGATAGTGAGGAGGCTGTAGCAAGCAATCGCGCAGCTTTACAGAAAGCTTTGCAAGCAGACTTGTCGCTTGTTGCTCAAGTTCATAGCAGAGAAGTATTTGACGCAGATAGTGTAGTAGATTCATGGAATACTTCTTACGGCTTTGATGCAACAGGTTTTGCAGATTCGCAATTGAGAATTGAGGCGGATGCGCAAGTTTCAACTGCGTGCTCGCTTGCTTTAGGAATGTTTGCGGCAGATTGTTTGCCAGTTTTACTTGCGGACGACGAAGCTGGAGTAATCGCTGCAGCGCATTGTGGGCGAAAAGGATTGATGGCTGGCGTACTCGATGCTGTCATCGAAGCAATGTGCGAAAAGGGAGCTGAGCGTTCTCGTATAGAAGCAGTGCTCGGTCCGTGTATTTGTGGAGATTGCTACGAAGTTGGTGAGAGTATTGCGCGCGATTTTGAAAAACGTTATCCGCAAACTGTAACAAAAACGCGTTTCGGTGGAATTGGTATTGATATTGCTGAAGCTGCACGCATTGATTTAGCGATCGCAGGAGTTGCGAATATTGTTGACGCTTTGCCAAGAGTTACTGCAGCTACGCAATATTTGCAGGAAGATGAGGAATTGCGCACGATTTGCGAAGTAGATGGGGAAGGCGAGTCTTTGCCGGAACGTTTGCAAAATTTGCAAAACCCAATGTGCACTTTGGAAAATCCGCTATGGTATTCTCATCGACGTGCTAGTTTAGCTGGAAAATCGCATGAAGGTAGACTTCTTGCTTTAGTAATTCGCGACAAATAATCGCATATGCTATATAAACATTACTGTATTTGAGCTAGGTAGTAAGTGCAGTTGTGTGAGCTTAGCAAAAACGTGCGCAACACACGAGTGTTTTTTGCTTGTAAGTGATAGCGTTGATTCTGATGGTGTAGCACAGCGTTTTGTGCAGCTGTGTGGGGGCTTGTGAAAGGAATATTATGGTGGCTGATTTATTCCCAACCGCGTTGCGTGGGTACGATAAAGACAAGGTAAATGAAGCATTTGCAAACTATGAGCGTACTATTTCTCGTCTGCGTGAACAAGTGCGTTCAAGCGATGAATCAATTTTGCAATTACAAGCGCAATTGCAAGAAGAAAAAAATAATGTAAAACGTGCAAAAAGCGGAAATACTTTTGCATCCTTAGGTGCAAATGCGCAGCAATTGCTGGCATCTGCAGAGCAGACTAGTTCTCAATTGCTTGAGCGCGCTAAGCAAGATGCTGCATCAATTAAAAAGAATGCACAAGCACAAGCTGGAACTTTGCTGAACAATGCAAAACTGGATGCTGCACATTTAATGCAAGAAGCACAAACTAAAGCAGACACAATGCTTTCCAATGCCACGCAAAAGTCGACACAACTTATGCAAGCTGCACAAGAAGATTCTGCACGTTTGCGCGATACTACTGCTAAAGATGTGCAAGCTCAAAAAGACGCTGCAGAATTAGCTTTACAAAACACTCAAGAAGAACATACGAAGCGCATGGCTTCTGAGCGCGCTCAGCAAGAAAGCAGCATTTCGCAACTTAAGTCGGAAGCTGCGCAAAAAATTGCTGAGCAGCGTGCGGCTGCAAACGAAGAGATTGCACGTGCTAAAGCTGAAACAAACGATCAGATTGAATCTGCTCTTGCAGAAGCAAATAAAAAGCTTGCTGATATGCGCGAACACGCTTCGAAGATGATGGCTGACGCACAGCGCAAAGCTGGCGAAATTACGGATGCTGCTGCTGCTAAAGCTCAAGAAATTGCAGATGATGCTCAAGTTGAACGCACGCGTACGTTAAGCCAAGTTAGTGCAGAAGTTGAGCAGATTCGAGCAGATATTGCTGCTCAACAGGAGGAAGCTACAAAGAAAGTCAATGCCTTGCTTTCTGGTTTGAAAGAGAAAGAAAGAGCAGCTCAGGAAGAAGCAGATGCTTTGGTTGATCGCGCAAAAACTGTTCATCAAGAAGCTGACGAATATGCAGCGCAAACGCATCAGGCTGCGGATAGTCAGGCTGCTGATATTGTGCGCAAAGCTATGCAGGAGGCAACTGCTCAGGTTGAAGAGCGTAGAGCTGCAGCGCAGCAAGAGCTTGATGGCATGACGACTCGATTAACCCAATTGCAGCATCGTGAGGCAACTATTACGCAGCGCGTTACGGAATTGCGTTCGCTGTTTGCGAATGCTTTCTCTGGATTTGATTTTGGGGATGCTCAACAAAACCAACAAGTTGCGCAAGCTTCTGACGATAATGAGGATTCGTCGGATGTTCAATCTTCTGCAGATGCGAAGCAGGCTCAGCGAGATGTTCAAGCTGCGTTGGCTGAATCTGAAGAAGCTAACGAGTCTCAAGAAGACCAAGACACAGATAATCAATAAAGAAAATATTGTAAAATTTGTAGATTGGCTTAAACATCGTACGCTAGAATGTGCTGGTATTTGAATAAATATTTGAAATAAATATTGATAATTAACAGGAAAGGTAGCATTGTGACTGAAATCACTGCTCTAACTGATGAAAAATTACAAGGTTTGCGTGAGGATTTTGACGCAAATCCTTTAAACCGTTTAGCTATGAATGGTGTGACTGCTGCTGGTATTGATAAAGTCGCGCGTAATTATGATCGTGCGCGCTTATTGCAGCGTCGTTTTTCTACCATTGTTGATAACGGAGATGCAACACATCAGGATCGTTCTGGCCGTTGCTGGCTGTTTAGTTCGTTGAACGTGGCTCGTTTCATTGCGAAGAAATCCCTTGGATTGAAGGAATTTGAGTTTTCTCAAAACTATGCGATGTACTACGACAAGCTTGAGCGAATTAACTACTTCTTGAAGGATGTTGCTGCTTTGGTGCGTGCAGGTGAGCCTTCAGATTCTCGTTTGATTCAGCATTTGTTGCATGACGTTATGGGCGATGGCGGCCAGTGGACCATGGCTATGAATGTTTACAAGAAGTATGGTGCTGTTCCTAAGGATTTGTTCCCAGAAACTGCTTCTTCTAAGAATACTGGTGCTATGAATACGCAGTTGCGTGCGCTTTTGCATACTGCTGTTGCTCATATGTATGCGAATGCCACTGAAATTGATGCGATTATTGCGGATGCTACTGCTGCAGGTCACAGGATTTTGACAATTCACTTGGGTGAGCCACCTAAGAGCTTCGATTGGGAGTGGACTGATAGCGACGGCAAGTTCCATCGCGATGGTGAGATTACGCCAGTTGAGTTTTGGAAGAAGTACGTGAATGCTGGTCTTGAGGATTATGTGTGCTTGGTTGACGATCCTCGAGCTGAACATCCTAAGGGCAAGAAGATTGCTATTGAGCATTTGGGTAATGTTGCTGGCGGAGACGCAACCGAATATTTGAACGTGCCAAACCAGTTTATGAAGGATTGCGTGCGTAAGATTTTGGTTGAGAAGGGCATTCCAGTGTGGTTTGGTGCCGATTGCCATCCTATGATGGATCGCGAGAATGGCGCTTGGGCTACTGATTTGTTCGAGTATGGTCGCGTTTATGGCGTTGATTTTGATTTGGATAAGGAAGCGCGTGTGCGTTTTGCTGATTCTGCGATGAATCACGCTATGGCTTTTGCTGGTGTGGATGTTGCTGATGATGGTACGACTACTCGCCGTTGGCGCGTAGAGAACTCTTGGGGCACTGATATTGCAGATAAGGGTTACTTTACGATGAGTGACGACTGGTTTACCGAGTATGTGTACGAAGTTGCAGTGCCGAAGAATCTGCTTCCGGAAGAATATCGCAAAGCCCTAGAAGAACCAGCAATCGTATTACCGGCGTGGGATCCAATGGGCGCTTTGGCTTAGCTTAAGCGCATTGGGCGCTTAAGCTACTCCAAAGCGCCGCGCTCACTATTGCGAAAAGCACAGTGTGCTTTTCGCGTGAGCTCGGCGGTGCTTGCATCTTTATTCAAGATGCAAGCACCGACCACATCAAATGTGGTTGTGCTTTCAACGCAAGCTCGGCGGTGCACGCATCTTTATTTCAAGATGCGTACACCGACCCCACCAAGTTAGGTTGATTCTCTCCTCGCACCCACCGATCGCACCAAGCACAGTTTTTATAGGATGGTGACAAATGGCTTCTACAGCTGAGCAGCGTACTTCTCGCGCGGTAAAGAAGGAAGTTGAGGAGGGGCGTAACCCTCTTAATTCCGCGAAGTTTCAGCGCTGGGAAGACCAGGTTGGTGTGGATCGCATAATAAACCGCCGCGTGCTTGAGCTGGAGCCTTTGCCAACTCCTGCTCAGGTGCTTGGTGAGTTGCCATTGTCGCCGTATGCGCAGGATATTGTTGCTGAGTCGCGCGATGAGATTCGTAGCTGTTTGAATGGCGAAGATGATCGCTTGTTGGTTATTGTTGGCCCGTGTTCTGTGCATGATCCTAAGGCTGCTCTTGATTATGCGAGTCGTTTAGCTAAGTTGCGTTCGGAGCTTGAAGATGAGCTTCTTATTGTTATGCGCGTGTATTTTGAAAAGCCGCGCACAGCTCTTGGCTGGAAGGGTTTGATTAACGACCCGGATATTGACGGAACGCATGATATTCATAAGGGTTTGTTGCTTGCGCGTAAGACTTTGCTCGGCGTGTTGGATGCTGGTTTGGCTGCTGCTACTGAATTTTTGGAGCCGACCAGCCCTCAGTTTATTGCGGATGCTGTGAGCTGGGGTGCGATTGGTGCGCGTAATACTGAGTCTCAGATTCATCGTCAGCTTGCTAGTGGTCTTTCTATGCCGGTTGGTTTTAAGAATGCTACGGATGGTTCTGTTTCTGCGGCTGTAAATGGCTGCTTAGCTGCGAGCCAGCATCATACGTTCTTTGGTATTGATCATCTTGGTCGCGCTTGTGCTGTGCAGACTCTTGGCAACCCTGATTGTCACGTGGTTTTGCGCGGATCTAGTAAGGGGCCGAATTATGATGCTGCGTCGGTTGCTTCTGCTGTGGCTTCAATTCGTTTGCGTTTGGGTACTGGTTGCATGGCTTCGCATGGTGTTGTTGTGGATTGCTCGCATGGTAATTCTGGCAAGGATGAGCGTCGCCAGATTGAGGTTGTGCGTGAGATTGCGGATCGTTTGGCTGCGGGTGAGCAGGGTATTAAGGGCGTGATGATGGAGAGCTTCTTACAGGGTGGTAATCAGGATCCTGCTCCTCTTAGCGAACTTGAATATGGGAAGTCTATTACGGATCGTTGTATTTCTTGGGAAGATACTGCCAATTTGCTAAGAATTTTAGATAAATCTGTAGCAACTCGCCGTAGAGCTTAGAGCTTAGAGATTGTAGTAAGATAATCTCAATTAATTTCTACTTGGCTTATGTTCCTTACTGTATTTGCCGCCTATTTTTGCATTATATTTTGCGTACAAGGGAGTGTGTTGAAATGTATAACGAAGACTTGAATAAAGCGAATAATGGGAATAATGCGAATAAAGGTTTTATGTGTAAAGCACTACCGGTGGTGCGTTATATATTGTTAGCTTTGATTGCAACTGGTGTTATTTTGTTGGCTTTTGCATGGTATCGTGGCACGCATAGTGCTGGTTATACGCTTGTTACGTTTTCTGCATTGTGGTTTAGCGTTTTTATGCCGTTTGTAACTGGAATTGCTTTGCTTGTTTTTGCTAACGGATGGCGTCGCATTGTTGGCACTTTAGTTTGTGTATTGCTTATAGCTGGATTTTTCGCTTTTCTTGCTCTGCAGAATCAAATTATTGCGTTTTTCAATGTTCCTGTTGTGAATCCTTGGTTTGATTTTACGTGCGAAGCATTGCTGAAGATTGCGACTTTAACTTTTGTTATTATGACTTTAGTATGTGTGTTTTTGGTTAATTGTAATGACAAATACATAAGTAGCGAAATAAAAAAGGATGATTCTGCTCATGTCTAATATTGAAAAACTTACAGAAGCTGATATTACTAAAGTCGCTGTTGTTGGCGCTTTAGAGGAAGAAGTTGCGCATATTGCTAGCGCGCTTGAAAACGTGACTCACGATCACTCTGCAAGTCTTGATGTATCTTGCGGCACTCTTGACTCGGCGAATGGCAGTAAAATCGAAGTCGCGGCTACTGTTGGCGGAATGGGTCTGGTTAATGCTGCTGCAACTGTGCAATATCTTATTGACGCATATAACCCTCAAGTCGTAATTTTTTCTGGTATTGCAGGAAATCTTAATAAAAATTTGCATACGAACGATGTTGTTCTTGGAAAAACTGTAAAATATCTCGATACCGATATGCGCTTAATCGGTCAATGGAAGCCATTTGCAAGCGAATTTCATTCGGATGATTATCTTCTTAAAGTAGCTAGTAAAGTGCTTACCGATATGAAAATCACGCATATCGCTGGCACTATTGCATCCGGCGGATATTTTGTTGATTCGCCAGAAAAAGTAGCGGAGGTAATTGCAGCTACTCAAGCGGATGCTGTGGAAATGGAAGGCGCAGCAGTCTTGCATGTGGCTGCTCGTAACGACGTTCCTGCACTTGTTGTGCGCGCAATGAGCGATAATGCGGATACAAAATACGAGGATTTTCACACTTTTGATATTTCCGAGTATGCGGACACTGCTGCAAAAATTACGGTAAATATTCTTCGCAATTTGTAGCATTTCGACACGCTGATGTGGTCGCCGACCTTCATTTTGCTTAAGTCGCGTTAAATATAGCGCCAAATACCGCCATTTTTGGTACCCACTTTATTTTTGCCGGTGAGGTTTTACCCACCTGTTTACGATGGTTGCGTTAATAAAAAAAGATAGGGATTAATTAAGAAAATGCGCCCAATTCGCAATACGGCTATAGGAACGCGAAAATGTGGTGGGGCGCAAGGCAATTCTTCGCGAAAGGAAAGAAGAATATGCGTAACGATATGAATAAGTCAAATATGAATAAATTTAATACGACTAAAAGCGCACTTAAGTTCCGCAGTATTGCTGCGGCGGCGCTAACTTTCGGCTTGTGTGCAACCTGCGCTGCTTGCGGAGACAATGTTCCTGCTGATAATTCCAATGCGTCAGGTTCGCAAAACACTAAGATCTCCGGCAATTTCCAAGGCTCGGGTGCTTCTTCCCAGCAGGTTGCAATGGAAGCGTGGATTGCAGGATTCCAATCTAAAAATTCGGGTGCAAAAATTGCTTACAATCCTACTGGTTCTGGTGCTGGCGTTACCACTTTTATGACTGGTGCCACGGCTTGGGCTGGTTCAGACAAAGCGTTGAGTAACGACGAAGTTGAAAAGTCTAAGTCGGTTTGTGCTCATGGAACTACGGCTTTCGATGTGCCCGTGTATGTTTCACCAATTGCGATTATTTTCAACCTTAAAGGTGTTTCGGATGCTGGCAAGCATATTAATTTGGACGCTTCGACGATTGCTAAAATTTTCGACGGAAAAATTACGCGCTGGAATGATGACGATATCAAGAAGCAGAATCCTAAGCTAAAGCTTCCAGACACCCCGATTACTGTTGTTCACCGCTCCGATAAGTCCGGTACAACGCAGAATTTCTTAAGCTATGTGAAAGACGCTGCTCCGGACGATTGGAAATATGATCTTTCTGAAAACTGGCCGAATAGTGTCGGTCAAGGTGCAAAGGGCACTTCGGGCGTTGTATCTACTATTCGCATGGCAAATGGTGCGATTGGTTACGCTGATTTTTCACAGGTCGGTAAGCTCGGTACTGTTGCAGTGAAGGTGGGGGATACTTACAATGAGATTTCTCCGGAAGCTGCTTCTAAAACTTTAGCTGATTCTGAAATTGACGCAGACGCTTCTGCAAAATATCCTAATCGCGTTGTTATGAAAATTAATCACAATACGCAATCTAAGGGTGCTTATCCAATTGTGTTAGTTTCTTACGATATTGCTTGCCCGGTTTATAAAGATGCTGGAACTGCTCGATTTGTGAAGTCTTGGCTTAGCTACGTAACTAGCGCGGAAGGGCAGAATGCTGCTTCTTCTGCTGCTGGAACGGCTCCACTTCCACAAAATTTGGTAAGCAAAATTAACGCATCGATTAAGTCTGTTAAAACAGGAAAGTAAAAACTTTACAAACTGATATTATGAACGTATCGGTTATAAAGGAGAATGATTGAGTTCTACGAAAAATGCGAAAGCAGTTGCGAATAGTGCAAACGAAACTGCTCAAATTTCTGAGAGCAATAGCAAAAATTATGTTGGCACTCATCTTGCAGACCGTCTTTTTAAAGGCGTGGCTGCAGGCTGTGGCATGCTAATTTTGCTTGTTCTTACAGCAGTTGCAGTATTTCTGCTGTTTCGTGCTTTGCCGTTATTAAGTGGAAATCACAATCAAGTAAGTCATGTGTTTGCTGATTTTACTGGTGGTAAAGCGCATGATTTTATAAGCTATGTGGCTCCGCTTATTTTTGGCACAGTGCTTATGTCTGCGCTCGCGCTGCTGTTCGCATTTTTTGTGGCAATTGGTATTGCTCTGTTTATTTCGTATTATGCGCCTAAAAAAATTGTTCCGCTTTTGAGTGGAGTAATTGATTTGCTTGCTGCGATTCCGTCCGTAATCTATGGTTTGTGGGGCGGATTGGTTTTGGTTCCAGCTATGTATCCTTTCTGGGATTGGGTTTCTAAACTTTTTGGCTGGATTCCGCTATTTTCTGGTCCGGCGGCTAATCCTTCTCGTTCTGCTGCTACGGTTGCATTAGTTTTGGCTGTGATGATTTTGCCGATTATTACTTCTATGGCTCGCGATATTTTCCAGCAGGCTCCTCGCTTGCAGCAGGAAGGTGCGCTTGCGCTCGGCGCTACGAAGTGGGAGATGATTAAGTTAGCTGTTTTGCCGTTTGCAAAGTCTGGTATTGTGTCGGCTTCTATGCTTGGGCTGGGCCGTGCTTTGGGTGAAACGATGGCAGTTTTGATGATTTTGTCTCCTGGATTTACTTTTGGTATCAATATTTTCAAGGCTTCTCAAAATCAAACTATTGCCGCAAATATTGCAGCGCAGTATCCGGAAGCGAACGGACTTGGCGTAAGTGCGCTTATTGCAACCGGCTTAGTTTTGTTCGTTATTTCTTTTGCAGTCAACTTTATTGCTCGCAAAATTACCGGAAAGGCGGGCGCATAAATGGAGCATCAAATTAATAAATCTAACGAAGGTGCTGAAGTCTTCGCAGAAAATTGCGTAGAAAATCGCGCAGAAAATTCTGCAGCTCCGGTTATTGACTTCAACAAATTCCGCCCAACTCGCTCACACATAGCTGCGCGCAAACGTAAAGACATGCTTATGCGCGTGCTGATTTTCTTGTCTTTTGTTGTGGCACTTATTCCGCTTATTTCTTTGCTTTTAACAACCATTATCAATGGTATTAAGCGTTTAAATTTTGATTTTCTCACTCATAACATGACTTACGTTGTGGGCGGAAATGCTACTGGAACTGGCGGTTACGGCGGAATTTTGCACGCGATTATTGGAACTCTTGAAATAACGCTAGGAGCTATGGTTATTTCAATTCCGATTGGTTTAATGTGTGCTGTTTATTTGGTTGAGTATGCTCGCGGAAACAAAATTTCGCGCATAATTAATCTGCTTGTTGACGTTATGAGTGGTATTCCGTCTATTGTTGCTGGATTGTTTGCATTTTCTATGTTTGCTCTTCTTGCTGGTCCTGGCACAATCAATGGTTTTGAAGGATCTGTGGCTCTTTCACTTCTTATGATTCCAACAGTTGTGAAGTCTTCTCAAGAAATGCTAAAAATCGTGCCTAACGATTTGCGCGAGGCGTCTCTTGCTTTGGGAGTTACTCAGCAGCGCACAATTACAAAAATCGTTTTGCGCACTGCTCTTCCGGGAATTGTGTCTGGCTGTATTCTTGCGGTTGCGCGCGTTATTGGCGAAACTGCGCCACTTCTTATGGCTTCAGGCTTTATTGCTTCCACGAATCTCAATTTATTTGATGGGCAAATGACGACTTTGCCGGTGTACGTTTACCAAGAATATTCCAAACTTTCTGCGAATTGTCCAGCTAATGCGCCGGCTTCTTGTGTAACGTCAATTCCGATGGAGCGCTCGTGGGCTGCAGCTTTAACGCTTATTGTGTTGGTGTTGTTGCTAAA
This sequence comes from Gardnerella sp. DNF01159, assembly GCF_049244215.1. Classification (NCBI taxonomy): domain Bacteria; kingdom Bacillati; phylum Actinomycetota; class Actinomycetes; order Bifidobacteriales; family Bifidobacteriaceae; genus Gardnerella; species Gardnerella sp. DNF01159. The sequence goes on along the minus strand of NZ_CP058387.1, from coordinate 1,442,653 downwards.
TATTTTGGGGCGAGTTGTGGCTCGAGTGTTTTCTGTAAAGACGAAATAAAGCGAAGTAAATCTTAAATAAAGTGAGTTAAAGCAAAGCAAAATAAAACAAAGCAAAGCGAATTAAATTTTTAGAAAGTGAGCATAAAATGGGTCAGCGAATTGATGTGAAGCACTTAAATATTTACTATGGTGATTTTCTTGCTGTAGAAGATGTAAATATTAATATTGAGCCAAATAAAGTGACGGCTTTTATCGGACCTTCCGGATGCGGAAAATCAACAGTTTTGCGCACTTTAGACCGCATGCACGAAATCACTCCTGGCGCGCGAGTAGAAGGTCAAGTGCTTCTTGAAGGCCGCGATTTATACGGTAAAGACGTGGATCCTGTGGCTGTCCGCCGCGATGTTGGCATGGTTTTCCAGCGTCCAAATCCTTTCCCAACAATGTCTATTCGAGAAAACGTGCTCGCTGGAGTTCGTTTGAATAATCGCAAAATTGCTAAGAGTGATGCTGACGATTTAGTTGAGTGGGCTTTACGAGGCGCGAACTTGTGGAATGAAGTTAAGGATCGCTTAGATAAGCCGGGTATTGGTCTTTCTGGCGGTCAGCAGCAGCGACTTTGCATTGCTAGGGCTGTGGCTGTGCATCCGCAAGTTTTACTTATGGATGAGCCTTGCTCAGCTCTTGACCCTATTTCTACATTGGCTGTAGAAGATTTGATTAATGAGCTTAAGCGTGACTACACGATTGTGATCGTGACTCATAATATGCAACAGGCTGCGCGTGTTGCGGATTACACGGCATTCTTTAATTTGAAAGCTGTAGGTCAGCCGGGGCATTTGGAATACTTTGCAGACACAACTACTATGTTCAACAATCCGCGCAATGCTGAAGCTGAGCGTTATATTTCCGGTCGTTTTGGCTGAGTTGTTATATACTTCTTTGATTTCGGTGTATTTCCTTGGTCAGCACGTGCGCGTAAGGTCAGAGCTGTTCGGTTGTTCAAAGGTTTCGCAATTTTCATAATTTTATGTGAGATTTTGTGATGCCTTCGTTCATTCGACGAGTCGCAGTAACCTCTGCGTGAATGCCCAAATGTAATTGCGTACGCGATTGCTCAAGTGCTTTCGCCGCGCTTTTCTGGTCTTTTGCGCTTGTAAACCAAGGAACAGAGAGTATATGGAAAAGTTCTTCCATCTCAAAGAAAACGGCACGAATGTATCAACGGAGATCACTGCAGGTCTCACTACATTCTTCGCAATGTCGTATATTATCGTCGTAAATCCAATGATTTTAAGCCAAACTGGCATGCCTAAAGGTGGCGTTTTCCTCGCTACAATCATCGCAGCAATCATTGGTACCCTTGTTATGGGCTTGTTTGCTAACGTACCTTACGCACAGGCTGCTGGCATGGGTCTTAACGCATTCTTTACTTACACAGTTTGCTTCGGCCTGCATTTTACTTGGCAAGAGGCCATGTGCATGGTGTTCTTGTGCGGTTTAATTAACATTATTATTACCGTTACTAAAATTCGTAAAATGATTATTCGTGCCATCCCGACTTCGCTTCAACAAGCAATCGGCGGTGGCATTGGTTTATTTGTGGCCTATGTGGGCATGATGAGTGTTGGCTTGATTACTTTTACTTCCAAGGATCCTGCCGCCGCTGCAAAAAGTAAACCAACTGCTGCTATTCCAGGTCTTGCTGTTATGAATAACCCTGTGCTTTGGTTATTCCTTATTGGACTTCTTTTTGCTATTGTTCTTACAGTTCTTAAAGTTCGCGCAAGCTTGCTTATTACAATTATTGCAACTTCTTTAATTGGTATTCCTTTGGGATTGACTTCTTTGAACAATGCAGTGTCTGTTACTGATGCTTTTGCTCAGCTTCCAACTACTTTCGGTGCTATTTTTAGCGATAAGGGTTTTGCATCTTTGTTTGCTGATCCTGCTCGTTTGCCGCTTGTGTTGGTAACTATTTTCGCATTCTCAATGTCGGATACTTTTGACACTCTCGGCACCTTTATTGGTACTGGCCGTCGTACAGGTATCTTCTCTGAGGCTGACGAAAAGGCTCTTGAAAACGGCTCCGGATTTAGCTCCAAGATGGATCGCGCATTGTTTGCTGATTCTATTGCTACTTCTGTTGGCGCAATTTGCGGTACTTCTAACACCACTACTTATGTAGAATCTGCTGCTGGTATTGGTGCCGGTGGTCGCACTGGTTTGACTTCCGTAGTTGTGTCTATTTGCTTCGCGCTTTCTATTGTTCTTGCGCCTTTTGCTTCTGCAGTTCCTGCTGCAGCAACTGCAGGTGTGCTTGTTGTTGTTGGTTGCATGATGGCAAGCTCCTTGAAGGAAATTGCTTGGGACGATATTTCCGAAGCAATTCCTGCATTCTTTGCTGCCGTATTCATGGCGTTCTCTTACTCCATTTCTTACGGCATCGCTGCAGGCTTCATCATGTACTGCTTAGTTATGACTTGCAAGAAGCGTGCTAAGGAAGTTCATCCAATGCTTTGGATTGTTTCCTTGCTGTTCCTGCTTGATTTCGTTGCTAATGCTGTGCTGTAAATGTGCATTTAATGTAAGGGTGCATTTTGCAAGTAGTGAACTTGTGAAACATAAAATATAAAAGTAAAAATTAAAAAATTCGAGGGTATGTAAATTACATGCCCTCTTTTTTATTTTTATAGTATTTCTCTTGACATTGTCCTAACGGCGTATTAAACTTACCCAACGTAAACCACAGACCGTTGGCGGAATTAAAAATTCCTGAAATTGATGTGTCAGGCCAGCACAGGTTGAGCGATGATTTATAGCGAATTTCGTTATGAGTCGAAAATTTAAGTACGCCTTAGTGCTTCTTATGTTGCTCTGCCAGTGCGCAGGGCTTTTTTTATTGCTCTGTTTAATTAAGCTTGATGCGTTTCTTTCACCTACGGCCAATTTAGGAAGGAACGCCATGAAGAGGCCCGAAAAGGAAGCGGTAGTTGCCGAGCTTACGGAACTTTTCCGTAACGCAGACGCTATCTACCTCACCGAGTACCGCGGGCTTACCGTTCCGCAGATTTCTACTCTGCGCGAAAAGCTAGGCCGCGATACTTCCTACTCTGTGGCTAAGAACACGCTTGCTCGTATTGCTGCTAAGGAAGCGGGCATTGAAGGTCTTGACGAGCTTCTCGCCGGCCCAACTGCAGTCACCTTCGTTAAGGGTGATTTCATTGAGGCTGCTAAGACCTTGCGTGATTTTGCCAAAGAGAATAAAGCCCTCGTCATTAAGGGCGGTTTCGCAGATGGAACCGTTTACGATGCCGAAGGTGCAAAGCAGCTCGCCGACTTGAAGTCGCGCCCACAGTTGCTTTCCGAAATGGCCGGCGCGCTCAAGGGCACCATGTCCAAGGCCGCTTACCTGTTCAACGCATTGCCAACCAAAGCAGTTCGTACAATCGACGCTTTGCGCGAGAAGCAGGAAAAGGCCGCTTGATTCCCTTGCAGCTTGCTGCATGAGACCAACCAAATGTAAAAATGTTATGGTCGTAAGGCATAAGGTATGCCCGGCCAAGTAAGAAAGGAAGCCAATTATGGCTAAGCTCACTAACGAAGAGCTTCTTGAAGCTTTCGGTGAAATGACCCTCGTTGAGCTCTCTGAGTTCGTCAAGGCATTCGAAGATAAGTTTGATGTCGAAGCTGCTGCTCCTGTAGCCGCTGTTGCCGCTGCTCCAGCTGCTGCTGGTGCTGCTGAGGAAGAGAAGGACGAGTTTGACGTCGTTCTCACCGCTGCTGGCGATAAGAAGATTGCAGTCATCAAGGCTGTGCGTGCTTTGACCAGCCTTGGCTTGGCTGAAGCTAAGGCTCTCGTGGACGGCGCTCCAAAGGCTGTTCTCGAGAAGGCTAAGAAGGAAGACGCTGAGAAGGCTAAGGCTGCCCTCGAAGAGGCTGGCGCTTCCGTTGAACTTAAGTAGTTCTAACTTTTTGTTGCTTTGCGCGTAACGCAGTTTTATGCGTGCGTGTATAGTGAAAATTAGGCGGTAGGATTATTCCTGCCGCCTTTTTTGTTGCGCTGCGACCTTTTCTTTACTTGCGCGTAAAGTTTCTGCCGCGCGTGTTATGCGAAGGTTGATGACAAGGCTGCCGCAAAGAAGTCTGATAAGAAGTCTGAAGCTAAGAAGTCTTCCGAGAAGAAGGCTGCTCCATTGGCTAAGACCGGTGCTGCTGTAGCTTTGGCTGCTGTTGCTGCTTCTGTGCTTGCTGGCATGGGTGCTGCTCTTCGCAAGATCCGTCACTAAGCTGAAATCTGATTCAGTGATGAATCATTTGGGCTTTAGCTTATTGGTTGATCGTTGAGTCGGTTTTACTGTGAATTACTTAGTCTAGTGTGCTGAAAGGTGCGCTAGACTAAGTGCTTTTGTAAAAAATTTTGTGCTCTGCACGCTGTGTAGATCTTTTAGTTTTATACAGCAATTAATTGGTTTGCGTTTGCTTGTTGATATGGTTTGCCAAATTTCCTTTTTTACTATTGATTCAGGCTTCGTTAACCGATTAATGCTGAGCACTTTGCGTTGTTGCTTTCCGCTAGGGACGGTTGGTAATATCGCAAGTTTCGAGGCTCGGAAGTTTCTTCCGAGCCTTTTGTTATTTCCATTTGCATAAAGATTTTAAAAATTATTGCAAATAAAATTCTTTGCAAAAGTTCTAGTAAAATTCCTTATAAATTTTCTTGTAAAATCTTCAAATATGAATATGTGATATTTTTATGCTTAAAATCAACAAATACTAGCGCAATATACACAAAGCATGACACAATAGTAAGTAGTGTGTTTTTTGAAGGGAGCAGATCACGTGAGTGAGCGACAAACCGTGCAGCGCTGGATGATTACAGTTGGTGGTGTCGAGCAGGCACGTGTGGGTGCAGGTCAGTCTGTAGAGATTGGTCGAAAGCCTATACGCCCGTTGCGTGAAGATGGTTTCGCGCGCGTCGACATAGTGGATAATAAACGTTCTATGTCAAAGAGGCATGCGCTGCTAATTGTAGACATGCGAGGCGTGGCAACAATACGAGATTTGCATTCAACTAACGGTACATATTTAGTCAGCGCAAATGGTGATTTGCTGCGTCTAGAGCCTGATGTTGATTTTCAGCTTCCAGATAACTTAATGCGCATGCAATTCGGTGATGTTCCTGTTGATTTTGTGCGTGTAGAAGAAGAATCTGCTGAAGTTGAAAAAGATAACGCAGTGCGTAATCTGTTCTCTTATGCTACAGATGAATCGCATGATGAGCCTGCAGCTTCAGATTTATCAGTAGATCAAATTCTTGATTTGCGCGCTGGTGAGCCAACAGGTGTTTTCCATGCTCAATCAGTTTCGCATCCTGGATTGTCTTGGAAACAAGGCATGCAGAATCATACTCAGCTCAATGATGATTCGCAAACAGATGTTGCTCCAATCAATCATGATGTAACTTTGCCTGTTATGCGAGAACAGCAGGAGGTTCCTGTAGAGCCGCGTAATTTATTTGCAGATGCGCAAGCGATTCAGCAAGAAAGTTCAACTAAAGAAGAACCTTCACAACAAGATTCTGTGATTTCTTCGGTTTCTGCAGTTGATCAAGCTGATTCAGTTGCTCAAGCTTCTCCGGTTACGCCAGTTAATCCGGAAACAAATATATTGCAAAACGAAAGTTCTCAAGAATTTCTAGTATCTCCATTAAATTCAACTGAAACTTTTGCTGAAAATATTGCCAATACTTCAGCTTTTAATGGTGCAAATACAGGTTCTAATAATCTCGATATTAACAGTTTTGGCTCTACGAATCTCGGTACTACAAATCTCGACTCTAATAATCTCGATATTAACAATTCTGATGCGGAGTACACACCTGCATTTGAGCCAGGCTCCGTATTTGAAAAAGTATCAAAAGGCGAATTTGACTCTCAAGAAAATGTAGTGGAAGCCGGCGGATTTACGTCAAAAGAAGCTGAAGAAAGTAGTGATTTTTCAAAGCAATTTGAGATGGCGCAATATTCGCAGTTGCTTCCGTTCTTGGCTGCAAACACTGGGTTATATGATGACTTATACGCGTGGCTCGCAGCTCAAGGTAATTCTGAAGTAGATGCTGCACTAGCTAGAAACAGCGGTTATAGTGCATATCGCAAAGCTATTGAACAGTAAGCAAGTAGTAGGGTGGGAATATGAGTGATACAAACAACGTGGAGCAGGATTCGTCAGAGCAAGTTTTTACTGATACAGTAGTTGAAAATACTACGTCAGAAGGTGATTCTTTAGAAAAATCTGGCTCTAACAATACCAACAGCGCTCGTACTAACGCTTTACAACATATAGTTGGGTGGAAGCAGCAATATCAGGCTCAGCTATCTCCTTCTCCACTAGAAGATATAACGCAACTTGCTGCACAATTAGAGTTGACGCATGCTCATCCTTCCGGAATTGCGCAACTTTTTGCAAGCGGAAAAGTAACATTAAAATCTTTATTCCGAGACGCTGGAATGTTGCGGGCTGCTGGGCGAAGGCTAGATCGAGTTTTTGAAGATAGAGACGCAAAAGCACACGAAAGTGGCGTTTCCGAACTTTCTTTAATAGTTGGTGTTGCATCGTGGAATGGCAACCATGTGCCTGTTCTTACGTATCCTGTGAAAGTTGTTCGTGACACTAATCAAGATGAGACCTCCGCCACTATTTATTTCTCTGGAAGTGTTGGGCTGAACAATTCGCTTGTGTCGCGTTTAAGTGAGCGTGGTGTTCAACTTAGGGAAGATGTTTTATTCGACGGATCTCAATATGAAAGTGGAACGCCAGAAACTTCTGTAGTGTTTGATGCTATTTGTAAGCAAGCTCGCTCAGCTTTTACAGATTTTGATATTGAGCGCGATATTATACTTGGCTGCTTTACAGATGCTGGTTCGCGTTTTGTAGCAGAAAGTGAACAAATTATTAACGCTTTGCAATCTGGCAATGTTGGAAATGCGATGATTGACGCTATGGCTGGCGATGATCGAGCTATTCATAAGCTTCAGTCTGCAAATAAGCTAGAATATAGTCCTTTCGACGCAGATCCTCATAGCGAATGCGAAGTTGGTGAAGTAGATAACGTTGTGCGTTATGCAGCGGAGCTTGTTGCTTCTGGAAATTCTCTGTTCGTGGATATTGATTCGGGCTCAGATTCAGCTGCGATTGCTGCTGCGATTGCTTCTCGTTCTGTGATTGCAGGACATTCTGTGTTGTATGTGCCTAATGTTGTTGAGCAGCAGAGGCGTTTCCGTTACACGTTGAATACGCATGAAATTTCCTCATTAGCATTAGACGTTGCGGATGGTCATATTGCTAAGCATGTCGATGCGCAGTTGATTGCAGCAGTTGGTGCTAGACATAGTATTGCGACTTCACGATTTGAGCAGGTTGCAGATGAGTTGGTTGGAGTGCGTTCTCGCCTTACTCGTTATTTAGGCGATCTTCATGGTATCAACGAAACTTGGGGAGTATCTGCATATCAAACAATCCAGAATCTTGCAGCAATTGCAATGTTTCCAACCCATCCGTCTACGCATGTGCGTTTAGATGTTTCTGCAGCGCACGCCATGACCGGTCATATTGAAGAGTGGTCGAAAAAATTCCACCAAGCCGATGAGCTTGGAGAGTTTAGGATAAATCCTGAAGATACTCCTTGGTTTGGCGCGTCGATATTTGACGAAAATGAAGCTATATCTGTATATCAGCGTGTTGTAGACGTGCTTCTTAAGCTTCTTCCAGCAACTCGAGAACAAGTTAAAAGCACTGTGCAAAGCTGTGGTTTCCCTGTGCCAACAACAGCTCGTGAGTGGAGTCGTCAAGTTACAGTTCTCAAAAATTTGCGACGTGTACTTGACGTATTCCAGCCTGAAATTTTTGAGCGCGATTTAGATGCAATGATTGAAGCGAGTAAGCCGAAAGTTCAGCGTAAAGCCGAAGGCACAATTATGGGCTTCTGGGAACGTAGACATCATGTTCGAGAAGCGCGCAGCTTGCTAAGAGTTGGAGCTAAAGTCGATGATTTGCATGAGGCATTAAAGATTGTTGCGCAGCAAGCAGCTCAGTGGCGTACTTTCGTGCCTCACGGCGGATGGCCTGTTTTGCCGCCAAAATTGGATGATATTGTAAATACTCAAGAATTATTAGCAAGGCATTTAGTTGCTCTTGATGCAGTGTTAGCAACAACTCTTAAGGGCGCAGATCTTGAAAATATTGAATTTGCGCAGCTTGAAGCTCGTTTGCAAGATTTGCATGACGACAGAGCATCTCTAGATACTCTCCCTGGTCGTTGCAATTTGGAGCGTGAGTTCAGCAAAGCGGGCTTATCTGATTTAGTTAGCGATTTGCGTCGTCGCAACGTTACAGGTAATGCAATTGACGGTGAATTGCAATTGGCTTGGTGGACTACTGTTTTTGAAGATATCGTTAATTCTTCTGCAATTATTTCTCACCAAGATGGCTCCGCAATGCAAGATGTCTCTGATCGATTCGTGCAAGTTGATACAGAACATGTGCGTTCAATCGGTCCAATGGTTCAGCAAGAAGCTATGAGGCATTTGTGCGATTTATTGTTCTCGCACACGCAAGAAGCTAATCAGTTACATACTATGCTTGCAGGAAACCGTTCTGGAATTACTTTTAATAAATTATTGCGCAATTATGCGGAACTTGTGTTGGCTGCGAAACCAATACTTGTAGCTATGCCATCTACTCTTACTATGATGACTCCGTTGAGACCTATTGCAGATACTGTAATAATTGATTCAGCATCTCATATATCAAATATTGAGTTGCTATCTATTTTGTCTCGTGCTCGTCAAGTAGTAGTTTTAGCGCATAAGCAAACAGTAAGTTCTGAAAGTTTGCGTTCGCTTATTTCATTACTACCATCTGTAACAGTAGTTTCTAGAGCAACAAGGCGCTCGCTTCGTTTAGCGCGATTCTTGGAAGAACATGGTTACGGAAAGTTGCGTCATGACGTTCCTGTTGAACGTTTGCAAGGTAAAGTTCGTTTGCATCAAATTGAAGCAACTGGAGTTCCAGTAATGTCTTCTGGGCTTATTGAAAGCAGCCAGCGTGAAATTGATGAAGTAGTTGAGCTTATTCGTCAGCGTGCGAATACGTTTACGGTTGTTCCTTCAAGCTATGTGCTTGTCGTAGTTACGTTGACAAACGTGTTCCGCAGTCGTTTAGGAGCAGAGTTGAAGTCTTTGTCTATTAAAGACGAAAACATGGCTAGATTCTTGCGACATGTGAGACTTTTGGGCGTTAATGAAGCTTCTGGAGCAATAGCAACAGATGTAATTATGTCGCTTTGCTATGCAAAAACATCTCATGGCAGACTTCTTCAGCAGTTTGGATTGCTTGAAGAAGAAGGTGGAAGCAGTGTGCTTCTTGACGCTTTGGCTCTAGCTCGTCGTCATCTAGATATTGTTAGTGCGTTTACATCTAAAGATATGGAAGATGAGCGTTTGCACCAAGATGGTCCAAAGCTTTTGAAGAACCTTTTGCAATGGGCTGAGAAGTTAAGTGATAAGCCGCTTCGTCCAGAAGATGCCAACGATGTTGAAGCGCAAATTGCTGCAGAAGCTGCACAAAGAAATGTGCTATTTACTGATTTAGCTGAGCGTATTCGCTCGCGTGGATTAAAAGTTGCAGTCAACTATGGCTTCGATAATGGCGTTAGAATTCCTCTAGTAGTTGGACTTGCGGACAAGTCATTTGCTGTTGCTGTGCTTACGGATGATGCGCAATTTATGAGCGTGCAATCAACTCGTGAACGTCATCGCATGATTATTCAGGATTTGGAATCCTTGGGCTGGTCAGTTATGACAGTGTGGAGCGTTGGAGCTTTTGTCAATCCTGAAAAAGAGGTTGACCGTGTTGTTTCTCGTCTCGGGGAATTGTATGGTGACAACGAATGAGTAAATACGATCCCAATAGAAGATCTCCCCGCAGGTCAGTTAGGGTTGTTCGTGAAGGCTCGGAGCTTTTTGATGCAGATGGCGTTAAACTCGAGCCTTCTGACGAGCTTACTTTGCAACAGCGTAATCAAGACGACGATAATCGTATTTTAAGCGAATTGCCGCCTCACTGGGCGGTGTTTTCCGAGCGTATTAGTTGAGCTTGAAATACGCGAGAAGTAGCAGAATGATTTATTCTTGTTGCTGCTTGTTGCTGACTGGTCATTATCGCTAATTGCTAATAATTACCGCTGATTTCTACTAATCGTGTACGTATTCCATGACGGCAATCTCATTGTGACAATTTCATGGCAACAATTGCCAAAGAGGGGTTTTCAGACTGAGCTTGTAATAATCGCAACGCATCTGCAGCAGGCATAGCAAGAGTGGTAGTATTTTGCTGATTTTGTGAAACTTGAGTGCTTTGAGTTATTTGCATTACCGTAACATTATGAACTACGCTAACATAGTGTTCATCAATTTCTGAAATATTGTTTTCTTCAATATCCTGGTTTTTGTTTTTATCGTTATTTTCTACAGTGCTGCTTTTAGATTTTTCGTTGTTGTGACTTTCTGCATTTTTAGAGTTAGAAATTTCTTCATCTTGTACCGGCTTGCTAAAGGCTAGATCAATTTTTTCGCCAGGAAGCAGTGTGTGATCTGCACTAGCTAAATGAATGGTAATAGAAGTGAATCCTTCTGGAATGCGCGGAATTTTACTCAATAGTGTTTGCAAAATTGGCATGCCTTTACGTATTTCGCATGTTGCAATAATAGAAGCATTCGCGCTTATATTATTAGATAGCGCTTGATTAAATACTTTATGCTTAGGCACTCGAACGTATGCAATATCGTTTACGCTAACGCGTGAACCTTGCTGAATATTGTGTTTAGCTACTGCTATAACTTGAGTTTCTTGTGAGTCAATAATAGTTGACACAACGAGTAAAGCCATCATTCCAGCACATAGCACAATAATGATTTTCCGCACGAAAGCGCGTTGCCTCCGCTGCAATAACGCACTATTTTTTGCGTTATTTTGAGATTTAAATAAAGAAAAATTTATGCTCATACCTGCATTTTGAAATATAAAAAATGCAAGAGCAAGAAAAATTGCGCGCTGTGGATAAAACCTATTAGCGCGCAATATTTAAACAATAATTAATATTTATAATTTTACAAAATCATTTATCGGTTCGATAAAAGCCTTTGCCTTTAAAGTTGATTGGAGGAGCAGAGTACACTTTGTGCACTGCATCTTTTCCGCACTGAGGGCAAATGGTAATAGGGTCATCTGAAAATGATTGATGTTCTGAAAAATCGTATCCGCATTGCTTGCAACGATAATGATAAGTAGGCAAAAGTCCCTCCGAAGTTACACGAGCACATAAGTAGCAGCTTACTGTTCCTTCACATATCCTAGTACATACTATGACAGTTATTATAGGTGTTAAATTTGCTTAGTGAATGATTGCGGCACAGCATATTGTGTGATGTCGCGCGCAATAATCCCACATTTTGGCGACACGCCGAAATGTTTATGTTGCTACACATCCTATGACTTCTTTATATTAATACTTATGGGTTATGAATCGGTGAGTGCGGTACTCGTATTAGTCATCCTTGTAGCCTTATGGTTCGGGTGGTTGCCTAAACGCACGGTTAACGGCATGAAGTCTATGCTTGAACATCGCGAGGATAGGTTTTCACCAACACTTCATCTTGTAGGTGAGTGGAGTACTGCGCGCATTTGCGACGGTACTAGTATGTTGGCAAAAGGGGCTTGTATGCAACCGACACAACAAAAACGAACATTAACTCCTGAATATATTGCGCGCATTCGCGCTGCTAGGCGTGCTGCAATACGCCGTCGTTGTGTGTTGGTAGTTGCGCTTGCTGCCTTGACTTTTGTCGTATTCTTAGCAGGATGCTCTGGTATATTTTCTCCAGTTTTTGCTCTTATTCCTGGAGCTATATTGGCAGTAGTGCTTTATTTTGGAGCTCGTGCTTCTAAGCATGCTCGTGCTTGGGAGGCGCGTATTGCAACAATGCGCGCTGCTTCGAAATGCAAAGCTGAGGATGAGCTGTGCGAACGCCATAATAGTGCTGTTATACGCCAGTTGAAAGATTATTCTTCTGCATCTGATTCTGATTTTAATGGAGAAATCAACAGTAGTGATGCGATTTCTCAAAACGACAGTGCTGAATATTCTGTATCTCAGACTGTAGTGCCTGTTCGAAATGATGCGTCTCGTGACAATACTGAAACTTCGGTTATGGAGCAGAGCGAAATTCGTGTTGCGTTACATCGTGCGGAGCAAGAGCGCAATGCAGCGTTGCGTGAGCGTTTGTATAAAGAAGAATCTGAATCTAAAGAGTCTAATATCGTTGAGACGGAAAAGAAAGACGCATACGATTCTTCTAACGCTTTTGTGGCTTCGGAGCAAAACTATCAGTCTAATCAAGATTTAATTTCGTTCTCGCTTGATTCACAAACTAAGTCTGATTCAGGTAATGCTAATTTAGCATCTCGTACTCCAGAAAGTTTGGAAATTAAGTCAACTAAGCAAGTAGTTAAAGCTGTACCAGTTGCTAATGTTGATAATGCCGATGACGCTGCTAATTTTGCTGCTACAAACTCTTCTCAGTTCCACGAAAAAGAAAAAGTAAGCGAAGTGGATGCTCCAGAGAGTTCTGAAGACTCACTCGGCGTGGCAAATTTGCATGATGTTCTTGCTCGTCGAAATGCATGATTTAAGAGTTTTATAAAAATTTTCTTAAAAGATTAGCACTCGAGTTGTTAGAGTGCTAAATTCGCGGTATTATGAGGCATAGAACGTAAGTGCGGTTGCGGACGTGATCGTCAGCCTCGTCGGATTGTTTCTTGCGTACGAAATAGTATCTCTTATGAAAGGGGTGGCAACAGTGTCGATTAAGCTCACACCGTTGGAGGATAAGATTATTGTTAAGCAAGCTCAAGCGGAAACTCAGACTGCTTCTGGCTTGTATATTCCAGATAATGCCAAGGAGAAGCCACAGCAGGGTGAAGTTCTTGCCGTAGGTCCTGGTCGTCGCGACGATAAGGGCGAGCGCATTCCTATGGATGTTAAGGTTGGAGACAAGGTTCTTTATTCCAAGTACGGCGGAACTGAAGTGCATTATGAAGGTGAGGACTACTTAATCGTGTCTTCTCGCGATGTGCTTGCAATTCTTGGCTAGTATTTAGCCGGTTGAAACAATAAAACTTACGCTGGAAATGACGGAAACGTTGTTCCCAGCGTTTTTTATTGCGGTACGTAAGAATGTCTGTGGAATATTTAGATAGGCGGCAGAAACTTTACGCGGTTGTAAGGTTTTGGTCGGATTTTTGCTATTGCACAGTTAAGGCATGTGTGGAGTATGATGGAGAAGTATGACATACAAACACCGCAATATTGTAGATACAATTCCTAGCTACAAGCAGGGTAAGCCAGCTCCTAAATTAGACGGCATTCGTGCGTATAAGATTTCTAGTAACGAAAATCCTTATGAGCCTTTGCAAAGCGTAAAAGAAGCGATCTCAAATCGCGCTCTTAATGTAATAAACCGTTATCCTAATATGCGTGGCACAGAAGTTGTTGAAGAACTTGCTAAGCGTTTTGGTGTGACTGCAGACGAAGTCGTGCTTGGTTGCGGCTCTACGGAAGTTATTACGCAGCTTGTTGACTTGGTTGCAGGTCCGGGAGATGAGGTCATATACCCTTGGAGAAGCTTTGAAGCTTATCCGATTATTGTGACTGGAGCTGGTGCTACAAGCGTTCAGATTCCTAACCGTGCTGATGGTTCCCATGATGTTGACGCTATGATTGCAGCTATTAGCGATCGCACGCGTTTGGTTATTTTGAATAATCCTAATAATCCAACTTCTGCTTCACTTAGCGAGGAGGAAGCTCGCAAGGTATTAGATGCTGTGCCAAGCGACGTTCTTGTACTTATTGACGAAGCTTATGTGCAGTTTAACACAGCAAAAGGCACTGCAAATGGTATAAAACTGTACCATGAGTATCCAAATGTAGTTGTTGCTCAAACGTTCTCCAAGGCTTATGGATTGGCAGGTTTGCGCATTGGTTATGGTATTGCTCCGGCTGAAGTCGTAGACGGTATGCGTAAAGTTGCTGTGCCATTTGGAGTGTCTCAAATAGCGCAGGTCGCAGCTTTGGCTTCTTTGGAAGATGACGCAAGCAAGGAGATGAGTACTCGTGTTGCATCTCTTGTTGCTGAGCGTGAGCGCATTCTTGAAGCTTTGCGCGAGCAAGGTTGGAATATTGAAGATGCGTATGCAAACTTCTTCTGGATGCCATTTGGGGCAGATACCGAGCGGGCAACAGAACATTTTATTGCTGCAGGATTGTCTGTTCGCGCTTTTGCTGGTGAAGGTATTCGCATTAGTATCGGCGAGCGCGAGGCTAATGACAGGGTTTTGACAGTTTGCGAAAATTTAAAAAAAGAAGGTTTTTCGCTAAATAACTAGCTTTTTGCATAAAAGTTTTGCTTTCGGCGTGTCTTAATCTTGCATTAGTCGCGATTTCGTGGCAAAATAACAAAGTTGCCGTTTGAAGTTCACTTCTTACGGAGACTGCTGGCGGGTTTCCCAAGTGGTCAAAGGGAGCTGACTGTAAATCAGCCGCTTCGTGCTTCAGTGGTTCGAATCCACTACCCGCCACGCCTCGATAGCTCAGTGGTAGAGCACTTCCTTGGTAAGGAAGAGGTCGTGAGTCCGATTCTCACTCGAGGCTCTCTGGCGGGGTAGCTCAGCTGGCTAGAGCGTACGACTCATAATCGTAAGGTCAAGAGTTCGAGTCTCTTCCTCGCTACAACGGCCAGTAGGAGACTGGCTGGCCAATAATGAATTGTAGAGGTGAACGAAATGGCAAGCAAGAGCGCCGACATCCGTCCGGGCATTACGATGGCATGCACGGAGTGCAAAGAGCGTAATTACATCACGACGAAGAATCGTCGCAATACGCCTGATCGTCTTGAGTTGAACAAGTTCTGCCCACGCTGTGGCAAGCATACGCTTCATCGCGAGACTCGCTGAATCTTCAGCTTACTGCGCTCACGATTTTGGCTTGTTTAAGCTTATTGCTAGTTGCGCAGATTTTATGCTTATTACCCCGCTTAATGCGGGGTTTTTGTTATTTATTGCTGTTAATATTTAAACCATGAGTATGCAAGCATCTTTAGTAAATAATCCATCCTTTGCAGATATAACAACTGTTGGCGTAGGTGGCAAAATTGCGCGTTTTATAGAGCCAAAAAGTCGCGTTGCTGTTATTGAAGCGGTAGAAGATGCTGATGAGCTTGGTCTGCCTTTATGCGTTATCGGTGGCGGCTCTAATATGCTTGTTAGCGATGAGAACTTCAATGGCGTTGTTGTGCGAGATGCTAGACGTGATATTCATGTGCTTGATGAAGCAGCACCTTCAGAAGATGGCATTGATTTGCAAAGTGGTGCTCATTTAGTGCATATCAATGCTGAAGCTGGTTGTAATTGGGATGATTTTGTTTCCCATACAATTTCTCTTGGCTTAGAGGGTGTAGAAGGTCTTTCTGGCATACCTGGCACTGTTGGGGCTTCTGTTGTGCAAAATATTGGCGCTTATGGTCAAGAAGTATCTCAAAGTGTTACTTCCGTAGAAGTCTGGGACCGCAAAACAAAATCAACTATGGAGTTGCAGAAGGATGCTTTAAATTTTGGGTATCGCACTTCATTGCTTAAAAAAAGCATGTACTCTTCAGTAGGAGTTCCTGCGGACTCGTATTTTCCTACTCCTCGTTACGTTGTGCTGTCTGTTACTTTTTGTTTGAAACATAATTCAACCGGCATTGTCTCTCATTCGCAATTAGCTAATGCTTTGCACGTAGAATTGGGTGAGCGCATGCAAACAGCAGCAATACGTCGTGAAGTTTTGCGCGTTCGTGCCTCTAAAGGCATGCTTGAGGATGCTTCTCGTTACGATAAGCTGTGGATGCGTGGTACAAAGTGTGCTGAAGGTGTTGAATTTGCTTTGCGATTGCAAAGTGAAGACTATGTTACTGGCGAATTTTTAGAGGGCGATAATATTTACAGTGATCGTCATAGTTGCGGTAGTTTCTTTATGAATCCAATACTTAGTACTAGTGAAGCCGATACTTTGCCAGAAGATGCTCCTAAATTTGATGCAATTATGCAAGATGGATCGCATGGTATAAAGACTTCTGCAGCTTGGCTTATTGACCATGCTGGATTCCATAAGGGTTTTAGGCTTATAGAAAATGGGAAACCTTCGCCTGCGGGGCTTTCTTCATTGCATACTTTGGCACTTACCAATCGTAATAATGCTTCTTGTGACGATATTGCAAATTTGGCAAAAACTATTATCCGTGGTGTGCAAAGTAAGTTTGGTGTAACGCTTATTCCTGAACCTGTTGTAATAAATATTTCTATAAACTGAAAATTTTACGAATATGATGCGTTTTATGCAGTAATATATAAGTTTATTATTTAAATTTTCACAAATAATAAAGGAACACACGGTAAAACTACCGTGTAAGCAATGTTTTGTGTAATATTTACCTACATTATCTATATAAATTTTTTTATTTAATTACATTTACAGGAATAAATAAAGAAAATTAAGTAGAAATTTTATATAGGTGAAGTCGCAACTGTTTCGCAAATTTGTTGATGCGCTTCTGATTGCGGCATACCTTTATACCTATACCTCAACGAAAGTGCGTTTATTATGCAAATATGGAGAAAAAAGTCTGTTGAACAGACTATCGCTGAGACTATGGATGGTGAACGCCATCTTAAACGTACATTAAATGCTTGGGATTTGGCAGTTATGGGTGTTGCTGTCGCTGTTGGTGCCGGTATTTTCTCTGTTGGTGCTCAGGCTGCAGCATTTCATGCTGGTCCTGCTGTAATTATTAGCTTTATTATTGCAGGCATTGTATGCGGTTCTGCTGCAATGTGTTACGCAGAATTTGCTTCTATGATTCCAGTTGCTGGATCTGCTTATACGTTTACATATACTACAGTTGGTGAGCTTATTGCTTGGATTATTGGCTGGGATATGATCCTAGAAATGCTGATGGCTGGCTCAGTAATTTCAAAGTATTGGGGCGTTTATCTTAACGATTTAATGAAGCTTTTCGGTTTGAATATGACCACAAGTTTTAACTTAGGTGGTTTCACTATTGATGTTGCTCCGATTATAATCGTTGCATTCTTTACAACTATGCTTGTCCTTGGAACTAAGCTTTCTGCACGCTTCGACGGCGCTTTAACAATCTTGAAGATTGGTATCGTTCTATTCGTGGTTGTTGTGGGCTTCTTCTACATTAAAGCTTCCAACTTTACGCCATTTGTGCCACCTGCAACCGACGCTGCAAGTGTAAAGGGAATAGAAGTCTCTGGGGTTATGGCACAGCCTTTGTGGCAGTGGGTAACAGGCATGCAGCCAGCTGTTTATGGCGTTCCAGGTATTCTTTCCGGCGCGGCTCTCGTGTTCTTCGCATTCATCGGTTTTGATGTTGTTGCAACAACAGCAGAAGAAACTAAGGATCCGCACAAGAACATTCCACGAGGTATTGGTCTTGGATTGTTTATTGTTACTGTTCTTTACATCCTCGTCGCAGTTGTAACAACTGGTATGGTTTCCTACAAGGATTTGGCAAAGCAAGCCGCTCCTTCGCTTTCTACAAGTTTCGAACTTGTGGGTGCTACTTGGGCTGCAAAGATTATTTCCCTCGGTATTGTTATTGGTTTAACAACCGTTGTGATGGTGCTTTTGCTCGGTCTTACGCGCATTATCTTCGCTGTGAGCCGCGATGGCTTGCTTCCACGTAGCTTCTCTAAGGTAAGCAAGCGTGGTATTCCTGCAAGACTTCAGATTGTTGCTGGTATTGTTGTGGCAGTCGTTGCTTCCACTCTCGATATTGGCATTCTTTCCGACATGGTGAACATTGGTACGCTTTCTGCATTCCTGCTTGTTTCTGCTGGTGTGCCGATTATGCGTATGCGCAGACCAGATTTGCACCGTTCATTTAGCGTTCCTGGCAATCCATGGCTTCCGCTGTTTGCAGCGCTTTCTACATTCTGGCTCATGCTTAACTTGTCTGTATTGACTTGGATTCGTTTTGCAGTGTGGCTGGCAATAGGCTTTGCGGTGTACTTCGGCTACTCTTACCGCAATTCTTTGCTTGGCAGGCAGTTGCGTAAAGCTAAGCAGCTCGGTGTTCTGGTTGAAACTTTGTTTGCTCAAGATGCTGCTGCTGCAGAGAAGGTAGCTGAAGGAGAAACAGAGGAGCAGGCTCGTGCAGAAGCTCAAGCTGAGGCGACTGCTGCAGCCTCGCAAGATAGTCAAAATTAATAAATTATTTATTTAGCAAGAAGTCGGCATACGGTTATATCGCATGCCGACTTTTTGTGTCATAGACTTTTCAAAAATGTTCTATAATAGAAAAGTTGCATAAAAGCAGAAAGGAGGGCGTTATGCCATATGTAATCGCAGAGCCTTGCGTTGATGTAAAAGATAAAGCGTGTGTAGATGAATGCCCTGTAGACTGCATTTATGAAGGCGATCGAACGCTTTATATTAACCCAAACGAGTGTGTGGATTGTGGAGCTTGTGAACCGGCTTGCCCAGTAGAAGCTATTTTTTATGAAGATGATTTGCCAGAAGACTGGGAGTGGTATCGCGATGCTGCGGTTGATTATTTCGACAAGCTCGGAGATTTGGGAGGAGCTACAGATGCTGGAGCTTCCGGATGGGATGAAGCTCGCGTTGCAGCCTTGCCTCCGCGTTCAGATAAAGCAAGTAATTAATTATTTGCAAAGTATTATTTAATGTGGCGCGAGTTTACAATCCAATGTGGGCAGCGTTGTTGCCGTATTTTTTGCGAACGGCATCTAAAGCGTGTTCTGCGTGACGCAATCTAGTATTTTTATTCATTGTGGACATGATGTTTTGTGTAGGATTTTTAGATTCGCGAGTATTTTCCTCCAGAATATCGTTTAGAGAAGGCTGAAGTGAAACTTTGTTTGCTGGCACAAGATTATTCGCTGTAACACCAGCTAAACGAACTGGGCTTAAAAGCTTTGTGTTATTGCCTCCAAGAATGTAATTATGCACAGTTGGATTAGCTTTAGAAAGCAAAACAACGACATGCTCGTAAAACTCGTGTGTTGAATCAGTTGCGTTTTGCAAAGTAGAAGATCTAGTAACATAATGCAAGTCGCCAAAGCGTAGTTTTAACGTTATAGTGCGTGCCATAAGTTTTCTGTTTCGCAACTGTTGAGTTACTTCGCTGCAGCATTGCTGTAGTAATTGTTTAACAGCATTCTCGTTCGTGGTATCTGTATCAAGAGTTCGCTCAGTTCCAATGGATTTTTCAGGGGCATGTGCAGTCACAGTGCGCTCGTCTATGCCCCTAACTGATTGATATATCATTCTTGCTAAGATTTGCGAACCCGTTATGCGAGTAAGCGTTGCTTCGTCAACATTTTTAAGCGACGCAACAGTAGATAAGCCCCAATCCTCAAGCTTATGTATTAAAGATGAGCCAATTCCTGGTATTGCGCGCAATGGCATTATTGACACAAAATCTTCATTACATTTTTGCGGAATAAGAAGCATTCCGTTAGGTTTTGCGTTAGTTGAAGCCATCTTTGCAATAAGTTTATTGCTGGCAATGCCAACCGAGCATGTAATATGATACTTTTCAAATACTTCTTTTCGTACCCAAGTTCCAATATTTACAGGCGATTTCCACTGTAATAAAGCCGATTTAACATTCATATAGCATTCGTCAACAGAAACTTTTTCAACTTGATTAGTAATATGCAAAAAAATATTTTCAAAAATACTTTTGGAAACGCTTGAATAGTAAGGAATGTCAACTGGCAAGAAAACTCCTTGTGGACAAAGATTTCTAGCTTTAACAACGGGCATAGCGGAATTAACGCCGTAAGCGCGCGCTTCGTAGCTTGCTGCAGAAACAACAGCGCGATTGCCTGTGCCGATAATAAGCGGCTTTCCTTTAAGCTCCGGGTGTCTTGCAACTTCTAAAGAAGCATAAAATGCATCCATGTCGACATGAAGTATGTTACAACCTGAGGTGTCGTGCCCCCAATCACGTTTCGCTGCTTGTACTCTCGGTGCTGTACTCATAAGTTTATAATAGAACAAACGTTCGATTTTATGGAAAAAATTTGTGGATTAAACTAATGTTTTTGTAAAAAAGCGTATGTCGGATCAATATTCATGTAGGGTTGTTGCTATGAAGCAATTTGTCGTCAATCTTTTACATCGCATGCCTGTGCTGCTTATTATCGTCATTGAGGCTTCAATGGTGTATACAGCAACTTCTGTTGCAAAAGTAGCTTTTAGCCAATTGGATCCTCTGTATGCAGTGTGGTATCGCGTAGGATTTATGACATTGTTGCTTTTGGCTTGGAGAAGACCATTTTCTCGCAGCAAACGTAGTTTTTTGCCAAAAACGCTACGAGAATGGGGAATTGTTGCAGCCGTTGGCGTGTCGTTAGTTGCTATGAACACTATGTTCTATGTTGCTATTAGTTGCATGGCTGTTGGTGTTGCAGTGACTATAGAATTCATAGGTCCTTTGCTTGTGGCTGTTATTGCAGGTCATGAATGGCGAGAGCGTGTGGGAATTGTGATTGCTGTTTGTGGCATTATGCTGTTGGCTAGCGCTTCTATACATAGTTCAGTAAGCCCGCATTTTCTAATTGGGTTATTCGCCATTCTTGTTGGCGGTTCAATGTGGGGCCTATATATTGTTTCAGGTCGCATGTTGGCAAAAAGTTCACACGCTATTGATCGTGTAAGTGTTGCAGCTCTTATTGGTTGGCTGTTGCAATCTGTTGTTCTTGCTGTTCCTGCAGTGCAGCATGTTATTTCGCCTAAACCAGAAGCTACTTGGGCTGCTCGCCCTGGTGGTTCTTTTGCTTTACTTGCGTTAATGTTGGTTATTGCAATATGTGCTTCTTTCTTCCCAACTTTGCTTGATCAGGTTTTATTGAAACGTGTTACTTCTGCAAAATACTCTGTTATACAAGCGTTGTATCCTGCAATCGCAGTTATTATTGGAATGGGATTTGGTGAAATTCCAACATTGACTGATATTGCAGGAATAATTCTTGTTATGTTTGCTGTAGTTGTAACGTTTTCTGGAGATCACAATCCTGTGTAGCACTGGATATTGTTATATTAAATGTTATCTTAAAGTGTGTCGTCAAGCTTGTTTACAGTCCTTAAGAGGTGCTATAGTGTCAATCTGTTGCTGTTATGTACAGTAAACAAGTGGAGTCATGCCTGAGTGGCCGATAGGGGCACCCTGCTAAGGTGTTAGTCGTGTAAGCGGCTCGAGAGTTCGAATCTCTCTGACTCCGCGGATTACTCCGGATTGCTTTTTGCAGTCCGGAGTTTTTGTTTTTTAAAAATCTCCACATGAAAAAATTGGGTAAGCGGCGGGTAAGCGGCGGGTAAACGGCAAAAATTTAGGCAAGAGATTTAAGCAAAATTGTGGATTTGTGCATAACTTTTATCCAAATACTACCTTTTAACCACAATACTAAAAAAATATTTACGCAAATCTTTTCTAAAGTCATAGTTGATGTCATGAGCGCTTACTCTAGTGTTCAATGCAAATAGAAAATTATTCTCATAATTCGCTATTGCATTAAGGGTTGGGTTAAAGGAGATTTTTATGGAAACATATTTGGGGAAGCATACTAATTTTAGTTGTGCGAATAAATTGCGAAACCTCATGAAACAAAAAAATATTCGCAAAATGTTGGCATTGTTTACTTCCGCAGTACTAGTTCCTTCGGTGCTTTGTTCGCAAATTGCTATGGGATCTGTCGATAAATTAACGGGTTATTATTACAAAAAGTCGAATACTGTTGAATGGCTAAGCGAAAAGATTGCAAGGCTAAGGCTCGGTCCTGTTACGGATAAGTGGGAGGGTAGAAAGAATTCTATTTTTTGCATGGAATCTTCCGTGTTTATAGATTACAAAGGCAATATTAAGCAGATGAATGGTGAAGATTATCGTATTGCTGCAAATATTATTAAAACGCACAACAACAATGACGATGATTTAACTCAGGCTGCTTTGGCGTTTATGATTCATAATCATTTTGATATTAATCAAGATAGATGGAAGGAGGCTGTTGAAAACGGATTTGTAGACGTTGAAACAGAAACTTTAAGGAATAAGGCAGATAAGTTGTGGCAGCAGGGTGTTAAAGAAACTCCGGTTAAGGCTGTGCTAAAAAATGATTACACTAAGGGCAAGCGCATTGGCGTAATGCATATTAGTCTGCAAAATTCTAATGGAGATTCTTTAGGAGGAGTACCTATTAAAGTAAAATCCTCAAATAATCTTATTAAATTTGCTAACGGATCTGAGTCTTTTGAAGGAAAATCTAAAAAAGAAGGTTTAGATATTACTTGGAACGCACTTGATGCTGGAAACGCTCGAATTGAAGTTTCTTTTAACGCTCCAAAAGCTGAACGTTTATTCTCTCCAGATGGTCAAGATGTGATTAGATCTTTTGAAAATACATGGTATCCGCAAGATTTTTCTTTTGGTGTAGAAAAAACTTTCCAGCCGTTACTTAAGTCGAAAATATCAAAGCATGAGCTGCGTGCAGGAGAGCAGGTAGATAGTACTGTAACTAGCAGTGTTGCAGGAAATGATTCTTGGCCAGAAAATGTTCGTCTTCGCGCGCAAGGCTACTATTTTGTAGGTTCAGCTGAAGATATTTTGCATATTCAACAGCGAAATAGTGGTGAATCTGCTAAAGAGTACTTGAATCGCATGCGTTCTATGCCTAATTTGCGCCAAGTTGCTGCGGCTAAAGCTAATTTCTCTAATTCTGGCGAAACTATAACTGCAGTAGCAAAACGCGCTAATGGCGATATTACATCATCTGATCTTGATAAAGCAGAAGCTTATAAAGTAAATGATTTAGAAGCAGGTTTGTTTGGCACATGGGTTTGGATTATTTCTCGCGATTCTCAGAATAAATCTGACCGAGAGTTTCTGAAAGATGATGTTGTGCAGCTATTTGGTTCTACAGACACTACGGCTGTTCATCAAGCAACCGTGAGCTCAGATATTGTTGCTAAGCAGCAAACTGTTGGGCTTAATACGGAAATTGTTAATGAGATTACTGTAAGAGGTCTTCCTGAAACTTACGGATCTTTTAAGGGAAATAACAGTTACGGCTTTAATGAAGATAAAAAAGCGCATATTCGCGTTTGGTGGGCTGGTGCAGGTAGCGAAAATCCTACTAAAAAAGACAACGAAAATTATATGCCGGGATCTAAAGGCGAGCCGTCTTATCAAGAGCCAAAAGAAGATAGTCATCATCGTTTGATTGCAAAGTGGGATGTTCCTGCAGTTAATGGCGTGTACAAGATTGGCAACGGAAATATTACGCTTAGACCTATTGCTGGAACTGATAGGTCTACTACTGAGCCGAAAGTTTTGGAAAATAACGTGCATATTCGCGCTAATAAAAATAGTGAGTCAGGATGGTATGTGTTTGTTTATGATTTTCCTGGTTCTTCACGCGCTTTAGCTCATAAATCCGCGTATGACGGATTGTGGAGCCGTGCCTTAGTTGAACCGGATGTTTTAACTACCCCTGTATCTGTTACAACTAGAGTAAGCGATGAAAAAGTTAAGGCTGGTGAAAAGTTTCACGATAATGCTCGTATTACTGGCACGTTGCCAAAAGGAAGTTACGTAGTGTTTAGTGCATACGAGTATGAAGATGGTAAGGGGAATAAGAGTGATTCTAGTGGAGCTAAATGTAGCGATGCTAAGAATGGTGATGCTAAGAAGGGCAGTGATTCTGAAACTAAGGAGATTAAGGAAGCTAAGGAAGCTAAGGAAACTAAAGAGACTAAGGAAACTGTAATATCTGCTGAAATTGAGAAAAAAATGCCTCAATCTCGCGTAAATATTACAAATAAACAAGCTGAAGAAAGTAAAAAGTCTTCTATTTCTGTAAGTTCTGCAGATATTACATTAGATCATGAAGGAACTGTTTATTGGAAAGCTGAAGTTTACGATGCTCAGGGTAATCCTTTAGCAACTCACGCATTGGGTGTAGAAGGAGAGACTGTGCAAGTTTCCGGCGGCGAGGATCGTTCTAAGAATGATGAAAATGAGGAGAATAATAAAGAAAACAAAGAAAATGTAGAAGAAAATCATAGTAAAACTGGCAGTGATGAAACGGCTAGCAGTGATGATTCAACTGATTCGAAAAATGATGTGAATGATAATGCTTCCAATCAACACGACAGCACAAATAGCAACGAAAATGCTAATAAGAATTATGTTAATCGAAGTAATACAATTCCAACATCGCTTGCTGTTACTGGTGCTTCTTCAGTAACTGTGATACTTCTGGCTGTTATTACGTTAACCTTTGCTTCAGGTTTATCGTTAGGTCGTTTTTCATCTATAGTTCCTAAGCATGGGAGAATGTCTGGTGGAGCGCGACATGGCGGGATTCCTCCAATGAGGCGTCGGTTAGTGAAATAGCGCATTTTTAATGTAGAATATTTGGCGCGTTAGTCTATTGAGATTTTTTTGAAGTAGATTAACGCGTCATTTTGCAATAAATAATACGATGATGCATAATATAGATACAACGATTTATTGTATTAATTTATATATGATGTTATAACCTTTATGTGGTTGTGTAATTGATAAATCGGAGTAACGATGAAGAATTATGATATTGATAAAGAAAAACTGATAGTACGCATGCATCGAGTACAAGGTCAGCTTGCAGCAGTCAATACTATGATTGAAAACGATGCGAAGTGTCAAGATGTTCTTATGCAGCTTTCTGCTGCAACTGCTGCTTTACATTCTTTAGCAGTGATAGTGGCAAGGGAACATGTCAATAAAGAAATACATGAATCTGTAAAAATTGGTACCGAAGAAGGTGCCGATGCAGCAATGGAAGATATTTCTGGTATCATTGACAGGTTATTGCGTTACGAAAAAGCGTAGTATTGGGTAGTATCTAGTGACTAATTCGCATAATATTCTGCACACTGTTCGTCAATTGCAATCGCAGCCTTTCGAGGCTTCTTTCGTAGAGAAAAAATCAGAGTTTATTGGATGCATTTGTCATATTGATAATCTTGACGATGCTGCGGAATTTATGCAATCAGTGCGTTTTAAGAATCCTAAAGCTCGCCATGTTGCGTATGCTGCAATTTGTGGCTCGTCGAAAGCTCAATTGTGTGAGCGCATGAGTGACGATGGTGAGCCAACTGGAACAGCAGGAAAACCAATATTAGATGTACTTAGATCGTCAAATTTAACAGATTGTGTAGTAACAGTAACGCGATATTTTGGTGGTATTTTGCTTGGAGCTGGTGGTCTAACCAGAGCTTATGCGCGTGCAGCAAGTATGGCAGTAGAATCTGCGCAAATAGTTGATATTATTACGTGCACTCGTTTTACTTGCAAGTTGCAATATCAACAATTGCGAATGTTGCAGCATATTGTAAGCCAAATGGAAGGTATAATTGACAACGAAATTTATGGTGCTGAAATTTCTCTTAATATTGCTATTCCAACTTTAAAATCACAAGAATTTCTTGATATGGTTCAGAATGCTTTTTCTGGAAGCGTTGTGCCGAAAGCAGATGGTACTCTAAGTAATAAGCTGATAGATACTAAGCGTTAAAGGTGATTTCATGGAAAAGACTAATGAAAAAACAAACACTATTGACGATTCATCTTATGAACCTTTAACTGCTGTATATGAGCATTTACGACATAGCGAAGATTCAGCTGAGCTTCATGAATTTGCTAGGAGAGAATTACCGGATCGATCAGACCAAGCGGCATTTTCTAGAGCCACCTCCTTGCTTGAAGCAGTTGCAGGTAATATCAATACTCCAGAAGAAGACCGTATTTATTTAGCTACAGAAATGCCTTTCCCAAACATATTAGTGAAACTTTCTGAAGATTCTGCTGATAAAGTACGTTTGGCTGTTGCTGAAAATAAAAATGCTAAAAATTGGTTAGTTGGAAGACTTACTAAAGATTCATGTAACGCAGTTCGAAATGCTGCATTATGCAATCCAAAAGCTTCTTGGAAAATGCGTTTAGAGGGTGCGCAATCGGATGGCATAAGTGCTGAAACATTGAAATATCTCGCCTCCCTTGGTGTTAGTGCAGAAGAAAACGCTCCAATTGTATTAGCTTCCATGGTACGAAGAGCTGTTGCGCTAAATCCTGGTGTTCCACAAAATGTGCTGCAAGAACTATGCAACGATAAATCTGAAGATGTATCATCAGCGGCGCGCAGTCGTTGCTAACGCGAATAATGGAGCGTATGGATAATACAACAGATGAAGAAGTAGCAATGAAGCCATTACACCGTCTTGCTGAATTAATGGGCGTTGGCGTGAGTTTTATTGGTTCGGATAATCAAAAACACGAGATTCAAGATAACGTATTAGTTTCTGTCTTAGGCGCATTAGGCGTAGATGCTTCCACAAATGAGACAATAGAAAGATCTACAAACGACGTTTTAGCGTATCGACACGGTCGTATTGTTGCTCCAACAGTTTTGCACACTGTTGGCAAATGTGATGAAGTTACAGTTAATACGGGAATATTAGAATACCCAGTTGCAACATTGACATTGGAAAATGGTGAACAATATAAAGGCGATTTAACTATTGTTCCTAACGAAAATGATGTTGCATACCCTGTAAATGGAAAATTTGTTGCAACATCTCTTATAAAAATTCCTGAAGATGTGCCAATGGGTTATCACACATTGCGTGTGATAGTTGGTGAGAGACAAGAAGAAGCAACACTTATTAGTGCTCCAGAAAGCATTGATACGCTGAATTCCTTAGAGTCCAATGGAGAACAGCTTTGGGGATGGATGGCACAACTTTACTCAATCCGTTCTTCGAAGTCTTGGGGTGTTGGTGATTTTGCTGATTTGGCGACTCTTCTTACTGAAGCTAAGCAAAAAACTGGCGCTGACTTTGTGTTAATAAACCCAATGCATGCAGGTGAGCCTATAACTCCGCTTACTCCATCCCCATACCTGCCGGTTGCTCGAGGAATGGTAAACGTAACGTATATTAGCCCAGAAAGTATTCCTGAGTACGAAACGTTAAATGATAAAACTCGCAAAGAAATTGAAAAGCTTCATGGACAGGTTGAGCCGCTTAACAATGACGCGCAAATAATAGACCGTGATTCCATGTGGCGTGTAAAAATGCGTGCATTGTGGCTGATTTTCAAGGCTGGTATGTCTGAAGATCGCGCTCGCATTTTTAATGAGTTTAAGCATGAGATGGGTGACAGGCTTGAATCTTATGCCACTTGGTGCTTGTGCTACGACAAGTGGGGTGTTCCAAAGGGTGACGATTGCTGGGAGAAAACTCTTACTAAGGATTCTGAGCAAGTTCGCGAATTAGCTAATCGTTTCCCAGATACTCTTGAGTTTTATCGTTGGCTTGAGTGGGTTGCTTTTACGCAATTGCATGATGCTCAAGTTGCTGCACGTAAAGCTGGTATGAAAATCGGCATTATGTCTGATATGGCTGTTGGCGTGCATCCTGCAGGATCTGAAGTTTGGTGGAATCCGGAGAGATTTGCTAACGGAGCTACTGTTGGCGCTCCACCTGATTACTTCAATCAGCAAGGTCAAGATTGGTCTCAGCCACCTTTGCACCCATTTGAGCTTGAGCGGACTGGTTTTAAAACATACCGAGATATGGTTCATGGAATGTTTGCTTCAGCAGGTGCTGTTCGCATTGACCATATTCTTGGACTTTTCCGCTTATGGTGGATTCCAGAAGGTTCAGCTCCAAGTGGCGGCGCTTATGTTTACTACGATGCTGATATTATGCTTGGCATTTTGGCAATTGAAGCCGCTCGCGCTCATGGTGTAGTTGTTGGCGAAGATTTGGGTGTTTTGCCTGCAAATGCTTTGGAAGTGTTGCGCAAGAAGGCTGTGCTTGGTTGCACGGTTGAATGGTTCGAAGAGCGTGACGGCGAATTCCGTACTCCAGACAAGTGGCGCGAAATGACGCTTGCATCTGTAAATACGCATGATTTGCCTCCTGCTGCCGGCTATTTGCGCTATGAGCAAGTTAATATTCGTGAGCGCTTGCACTTGCTTACTGGTTCCGTTGAAGAATTCCGCGCTGGAGCTGTTGCAGAGCATCGCGCTATGATGCGAATGTTGGTCAAAGGTGGTTATTTGGATGCTCAGTTGCTTGAGGATGAGGCTGCTCATACTCAGGAGATTGTTGAAGCATTGTACCGCGCTTTGAAGGCTGCTCCTTCCAGATTGTTGGCTGCTTCTTTGGTCGATGCAGTTGGAGAGTGTCGTGTGCAAAATCAGCCTGGAACGAATGACGAGTATCCGAATTGGCGTATTCCATTAGCTGATGGTGAAGGCAATCCTGTGTCCTTGGATAATATGTTTGATTTGCCTCGAGTGCAGTCGCTTTCTGCGATTATGAATGCCTGACGTTTTGCGATTCGTTTTGTAATTCGTCTTAGCTTTATATAAAATAGACACTTGCAAGTAGTCGCCACTTGGCGATATACTTGCAGATTGTTGTGTTTCCCTAAGGGGTCCTTCAAAGCGCTTTTCCCACTCGCCATCGAGGACTTTCAGGGAGCCCACGGATTATGAGTAAAATATTTTCTATAAACCAAGAAGATATACGCTCGAAACACAATAGAGAAAAGGTACGATTGTGAAGACTTTCACACCGAAACCAGCAGATTTAACTCATGACTGGTACATCATCGATGCCACTGACGTGGTACTTGGTCGTTTGGCCTCTCAGGTAGCAATCTTGCTGCGTGGTAAGAATAAGCCAACGTTTGCTCCTCATGCTGATTCTGGCAATCACGTTATTATTATTAACGCTGAAAAGATTGCTTTGACTGGCAATAAGTTGAGCAAGGAACTGTATTCCCACTCTGGTCGTCCGGGCGGCCTTCGTCGTGATAGCTATGCAGAGCTTTTGGAAAGGAATCCAAAGCGTATTATCATGGCTGCCGTTAAGGGTATGCTTCCAAAGAATCGTCTTGCTAAGGTGCAGCTTGACCGTCTTCGTGTGTTCACCGGAGCTGAGCATCCGCACACTTCGCAGAAGCCACAGGTCTTCGAGATCGCTCAGGTCTCTCAGCAGGCTAAGTGAGATCAAGGAGAATAGATATGGCAGAAAATAACAACTCCGCGGTTCTTGAGAACGAAGAAGAACTGACTAGCTACACCACTGAAACCAATGCTGGTGCAGGCACTGGTACTTCCGCCATCGAGCCAGGCTACGGCACTGGTCGTCGTAAGGAAGCTGTTGCTCGCGTGCGTTTGGTTCCTGGCTCCGGTAAGTGGACTATCAATGGTCGCACTTTGGAGGAGTACTTCCCATCTCGTTTGTTGCAACGCGAAGTGAATTCACCAATCGTGTTGCTCAAGCTTGAAGGCAAGTTTGATGTTGTAGTCCTCGTTGACGGTGGTGGTACCACTGGTCAAGCTGGTGCTATTCGTTTGGGTGTTGCTCGTGCATTGAATGCTATCGATCGCGATGCAAACCGTGTTGCTTTGAAGAAGGCTGGCTTCTTGACTCGTGACGCTCGCGTTGTGGAACGCAAGAAGGCTGGTTTGCACAAGGCACGTCGTGCACCTCAGTTCTCGAAGCGTTAAGTTTCGCGAATTTATATTTACAAATGGCTCCTGGTTTTGCTGGGAGCCATTTTTGTATTTTTTTATTATTTATTAAATTTGTTGAGTAAATGTTATAAATAGTGTGTAATTATCTGTCAAAATTGACATTCTAGAAAAATTTATCTATTAATCGAACATAAATCATTACAAAAAAGAACAAATAACGAACAATAGAGGATAAAGCTCGCTCATAAATAGCGCAACTCGCTTCAAAGATGCGAAAGTACAGCAAAGAGACTAAATTGTGACTTGTATCACATATTTAGCGGTGAATACTAAATTAGTTTGTTCATAAGTCTATTGATACCGCTGGTGGAACTATCGAGGAGGATACTCATGGTTGAGGCACAACACCAAGCCGAAACTGGCAAAACTGCTAGTGCTGATGACATTGCGTTAGCTGCTCAAAATGAAGTTGATAAACTTGTTGAAAAAGCAACTGTCGCTTTGAATGAGTTTGAGAAGCTTAATCAGCAGCAAATTGATCATATTGTTGCTAAAGCTTCAGTGGCAGCGTTGAATAAACATTTGGTTCTTGCAAAGATGGCTGTTGATGAAACAGGTCGTGGTTTAGTAGAAGATAAAGCTACAAAAAATATCTTTGCATGCGAACATATTACGCATTATCTAGCAGGTCAAAAAACAGTTGGTATTATTCGCGAGGACGATGTTCTCGGAATTGACGAAATAGCTGAACC
Organism: Gardnerella sp. DNF01159; assembly: GCF_049244215.1. Lineage (NCBI taxonomy): Bacteria > Bacillati > Actinomycetota > Actinomycetes > Bifidobacteriales > Bifidobacteriaceae > Gardnerella > Gardnerella sp. DNF01159. The sequence continues at coordinate 1,412,174 of NZ_CP058387.1, read as the reverse complement.
GGTTGGTATTGTTGCAGGCGTCACTCCAGTTACAAACCCAACTTCTACAGCTATTTTTAAGTCGCTTATTGCACTTAAGACTCGTTGCCCAATTATTTTTGGATTCCATCCTTTCGCGCAAAAGTGCTCTTCTGAAGCAGCTCGAATTGTTCGCGATGCTGCTGTGGCTGCAGGCGCGCCAAAAGATTGCATTCAGTGGATTGAGCATCCTTCAATTGAAGCTACTGGTGCATTGATGAAACATCCAAAGATCGCAACTATTCTTGCAACAGGCGGTCCTGGAATGGTTAAGGCGGCGTATTCTTCAGGAAAACCTGCTCTTGGTGTTGGTGCTGGAAATGCTCCTGCATATGTCGATAGTGATGTTGATATTGTGCGTGCTGCAAATGATTTGATTCTTTCAAAGCATTTTGATTACGGAATGATTTGTGCAACAGAGCAAGCAATTATTGCGCATAAGGATGTATATGAGCCATTGCTTCGCGAATTGAAGCGCAGGAAAGCATATTTTGTTAACGCTGACGAAAAAGCTAAGCTTGAACAATATATGTTTGGATGCACTGCATATTCTGGAAATACGCCAAAACTTAATTCTGTTGTTCCTGGTAAGTCTCCGCAATATATTGCGCACGAAGCTGGATTTGAAATTCCAGAAGATGCTGTGATTTTGGTTGCAGAGTGCAAAGAAGTTGGCGAAATGGAGCCGCTTACTATGGAAAAGCTCGCTCCTGTACACGCAATGCTTCGCGCAGAAAATAAGGAACAAGGCTTCAAGATGTGTGAACAGATGCTTGTGCATGGAGCTGGTCACACTGCTGTAATTCACACAAATAATCAAGATCTTGTGCGCGAATATGGTGTTCGTATGCATGCTTGCAGAATTGTTTGGAATTCTCCTGGATCTCTTGGTGGCGTTGGAGACATTTACAACGCGATTGCTCCTTCGCTTACTCTTGGATGCGGATCTTATGGTGGAAATTCCGTTTCTGGCAACGTACAAGCTATAAATCTTCTTAATATTAAGCGTATTGCACGAAGGAATAATAATATGCAATGGTTCAAGATTCCGGCTAAAACTTATTTTGAGCCGAATGCTATTCGTTATTTGAGAGATATGTACGGCGTTGAGCGCGCAGTTATTGTGTGCGATAAGGTTATGGAGCAACTTGGCGTAGTCGATAAGATTGTTGATCAGCTTCGTGCTCGAGATAATCGCGTTAGCTTCCGTATTATTGATTACGTTGAGCCTGAGCCAAGCGTTGAAACAGTTGAGCGTGGCGCCGCAATGATGCGTGACGAATTCCAGCCAGACACAATTATTGCTGTTGGTGGCGGTTCTCCAATGGATGCTTCTAAGATTATGTGGCTTATGTATGAGCATCCGGAGATTTCTTTCGCTGATTTGCGAGAAAAGTTCTTCGATATTCGTAAGCGCGCATTTAAGATTCCGCCTCTTGGTAGCAAAGCTAAGCTTATTTGCATACCAACTTCTTCCGGAACTGGTTCTGAGGTTACGCCTTACGCTGTTATTACAGATCACAAGACTGGATACAAGTATCCTATTACGGATTACGCTTTGACTCCAACGGTCGCAATAGTCGATCCTGTTTTGGCTCGTACTCAGCCGCGTCGATTGGCGTGCGATTCTGGTTTTGATGCTTTAACTCATGCTATGGAAGCTTATGTTTCTGTTTACGCAAATGATTTTACGGATGCTATGGCTTTGCACGCTTCGAAACTTATTTGGGAAAATCTCAACGATTCTGTGAATTGTGAAGATTCTCAGCGCAAGATTGAAGCAAAAGAAAAAATGCATAATGCAGCTACTATGGCTGGAATGGCGTTTGGTTCTGCATTCTTAGGAATGTGCCACGCTATGGCTCATACTATTGGTGCTTTGTGCCACGTTGTACACGGTCATACGAACGCAATTTTGCTGCCTTACGTTATTCGCTATAACGGTCAAATTCCGCAAGAGCCAACTAGCTGGCCAAAGTACAACCGCTATATTGCTCTTGAGAGGTATCAGGAGATCGCTAAGAATCTTGGTGTAGATTCTGGTAAAACTCCTGAAGAAGGCGTTGAAAATCTTGCTCGTGCTGTTGAAGAGTATCGAAATGAAAAGCTTGGCATGGACGCTTCGTTTAAGGCTTGTGGCGTAGACGAAGAGTACTACTGGTCGATACTTGACAATATTGGCATGCGTGCTTACGAAGATCAGTGTGCGCCTGCAAATCCTCGTATTCCGCAAATTGAGGATATGAAGGATATTGCTATTGCTGCATATTATGGTGTTTCTCAAGAAGAAGGCCATCGCATGCGCTTGGAGCGTGAAGCGGCGTAATTATTTGCATATCTAGTTAATAATGGCAGAAGCTCAACTAATTGTAGTTTCTGCCAATTTTTGTTGGAAAATAGCCGACACGCCCGGTTTTTAATAATCGAAGGTTGATGGTTTAATTACTTAGTTGCCTGTTTTAAGGCTCGCATATTGTAATTAAAAAAAGCGAGCGCGGAAGCAAAAACTTTGAATCGAAATTTTTTTTGTATGAATAGGTTTTTGATGCCGCGCACTGATGTGGAATTACCCTAGGGGTTTATTCTCGCCGGTGCCCTTGAATTCAGGTTGGTAAACAGTAAACGAATCGCTAGAAAGGGCGGACGGCAATGGCGGGACAGAAAATCCGCATCAGGCTTAAGTCCTATGACCATGAGGTCATCGACCAATCGGCGAAGAAAATCGTCGAGACGGTGACGAACGCGGGCGCCACAGTAGTGGGTCCGGTTCCTCTGCCGACCGAGAAGAACGTGTTTGTTGTTATCCGTTCTCCTCATAAATACAAGGATTCTCGCGAGCATTTCGAGATGCGCACTCATAAGCGCCTCATTGACATCGTAGATCCAACGCCAAAGGCTGTGGATTCTTTGATGCACATTGACCTGCCTGCGGATGTAAACATCGAGATCAAGCTGTAGGAAGGGGGAGAAAGTAATGTCGCAGAATAAGAATCGCACTGCATTGCTCGGCCGCAAGCTGGGTATGTCGCAGGTTTGGGATGAAAACGGCTTCTTCGTCCCCGTAACTCTGGTTGAAGTTGCTACTAACGTAGTTACCGCTGTAAAGACTGTAGAGTCTGACGGTTATTGCGCAGTACAGCTCGGTTACGGCCAGATTGATCCTACCAAGGTGACTAAGCCATTGGCTGGTCATTTTGCAAAGGCTGGTGTAACTCCTCGTCGTCACCTCGCTGAGGTGCGCACCGAGAACGCGGCAGATTATCAGCCAGGTCAGGAATTGACTGCTGAATTGTTCGCTGAGGGTTCTGAAGTAGATGTCACTGGCACTACCAAGGGTAAGGGTTTTGCTGGCACTATCAAGCGTTGGGGCTTCAAGTCCTATCGTCGTACTCACGGCTCGCACAAGAACGAACGTCGCCCAGGTTCTGTGGGCGCTTGCGCAACTCCAAGCCGCATTTTGAAGGGCAAGCGTATGGCTGGTCGCATGGGTCATGTGACTTCCACCGCGCTTAACCTCACCATCGTTTCTTCGGATGTCGAGAACGGCATTCTCGCTATTAAGGGCGCTGTTCCAGGTCCTAAGGGCGCAATCGTTCTCGTCCGTTCGGCAGTGAAGGGAGCCTGATAATTATGGCAAACGTAACTCTGAACGTCACTGATACTAAGGGCAATGCAAACGGAACCGTTGAAGCTCCTGCTGAAATTTTCGGCATCTCCAACGAAGACGTTTTAGCTCACGGTCCACTGGTTCATCAGGTCGTAATCGCTCAGCTTGCTGCTGCTCGTCAGGGCACCCATGCTGTGAAGAATCGTGCTAATGTTTCCGGCGGCGGTAAGAAGCCATGGAAGCAGAAGGGCACCGGTCGTGCTCGCCAGGGTTCCATTCGTGCTCCTCAGTGGGTACATGGTGGCGTTGTTCACGGTCCAGTTCCTCGTAAGTACGATCAGCGCACCCCGAAGAAGATGAAGGCAGCTGCTCTTCGCTACGTTCTTTCGGATCGTGCAAATGCTGGACGTATTGCTGTAGTTGACTTTGGTATTAAGGATGTTCCATCCACCAAGACAGCTGTTGCAGCACTTACTCCTGTGACCAATAACCAATTCACTACTGTTGTTCTTTCTCGTGAGAACATCAATGAGTGGATGTCTGTACGCAACATTCCAACTGTTCACGTGATCTTCGCTGATCAGCTCAACACTTACGATGTTGTTACAGCTCAGTACGTCGTCTTCTCCAAGGAAGGCTTCGAAGCCTTCGTTGCTGCTAAGACCGAGCCTGTCGTTAAGGAGGCCTGATTTAAATGGTCGCAGTCCATAACCCAGCACATGACGTAATTCTTAAGCCAGTTGTTTCTGAAAAAAGTTACGCAGCTTCTGATCGTGGTCAGTACACTTTCGTAGTGGCTCCAGATGCTAACAAGGTTCAGATCAAGCAGGCTATCGAAGAAATCTTCAAGGTCAAGGTGACAAACGTTAACACTTTGAACCGCGCTGGCAAGTTGAAGCGCTCTCGCACCGGTTTCGGCCGTCGTGTGAACCAGAAGCGTGCTATTGTCACCGTGGCTGAAGGTCAAACGATTGACATCTTTGGTAACTGAAGGCTAGCCGAGAAAAGTAAAGGAATACTATATTATGGCTATCCGCGTTTATAAGCCGACGACTGCAGGCCGTCGCAACGCTTCGGTTTCGGATTTTGCCGAGATCACGCGTTCTACGCCTGAAAAGTCGCTGGTACGCAAACTCAGCAAGACTGGTGGTCGTAACTCTTACGGCCGCATGACTTCTCGCCATCGCGGCGGTGGTCACAAGCGTCAGTATCGTCTCATCGACTTCAAGCGTTGGGACAAGGATGGCGTGCCAGCAAAGGTCGCTCATATTGAGTATGACCCTAACCGTTCCGCTCGCATCGCTTTGTTGCATTACGCAGACGGTGAGAAGCGTTACATTATCGCTCCTGAAGGCGTTGCCCAGGGTGATGTTATTGAGACCGGCGCTCAGGCTGATATTAAGCCAGGCAACAACCTGCCTCTGAAGAATATCCCAACTGGTACCGTGGTTCACGCAATTGAGCTTCGTCCACTTGGTGGTGCGAAGATTGCTCGTTCCGCTGGTGCTGCTGTTCAGCTCGTCGCTAAGGATGGTGCTTATGCGCAGTTGCGTATGCCATCTGGCGAAATTCGTAACGTGGACGCTCGTTGCCGCGCTACTGTTGGCGAAGTAGGTAATTCCGATCACGCCAATATCGAGCTTGGTAAGGCAGGTCGCGCACGTTGGCTTGGTCGTAGACCAATCACCCGAGGCGAATCCATGAACCCTGTGGACCATCCACATGGTGGTCGCACCCGTGGTGGTAAGCCACCAGTTTCTCCATGGGGCAAGGGCGAGGTTCGTACACGTCGTCCAAAGAAGGCTTCGAACAAGATGATTGTTCGTCGTCGCCCGAATGGTAAGAACCGCAAGTAAGGGAGTGTCGAATAGATGACTCGTAGCATCAAGAAGGGCCCTTTCGTCGACGCCCACTTGCAGAAGAAAGTCGACGAGCAAAACGACAAGGGTACGCACAATGTCATTAAGACTTGGTCGCGTCGTTCGATGATCACTCCTGATTTCATTGGACACACCTTTGCCGTACATGATGGCCGCAAGCATGTGCCGGTATTCGTTACCGAAGCCATGGTTGGTCATAAGCTCGGTGAGTTCGCCCCGACCAAGACCTTTAAGGGTCATGTGAAGGACGACAAAAAGGCACGCCGCTAAAGGAGAGTTAGGACACATGGAAGCTAAAGCAATCGCTCGTCACGTTCGCGTGACGCCGCGCAAGGCTCGCCGCATGGTCGACCTCATCCGAGGCAAGCGTGCAAGCGAAGCTATTACCATTTTGAAGTTTGCTCCTCAGGACGCATCATTGCCGGTGCGCAAGGTTCTTGAAAGCGCGATTGCTAACGCTCGCGTTAAGGCTGAAAAAGCCGGTGAACCATTCCGTGAGCAGGACTTGGTCATCAAGGAAACCTATGTGGACGAGGGTGTAACGCTTAAGCGTTTCCGTGCTCGTGCACAGGGTCGCGCTGCGCGCATTAACAAGCGCACAAGCCATATCACTGTTATCGTCTCGCTTAAGGAAGGAGCCCGCTAAAGATGGGTCAGAAGATCAATCCTTTCGGCTATCGCCTGGGCATCACCGAGAATCATCGCTCTAAGTGGTTCTCTGACTCCAACAAAGCTGGCGAGCGTTATCGTGACTTCGTCCTTGAGGATGACAAGATTCGCAAGGAAATGAGCCATGACCTCGAGCGTGCTGGCGTATCTCGTATCGTTATCGAGCGCACTCGTGATCGCGTTCGTGTAGATATTCACACTGCTCGTCCGGGTATTATCATCGGTCGTCGTGGCGCTGAAGCTGAGCGCGTTCGCGCAAAGCTCGAGAAGCTCACAGGCAAGCAAGTACAGCTCAACATCTTCGAAGTGAAGAACGCTGCACTTGACGCTCAGTTGGTTGCTCAGGGAATTGCGGAGCAGTTGACAAACCGTGTTACATTCCGTCGTGCTATGCGTAAGGCACAGCAAGATGCAATGCGTGCAGGTGCCAAGGGTATCCGTATCAAGCTCTCCGGTCGCCTTGGTGGTGCCGAAATGAGCCGCTCTGAGTTCTATCGCGAGGGTCGCGTTCCACTGCAGACCCTTCGTGCCTTGATTGATTACGGCTTCTTTGAAGCTAAGACCACATACGGTCGTATCGGCGTAAAGGTCTGGATCTACAAGGGTGATATGACCGAGCGTGAGTTCGAAGAGCAGCAGGCTCAGCAGGGTAAGCGTGAAGGTCGTCGTGGTGGCGATCGTCGTCCACGTCGTGGCGCACGTCCTGCTAACCAGCAGAAGGCTGCTGAAGCACAGGCTGAAAAGCCAGCTGAAGCTGCAGCTGCTGAAGCTCCTGCCGCAACGGAAACGAAGGAGTGAGCAGATGCTTATCCCAAAGAGGACTAAATATCGTAAGCAGCACCGTCCTACCCGTAGCGGCATGTCTAAGGGTGGCACCGAGATCGCTTTCGGCGATTTTGGTATTCAGGCGCTGGCTCCGGCTTACATCACTAACCGACAGATCGAGGCAGCTCGTATCGCAATGACTCGCTACATTAAGCGTGGCGGTCGTGTGTGGATTACGATCTTCCCAGATCGTCCATTAACCAAGCACCCGCTTGGTGCGCGAATGGGTTCCGGTAAGGGTGCTCCAGAATTCTGGATTGCCAACATCCACCCAGGACGCGTAATGTTCGAGATCGGTGGTGTTTCTGAGGACATCGCTCGCGAGGCTTTGCGCCGCGCTATCGATAAGCTCCCAATGAAATGCCGTGTTATTGCGCGTGAAGGCGGTGACATCTGATGCCAGTCGGAACTGCAGACTACACCATCAAGAATTTGAACGAGAAGACAAATGCTGAGATCGAAGGCTTCTTGAAGAAGTCTAAGGAAGAGCTATTTAACTTGCGCTTCCAGGCAGCAACTGGTCAACTCGAAAACAGCGCTCGCCTCGAGGCGGTCAAGCACGACATTGCCAGGATGTATACTATCCTGCGTGAGCGTGAACTCGGCATCAGCCAAGAGCCTGGCGCCACTGAGGTCAAGGAGAAGTAAGCATGGCTGAGAACCAAGAGCGCAACTTCCGCAAGGTTCGTCGCGGCTACGTCGTGTCCGAGGCCATGGACAAGACAATCGCCGTTGAGCTGGAGCAGCGTTCGACACACCCGCTTTACGGTAAAGTCGTTCGCTCCACCCGCAAGGTCAAAGCCCATGATGAACACAATGAGGCACATATTGGCGACCTCGTGAGTATTATGGAAACTCGGCCACTGAGCAAGACCAAGCGTTGGCGTCTCGACTCGATTATCGAGCGCGCCAAGTAAACAAGTTCGGCAAGGCTCCGCGCTTCACCTGTGTCTGCTAATGTGTAGACACAGGTGAGTGGGGAGAACCAGCTCGGCTAAGGAGAATCAATGATTCAGCAGGAAACGCGGCTTCATGTCGCCGACAACACGGGTGCTAAGGAGTTACTTGCCATCCGCGTGCTCGGTGGATCGAAGCGACGCTATGCCGGCATCGGCGACATCATCGTCGCCTCCGTCAAGGACGCGATCCCTGGCGGGTCGGTCAAGAAAGGCGACGTAGTTAAGGCTGTCGTCGTCCGTACTGTCAAGGAGCATCGCCGTGTCGATGGTTCCTATATTAAGTTCGATGAGAACGCCGCCGTAATTCTCGGCTCCGGTCGTGAACCAAAAGGCACTCGTATCTTCGGACCAGTCGGTCGTGAATTGCGTGATCAGCGCTTCATGAAGATTGTGTCCCTTGCTCCGGAGGTGATCTGATATGGTAGCCAAGATTAAGTCCGGCGACCAGGTGAAGGTCATTCGCGGCAAGGATCGCGGTAAGGAAGGCAAAGTAGTTCGTGTACTAGCCGATGACCGTTTGATTGTAGAAGGCGTTCAGATCGTTAAGAAGCACGTTCGCGCCACCCAGCAGGGTCAGCAGGCGGGCATTGTTTCGGTTGAGGCTCCAATCCATCGCTCTAATGTGATGGTTATTGATCCAGAGACCAAGCAGCCTACACGCGTTGGCGTGATTGTTAAGCAAGAGGCTCGTGACGGCAAGGTTAAGACCGTGCGCGTGCGTGTCGCCAAGAAGTCCGGAAAGGAGCTGGCATGACCGATACTACAGTTGAGTTGCCGGCAACTCCGCGCTTAAAGCAACAATACAAGGATGAAATCGTACCAGCCTTGGAGAAAGAATTCGGCCACACTAATCCTATGCAGGTGGCTCGCGTGCAGAAGGTTGTCGTCTCTATGGGTGTCGGCGCTGCAGCTCGTGATTCTAAGCTCATTGAAGGTGCGATTAAGGATCTCACTTTGATTGCCGGCCAGAAGCCAAAGGTAACTAAGGCAAAGAAGTCTGTCGCTCAGTTCCATTTGCGCGAAGGTCAGGCTATCGGTGCTTACGTAACTCTTCGTGGCGATCGTATGTGGGAATTCTTGGATCGTTTGCTCACTCTGGCTTTGCCTCGTATCCGCGATTTCCGTGGTATCAATGGCAACCAGTTTGACGGTCAGGGTAATTACAACTTTGGTCTTACGGAACAGTCTATGTTCCATGAGATTGATCCTGACTCGATTGATCATCAGCGTGGTATGGACATCACCGTGGTGACTACCACCAAGGACGATGTGGAGGCCAAGTCTTTGCTTAAGCACCTCGGTTTCCCATTCAAGGAGAACTGAAATGGCAAAAACCGCTCTGAAAAACAAGGCGGCCGCCAAGCCGAAGTTCAAGGTACGCGCTTATACGCGTTGCCAGGTTTGTGGTCGTCCTCACTCCGTGTATCGCAAGTTCGGTCTGTGCCGCATCTGCCTTCGTGAGAAGGCTCATCGCGGTGAGTTGCCGGGTGTTACGAAGTCCAGTTGGTAAATATCGACGCTGAAGGTCCACTGCTTGAAGACAAAGTTCTCATATAGAGGCGGTGGAAACCACGGCGAGAAAGGGCGTTAGCCCACATGACAATGACAGATCCAATCGCAGACATGTTGACACGTCTGCGTAATGCGAGCGCGGCAAAGCACGATACCGTGGAAATGCCGTACTCCAAATTCAAGGCGAATATCGCCGAGATTCTGAAGCACGAAGGCTATATTAAGGACTTCGCTGCTAAGGAAGCTAAGGTTGGACAGACGTTGGAAATTACGTTGAAGTATGGCTCCAATGGCCAGCGTTCTATCCAGGGCATCAAGCGCATTTCTAAGCCAGGCTTGCGTCGTTACGCAAAGTCTGATGCTTTGCCAATGCCTCTTGGTGGTCTCGGTATTGCTATTATCTCGACCAGCTCGGGATTGTTGACTCAGAAGGAATGTCTCGATCGAGGCATTGGCGGCGAAATCGTCGCCTACGTATGGTGAGAAAGGAGAGCTGAAGATGGCATCGCATATTGGTAAGCTCCCCGTCGACATTCCTGCAGGCGTGGAAGTAAAGATTGAAGGTCAGTCCTTCAGCGTCAAAGGCGCTAAGGGTTCTGATTCTTATGAAATTCCAGAGGGAATCACCGCAGCAGTCGCTGACAATCAGATTGTTCTGACTCCAGTTGACGATTTGCGTCCAACTCGTGCAAAGCATGGTTTGGCTCGCGCAATTGTTGCTTCTATGGTGAAGGGTGTACATGAAGGCTACACCAAGACTTTGGATATTGTCGGTACCGGTTATCGTGCAGTGATGAAGGGCAAGGGCATTGAGTTCTCGCTCGGTTATTCTCACACTATTACCGTTCAACCACCGGCAGGTATTGAGTTCGAGTTGCCAAATCCTAACCAGGTAATCGTAAAGGGCACCGATAAGCAGACTGTTGGTCAGGTTGCTGCTAACATTCGTAAGCTTCGTGCTCCAGAACCTTACAAGGGTAAGGGTATTAAGTACACCGATGAACGTATCCTGCGCAAGGCTGGAAAGGCTGGTAAGTGATATGAGCGTTAAGATTTTCGGTAAGGGTACCAAAGTCGCACGTTTGCGTCGTCACGCCCGTCTTCGTAAGCACATTGCCGGCACATCTGAACGTCCTCGTTTAGTTGTTTCCCGTTCTAACCGTCATATGGTTGCTCAGATTGTGGATGATACCAAGGGAATTACTTTGGTAAGTGCTTCCACTTTGACTGCTGACTTCGCTGGTTTCACTGGCACGAAGACTGAAGCTGCAACCAAGGTTGGCGAATTAGTAGCGGCTAAGGCGAAGGAAGCGGGTATCACCGCTGTAGTCTTCGACCGTGGCGGTAACAAATATCATGGTCGCGTCGCAGCAGTGGCTGAAGGCGCCCGTCAGGGAGGTCTGGCACTGTGAGCGACAACGAAAAGGAAACCCAAGTGGCTGAAGAAACTCAGAACACTCAGGCATCCGCTGAGGAGCGTAACGATGATCGTCGTTCTCGCCGTAACAAGGGCGAGGGTAAACGCGGCGAACGTCGTAATCGTCGTGAAGAAAACCGTGGCGAAGAGCTTCTGGATCGCGTAGTTACTATTAACCGTGTTTCCAAGACCCACAAGGGTGGTCGTACCTTTAGCTTTGCAGCACTTGTTGTTGTTGGCGACGGTAAGGGCACTGTTGGTGTTGGTTACGGCAAGTCTCGCGAAGTTCCAGCTGCTATTGCTAAGGGTCAGCTTGACGCTAAGAAGCATATGTTCACTGTTCCACGCATTCGTGGCACCGTCACTCATCCAGTGCTCGGTCACGATGCTGCTGGTACTGTGTTGCTCCGTCCAGCTGCTCCAGGTACTGGTGTAATTGCTGGTGGTGCTGTACGCGCTGTTATGGAATGCGCCGGCATCACGGACATCCTCACCAAGTCCATGGGCTCTGCAACTGCTGTAAACGTAGTGCGTGCTACTGTGGACGCTTTGAAGAAGCTCGAAGAGCCAGAAGAGATTTCTGCTCGTCGTGGTCTTTCTCTTGAGGAAGTCGCTCCTGATGCTTTGCTCCGTGAGCGTGCTGCTGGCATTGCCGAAGCTCGCAAGGCTCGCGAAGAAGCTCAGGCCGCCAAGGCATCTGAAGCAAAGGATGGTGAGTGATGTCAAATTTGAAGATCACTCTGGTGCATGGTTTAGTTCATACAACTGAGCGCCAGCGCGCGAATGTTCATACGCTCGGCCTTCATAAGATTGGTCACAGCGTAGTTCGCGAGGACACCCCCGTCAATCGTGGCTTGGTTATGGCCGTTCGTCACTTGGTGAGCGTCGAGGAGGTCGACTGATTATGGCTAACGAAGAACCAATGCTGCATATGCACACGTTGCGTCCAGCTCCAGGAGCTAAGAAGGATCGCATCCGTGTAGGTCGTGGTGAAGGCTCTAAGGGTAAGACCTCAGGTCGTGGTGATAAGGGCACAAAGAAGCGTTATCAGGTTCGTCCTGGCTTCGAAGGTGGTCAGCTCCCACTGTATATGCGCTTGCCTAAGTTGCGTGGCTTCAAGAGTCCTTTCAAGAAGGAATTCCAAGTCGTCAACGTTGCAGATCTTGCTGACCTTTTCCCAAAGGGTGGCGAGGTTACTGTAGCTGACCTTATTACTAAGGGCGCTGTACGTGATGGCTATCCTGTAAAGGTTCTTGGCGATGGTGAATTGACTGTTGCTTTGACTCTTAAGGGTATGAAGGCTTCTGCTTCTGCTAAGGCAAAGGTTGAGGCTGCCGGCGGCTCCATCAGCGAAGAGTAGTTAAAGGCTACTTAAAGCTTGATGCAGTTATAAATCTGTGATAGTCCCTCTAGCATTGTCTAGAGGGACTATTTTTATCACCAAAACTCACAATAACCTATTTCAGTAGGTACCGTGGGTTAAACTATCGTCTCAGAGTTTGTTTTTTGCACTGTTGCGCCTAGGAGTGCGCGAAAAAAGGGAGGAAGACCCAGGTGAAAACGTTAATCCAGGCCTTCAGGACGAAGGAGTTGAGGAACAAGATCCTCTTCGTCTTCGCTATGATAATTATTTATCGTATTGGTTCATTTATTCCGATTCCGGGTGTGGACTATAAAGTTGTGCACGCTTGCACTGTTAAATTAGCTTCATCGAGCGAGAACTTTATTGGGTTAGTTAACTTGTTCTCAGGTGGCTCGCTGTTGCAGCTTTCTATTTTTGCTTTGGGTGTTATGCCTTACATCACTGCTTCCATTGTGATTCAGCTTTTGCGCGTGGTTATTCCTCGCTTCGAAGCTCTTCATAAGGAAGGTCAGTCTGGAGAAACAAAGCTTACGCAGTACACGCGTTACCTAACTATTGGATTGGCAATTTTGCAATCTACTACGATTTTGGTAACAGCACGTACGGGTGCTTTGTTTAATTATCAGTGCGGAAATAATATTATTCCAGACGGAAGCATGTGGAGCCTTATTGTCATGGTTTTGATCATGACTGGCGGCACTGGTCTTATTATGTGGATGGCAGAACTCATTACCGATAAGGGTATCGGTCAAGGCATGTCTGTCTTAATCTTTATGTCTATTTGCTCTGGCTTCTTACCAAAGCTTTGGGAGATTGGTTGGGGAACCAACGGTTCTAATGGCGATTGGAATAAGTTCGCTATTGTTGGTGGCGTTTTGATTGTTATCCTCATATTTGTTGACTTTGTTGAGCTTGCTCAGCGTCGTATTCCTGTGCAGTATACGCGTCGCATGATTGGCCGAAAAATGTATGGCGGCTCTTCGACTTATTTGCCATTAAAGGTAAATATGAGTGGTGTTATTCCACCAATCTTTGCTTCGTCAATTCTTGCTGTTCCTACCCTTATTGCTCAGTTTGGAGATAAGAGCAAGGCTTGGGTGAATTGGATTGAAGCTAATTTGGCTAATTCCACTTCTGCTTGGTATATTGCGTTTTACACAGTAATGATTGTGTTCTTCTGCTTCTTCTACACAGAGATTACTTTTAATCCTGATGAGACTGCAGATAACATGAAAGAGTATGGTGGCTTCATACCAGGCATTCGCGCTGGTAGTGCTACAAGTCATTATCTTAGCTATGTTATGAATAGGTTGAATACTGTCGGTGCTATTTATTTGCTCTTTGTTGCATTGATTCCTACCGTTTTGATTATGGCTTTGCATTTGAATACAAAATTGCCATTTGGTGGTACAACAATTTTGATTATTGCTGGCGTTGGTTTGGATACGTTGCGTCAAGCAAAGGCTCAGACTGAACAATTCCAGTATGCTGGTTTCTTGTTCAAGCATGATGAGCAGTTATTGAGCTAAGGAGATGAATATGCGATTACTAATTATGGGTCCACAGGGCGTTGGAAAAGGCACTCAGGCCGCTTTGTTAAGTGAGCATTATGGCATTCCAGCGATTTCTACTGGTGATATTTTCCGCTATAACCTTAAGAATCATACTGAGCTTGGAAAACAGGTTCAGGGATATCTTGACAAGGGCGAGTTGGTTCCAGATGAGCTGACTAACAGCATTGTTAAGGATCGTCTTGCTCAGGACGATGCAAAGAGCGGCTGGATTCTCGACGGTTATCCTCGCAACGCTTCTCAGGTTCAAGCTTTGGATCGTATGTTGGAAGAGCTTGGCACTCCTCTCGATCACGTTGTGGCTCTCGAGGCTGAGCGCGATGTTTTGCTCGAACGCATGCAAAAGCGTGCAGTGGAGCAAGGTCGTTCTGACGATACTCCAGAAGTAATTGCTAAGCGTTTAGAAACGTATGAGAAGGAAACAGCTCCATTGCTTGATATCTATGATAGCCGCGGTCAGTTGGTTGAAGTAGATGGCGTTGGAGATATTAAGGAAATCAATAATCGCATTGTTGAATCACTTAATTAAGTAGTGCGTTTTTAAATTTAAAAAGTAAAATGCGTTCTGTTCGACACGCCGAGTGTTGAATGGAACGCATTTACTGTATTATAAAAGATTGGCGTGTCTTCGGATGCGCAAAGTAGTATGCCCAAGGAACGGAACGAGGCTCATGGCAAAAGACGGTGTGATTGAAGTCGAAGGCACGGTAGTAGAAGCACTACCAAATGCGATGTTTCGCGTTCAGCTTGAGAATGAGCACATTGTTTTAGCTACGATTTCTGGTAAGATGCGTAAAAATTATATTCGCATTCTTCCTCAAGATCGTGTAGTGCTAGAAATGAGCCCTTACGATCTAAATCGTGGGCGTATTACGTACCGTTATAAGTAAGGTACAAGCAAAGGAAAACCATGAAGGTCAGCCCTAGCGTGAAGAGGATCTGCGAAAACTGCCGCGTGATCCGCCGTCACGGCCGCGTCATGGTGATCTGCATTAACCCACGTCATAAGCAGCGTCAGGGCTGAGCAGATTTCCATCGCGGAATACAAAGAATAAGGCGCTAAGTCACAGCCTAAGCTGAACCCTGGGTGCGCAGGCCCAGGCCGCACTTAATTTCTATTAATGCGGAAGACTTGGTGCACGACCTGCGTAACAGTAAAGGAATTACAATGGCACGTCTTGCCGGAGTAGATATTCCCAATGAGAAGCGCATTGAGATTGCCCTCACCTACATTTTTGGTGTTGGTCGTACTCGCGCTAAGGAAACGCTTGCCGCGACCGGTGTTAATCCGGACACTCGCGTCAAGGATCTTACGGATGAACAGCTGATCACCTTGCGTGATTATCTTGAGGCCAATTACAAGATTGAAGGCGATTTGCGTCGTGAGATTGACGCTGACATCCGTCGTAAGATTCAGATCAACTGCTATCAAGGCCAGCGTCATCGCAAGGGTCTTCCTGTGCGTGGTCAGCGTACTAAGACTAATGCTCGTACTCGCAAGGGTCCGAAGCGTACTGTCGCCGGGAAGAAGAAGGCCACCCGATAGTAGTCGGTGGTCGGCTCTAGGCCACGGATATATTTCCATCGTCTAGACATACCAACTCATTCGTCATTAGGAAACGAGGGTCAATGGCAGCTGCAAAGCAAGCCTCGCGCAAGCCGCGTCGCCGGGACCGCAAGTCGGTGCCGGTTGGGCAGGCGCATATTAAATCAACATTCAATAACACGATTATCTCCATTACCGATCCATCCGGTGCAGTCCTTTCTTGGGCTTCCGGCGGTGATGTCGGCTTTAAGGGTTCCCGTAAGTCGACTCCTTACGCTGCAGGTATGGCTGCTGAGTCTGCTGCACGCAAGGCAATGGAGCATGGCCTCAAGAAGGTCGACGTGTTTGTTAAGGGTCCAGGTTCCGGTCGTGAAACCGCTATCCGTTCCCTCCAGTCCGCGGGTCTCGAAGTTGGTTCTATTACCGACGTTACCCCACAAGCGCATAACGGCGTACGCCCACCAAAGCGTCGCCGCGTCTGAGCACTCTTACGAATCCATCCATCCAACCCGCTTATGGGCGGCGAGTGCACCACCGACCAGAAGCTGAAAGGATACCAAAGTGCTTATCGCACAGCGTCCGACACTTACCGAGGAATCACTGAATCCCCAGCGTTCTCGCTTTACTATTGAGCCGCTGGAACCAGGTTTTGGCTACACTCTCGGCAATTCGCTGCGTCGTACCTTGTTAAGCTCTATTCCAGGTGCTGCCGTTACTTCGGTTCGCATCTCTGGAGCTTTGCATGAGTTTACGACTCTGCCAGGTGTTGAAGAAGATGTCACTGAAATTCTGCTGAACATCAAGGGCATCGTGCTCACGAGTGAGTACGACGAGCCTGTAGTGATGTATTTGCGCAAGAATGGTAAAGGTGAGGCCACTGCTGGAGATATTACTCCTCCAGCCGGTGTTACTATTGCTAATCCTGACTTGCATATTGCTACACTCGCAGAAGATGGTGAACTTGAAATTGAGTTTACTGTTGAACGCGGTCGCGGTTACGTGCCAGCTCAGATGAACAAGCAGGAGAACAGCGAAATCGGCCGCATTCCTGTGGATTCGATCTACTCACCAGTTTTGAAGGTGAGCTATAAGGTCGAAGCTACCCGCGTGGAACAGCGCACGGACTTCGATAAGCTCATCCTGGATGTGGAAACCAAGCCAGCTATTACACCGCGTGATGCAGTTGCATCTGCAGGCTCGACTTTAGTTGAGCTTTTCGGTCTTTGCCGTGAGCTTAACGTTGATGCTGAAGGTGTTGAAGTTGGTCCAGCGCCAACTCATGATGAAGCTGATTCTCAGTTGGCTATACCGATTGAAGATATGAATTTTACTCAGCGTAGCTATAATTGCTTGAAGCGTGAGGGTATTCATACAGTCGGCGAACTGGTAGTTCACACTGAGCAGGATTTGCTCGATATTCGTAATTTCGGCATGAAATCCATCGATGAAGTTAAAGAGAAGTTGCAGGCAATGGGTCTGTCTTTGAAGGCTTCACCGATTGGCTTCGACGCCAATAATCTCGAAGGTGGCACTTTCTTCTCGCCTGAAGACGAGTAAGTTCCGCCTGCAATCGTCGTAACGTTCGGATGTTCGGGTTGATGCCCACCTGAACGATGCGACAATAAGGAGTAATAATGCCTACACCGAAACAAGGCCCTCGTCTGGCTTCTAGCCCGGCTCATGAGCGCCTGATGCTGGCCAATATGGCGACCAGCCTCTTCCAGCACGGTCGTATCGTAACGACGTTGCCAAAGGCAAAGCGTCTTCGTCCGCTTGCTGAGCGTTTGATTTCGTTCGCTAAGCGTGGCGATTTGCATTCGCGTCGTCGTGTGTTGCGTGTAATTCGCAACAAGTCCGTGGTTCACGTGCTTTTCACTCAGATTGCTGAGCAGATGAAGCAGCGTGAAGGTGGTTACACACGTATCGTGAAGATTGCTCCACGTCGTGGTGATACCGCTCCTCAGGCAATTATTGAGCTCGTAACTGAGCCAGTAAGCCCAAAGAAGGCTGTTGTGAAGGAAGCTGAAGCAGCTACCAAGGTTGCAGCTAAAGAAGAAGCTGCCGAGTAGTTTGCATTCCAGCTTTACGCATCGGTAAAGTGAATCTTAAAGCAAGCGTTTAATCGCTTCTTGAAGAATTGCTAAAACGAGTCGAGGATTTCCTCGGCTCGTTTTTTGTTTGTATTATTATTAAGTTATGCCGAATATTTTGGATCAAGTAAGAAGCGATTTTCGTACTTTTGCTCAAAGAAGTTTTAATTCTGTTGATGCTTTGATTTTGTGTGAGCTTTCATACATAAATATGCCAAAATCTATTCCGCTATATAACAGTGAGTCAAAAGTTATTTCGACTACGCCTATTTACGATCTGCTACGTTTTGAAGATTTTTCGTCGATGTTTTCTTCTGGAGTAGCTAAGGTTGATAAGTTTCGTCAAGAGTTACTTTTTGCAGTTGCAGCTAATCCGCGCTACAGAGGTATTAAAGTAGGCGAAATTCTTGAACGATTTGATAAATCGAATGCTCATGAATCTTGTGAACAGCAGTTTGCTGGTGTTACTTTTGACCTTAGTTCTTGTGAAGGAATTGATAATCCGAATACTATTGTTGTTGCTTTTAGAGGAACTGATAATACGCTTGTTGGGTGGAAAGAAGATTTTAATATGGCCTTTCGCTGCCCAATTCCAGCTCAGGAGTCAGCAGCAGAATATTTAATTTCTGTAACACAAAGATATAGTAAATATATTGCAAAAAAAGCTAGTTTATTACAAAAAATTTCCTCGTTTTTCGCAAAATCAACTAATTCGAAGCGTGACAATTGCGATAACAATAATAAGCGCGATAATAATAACAAGCGCAATAACAGCCCGAATATTATTGTCACAGGTCATTCAAAAGGTGGGAATATGGCGTCCTATGCTACTATGCGATTGGATGCGGAAAATGAAAAACTTGGCAATCTTGTATCTAAAATTTATTCAATGGATGGGCCGGGTTTTGCAAATGATGTAGTAGATACTAGCGTTTTTTCGTGCGTGGCAAGTCGAATAGAGAAAGTTGTGCCGCAATCTTCGATTATTGGGCTTCTTATGGATAATGGATTGCCATATAAAGTAGCTAGGGCTGATTCTGTTGGTTTAATGCAACATTTTGGCATGTATTGGCATGTTGAGGATGGTGATTTTGACTATCGAGATGAAGTTACTGCTCGCGCTGCTGCAATCGCAAAAGCTATGAATTCTTGGATGTTTGATTTGCCTGTTGAGGAACGAAAACGCAGGATTGATAGTGTGTATAACGTTTTGTCGAGTTTAGGTTATCCTACTTTTGATTTATTGGGTTCTCATTGGTCTGAGCTTGTGCCAAAATTACTTGGAATGGCAACGCACTTGGATGCGAAGTCTTATGAGCTTATACGCGGAATTATTGCTGCTGTTGCTGGCGTAGGCGTGAAGTAACTGTGGTGAAGCAAGCTTTATGAGTAACTGTAGATGGAAAGTAATACTAAGCGGAAGCAACTGTAAACGGAATTTAATTGCGGAATTATTTAGTTACGACGAATGGAAGGTTTTTTAAATGCGACTTCGCTTAGATTTAGCGTATGATGGCGGCGGATTTTACGGTTGGGCTAAGCAGCCTACTTTGCGCACCGTGCAGGGTGAAATTGAGGGTGCTTTGCATACAGTATTGCGTGTTCCAGAAGGGGATGCTGCTGAGCCGCTGCGCCTTACTGTGGCTGGACGTACGGATACGGGCGTGCATGCATCGCATCAGGTTTGTCATCTTGATGTTTGTGAAGAAACTTTATTGCGATGCGTAGGTCATACTGGATTGGACGGTGTTTGCGCGCTCGAGTACAGGCTTAAGCATGTTTTGCCACAAGATATTTCGTTGCATAAGGTTAGCGTTGCGCCCATTGGTTTTGATGCACGCTTTTCTGCGTTAGAGCGCACGTATGTGTATCGTATTTGCGACGCTTCTGATTATTGTGATTATGACCCTCGTATGCGCGGTTTTGTTTTGAAACTTGATGATGTTTTGGATGTTGATGCAATGAACCAGGCTGCGAGGCTTATGATTGGCCTTCACGATTTTGGATCTTTTGCGCGCCCTAATCCTGGAGGCACTACTATTCGCGATGTAAAAAGTGTCTGTTGGGAACGCGTGGGAACGCGTGCTAATGACGTGCGCGTTAAGCTTAAAACTGGATGCGTGCCGCCTGTTGAGCAGGGTTTGCTTGAATTTACTATTGTCGCTGATGCTTTTGCGCACAATATGGTGCGTTCTCTTGTGCAAGCTTGTGTGCAAATTGGTTGTGGGAAGCGTTCTTTTGATTGGTTTGAGGAAAAGATCAATGTTCCTCTTCGTGAAGGCTCGACGGGTCCAATTGATCCTCATGGATTGACATTGGAATATGTAGCTTATCCTCCTGATGAGGAGCTTGCTTCTCGCGCTGAAAAAATTCGCGCTCGCCGTGATTCTGCTGAGTTATAGCGTTTCAACTCGCCATAAATTTATATTCGCGCCATGGTTTACAATTGAAAAGTTGCGTTTGCGCGCGATTTTGTTGCGCGAATCGTAAGTGGATGAATGTCCGAGCGGTCTAAGGAGCACGCCTCGAAAGCGTGTGAGGGTAAAATCCTCCGCGAGTTCGAATCTCGCTTCATCCGCGAATTAACCAAGCCTAAAGCATGTAAAATTGCTTTAGGCTTTTTAATTCGCCGAACTTCGTAAGCGATCGTAATCCGTGCGAACTTTCTCTCGCGTTTGAAGTCGAGTCCTATTTTGTGTGTAAAGGGAATGCCCTATAGGCTAAAAGCCCCAAGGTTAAGTTTTACTTCAAAATAAGCTTCGTATCAGTAGGATACCCAAGTTCATAAGCTCTTAGCAGTCTAGATGTGATTAATTGCACAGTTGCATTTTTAAGAGTTTGTTGAGCGCGTATTACAGAATCGTTATCATCGCTTTTTGTAGTAACGTTATTCTCGGATGCATTATTATTTTTTGACGTAATAGTTATTATTTGATTAAAAGCAGCTAGCTCTTCTCTAGCGCAATCCATATAAGCTATAGCGGTAATCGACAGATCTTTTCCGCTTGCTGAATCATGTGTTTTTCCGCTTTCTAACGCCTCTTGAGGAATATCGTAAACTTTTTTGCGCAAGTCTGTTCCTTCTCCTGCAACTCGTATAAGAGTTTGAGCGTTTGTCGACGCCATATCGCTGTATTCCAATGTTATATTTTGCTCTTTTCTCGCTGCTAGTGTTTGTAAAATAAAAGCAAGTTTGTCTTCAGCTTCTGCAGCTTGAGCTAAGGGTTGATGTGTCCATTTGAAGTTTTTGTAATGATTTATTACTTCTATAAGATTCGCGTATGAATCGTGCTCCATTTGTTGCGCTGTTGTAGTTTTTGTATTTTCTGAGCTTTCGTTTCCGCTTTTATTGCTTACATTATTTGAATTTTCGTTACTATTTTTCTTCGAAAGCATTTCCCATTGAGCTTGCGTGCTGTATATAATGCTTTCACTTAATCTTCCTGGGCATTGCTGAGCGACAGTTTTCCAATATTTTGCTGCGGTTTCAAAATTCTTAATGGATGTGTTGTTTTGGTTCTTTTTGATTTCACGCTGCTTTTTTTGCGCAAGTCTGTATGCTTTAGCACATGCATTTTCTGGAGCTGCTGTGTGAACTGTATGCTCGACGTGAATGTTTTGTAATGTTCCACAGGCTGTTAGCAGTGGAGATATTAAAACGCATATAAGAAGCACGAGTGCTCTGGCAATACTGCGTTTTACTTGTTTGCGCATGTCATTTAACAAAACATAAAGTGTCTGCATAATCTACTAAAATAGCCACTGACTGTGACCAATATCGATTTATTAATTTGGTATTTGTTCTAAGTCTGCAACAATTAAAGCTAACTGTCGTTAGAAGAAAAAATAAGTGTGCTTTAATAGTTACAATTAATAATCATAAATTAATGCGTTATAACGAGAGGACGTGCGCGATGGAATTGGATTTGGCGGGAATGCATCAGCTTGCGGCACAGCAGGGGATTAATGCCGAGGAGCTGGACGAGGCGCTCGCCGAGGCCTTGCGTCTTGCGTATATGAAAACCGCTCATCCTGCAAAGCATGTGCGAGTTGAATTGGACGAACGTGCAGGTTCGTTCACTGTGTGGGCTAGGGATGAAATTCCTGGTAAACCTACTGAAGATAACCCGTATCCAGCTCCAACGCTGGGAGAGGAGTATGACGATACTCCTCATGATTTTGGTCGTTTAGCTGCTGCAACGGCTCGTCAAGTTATTAGTCAAATTTTCCGTAAAGCTGAAGATGATCGCGTGTTTGGTGCGTTTTCTGGTCAAAAAGGAAAGCTTATTAACGGCATTATTCAACAAGACGCAAAAGATAACACTAATATCCACGTTGCTGTTGGAGATGTTGAAGCTATTTTGCCGCGTCGCGAGCAGGTTCCAGGTGAACGTTACCGCCATGGTGAGCGTATTCGCGTATATGTTGTAAATGTTGCTCGTGGTCTGCGTGGTCCGGAAATTGTTGTTTCACGTTCACATCCTGAATTAGTTCGTCGTCTTTTTGAGCGAGAAGTGCCGGAACTTGTTTCTGGAGCAGTTTCTATTATGTCGATTGCACGTGAAGCCGGAGCTCGCACAAAGATTGCTGTTAGAGCTAATACTGAAGGTGTGAATCCAAAGGGTGCTTTAATTGGTCCTGGCGGTTCACGCGTGCGTGCTGTAATGGAAAACTTGGGTCAAGAGAAGATTGATATTGTCGATTGGTCGTCTGATCCAGCAAAGTTTGTTGCTGCTGCTCTTTCGCCTGCTACTGCTACACAAGTGCAAGTAGTGAGTGAAAAGAATCAAACTGCAGTTGCTTTTATTCATGATGCTCAGCTTTCTCTTGCTATTGGTAAAGAAGGTCAGAACGCTCGTTTGGCTGCAAAGTTGACTGGTTGGAAGATTGGTATTGAGTCTGCGGAAGAGCATGCTAAGAAGGTTGCTGCAGCTCAAGCACAAAATGCTCAGCCTGCTTCAGCTGATTTGAATAATAACGCATCTGCTGCTGAATAGATTGTTAATTGAGAAGTGCTAAATATTTTTAGATTGATATTTTCGCAATGTTTAGCACTTCTTGATTGTTTATTTTGCTAGTGGTGTGCAAATAAAGTAGTCTCTCGCGTGGCATTTAGCGACACTCGAGTCAATCCAACGTTTCGAGTATGCTAAAAGCTGGAATCTGGGCGAAAGGCAATCGCCATCGTCCGGCGGGAGACGAGGTATAAGATCATGGTCGCACGATGATATATCGCACGATAATAAATAATAAGCTCGCAATAATGTAAAGTGGTCGCGTGTACTAGCGCTGCCACAGACAGAGGAGAACACTGAGTGGTTAAAAAGCGCGTGTATGAACTGGCCAAAGAATTTGGTGTAGACAGTAAAACCGTGTTGGAGCGTTTGAAGAGCATGGGCGAATTTGTTAAGTCTGCTTCTTCAACAGTTGAGGCTCCAGTAGTTCGTCGTTTGCAAACAGCGTTAGCATCTGACGGAAATAAGTCCGAAAAGGCATCTAGTGCAAGTAAGCCTGCTGCGCCAAAAGCTAAGCCTCAAGCTAAGCCGCAGACTAAACCTCAAGCTAAAGATTCGTCACACAGTGATTCTGTAGCTGGCTCTTCTGCTAACCAGCCTGTGCACAACACAGCTTCTCATTTTGTTCCAAAGCCGGGTGCAAATCATACTCGTTCAAACAATCCTTCGCGTTCTAATGCTGCTGCCGGCGAAAATAGAAAAAATGATCGTCGCAATGATAATCGCGGCGAATCGCGACAGCAAGCTCAAGGTCAATCTCACTCAGATCGTTCACAGATGCCTCCTCGCCCTCGTCCGCACCAGAATGCACAAGGTGCAGGCGCATCTGCTCCACGTCCTGGTAATAATCCGTTTAGCCGTAAGCAGGGTATGCGTGCTCCTACACCTGGAGATATTCCACGTCCTCATCCGATGTCTCGTCCTGGTGCTGAAAATGGCCGCGGTGGTCGTCCAGGTCAAGCTGGCTCTGGACCTCAAGGTTCGCGTGGTGAACGTGCAGAACGCGGTGGCCGCTCGCGTGGTGGCCGCTCTGGTCAAGGTGGCGCACGCTCATCGCAGTGGTCGGGTCAGCGTCGTGGTCAAGGTGGCGCAGGTGCTGGCTCTGGTGCATCTTCTCGCCCATCTGCAGAATCTCGTTTTGCATCTCAAGGAGCTAGCTTCCAGGCTGCTGCAGCAGGCGCACCTAATGGTGGTCCATCGCGTGGCGGCGGTCGCGGTCGTGCAGGAGCTGCAGGCGCATTCGGTCGTCAAGGTGGTAAATCTTCTAAGGCTCGTAAGAATCGTTTAGCGAAACGTCGTGAATACGAAGAGCTTAAAGCACCAGTGATTGGCGGCGTGCGTATTCCTTCTGGTAACGGCGCTACGATTCGCTTGCGTCAAGGCGCAACTCTTTCTGATTTGGCGGAAAAGATTGATGTAAATCCAGCAGCTTTGGTAACTGTGCTCTTCCACTTGGGAGAAATGGCAACATCTACACAATCTTTGGATGAATCAACATTCCAAATTTTGGGTGAAGAAATCGGCTGGAATATCAGCATTGTTTCTGCTGAAGAAGAAGATAAAGAGCTTTTGCAGCAGTTTGACATCGATTTGGACGAAGAAGAGCTGCAAGAAGATGACGATTTGCAATCTCGTCCGCCTGTTGTTACTGTTATGGGTCACGTCGATCACGGTAAAACTCGCTTGCTTGATACCATCCGTAAGTCGAATGTTATCGATCGCGAAGCAGGTGGCATTACTCAGCGTATCGGTGCTTATCAAGTAACTGTAAATCTTGAAGGAAAGCCTCGTAAGATTACGTTCCTCGATACTCCAGGCCACGAAGCGTTTACTGCTATGCGTGCTCGCGGTGCTGAGCTTACAGACGTTGCAATTCTTGTTGTTGCAGCAGACGACGGCGTAATGCCTCAGACTGTTGAAGCTATTAACCACGCTCAAGCTGCTCATGTGCCAATTGTTGTGGCTGTGAACAAGATTGATGTTGAAGGTGCCAACCCAGATAAGGTTCGCGGTCAGCTTACAGAATACGGTTTAGTTGCTGAAGATTACGGTGGAGACACCATGTTTGTGGATATTTCTGCAAAGCAGGGCACGAACGTCGATAAGCTTCTTGAAGCTGTGTTGTTGACTGCTGACGCTGAGCTTGATCCTAAAGCAAATCCAAATATGGATGCTCGCGGTGCAACTATCGAAGCTCGACTCGATAAGGGTCGTGGTGCTGTTGCTACTGTTCTTGTGCAGCAAGGTACTCTTCACGTTGGTGATTCTATCGTTGCTGGCACTTCTTATGGTCGTGTGCGCGCTATGCTTGACGAGAACGGCAAGCATTTGCAGGATGCGGCTCCTTCCACTCCTGTTCAGGTGCTTGGTTTGACTTCTGTTCCAACCGCTGGCGACTTGTTCTTGGTTACTTCGGACGACCGTTCTGCTCGTCAAATTGCTGAAAAGCGTGCAGCTACAGAGCGTGCAGCTCAGCTTGCTAAGCGCCGCAAGGTTGTGTCTCTTGAAAGCCTTAAGGAACAGTTCGCTAAGTCTGAAGTTGACATGCTGAACATCGTTATTAAGGGCGATTCTTCTGGTTCTGTTGAAGCTTTGGAAGATTCCTTGATGAAGATTGAGGTCTCTGAGGAAGTTGGCATCCAGGTTATTCACCGCGGTGTTGGTGCAATTACTCAGAATGATGTGAACTTGGCAACTGTCGATAAGGCTGTGATTATTGGCTTCAACGTGCGTCCAAACCGTCAGGTTGCTGATTTGGCTGAACGCGAAGGTGTGGAGGTTAAGTACTACTCGGTTATTTACAAGGCAATCGAAGATATCGAAGCTGCTTTGAAGGGTATGCTTAAGCCAGAATTTGAAGAGGTTGTCACTTCTCACTCTGAGATTCGCGAAATCTTCCGTTCTTCCAAGTTCGGCAATATTGCTGGTGTTATGGTTCAAGATGGCGAGGTCAAGCGCGGTACGAAGTGCCGTATTTTGCGCGACGGCGTTGCTACAGTCAACGACTTGGAGATTTCCAGCTTGCGTAGGTTTAAGGATGACGTGCAATCCGTTAGCGAAGGTTACGAAGCTGGTATTAATCTCGGCAGCTTTAATGACATTGAGCTTGGCGATATAATCGAAACCTTTGAAATGAAGCAGATTGAGCGCAAGTAATTATGGCAGGAACGAATCCTAGAGCTGCACGTATTGCAGCATTAATTCAGCGCGTAATCGCTTCTAATATGGAATCGCATTTGCATGATAAGCGTTTGGCAAGTGTGACTATTACGGAAGTGCGTGTTACGAACGATTTGCAAATTGCAAAGGTTTACTGGACTCAACTTGGTCACGAAGGCAAAGAGCAGGGCGAGCGTCAGCGTGCAGCACAAGCTTTGCAGCAGGCTCACGGTCGACTGCGCTCTTTGGTCGGTGCAAAAGCTGGATTGCGTTTGACTCCTCAATTGCAATTCATTTATGACGAAGTGCCGTCTGAAGCGCACGAAATTGAGGATATTCTTGTTGCAGCTCGTCATCGTGATGAAGAATTAGCTAAGTTGCGTGAAAATGCTAAGTATGCTGGTGATGTCGATCCGTATAAGAAGCCACGCGAAGTTGAAGAATCTGACGATGATTTCGAAGAGGGCGACGACTTTGAAGAGGGCGACTTTGAAGACATGTCTGAATCGTCTGACAACAATTAGATCTCAAAGCAAACTCAATGTGAATCGTATAGTAGTTAGATTTAACTTATGTGCATACCAGATTCGGGATTACTGCTTGTAGATAAGCCGCAAGGTGTTACAAGTCACGATATTGTTGCATGCGCTCGTCATTTGTTGCATACAAAGCGAGTTGGGCACGCAGGAACGCTTGATCCTATGGCAACAGGATTGCTAATCATAGGTTTTGGCAATGCAACGCGACTTTTAAATTACATGTTGGGGCACAATAAAACCTATGAAGCAGTAATCCGCTTAGGAGAAGCAACTACTACTGATGACGCAGAAGGTGAGATTCTTCCGGATAATGCATTAAATATAGGTCCGGGGGTTCATGTCGATAATGACGACACGTCTTTTGAAAAGTCACTGTCTTTTGAGCGAATTAAGCAAGTTGTTAGCGAAAATTTAGTAGGCAAAATTATGCAAGCTCCTACTGCTTTTTCTGCTATTAAAATTAATGGTCAACGAGCTTATGATTTAGCGCGCGAAGGAAAATCAGTAGAGATTGCTCCTCGAGAGATATTTGTTAGTGATTTTTCAGTAAGTAATCCTCGAATTACTAGGGGAGTGAGTGGGAAACTCGTATGCGATATATCTGCAAAAGTTTCTTGCAGTAGTGGAACATATATTCGCGCTTTAGCTCGCGATTTAGGTCGCTTACTAGGAGTTGGTGGACATCTTACTCAGCTTCGTCGCACTAGCATTGGTGATTTTTCGGTTACTGATTCGCGAGTTCTTAAACTTCGCGCTCAAATGCGAGAATTTACTGATCGCAATGGAGTATTGCAGCATCGCTCAAAAGCAGTTCCTAGTGACGATTTTGACGCAAATAATATGCTTCCTAAAATTTGCTTAAATATGATGGATGCAGCTTCGCATTCGCTTCCAACTTTAAGCATTGATGAGAATCAAGCTAAAGACTTACGTTTTGGGCGCTGGATTGAGCTTAAATCTGGCATAAATTACGAAAATTATCCTGCAATAGCGTACGTTCAAAACGCAAATACTGAGGAATGTGACGTTGTTGCAGTAGTTGAATTGACAAAAAATATAAAAAGTAATCAAATCAAACCAATTGTGGTATTTCCGGCAAGCGAGAAGACTGGTAAACTAGATAAGTATTTAAAATAACGAATTGCGTATTTTGCGTAGTTTGCTTGAGTAATGCTTGAACGCGGATAGTAAGGATATCATGAAGGTCATCGACATTCGACCAGATGCCAACGGCATGATTAATTGGCCAACGTTAAGTGCGGAGCGTAAAGCGGTTGTTACCATTGGCGTATTCGACGGTATGCACAAAGGTCATCGCGAGGTTATTCGTCGTACTGTGGATCTTGCGCATCGTCATGGAGCGTTTTCAGTAGTGATTATGTTTGATCCACGTCCAAGCGTAGTGCATGCTAATCCTGATTTATACGATGATTTTGGCGACGTTAATTCTAAACTTCCGGACGATCCTGATGCTCTTACAAGCGTGCGTCAACGTTTGCGCGTGATGTCGCAGTTGGATGTTGATCATGTTGTGATTGTGCGCTACAGCCTTGCTTTTGCTGCAAAATCGTACCGTTTCTTCTTAGGTCAGCTCGTTGGAAAGCTTGGTATGCGAGCATTAGTTCTTGGCTCTGATGCTGCGCTTGGTGCTCGTCGTGCTGGTGATATCAAAGCAATTCGCGAGTTGTCTCAAGCAACTGGAGTTTTTGAGCTTATTGAAGTAGAGGATTTGGGTCCAGACGACGTTCGCGTGCCTGATCCTATTGTTCGTGAGGTTCCACAGGAGCCTGGAGACCCTAAAGATCCTTCTGATGGCATGAATAAAGCTGAATATCGTGCTTGGAGCAAGAGCATGCCAAATAAGAAAGTGCGTGCTTGGAGTTCTACAAATGTGCGCTGGATGTTGGCTACTGGTCGAGTCAAAGAAGCGCGTGAAATTTTGGATCAGCCGCATCGCGTTGAAGGAACAGTAGTTCATGGAGACGAGCGTGGGCGCGAGATTGGATTCCCAACAGTAAATCTTGGCGAAAAAATTGAAGGCTATGTGCCAGTTGATGGCGTGTACGCAGGCTGGGTTGTTGATTTAGATGCTGACAATAAGAACGATGTCAGACCATCGAAAAATGCTGTTCCGGATGTGAGTGTTTTGCGTCGTGACGAGCTTCATTTAGGCGTTCATTCTCCGTGGCGTTGGCCTGCTGCGATTTCTATTGGAACTAAGCCAACATTTAATAAAGATGGCGAAGAAGATGCAGAGCGCACTGTTGAAGCTTACGGATTGTTCGACGATTGGAAAGACTTGTACGGGCATCGTGTTTGCATCGAGTTTGCTAGTTTCTTGCGCCCGCAGCAGACTTTTGATTCGGTTGATGCGCTAAAAGATATGCTCAAAGCTAATGTTGAGCAAGTGCGCGAGATTACAGATGCTGAGTCTGAAATCTGATTTTGATATTTGTTTAGCTGCGTTTAATTGCGTTTAGCTTATAGCCCAAGTGCTTTTAAAATTGTGTCTGCGAAAGCATAAAATATACTTATGATAAACGCAGCAATCAATCTTGAGCAAAGTGAAACATATAATCGCGCGTTTGGAGCTATTGTTGGTCTTGCTATAGGCGATGCGCTTGGAATGCCAACTCAAAGCATGAGTGCTCAAAGCATACGCCGTTTTTATGGCGGTCCAATTACAAAATTAATGGACGCTGTAAGTCAGCAGCCAATCGCGCCAAATATGAAAGCAGGTTCTGTAACAGACGATACGGAGCAAGCTTTTTTACTTGCTGAACGCATAATCGCAGATAATGGCAATATTGACAACAACAAGTATGCGCAAAATCTTCTAGATTGGGAAGGTGCAATGCGCGAAAAAGGTTCCTTGGATTTGCTAGGACCGTCAACTAAGTCAGCTTTAAAAGCACTTGTAAATGGAGTAATTCCTGAAGAAACAGGCAAATTTGGCACAACTAATGGTGGTGCAATGCGCGCGACACCAATTGGCATTGCTTTCAAACCAGGTGAATCGCTTGCTAAGGCAGCCAGAAAATCATGCTTAATTACTCACAATACGACTCAAGGAATTGAATCTACAACACTCGTTGCTGCGGCAGTAAGTTTAGGTATTGAAGGTTGTGAAAATCCGCTTAAAGAAGCAATAAAATTCGTAAAATTGCTTCCAAAATATGGTAATTGGAGCGCAAAAGCAAGCGTTATAAGTAGGGTCGAATTTTTCACTAAAAAAGCTGAGGAGTTGAGTTGCTTATCTGTAAGTGACGATGATTTTGCTGAAATGTTGCAAAATGATTGTGGTACAAGTGTTGAAGCTAATGAATCCGTAGCTGCAGCTTTCGCAATTGCAACTCGCTTTGCAAATGAACCAACCAAAGCTGCGTGTTTTGCAGCATCGATTGGCGGAGATACCGATACGATTGCTGCAATGTGTTCTGCGATGTTGGGCTCACAGTATGGGTTGCAAGTGTTCGATGAAAAAATACGAGAACGCGTTTTAGAGAATTTGCGAGTCGATCACTGCTACGACGTAGAAAAGATAGTGTATGCTTTGTGCTTAATGAGAAAAAATTAGAAGATTGAGAAAAGTAGAGAATATGCTGCATAGTAGCTTTCAGAGGCGATTGCAATGTACGAATCAAACATAAGCTTGAATGAAAAAGCAAGTTTGGTCGTGCCGCAAGTAATCTCACTTGGTCAAATTATTGTAGATGTAACTATGAAAGTTAGCTCTGTTCCTAAACCAGGTGAAGACATATTTGCAAACTCGTATAGTATGAGCGCTGGTGCAAGTTACAACATGCTATTTGCTGCAAGTCAAATGGGAGCTAAAGCGCAATGGGCTGGCGTTTTGGGTGAAGGATATTTTGCAAATATTATTTCTAAAGCTTTAAACGAAGCACGTATTTCGCATATTGGCACAAAAAATTCCATGCTTGATTCAGGATTTTGCATAGCTCTTACGGATAAAAGCGCAGAACGAACTTTTATATCTACTAAAGGTGCGGAAACTAGTGGTGACGAGCATGCTTTTGACTTTGTAAATCCTAATCCGGAAGATGTTGTGTACATTAGTGGATACACGTTTGTGAGTCCTATAAAACGTGCGCTTTTGCGGTTTATGCTAAGAACAAGCGGTTTGTGCGGTTTAAGTAGTAGTGCTTTAGAGAGTTCTTTTGATAAACACAAGCGCCGGTTTACAGCGATTTTTGATGCGTCGCCAATGATTGCAAATATTTTAGATGAAGATTTAAAAGCCTTGATTGACTACGCGCCAATTTGGTTGTGTAATGCTAGAGAAGCTGAGATTTTAGCAAAAAGGCTTAACGCTTGGGGAAATGACGAAATCGAAGATGATTGCAGCGAAGATGCTGACGAAAGCAAAGATGCTGATAGCAAAAACTTTAATGACGAAACAAATAATCAACTTACAAAACGAAAGATTGAGCGTTTACAGCGTGCGCTAAGAGCTCCCCTCATCGTTCATGCAGGATCTCACGGAGCTTGGGTGTGTGATTTAGGTAAAGAAGCCGAGCATATTAAAGGATTTCAAGTAAAAGCAGTAGATACGAATGGAGCTGGCGATGCGCATACTGGCGTACTTGCGGCTTGCATAGGCTACAAAATGACGCTTAAGCAGGCTGTTTTATGCGCGAATGCTGCAGCTGCTATTGCTGTCACAAAATATGGGCCTGCAACGTGTCCTACAAAAAAGGTGATAGAAGATTTTATTAAAACAAATGTTTATTAATACCAACATTTATTGGATTTTCTTAAATTATTCACAAATCTATAAAACAAAATCAATATAAAAAGAAGCTAGGTGAAAAATGAGTAAAGCTCAAGTAGGAGAATCTAAAACTCAACAAGCCACAGACTCGTCGAGTCAACATTCCTTAAGCATTGAGGAACAAGGCATAGACACAATCAGTGAAAGCGAGCGCAAAGGAACGCCATCAAGCCTATTCTGGCCGTGGTTTGCAGCGAATATTTCCGTATTTGCAATGTCGTACGGAGCGTGGGCGCTTGGTTTTGCAATATCCTTCTGGCAGGCAACGTTAATGACAATAATCGGCGTAATTGTGTCATTCCTGCTGGTTGGAGTGATTTCAATAGCCGGCAAACGTGGAAACGCTCCAACAATGGTATTGACTCGCGCAACGTTCGGCGTACGTGGAGCAAACATTCCAGCAGCACTAAGTTGGATTGCAACGCTCGGATGGGAGATTTCTCTAGCAATAACTGCCGTTCTTGCAATGGCAACAGCCGCAGAAAAGATCGGCTGGGGTAGTGGTACGAGTGTTAAAATCGTGAGCACAATCATCGTAGTTGGATTAATTGTAATTGTTGGAATTTACGGCTACGACTTAATTATGAAGTGTCAGCAAGTTATAACAATTGTAACGGGAATAATCACTCTTGGATTCTTCGTACTAGGTTGGGGACACATAAACTTTGCTGCGATTGGTCAAATTCCAAACGGATCTCTTCCTGCAATGCTCGGTTGCTGCTTCTTCGTTATGACTGGCTTCGGCGTAGGCTGGGTTAATGTTGCGGCTGATTACTCTAGATACTTGCCTAGAAAATCTTCAAATAGCGGAATCGTTTTTTGGACTACTTTTGGAGCGTCAATTGCAAACGTGTTCCTAATTTTCTACGGTCTTCTACTCGCAGCTTCTAATATGGAATTAGCTCAAAACGTTGGAAACGACCCGATTGGAGCAATTGCTGCAATCTTGCCAGCGTGGTATTTGATTCCGTACACGATTGTAGCGGTTCTAGGACTTATGTCTGGAGCAATTATGGACAATTATTCAAACGGTCTTGCGTTGCTATCTTTTGGAATACGTATTCCTCGAACTGTTGCAGCAATTATTACTGCAATTCTAACTACTCTTGGCGTTGTTTATGTCACGTTCTTCTCCGACACATTTATTGGACCATTCCAAGGCTTCTTAACGACTTTGGGAGTGCCAATGGCTGTTTGGGCTGGAATGTTTACTACGGATGTGCTTGTTCGCAAAAAAGATTATTGCACTGAGGACTTGTATAAGCCGGAAGGTCGCTACGGTGCTTGGAATGTTAAAGCTTTTGCAATTCTTTGCGTTGGAACGATTGTTGGATGGGGTTTGGTCGTAAACTCTGCAGCGAAATGGCTTACATGGCAAGGTTATTTGCTTTGGTTTGTTGGCGGAAAATCAAGTAGCTGGGCTGGTGCAAACTTGGGCGTAATAGTTGCGCTACTAATCGGCTTAATTGGCTCTTTAATTTTCCAGCGTAAAGATATTGCTAAGCAAGAAGCGGATTTGCCAACAAGCGAAGTAGGTTTGCAGACAAGCGAAATTGCAGAATAAAAATAAAAATGAAAAAGGATATTCGTATGAAAGGATATTCAAATGATTAAAGAAGACGAATGGTTAGTGGTAATCGACAGACAGCGCGTTTTTTGCGAAAGTGAGTGGTCGACTTGGGCGTGTGCAGATCACACTTACGATTCAACAACAGAAGCTTTTACAAAACTTGCAAAAGCTTATGGTAATCGAGTAATTTACACGCGCTATGTAGCACCGCTTAAGCCAGAAAACGCTTGGATTGACTATTTTAAAGATTGGCCACAATTCCTCGTAAAACCTGATGACCCAATGTATGACTTCACTCCAGAAACAGCAGAACTTGCGGAAGGTCACACTGTAGTTACTTGCGAAACTTTCGGAAAGTGGGGTAGGAAACTTAAGGCTGCATTAGGCGAATGTCGCAAAATAACAATTTGCGGAGTTGCAACAGATTGTTGCGTATTAACAACTGCTTTAGCTGCAGCGGATAATGGCGTTGCTGTGCGTATTGCAGAAGATGCTTGTGCAGGAAGCACGCCGGAAAATCATAAGCTAGCTCTTAAAACTATGGAGCTTTTTACACCGCTTATAACAGTGTGCAGCACAAGCGAAATTCTTTAAAGTAGTAGCACTTGGGCATTTGCTTAGCTTATAGCCCAAGTGCTTTCAACGCTTCTCGCACTGTGCTAACTTCAATAATTTCTAATCCTGGAATATTAACATTTTTCCACATATGGCAAACTATTGCGCGCTTATATCCTATTCGCGCAGCCTCGCGCAATCGCGGCTCTATTCTTGGCACTGGGCGAACTTGACCAGTTAAGCTCATTTCACCAATTGCGCAAGTTTTAGGAGTTACTGCTTTCCCGGCAGCAGTGCTAGCTAAAGCTGCTACGATTGCTAAGTCGCAAGACGGCTCTTTTGCCAACGCTCCTGCAATAGTAGATACGTACAAATCTTTTGCAAGCAAATTAACGCGTCCGTGACGATACAAAACTGCTGTAAGCATTGCAAGACGGTTAGAATCAACACCAGAAACTGCGCGGCGAGGAGTAGGCAGAGCTGATTGCGTTACAAGTGCTTGTATTTCAATCGGCAGGCTTCTGTGTCCTTCAAGCGTAAAAGTGACGCAAGTTCCGTCGTTTGTGCAATCTTGCGCATTTTTACCTTGATTAGCGTTTTCTGTAGAAGACAAAAACAGTCCGGAAGGATCCGGCACTTCCTCAATTCCTTCACCGCTCATGTCGAAGCATCCAACTTCGTCTGTAGGTCCAAAGCGATTCTTTACGGCTCTTAGCATGCGTAGTGCTGTTTGTGTGTCGCCCTCAAATTGACATACTGTGTCAACTAAATGCTCAAGCGTTCGCGGCCCTGCTATTGAACCATCTTTTGTAACGTGCCCAACTAAAAGTATCGGAATATTGTTAGCTTTAGCAACGTCGATAAGTGCACTCGCAACTTCTCTAACTTGTGTAGAACCGCCTGTAATACCATCTACTTCTTGTGCGGAAATCGTTTGCGCAGAATCGACAATAGCAAGCGTAGGGTGATGCGTTTCAATAAGATCCAGCACAGTGTCAAGATCGCCTGTTGTTGCAAGTAATAAATAATCGTTTACAGCGTTAATTCTAGACGCGCGCAATTTAACTTGTGCTGCTGATTCCTCGCCGGAAATATACAATACCGGGGGAGTGTTGCTTTCTTTTGATTGCTTAGATACGTAAGCTGCTGTTTTTAGAAGTAGTGTTGATTTTCCGATACCTGGCTCTCCTGCTATAAGAGTTACGGAGCCTGGCACAAGTCCTCCGCCTAATACGCGATCGAATTCGCTAAAACCAGTGTGGATGCGCATTGCGTCGTCTGCTTGAATTTCGCTAATTGGTTGCGCGGATGTTGCTGAATCGAGAGTTGAATGTGCGCTATTGCGATTAGAAGTAGTTATGCTATCTGGTGAATATGCGCGCGATGCTGTTGTTGCGCGCGGTGTACGTGTTGTACGAGATAATCCGCTAACTCGCGCTTCTCTAAACTCGTTCACTGTGCCCCATTCGCCACATTCAGGGCAGCGACCGTACCATTTTGAGCCGCTCCAACCGCATTCAGAGCATAAATAGTGAAGAGTAGATTTACTAGCCATATCTCGACGCTATACGCTTTATTAGACAATCATATTTTGTATTTGTTTTTGATTGTAAAGCGCTTTTGCGTACTAAAAGCGTCATCGCGATGTGACATAATGCAAGTATGTCGAAATCGAATGCTTCAAGTATGAATGCTTCAAAGATGGGTGCGTTGAATATGAATTCCTCAAGTGTCAATAATTCATCACACAGCAAGTTATTAGTTGTGTTGACTTCAGCTGCAGTAATTGTGGTTTTGGCTCTAATTTCAGCATTTATGTGGCCAGGTTGGGCATTAAATCACGAAAACGTTGCGAGCAAAAATCATATGGTAATGCCTAAAACGCCTTCTATACCATCGAAACCTTTGCCAGCATCTTCTACGGCATTGCTTAAGGCTATGCCAGATAGCGTACTTGATTTCGCTCGTGTTGACGCTATACCTAGTGCAACTTGGACTGAATCGTCGCCTTTGGAGGAATATTCTGTTAAGTACTCAACTGGTCAGCCAGATGGGGAAGTGTCTGTAACTGTTGCTCAATGGTCGAATCGTGATTCTGCAAACAAACAGTATGAGGCGTTAGTTGATGGACTTAAGGGTTCTGATATCGCAAGTGGAAAAATTCAAGTTTCTGGCAAGACTTCCGGTAGCTATGTGTTGCGAAATGATGAAAATGATAAATCACAGGCTAGTGCATTGTGGCAGAACGATACCGCTGTTTTTGAAGTGAACGGCGCAAAGCAAGCAGTAGAGCGTTTTTATCACAGATTCCCAATGTAAATTGTTGTAAAAAAATGATGTTCTTTGTAATATCACTCCACAAAGTCGTTAAAACGGTGTAACATTAGGCAAGTTGCACACTTTACATAGGAATGGAGGCTTCAGATGGGTTCTGTCATCAAGAAGCGCCGCAAGCGGATGAGCAAGAAGAAGCACCGCAAACTGCTGCGTAAGACTCGTCACCAGCGCAAGTAATTTTCTTGCTATGCGTTGATGCGTGTCTGAACGTTTAGGCACGTGAGACTTTTTTTGAAGCGTCGGTTTTCCCGGCGCTTTTTTATATACAAAAAAATAGAGCCCGTGTTTACAGACTCTACTTTTCGCTTAGTTTCGCTACTTATTTGGGTTGGTAAGCGTGCGAGGGCCGTTAGGATCGCCGACGATCACGGTGTCAACCATGTTCAAGAACAAGCCGTGTTCCACAACGCCAACAGTTTCAATCAAATCCTTCGCCAACTCCTGTGGATGCTCAATGCGCTCCATATGCAAATCAACCACGAAGTTGTTCTCGTCGGTGCGAACTTCTTTGCCGTCTGCATCAAGACGCAAAACTGGCTTATATCCGCGCTTTTCGAACTTACGAATCACTTGCGCGGAGCCGAATGGAATCACCTCAACAGGAAGTGGGAACTTGCCAATCGTGTCGACTACCTTGCTTGCATCAACAATCCACACAATGCGGTCAGAGTTAATAGCCACAATCTTTTCCCAAAGAAGAGCTGCGCCGCCGCCTTTAATTCCGTTGAAATTCTTGTCAACTTCGTCGGAGCCGTCGATTGTAACGTCAATGTGATCCACTTCGTTAATGTCGAGAATCTTAATGCCGTAGCCTTCTGCTTGCTCTTGTGTGCGACGAGAAGTGGTAACTCCCGTAAAGCTCAAGCCTTCTTCCTGAACTCTGCGGCCAAGCTCGTCAACCAAGAAGCGCACTGTAGAGCCGGTGCCAAGGCCAACCATCATTCCATTCTTTACAATCTTTGCGGCTTCAATGCCTGCTGCTTTTTTAAGCGCATCTTGTTGTGCTTTATCCATTATCCCTGCTTTCTTGTTTTTGTTATTCCCGAGTTCGCCGATGAACTTCCATCGCTATTTGCGGGAGAGGCTTTGTGTTTTTATGCGTGCCTCATTTTCGTACATTTCCATATTAGTCTGCGTGCAGATTTTTAGGGCTATGTGCATTTTAATTGTGCCTTCATTCATTCACGGGATATTCGTGTGGTAGAGATTTGAGATTTTTTGCACTGATTGGATGCTTGCACGTTCATGAAGTTTTGCAGTTGCGCTCTGCAGACGTTGAGTATTTATTGCTTAGAGAACACTAGCGTCATTGCTACTGCATGGTGCCACACCAGGCACTCATACCACACCACAGAACGCTAGCGGTTTTATTAGTAGTGGGAGATAGGAATTGCTTGGTCGAGCAATATAAAAGCGGAACGATAGTAATAATCTTGTTGATGAATACTATTTTTGCAGAAAAAGTAAGTAAAAAACTAAACTTAACTATGCAACCGCTAAGCTCAAATAAGGTATAAGAGCGGAGCGCTGCGAGACAAGTAATTCCTATCTCACACAGCCACTTCAGAAATCCGCCAGCCAAACACCACACTAAACGAATTGCAAAAAATAGCTATGAAAGGTAGAAGGCGGTTGGAGATAAATGCAAGGTGCCGTCTGGTTCTACGTAGCCGTTTACGTTGATTGTGCCGGAAATAAAGCGCGCCTCGCCGTTAAAACTTGGGCTTGTGTTTGGTGGTGGAGTAAATTGCAGCACGCCAGAAACACTTAATCCTTGAACTGGTTTAGATGCAGTTTGCGTAACATTTTGCTTTGTTTTTGGAACTTCTTGAACAATAGTTATAGCATCTTGCTGGTGTGCAACTTGCTGGTGTGCATCTTGTTCATTTTCTATTGATAGTGCATCTTTTTCGCTATTTTCTAACGTTTCACGCTTTGTTTCACGCGCTTGTTCGCGCGCTGATTCATTTGCAGATTCAGTTAGATCACTAGTGTTTTTACTATTTTGTGCAGAAAAATCAGGATTAATATCTTCGCCAACTGTGCGTTCAAGATGGTATTTTGCATGAGAAATTTTGCCATCTAAAAGCATTTTCGCATCACTTGGCACATTCGTACCTTTTGCATATTCAGAAGCAAGAAGCGACTTCCAGCCTTCTAAAGGCAAGTATCCGTCCTTCAAACCATTTCGGCAATCTTCCGCATATCCGCGCGCTAATGTATCAACTTTTTCGTTTCCTTCGTTTCCTGCGTGACCCTTAACCCACACGAATTTTACGGCGCCTTCGCGCTTAGTAATTTCCGCGTCGATTGCTCGAATCAGCTCGGCATTTTTAACAGGTTCATTTTTAGAGTTTTTCCAACCGTTCTTTTTCCATCCGTGAATCCACGTAGTTGCGCAGTTTATAGCGTATTGTGAATCACTTTCGATTGTGAGCGGCTCTCTTCCAGGATGTGCTCGTAAAGCTTCCAAAACCGCGCATAATTCGCCAATTTGATTTGTGCCATTAGTTGCGCCTCCAGCATCTGCATTGCCTGTGTGATGATGTTCGTTAGAGCTACCAGACTCGTCAATGTGATCTGCCCACGCCCAACCCATTGAACCATTTGGGTTTCCGAGCGCGGAACCGTCTGTTGAAACAACAATCATGACAAAACCTTTCAAAAATGCGCCGGCTGCAGATTGCAACCAGCGCAATTAGTAGATTTCTTTATTTACGCAAGATTATTACGTTACGCTAAAGCCTTGTCGACTACAGCAGTAGCTTCCTCAAGCACCTTGTCAAGTGCTTCTGGAGAAACGAAGGATTCTGCGTAAACCTTGTAAATATTCTCGGTACCAGATGGGCGAGCAGCGAACCAGTTGTTCTTCGTCGTCACCTTCAAGCCACCAATCTTTGCGCCGTTTCCAGGAGCTTCTGTAAGCTTTGCGGTAATATCTTCGCCGGCAAGCTTGGTTGCTTCCACGTCGTTGCCGCTCAAAGCTGCGAACTTCTGCTTCTGCTCAAGCGTGGTTGGGGTATCAACGCGCTTATACCAGCTTTCGCCAAAGCGCGCAACCTGATCCTGGTGAAGCTGAGCTGGGTTCTTGCCAGTCTTTGCAGTAATTTCCGCAGCGAGTAAATCAGGAATCAAACCATCCTTATCGGTGGTCCACACGCGACCATCTTTGCGCAAGAAGCTCATGCCGGAGCTTTCCTCGCCGCCGAAAGCAACTTCGCCGCTAAAGAGTGGGTCAACGAACCACTTGAATCCAACAGGAACTTCCACAAGCTTTGCGTTAATAGAAGCAGCTACGCGGTCAATCAAGGAAGAAGACACAAGCGTCTTGCCGATAGCAGTATTCTTTGGCCAATCCGGGCGAGCACCGCCGAACAAGTACTCCACGCACACCGCGATGTAATGGTTCGGGTTCATAACGCCCCAGTTCGGGCACACAATACCGTGACGGTCAGCATCTGGATCGGTGCCGCCAACCAAATCGTACTTATCCCAAGCGCCAGCGTTAAGCTGATCAACTAAGCCCTTCATTGCGTAAGGGGAGCTTGGATCCATACGAATCTTGCCATCGTGGTCAATAGTCATGAATCGCCAGGTTGGGTCAACTTCTGGACGCACAACGCCAATGTTCAGGCCGTACTTTTCGTTCATAAGTGGCCAGTAGTTTACGCTTGCGCCGCCGAGTGGGTCAATTCCCAAACGCACGCCGCTGGAACGAATCACGTCGAAGTCGATTACGTTTGCCAAATCGCTAACGTAGTGTTCGCGGTAATCGAAGCCTTCAACCAAATCAGACTTGATTGCTTCCTCGAAAGGTACGCGCTTTACGGACTTGTAATTGTCGAGCAATTCGTTTGCGCGAGCTGCAATTGCGTTAGTTACTTCTGCAGGTGCAGGGCCGCCTGTTACAGGATCGTACTTAAAACCACCGTCGGTTGGTGGGTTGTGTGAAGGAGTGACGACAATGCCGTCAGCCAAGCCGTCGCCGCTAAAACGCTGAGTGCCGTCGGCTGCGCGATTATGCGTCAAAATAGCTTGAGAAACAACAGGAGTTGGCACGAAATCTCCGCGAGAATCCACGCGAACGTGAACTCCGTTAGCAACCAAAACCTCAATAGCGGTTTTTTGAGCAGGCTCAGAAAGAGCGTGCGTATCGCGACCAATATAAAGAGGACCAGTTACGCCAGCTTTCTTGCGATATTCAGCAATAGCTTGCGTAATTGCCACAATATGAGCTTCGTTAAACGAAGTTTTTAAAGCAGAACCACGGTGACCGGACGTGCCGAAAATCACGCGCTGTTCTGGAATGTTGGAATTTGGAACTTCATCATAGTAAGCGCCAACCAAAGCGTCGACGTCGACTAGATCTTCTGGGGTGGCGGGCATTCCCGCATTTTTTGCTACCATAATTTTTTATTTTGCCACGGTGCTTGTATTTTATTTATTTTTTGGCACTCTTACGCACAATGCTTGCTTGTCAACAGTGAAGCGCAAATGTTTCGTATAGCCCAAAATGTCGCCGTCTACTTGCACTGGAGCAGATTTTTCTAATTGCACTTCTGCGCTAAAACCTTGCGTTTGGTCAATTCTTGAGCCTGCAGAAAGCGAATCCTGCTGGAGCGCGCGCCCTGTTAGCGTTTGGTGTATTACTCCTCGGAACAAATTAGCCCAACCAATTAAACCGCCCGAAGTGTCAATAATCTCAAAATCAAGCACACCATCGTCATATGCTGCTTCTGGCATAAGCGAAAACATAGGAATCTGACCGCAATTTCCAGCCATAAGTGTGCGGAAAGTCAATCCTTTTAGCACGCTTTCGTCGCCATTCGAACGCTGTAAGGTAACGGTTGCGCGATATTTTGGCATAAACAAATGCTTTACGCCAGAGACAAAATAAGCAAGCCAACTAATATTCTTTTTTAAGTTTGGATCAGTGTCGTCAATCATTAACGCGTCAAAACCAATGCCTGCAATAATTAAGAATGCGTGTCCATGATCTTCTTCTGGATTGTCGAGAATCGTTACGCGCCCAACGTCAACCTGCCTAGAGCCGTGAGAAGTTGCAACACGCAACGCAGCATCCACGTCGTTTACTGGAATTCCCATATTTCTAGCAAAAAGATTGCCAGTTCCAATAGGAATAATTCCCATCGCGTGACCTTTACCGCTTACTGCGCTCGCAACAGTACGAACCGTGCCATCTCCGCCTACTGCTACTACTACGTTAGCTCCGTTTGAAAGTGCTTCTAAAGCGCATTCGCGTCCATCTTTATCTAACTGTGTATCAATAATTTCGTAGGTTAAATTGCGTTCTTTGCAATAATTTTTAATACTTTCGCGATACGATTTCGCTTGTGGTTTTGAAGGATTAAGTATGAATGCGTAATGCACTGAGTCGCCATGTCGTTGAGCAAGTTTTTCTGCCAAATGATGACGTTTTAAAGCGCGCGAAACAATCATGATGACGAATGGAGCGAGTACAAGCGCGAATACAATCATCATAAGAGCAATAGTCGCTTGAATAGGCATAGTTGGCATACCTCCTATTCTTGCACATTATTTTTTCTACAATACTAAATTTTGCGGCATATTGCG
Organism: Gardnerella sp. DNF01159; assembly: GCF_049244215.1. NCBI lineage: Bacteria > Bacillati > Actinomycetota > Actinomycetes > Bifidobacteriales > Bifidobacteriaceae > Gardnerella > Gardnerella sp. DNF01159. The sequence goes on along the minus strand of NZ_CP058387.1, from coordinate 1,371,155 downwards.
AATATTTACGTTTTTTACACATTTGTATAGTATGTATTGTTTTTATAAATACCGTTTATTGCTTGTATTAGATGTTTATTAGTTACTCATCAGGTGTCGGCTAGTTGCTAGTTAATTGTGCATTTTGATGCTTTTGCTTGTTCTTTGCTCGTTTTTCACGTGTATTATTCGCATTAATTCTGTACTAAATATTTAGTTAGTTATATAGCTAGTTATGTAACCAGTTATGCTCTCCTGCTTCGCTAATACTAATTTCGTGCGTCGCTAGTGGTAAACTGTGCAAGCGTATCTGTCGCATACAACTATTGAGCAGAGGTTTTGAATATGGCTGAATTACAGCAAAATTTTGAGGGAGATGAATCCCTCAATATTACACCTAGTAATATGCCTGATGATGCTAGTGACGATACTGTTGCTTTTATGCAGGTTCCTCAAAGTCATGTAGAAGATCAAATAGCTGATAATTCTGTTAATTATGAGGGAACTCTTGCTGATAATTTAGACGAAGTCGCCGATGAAGAAGATACTTCTGGAGACATTGTTGACGATATCGTTGAAGATATTGCCGGTAATAAGAAGAATGTGTTTGGTAATAATGCTGCATCTTATGGCATGTATGCAAATGCAACTCCTGCCGATTCAACTGCAACCGATTCATTTAGAGTAGTAGAGCCGAAAGCAAAGAAACATCGTACGAATCGTTCCGCAATGGCGTTGATGTATTCGCTTCTTATTTTTGTTATTTTGTTAGCAGCAGCATTTTTTGCACTTCATTTGTATTTCAACAATCGAGTTGCTCCAGGTGTTGATTTTGGTGATGCTTCTATTACGCGCAATCTCACTGGCTATCAGGAAGATTCTGTAAGCAAGACTGTTCAGAATGCTGTGGATCATAGCGAATTAGAAATTAGTGACGATCAAGGAAATAGTATTGATGCAGATTTGAGTCAGCTTGGTGTCAAGATTGATAAGAACGCAACTGTAAAAGCTATTATGAATGCTAAGCGAGATAATTTATTTACTCGTATTATGCCTTGGGTTCATCAAACTGTGAGCTTGAAAGCTGTACGTGATGATTCTGCTTTGGATTCGTACTTATTGCATAAGTTTATTCGTGAGAAGGATCGTGCTGTACCTTATAGTGCAGTTTTCGACAAGGATTCTGAATCTTACAAGGTAGAGGATGGCATACCTGGTCGCACTATAGAAACTATGTCTGTTCGTGAAGCAGTAAAAAAGTTAATTGCTTACCCTGGTAAAACAGTAAAAGTTTCTGTTACATCTCGACGCACTGACGCTCCTATTAAGCTTGATGCAGCGCAGAAACTTGTAAATGATTTAAATAAACTTCTTGAGAAAAAAATCACGTTTAATAACGGTGACGGTAAAGATTTTACGGTTCCAAAAGAAGCGATTGCGTCTTGGATCAATATAAAAGCAGATACGACTCGCCGTAAGCTTTCTTACACAATTGATGCAGATAAAGCAGATTATTATTTGTCTCAAGTTCTTCCAAAAGAACTTAATCAGCAAAAAATTAATCAAGAAGATGCAATTGATAAAGAAGGTAGGTTTATTTTCACAACGCTTAAAGGTTCTAATGGTGTTGAAATTAACTATTCCAATAGTGTTGCGAAAAAGGCTGTAGAATCTTTGCGCAATGGCAATGATTTCAAGATGGCTGTTCCTGCGAAAATCACTAAGTTTACCGTTGAAAAGAAGCTTGTTGAAATGCGCATTGTTGTTGACAAAACAACCCAAACGGCTTCTGTTTATAAGAATGATGAACTTGTAAAAACATTCCCTGTTTGCACAGGTAAGCGCGGTGCTGATGATTCAGCTTCCGGCACATTCTTTATTTACTTGCGTTATGCTTCACAGGATATGCGCGGTAGGAACGGCGATGGCTCTCCTTACTTCTCTCCTGGAGTGCGTTGGGTTAGCTATTACCATGGTGGAGAAGGCTTCCACACTGCTTCTTGGAATTATAAGGGTATTGCAACTGGCGATGCTGCAAATCACGGCTCTCATGGTTGTATAAACATGTATGAGCAGGATGCTCGCTGGATTTTTGAAAATTGCCCACGTGGCACTATTGTGCAAATTGTTGGCACGACTCCAGATGGTCCGGTACGCGAATGAGCGAATCTGTGGGTAACTCACTTAACAAAGATGAACGCGCCGAAGAACTTTTGCTTTCTGCGCGTTCTAATCTTGAGTATGTGCAAAGCCCACAATCTACTCCGAAGTTAGCTGCGTCTAGACGAATTAGCAGCGCGCCAATTCCTGTGCATGTTACTGCAACATTGTTTGATACTCCGTCTAAAGCTGAGTGTATTGACAATAAGCCATTGCTTGTGCGTTTTGGTCGCAGGCTCGTTACGTCTATTGTCGGCATGTGGATGCGTCTTGCTGGTCGTGTTGCTCGTCGTCTTGGCTGGTTTCCAAGTGTTGAGCCGTATATTGGATACGGAACGCATAGATATGCTCGCTTGATTTGCAGAACTGTGTATGCTCCAAAGCTTGGTCATCATTCTGCTCTAAAACGCGGAATTTACGCAATGCTTGTTGTTCCTGCTGTGCGTGTGCGCGTGGCTTTGTCTATTGACGGTATTCCTGTAGAAACAGCTCAAATTGGCGATTCTGAAATATACGATAAGCCTGAAGGTTCGCGCGATGGTAGTGCAGAGTATTGTATTTCTGACCGTGCAGGGTATTTAGATTTAATTACTGAGCGCGCTTTAGAGCCTGGTCGTCACGTTGTTTCGTATTCTGTTAGTGATCGTGAGCCTGTAAAAGCGAGCTTGTTTGCTATTGACGCAAATGTTCCTGTTGGTGTTATTTCGGACGTTGACGACACTATTATGGTAACTCAAGCGCCTTCGCCAATTCGTGCTGCTTATAATTTGCTTATTATGAATCCTGCTCATCGTTCGCCAGTTACTGGAATGTCTGAGTTTTTCCAGTCTTTAGAGCGTTTACGTGACGATATTCCATTTTTCTATCTTTCTACTTCTCCGTGGAATGTTGAGGCTTCAATTCGTCACTTTATTGATCGCGAAAAGTTTCCTGAGGGTCCTCTTCTTCTTCGTGATTTGGATCCACGTCCTAAAACTTTTATCCCAAACGGACCGCAGCATAAATTAGAATTTGCAACTCAGCTTATGGATGATTTTCCGGGTATGCGTTTTGTGCTTATTGGCGATGATGGTCAAAAGGATCCTTTAACGTATGCGAATATTATTCGTAAGCATCCAGGTCGTGTGCTTGCAGTAGGTATTAGGCAATTGCGTAAGCATGCTACTGTTGAGGATTTTCGTCGTAAATTATCTCGTGATTTTGCGGTTGCTTTAAGTGCGTCTAAGCGTGCATATGTTTTTTCGGATGCTCTTGATACTACGTGTGAAGATGCACAAGAAATTCCTACTATGGCGATCGAAAAATTACATAATGCTAACGAGTTTTCTGGTGATATTGATGATTTTGATGATGCTCAAATGCGCATAATTGAAGCAGAAGGTGCTGTTGGTACTTTGCAAGGCGTGCCATTTTTTGCAGCTCCTCAAGGCAAAGATTTAGCTAAAGTAATGCTTCCGTTTATAGAGGAAGCAATCGCGAAATAGTATAAAAATAATTGTAAAATAATTTTGTAATATTAAAGAATTGCAGAAAATATTTCGTTACTAATATATAAAAGCTGAAGAAAATACTTAATGAAAATTAAAAGAGGTGTAGCTATGAGTAATCAAGATTTCGCAAAGCCAAAAGCAGCAGAACGCATACCGTCGGCACGTGAATTCCATGGCGACACTTATATAGACGAATATGCTTGGATGAAAGATCGCAATAATCCTAAGCTTATGGAATACGTCAATAGTCAAAACGCTTATACTGAACAGCGTGTAAAGCACTTAGAAAACTTGCGTTCTACATTGTTTGACGAGTTGCGTTCAAGAGTTCAAGAAACAGACATGTCTGTTCCTGTGCGCATGAATAATTATTGGTATTACGTGCGTACTGAAAAAGGCAAACAATACGCTGTGCAATGCCGTATGAAAGTCAAAAATAGTGACGATTGGAATCCGCCAATTATCGACAATTCTGCAAAACCTGGCACAACTGATGGTGAAGAGATTTTATTTGATGCAAACTTTGAGTCTGAGCACTCTGGTGGCAAGTTCTTTAGAGTCGGTGGAATGGATTTGAGCACCGATGGTTTGAGAATGCTGTACGGTGTCGACACTCAAGGCGATGAACGCTTTAACTATTTTATTCGTGACTTTTCTACAAAAACATGTTCTTGGTTGCAGTTAGAAGAATCGTGGGAAAATCTTGCTTCTGCTTCACTTTCTCCAGATGGAAAATGGGTGTTTTATGTAAAGCTTGATGATGCTTGGCGTCCTTATCAAGTTTGGAGGCATAAGGTTGGCACTAGCGTTTCTAATGATGTAAAAGTTTTTGAAGAAACTGACGAGCGATTTTTTGTTGACGTGTATGAAAGTTTTGACGAACGATACATGATGATCAGTAGTAGTTCAAAGACTACGTCGCGCGTGCTTATGCTTCCTTTGAGCAATCCTGAAGGCGAATTCAGCATGGTTATTGAGCCGGTTGAGGGGGTGGAATACGATATTTCTTTCGCTTGCTTTGAGAATGCTGGCGAAAATGGTGAAGATATTCCAATTGCGATTGTGTGCCATAACGCTAAAAATCCTAATTTTGAAATTGACATTATTGATATGAGAGGAAATTCCGGCAAGTTTGATGAGCATATAACGTATAAGCTTTCGGATGGAGTATGTGTTGCGTCGGGTTCTCCTTATGGTTGCGAGCAGGGAGATGCTTGGCAACAAGGTGCTGGAAGTGAGCCTATTACAAAGCCTTATAATTCGCCTCAAAATCCTGAAATATTGCAAAATGCAGTTGGATTGAGCATAAGCGGATTGTCAATGTACAAAAATTATGTGGCACTAGCTTATCGTTCTCAAGGTTTGCCGCATTTGGCTGTAATGAGCAAGAAGCGCGCTGTTGAAGATTTTTTGCAAGCAAAACCGTGGCGTTTTTGCGAAGTGCGACCGCTTTCTTCCCAGCTTGCGAATCAATTTACGGATCAACTTTCTTCTCAACTTGCGGATCAAGCGCAAGCCGAACCACGTGCTGCGCTCGCAAATATTTCACAAGAAGAAATCAACAATAATCGCCTATTGAGTATTTCTATGACTGGAAATCCTTCGTACGAAGCTCCGCGTATGCGTTACGCTTTTGGTAGTTATGCGACTTTAGGTCAACTTCGCGAGTTGGATCCTTTAACAGGCGAAGATGTGTTGCTCAAGCAAGGTAAAATTTTAGGTGAATTTAATGAGCGCAATTATGCTGAAAAGCGCGTTTGGATTACTGCTCGAGATGGTGAGCGTGTGCCAGTGTCTCTTGTGTGGCGTCCGGATAAAATTTCTCAAACTGACTCAATGTTTATTACTGGTTATGGAGCGTATGAAGTTAGTTCAGACCCTACTTTTTCTGTCGGTCGCTTGAGTTTGCTGGATCGCGGCGTGTTATATGCGCAAGTGCATGTGCGAGGTGGCGGCGAAATGGGTCGTGCGTGGTATGAACAGGGTAGGCGCGTTAATAAAAAGCATACTTTTGAAGATTTTGTTGATGCCACGCGTGCTTTGCAAAATGCTGGTTTTGCTTCCGCTTGCCATACTGTTGCAAACGGTGGTTCAGCAGGAGGCTTGCTTATGGGTGCTATAGCAAATATGGCTCCGGAATGTTATGCAGGAATTGAAGCAGACGTGCCTTTTGTAGATGCCCTTACGTCTATGCTCGACTCTTCTTTGCCGCTTACTGTAACAGAGTGGGATGAGTGGGGCAATCCGCTCGATGATCCTGAAGCTTATGCTTATATGAAATCGTATACTCCTTACGAAAATGTGCCTTGCGTAAAAACGGAAGATGGTCGCAAAAAGTTAGCTGATTTTCCGAAAATCTTAATCACGTCCTCTATTCACGACACGCGCGTGCTTGTTACGGAACCTTTAAAATGGCTCGCTAAATTGCAAGCTTCTGGAGTTGACGCAATTGCTCGTATTGAAACTGACGGTGGTCACGGTGGCACTTCTGGCAGGTACAGGCAATGGCAGGAGTTAGCTTATGAAAACGCATGGTGCCTGCATGTTATGGGTATAAACAGTTAGTTGGAAGCGGCAGAAACTTTACTGCGTTGTAAAGTAAATGTCGTTTCCACGCCTTTCGTGATATCATGGGTCAAGTGATGTGCGTTTTTCGCTTGCGTTTTTCGTTTGCGTTTGTGCTCATTTACATACAGGTAGTTCAATGGAGATATCTACTTATTGCTTAATGAAGGGGTAGAGCAGCAATGGCAACACTCAACGTTGACAGCGATGAATTTTCACTGCAACATACCGCATTGTTTAAGCAAGTTCCAGCTGATCAAGTAAAAGAATTGATGCAGTATTTACAAGAATCAACATTTAAAAAAGGTTCTGCAATTTTTAATGAAGGCGATACTGACCATCGAATGTACTTGCTTGAGCGTGGAAGAGTAAAATTAGTTCGTCATTCAAACGACAATCGTGTGCAATTGTTAAGTATTCACACTCCTGGCGAAATTCTAGGCGAAATTCCCGTTTTTGACCCTAGCGGCGGTCCTCGTACAGCTTCAGCAATATCTATTACCAACAATACTAGAGTTTTATGGCTAGAAAATGACGTGTTATTCCATTGGTTAAACAATCACCCTAGTGTTGCAGTAGATATGCTTCAAGTGCTTGCAGCGCGCATGCGAGCAAATAATGAGCGAATTTCCGATTTAGTTTTTATGGATGTTCCTGCTCGTTTAGCAAAGACTTTGCTGAATTTAGCTTCAAGATTTGGTGAGCCTATGAGCGATGGCTTGCTTGTTCCGCATGATTTAACGCAAGAAGAGCTTGCGCAACTTGTTGGCTCGTCACGCGAAACAGTTAACAAAGCGCTTATGGATTTTGCAAACAGGGGTTGGATTATGCGCCAAGGCAGGTCAATTATTATCTACAAGCCTGGCATGCTTATTCGTCGAGCTGAACGTTAAAATGCGAATGTTTATGATGTCAGTTTTCAAGTAGAGGCAAACCTTTAAAATAGTACGCATGCCGAAAAAGAATTCACTGACTGTTCGCCGTGTGTTAGCACTGTTCCTTACCTACATCACTTTGTGTGTTGCAGGAGGTATTGCAGCAAGTATTATGTTTGTTCCTGGCGTAATGAGCGTGAATAGTGTAGTGAAAACAGTAGTGCCTTCACTTCGCGTTGACGGCATCGATTTTGATGTTACCGCGTTGCCGCAAAAATCGCGACTTTACGCTTCTGATGGCAAAACTATTATTGCAACTTTTTATGCTCAAAATCGCACTGTAGTGCCGCTTCGACGCATATCGCAATATATGCAGCGAGCAATGGTTGCTCGTGAAGACCGTCGATTCTTTGAGCATTCCGGCGTAGATATGCAAGGTGTTATTCGCGCATTCGTGCAAACATTCGTTAAAAAGGGAGATATGCAAGGTGGCTCTTCCTTAACTCAGCAATATGTAAAAAATGTGCTTATGATTAAAGCTCGCGAAAATAACGATCCTTTAGCTGAGTATCACGCTTCTGAAGGCACTATTGCACGTAAATTACGCGAAATGCTTATTGCAATTCAAATGGAGAAAAAATACTCTAAACTTGAGATTTTGCAGGGATATTTAAATATTGCGCAGTTCGGTAGCAATAATATTTACGGCGTAGAAACTGCAGCTCATCGCTACTTCAATACGAGTGCTGCAAAACTTAATCTTGTGCAATCGGCAACTATTGCTGCAATTACAAAGAATCCTTCGCGTTACGATCCTTCTATTGAAGCAAATCAGCCTGAAGCGCAAAAGCAGCGCAATATTGTGCTTGATTTAATGCTTCGTCAAGGTTTTATTACTAAGAGCGAGCATGATTCCGCTGTTGCTATTCCTCTTAAAAGCACTCTTAACATACAGAGGGAAGTCTCTAAGATTGGATGCCAGGCTGCAGGAGATGCAGCATTCTTCTGCGATTATGTGACGAAGAAAATTTTGCACTCTCGCGAGTTTGGTAAAACTGCTGCCATGCGCGAGAAGTTGCTTACTGAGGGTGGTCTTGATATTTACACAACTATGGATTTGCGTGCTAGTAAGGCTGCTATGAAAGCTGCTAGGGATACGATTCCTGTAAATGATAAGAGCGGTTTTGAGGTTTCAATTGCGGCAATTAAGCCTGGAACTGGTGAAGTTTTGGCGTTTGGTAGCAATCGTATTTATGATGCTACGGATGCTGCAAAATCAGATCCTACGCATACGGCTTTGAACTACGCTGTCGATGAACGAGATGGTGGCGGTCTCGGTTGGCAAATTGGTTCTACTTGGAAGCCAATTAATATGGTTGCGTGGATGCTTGCTGGAAAGTCAATTAATCAGCCTCTTCGCACTTCTATGCTTTATAATAATGCTGATTTTAATTGCAGCAAATTCCGCGGAGTTGGTAGTTGGTCAGTTCAAAACTCTGGTGGTGGCACAACTAATCCGGAAACTCCTTTGCAAGGTCTTGTGCGCTCGCATAACACCACTCAGGCTTCTATGGCTCAGCAAATTAAGCTGTGTTCAATCGCGGATGCTGCTCGCATACTTGGCTACCACAATTCGCCTCTTGGTCAGGAAAGCGTGTATTCTGCTAACTCGCTTAATCCGCCTATGACGATTGGTTCTGTGCAAGCTTCGCCTTTAACTGTGGCGAATGTGTATGCAACTATTGGTGCTGATGGCGTGGCATGTGATCCTATTGCTATTAAGCGAGTTGTTGACAAAAACGGTAAGCGTTTGAAAGTTCCTAGTGCGCATTGCCATCAAGCAATTCCAAAGGGAATCGCTCAAACTGCTGCTTATGCGCTGAATCAGGGTGTTGTGCAACCTGGTGGCGAGGCTTCAACTACACAACTTGATGGCGGTCGCAAGACTTTCGCAAAAACTGGTACTAACGAGCAGTACTACATGACTACAGCTGGTTTTGTGCCGTATCAAGTTGCTTCGTTTGTGGCAGTTGGTAACGCTGAATCACAGAAAAGCTTTAATGGCATGACTATTAACGGTCGCACAATGGCAGCTTGGTACGGTATGTATATTGCAACCCCAGCGTGGAAACAGTTTATGAACGACTATTTGAAAGCTGCTAACATTCCTGTTGACAACGATTATGGCAAGCCTGATCCAAAGTATACTGCCGGTGGAACTCTGCCCGGCACGCCTAAAAATACTGTTAAAACTGATCAGCAGAAGCGAGATGAAGACGCCAGAAAGCAGGCAGCACAAGAACAGCAGGAAGAAGCTAAGACGCAAAAGAACACGCAAGATCAGTACGGCACTGCTCGCCGCGACGACTATGGTGATTCAGAAACTGATAATTACTAAATGGTATTTGTTAACTCGTAATTGCTAGTTAACTTACTAAATACTAAGTTGTTTTGTGCTGTTCCTTATACAAATAAACCCTTACTTATGCTACTTGATTGTGAGCAAAGTAAGGGTCATTTTTAGCGCAAATACGCACTGTGCTAGTTCAAATCCGCACCAACTGCGTCTGCAACATGCTCAAAGCCGTCGCGCTTCAAAAGATCCGCAAGTCCGCGTTTCAGCGTCGTAATTTGTTGCGGTCCTCTGTACATAAGTGACGTAATAAACATAACCAAGTCAGCGCCTGAGCGAATCTTCTCATATGCTTGCTTTGGCGTAAATACTCCGCCAATGCCTGCAATAGCAAAACGTTCACCAAAAGCTTTGCGCGTGCGTCGAATAAGATCGTTGCTTGCGCTGTAGGTAGGACCTCCAGAAAGTGCTCCTTGCCAATCTTCCGGAACATCAAGTCCTGCGCGATTCTTTTGCAAGTTTGCAATACTTACTCCGTCAACTTTATGTTCGGCAAGTACGTCAAGCAGAGATTTGAACTGTTCCCAACCGCCGTGTAAATTAAGCGGCATCTTAACTAACGTTGGCTGAGGTCGCTTAATAGTGTCAAGATCAGTGAATAATTTGTCAAGTGCTTCCGGCTGACTAAATGGTTCACCCACACGCGTGTTCGGGCATGAAATATTTACTTCAATTATTGAGCTTTTTCCGGCTGCACGTTCCATAGAAATATGGTAGTCTTCAATTCCTTCTTCCAAGTCGCCAACTAAGTCGTCGTTTGTGCGCGCAATAGAAATAGACATATTCATAGATGTTGCGTGCGTCCAAGCTTTCTCGGCTCGTGCAACAACGGCTTCGCTGCCATCGTTTGCTAGTCCTGCGTGTACAAGAATAGAGTCATATTCTGGAAGGCGATGATACCAAGGTTTTTGATTTCCTTCGCATGGTCGGCTTGTGGTAGAGCCAACTGTTTCAAATCCAAAGCCGGCGTTGTCTAGCACGGTTGCCATTTGGCAATTTTTATCTAGTCCTGCACTTAAGCCAAACGGGTTTGCAAAATTCACACCCATAACGTTAGTTTCTAGCACCGGGTCTGTGTAGTTAAGCATTTCGCGAAGAAGCCACATTAACCCAGGAGTGCGCTCGCTAAATTTGCAAAAATTAATCATGCGATCATGCGCTTCGTCTGGAGGAATGTTAAAAACGAAATGCGGTTTAATAATGTGTTTGTATGAGAATGTAAAAAGGTCTGTCGTTGTTTTATTGACGACATTGTGCAATGAGTGTTCAGAAACGTAATACATATTTATATAGTAGGGCATTATTGTTATATACGCCATTCCTTAGTGTATTTTGTGCGTTTTCTTCCTTAGTACGCGTTCGTTTTTGTGCGATTTTTCACAAAACCTGCTTTACTTGACAACAAAATGTGCGTTCTTTTCGTTTTAATGCCCTGAAACGCTCAATTACGTTTGTTTTTTGCGTTTACGTGTGCGATAATGTTCGTATGATTTCTTCACAGCGTCAACATTTGATTTTAAGTCGTCTCCGTACGCGCGGTGCTGTTCGCATTACTGCGCTTTCTAAAGAACTGAACGTTTCTGCTATGACGGTTCGCAGGGATATCGCAGAGCTTTCGGATCGTGGGCTTTTAAAGCGCGTTCACGGCGGTGCTGTAACGACTAATACTCTGCTTTCGGAGCCGCTGTTTTCTGTAAAGTCGCAAATGGACATTGGTTTGAAGGATGCGATTGCGCGTTTGGCTGTGGACTATGTTTCTCCTGGGGATGTGATTGCTATTGGCGGCGGTACCACTGCTTATGTGTTTGCGCAGCATTTGCTCGAGTCTCGCAGGGCTTCTGGCATTACGATTTTGACTAATTCGATTCCTGTTGCGGAGCTTGTGCAAGCTTTAGAGTCGAAGGATGTCGAGGTTATTGTTACCGGCGGCGTGATTACGCGTTCCAATTCGCTTGTTGGGCCTATTGCAGATAAAGTTGTTGCTTCTCTTCGTGTGAATACCGTTTTTCTTGGCACGCATTCTGTGTCTCTTCCTCGCGGATTCCTTATGCCAAATTCTTTGGAAGCTGCTACTGATATGGCGTTAATGGATATTGCGGATCGCACGATTATTTTGACGGATCATACTAAATGGAGTTGTACGTCGCTTTCGCTATTTGCTCGTTTTGATCAGGTTGATACTGTTATTACCGACGATGGTTTGGATGCTGATTCTCAGCTTCGCACGCGTGAGCTTGTAAAGGATTTGGTTTTGGCACCTGTTATTGACGAGCGAGATGTTCTTGATGCATCTAATGGTGACGATTTAGCGAATTCTGAAGATTCTGACGATTTGCTTGATTAGTATTTTGCAAGTATTTTTGCAAAGTTTGATTTTGCGCGCTGATGATTTTAATGCCCGAGTGAGTTATTTACTCGGGCATTTTGTTCTTGCTGTTTGGTTTGGTTTCAAGTGTGCCGATGTTTAAACAAATTTTGCTATGTTTAAATAAAGCGTGCCGATGGTTAAATATTGCGTTTTTTGTTGTTTTATAAGGCTGTTAGAGAAATCACAAAACTCAAACCTTAAAGAAAGCTGAAAAAATGTTAAAAAAATCCAGTATATGGCGTGTCGTGTAATTTTTATCAAAAAATACAGAAAAATGCCGTAAATATTTCTGCTTTTTAATGAATATAACGAATATTTATCAAGATTTTTTGTATTTTTGATGCTGAGAAACCTGAATTTTAGTGTTGAGTTTTCTGAGAGCTTGCGGTAAGTTTTAACTCAGTTACCGGTTGAATCCCTAGTTCACTGGTACGAGCGGGAAACCGCAAATGGCAAATTTTTCTTCGCATACCCTAGTGCGAAGGAGAAGAAGAAAGGAAAATATTATGTTGAATAAGAAGGCTATCGCCGCATTCGCTGCTGGCGCCACCCTCCTCTCTGGTTTCGCTTTTGCTGTCCCAGCAATGGCTGAGGCTCCTGCTGCTCCTGCAGCTCCTGCAGCTCCTGCAGCTCCTGCTGCTCCTGCAGCTCCTGCAGCTCCTGCTGAACCTACTTATAATAAGTCATTCTATAAGACTGAAGACGCTGGAGAGCTTGATGCTCGTTTGGCTAAGGAGAAGGCTGATAAGGAAGCTAAGGCTAAGGCTGAAGACGAGAATGATAAGTATGAGCATTCTCCATTTGGCAATAAGGACATGGATTACGCGAAGTGTGTGAAGCTTTACGGTAAGGATTCTCTCGAGTGCAAGGCTGTCGCTGACTACCTCAAGCGTCATGGTCAGAAGGTTGATGACAAGGCTAACGACAAGAAGTCTGATAAGAAGTCTGAAGCTAAGAAGGCTGCTCCATTGGCTAAGACCGGTGCTGCTGTAGCTTTGGCTGCTGTTGCTGCTTCTGTGCTTGCTGGCATGGGTGCTGCTCTTCGCAAGATCCGTCACTAAGCTGAAATCTGATTCAGTGATGAATCATTTGGGCTTTAGCTTATTGGTTGATCGTTGAGTCGGTTTTTCTGTGAATTACTTAGTCTAGTGTGCTGAAAGGTGCGCTAGACTAAGTTTTTTTATGACAATTTTGTGCTCTGCACGCTCGTGTTCACGTCTTCGTCCTCTTTTTACGCAACTGTAAAGTTTCTGTCGTTATTTGCTGGTTTCGCGGCTTTTTCTTTACGCTGCTGTAAAGTTTCTGCCGCCTGACACCATCGTTTAAGCGCGTAACTCTCGTCGTCATGAGCGTGCTGTAAAATAGCAAAGTTGTGTGCGGTTTTGGTGCTTATCATCAAACATATCGCGCATATTTTGCAAACACACTCCTGCTGTGGAAGGTCCACAGCCGATAGTCCGAAGGAGGTGGGTGATGTCTGCACATAAGTATGAACTGATGTTCATTGCAAATCCTGAGCTGGATGAGCACGGTCTTAAGAAGTTGACCGAGCAGTATCTTGAGCTTGTCACCAACGAGGGCGGTTCCGTTGACGGCACCGATTACTGGGGTCGCCGCAAGTTTGCCTACGAAATTGAAGGCAAAACCGAAGGTAACTACGTTGTGGTGAACTACACTGCCGAGCCATCTGTAAGTGACGAACTTGACCGTGTTTTGAACCTTAATGAATCTGTAATCCGCACGAAGATTCTTCGCAAGGACGCTAAGTAAAAACTAGCAAAACTAAGTAAGCTCTAGTGAATTAAATAAAAACTAGTTAAGCTAAATAAATACGTAAACAACCGCGCATAAGTTGCGCACAAAATTGCCAGTAATCACTGATATGTGATTACGAGTAAAGCGAGAAAGAAAAGGCACGATATGGCAGGTGAAACGATTATTACCGTCGTGGGAAATCTCACTTCGGATCCTGAATTAAGGGCACTTTCCAACGGTGCTTCTGTTGCGAGCTTTACCATTGCATCCACACCTAGAACGTTTAATCGTAATACGAATCAGTTCGAGGATGGGCCTGCGTTATTTATGCGTTGCTCAGCGTGGAGAGACTTGGCAGAACATTGTGCAAACAGCCTTTCTAAAGGCACGCGCGTGATTGCTCAGGGCAGGTTGTCGCAGCGTTCGTATCAAGCGCAAGACGGCTCGAATCGCACAGTTGTTGAACTTACGGTTGACGAAATTGGTCCATCTTTGCGTTATGCAACTGCGCAAGTTAACCGCCAAAGCTCTTCAACAGGTTTTGCTGGTGGCTCGCGCGTATCAAATGCTGCTGGCGTAGGTTATGCTGGCGGAGCAAATTATGCTGCTAGCCAGGCTGCTTCTCAGCATGCTGCAAGTTCTTCAGCGGCTGATCCGTGGAGTGCTGCTGCGCCAACAAACGATAGTTTTTCAACTTTCGGTGCTAATTCTGATTTTGGCGGCGATTCTGAAGAACCTGAGTTCTAGCGTTTTAGTTGAGCTATAGATAGCGTATTTATTTGTTTATTTATGCACTTATTTACGCGCTTACTTAATCCTTATAAATACATCATCAGTTACATGTTATGCAAAAAGCATAACGGATTTGAGAGAGGACATCTTATGTCACGCAAAAGGCCGCAACCACCGGTCAAGCCTTTCAAGAAGAAGCCAAATCCTTTGAAGGCTGCCAAGATTACTGAAATTGATTATAAAGACGTTGCTTTGCTGCGCAAGTTCGTTTCTGACCGCGGCAAGATTCGTTCCCGTCGTATCACCGGCGTAACCGTGCAGGAACAGCGCAAGATCGCGAAGGCAGTGAAGAATGCTCGCGAAATGGCTTTGCTTCCTTACGCCACTACCGGTCGCTGATTGAGAGGATAGGAATATGGCTGAAACCAAGGTTATTCTTACCAAGACTGTTGCCAACCTCGGTCACTCTGGTGACGTTGTTGAAGTTAAGGCTGGTTATGCTCGCAACTACCTGATTCCTCAGGGTCTTGCTTTTGCATGGAACAAGGGTGCTGCTTCCCAGATTGAAGCAATGCGTCGCGCTCGTCTTGCCAAGGCTGTTGCCACTCGTGAAGAGGCAGTTGCAGCTAAGGCTCAGATTGAAGGCACCGTTGTGGAGCTTTCTGCTAAGGTTTCCGAATCCGGCAAGCTTTTCGGTGGCATTTCTGCTGAGAAGATTGCTGCCGCTTTGGCTTCCAAGGCTCAAGTTGAGGCTCGCGCAATTAAGGTTGCTACTATTAAGACCACTGGTGAGTTCCCAGCAACAGTAACGTTGCATCCGGAAATCACCGCTTCCTTCACTGTTAAGGTTGTGGCTGAGTAAGTAGCTTTGTGAATTTTACAAAACATGTTGCAGCGAGCAGATTCTTGCTTTTAGTGGTTTTCTGCTTGTAATACATGTGGATTGAACTTAAGCATTAGCTCTGCGTTTGCGTTGTATTGAGTTTTCTCATTGCGATGCTGCGCAGAGTTTTTTTATGCTGCAATATTTTGAAAATGTGAATGTGTTGTAAGTGTCACGTGCGTAACGTAGTTTTTTAAGTTTTACTCGACTAAATTAGAACAGTTGGAAAATTACGAAATTATCAAGGAGATGCAAACTGTGCTGGAAAGCAAATATGAACTGGCCGACGAGTTTAGTATGAACGCAAAAGCGCAAGATGCCAGCATATCTGCTATTCGCAATGACGAAGAGTATGCTTGTAAAAATTCCGCAATTACACCTTCCGCAATTACGAATCTCGAAAACGCAATAAAATACAGCAATCACAAAGGATACGGCGAAACTTGCGCGAAGGTTATTCTTTTTGGCGAACATTCCGTGGTTTATGGTCATTCTGCAATAGCTTTGCCGCTTAAAAACTTGCGTATGCGCGCTGTAGTAACTAATTGCAATGAATCTTTAGTACCTGTATCGTGTAAATCTTTATCTTCTGCTTCGTGTGAATCTTTAGCATCTGCATCACGCGAATCTTTAGCATCTACGACGAATCTCGATTCACATATAACTCTTTCGTGCCTTGACTTTACTGGCAAACTTTCCGAAATTCCTACGCGCTTTAATAGCATACGAACAGCAATTCGCGCGTCGCTGGAGTTTGCAGGGTGGAGCGGTGAGAATTTGCACATTTTTACCGAGTCTGATTTTCCAGCAGAACGAGGTCTTGGCTCGTCTGCGGCTGCTGCTGGTGCTATAATTCGTGCGATTCTTGACTATTATGGCGTTTCAGCTAGCGATGATGAGATTTTTAAGTTGACGCAGACTGCTGAGTGCGTGGCTCACGGACGTTCTTCAGGCTTGGATGCCACTGCAACCGCTGCTTCCTGGCCTGTGCGTTTTAGTCGTGGCTGTTTTGATCGCATGGAAATTAACATGCGTGCGTGGCTTGTTTTGGCGGATTCTGGATGCAAAGGAATGACTCGCGAAACAGTTGAAGCTTTGCGTTCTCGTTTAGAATCGAATCCTGTTGAAGTTGGAGCGCAGCTCAATAAATTGGGGGAGATTGCGGCTGTTGCAGAAGATGATTTGGCGTTTGGTCGTATTGAAAATATGGGTAAGCAAATGACTTTCGCACACCGTATTTTGGCGGATTTGGGCGTAAGTACTGCGAAACTTGACACTTTGGTAGATGCTGCTTGCAAACATGGCGCGTTGGGTGCAAAACTTACTGGCGGAGGTGGTGGAGGATGTGTCATTGCGCTGGCTGATAGTGAGGATGCTGCTAAGCGAGTGAGTGAAGCTTTTAAAAATGCAGGAGCTTGCGATACTTGGATTGTGAATATAGGTGATTCTGCAATAAATTGAATCTTATTTTTACTTGAAATGTAGCATAAACTTTACAGTTATTTAAAGAAAAGAAGCTTGTGCGCACTGTTTTGCTAAAACATTGACTAGCACATTAACAAACGAGAATTACGTATCTGCCGCAAAAGGAACAGTATGCAAAATGTTGAAATTCAGCCAAAAATAACGTTTGACGCTAGTCTTTCACCCAACTCAGCTTTTGCTAAAGCAAACGCGAATATTGCGCTGATTAAGTATTGGGGTAAGCGCGATGAAAAGCTGATTTTGCCTTATACTTCCTCGCTTTCGCTCACCCTTTCGGATTTGTTTACAACTACAAGCGTAAGTTTTGCGAATAATCTTGAACAAGATACTTTTACTTTAGATAATGAAAAGATTTCGCCGTCTGCAAAACCTTTTCGTCGCGTAGTCGCTATGCTCGATTTGGTGCGTGAAATTGCAGGAATTTCAACGAAAGCAAGCGTTATTTCGCATAATATTGTGCCAACTGCTGCCGGTCTTGCATCGAGCGCGTCTGGTTTTGCAGCTCTTGCGTCTGCTGCCTCGTACGCTGCTGGATTAAACCTAACTCCACGAGAACTTTCTAGACTTGCAAGATGTGGTTCTGGTTCAGCTTGTCGTTCGATTTTTGGAGGACTTTCAATTTGGCATGCAGGTTGCGACGACGAAACATCTTACGCAGAGCCTATTGAAAACGCACAAGTTGCGCTTAAAAATTTAAACCTTGCTATGATTGTTGTTACTTTGGACGATAGCAAAAAGCCGATTTCTAGCCGAGAAGCGATGCGCAGAACGGTTGAAACTTCGCCAACGTATATGCAATGGGTTGAGCAGTCGAAAGACGATCTTGAAATTGCTAAAAACGCAATTAAGCGAGCAGATATTGAGCAATTGGGTGAGGTTGTTGAACGCAATGCTTTTGGAATGCACGAAACTATGCATAATGCTGTTCCGTCGGTGAATTATTTAACTAGCAGCACGCATATTGTGCTTGAAGCGGTTAAAAATATGCGAAAAGATGGTTGGCTGGTGTGGTCTACGATGGATGCTGGTCCAAATGTGAAGGTGCTTACTTCTGGAGATGATGCTTATCGTGCGATGTGTCAGTTGCGCTCGCGAGTTGAGGATGGTTTACGTAATTCTAGCGTTTTTTGTAATACAGAATATTGCGAGCCGAAATTTGCGATTGCGCTGCCAGGTGACGCTGTGACGGTGAGTACGAGTTTAAAATAGGCGGATAATATGACTCAAGTGCGCTCTAGTGCCCCAGGAAAGCTTTATATTGCTGGCGAGTATGCTGTTGTTGACGGCTGTGCTGCAATTGTTGCTGCTGTTAATCGTTATGTAACAGTTAGCATAAGTGATGAAACCTTAAACGAAGAGTTACGCGAAAATTTGCAGAAAAATGCGCCTAGCAACAGAAATTATTGTGGTGTAATTACCTCAGATGGTGAAAAATATGAACCGCTTCTTTGGGCGCGTACATCCGACGGAAGTATTGAAATACAAAACGACGGAAAATATGCTTATGTGCTCGCTGCAATGTGCGTAGTCGACGCTTATGCTAGTGAGAAATGTGCGCCAAATATTAACCGCAAAAGTTACAATGTGCATATTTCTAGCGAACTTGATGATGCAAAAACTGGTAGAAAATACGGTCTTGGATCTTCTGCTGCAGTAACTGTTGCGGTTATTCGCGCGTTGTGCAAATGGTATGATTTGAATCTTTCGACTCCAGAAATTTGCAAGCTAGCATTGATTGCGTCGTCGAGTGTTAAAAAATCCGGAAGTGGTGGAGATGTTGCTGCCAGTTCTTATGGCGGTTGGATTATGTATCGCGCGTATAACCGCGAGTGGCTTGAAGCTGAGCTTGCGTTAGTAAAATCCGGATGCTCTGATTTCGATGAGTTGTTGCACAAAAAGTGGCCACGACTGGAAGTTAAGCGTTTAAATGTAGATAAGTCGCTAAAACTTTTAGTCGGGTGGACTGGTTCTCCTGCGTCTAGCGCAAAGCTAGTAAGTAGCGTAGAAAGTAGCGTTAAAACTAGTGCTGAAGGTAGTACGGAAAGTAGCGTCAAAACTAGTGCTTTTGACAATAAAAATCAACTTTTTACTTACGAAGATTTTTGCAAACAAAGTGAGATTTGCGTGCAAAAACTTGCGCGCGCAATTGAAAAGTTTGAAATAAGCGAAATTTCTAGCGGTTTTGCTCAAAATCGTGCGTTGTTACAAAAATTAAGTGCTCTTACTGGAACTGTTATCGAAACACATGAACTTACAAAATTTATTGAAATTGCGACTTGTGCCGGTATTCCTGCAAAAACTAGCGGCGCAGGCGGGGGAGATTGTGCAATTGCGCTGTCGACAATTTATGACAATAATGTAATTGAAACTATGAAATCTACTTGGGAAGCCAATGGAATAAAGCCATTGAATATTGATGTTACGGAAATTTTTGGAACTGGTAAGCCTTCTGAAAATATTGTATTAGACGCGTTTGTTAAGAGTCGCGAACCTAATGCACAATCTGCTCAATCTTGCACAATACAAAACCGCAAAGACGCGCATATTGCGCTTGCGGACAAGCAGTATAAAACTCGTGCAGATTCAGATTTTGACAAAGTGCGTTTTGTGCCGAATGCTTTGCCGCAAGTTGCGCTTGAAGAAATTGACGCTAGCGTGAACGTGCTAGGAAGCGAAGTATGCGATTCTGTGCATTGGTGCTCGCCGATATATATTAACGCAATGACCGGCGGAAGTGATGCTGCTAAAAAAGTGAATGCAAGTCTTGCTAGAGTTGCTGCAAAAAATTCTGTTGCTATGGCGAGTGGATCTTTGAGTGCTGCTCTTCGAGACGAAACTTTACTCAGCACTTTCAGTGTCATAAGAAGCGAAAATCCACATGGATTTGTGATGGCAAATGTTAGCGCTGGAACTAGTGCGTCTGATGCATTGCGTGCTGTAAACATGATTCATGCGAATGCGTTACAAGTGCATTTAAATGCTGCACAAGAGTTGGTTATGCAAGAAGGCGATCGCGATTTTCGAAATTGGTTGTGCAATATTGAGTCTATTGTCAGTGCGTGTGAAGCTTTAAAGGTGCCTGTGATTGTGAAGGAAACTGGATGCGGAATTTCTGCTAAAGATGTTCAGCGTCTTAAAGATGTTGGAGTGCGCACTGTAGATGTTTCTGGTCGTGGCGGAACTAATTTTGTAACGATAGAAAATGCTCGCAGGAACTTAGGCGACTGTGATTATTTGGCTGATTGGGGTCTTACTACTGTTGAGTCGCTGGTTGACATACGCAAGTGTGATTCGTTAAAAAATATGGAAGTTTTCGCAAGTGGAGGAGTTCGCACGCCTTTGGATGTTGTGCGCGCGTTGGCTTTGGGTGCTTCTGCAGTTGGTGTCGCTGGCGAGTTTTTGCATACGCTTATGCATGAAGGTGAGGATGCGCTTTCTTTGCAAATTGATAACTGGAAGAAGCAAATTAGGGTGATTATGGCTCTTCTTGGATGCAAGACAGTCAAGGATTTACAAGAAAAGACTGAGTTCGTGCGCGCGGATTGTCTTGGTAAGTGATATACTTGTGTAGTTGTGCGTTCAAGCGTGCTTATTTGTTTATGCAATGTGCGTAAGTAATTTGCGTAAGTAGTTCGTGTGTTTGAATGACGCAAGACTTGCAAGTCAAAGAAAATAGGAGTCCAATTATGGCAGCTCGTTGCGCAGTATGTGGCAAGGGACCTCAGACTGGTTTCACTGTTTCACATTCGCATATCCGCAATAAGCGCACCTTCCGCCCGAACCTTCAGCCGGTTCGCACCACCATTGATGGCGAGAACGTTCGCCTTCGTGTGTGCGTGAAATGCATTAAGGCTGGCAAGGTTCAGCGCGTTGAGGCGTGATTCGCGCATTGTATTGCGTTTAAATTGTAAGGCCCTGAGTGTTGCTCGGGGCTTTTTTGTATTTGCGTATTTTCGTTGCGCTCGCGTTTCCTCGCGTTTGGAGGGTTTGGTCTGGTGTATCGCTCCAAATGTGCGCAACTTTCCTCGTGTTTGGAGGGTTTAACGCGCCATATCGCTCCAAACGTGCGCAACTTTCTTCGCGTTTGGAGCGCGCTTAAGCAAATGCTTTGCGGATGATTTATAATCGAAATATGCTAAATACGCCCACGAACTCAGCCAAAATGCATACTTCGCTTTGTGCAATAATCAGCAATAAGCGACGCGTTTCTGCATTAAAATCTTTGGGCATAGTCACAGTCAAAGACGCGCTAACTTACTACCCATTTAGAGTCACAAGTCCACTGAGAATTGCGAACTTAAAAGATGTAAAAATTGGCGAAGAAGTGGCTTTCTATGCGCAAGTTCAGTCAATTAACGTTGTGCCTATGAACGCTCGTCGCGGTTTTAGAATCGAAATTAACGTTTTGCAAGATATGCAAGTGGTAGCTCAGCTTATTTATTTTTCTAAAAATCGTCAATACGCTCAGTGGCTTTCCGCAAAGATGCATGTTGGCGAAATGGTTGTTGTTGGCGGCATGTCTAGCGCTTTTAATGGTAAATTGCAATTTACGCATCCTCAAATTCTTACTGTATCTGCTGCAGAAGAAAGCGATAGCTTGCATCAATCTCGCGATACTGTAAGAAGCGTGGAAGATGGTTTGGCGCGTATGAGCGCTCCTATGCCCGTGTATCATGCAAATTCGCGAATCTCTAGTGAGCATATTCACGAAACAATACTTTCTATGCTGTCTGCACTTTCTGAAGATTCTGCATCTTCCGCATCTTCCGCAGCTTGCGCTACTGAATCCCTGCAAATCCCAAATATTACGCCTGAATCAGTGCTAAAAAAACGTAACCTCATGACTAGAGCGTCAGCAATATACTCAATTCATAATCCGCAATCAGTTGACGAATTTTATAAAGCTGTTGACTCGTTGCGCTATGAAGAAGCTTTTATTTCCCAAGTAGCTGTATTGCGATCTCGTGAAGATTCTAAAGATAATCAAGCAAAATCTTGTAATAATTCTCTTATAAGAAATGAATTTGTGGAAAGTTTGCCGTTTGAGCTTACTGCAGGTCAAAAAGATGTAATTGATGAGATTGTACGTGACATGCGTGAGCACCATCCGATGCGTCGCTTGCTTCAAGGTGAAGTTGGTTCCGGAAAAACAGTTGTTGCGCTCGCTGCAATGCTCGAGGCAGTTGGATCAGGCTATCAGGCTGTGCTTGTGGCTCCTACTCAAGTTCTGGCGTCTCAACATGCCGAAAATTTGCGCCAAATGATTGCGCGCGCGAATCTAAAAGTGCCTGTAATCGTCGTAACTGGCGGCATGAGACTTGCGGATCGCAGACGTGCGCTAGCGAGTGTGGCAAGTGGAGAGCCTTCGCTTATTGTTGCAACTCATGCAGCGTTCTCGTCGACTTTTAAGCCGACTAATTTAGCTTTGGTAATTATTGACGAGCAACATCGTTTTGGTGTTGAGCAGCGCGATGTTTTGTTGCGCAAAATGAGCGTAGATTCGCATAATAGTGCTGAAAAGTCTTTTACACCGCATCTTTTAGTAATGACTGCAACGCCTATTCCGCGCTCTGCTGCTATGACGTGGTTCGGTGATTTGGATGCTTCGTATTTAACTGAACTGCCTGGAGGTAGAAAACCTATTCGCACTTTTGTTGTGCAAGAATCGGATGCGAATACTATGGCGAGAATGTTTGCGCATATTCGTGCTCGCATTGATGCAGGTGAGCGTGCGTATGTTGTTTGCGCGCATATTGATGATGATTTTAATGAGGATTCTGGTAGGGATTCTGGTAGTGCTTCTGTTAGTAATTTTGGTAGGGATTTTGATAGCGATGAATCTGAAGGTTTTGAAGATGTTTCGCAATCTGTGCAATCTAATCAATCTGAAGAAAATAACGCAGATTCTTTGCGCAAACTTCATACAGTTAACGGCATTTTGAAGCGGCTTTCAGCTTTGCCGCAATTTAAAGGCGTTACTTTTGCTAAGCTTACTGGTCGCGACGATGATGCTACGAAACGCGAAACGATGGAACGTTTTGCGCGCGGAGATGTGCAAGTTCTTGTAGCTACAACGGTTATTGAGGTCGGTGTTGATGTGCCTCAAGCGAGTTGCATTGTGATTTTTGACGCGGATCGTTTTGGTCTTGCGCAATTGCATCAGTTGCGTGGACGTGTTGGGCGTGGTGGCACGAATTCTTGGGCATTTTTGGTTGCGCAAACTGAGGATGGAAGTCTTGCTCAAGAACGTTTGCAAGTTGTTGAAAATTCGCTAGATGGTGCCGTAATTGCTAAGAAAGATTTGGAATTGCGCAATGTTGGCGATGTTCTTGGCGATAAGCAGTCGGGTGGTCGCTCGAGTTTGAAGATTTTGCGAGTTGTTAAGGATGCAAAGATTATCGCTATGGCTCGTGAAGATGCGTTGGAGACTTTGCAAAAAGACACTCATCTTGTTTCGTTGCCGTATCTTGCAGGTGCAGTGCTTGATTTTACGAGAGGTGGAAGTGCGCAAATCGTAAGCAATTAAAATTCTAAAGTTCTGAATTTGCGCGCAAAATATCTTATAAAGATTACAATATTGTATGAATAAATTATCCTATAAAAAAAGTATAAAGAAAAAATTATTGCATATTTATGCACTTAATTTAGTAAAAAATACGGTAAGAAACTATTTTTAATTGATAATTAATATCAACTTTTGTTGGATATAATATAAAAAAACAACAAAATTACATAAATTTACGTGCATATTATGAGAATTGTGAATATCCTAGATAGTAGGCATCATTTGTAATCACAATAGAGATGAGGCGACAATGACCGAACGCGAACAACAAATCTTGACTTGGATTCAACAAAACCCGATGATTAGCCAACAGGAACTTGCAAATCTCGCAGGAATTACTCGTTCAGGTGTGGCTGCTCATATTTCCAATTTAATTCGCAAAGGATATTTACGAGGTAAGGGATATATTGTTACTCCTCCAAGTTATGTGACTGTTGTTGGCGGAATTAGCATGGATGTTCTTGGCATTGCTTGCGGAGATTTGATGGATTACACGTCTAATGCTTCCCGTGTGCGCTATATGCTAGGCGGTGTTGGAAGGAATATTGCAGTCGCGTTGGAACGTCTTAATATTCGCACAAGCATGGTTTCTGTCTACGGTGGCGATCACAACGGAGAGCTTTTCCGCATTGATGCTGCTGCAAACGGCTTAGATATTGGTTATGCGAAGCAACTTCCTGAGTCAATGACTGCTTCGTACATGTATGTTGGTGACGCTTCTGGTCAGCGTTTGCTTGCTTTAGACGATATGAGTATTTACGACCACATGACTCCTGATTTTTTGCGTGAGCGCATGTCCATTATTGAAAATGCTGATATTTTGGTGTTGGATACTAATATTCCGCAAAAGTCAATTGAGTGGCTATGTGACCGTTATCGCCGTCCTATTATTGTTCGTGCAATTACGGATGCAAAAGCTCCTCGAGTGCTTTCTAGATTGTCTCGTATTGACACCCTTATTTTAGATACTGCTGAATCGCAGGCTTTAACTGGCGTTAATGCTGTTGACGAGCGTTCTGCAATTCGCTGTGCGAATGTGCTTCTCAAGCGTGGAGTAAAACGTGTATTTGTAAATGCCGGTCGCGCAGGAGTTGCTTATGGTGTTGCAGATGAGGGAGTGTCGTTCTATCCTGTCCCAGTTAAGCGCGTCCAGAGAATGATGCTAACTCGCGGAAATAGCAATGTTGGTGTTGAAGCAGTCGGCAACGACAACGGTTCTAGCGATGCTGCTACTGCGGCGCTTATTTACGCGCGATATAACGAATTTGATTCTTCAAAAACTGGCAGATTTGCGGTTGCTGCTGCAGCTTTGAATACTGAATCTATGCAGCCTGTACATGAGTTGTTTAATCCAGAACTTATTTCTCAACGCATGACGAATATTCATGAGCGCATTTAATTAGTGCTTTTTGCGCTGATTTTATTTCTTTTATTTAATTTACGAATTAATCTTGTAAATTTTTCTTGCATACAATAGTAGGTCTGCTATACTTGTTATTAGTCATTTGTTTAGTTATATAAACAAATGTTAGGTAATTAGTGTTGTATGATGCAATGGAGCGTATGTGCAGCGAAATGCGTAGTGGCGTACGAGCATGGATCATAGAGCAATTTACGCATAAATTAACAGCAGTTAGTAGCAAACGTAATAGCAAAAATAACTGAAAACTATTTACGTAAGTTATTAACAAGAAGTTAGTTATCTACGAAGGAGTAATGATGACTTCAATCATCCTAGATTGCGATCCTGGCCATGATGACGCCATGGCTATTCTGTTGGCACTTGGTAACCCAAATATTGAGTTGCTCGGCGTAACTACAGTTGGCGGCAACCAAAGCCTTGAAAAAGTCACGTATAATGCGCGTGCAACTCTCGAAATGGCTCGTGCAACTCACATTCCAGTTCACGCAGGCTGCGACCGACCAATGGTCCGCCCTCTGGAAGTTGCGGCTTCCGTGCACGGCGAAAGCGGCTTAGACGGCGTAACGCTTCCAGAACCAACGCGACCATTGGACGAAGGCCACGCTGTAAATTGGATTATTGATACGATTATGAGCAACGAACCTGGCACGATTACGCTTGTACCAACTGGTCCGCTCACCAATATTGCTATGGCAGTGCGCCTTGAGCCACGAATCGTAAGACGTGTGAAGGAAGTTGTGCTCATGGGCGGCGGATATCACGTTGGTAATTGGAGCGCGGTTGCTGAGTTTAATATTAAGGTTGATCCAGAATCTGCGCATGTTGTGTTTAATGAGGATTGGCCTATTACTATGGTCGGTCTTGATTTGACACATCAGGCACTTTGCACTCCTGAAGTGCAAGCAAAGATTAATGCTATTGGCACGCCTCTTTCTGCGTTTGCTAGCGGTTTGATGGACTTCTTCCGTAAAGCGTATAAGGATAATCAAGACTTTATTGATCCGCCAGTTCATGATCCTTGCACGATTGCTTATTTGATTGACCACAGTGTGGTGGCTACTCGTCGCTGCCCTGTAGACGTTGAAATTAAGGGCGAATTAACAGTTGGTATGACCGTTGCAGATTTGCGCGGACCAGAACCATCCGCAGAAGAATGCCATACGCAAGTTGCAACCAAACTTGATTTCGATAAATTCTGGGATTTGATTATTGACGCGCTGAAGCGTATCGGCTGATTTGTACTAGAATTATTCACGATATTTTGCGCAACAATACTGCAAATTTACCGAAAGAAAATAAAGCGGCAAAGTTGCGCGAAAATAAAATTTATACGAAATTTGATATGAGGCTATTATGACTGAAGTTTCATCTCCAACGCCTTCCATGCTAGACAAGGGTGGGCGATCAATTGTTGCGTTAATGACGGCGCTACTCGTTGCTATTTTTGCTTTCCAGCTCAACGCTTCAATGCTTTCTCCAGCATTAGCAACAATGACAAAAGAGCTTCACGCAACCGATACGCAAATCGGCTTAACTCAAACAGTGTTCTTTACTGCTGCTGCTTTATTCTCACTGTTTTTGCCGCGCTTATCTGATTTAGTCGGTCGTAAGAAGGTGCTTATTGGCATTTTGATTTCAACGATTGCGGGCTGCGTAGTGTCTGCGCTTGCTCCAGATGTGAATATTTTGATGCTTGGACGTATTTTGCAGGGTGCTTCTGGTCCTGTAGTGCCGATGTGCTTGATTATGCTTCGCGTGCGCGTAACTGAAGAAAAGCGTTACGCAAAGCTAATGGCAATTTTGACATCTGTAAACGGTGGTATTGCTGGCGTTGATGCGTTGCTTGGCGGTTGGCTTGCTGGAAAGTTTGGTTTCCGTTCGGTGTTCTGGACTATGGCAGGTATTGCTGTAGCGGCAGTGATTATGGTGATTGTTGCTGCTGAAGAATCTTATGCGGAGGAAACTTCAAAGATGGATTGGTTGGGCGTTGTGACGCTTGGTATTGCGTTCCTTGCAGCATATCTTGCTATTAATGAAATTGATAAGCTTGCAAATGCTAACTTGACTATGGTTGCAGGCCTTGTGGTAGTGGCTGTAATCTTCTTCGCGATTTTCTGGAGAATTGAAGGAAAGATTGCTGCTCCTTTGGTTTCGACGCATTACATGAAGCAGCGTCGCACGTGGGGCTTGCTTTCTTGCACGCTGCTTACCATGACTGGCGTTTTTGCTTTGATGAATGGTGTAGTGCCGCAGCTTGCTCAGGATGCTAAGTTTGGTGCTGGCTTGGGTGCTGACGTGGTGAGCTTTGCAACGTTGACGCCTTACGCAATTATTGGCTTCTTGTTTGGGCCTGTGGCTGGTATGCTGGCTGCCAAGTTTGGTTACCGTTTGGTACTTCGTGCTGGCATTATTGTCAGTGTGATTGGCGTTGTGTTTGGTATGTATGTTGCTAATAATCCATCGGTGTGGTCTTTGGTTGCGCTTTCGCTGGCTTTGGGCGTAAGCTACGCAGGTGTTGCAAACATTATGCTTAACGGACTTGGTATTGTGCTTTCTCCAAAGGATAATCCAGGATACTTGCCAGGCATGAACGCTGGTGCTTTTAACTTGGGTGCTGGCTTAAGCTTTGCAATTCTTTACGCTGTGATGACGAATGTTGCAGGAACTAATGGTGCAACAGGCGGATACATGGCTTCGATGGTTGCGGGCATTGTGTTACTTGCGCTTGCGTTTGCTTGCTCCTTCTTAATCCCGAATCCTGAAGAAGTAAATAAGTAAGATTGACGCGTGAGTTTGCGTAATCTTAAGTGAATAAAATTAAGCGGTAAAGCTAGGATTTCCTATGCTTTGCCGCTTTTTGCTTTCTGCGCGCGACACTTCCTTTACACAGCTGTAAAGCGAGTATCGAAACCGAAAACAAATGCCAGTAAATTCTCCAACAAATGTGTTTAAAACTCATAGACAATACTAAATAATCACAAAATCGCATTGAGTAACAATGACTGTCGGGAGGGGGAGGATAAGCTAGAAGAATGCACATTATTGCTGGACGTTTTAAATCTTTGCCGCTTACTTCAGCGCAGTCGTGTACAAGACCTACTACAGATCGCACGAAAGAAGCGATATTTTCTAGGCTCGATTCGTGGGATGTTATGCACAATGCTCGCGTTCTTGATTTATTCGCCGGCACAGGTGCGTTAGGAGTTGAGGCGCTATCTCGTGGCGCGCGTGAGCTTGTTTCTGTTGAAGCAAATTCGCAAGCGGCTGCGCTGATACTTCGTACGTCGAAAGCGTTGCAGAGTTCAAAGGCTTGGGATTCTGCGCTTTCTATGAGGGTTCTTCGAAAGCGCGCGGAGCAGTTCGTTGCGGATTATAGTGGGGAAGCGTTTGACTTGGTTTTTATTGATCCGCCTTATGCTTACGAAACTGCGGATTGCGAAAGTTTATTGGCTTCGATGATTGCGAGCGGAGTTGCGAGCGTTTCTGCGGATACGTTGATTGTGTTGGAGCGTAGCGCGCGAAGTGTTTTGCCGACTATGCCTGAGGGCTGGGAGCTGTTTGATACGCGTAATTACGGAGAAACTTCCGTGCTGTTCATTCAGCCTAAGCGCGATTGATCTGATTCGGCTTCGTTACAATCTGTTTTTGTACTCAGGATGTGGCGCGAGTTTTGGGGGATTTCTTTTCTCGCATGCGCTACGACCTGCTTGAGCGCAGCATTGTGCGCGCGAAAGCAACTCGGAGCGTGAGCTTGCTCAAGTTGAAAGCACGGTGTGCTTTCAACGCAAGCTCAGTAGCGAGCGCGCTGTGCGCGTGAGCGTTCTTTCGTGCGCTTTATTCTTAAACGTTTTTTAACGATACGCTCGCGTTTTATTACGCTCGCTTGCGAAACTCGCGTTGGAAGTCCACTGGACTTCCAACTTTAGCGAGTTTCCGCATTGAAGTGCCTCTGCGCACTACGGCTTTAAGCGCTCCGGCAAATCAATGCGCAGTCCTCTTTTAGTGCTCGTAAAGAAATCCCCCAAACTCTGCGTGTTTAATCGTTAATAACCGTGCCTTATCGCAGAGATTTTTCGATTTTTCTTCTTCGCTTGGCGAATCAGCAGCCTGCGGCTCTGACGTTCGCCTCGCTCAGTGCGAAAAATCTCAAATCTCACCACACGAATATTAGTACATTGAAGTTAGCGTACTAAACAGGTGGTGGTGTTATGGTGGAGAGATTTTGTGTTGTGCGTGCGGCAGCAATAATGTTAGTGTTCTCTAATCAACAAGTAATTAACGCTAGCATAGCAATACTGTTGTCGGAGTATTTCCGGCTTTTGCTGCTAGCGCGAGTTTTTGCGCGGATGTTCGCCGGAAACTTCCCATCCGAGCGACATAAGCGTTTTTCGATCCGATTTATCTAGCTTGTGGCAGTCCAATTTTTTAATCAAGTCAGGTCGAATTTCGCTTGTACGAGATATAGCTTCATCTCGACGAAAACGATCAACTTTGGCGTGATTTCCGGAAGTGAGTATTTCCGGAACGCTTATACCGCGCCAAGTAGTTGGACGCGTGTATTGATGGTGTTCCAAAAGTGCGTCCGAGCCTGTGTACGACTCTTCAACAATCGACTCAGGATTTCCCATAAACCCCGGGATTAAGCGTGTAATTGCCTCAAGCATAACGCTTACTGCAACTTCTCCGCCATTTAGCACGTAATCGCCAATTGAATACTCGCGTACGTCAATTCCTTGCGCTCGGTAATATTCTGGAATCCTAGCGTCGTAGCCTTCGTATCTGCCGCATCCAAATACTAAATGATTTGCGTTGCTTAATTCTGTTGCGTCTTTTTGCGTAAATAGTGGGGCAGAAGGGTTCGGGAATATAAGAATTGGTTTAGTTGAGTCTATTTTATTAGTCGCGATTTTTGCTTCTTCGCAACTATCGCACGTATCGCACGTATTTTTTACTTCAGATTTTGGCAAGCTAAGCAGCTCGTCTAAGCATTCCGCCCAAACCTCAGGTTTCATAACCATGCCAGCACCACCGCCAACCGGCGTGTCATCAACAGATTGATGCACATCGTGAGTCCATTTGCGTAAATTGTATGCGCGAATTTGCAATAAACCATTATTTTGCGCTTTGCCTAACAAACTTAGGTCTAGCATGCGAAAATATTCTGGGAATACGGAAATAATATCGATGTCCATCATAAGGCACTCTACTACGAAAACTGATAAAACTATGAAAACTACGAAAGCCCCGGAATTAAACCGCCAGGAGGATTAATAGTCAAATACCCGTTTGCAACGTCAACTTCCGGCACAATAGCTTCAACAAATGGCACGAGCGCTGTTTTATGTTCTTCGTCAACCGGATGATCTAAACGGATTTTCAGTAACGATTGCGCGCCGTCGAGCACATCCACGACTTTTCCAATAATTTTAGGAGTAAGCCCAAGCTGATTTTCTTCGCACAAACGCGCTTGCAAACCGACCAAATCCTTAATATACCAAGCATTTTCGGCAGCAAGTTCTTGCGCATCTTCCGCATGCACATACAATTCAGTGCCATTAAGTGCTTCCGCATCGTTGCGATTTTGTGATTCTTCGAATAGTAAAATCCAACGATTTTTGAATGTTCTTGCGTTCTCAATAACGAACTCGCGCTCGCCGTCTGCAGTGCACAATACATTTCCTGGCTCAAAACGTTCGTAAGGCTCATCTGTAAAAATTTGTACAGTAACTTCGCCTTTTAAACCTTGGGCTTTACCGATACGACAAACCCTCAGCAGGTCATTACGACTTTGCTGAGGGTTGTCAAAAGATTGTTGGTCTAATGCCACGTTCATCTCACTTACGTACGTCCATAATGTCAACGCGCACATTGTGGTTGCTCAAAGCTTGCACAACAATGCGAATTGCATTAGCGGTACGACCATTGCGTCCAATAACGCGACCAATATCTTCAGGATTCACGCGTACTCGAAGCAATTCGCCGCGAGCATTTTCGTGAGAACGTACCGACACGTCATCTGGAAAATCCACGATGTTCTTAATGAGATGTTCAACAGCTTGAGCCAGCATGATTACTCAGCCTTTTCCTCGGCTTCGGCAGCTTCCGCAGCTTCAGCTGGGGCTTCTTCGGCTTCGTTTGCAGCGGCTTCAGCTGCAGCCTGAGCCTTAGCAGCGGCTTCAGACTTAGCGGCCTTCAGCTTCTGAGCTTCAGCTTCAACAGCTTCAACGCGAGCCTGTGCGTCTGGACCAGCTTCAGAAGTCTTCAACGTGCCTTCGGCACCGTCGAGACCCTTGAACTTCTGCCAGTCACCAGTGATCTTCAAGAGTTTCAACACTGGTTCGGTTGGCTGTGCGCCAACGCCAAGCCAGTACTGTGCGCGCTCAGAATCAATCTGAATCATAGATGGCTGCTTGTTTGGATCGTAAACGCCGATCTCTTCGATGGACTGACCGTTGCGCTTGTTGCGTGAATCAGAAATGACTACACGGTAGAAGGCATAGAACTTCTTGCCCAATCGCTTAAGACGAATCTTGGTTGCCAAAATGGCTCTCCTTATAACTAGAGTCGTGGAATTTCGTTCGGGTGTGGGGCACTCCTTGCGAGCTTCCACATGTTCCTCACGTGGTCGGGAAGAGGGCGCCGATTCACGCGAATAACTTATCTATTATGCCTGCGCGCTTGGACGTTTTTATCTAGTGATTGTAG
The DNA here is from genome assembly GCF_049244215.1 of Gardnerella sp. DNF01159. Classification (NCBI taxonomy): domain Bacteria; kingdom Bacillati; phylum Actinomycetota; class Actinomycetes; order Bifidobacteriales; family Bifidobacteriaceae; genus Gardnerella; species Gardnerella sp. DNF01159. Next base: position 1,339,757 of record NZ_CP058387.1, on the reverse strand, counting down.
GCCGATTGCTGCGATGTATGCTAAGTGATCAGTGCCGTCGACAACTACATTCTTTTGCCATAGTGCGTTAGATTTACAGTTTTTTGCGCAAAATAGCACATGGTCAAGTGTAAGATTTGGCCACTTAAGCCATGTAGGCCATGTGCGTAGACGCTTTCCAAGCGAAAGCGCAACGTCTGTAAATCCGTATTTCAAAAGCGAGCGAAAGCTTGGGTGGTCGACTGTGGAATTAAGATCGCCAGTAACAATAGTAAGAGTTGCTAAATCGCAAGTTTTCGAAGTAGATTCGTCAGCGCATTCGTTAGTGCAATCGGCGAAAGAATCAGTAGTAGAATCAATAGTCGCAAGTGCGCGAATTCCATTACTCCAAGCAGCACACCCACGCATCGGTGACTTTGGATGTGCAGAAGCAAATTTCACCAAAACTTTTTCATTTGCACCAAAATCTAAGCAAGTTGTAACGCTTGGTACGCTTGCAGCTTCAATTTTTACGGAATTATTGCAAGTAGAAATCGCGGAATATTGCGTAAAAATAGCGTTGAATCCGCCGTTATTATGCTCACTTTGCGCACCTACGCACGAAGTTGGAAAAATTTCGTATATTCCAAGTTTTTCAAGATTTTTTACTAAAGACTCGCTTAATTCTTGTAAAAGTAACGTATTTACGTGATATTTTTTCGTTATTTCTATTATTTCGGATGCACTCGCTTTTCCGTATCTGCAGTTAAGAGTCATCACGCGTATTTCTTGATGCCGTTCCTTGCAGCTTTTGCGCGACGATTTGCTTTCGTGCAACCTACGCAATCTTTCAAACCAGTACGGCGTATGCGACTTAAGCGAAATCAAAAATAGCGCAGCGTAAGCAACGCATAAATATCCGTAAGATTTCGCGTAAGATTGTGCTAAATTAAGCGATTTCGTTACTTTCTCTGCGCAGCATGTATACAGCAAAAAAGCGCCAAAATTACACAAAAACAGTGCTCCCACAACGTAAGTTGCAAGTGGAAGCAACGCAATAACATACGGAAGTGGGTTATATTTATCCGCACCTGCTGGCAGCCAACGCATCAGCTGCCACAAAAGAAGCGGCACAAATATAACCCACAAAAACGCCAATACTAAAATCATCGACCGAATAAGCCAGCTAATCCGCCGCCAAAGTTAGGTGGCAGTTGATTATCTTGATTTGCGTCTTCGGAATTCATAAGTTCCTTAAGTCCTTCAGGAAGATTCTGAAGATTTGGTTGCTGTGGCTTTGCAAAAGCAGAACCTGCAACATCGTCGCTAGTAGATTCGCCAGAAAGACGCTCACGCAACGCGCGCTCTTCAGCTTCCCTGCGCATTGGATTTCCGGACTTTCCGACCTTCTTCTTGCCTTTCTTGTCTTTGCGCTTCGACTTACTGCCGGCTCCACCGAATCCAGGAATGCCGCCCATGCCAGGCATCCCAGCTCCACCGCTCATTCGCTTCATCATTTTTGCAGCCTGTTCGAAACGTTGCAAAAGTGCATTAACTTGCGAAACGCTCACACCTGATCCGGCAGCAATTCTCGCGCGGCGAGATCCGTCAATAATCTTTGTATTTCTACGCTCTTGAGGAGTCATAGAGCGAATAATCGCCTCAGTGCGGTCAATTTCCTTATCGTCAAACTGCTCAAGCTCTTGACGGTGGGCAGCCATTCCAGGCATCATACCCAAAAGCTTCTTCATTGAGCCAAGCTTACGAACTTGCTGAAGCTGCTCCAAAAAATCATCCAAACCAAAGCTGCCTTCAGCTATTTTTGCAGCAGCCTTGCGTGATTCTTCTTCGTCGAACTGCTTCTGTGCGTGCTCAATAAGCGTCAAAATATCGCCCATATCGAGTATGCGTGAAGCCATTCGATCAGGATGGAAGATTTCAAAATCCTTCAAACCTTCACCTGTAGAGGCAAACAAAATCGGTTTTCCAGTAACGCTTGCAACCGAAAGTGCAGCACCGCCTCGAGCGTCGCCATCAAGCTTAGAAAGCACAACGCCGGTAAAGTTTACGCCATCGTTAAAAGCTTGAGCAGTGCGAACAGCATCTTGACCAATCATTGCGTCAATAACAAACAGCACTTCTTGCGGTTGCACGGCATCGCGAATATTGCGTGCCTGCTTCATGAGCTCTTCGTCAACACCCAAACGACCTGCGGTATCAATAATCACAGTGTCATACATTTTTTCGCGCGCATAATTAATAGAATCGCGCGCAACCTTAACCGGGTCGCCTTTAGTGAACCATGGCAAAGAAATCGCACTTCCGCCTGTTTGTACGCCCTTTTCTGGAGCAAATACAGGAACTCCTGCGCGCTCGCCAACAACTTGCAGCTGCGTGACTGCATTAGGTCGTTGCAAATCTGCTGCTACAAGCAAAGGAGTATGGCCTGCATCCTTCAGCCAGTAGCCTAGCTTTCCAGCAAGCGTAGTTTTACCCGCACCTTGCAAACCTGCAAGCATAATTACAGTTGGAGGATACTTCGCAAAATTAAGCTGCCTATCTACACCTGCGCCCAATACTTGCGTAAGCTCGTCGTTTACAATTTTCACAACTTGCTGAGCTGGGTTTAAAGCGTGCGAAACTTCCTCACCAAGAGCGCGCTCGCGAATTCGAGCAGTGAATGAGCGGACTACTTCCAACGCAACGTCTGCGTCGAGAAGTGCGCGGCGAATCTCGCGAATTGTGCCGTCAATATCGGATTCTGATAGCTTGCCTTTGCTGCGCAAATGCTTAAAAGCATTGGAAAGGCGGTCTGTTAACGAACTAAATGCTGCCATAGTTTTCCATTCTACCTGTTGTTGCTAACGTAACTTTAGTGCAATTGCTAACTTGATTTGCTAATTAATACTTTCGCGTTTTCTTTTGCTTTTGCGTTACTTTCGTTTATTGCAAATGCCAAGATGATTCTTGCGAAGTATCGACAATTACAATTCCTGCGTTATTTAACGCGTCGCGAATAGCATCTGCAGTAGCAAAATCCTTTGCTTTTCTAGCATCTGCTCTAGCTTTAAGTTGCAAAGTAATTAAAGAGTCCAAAGCTGAGTGTTCTTTGTTTTCCTTGCCGTTTGAGCCTTCTGCAGGCGATTGATTATCGTTCGAAGCCCACGTTTGTGCGTAAGGATCCAAGCCCAAAGTATCTAACATAGCTCGCACTTGCAAAACAGCGAGATATATGAGCTTTTGTACGCTTTCGCTTTGTGCTTGTGAAGAATCTTTGCTGCAGTCGTCAATAAGAGTATTTCCTTGACGAATTGTAGTAAATATTTCTGCGATTGCGCCAGAAACGTTAATGTCATCGTTCATAGCGCGAGTGAAATCTTCCGGAAGCTCGTCTGCGTTAACAGAGCGCACTTCTTCGCAAGTTGGCTTCTTGTCAAGCAATCTGTCAGCTCTCTCGAGGAAGTTCATAATGCGATCATAAGCCGATTTTGACTCCACCAAAGCTTGGTCAGACCACTCCAACATTGCGCGATATTGCACTGCTCCCAAAGCATATCGCACAACCCAAGCCGAATTATTTGCCAAAACTACTGGTACGGAAAGACCATTTCCCAACGATTTTGACATTTTTTCACCTTTGGCGGTAACCCATGCTGAATGCATCCACACATTGGCGCTTTCCCATCCAGCAGCACGCGTTTGTGCCATTTCGTTTTCGTGGTGAGGGAAACGCAAATCCAGGCCGCCTCCGTGAATATCGAAATCATTTCCAAGATAACGATGGCTCATAGCAGAGCATTCAATATGCCAACCAGGGCGTCCCTCGCCAAAAGGAGTTTTCCAGCGCGCATCCGGCTGATCGAAATCGCAAGGTGCTTTCCAAAGTGCGAAATCCCTAGGATCGTGTTTGTCTGGTGAAGCATCTGCAGGATCTGTTGGATTGTAAATATCGTTTTCGGCAGCGTCTACGCTTGGACCTTTCGCGTCTGCGATAGCTGCGGCTTCATCTGCGCAAGTTTCATTTTGGTTCTGATTTTGGTGCGTTAATTCGCCGTAATGCTCCCAACTTGGCACGTCAAAATAGACATTTCCAGTAGGATTTCCGTCATTGTCTTTAATAACATATGCGTGACCGCGTTCGATTAAGCGTTCAATCAGCTCAACCATGTCTGTAATATGACCTGTTGCGCGTGGCTCAACTGTTGGCGCAAGCACTCCTAAAGTATTGTAGGATTTTGTAAATTCGCGCTCGTAAATATATGCTCGTTCCCACCAATTTTGCCCTGATTCGTTGGCTTTTTTCATAATTTTGTCGTCAATATCTGTGACGTTTCTAACAAACGTGACTTTGTATCCTAAACGCAGCATCCAGCGACGGATTATATCGAATGCGATCGCTGCGCGAATATGACCAATATGCGGAGAACTTTGCACTGTTGCGCCGCACACGTACATGCCTACTTGACCATGCTTTTTAGGTACGAAAGTGTTCGTTGAATGTGAAGCCGTGTTGTATAAGTGCAGGTTTTCTGCGGCTTTAGTAACTTTTGCAGTCTCTTCGTTCAAACTCTTATTAAGCATAATTGCTATTATAAATGCTTCTTTATACTGCGATTTGGCATTGCTTTGTCTATTACTCCAAACGTGCGCAACTTTTCTCGCGTTGGCGCGACGGCCTGCTTGAGCGTAGCACAGCGCGCGCGAAAGCAACTCGGAGCGGAAACTCGCTTAGGTTGGAAGTCCAGTGGACTTCCAACGCGAGTTTCGTAAGCGAGCGCTTATAGTGCGAGCTTGTGGTTTGGCACTCCAAATGTGGGGAACTTATCTCGCATTTGGAGCGTTTATCGTCGTTATACGCTCCAAATGTGGGGAACTTATCTCGCGTTTGGAGCGTTATCCGTTGCGCAGTGCTCAGGTATATCGTCGCGCTCGCTGTTTCCCACACAGCCCAAGTATCAGCCAAGTAACAAGCTCAGTAGATAGAGCTAATATGATTCCAGTGTTACGTTGTGAATACTTATTAACTACTCGCGCGTACTACGCCACTCCCAAAGAATTGGTAATTAGTAACTAGTTTTTATTTTGTTCGTTACGAAAGGAATATCATGGCTGAGATTTCATCTGCTCTTATGACGGACATGTATGAATACACTATGCTCGACGCTGCTCTTAAAGACGGCACTGCAAATCGCAAGTGCGTTTTTGAAATTTTTACGCGCCACTTGCCTCAAGGTCGTCGTTACGGAGTTGTTGCTGGCATGGGCCGCATTTTGGAAGAGCTGCAAAAATTCCATCTTTCGGAAGATGATTTGTGTTTCTTAAGTGATCGTAAAATTGTTAGCGCAGAAACCATTGAATGGCTGGAAAATTTCCGATTCCACGGTAAAATTTCCGGTTATCGCGAGGGGGAGATGTTCTTCCCGAATTCGCCAATTTTGCAGGTAGAAGGCACTTTTGGTGAGTGCACTTTGCTTGAAACTGTGCTTCTTTCTGTGCTTAATTACGATTGCGCGGTTGCCTCTGCCGCAGCACGTATGGTTTCAGCCTCCGCAGGTCGTCCTTGCATGGATATGGGCGGCCGTCGCACAAACGAATATTCTGCAGTTGCTGCATCTCGCGCAGCGGTTATTGGCGGTTTTAAAGGTACTGCAAATCTGTTGGCTGCAAAACTTTACGGATTGAAGGCAATCGGAACCGCAGCTCACTGCTTCACTCTTGTTCACGACACCGAGCGTGACGCTTTCACTTCTCAAATTGCAGCTCTTGGCAAAGGCACTACGCTTCTTGTTGACACTTATAATATTGAGGAAGCTGTAAAGACAGCCGTGGAAGTTGCAGGTCCAGATCTTGGCGGAATTCGTATTGATTCTGGAGATTTGTGCGCTCTGGCTCGTCGCGTTAGGAATCAGCTCGACGAGTTGGGTGCTAAAAACACAAAGATTACAGTTACTAACGATTTGGACGAGTATGCTCTTGCTTCCTTACAAAATGCGCCTGTGGATTCTTACGGCATCGGCACAATGCTTGTAACCGGCTCCGGTGCTCCAACTTGTGCAATGGTTTATAAGCTTACTGAGCGTGAGGGTGCAGATGGTGTAATGCAGCCTGTTGCTAAGCGTTCTAAGAATAAAGCGACTGTGCCTGGACGTAAGTTGGCGTATCGTTCATACGATTACAGCAACGATTCTTGCGGTGTAGCTGATTGCGAACGCGTGATTTCCGGTTCGGAAGTTGCGCTCGCTCAGTTTAAGCCTAAGGATTCGTGGGAAAATCTGCTAGTTGATTACATGGTCGATGGTGAAGCTGACGAACAGTTTATGGGTCACGATGCGATTATACGTGCCCAGGATTATTGCGCTTCTGCTTTGCGTCGACTGCCTTTGGCTGCGCAAAGTTTGATGCGCGGAGACCCTGCAATACCAACAGAAATTCAAGTACTATAAAAGTACTATAAATTAATCTTTTTAAAACTAAACTTTACTAAATAACTAAATAAGATTCGCAAATAATTTTCGCGAATAATTAGCGAATAATTCATGCGTAAAGACTAGCGTTTCTGACAGCTTTTTTGAGCGTTTGTTGCGATAATGCTTTATGCTTGATTTTGCTAATAAAATTCAATTAAATTTTAGTGCGCTACGAAATTCGTTACACAATGCGTTACGAAAGGATGCGATATGTTTTCATCTTTAGAAGCAGATAATGCGTTAGATGCTGTTATGGAATCTGGTTCGCAATCCGCAAATCCAGATTCTGGTTCCGGCACAAGCACTTCTGTTCTAGAACGTCCAGAAGTTGACGAAGATGCTCGTCTAGATGATGGTGGTAATGCAGATCGTTTTGCGCACTATGTGTCAAAAGACAAAATTGATGAGTCGCGCTTAACTGGTCGACCAGTAGTAGCTTTATGCGGTAAAGTGTGGATTCCTCGACACGAAGCAAATGACTACCCAGTTTGCCCTGAATGTAAGCGCATATACGAGGAATTAGGAAAGTTTAATTTTTAAGTAATTATGTTGCGTATTTAAGTAGTTTATATTGCGTATTAGCGTTACTTCTATCTTTAACGATAAAAGTAACGCTATTTTTTAATATATTTTTGTTCTGAGCGCAATGGGTGATAATCTAAAAGCATGACTATAGCTGTGTGCCCCGGCTCGTATGATCCAGTCACTGCCGGCCATTTAGACGTAATACAACGTTGTACGCATCTATTTGATGAAGTACATGTGCTAGTTGCGGTAAATGCTGCAAAGACTCCGTTATTTTCTGAATCTGAGCGCGTAAAAATTATTCAAGAAGCAATAAATAATTTGCCGCAATCTCAAAATAGCTTCAATCGCGATTGCAAAATAGTAGTAACTTCAACAGCTGGTTTGATTACTGACTACTGTACAAAAGTTGGTGCTACAGTAATCGTAAAAGGCTTACGTCAAAACGGTGATTATGAGGCAGAACTTGGAATGGCACTAGTGAACCGCAAATTAGCAGGTATCGAAACGCTTTTCCTGCCTGCTGATCCTGTGCTTGAGCATGTTTCAAGCTCTGTGGTTAAAGATGTTGCTCGTCATGGGGGAAATGTTACTGGCATGGTTCCAGATAACGTAATACCCTTATTAAAAAAGCTTTTTAGTGAGCAATCATTAGGCGTAGATAATAATTCATCTATGCTGAACAATTGAACAGGAGAGTAGAAGATGACAAATAAAAATGAACTTACTGACGCAACTTCTGGATTATCTAGTGAAGGAGACGACACGATGGAGCGCGAAGTGCAAGTTGATCGCAATCAAAAGCTGCCATTGCATCCGGTTCTCGCAGATGAAGAAGATGCTCAAGATGGCGTTGTAAATAAAACGCAATCCGACGTACGAAGTGCGCATGAAGGCGACCTATTAGTTGATACAGATGCTGACAACACAGAAACGTCATCTGTTGCGGCAGTTGGAAGTGTTTCTGCTGCGGAAGATGTGCAGGATAATGGTGCTGATAGTACAAATAAGAACAAGAAAAATAGCAAAGCAGCTTCTTCGCCAGCATCATTTTCTCCTTTCCCTCTTCCAGATTTACGAGAGCGAGAAGATGGTGGCGTTATCGACTTTGAGGAAAATGAATCTGAAACTTCAAAAGTAGCTGCAGAAACAATAAGCGATGAAGCGCGTTCAAAGAGCCGCGCTGAATTTACTACAGTTTACGACATTATTGACGCAATGGAAGCAACTCTTTCGGAAGCCAAGAATGTTTTGTTTGCTGCAGGAATGGTAAAAATTGATCGCGATGAGTTCGTTGACCAGTTAGCGCGTTTGAAAGATATGCTTCCTGTGCAATTGGAGCGAGCTTCTGCGTTAATGCGAGAAGCAGAGCGACGTTTGCGTACAGCGCAAGCACAAGCAAGCTCTATTGTTTCTTCAGCGCAATCTCAATCTGCAGAAATAATTGAAGAAGCGCAAGAGCGTGCTCAATTTTTAGCAGGTCAAGAAAACGTAACGGCTTTAGCAAAACAGAAAGCTCGCGATATTCTCGCTACTGCGCAAGCAAAATCAGACAAGCTTACGCAAGGTGCGGATCAGTATTGCGCGACTGTTATGGAAGGCTTAAAGCAGCAGCTAGATAAATTAGAACAAGATGTGCAAGCGGGTCAGCGAGTGTTGGAAGATCGTCGTCGAGCTGCAGCGCACGTACAAAATGACATTAGCTCATCATTGTATGACGATGATGAAGAGGAAAGGAATTAGTAATGGCTTCGCATCCATCCCAATCACCATGGGCTGTTCCAGTAGCGCAAATGGCTGCGCGCGCTGGTAGTAGCATGTCGTTGCATCGCGTATTTCCGGCGCCGGAAGGTATTGGAGATTACGTTATTGGCGTAAAGCCAGGCAGTGATGTTATGGTTGATGGCGATTTTGATGCTGTGGTTGACGGCTTAATGTTTCAGGGCAGTATTACTGCCCCGGTGCATGCAGAATGTACTCGATGCTTGATGCCGCTTCGTCGCGATTGGAAAGTGGATGTGTGCGTATTCTTTCCATATGCTGACTCGCGTTCTAATCGTTCGGATAATCGCAATACTCGTGGCGATGCGGATGAAGCTGAATCGCAAATTTGGGATGAAAATGACGAGTCAGGCAATGTGTATCCTCTAGTTGCGGGTGGTGATTTTGCGGATATTGAGGCTCTTATTCGCGACACGATGGTAAGTGAGCTGCCGTTGCAACCGTTGTGTGAGCCGGATTGTCGCGGACTTTGCTCTCAGTGTGGCGAAAACTTAAACGAGCATCCAGATCATCATCATGACGTTACGGATATTCGTTTTGCTGCTTTAGAGGATTTGAAAGCTCAGCTTGAGCAGAATGAAAAGCGCGACGACCTGCCTGAGCGCTGCGATTTAGCGCGCGAAGGCAACTCGGAGCGGAAACTCGCTTAGGTTGGAAGTCCAGTGGACTTCCAACGCGAGTTTCGTAGCGAGCGCTTAGAGCGCGAGCTTTTGCGCAAAACAGATTTCGCTTAAATCTCACTCAAGTTCACGTAAATTAGCAATTTGTACGGCGCTTGCTGTAATATACAGAACGCTTAAGCTCAATCGATTGAATGAAATAGAGGAAAGAATTATGGCACTGCCTAAGTACAAGACCTCGCGTGCTAATACGCATTCGCGTCGCGCTAATTGGAAGGCGTCTGCCGTGCAGACTGTGACTTGCCCGAACTGCGGTTCTCAGGCATTCCCACACATGGCTTGCCCATCTTGCGGAACCTTCCGTGGTCGTGTTTATCGTGAAGCTATTCGCTCCGAGCACACCAAGTAGGTTTTATTAATAGAAACCCTGCCATCGACGGGTGGCAGGGTTTTTCTTTTTCTTGCGTATTGTGGCTGTGAGGGGTGGGGTTGCTTGCGCGACGACCTGCTTTCGCGCAGCATTGTGCTCGCGAAAGCAACTCGGAGCGTGAGCTTGCTCAGATGGAAAGTCCAGTGGACTTTCCACGCAAGCTCAGCCGAGCGGCAATTAGCCGTGAGGACAGCGCTCCGCTCTTGCTTGTTGTGGCGCGAGTTTTGGGGGATTTATTTCCTCACACGCGCGTCGAGTGCGTGCCAAGCGATTTCGGCGGCTGCGAGTTGCGCTTTTCGTTTGCTAGAGCCACTTCCGACTCCCAACACTTCGTCGCCATCCTTATGTGCCAAAACCGCGCGAGCCTCAAATACTGGAGCGTATTCTGGCCCAGAAACAGCCATTCGATACTCTGGATCTTCCAAACCCATATCGTGAGCTTTGACTGTAAGCGAAGTCTTCCAATCGAGAGCTGGTCCTTCAGTTAGCACTTCCGCCAAAGTGTCGTCAATCAAACGATGCACAACTCTGCGAGCTTCATCAATTCCATGTTCAACAAAAGTTGCACCAATAAGCGCTTCAACAATATCGCACAAAATTGAATCTTTATTATTTCCGCCCTGCTCCATTTCTCCGCGACCGAGAAGAATATACGCGCCAACATGCAGCTTTTCGCGCGCAACAGCAGAAAGCGCCCATTCAGACACAGCTTTCGCTCGCATCTTCGCAAGCTGACCTTCAGTCATGTCTGGATGTGCAGAAAACAGCGTTTCTGTGGAAACTAACTCAAGCACAGCATCGCCCAAAAACTCAAGTCGCTCATAATTTCGTGTGCCAGGATGCTCGTGCGAGAACGAGCGGTGGGTGAGTGCTTCTACCAAAAGATCCGGCGAAATAGTTGTGCCTAAAGCGTTTAAAAGTTCCTGCGTTGGGTCTCCAGGACGTGTTTCACCGCCATCTAATCTCAAAACTCCATCTTCGTTGTGTTGCACATGCGAGTTGTTTTGATTATTTTGATTGTGTTTGCTCTGCATATTCTGTTGATTCTGTTGATTGTTCTGAGTTTTCATAGCACGTATTATTATAGTCCTACTACCAACACAAGCGCTTTTAAGCTTCGCGTTCGCATTTGCAATCGCATTTTTCCATATTCCTTCTATACCCTTTCGTATAAGTGTTCAGCTATATTTGTGGATTATGCCTACGTATGATTTGGGATTAGAACGAGTTTCGCTAGAATTTGCTACAAAAACGATTTTTAAAGACGTTACTATTGGAGTTTTTGAAGGTGACAGAATCGGTATTGTTGGAAAAAATGGCGACGGAAAGTCAACGCTACTTCGACTACTTGCCGGTAAAATGCAACCTGATTCTGGTCGCGTTACGAAGCGCGGAGGGCTTACTTTTGGCATGTTGGATCAGCGCGATCCATTGGACGATAACGCAACTGTGCGCGAGGCTGCTCTTGAAAATCGCGAAGATTACGAGTGGGCTGCAGATCAGCGTTCGCGCGAAATTGTAGAAGCGCTTCTAGGCGGCATAAATTTGGAAGCAAAAGTAGGCACGCTTTCTGGAGGTCAGCGCAGACGTGCAGATTTAGCAAGATTATTGTTGCGCGACTGGGATATTTTGGCTTTGGATGAGCCTACGAATCATTTGGACGTTGTGACGATTCATTGGCTTGCAGAGCATCTTCTTCACCGTTGGCAGGACGGTCAAGGTGCGCTTTTGATTGTGACGCACGACCGCTGGTTCTTGGACGAGGTTTGCACTTCGATGTGGGAAGTGCACGACGGCGTAATTGATCCTTTCGAGGGTGGTTATAGTGCTTATATGATGCAACGCGTGGAGCGCGAACGCCAAGCGGATGTGCGCGAAGAGCGTCGCAGGAATTTGGCGAGAAAAGAGTTAGCTTGGCTTTCCAGGGGTGCTCGTGCGCGTTCTACTAAGCAAAAGTTCCACGTAAAGCAAGCGCGTGAGCTTATTGCAGATGTGCCGCCGCTAAGAGACACTCTTGAATTGAAGAAAATGGCAACTTCGCGTCTTGGTAAGCAAGTTGTTGATTTAATTGACGTTACGCAAATTTTCGACAACGCTCAGCAGCTAAAAAATATCGATCCGGATATTGCAGAAAGCGCATCTTCGTCTGAATCGAATGCAGAAAAATCAAATAAAGTCGATATTGTAGAATCTGCTTTTGCGCAACCAACTCACGTAGGAAGCGTTACTATTGCCGTTGACGAAAATCAAGAAAATTCTCTTGAAAATTCTGCGGAAAATACTTCGGAAAGTACTGCTACGAGCGCAGAAAACATTGCAGAAACTTCAGCTGCATCGCGCAAAACTATTACTGGACGCATGATTTTAGACGATGCAACTTGGCTTATAGGTCCAGGCGATCGTTTTGGAATTGTGGGTGCGAATGGAGCAGGAAAATCAACATTATTAAGCATTATTGACGGATCTCTAAAGCCTACGCTTGGACACGTAAATATTGGCAAGACTGTAAAATTTGCCGTGCTTTCGCAGCGGCTAGAAGAGCTTGAAAAGCTTGGAAAATATAAAGTAAAAGAAGTTTTAAGTCGCTATAAGCCTAGCTATATTATCGACGGCAAAGAAGTGACCCCAGGTCAGCTTATGGAAAGGCTTGGTTTTAAGCCCGAGCAGCTTATGACACCAATTGCGGATCTTTCGGGCGGTCAAAAGCGACGTATGCAGCTGCTGCTGATTTTGCTAAACGAACCAAACGTGCTGATTATGGATGAGCCTGGAAACGATCTCGATACTGACATGCTTGCAGTTATGGAAGATTTGCTCGATACTTGGCCTGGCACTTTGATTGTTGTTTCGCACGATCGCTACTTGCTTGAGCGCGTAACAGACCAGCAATTTGCGCTTATTGACGGCAAAATTCGTCACCTTCCAGGCGGTGTAGATGAGTATTTGCAAATTGTAGAAAAACTGCAACGCGATCACGAAAATAGTAGTGGTACTACTGGTACTGTTGGCGCTTCAAGTACTGCGAATGCTTCGAGTGCTGCAAATTCTACAACTAAAGAAAGTTCAGAAAGTACAGTAATTGAGCCCAAACTTACCGGCAAAGCCTATCACGATGCTGCAAGGCGAGTTTCAGCAATCGAGCGAAAACTTACAAAGCTTGAAGAAGAAAAGTCGCAAATTGAAGCGCAAATGGCTGCGCATAACCCAAGTGACTTTGTTGGACTTCAATCTCTTAACGAAGATCTCCAAAAAAACGAGCAAGAAGCAAGTGCTCTTGAGGATGAGTGGATGGAGCTTTCTGAGCAGCTTTAGTACAAAATTGCTGCGTGCTAAGAAGATGAAATAGAAGATAACAGCCACGTGCTAAATTTGTGAGGTATGACTCAAATCAAGGATATGTTGGAATCTGTAAAACCAATTCGCGTTGACGGTCGTGATGTTGACGAGCTCCGACCTGTGCACATAACACGTAAATTTACTGATGTTCCTGAAGGCTCTGTGCTTATTGAGTGTGGCAATACGCGCGTAATGTGTACCGCAACTTTTACGGTTGGTGTGCCTCGTTGGCGTAGAGATTCCGGTTTGGGTTGGGTAACTGCCGAATATTCTATGCTTCCTAGAGCAACAGCTGAGCGAACTGATCGCGAATCTGTGCGTGGAAAAATTGGTGGTCGCACTCACGAAATTAGTCGTCTTATTGGTCGCTGCTTGCGCGGTGTAGTCGATATGAAAGCGATGGGTGAGTGCCAGATTCAAATTGATTGCGACGTGTTGCAAGCGGATGGTGGAACTCGTACTGCTTCCGTAACTGGAGCTTATGTAGCTTTGGTAGATGCGCTTCATTGGGCAGAAAAGAATGGTCATATTCGCTCTGCTGCAAATGTTATTAAGGATTCTATTTCCGCTGTTTCTGTAGGCGTTATTAACGGCACTCCTATGCTGGATTTGCCTTATGTTGAGGACAGTCAAGCTATGACAGATATGAATGTAGCTATGACAGGTTCCGGTACTTTCATTGAAATTCAGGGCACTGCAGAACATCGTCCATTTAATCGCGACGAATTAAATACGTTACTTGATTTGGCAACTAAAGGTAATCGCGAATTGCAAGCTGCTCAAAAAGCCGCTTTAGCAAAATAGAAGAGATTGAAGGAGAACGGGCGTGAAGCTTATTGTGGCAACACATAATGAGGGAAAACTCGTTGAAATCAAGCAAATTTTAGAGGAGCAATTGTCGAAACTTGCAGACAGTTTCGAGTTAGTAACTGCAGGTTCTCTTGGCTTGCCTGATCCTGTGGAAACTGGCGTGACTTTTGAACAGAATGCTTTGCTCAAAGCGCGTGATGTTGCTGCAAGAACAGGTTATCCCGCTATTGCAGACGATTCGGGTCTTATCGTTGATGTGCTTGGTGCTGCCCCTGGTATTCTTTCTGCTAGGTGGAGTGGTGTGCATGGAGATGATAAAGCTAATAATGAGCTTCTTTTGCGCCAACTTTCTGATATCCCAGATCAATGTCGTACTGCTCGTTTTCGTTGTGCTGCAGCTCTTGCTATTCCGGATGGGTGCAGTGAGGTTCCTGAAGGCAGTGTTATGTCGCATTCTCACGGCTTTGAGACTGTTCGAGTCGGAGAAATGGTTGGTCACTTGTTGCGCGAGGCGCACGGAATTAATGGTTTCGGCTATGATCCGCTATTTGTGCCAGATTTTCAGCCTATTCGCGATGGTGTGCAAATGAAAGGTTTGACTAGTGCAGAGCTGACTCAAGAAGAAAAGAATGCTATTTCGCACAGAGGTAATGCTTTGCGCGCACTTTTGCCGGAGTTGCAGGCATTATTTATTACTGAATAAGCGAAAAATTTCGTGCGCGAGATGGGACTTGAACCCACACGTCGTAAGACACAGGAACCTAAATCCTGCGCGTCTACCATTCCGCCACTCGCGCATAGACTCATATAAACAATCGAGCGAATAAAAACAAATCAAAAGTATTAATACACTCGAGTGAGTCAGAGAGCCACTTGACAGAATCGAACTGTCGACCTTCTCATTACGAGGGAGACGCTCTACCGACTGAGCTAAAGTGGCATGTTGCCCGAGACGCATTCGCGACTCGCGCACAAATCAAACACTATATATCATATTTTTGAATTTGTCCAATTTGGCGCGTCGTGCAATAGATAATGCTCCAAATGTGAGATAATTTCCTCGCGTTTGGAGTGATAAACCACAGATAACCCTCCAAATGCAGGGTAGGTTGCGCGCGTTTGGGGCACTGCACATCCTCAAACTACAAATTTTTATGTGTAAATTATCAGTGTGATTGTGTTCATTTTTGTGTTAAGCTTCGCGTGTTTCTGTCTGCTTTTGTGAGTATCTTGTGAATTGGACTATAGTGACGGTTGCTGTCACGTCAGTTGAAGAAATGAAAGGACCTTACAATGGCCATCAATCCGCCAGTTGACGCCGTAAAAACCCCAGAGTGGGCTGCATTGCAGAAGCATTACGACGAGTTGCAATCAGAAGGCGTTTGCCTGAAGAAGTGGTTTGCCGAGGACGCAAATCGCGTGGATAAGTTGAGCTTCGAAGCTGGAGATCTCCACTTCGATCTTTCTAAGAATTTAATTAAGCCTGAAACTCTTAAGCTTTTCGCAAACCTTGCAAAGGCAGTCAAGCTTGACGAGCGCACTAAGGCAATGTACACCGGCGTGCACATTAACAATACTGAAGATCGTGCAGTTTTGCACACTGCTTTGCGTCGTCCTGCAGAGGATGCTGGCAAGTTCATTGTTGACGGTCAAGATACCGTTGCAGACGTGCGTGAAGTGTTGGGTCGCATTTACGATTTTGCTAACGAAGTTCGTTCTGGCGCTTGGAAGGGCGTTACCGGCAAGAACATCAAGACTGTTGTAAACATTGGTATTGGCGGTTCCGATTTGGGTCCAGTCATGGTTTACGAAGCCTTGAAGCCATACGCTGACGCCGGCATCAGCGCTCGCTACGTTTCTAACATTGATCCAAACGATATGGCAGAAAAGACCAAGGATTTGGATCCAGAAACCACTTTGTTCATCATTGTTTCCAAGACCTTCACCACTTTGGAGACTTTGACCAATGCTCGTACCGCTCGCACTTGGTTGCTGAACAAGCTTCAGGAGTGCGGTGCTATTGACGGAAGCGACGCAAAGAAGGCTGAAGCTGTTGCTAAGCACTTCGTGGCTGTTTCCACCAACCTTGAGAAGGTTGAAGAGTTCGGCATCAACCCAACCAACGCTTTTGGCTTCTGGAGCTGGGTTGGCGGCCGCTACTCTGTGGATTCCGCTGTCGGCACTTCTTTGGCTGTTGTCCTCGGTCCAGAGCGTTTCGAAGAGTTCTTGAAGGGCTTCCACGCAATCGATACCTACTTCGCTGAGACTCCATTCGAGAAGAACGTTGTTGTGCTTCTTGGTATGCTCAACGTTTGGTACCGCAATTTCTACAAGGTTGCTTCTCACGCTGTGCTTCCATACGATCAGTACTTGCACCGCTTCCCAGCTTATTTGCAGCAGCTCACCATGGAATCCAACGGTAAGTCTGTGCGCTGGGACGGCACTCCTGTAACAAGCGAAACCGGCGAAATCTTCTGGGGCGAGCCAGGCACCAACGGTCAGCACGCTTTCTACCAGTTGATTCACCAGGGCACTCAGCTTATTCCAGCTGATTTCATTGCTTTCGTGAACACGCCAAATCCTACTAAGGATGGCGATCAGGATGTGCACGAGCTCTTCTTGGGCAACTATCTTGCACAGACTAAGGCTCTTGCTTTCGGCAAGACTGCTGATGAAGTTCGCGCTGAAGGCACTCCAGAGGAGATTGTGCCAGCTCGCGTGTTCAAGGGCAACCGTCCAACCACGTCCATTTTCGGCGATGCTTTGACTCCATTTAGCTTGGGTGAGTTGATTGCTCTCTACGAGCACATCACCTTCGTTGAAGGTACCGTGTGGGGCTTGGATTCCTACGATCAGTGGGGTGTGGAGCTTGGAAAGCAGCTTGCAAAGCAGATTACTCCTGCAATTTCTAAGGATGATGAAGCTTTGGCAGCTCAGGATGCTTCTACGCAGAGCTTGATTCGCTTCTATCGCGCTCATCGCAAGTAAGATAGTAGTCATATAGGCAATCGTTTTTAGTGATTGTTGGTTTATAAGTCTCTTGGCGTTAATTCGTCAAGAGACTTTTTGTTTAGCATCTGTCGCTGAGTTTTATAGGTCTCAAGTGCATTGCAATGTGTTTTGCTGCATATTGACACAACTGCAACAATAATTTATAATGAGCACGGTCGGTAGGTAAGGCTACCACGGGGATAAGGGTTGCTGCCGCAACACAGTGGAGACACTGCACGCTGGTTAACAGTCGTTGTCGAATTTAAGGCTTCGACTAATGCAACGCCACCGCCCTGCGAAGCTGAAGCTTGAACGACGTGGCACGCTTAACATGCATTTGTGTGTTTTGGTGCGTCTCTGTTCTCTTGTAAACCTCCGATTCAATGATGAAGATTTGCGCCGGCAGCGCACTAACTTAAGGAGGTGATTTGCCGTGAAACATGACAGTAAAAGCCATAATTCTAGTACTCGTACTGATGAAGGCTCCGACACTATTGGCAGTAGTAGTTCGGATGTTCCTCCTGAATATATGAAGCCGGCAATCATCGAATTTAGGTTGCAAAACTTGCGAAATATATAACTTACGAATACAACTTGCGAAATATAATTTACGAAGTTAAAACGTGAGTTCTAGTTATTTGCGCCTGTAACGTAATCAATGGTGATACGGCTACGCAAGAATTTACACAAGAAAAGTTACGCAGATCTTTACGCAAGAATTTACGAAAATCTAAATAGAAATCCGCATAGAAATCTCAATAGATATCTGCGTAATAAATGAATAGAAATAAAAAATACACGAAGGTGAACCCACTTATTGCCTATTCGAGGACTTTATTATGACCGTATTTACAACTTCGCGCAAAGAAAGCGCAGGTGTGCAAGTCGACGAGAACACTCGTTTCTGGTCGGATATTATTGTGTGCGTTGGCATTATTGCCGTTTTTGGCGTAACTGCCTTCCTTATTCAGCGCATAAATCAGCCGATTGGTCCAAGTGGCATACCATCTAAGGTATCCACGGACTTAATCAATCTGCCTTACTACACTTTGCGCTCAGTATTTCGCATGCTGATCGCATTAGTTGCATCTCTTATATTTACTATTGTTTATGGCTCTCTTGCAGCTCGCAGTCGTAGGCTTGGCAAGGTGCTTATTCCTCTTCTAGATATTTTGCAATCAGTTCCAATTCTTGGCTTCCTTTCGGCAACTGTCACTATTTGGTTGGTAATTTTTCCTGGATCAATGCTTGGTGTTGAAGCCGCTTCGATTTTTGCTATTTTTACGAGTCAAGCATGGAATATGACTTTTTCGTTCCACCGTTCGCTGCTCAGCGAGCCAAAGGAACTGGATGAGGCAGTTCGTAGTTTGCAACTCACGCATTGGCAACGTTTCTGGGTGCTAGACATGCCTAACGCAATGATTCCGCTGCTTTGGAATTGTATGATGTCTGTTGGAGGCGGATGGTTCTTCCTTACAGCTTCGGAAATGATTTCCGTAAATAATCACACTTATGCTCTTCCTGGCATCGGTAGTTTTGTGGCACAAGCTGCTGCTGAAAATAAGCTTGGTCTTATTTGGTGGGCTATTTTGTCGATGGTGATTGTTGTTTTGGCACTTGACTTCTTCTTGTGGAAACCGCTTACAGCTTGGGCTGAGCGTTTCCGCATTACGCAAAGCGCATCTGATAATGAGCGTCACAGTGCTATTTTGACTCTTATTCGTCACTCTCATGCAGATGAAGTTATTAGTAAACTGTTTTTGCCAATTCGCGAGTGGCTTGAAAAAATAACGCGCCCATTCGGTCGCACAGGCTCCAAGTGGCCTCATAAGGCTGCTCAGCATAAGCTTGGTGATTGGGTATTTAACGTTATTATGATAATTATTGTGGCTGCTGGCGCCGCCCATATGCTTTACTTTGTGTATACAACTGCGGGTTTGCATGAGTTTATTACTGCAGGCATGCTTGGTGGCATCACTTTTATGCGCGTTGCTGCGTTGATTTTAATAAGCTCGCTTATTTGGGTTCCTGTTGGTGTTGTAATCGGCATGAATCCTAAGATTTCGCGTATTATGCAGCCTATAGTGCAAATTCTTGCTAGCTTCCCAGCAAACTTCATCTTCCCGTTTGCTATGGCTTGGTTTATGGCCTGGCATATTGATCTTGGTTGGGGAAGTATTATTTTGATGGCTCTTGGTACGCAATGGTACATTTTGTTCAATGTTATTGCAGGTGCTAGTGCTATTCCTGATGATTTGCGTGAAATGACGCGCAGCTTCCGCTTGGATCGTACTTTGCGATGGAAGACGCTTATTTTGCCGTCTATTTTCGGTTCATGGTGCACTGGCGGTATTACAGCTGCAGGCGGTGCTTGGAATGCTTCGATTGTGTCTGAGATTGTGGAATATGGAAAGAACCACATGGAAACTCAGGGTTTGGGCGCATATATTACTAATGCAACCACTTTAGGAGATTCTGCGCGCACTTTAGTTGGCGTAACTGTTATGAGCTTGATTGTTGTTTTAAGCAACCGATTATTCTGGTCGCCAATGCAACGTATTTCCGAAAAACGTTACGTATTGAATTAGATCGACTAACAAATCGACTAACAAATCGACTAATAAATTTACTAATAAATCGCTTAAAATAACAAAATTTTATGAAAAAGATTGGCAAAATTATGAATACTTTAAAGAGCAATGCAAAAAAAGTGCAATCCTCAATTACAAGCGATATTATCGACGCAAAGCACATCAGTCAAAGCTTCACTTCTGACAGTGGCACTACTCAGCACGTTTTGCACGATATTTCTTTCACTCTTCGCGAAGGTGAAATCGTGGCAATATTGGGACGCTCTGGTGCTGGAAAATCAACTTTCCTACGCACAATGGCTGGTCTTGTGCAGCCAACAGAAGGCACAGTAACGTATCGCGGACGCGAGCTGACAGGTCCAAACCCAGGGGTTGCAATCGTATTTCAAACCTTCGCTCTTATGCCGTGGCTTACAGTACAAGACAATGTGGAACTTGGCTTGCGTGCTAGAGGTGTTAGTAAAGAAAAGCGTACTGAGCTTGCTTTAGCTGCAATTGACGCAATCGGTTTGGACGGCTTTGAAACAGCGTATCCTAAGGAACTTTCCGGCGGTATGCGTCAGCGAGTTGGTATTGCGCGCGCGTTGGTGCTGAGACCGGATGCATTGTTTATGGACGAGCCGTTCTCTGCTCTCGATGTGCTTACTGCTGAAAACTTGCGACAGGAAGTTCTTAAGTTGTGGTCTAGCGAGGAGCGAGATATTAAGTCTGTGCTTATTGTGACGCACAATATTGAAGAAGCTGTGCAAATGGCTGATCGTGTTGTGGTTCTTGGATCTCATCCAGGTCACTTAATTGCTGATGTGAATGTTGATTTGTCTCGTCCTCGAGATAAGCACAGTGCTGAATTTGAAGCGATGGTTGATAATCTGTATGCTATTTTGACTGGTTCTGCTCCAGAAAGCACTGCAGAGCAAGACGCTTCCGAAGATGCTGATTCTCAAGATCAAGCAAATAATGCAACTAATGAAGATGCTGAAGATAACGAAGCTGCAGCAATTGCAGATATGCTTATTCAGCGCCACCATGACGATGAAGATGAAGATAAGCAAAGTGAGGATGAAGCTGAAGCAGGTGAGACAAAGGCAGAGCCTGTGGCTGTTCGTTTGCTTCCAAACGCTACACCAGGTGGTATGGCTGGTTTGCTTGACGTGATTTCTGAAAGCCCAGATGGCATTGATTTGGCTGATTTGGCAGCTGATTTGTCGTTTGAGATTGATGATTTGTTCCCACTTGTTGATGCTGGCACGATGCTTAATTTGCTTACTGCAGAAAATGGTCATATTACTATCACTTCTGAGGGTGAAGAGTGGCATAATGCCGATATTTTGCACAGTAAGCAAGTTTTTGCTCGTCTTGCGATTGAACATGCGCCTCTTGTGCACGCAATTGATCAAGCTTTGAGTAGGAATCGTAACGGAAAGCTTCGTGGCGAGCTGATTTTGGATTTGTTGCGCAGTAAGCACACGGATGCTTTGGCGCGTCAGCAGTTTGATATTGCAATTAGCTGGGGTCGTTACGGCGAGTTGTTTGATTATGACGCTGATGATGACGAGTTGACTCGTACAGTTGAAACTGCTCCTCTCGATGGAGTTGTGCGCTGAAATAGTGCGGAATAGTGCGGAATTATGCTCAATAATGTCCATTATTGAGCATAAATTTGGTACTTGTATGCTTTCGATAAAGGGATGCCGCATAGTTCTTTTATCTTTTAGGTCTAGTCGCTTCTTATTTAAGATTGCGCGGATCGGAAGTCCCCTAAAAAGCGAACTTTTTGGGGAAAGATTTGCGTAGCACATTTGTTGCTAACGCTTACTATGCGTCGATATGCGGCGGCGATGGAGGAATATTATGGTAAATGCTGTAGAAGCATTTGATGCTAAGCATCTTAAGGCTGCTGAAGAAATTCCAGCTTTCCGTCCTGGCGATACCGTTGACGTCAACGTTAAGATTCAGGAAGGCAACAACACTCGTATTCAGACTTTCACCGGCGTTGTGATTGCTCGTAAGGGTGCTGGCGTGCGTGAAACTTTCGTTGTTCGTAAGGTGAGCTTCGGCACTGGTGTTGAGCGTCGTTTCCCACTTCATTCTCCAGCTATCGATTCGATTAAGCTGGTTCGTAGCGGTCGCGTTCGTCGCGCTAAGCTGTACTACTTGCGCGCTTTGCGTGGTAAGGCTGCTCGTATTGCTGAGCGTCGCGATAACTCTGCTAAGTAAAATAGAACTTATGTGAAGGGTATTTGTTATGACTGATGACACGCAAATTAGCGATACTCATATCGTTTCAGTAGCGGGTCATGGTATAGATCCTTCACCGGTTCCACCAGAGCCGGAAGGAGATTTACCTTCCGGCTCTCGCATGTTTAAGCGCAAAAATAGAAAAGGTAAGCATTTTGCACATTCTAAGCGTGCTAAAAATGACCGCCTAACTTTGCGCGATGCTATAACATGGTTCGGTATTCCAGTATTAGTAGTGATACTTATTCGTGTGTTCCTATTTGGAGCTTACACAATTCCTTCTGGCTCTATGCTAGATACTATTCATATTGGCGATTATGTTATTACGACTAAGCTAACTCCGCGCTTATTCCCATTAAAGCGTGGAGATATTGTTGTTTTTGAGGATCCTGCACATTGGTTGAGTGGTGAAAATTCTTCCGGTGTTGTTGGCAAGGATTTAATTAAGCGTCTTATTGGTTTGCCTGGGGATACTGTTGAGTGTAAAGGCGCTGGGCAGCCTATTGTTGTAAACGGTGTTCCAATACGAGAATCTTCCTATATTCGTCCTGGTGTTGACCCGAGTGCTTTTCCGTTTAAAGTAAAAGTTAAAGCTGGTCACGTGTTTGTTTTGGGCGATAATCGTTCTAATTCTGCGGATTCACGATATCATCGCAATGATGGCGATGATGGCTTAGTTCCGATTTCCAAAATCGAGGGAGTTGCTGTGTTTAGATCGTGGCCGCTTGATCGAATTGGTCTTTTAGACGAACACCATGATGATTTTAAAGATGTGCCTGATCGTCCTGCAAAATAAAAAGTATTAACGCAATGAGTATTAACGAAATTGTGTTAGCGCGACTTGTATCTACTGATTTTAATTATGTCAAATAAATCATCCAATATACCGCTTGTTCCATCATTTAAATATGAGCAAGATCTGCTTTGCGAAGGCTATGATTGGGTTATTGGTCTTGATGAAGTAGGAAGAGGCTCTCTTGCAGGTCCTGTGATGGTAGGAGCTGCAGTTATTGGAATTAAACAAGTAAAAGAAAACTATATGCCTGAAGGCTTAGCTGATTCTAAATTGCTGAGTGAAAAGCGTCGAGAAGAGCTTTATGAACCGTTGCAAAAATGGTGTACAACTTGGGCAGTCGGGTCTTGCACTAACACAGAAATTGATGAGTGGGGTATTAGCTATGCTCTTGGTGTTGCTGCATTAAAAGCAATTTCTAAAGTTGAGGAAGATATTAAAAAGCTAAGTTTTAGCGTAAATGCGAATACGCGTGAGAATACGCGTGAGAATTCAAACTTTCGTATTGCAGCAATATTGGATGGACCTTGCGATTATATTGACAAAGTCGCAAATACTTTTGACGCTCCTTACATTCCTGAGCCTGTAAAAGTCCATACTTTAGTAAAAGCAGACAGACAGTGTGCGAGCGTAGCTGCAGCTGCAGTTTTGGCAAAAGTTACTAGGGATAATCTTATGGTATCTCTTGCTAAAAATCCGAAATATGCAGCCTACGATTGGGCAAGTAATAAGGGTTACGGCTCTTTAGCTCATCGCAATGCCATTAAAAAAGTAGGACCTAGCGATTTGCATAGACTGTCTTGGCATCTATAAGCGAGGGGTATATATGGCAGAAAATGAAGCAAAACGCGTGTCAATGATCGATGTTGCGCATGCTGCTGGCGTAAGTCATCAAACTGTTTCTCGCGTTATTAATAATTCTCCTGATGTTTCTGCTAACACGCGAATTAAAGTTCTGCGAGTTATTGAGCAACTTGGGTATTATCCAAGTAATTCAGCGCGCGCATTAGCGACTAAGAGGTCGCGTACTTTAGGGCTTATCGTTGGTGCAGAAAATAGAACATCTCGAAACATTATTGCTCCTATAGAAGCGCAAGCAAAATCTCGTGGTCTTTTTCTTTCTATTAGCATGGTCAACGAAACGTTATGTGAACAAAGTGATATTCAAGATTTATGCGAGAGTTTTGAAGAGCAAAATGTCGACGGATTAATAATTGACGCTCCAACAGACGCAATATTTACGTCACTGTGTCGTACGCGTATTCTTAAGCCGTGCGTATGTGTTACTGCTACTCATGGTGCAATAAGCGCGCATGAAGGCATGAATATGTTGCGTTCTCATAGCAACGTTGAGTATTCAATGATTGGGATTAATCAATCTCGCGCAATGAACGATATTGTGTCACTTATTGCGCATTATGGACATCGAAATGCTATTTATATAGCAGGTCCTTCACAATGGAGAGGTGCTGCAACGCGACTCATTGCATGGCGTTCACTTTCAACTGCTCAAGGTATTCATTCGCATATTGTGCAATGTACTTCGTGGAAGTCTTCTGAAAGTTACGCGCGAATGAATCATATGATTGAGAAATTTGGTATAGATGGCATTGCATTGCCGACTGTTATTGTTGCTTCAAGCGATGAGCAGGTAGTAGGAGTTGTGCGTTCCTTGTATGAGCACGGTTTGAAAATTCCGAGTGATATTAGTGTTGTTGGTTTCGGCGATATTCCGGCAATAAGTGATTTTTTCCCACCTCTTACAACTGTGAGTCTCGATATGCAGCAATTAGGATCGTTGGCAGTGCGTGAAGCTTTGAGATTAATGAATCATGGGCCTGAACCAGCATTCCCAGATATGTCTCATGGAGTTGGACAAATACCTGCTAGCTTAAAATTGCGTTCTTCTATTGGTGCAGTATTGAGATAATTTTGCGATCGTGAAAAATTGTATGAAAAAATTATTGAGAATAGAATTAAGAATGGTATTTTTAATTATTTTTTTGATTATTTAAATATTGCGTGAAACAGTTGTGAAACAACTTTATTTTCTTAATGCTAATATCTGGCAAAATGGCTTAAAATCAGCATAATTACGCGGCTGTCGGCGTGTTGATGGTGTGTGTGAAGCGTAATCTTAACATCTGTTGGGAGTGTGTGGTTTTTGAATAAATATGGAATAAAGAAAAGGATCAGGAGATGATAAATCGCTGCTTTGCGTTCGTGCCAGGAATTAAGCATCTAGTTGTTTTAAGGTCGGCGTGTCTTGCGATTTCTTATCTTGTAAACATAGCTTTTGTCTACGTTTGCGTTGGGATGTTGTCTCCAGTATTAAGACCTGTTCGTTCTACTGGAACTTCTTTAATGAGTTCTGTTGAATTTACGTCTTACATTATTGTTTTAGCTGCTATTATTTTGCTGAAATATGCAGTTTTTTACTGGTCGTGTACTGTTTGTGCAGAAATTGAGTCGCGAATAGCTATGCGTTTGCGCCCTAAAATGTTGCGCGCAATGTTATCTCTACGCTCTGTAGATATTGAAGATTCTCATGACATTACTTCTTTGCGCGTAAATGAAGATATTTTTGCAATACAAAGTTTTGTTGCTTCTTTAGTTCCACAAATTATTGCATCTATTCCTGTTCCTGTAGTCGTTTCTGCAGCACTATTTACAGTTAACCCTGCTATAGCTGGGATTTGCGCATTAGCTGCGTTGTTTAATGTTGCTTCTCTTATATTCTCGTTGGCACTAAGCCCAGTATCGTGGCGTTGTGTAAGTGCATTATTTGCCTATGTTATTGCTGGACTCGCAATTGTTGCAACTGTTTGGTTATCTTCCGTTAAAGGTGTAGGTCTTGCTGCAGCTCTGTTGACAATGCCTTTGTTAATGTTAAGCGTCCAGCCACTGAGAATTGTTGGTAAGAATATGCATGTAGTTAAACATGCTGTTAATGGTTTGAATCATGTTGAAGCATTGTTGCAAATGGTTACTGATTCTCCTGCTCCAATAGCATTTAGTGACGACGGTTCAACATTATCTTTGCCTGATGGCTCAACCAATATTGCTTTGCGTATGCGATGCAATATTTCGGAAAATAATGCGAATACTAATGAAGCTCAACGTTTATCGATAATTGCAAAATCTGGTGAATTGCAAGTTATTCCAAGTAAATATCATCATGTTATGCGTGAGAAAATACTTTCTGGAACAGGTTTTAATAAATCTGCTGACATATTGCTTTCTTATAGCGACCGTTATGATATTCATGAAGACGACGTTTCTCCATTTGTAGTTTCTGAAGTATTTGACGCAAACGATAGTGCATCTTACTTGTCGTTGAACGATGCAAGTTCTGCAGCTTTAGCAGATATTGTTACTATAGTTAGCGAGCGAAGTCATCTATTTTCCACAACATTGCGAGAAAACTTACTTTTGGCTGCTCCAACAGCTACGACTACTGCGATGTGGGATGCATTGCGAGCTGTGCGAATAGATGGTGTTGTTTATGCCGATTACGACGGTCTAGATATGCCAATAGATAGACTTTTTAATAATCCTGAAGCATCCTATAATTCTGAAGATTTAAAGCGTCGCGTTATTCTTGCTAGAGCAATTTTAAGACACACTAAAGTGTACGTTTTTGATTATTCCCAATGTGATATTAGCAATCATGAGGCTGAAGAAATTGTTAAAATATTGCGTCGCATAGCGCGTTATGCAAATGTAATAGTATTAATGCCAAATGATGATGGCATTAGCTCAACGGACGAAATAGCAACTGTAGAATCGTATCGTCATGTTGCTAATGATAGTTCTAAAAATATTACGCAACTAAATCAATTAAACGAATCTCAAAACTCGCAAAACTCGCATAATGTTGAGCAAGCTCAGCAAGATCCTAATAAAAACAAGCATATTTCTTCTATTGCAAGTATTGCTTATACTTATGAAGTGAGAACAATCTCAAAGTTCAAACGTGCTATTTTTGCTTTTATATCAATGTTTAGTACTGCTCTCAATCTTGTTTCTGCAGTATGTATTCCTGTTGCTATTGTTTCAGCGATGTTTGCTGTTGCAGGACGTCCAATATTTGGTTTTGTAATGCAACAGTGCGTGCTTGTTGCTGTTGCTTGTATGGCAGTTCGTGCATTAACTCTTGTTACAACATTTGCAGGTGTAGATATGCATCACGAACATTGGCATAAAGCTCATATCAGCATGAATGTCGGAATGATATTTGCAGTTGTACCTCTTATGGTTGTTTTGTACTATTTCGATGCGAATTTGTCTTATGTAGCTATTGTTTCGTGCGTGTTTATTATGTTTATTGTTCCTCGATACTTACTTATACGCTCCAAGCATATTGCAAATAAAGTGCGCATTGAACAACATGAAGTTGAGAATGAAGTAAGTGATATTGAGCTTGGTATCGATGAAGTACTTGCATTTAGGCAAGGTGAGCATTGCGTTAATCGAATGGTTACTTCAATGCATAAAGTTTCTCAACAAAGAATGCGTCTGGCTCGTAAAAGTGGAGGCATGTCGGCACTTGTTCTTGCTATATCGTTAATTAGCATTTCTGTAGCCGCACTAGTGGTTTCTCACACCATTCATCCGGTGCCAGCTAATATTCCAGCATGGAGTACGGTTTATGCTGTTATGGCAATGGTTTTGCTGGTAATTATGATTCAGCAAGTTGTAGATGTTGTTTTACAAAGAATACCGTCTGTTATGAGAGTTAAGAGCAGTAACTAACTTTAATTTAAAAAATATTGAATATGCATAAGTTGAGTTGGGGGACTGAGCATGCGTAATCGTTGTAACAAGAGGCAGTTTCTTGCGCTGTTCTGGATGCTGCTGTTTGCTGTTTTATGTGGGATTGTTATTGGCTTGTTGCTTCCTAAAATAAACAGTAGCGTTGGGAAGATTACAGGAGAATATGAAGCAAGCGGAGAAGCTGCGCAAGCATTGGAAAAATTGCGTATATCTAAGCCTTATCATTACGGGTACGAGCGTCAAGTATTTGGATATCGTACTACTGACGATGACGGTAACGGATGTGACGTTAGGGAAGACGTTTTAGCGCGTGATTTACAAAATGTGAAATACAAGTACGCAGGATCCTGCCAAGTGCGTTTCGGCTTGTTGCATGATCCGTATACTGGCAAAGATATTCACTTCGTGCGTGGGCGAAAAACCAGTGCATTAGTTCAAATAGATCATGTTGTTGCATTACAAAATGCGTGGGAATCTGGAGCGTGGAAATGGAATCGTGCAAAACGATTAAAATTTGGCAACGATATGATGAACCTACTCGCGGTTGAGGGAGCTGCTAATCAAGAAAAAGGTTCCGCGTCCGCAGCTTACTGGCTTCCTTCAAACAAAACCTTCAGGTGCGAATATGTTGCTAGGCAAATAGCTGTTAAGTATAAATATGGTTTAACTGTAACTCGCGAAGAAAAGCAGAGTATGGAAAGCGTATTGCATAACTGTTCTGCACAAAAATTACCAAAGTAAGGATTTCTCAGTTTGGTATTCGTAAAGCGACTTAGTAAGCGTTTAATAAGCGTTTAGTAATGATTATGAGTGTGATCGTGCATTACGTCGTGATGCTCTGCTGAATGAGGAATATGCAACACGCGCATGCGATCAATAGCTCTACGCGCAAGATTGTGAGCAGAACCCGTGCCTTCGCCCTTGACTCCAAAAATAACGATAAGAGCCATAATTCCTGTAATAATAGCACTAATGCGCAAAGTCCATTGAACTCCGAAAATACTAGCAGCAACATCGGCAGCGTGACCTGTGCCAGAATGGTGAAGAGTTGTCAATACTGTCATTGTAACTACTAAAACAGGTGCTCCAATAGCTCCCCAAAGCTGACGCATAGTATTAGTTACAGCCGAACCATCGCCAAGTTCTTCCTTACGCAAACAATTAAGCGACCACGTAGTTATTGGCATAAGCAAGAATCCCATGCCAATTTGGCGAGTAAACTGCCAAATGGAAATCCACCAAATCCATGTATCCATGTCAATAAGACTCATCATTACAGTGCCAAAAAACAGAATAATAGAGCCTGCCATAGCAACTGGGCGCACTCCAAAGCGATCTAGCATACGACCACCAAAATACTGCGAAATAGCCATGCCGAACGCTCCAGGAAGCAGAATTAAGCCGCTCATAGTTGCTGAAAAACCACGATCAGACTGAATATAAAGCGGAATAAGCACCATAATTGAGCTGAAAGCAAAAAATGTAAGGCAAGCGCAAATAGTACCTACCATAAAGTAGCGGTTTTTAAGCACATTAAGACCAAGAAGAGGAGTGTGACCGCGTTTTTGCGCTCGCAACTGCCTTATAACAAACCAAGCAATTCCAAAAGTGCCAATAATCATAGGAGCCCAAGATAATGGGTGTGAAATTCCGCATCCTTCAATATTAGTGAATCCAAACATGAGCCCGCCGAAGCCAATAACCGAAAGGCCAACCGAGAAGAAATCAGCATGCGCGTTAAGATCGTGTTCTCCAAAATTATGCAAGAAAAATACTGCCAAAACGACGGATATTGCTCCGATAATAGTAAGAGAGCAGAAAATAGAACGCCATCCATTAATATCAGTTTGCAAACCGCCAATAGTAGGACCGATTGCTGGAGCAATACTCATAGCCATGCCAACGCTTCCCATTGCCATACCTCTGCGAGTAACAGGGTAGACGGAGAATACGGTAATTTGTAAAACAGGCCACATTACGCCAGTGCCAATAGCTTCAAGAGTTCGACCAACCAGTGCCATCATAAAGTCGTTACTAAGCCATGCAAGTACGGATCCAAAAGTAAAAAGCGACATGGAAGTAATAACAATTTGGCGAGTAGAAAAGCGTCTTGTTAAAAATGCTGTAAGTGGAACCATAATTGCCATAATCAGCTGGAAAATAGAAGTAAGCCACTGACCAGTTGTGACGCTTATACCAAATTCTTGAACTATTGTTGGCAATGCTGCAGTAAGTTGTAATTGTGCGAAATTGCCGATAAATGTAATAAACGTAAGAATAGCGAGAGAAATTAAAGCAGGACGTGTAAGACGATTGTTATTGTATGCTTCTTCGCCTGTTAATGCATGACTGAGATCTTGGCTTTTATTAGACAGCCATGTTGAGTGCGTCAAAATAAAACATCCTTTTTTGTTCTTAAACATAGTTTTTCTTAAGCGTATTTTTAAGCATAGGTGGCAAAAGTCAATCGACTTAAGTCTATTCTCTTATCTATTACAACAAAAATTGCAAAACTTAATTTACGCAAAACAAAAGTTATTTAAAAATTTATTTTGCGCAAAACAATGATATTTAGACTGATTCTAATCAGTAGCTGTGGTAGGAAAGCCAATGATTGTAAGCGCCTTGAATGGAGCCATAACGACCATTGCAATAATTCCAGAACCAGCGGAGCTGCGTTTGATAGTTAGTTGCCCAATCAGCGCCAGCAGAAGCCATTTTTCCGCCTGGCAAAGCTTGAGGTAAACCGTAGGCCCCAGAAGGATTCATTGCGTTTACGCGCCAACCGGACTCATGAGAAATAATAAATACTGTTGCAGTAAAATCAGCTTCACTATAACCGTTAGAGATAAGCCAGTCGTGAGCCCATTGTTGCATCTCGCCAGCAGGAACAGTCGTACCGATAGAAGCAGTTAAGCCAATTCCGGCAGAAGAGCCGCCAGTTCCAACAAGAATAACCTTATCTTTTGGAGCTTTTTTAACATAAGAAGCAAAAATATTAGAGGAAACTATTTTTCCCTTAGCTCGAGTAACTATTTTTGCTGTTTCCATTACGCCGTTAGCGCCTTCACTTTGCACCTTCTCAGTACCTTTTGGAAGTGCAGCAGTTTCCTTTTTAACGACGTTAAACGCGATTGGGTCGTCGGAATTCTCTAATTTTGCGCCTGCACGATTAATAGTAATAACAGTTGATTCGCTAACTTTAGTTGTAAGAGATGGAGTAACAACATCGTGTGGCTCAAGAGTGATATCTCCAGCATCAAGAACGGATTTTACATCAGTGAAATCAGTGCCCAAAATAGTACGATGATGACCATTTATAACAACGTTAATATATGAAGTCGCGCCATTATGCAACATACTACGGCTAGCACTACGAGAAACTTGCGAAGAATCGGTTGCTGAATAAGAAGTAACCTGAACAGCGTGACCTTTAGACGAAGCGTAAAAATCTCGCGAGGCAAAACCAAGTATCACCAAAGCAACGAAGCCCAAAATAACCGCACTAACTCTAGCCCACTGTCGTAAACTGAGTGAACCAAGCGTAACAGTATGCTTACGGTGACTGGTCATAACCCTCCTTATTTCTGCAATTACTCTATTGATACTTGCAAACGCTCGCAACGTAGACTAATAAAACATGAGAAACATGCGTTAAAGTGTATGTGCAAAACGTATATGCAAAACCTCACGTATTATATCTCATGGCATAGTCTATAAATCAGATTCAGAATCATTAGATTCGTAAGATTTAGCTTGTTCAACCAAATCTTCCAAATCAGAAGCTAGTAATGCTCCCGCTTGTCTATAAATAACTTCGCCGCGCTTAATAACCATTACTGTTGGAACAGCTTGGATTTGAGCAGCTGCAGCAATCTCGTTGCTTTTGTCAATATCAACTTTTACGAAAGGAATTTCGGGATATTTTTCACTGACCTTCTCAAAAATAGGACCAAAAGATCTGCATGGACCGCACCATGTTGCCCAAAAATCAACAACAACTATTTCATTTGTCGAAGCAATCTTCTCAAAATTTTCTGTAGTAGCATGTATTGCTGCCATATTACCCCCTCAATATTTTGCGTATTTGCTTTATTGTACGTGCCGCCTTGCATAAAGTTGCCGATAGTGCGCTTATCTGTCGTCTTGCGGCACTAGGCTAGGAGTCATGCTTGATATCCAATTTATTCGTGAACATGCCGACGTAGTTAAGGAATCGCAGCGCAAGCGCGGTGAATCCGTTGAGCTCGTCGATGAAGTATTGCGCAGCGATGATTTGCGCCGAACTGCTCTTAAGGCTTTTGAAGAAGCTCGCGCCGAGCAAAAAGCTATTGGTAAGAAGGTTGCAACAGTTAGCGCGGAGGAAAAGGCTGCGCTTATTGCCGAAACTAAAGAATTAGCTTCGAAAGTTGCGGAATACAAAGCTGAATCCGAAAAAGCTACTGCCGACTACACTACGGCAATGTGGAAGCTTTCTAACATCGTTGAAGATGAAGCTCCAGAAGGCGGAGAAGACGACTATGTTGTAGTTAAGAAGGTTGGTACGCCTCGCGATTTTGCAGCTGAAGGTTTTGAGCCAAAGGATCATTTGACTCTTGGAACTGGTGTTGCTGGAATTGATATGCGTCGTGGCGTGAAGGTTGCAGGCTCTCGCTTCTACTTCTTGCGCGGTGCTGTGGCTCGCTTGCAAATCGCAATGCTTACTATGGCTGTTGATCAAGCCGAAGAGCACGGTTTTACGCTTGCGATTACGCCAACGCTTGTTCGCCCAGAAGTAATGCGCGGAACTGGCTTTTTGAATTCTCATGCGGACGAGATTTACCGTTTGCGCGAACCAGATGATCAGTATTTGGTCGGTACTTCCGAGGTTGCTTTGGCTGGCATGCATGAGGATGAGATTCTTGACTTAAGCAATGGTGCTTTGCGTTATTGCGGTTGGTCGAGCTGCTACCGTCGTGAAGCTGGTGCTGCTGGAAAGGATACTTCCGGTATTATTCGTGTGCATCAGTTCGATAAGGTTGAGATGTTCGTTTATTGCAAGCAGGAAGATTCTCGCGCTGAGCATCAAAAGTTGCTCGGTATGGAGCAGGAAATGCTTGCTAAGGTGGAAGTGCCTTACCGCATTATTGATACTGCTGCAGGTGACCTTGGTTCTTCTGCCGCTCGTAAGTTTGATTGTGAAGCTTGGGTTCCAACGCAAGGACGTTACCGTGAGCTTACTTCTACTTCTAACTGCACTGAGTATCAGGCTCGCCGATTGAATGTGCGCGAACGTATGGAAGATGGCGGAACTCGCCCAGTTAGTACGCTTAACGGCACTTTGGCTACTACTCGCTGGCTTGTGGCTATTTTGGAAAATCATCAGCATGAAGATGGTTCGATTGATATTCCAAAGGCTATGCAAGCTTATATGGGTGGCAAGGAAGTCATTGAGCCTACTAAGTGGGAAGCGTGAGTTTACTCGTGCACAAACACGGCGTTTGTTTCAAAAAACCGTTTAATTAGCTACAAAGCCCGGGAAATTGCCTAGGCTTTATTTTTTAGTTGATAAGCTTTTTGAATCTGGGTGTTGTGTGTTGCGTTCTATACGTGATGATATGCTTACCACTTGTGCGTTGAAAACGGCAATTTGATTGTTTTCATGCGCAAATGGATGGGTGTCCGAGCGGTCTAAGGAGACGGTCTTGAAAACCGTTGTAGGGAAACCTACCGCGAGTTCGAATCTCGCCTCATCCGCGAATTAACTAAGCCTAAAGCATGTGAAATTGCTTTAGGCTTTTTTAATTCGCTGAGCTTGTTCAGGTTGGAAGCACAGTGTGCTTCCAACGCAAGCGAGGTCTTTCTGCGTCAATAAAGACGCAGAAAGTGTGGGCTAGTGTGTTTAACGCAGTGTGTCAGGTTTGTGTTGCTGCATTTCGCGCTTGAAGCTTTTTTATTCTGCCGAGCTTTCTCAGGACTGAAAGTGCACTGCACTTTCAGTGAAAGCTCGGTCTGTCTTCGTCTCGATTGACGGGAAAGGGCGTGAAGGCAGCAGAAAGTTTGCAGTCGTGTAAAGGAAGGGTCGGTTGCGCACGAAATAACGGCAGAAAGTTTACTGCGGTGTAAAGGAAGGGTCGCGAAATGACTGGATGGAGGCAGAAACTTTACGTGCGTGTAAAGGGAAAGTCGGCTACGCGCGAGAATCCGATTGAAACGTGCGCTCGCTCGATTTTAGCGCGCGGAGTAGTGACGCTCTTGCGATGTGATGTCGTCCAGGAAGAAGCTTGCACCTTCGCGGCAAGACGTGCTGCTTTCGAAATCTTCCGGAGCGTAAGGCGCAACGCTTTCAAACATCTCCTCGTAATCAGCAACGCTTAAATGCACGCGCGAATCAAGCATATCCGCATGCTCGCGCGCAAACAGCGCATCTCTAAATCCTGGCGCAATCGTGCCGCTGAAAAATTCACCAACAGCGCCGGAACCATAAGAAAATAGTCCAATCTTATCGCCGCTTTTAAGTGCAGTAAGATCACTATTTTCGCAAGTAAATTCGTCTAACTCAAGTAAAGACAGCAATCCCAAATACAGGGAACCTGTATAGATGTTGCCTACACGACGGCTGTACTTCGTGCTGGTTTCGTAGCGCGAAAGTAAGCGATTGCGCGACGACTCGCTTAGGTTGCTATTATCGCAAGAATCAGAGCAAGAATTTGCGCAAGAATCCATCGCAGCCTTAAGTGCTTTCAAACCCATTTTCGTATATGGCAAATGGAAGCACAATCCGGCGAAATCGTTGAAATTGCAATCGTTTTGCGCGCAATACTTTTGCCAAACTTCGCAGAAAAATTGTATGTATTGCTCGGTTGAAAACTTGCCGTGAGCAAGAGCGGTGTCTTGGTAAACAGGTCGCCAAAAGTCCTGAATATCCGCGGATTTTACAACGCTGTCGTCGTTAATTTTAAGCACGTGCGGATTCGCGCTCACAAGCATTGCCACAGCCCCAGCGCCTTGCGTAACTTCGCCAGGGGTAGCAAGCCCGTAGCGCGCAATATCGGCTGCAATAACAAGCACTTGCGGATTTTTTTCTGCGTGCGCGCGCACATAATCGCATGCCATCATCAAAGCTGCCGTTCCGCCGTAGCAAGCCTCTTTTACTTCAATAGAGCGCACCCACGGCGTGAGTTTTAGCAGATTTTGAACGTATAGCGCGCTGGATTTACTTGCGTCGACGCCGCTTTCTGTGCCGACGATGAGCATTTTGAGGCGATTGCTATCGATGTATGGTAGTAGTGGGAGTGCGGCTTGCGCGGCGAGAGTGACGATGTCTTGGTGATTTGGTGGCACGGATTGTTCGCTTTGACCGATTCCGATTGTGAATTTGTTAGGGTCGATTCCGCGGTGTTCCGCCAATTCCTCGAGGTTTAGGTAATAGTGCGGCGTTGCGAAGGAGATGCGGTCAATGCCGACGGCAAGGGGAGTGGTTGCGGAGGTTGTGGTTGTGTTGGCTGCTGCGGTTGCTGATATTTTGATATTTTGTGTGCTCATTTGTCATAAACCCCTAAATTTTCTTAATTTTTACTTGATTCTCGTAACTTTTGAAGTAATTGCGTAACTTTTTCTGTAGTTCTTTCTGCAGGGCTAAGTTGCAAAATATTATGCGTGATTTCTGCGATTTCCGCACCTTTGGCACCTGCTGCAATTGCCAGGTTTGAAGACTGCAATGCCATGTGACCTGCTTGAATTCCAGGGCCTGCTAGTGCGCGAAGAGCCGCAAGATTTTGCACCAAACCGAGCGCGGCAAGCGTATTTCTAAAGTCGTTTGCGTTTTTGTATTTGCCGATTTTGATCGCGAGTTTTGCCATTGGAAGCGATGAGATTGAGCCGCCGACAATGCCGATCTGTAGCGGAATTTCAATACTGCCGTGGAGTATGGTTTTTCCGTTTAAAGTTTCGGTGTTCCACTTTGACAGTGGTAGGTAGCGACCGGAGCGCGCCGCCCACGCGTGTGCTGCCGATTCTAGCGCTCGCGTATCATTCCCGGACGCGAGCGCGGCTCCTGCGATTCCGTTTAGGATTCCTTTGTTGTGCGTGGCGGCGCGTGCAGGGTCGCTGGCGGCAAGTGCGCTCAATGCCGCGATTCGGCGCGCAAGGCGCTTTCCCTCGCGCTCTCGTTCAGAGTCTTCCAGCCGCCTGGATGCTAGTGCTTCAACCGGTATATGCACTTCTGCTGTGCTGGCAACGCGGCTGGTGTTCGTGAGTATTGCAACTAGCGCCTGCACGCCGAGCCAGCTTTTCAGCTGGGCTTTGACGGCTTCGCCCATAGTGTTCACTGTGTTTGCGCCCATTGCGTCGCATGTGTCTACGTCAATCTCGAGCTTTGCGAAGCCGTGCAAAGCTGAAGCGCGGCATTTTCGCGCGCCGCCACCCCTTTTACTCATTGATGGGTGTGACTCGTTTGCAATGCGCAACAGTTCTGCAACCTTTTCTTTATCTTCAACGATTCTGCTCAAACGCGCCGCCACGCTCCCGTCAGCGTCCTCAAAAGCTATTTGCGCTGTAGTCACGTATTGTGGCGAGTTTGCTACAATGCAACCTTCAATGCTTGCTGCAGCAATCCGCGCCCCATTGCACGCAGCTGCAATCACGGATGGCTCCTCAGTTGCAACCAGCACGTCACGCACTTCGCTGTTCACAATCAGCCCACGCACAACGCCAACCGGCAGCGTATACTTTCCAATTTGATGCTCAATCATATGATTTGCAACGTCTGTAGAAATTGTAGTATCGGAACTTTCCGCAAACTGTTTAAGCAAAAATGCTGCCTCAGCCTTGTTAATTGCGCCCTCATTTTGCAAGGTTTTTATGCGATTTTCCACGCTTAATTCACGAAAAGCAGCCATCGAAATCACCTCATGATTTGTAGACTACGAATGCTTCTGATCGCTTTGCATTCTGACTTGGTTGTTTGCATTCTGACTTTATTGTTTTACATTCTGGCTTGATTGTTTCGCATTCTAATTTGCATAGAAACGCCGATTCCGCCGCCGACGCACAGCGCAGCAACTCCATTTAACTTATTGCTATCTCGCAAAGCGTATATAAGCGTCGTCAAAATCCTCGCTCCGCTAGCGCCAAGCGGATGTCCGAGTGCAATTGCTCCACCGCGTACGTTGAGTTTTGACTCGTCAATATGAAGTTGCTCCGAAACAGCAATGCTTTGCGCTGCAAACGCTTCGTTTATTTCGAATAAGTCAATGTTGTCAACGTTGCTGCCGGTCGCATTTAGCATGCGTTCCATTACATGTTTTGGAGCGTATCCCATTAAATCTGGGTCGATTCCGCCTTCTGCGAATCCCACAATTTGCGCAAGATATTCAATTCCGTGCGCTTGCGCGTAATCTTTGCTCATAAGCACTAGAGCTGCAGCTCCGTCGTTAATTCCGCTTGCGTTTCCTGCAGTTACAGTCGATTCGTGCTTGCAAACTTCGTTTTCGCCAACTTCGCGCTTGTCAACTTCGCAAGTCGCGTCCGCAGTTTCTTCCGACGCTTTAAAAAGCGTGCGCAATTTCGACAACTGCTCTAAAGACGTATCTTCGCGAGGATGCTCGTCGCGAGTTATAACAGTTCCGTTTGCAAGCGTTACTGGCACAATTTCAGAAGCAAAATCGCCTCTTTTAATAGCGGCAACAGCTTTTTGGTGAGATTTGAGTGCAAAAATATCTTGTGCTTCGCGAGTAATACCAAATTTTGCTGCAACATTTTCTGCAGTAACGCCCATTGCGTCGCCAGTAAAAGCGTCGTTTAAGCCGTCTCGTTGCAAACCGTCAATAAGGGCAAAATTCCCGTATTTGTGTCCGCTAAATCGCGAATTAGTTGCGTAAAACGGTACGTTGCTCATGCTTTCAGTGCCGCCTGCAACAACAACTTGCGCATCTCCCATAACGATTGCGGATTGTGCTAAGCGCACTGCTTTTAAGCCGGATCCGCATACTTCGTTAATTGTCATTGCGCTGCTAGAAGTATCTAATCCTGCTTTTAACGCAATTTGGCGAGCAACGTTTTGTCCGCTGCCTGCTTGTAATACGTTTCCAAAAATAGCTTGATCCACGTCGTGTGAGCTAATTCTAGCGCGTTCTATTGCTGCTTTTGCTGCGATTGTTCCTAAATCAACTGAGGAAAGCGAAGATAAGCTGCCGCCGAATTTGCCAATAGGCGTACGTACAGCGCTTGCAATCACCACTTCAGTCATATGTTTAGCCACCTAATCAATTGTTTGTTGCAATACGTGTTGAAGTATACCAACCGGACTACTTTATCGTATTTTTCGACAAAATTACCATTTGCGAAAAATTTTTCTCGTTTCCTTCACAATTAGACTTACTTCAGTGAGTTTGCGCTCCTGAATCCGGCATAAACTTTACAGCCGCGTAAATTAAGAGTCGTATTTCTCCCAAACCTTCTGAAGCTTTGCAGTAATGCTCTGCAAACGTTGATTTATTACTGTCCAAAGAACGCTAACATCCGTGCTGCTGCACACGTCACACCGGGCACAAATACCACACACCCCACCGCAGCTTAATTTCGTGACTTTAGTTGCACGAATACC
Organism: Gardnerella sp. DNF01159; assembly: GCF_049244215.1. Taxonomy (NCBI): domain Bacteria; kingdom Bacillati; phylum Actinomycetota; class Actinomycetes; order Bifidobacteriales; family Bifidobacteriaceae; genus Gardnerella; species Gardnerella sp. DNF01159. The sequence goes on along the minus strand of NZ_CP058387.1, from coordinate 1,301,855 downwards.
AGTGTGGTAGAGATTTGAGATTTTTCGCACTGAGCGAAGGGCGCTCGCGCAGCGCTTTGACCGAGCTTGAAATCATTGGGATTTCAAGCTCCTTCAAAGCGTGATTTGGCTCAATTGTGAAGCACGGTGTGCTTCACATGCCAAATCAGCCGAACGGCTACCAATAGCCGTGAGGAATACGCTCGCTACGAAACTCGCGTTGGAAGTCCACTGGACTTCCAACTTTAGCGAGTTTCCGCTCCGAGTTACTTTCGCGCGCTACGCTCTAAGCGCGAAAGCAGGTCGGAGCGCTACTTACGGAACGAAATCGACCCATCAACAGGATCCATCGCGTCAACAATCGCCAGCGAATCCAAGTCATATCCAGCTTCACGAAGCGCATCTCCACCACCTTGGAAGCCCTTTTCGATAGCGATTCCAATGCCGGCAACGCTAGCTCCAGCATGATTGCAAATGTCGATTAATCCTTGCAAAGCTTTGCCGTTCGCCAAAAAATCATCCAAAATAAGCACGCGATCTTCCGCACTTAAATACTTACGTGACACAATCACCGGAAACTCGCGCTGCTTTGTAAAAGAAAATACCGTAGATACGTATTGGTCGCCATCGAGATTAATCGACTGAGCTTTCTTTGCAAAAACCACAGGAACTCCACCAAAATGGCGTGCTGCAACACATGCAATTCCAATACCAGAAGCTTCAATCGTAAGAATCTTAGTAATATTTGCGTCGCGGAAATGCTCAGCCCAAGCGGCTCCCATATGATCAAATAAATTCACATCGCACTGGTGGTTCAAAAAGCGTCTACTTTTAATACATTGCCTGGTTTTACGATACCATCTTGGAGAATGCGTTCTTCCAGTTCTTGCACGATGCGCCCCTTCTTACGAACAATTACATTGCAGTACGCTCAAGCATACCTAAGTTCGTGACACAATATGAGTAAAAACGACTGCAGCATGTGGTAAACCTGATTAAATACGTGCGCAATTAAAACGTGGGGGCGTTTTATTGCTGAAGCTAAAACGTAGATAATTGGCAGCATTAATGGAGTACAAGTATGAGCGTAAGTATGGGCGCAAGTATGAATGCAAATATGAGTGCAAAGGATAGCGATTACGGATATGTAAGTGATTTGTTGGGGAATCCAGTTGATTCGTTCGATTCTGACGATCGTTTTTACGAGAATGTTGCGGATGCGAATGATTATGCCAACTACAGTTACGACGAGTATGCTGACGCTTACGCTAAAGAGCCTGATTTTACGCAGCAAGAATATGCGTCTGATCAAGAATCAGTGCCTCCTCAAGAATCAGTGCCTCCTCAAGAATCAGTGCCTCCTCAAGAATCAGTGCCTCCTCAAGAATCAGTGCCTTCCCAACAAGAAGCCCTTGCCCAACAAGAACTGCTTCCTCAAGAATCTCAAGAATATTCCCAAAATTTCGCACATTCTAGAGTTGCAGTTGACGCGCAAAAACTACTCGACGGCTTAAATCCGCAACAATCTCAAGCAGTCCAGTACGACGGACCGGCACTGCTTATTGGAGCAGGAGCTGGAAGCGGCAAAACGCGAGTTCTTACGCGAAGAATAGCTTGGATATTAAGCCAAAAAGGTGCCTGGCCAAGCCAAATTCTTGCCATCACTTTTACAAACAAAGCAGCTGCCGAAATGCGTGAACGTTTAAGCAAACTTATTGGTAGCGAAGCAAATACTATGTGGGTTTCGACGTTCCACTCTGCATGTGTGAAAATACTTCGCAGATCAGGACAGTATATTGGCTTAAAATCAGGCTTTTCTATTTACGATACTTCCGATTGCGAGCGATTAGTAAAAATTATTGCAACAGAGCTTAACGTTGATATTAAGCGTTTTACGCCACGCAGCATTTTGGGCAAGATTTCGGATTGCAAAAATAGTTTAATCACTTGGCGTGAGCAACTAGACATGTATGCTAACGATTACAAGCCTGGTGTTGCAGGTCAACAAATTGCGCACGCTGGCAATTCTGAAGCTGTTTACGCAACTATTTATGCGGAATATCAGCATCGTTTATCTCAAGCAAATGCGGTTGATTTTGACGATTTAATTATGCGAACTGTGCAACTCATGCGCGAAGTACCAGAAGCTGCGCAATATTACCGCCATAAGTTCCGCTATATTCTTGTAGACGAGTATCAGGATACGAATCACGCTCAATACGAGCTTATTCGCGAGCTTGCTGGAGTGGATGTAAAGCAAAATAGTGCAAATCCATCTCAGCAAAATAACACTCCTGCATCAATCACAGTTGTAGGCGACTCCGACCAGTCGATTTACGCTTTCCGCGGAGCAGATATTCGCAATATTCAAGACTTTGAAAAAGATTTCCCAAACGCTACAACTATTATGCTTGAGCAAAATTATCGCTCTACGCAAACTATTTTGGACGCTGCAAACGCAGTTATTTCGCATAATCAAGGACGAAAGCCTAAAAAATTGTGGACGGCATTAGGTAAGGGCACTCCAATTACTGGTTATGCAGCAGACAGTGCTCAACAGGAAGCAGCTTGGGTTGCGCAAGAAATAGCGCGATTAGCAGGTGAAGAGGGCGTTGCTTATTCGGATATGGCGATTATGTATCGCGCTAATGCGCAGTCTCGTTCGCTGGAAGATGCGCTCGTTAAAGCAGGTCTTCCGTATCAGCTTGTTGGTGGCACGAAGTTTTACGAGCGTCGCGAAGTAAAAGATGCGCTCGCATACTTGCAATCTATGGCAAACCCAGATGACGATGTGAATATGCGTCGAATTTTGAATGTGCCTAAGCGTGGGCTTGGAGCGCGTGCGGAGGCTTTGTTAACGCTTTATGCTCAAACACAAGGAGTTAGCTTCTGGCAAGCTTTGGAACATTTGGAGTCAATCGAAGGTATGCCAACTCGCACTGCAACCAAGCTTAAAGAGTTCCGCGAGCTTATGCACAACTTAATTACGTGTATGCAAAACAATGACTCGAAACCTTCTAAAGTTATTGACAGCATACTGAACGACAGTGGTTTGCTGGAGGATTTGCAACGTTCTGAAGATCCTCAAGATGCCGCTCGCGTGGATAATTTGTCGCAATTGCAGTCGGTTGCAGCTGAGTATGAGCAGAATACGCCGGATGCTAGTGTTGCTGGATTCCTTGAAACGACGGCGCTTGTGGCTGATTCGGATCAATTGCCGGATGAAAATGAGGACACTGGTAAAGTTACGTTGATGACGCTTCACACGGCTAAGGGTTTGGAGTATCCGGTTGTGTTCCTAACTGGCATGGAGCAGGGAACTTTTCCGCATTCTCGCGCTTTGGAAGACGATGGCGAGCTTTGCGAGGAGCGTCGTCTTGCTTATGTTGGTATTACGCGAGCTAAGCAGCGTTTGTATGTTACGCGTGCTGCTGTTCGTGCACAATGGGGGCAGGTTCAAGATATGCTTCCAAGCCAGTTTTTGGATGAGATTCCAGATAATTTGATTGATTGGAAGCGCAGAGAGTCTGATGTTGAGCGTTGGGGTGCTTCGTCTAGACGCGGCGATGATTTCGATAGCGATTTTGATAGTGATTTTGGCGGCGATTTTGATAGCGACTTCGGCGGCTGGGATGACGATTATAGCGATGCGTTTAGTGAAAAAACAACTTATGGTGGAAGCAGTTACGGTTCTGAAAAATCGCATGGCTCTAAGTCTTACGGAAGAAATAAATCGTATGGCTCGAGTTCTTACGGATCTTCTTACGGAAAGTCTTATAGCAAGTCTTATGGCTCTTCTTACGGTTCTTCTTACGGCTCGTCTTATTCTAAATCGAATTGGTCTAAGTCAAGTGCAGTAAAAACGCGCAAAGTTACCGCAAAAACTGCGGCTTCAACAAACGCAACAAAAGTTGGTTCAACTTCCGCAGTTATGAATAAAGACAATCATCTAAATATTCAAGACTTCCAAGTTGGCGACAAAATTACTCACGATACTTACGGCTTAGGAACTGTGCTAGCAACGCAAGATAAGGGCAGAAACTCAATTATTACAGTCGATTTCGGCTCCGATGGAGTAAAGCGACTAATGCTTAGAGTTGCACCAATCGAGAAATTGTAAAATCTTCTATTTATGCACTTTAATGTAAGATAAATTTTTAACAAGGACGTGGCATTCGCGGGTGTGGGTGCCGAGAAGCGTGTTGCATTAACGAAAATGTGACACTAAAAAATAAAAACATACATTTAATGAGGTATAAATTATGAAAAACAAATTATTCGCATCAATTCCTGCAATTATTTTCGGCTTGCTTATTGCCATTGCACCATTGACGTTTGCAAAGCCATGCTCAACCGGAGGCATGCACAAAATGCATATGATGATGCAACCTATGGCATGTTACTACACAGGTCGTGCAGCTGTTGGAATCGGCTTAGTTATTGCAGTACTTGGAATTATTGCGTTATTTGTTAAAGAAAATGTTCGCATTGGTTTAAATATTGCTGTAGTTGTGAATGCTTTGCTTATGCTTGCTGTTACAACATTCCTTATTGGCGTGTGCAAGAGCCCAATGATGCATTGTGCATCCGTTATGCGCCCAACGTTGATTGTTCTGTCTGTGCTCGCATTGGTGTTCGCAGCTGTTTCCGTGTATTTGGATAATAAAGAAGATTAATAGTTCAAATAGTTCGAAAAGCTTACTAAAGCAAAATTATGCGCACTATTACGCTAAAGCGATTGCCGCTGGAAAATCTTAAACGCAAGCCATTGCGCACTGCTGCACTTATTGTTGTATCTGCGTGCTTGTCTGCAATATTTTTCGGCGGCTCGCTGATTTCTATGAATCTTGAACGCGGCTTGAACAGTATGCGAGAACGCATGGGAGCCGATATTATGGTTATCCCTCAAGGTACGCACACTAAGGCAGAAGCGTTGCTTACAAACAGTGGTTCAAGCACTTTTTATTTCACTAACGATATTGAGAATTTAGTAAGACGCTCTCCGGGTGTGCAAAAGGCGAGTGCACAAACGTATATTTCTTCGCTTTCTGCAGGATGTTGCGCTGAAAAATTGCAAATTATTGGTTTTGATCCCGATTCTGATTTTGTTATAGGTCCTTGGATTTATTCTCAACATAAGCAGAAGTTACAAAAAGGCGAGATGATTGCTGGCGCAAATGTAATCGTGTCTTATATGAATACTGTTCGTCTTTTTGGACACCAATGGCCTGTAGCTGCACAGCTTGCAAAAACTGGCACAAGCATTGATAATTCAGTGTTTGTGCGACGCGAAAGTGTGCCGCAAGTAGTTGAGTATTCAACGAAAGTAGGGCACACTGCTATTCCAAAGGAATATGCTAAAAAAGCAGTTTCTGCAGTACTTGTAAAAGTACAAAAGGGTTACAGCGCGCAAGAAGTTGCAAAAAATATTCGCAAAACAACTGGTCTTTCAAGCATTGGCATAGTTTTTCCGGGCGGAATTACAGCAACTACGCAAGCTAATCTTGGTGTTTTTACTCGCACGTTGACTTTTATAATTGCTGCGTGCTGGCTAGTTGGATTGCTAGTTTTAGTTGCAGTGTTTTCAACATCTGTAAACGAACGCAAAAAAGAGTTTGCTTCTCTTCGCATACTTGGCACAACAAGAAATATGCTTTTAGGCGTTGTCGTTAGGGAATCTGCGATACTTGGCTTAGTTGGTGGAGTATTGGGGGTTGCGTCTGCAAGTCTTATATTGTTCCCTTACAGTTCTCTTATTTCTGAACAGTTGCAGCTTCCGTATTTGGAAGTGACTGCGCTACCAGTAGCAGTGCTTATGTTAGCGTCTGTGCTACTTGCGCTTGTTGCAGTTGTTGTAGCTTCAGCGCTTACCACATTGCGTATTGCTATGCGCGAAACGTATTTGACACTTAGGTCAGGTGAGTAAGTATGGAAGATAAGAGTCAAAAACTGCCAAGTAATGAGTTTGATATTTTACCTGTTGTTGAGCTTACTCGTGTAACTCGCGAATTTATGCGCAGAAAACACAAATTTTTTGCAGTAAATAACGTGAGTTTTGCGCTAAATAGCGGTGATTTTGTGGCAATCGTTGGAAAGTCAGGTAACGGAAAATCTACTTTACTAAATTTGATTGCTGGGTTATTGAAGCCAACGCATGGAAGTGTAAAAGTTTGCGGCGAAGAGATTTCTGAACGCACTTTTAGTGATGCAAAAATGTCTCGTTTGCGCGCATGTGATATAGGTTTTGTGACGCAATCGCAGACACTTTTACAAAATCTTACTGTGCATGACAACATACTTTTACCTGTGCAAATTGCAGCTAGTGCTTGTGAAGTAAGTAAGTCTGGAATAAGTAAGTCTGAAGTAAGTAAGTCTGAAGTAAGCGAAGATTTAAACGAGACTCGCGCGTTAGAACTTTGCAAGCAATTGCATATTGAAGATTTACTGTGGTGCTACCCAAATGAGCTTTCGGGTGGTGAAATGCGTCGCGTAATGATTGTGCGCGCGCTAATAAACAATCCAAAGCTTCTTATTCTTGACGAGCCTACTGGCGATTTGGATGTAGAGCATACTCGCATAGTTGTGAAAATGTTGCGCGAGGCTGCAAAAAATGGTGTGGCAGTGCTCATGGTAACTCACGATGTTGAGGCTGCTCGCTGTGCGGATTGCACATACACAATGGATTGCGGATTGACTTGCCGGAGCGCTTGAAGCGTAGCGCGCGAAGGCACTTCAATCCGGAAACTCGCTAAAGTTGGAAGTCCAGTGGACTTCCAACGCGAGTTTCGCAAGCGAGCGCGTTACTCGCGCGAGCGTTTTGGCTGGTTTGTGGAACATTTGCCGGGGAACTTACAACGTGAGTTTCGCGCTCAGTACGAAAAATATCAACAATTATTCTTACGGGTGTGTAGAATCAGAAAGGATGCCTATTTTGTGTAAGCATCATCTGGAGCCTTAGCCCATCAGTGGGTCGGCGCGCGGTAGTTATGGCGTTATTTCAACGTTTTAATACTTGCGCGTTCGTGTGTTAGCACGAAGAAGCACTGGAGAGGCCGGCTCAGCGTGAATAATTTTAAGCGATTTTGCGATCGATTAAAAACTTGGTTCACGTTCCGTTCAGATAACGACAGAATTAAAGGATTAGCTATGACTAATATTCAGCGTTCTCGCCGTCAGGTGCGTCTTTCTCGCGCCCTCGGCATCGCTTTAACCCCAAAGGCTCAGCGTATCTTCGAGAAGCGTCCATATGCTCCAGGTGAGCACGGTCGCACTCGTCGTCGCACCGAGTCCGATTACGCAGTACGTCTTCGCGAGAAGCAGCGTCTTCGCGCTCAGTACGGCATCTCCGAGAAGCAGCTTCGTGCTGCTTACGAGAAGGGTACGCACACTGCAGGCCAGACCGGTGACGCAATGCTCACCGATTTGGAAACTCGTCTTGATGCTTTGGTTTTGCGTGCAGGCTTTGCTCGCACCACCGCCCAGGCTCGTCAGTTTGTTGTACATCGTCATATTTTGGTTGATGGCAATCTTGTCGATCGCCCATCTTACCGTGTGAAGCCAGGTCAGACCATTCAGGTTCGTGCCAAGAGCCAGACCATGGTTCCATTCCAGATGGCTGCAGAAGGCGTTCATCGCGACGTTTTGCCAGCAGTTCCTGGTTACCTCGATGTGAATCTTGCCTCTTTGAAGGCTACTTTGACTCGTAAGCCGGAAGTCGATCAGATTCCAGTTGAAGTCAACATTCAGTACGTCGTCGAATACTACGCTCGTTAATTCGCCGATTTAATTCTTAAGGACATACCGCTTGACCCCTGTTGCGCATTCGCGTGGCAGGGGTCAATGCGTTGGCGCGACGACATGCTTGAGCGCAGCACAGCGAGCGCTTATAGTGCGAGCTTTGGTCTGGCTTGGCGCTCCAAATGCGGGTAATTTCCCTCGTGTTTGGAGGGTTTGGTCTGGCGTATCGCTCCAAACGTGGGTAATTTTTCCGGCGTTTGTTGTCGCGCAACTTTCTGACGCTTATGTACCGCGTAGTGCAATAATGGAGTTATGTTGCTGCATCTTTATTTAGTGCGTCACGGTCAGACGCTATTTAATCGCTATAATCGACTGCAAGGCTGGTCAAATTCTCCACTTACTGAAAAAGGTTTGAAAGATGCGGACACGGCCGCAAAAAAGCTAGAAAATATTGCTTTTGCTGCAGCTTATTGTTCGGATACTACTCGTGCGCAAATCACAGCACAACGTATTCTCGATGCAAATGAATCTGCCGGTAACGTGCGCCCGACGCTTGTAAGCGACATGCATTTTCGCGAGCAATGTTACGGCTATTTTGAAGGTCAAGATATGCAAATGGCTTGGTGGGCTGCAGGAGCACCTCACGGAGCTCACACTTATAACGAAATCGTTGAAAAATTTGGGCTTGCAGCTACTCGTGACATGCTTAAAGAAGCGGATCCTTTCCACGATGCCGAGTCAGATATCGAATATTGGACTCGCGTAGAAGAAGGTTTTGCGTTAATCGCTTCAAATTCTTTGCTTAACGATGGAGATAATGTTTTGCAAATTTCGCATGGCAACACTTTGCTAAGTCTTATGCACCGTTTTGCGCCTGCAGGCTACGATTTAAGCGAACGCCCTCAAAACGGAAGCGTAACCAGACTTGATTTTGATACTACCAAACCTATTGATAATGCCATTACTATTCGAGGCTATAACGAGTAGATTCTACTGTTTAACTTTGTTATATGCGTCGTTACCGTTCGTTAGTCTTAAGTCATTGCGAATGGTTTTAACTGTAGTCTGATTTGCTGTTGTATTAGCTTTCAGCGCGGTGAAGTCTTAAGCAAAAATGGTACAGAAAGAGGTTACGATGAGCGTTGGAGACATAGCTGCTCTTATTGCCGCGATTGCGTTTACTGTGCTTTCGGGTTTTTTGATTTATCCGCTAATTAGATTGGGTAAGTTGTTCGATCAGATTGCGAAAACTGTCAAAGAGTCGGGTGAGCATGCGATGCCTGCAATTGACGAGTCTGTGACGACGATTAAGCAAGTTAATAAGACTCTTGACGATGTAAACGCTGTTTCAGGAGCTACGCGCACAACTGTTACGAATATTGGTGCTCTTACTGATTTGTATGGTGCTTTCCTTGGAAAACCGCTCGTAAAAATTGCAGCTGCCGGCTACGCGCTAAAAGATACGGTTGCTTCTTTCTTTAATAAGCCTACTGTTCCAACAGACAAGAATAGTGCCAATAGTAACGTTTCAAAAGAATCCTCTGATAAGAATGCAACTAAGAATGCAAGCAAGGGGGAGTAATGTTCAAGCGTTTATTTTGGATGTTTGTTGGCATTGTAATTGGTGTTCTTACAGTTACGAAGGCTCGTGCATATGTTAAAGCAAAAATGCCGTCTTCTGCTAGTCATTTTATATTTGATAAGGAACCGAAAAATATCACATTGCGCACAGTAATGGGATTGTTTAAAGATTTTAATACTAGCCGTAAAGAGCATGAAGCTGAGCTTAATTCTCGTTATGCTAATCGTAAGAATAGGGAATTTTAAATAAAAAACGAGTTTTTCATAATTTCGTTACTTTGCTAAGTTTAGTTAAGTTAAGTATTGAAGTACTATATTGAATGTTTGCATGATTGCGTCGTGCGTCATGCGGCACGATTTCGTGTGAGCGTTGCATGTGGCTTTTGTTTGTGACGGTTATTTGTGACGGTTTGCGTGGGTCTTGCTAAAAATTACACAAGGAGTTCGTACGTATGCGCACAGCAGAAATTGCAAAGCGTTATCTTGACTATTTTGCTAAGAATGGTCATATGGTTGTTCCTTCGGCTTCTCTTATTTCGCCGAACCCAACAACATTGTTTACTATTGCCGGCATGGTGCCGTTTATTCCTTACTTGCTTGGTGAACAGACGCCTCCTTCGCGTCGTATGGCTTCGAATCAGAAGTGCGTTCGCACTCTAGATATTGACGAAGTTGGTAAGACTACTCGTCACGGCACCTTCTTCCAGATGGTTGGTAACTTCTCGTTCGGCGATTATTTTAAAGAGGAAGCTATTCACTACGCTTGGGAGCTTTTAACTAGTCCTCAAGATAAGGGCGGCTACGGTTTTGACCCAGAAAAGCTTTGGGTAACCACTTACACGGACGACGACGAGGCTCGCGCAATTTGGAAGAACGAGGGCTTTGATCCAGAACACATGCAAGTTTTCGGCATGGAAGATAACTTCTGGACTACCGGCGGCCCTGGTCCTGGCGGCCCATGCTCCGAAATTTACGTGGATCGCGGTCCTAAGTATGGTCGCGACGGAGGTCCGGCTGCTGACGAATCTCGCTTTATTGAGATTTGGGATTTGGTTTTCGAAAATTACCAGGTAGATAACGTCAAATCTAAGACTGATTTGCATATTGCTGGCGAACTCGATCAAAAGAATATTGATACTGGCGCTGGTTTGGAGCGTTTGGCTTACCTTATGCAAGGCAAGGAAAACATTTACGAAACTGACGAAGTTTACCCAGTTATTGAAGCGGCAGAAAAGCTTAGTGGCGTAAAGTATGGCAGCAACGCTGATGCGGATGTTCGTTTCCGCGTTGTAGCAGATCATGTGCGTTCCGCTTTGATGATTATGAGCGATGGCGTGCGTCCAAGCAATGTTGGCCGCGGCTACGTGCTTCGTCGTCTTCTTCGCAGAACTGTTCGCGCAATGCGTATGCTCGGCGTTCAAGATCCAGTTTTGCCAACCTTGTTCCCAGTTTCTAAGTCTGCTATGGAGCCAAGCTATCCGGAGCTTAACGATACTTTCCACGAGGTTAGCGAAGCTGCTTACGGTGAAGAGGATGCTTTCCGTCGCACTCTTGAAAAGGGCACGACTATTCTCGATTTTGCTGTTGAAAAAGCTAAGAAAGAGCATAAGGATGACCCTATAGTTGGCGGCTCCGACGCATTTACTTTGCACGATACTTACGGCTTCCCAATTGAGCTTACTCTTGAGATGGCAGCTGAGCAGGGTGTTAAGGTTGATGAAGCTAAGTTCCGCGAGCTTATGAGCGAGCAGAAGGGTCGCGCTCGCGCTGATGCTTTGAAGAAGCGCCACAACGTGGATGTTAGCGTTTACGACGATATTAAGAAGGCTCTTGAAAAGCCAATTGACTTCCTTGGCTACACTGACTTCTCCAGCCGTTCTAACGTTTTGGCAATTGTTGAAGCAGGTAAGGGCTCTGTTAAAAGCGTTACTGCTCCTGCAAACGCTGAGATTATTCTCGACCGCACGCCATTCTACGCTGAGCGCGGCGGCCAGATTGCTGACCAGGGCGAGATTATTTCCGATGACGGCGCGATTTTGGAAGTTGACGATGTTCAGCGACCAATCAAGGATTTGATTGTTCACAGCTGCCGACTTACCGAAGGAACTCTTAGCGTTGGTGCTCCTGTAAACACCAATATTGACCAGGTTCGTAGAGCTGCTTTGGCTCGAAGCCACACTGCTACGCATACCCTTCACAAGGCTTTGCGCGAAGAGCTTGGTCCACAGGCAACTCAGCGCGGTTCCGTGGTTGATCCAGACCGCTTGCGCTTCGACTTCCAGTGGCCAAAGGCTGTTGATAAGGATGCGCTTTCTCGCGTTGAAGCTCGCGTAAACGAGCGTATTCGCGACGATTTGCAGGTTGTTCCTAAGGAAATGCCAATCGACGACGCTTTTAAGCTTGGAGCAATGCACTTGTTCGGCGAAAAGTACGGCGATGTTGTGCGCGTTGTTGAAATCGGCGACGGTTGGAGCCGCGAGCTTTGCGGTGGCACTCACGCTAAGAGCACCGGAAAGATTGGTATGGTTACAATCCTTTCCGAGTCTTCTATTGGCTCTGGTGTGCGCAGAATCGACGCTCTTTGCGGCGAGGCAGCGTACGAGTATGGCGCCCGCGAGCACACTTTGGTTGCGCAATTAGCAGACATGGTTAATGCTCGCCCAGACGAGTTGGTTGAACGTTTGGAATCTTTGCTTAACAAGATGAAGGATTCTGATCGTAAGCTTGCTTCTGTTTACGAAGCTCAATTAAATGAAGCTGTACCAACATTAGTTGATGAAGCAAAGAATAGTAACGAAAAAGTTAAGTTGGCTCTAAAGAATGTTGGCAACTTTGGCTCATTCGATGCTTTGCGCAAGACAGTCCTAGATATTCGTGCTCGTTTAGGTGAAGATGCTCCAGTGGTTGTTGCACTTGCTGGTGTTAATGAAGACGATCGACCAATGATCGCAGTAGCTACAAACGAAGCTGCTCGCGGTCTTGGTGCTAAGGCTGGCGACTTGGTTCGTACTGCTTCCAAGGTGCTTGGTGGCGGCGGTGGCGGCAAGCCAGACTTCGCTCAGGGCGGTGGTACAGATGCTTCTAAGCTTGATGAAGCTCTCGAAGCTGCGAAATCAGAAGTAGCTAAGCTCGCCTAGTGCGTGTTTTACAGCTTAAAAATTTACGAATCTATACCAAAAGCAACACGAAATATGGTGTGGTTAGGTATTGATTTAGGTGACGCAAGGGTCGGACTTGCACTTTCCGACCCTGGTCTCACCTTTGCGCATCCTATTGGTAATGTGCAAGTGTTTGGAGATTCCTTCCATGCTATAGATGAAGTGCTTGAAGTTATTGAAGATAACAATGTAGAAAAAGTTGTTATAGGCTTGCCTTTGCAACTCGATGGCACTGAAGGAAAATCTGCTAAAAAAGCTCTGCGCTGGGGGAAGAATCTAATAAAACGCATGCAAATATTGCATGACGAAAAAGATTGGGCGTTGGATTATATGCCAGAAGTAGTTTGGAAAGATGAGCGTTTGACAACAGTAAGTGCTCATCGTCAGCTTTTGCAAGCGGATCTTTCTACTAAAAAGCATCGTCCAATGGTAGATCAGCAGTCGGCAGTGTTGATTTTGCAGTCTGCGCTTGACGCAAATAATGCAGAGTAGTTTTGAAAATCGAGTAAAAGCAGAAATAGCGAAGAGGAGAATAGCGTGTCTGACAATTTTGATGAATTTTTTGACAAACATGCAAAGTGGACTGAGCATGATGGCGAGCCGTCGTCAGAATCATCTAATTCTTCTAAATACAAGTCTTCGACTGTTAGCTCCAGAAAACGTGCTAAAGCTCGTCTTGAAGCAAAAAAACGCAGGCGTAGAGCAAAAGTCGTTTTATCTATTCTGCTCGTATTCGTATTAGCTGTTGTTGGATATTTTGGATACAGTGCGGTTCGCGCGTGGAAATTATCTCAAAATAGCGAGTCTGTTGCAGATTGGCCAGGCCCAGGCTTTGGAACGGTTGAGTTTACTATTGACACCGGCGAGGGTGCTATTAGCGTTGCCAACAAATTAGTTAAGGCAAATGTTGTTAAATCTCAATCAGCTTTTACTTCAGCTGTTTCTGCAAATAATAAAATTTTGTATCCTGGCGTTTACTCACTGAAAAAACATATGGCTGCTATTGATGTAGTTGATATTCTTTCAGATCAAACAAAAGCAGGCGGGTTCCTTGAAGTTCGTGCAGGGGATCACGCAGCAGACGTTTTGCAAAAAGCTTCAACATTATCTGGAATAAGTTTAGATAAATTCAAGGCTGCGTTAGCTGATGGTGCTGCAGGAATTCTGCCTGCTGAAGCAAACGGTAGTGTTGAAGGCTGGCTAGAGCCTGGAGTTTATAACGTAAAAGCTATGAAAAGTGCGGATGCTATTCTTTCCGCAATGGTAAAAAAGCGTATTGAAAAACTTGATTCTCTTGGAATTCCTAAAGGTAAAGATAGAGAAAAAGCCTTAATTATGGCGTCTATTGCCGAAGCTGAAGTGAATAATCGCGAATATTATGGCAAAGTTATTCGCGTAATACTGAACCGTTTGGCAAAAGATATGTCGTTAGGAATGGATTCTACTGTTGGTTACGGCGCGGGAGTAAAACCTATTAAACTCACGCAAGCAATGCTTGACGATGCAAATAATCCGTATAATACACGTATTCATAAGGGTTTGACCCCTACGCCTATTGGCATTGCTGGAGACAACGCTCTTCTTGCCACTATTAACCCTCAAGACGGTCCGTGGCTTTACTTTGTCACCACGAATTTGAAAACTGGTGAAACGAAGTTTGCGGATAACAAAGACGAATTCTTGAAATTCCGCGACGAGTACAAGCGCAACAATCCTGAAGGCAACTAAACTGTTAAATAAAAATATAGCTTTTAACCACATATATGTTTTGAGGTTGTAACAGTTTCGCAAGTTTTCGTAATCTGCTTTAATGAAGCAATTAATTATTACGATACTATCGGTGCTGCCAACGCTCACATGTTTAATTTCAGTTTGCGCAACTGACATAAAAAGTCGCGTAGTGCCAAGACTTTGGGTTGTTATTGCAGGAATTTTTCAATCTTTTGCGAATCTCATATATTCGATTATTTTATTTAGAAATATTAGCGTGCTTATTTTCGGCTGGATTTCTTGCGTAATTATTTTTGTAATTTACTGGGGTATGCGAAAAATTTCCGCAAAAAATGCTATTGGCTTCGGAGATGTTACGAGCGCGTCAATGATTGCGCAAGCCTTGGTATTATTCGGCTTTGACTGCCTAATTTACTGGTTCGCTTTAGTTGGAGCAGTTGGCTTACTTTGGCTTTTGCTATGGAAAATTTACTGCAAAATCTGCTCGCCAATCAACGCATCAATACCATTCGTACCAGTAGAAGCAATATCTGCAATACTCGCAGCATTGCTGTCAATAACAACCAGCTCAATACTTGGTAGTTAGTAGAGTAAAGTATTTAGACGCGTAAATTACTTGAGAATGGAGAAATGGCATGCTTAGATGGCAAACGGCAGGGGAGTCGCACGGTGAAGCGTTAGTAGCCATGATTGAAGGTTTGCCGGCTGGCGTGCACATTACTAGCAATGATGTAGTTTCGGCACTTGCTCGCCGTCGCCTTGGTTATGGTCGTGGCGCGCGTATGAAGTTTGAGCAAGACAAAGTGCGTCTTTTAACTGGAGTTCGCCACGGCGTAACGCTTGGTTCTCCGATTGCTGTAGAAATCGCGAATACAGAGTGGCCAAAGTGGACCGAAGTAATGAGTGCAGATCCTTTGGATCACGAGGTTGAGCAAGTTGGCAGAAATGCTCCTTTGAGCCGCCCTCGTCCAGGGCATGCGGATTTAACTGGTATGCGCAAGTATGGTTTTAATGATGCTCGCGAAGTTTTAGAGCGTTCGAGTGCTAGGGAAACAGCTTCGCGCGTTGCTTTGGGTGCTATTGCTGATGCGTTTTTACAGCAAGCTTT
Organism: Gardnerella sp. DNF01159; assembly: GCF_049244215.1. Taxonomy (NCBI): domain Bacteria; kingdom Bacillati; phylum Actinomycetota; class Actinomycetes; order Bifidobacteriales; family Bifidobacteriaceae; genus Gardnerella; species Gardnerella sp. DNF01159. The sequence goes on along the minus strand of NZ_CP058387.1, from coordinate 1,286,561 downwards.
AGGCGTGCGCACAGTTGCGCATGTTATCGGCATTGGCGGCGAATACACTAACAAAAGTTTAGCTTTACCAACACCAGATGATGTTGCTGCTTTGGATGCTTCTCCAGTTCGCACTCTCGACAAAGATGCGCAAGCGCGAATGATGGCTCGCATCGACGAAGCAAAAGCAAATGCAGATACGCTCGGTGGAGTAGTGGAAGTGCTTGCTTACGGCATGCCTGCAGGAGTTGGCACATACGTTGAGTCGGATCGTCGCTTGGATGCGGCTCTCGCGAGCGCGATTATGGGAATTCAGGCTATTAAAGGCGTGGAAATTGGTGACGGTTTTGCAGAAGCAGATCGCCCCGGATCGGCCGCGCACGACGAAATGGTAACAGACGAAAATGGGAAAATTAAGCGTCTTACTAATCGAGCTGGAGGAATTGAAGGCGGAATGTCGAACGGCGAAATCATTCGCGTGCGCGCTGCAATGAAACCAATTCCGTCTATTCCACGCGCTTTGCGCACAGTGGATGTGCTTACTGGCGAAGCTGCTCAAGCTATTAATCAGCGCTCTGATTTCACTGCTGTGCCAGCTGCTTCTGTAGTTGCAGAAGCGATGGTAAGGCTTACTTTAGCTAAGTATGCTTTGGAAAAATTCGGCGGAGATTCTTTGCAAGAAACGCGCCGAAATGTGGAGTCTTACGTAGCTTCCTGGCCGGAGAATATGAAATGAGCAACACTAAACTTCCGCTAGCTGTTATTATTGGCATGCCTGCTGCTGGAAAAACGCGTGTTGGCCGCGAAGTTGCGCATCTTATGAATCTGCCTTTTTATGATACAGATGACATGATCGAGTGCGATATTGATATGTCAATACCGCAATATTTCGAGGAATATGGCCAGGATGCTTTTCGTAAAATAGAAGCTCGCATAGTGCGAGAGGCAATTTTGGGAGATACACCTACAGAAGATTCTACAAAGGGAATAGTTTCGCTTGGTGGCGGTGCGCCTATGCGTGAAGAAACTCAAAAAGTTTTGCGTGAGTATATGCGCTGTGGCGGTCGCGTTGTGTATTTGCAAGCAAATGCTAAAGAGGCTATTGAGCGTGCAAGCTGGAATAATAATCGTCCTATGTTTTCTGGAGAAGATGCGCAAAAGCGTTGGATGGAATTATTTGAGCAGAGAGATCCTGTTTTTAGAGCGGTATCGAATATTCACATGCAAACAAAAGGTTCGACTCCGTATATGGCTGCAGAAAAATTAAGGAGCATGATTATGCAACGTATTGTGCACGTAACAGGTGAAGGAATTGAACCATACGATGTGCGAATTGGTGACGGTGCAATGCAACTTCTGCCGCAAATGCTTGGAACTAAGCCAGTTAAAGTGGCGTTAGTTCACACGCAACCTGTTCAGCGTCATAGCGACAAAGCTCGAACTATTTTGCGCCAATCTGGTTACGAAGTTTTCGACATGTTAATTCCGGATGCAGAAGCTGGAAAAACTATTAAAGTTGCAAGTGGATTGTGGGCTAACCTGGCAGAAGCTGGTTTTACTCGTTCGGATGCAATTGTTGGTTTAGGTGGAGGAGCAGCAACGGATGTCGCTGGCTTTGTTGCTGCAACTTGGATGCGTGGAATTCGCTATGTAAACTGCCCTACTTCGCTTCTTGCGATGGTTGACGCGTCTACGGGCGGTAAAACTGGTATTAATACGGATGCTGGAAAGAATCTAGTCGGCAGCTTTTACACTCCAGCTGGCGTTTTAGCAGATACTTCTACGCTTGCAACTCTTCCAAACGATATTCTTATTGAAGGCTTGGGCGAGGTTGCAAAATCTGGTTTTATTCGCGATGGCGAAATTTTGAAGATTCTTAGCGATGCCAATAACGCAAGGCTTTTGCGTGAATTTAATGGGGATGATTTAGAAAATAATAACGAACTTCATGAACTGCTCGTGGAGCTTATTGAACGCACAGTTAAAGTAAAGGCGTATCACGTATCGAGCGATTTAAAAGAGCAGGGTTTGCGCGAGTTTTTGAACTACGGGCATACGCTTGGTCACGCTATTGAGCAGATTGAGCACTTCCGTTGGCGTCATGGAAACGCTGTAGCTGTTGGCATGGTTTTTGCGGCGGAGCTTGCGCAAATTTTAGGATATTTGGATGCGAGAGACGTTGCGTATCATCGTTCGCTTTTGGATTCGCTTGGATTGCCAACTTCGTGGCAGTGTGCCAAAGATGCGGATGCTGCTTTTGAGTGTGTGCTTAACCTTATGCATCGCGACAAGAAAGCGCGCGGCAACATGCTACGTTTCGTAATTTTGGATGGTATTTCTAATCCTATGCATTTAGACAATCCGCCTATTGAAGCTGTTCGTGAAGCTTTTGAGCGCGTTTATAAGCAAAAATAATTAATCTTGCGAGGTAAAAATGGAAAATCAGCATACAAAAAAAGTGCTTGTTGTAAGCGGACCGAATTTAGGTCGTTTAGGCGTGCGTCAGCCGGACGTGTACGGTAGTGAGAACTTTGAAACTTTGCGCGAGAAATGCGAAAAGTGGGGTGCGGAACTTGGGTTTGAAGTAGAAGTGCGCCAAAGTGACGACGAAGCGCAAATGGTTCACTGGATGCACGAAGCTGCCGATACTCATACGCCTGTTGTTATGAATCCTGCCGCTTTTACACACTACAGTTACGCGCTCGCGGACGCTGCTCACATGGTTTTGGATGCTGGAGTTCCGCTCATGGAAGTGCATATTTCTAATCCTGCTGCGCGCGATGCTTTTCGTAAAATTAGTGTAATTAGTCCTGTTGCAACCGGCACTATTACAGGCATGGGATTATACGGCTATAAGCTCGCTTTGGAAGCTGTTGCGCATCTTGTTTGATTTTGTTCGATTTTTTGCGAATCAACACCCAGCGTCGAGGCTCGAAGATACCATGGAGTTCCATGGTTAGAAGACAACATGGTAACTCTCAGGAGCATATTACAAAGCATATTTTTGTCACAGGTGGCGTAGTTTCGTCCCTCGGAAAAGGCCTTACAGCATCATCTTTAGGTCGACTTTTACGCAGTCGCGGATTGCATGTATTACAACAAAAACTTGACCCTTATATCAATGTTGACCCGGGTACAATGAACCCATTCCAGCATGGCGAAGTCTATGTTACGGAAGATGGTGCAGAAACAGATCTCGATATTGGTCATTACGAGCGATTCCTCGATGTTTTCTTAAGCCAGAAAGCGAATGTAACTACAGGTCAGATTTATCAATCTGTGCTTCGTAAGGAGCGCGCTGGCGAATATTTGGGTCAGTGCGTGCAAGTTATTCCGCATATTACTGGCGAGATTAAGTCGCGTATGCGCGCGCAAGCTTCCGACGATGTAGACGTGATTATTACGGAAATCGGCGGCACAGTTGGCGATATTGAATCCCAGCCATTCTTGGAGGCTGCTCGCGAAGTTCGTCGCGATTTAGGTCCTGAAAACTGCATGTTTGTGCACGTTTCTTTGGTACCTTATATTGCTGCAGCGCACGAGTTGAAGACTAAGCCAACTCAGCATTCTGTGATGATGCTGCGTCAGCTTGGTATTTCTCCAGACGCGCTTGTTTTGCGCTCCGATCGTCCGCTTAATCAGGCTATTAAAGACAAGATTTCGCTTATGTGTGATGTCGATGCTGAAGGCGTTGTGAACTGCGTTGACGCTCCAAGCATTTACGATGTGCCGAAGATTTTGTTCAACGAGGGCTTGGACGCTTACGTTGTTCGCGAGCTTGAGCTTCCATTCCACGATGTTGATTGGAACGAGTGGGAAGATTTGCTTGAGCGCGTGCATCATCCAAAGCATGAGCTAAACATTGCAATCGTTGGAAAGTATATTGATTTGCCGGATGCTTACCTTTCTGTTACCGAGGCTATTAAAGCTGGCGGTTTTGCAAACTGGGCTAAGGTGAATGTGCGCTGGGTTGCTGCCGACAAGTGCGAAACTCAAGAAGGTGCAGCTGCGGCTCTTGACCAAATGGACGGCATGGTTATTCCAGGCGGCTTCGGCATTCGCGGTATTGAAGGTAAGATTGGCGCACTTCGTTACGCTCGCGAGCATGGTTTGCCAACGCTTGGTCTTTGCCTTGGCTTGCAATCTATGGTTATTGAGTACGCTCGTCACGTGCTTGGGCTTGAGGATGCTAATTCCACTGAGTTCGAGAAGGATTGTGGCGATCCAGTAATTGCGACTATGGAAGAGCAGAAGGATATCGTGGCTGGTAAGGGAGATATGGGTCACACAATGCGACTTGGCTCTTACCCTGCAATGCTTGAAGAAGGTTCTATTGTTGCTGAGCTTTACGGCACTACGCATGTTACTGAGCGTCATCGTCACCGTTACGAAGTGAACGTGGCATATAAGGATCGTTTGCGCGAAGCTGGCTTGCGTATTAGCGGCCAAAGCCCAGATGGTAATTTGACTGAGTTTGTGGAGCTTCCAAAGGAAGCTCACCCATTCTACGTAGCAACTCAAGCTCATCCAGAGTTTAAGTCTCGTCCAACTAAGCCTCATCCACTGTTTGCTGGATTGGTTGCGGCAGCACTGGAACATCAGGAAGCTGCTGCTAGTAGTAAGGCTGATAAGTAAGGTTTAAGTAAGAATTAAGTAAATAGAAATAAGCGGTAAGACTGGGTTTTCCTAAGTTTTGCCGCTTTTTCATTCGCAACCGATCTTTTCTTTACACGCGCGTAAAGTTTCTGCCGTTTTTGTTTTATTAGATTGTGATAAACATTACGTTTTGCGCGTAACACGGCTATACCAAGAAATCGCATTACGAGGTAACCTTAGATAGGTGATAATTGAGTGGGGAGAGTGCAAAAGTAGCGCTTGGGGAGCAGCTTTTGCCAATTGATACGTACCGCGCGCAGGTGTGCGTTAAGTATGGAGGTGTTACAGGCTTTATGAGCGATACTGGCAATATGAATGATACTGGCGTTACTGGCGATACAAGCGTTGCAGCAAGCGATGGTAATCTAGCAAAAAATAAAGCTGCAGACGTTGAAATGAGCCAGTATGTGGCAGATCGCGCTCGCGTAAACGAAGAGAAAATCCGCCAAGATGAGCAAATTGTTGCTGAATTTGGTGATTACAATTACGGCTGGCACGATTCGGACGCTGCAGGCGAGGCTGCAAAAAAAGGTATTGACGAGTCGGTTGTTCGCGCAATTTCTGCCGATAAAAACGAGCCGGAGTGGATGCTAGATCTTCGCTTGCAAGGCTACCGCGCGTTTTTGCAAAAGCCAATGCCGGATTGGGGCGTGGATTTAAGCGGTTTTGACGCTGACGATTTTAAATACTACGTGCGCCCGGTTCACGATCAAGCAAAAACTTGGGACGATTTGCCGGAAGATATTCGCAAAACTTACGATCGCTTAGGCATTCCGGAAGCGGAGAAAAAGCGCTTAGTTTCAGGCGTTGCAGCACAGTACGAGTCGGAAGTTATTTACAATTCGATTCGCGAAGACTTGGCAGCTCAAGGCGTGATTTTTGTTGACACGGATACGGCAGTGCAAAAGTATCCGGAGCTTGTAAAAAAGTATTTCGCAACCGTGATCCCTGTTGACGACAACAAGTTTGCAGCTCTTAACACCGCGGCTTGGAGTGGCGGCTCGTTCGTGTATGTTCCAAAAGGCGTGCACGTGGATATTCCGCTTCAAGCTTACTTTAGAATTAATACGCCGAACATGGGTCAGTTTGAGCGAACGCTTATTATTGCGGACGAAGGCTCTTATGTGCATTACGTTGAAGGTTGCACGGCTCCAATTTATTCCACGGATTCGCTTCACGCTGCAAACGTTGAAATTGTTGTGGAAAAGCATGCGCGTGTGCGTTACACAACAGTGCAAAACTGGTCAAATAACGTGTATAACTTGGTAACTCAGCGAGCTTACGTGCGCGAGGGCGGCACAATGGAGTGGGTTGACGGAAACATCGGCTCCAAAGCTACTATGAAGTATCCTGCTTGTATTCTTGCCGAGCCTTACGCAAAAGCGGAGACTATGTCTTTGAGTTTTGCTGGCCGCGGACAATATCAAGATACTGGTGCGAAGATGATTCATTTAGCTCCTCACACGAGTTCTACGATTGTTGCTAAGTCGATTTCGCGCGGCGGCGGACGTTCAGCTTACCGCGGTCTTGTGAAGATTATTAAGGGTGCGAAGGGCTCTAGTTCGTCTGTTGTGTGCGATGCTTTGCTTGTTGACGATTTTTCCAGGTCCGATACTTATCCGCATGTTGACGTGCGCGAAGATGACGTTTCGATGGCTCACGAGGCCACTGTTTCCAAGGTTTCGGAGGATCAGCTTTTCTATTTGATGAGTCGAGGGCTTGAAGAAAAAGAGGCTATGGGCATGATTGTTCGCGGCTTCGTGGAGCCGATTAGCCGCGAGCTGCCAATGGAGTACGCGCTTGAGTTGAATCGCTTAGTTGAGTTGCAAATGGAAGGATCCGTGGGCTGATGAGCGAAGATTTAAAAGAGAATTTAGGCAATAAAATGACGGAAAAAGAAATTACTATTCCTATAGCAGACCCTAATGATCCGTATGCGGTTCCTGCAGCAATGCCTTCTAGCGCAGATAAATCCGTGCGCTCGTTTAATGTGGAAGATTTTGCGATTCCAACTAGAAAGCAGGAAGATTGGCGATATACTCCAGTTGAGCGAATTTCCGAGTTTTTCGAGCGTTTTGAACCATCTAATAGTATTCAAGTAACTCTTGAAGGTGTTGGTGGAGCTGCATTGGATGATTCTTACGTTGGTAGCGACGGTTCCGTAAGTTTGCAAGTAAAGCCGAAAAACGAGGCTCCTCATACCGATATGAAGCCGTCTGATCGCGTAGCTGCAGTCGCGTGGAATACAGCGAAATCTGCATACGTGCTTCACGTATCTGGCGAAATCAAAAAGCCAATCGTACTGAAAATTCAGGGTGATAATGTTAATACGCTTGACGCATTGCACTTAGTAATCGAAGCGGATTCTCGCTCGAATGCTGACATTATTATCGAACATACCGGCTGCGCAAAACTTGCTGAAGGTGTGGAAATCATCCTCGGAAAGCACGCGCACGTTTCTACTACCTTTATTCAAGAGTGGGATTCGGGCAGTAAACACGTTGGAAATCAGCGTATTCACGTTGGTGAGGGAGCTTCGCTTCGCCACACGATGGTCACTCTTGGCGGAGATGTTGTGCGCATTCGCATGGATCAGGATTTTGGCGGCGAACAGGGTGATTTGAACATGCTCGGCATGTATTTTGTGGATCCAGGCGAGCATGTTGAGCACCGCACGATGGTTGTGCACAATTATCCGGAATGCAAGTCCAGAGTAGTGTACAAGGGTGCCTTGGAAGGGAAGGGAGCGCATTCAACTTGGGTTGGAAACGCGCTTATTAAGCCGGAAGCTCCTGGCACAGATTCGTACGAGTTGAACCGTAATTTGGTGCTCACTCCTGGCGCAATCGCCGATTCTGAGCCAAATTTGGAAATTGAAAACGGCAATATTATTGGCGCGGGTCATGCAAGTTCAGTTGGACGATTTGACGACGAAGAGCTTTTCTACCTGCAGTCTCGCGGAGTTAGTGAGGTTGAAGCCAGAAAGCTTGTTGTGCGCGGATTCTTTAACGAGCTGATTGAGGAAATTGGCGTTCCGGAAATTGTCAATCACTTAATGAAGGCGATTGAGCGCCGTCTTGCAAGAACGGAAGAATAGGAGAAAAACATGTCAACTTTGGAAATTAAGGATTTGTACGCTTCTGTAGAAACAAAAGAAGGTCGCAAGCAAATCTTAAAAGGCGTAAATCTTACAGTTAATTCTGGCGAAACGCACGCAATTATGGGTCCTAACGGATCTGGAAAGTCTACTCTTGCCTACACTTTGGCAGGGCACCCAAAGTATGAAGTCGATTCGGGTCAAGTTCTTCTCGACGGCGAAGATATTTTGAAAATGACTCCTGACGAGCGCGCAAAAGCTGGATTATTCCTCGCAATGCAATACCCTGTAGAAGTACCTGGCGTGTCTATGACGAACTTCCTTCGTACTGCAAAAACTGAAGTCGAAGGCAAAGCTCCATCTTTAAGAAGCTGGGTGAAAGAACTTAGCGAGGCTATGAAAAAACTTCGAATGGATCCAAAATTTGCGTCGCGTTCCGTAAACGAAGGCTTCTCTGGCGGCGAAAAGAAGCGCGCGGAAGTTTTGCAACTAGAGCTTTTGAAACCAAAGTTTGCGATTTTGGACGAAACTGATTCCGGACTCGACGTTGACGCACTTCGAATCGTGTCGGAAGGCGTGAATCGCGCCAAAGAGAACACCGGTTTGGGCATTATGATGGTCACGCATTACACGCGAATCCTTAAGTATATTAAGCCGGATATTGTGCATGTTTTTGCGCAAGGTCATTTTGTAAAGACTGCAGGACCGGAGCTTGCGGATGAGCTGGAAGAAGAAGGCTACGACAAGTACTTGCCGGAAGGTACAACCGAGTCGGCACTGGCTTAAGCGCGGTTCAAGTACAGTTTAATCTATCTGTATATTCGTAAGAATAGCGTAAAAATAGCGGTTTAATATGACTACAGTGACTGAAGAAAATATTATGCGAGAATTTAGCGATTTGCGCTCGCAGTTTCCGATTTTAAGTCGCACGGTTCACGGCACTTCGCTTTACGACACTGTGCACGGAAAACCCTTGATTTACTTGGATTCTGCAGCAACTTCGCAAAAGCCGCAAGTTGTAATCGACGCCGAAAAAGAGTTTTACGAAACAATTAACGCAGGAGTTCACAGGGGAGCACACGAGTTGGCGGCGCTTTCCACGGTTGCATTCGAAGAAGCGCGTGCGAAGGTTGCGCGTCTTGTTGGAGCGTGCGCGGATGCTGGGCGCGAAGAAATTGTTGTTACTCCGGGCGCGACCGGCGCGCTTAATCTTCTCGCAACTGCTATTGGCAACGCTAGTGCAAAAGCGAGAATCTGCAAAAAAGACAGTAGTGATTCTGTTAGTTCTAAGCGTGATTTCCGCCAAAATTTTGTTCTTCGAGAAGGCGATGTAATAGTCGTATCTCGCGCAGATCATCACTCTGTTTTGCTGCCATTCCAAGAGCTTGCTCTTCGCACGGGAGCGGAGCTTCGTTGGATTGACGTAACAGAGGACGGCCGCGTGCGCACGGACACGGATTATTTGCGAACAATTATTGACGAGCGCACGAAAATTGTTGCAGTTACGCATATTAGCAACGTTACTGGCGCGATTACGGATGTTTCGCCGATTTGCAAGCGCGCTCACGAAGTCGGGGCGATTTTTGTGCTCGACGCATGCCAGTCAGTGCCGCATATTCCGGTTGATCTTCGCGCGTTAGACGTTGATTTTGCAGCATTTAGTGCGCATAAAATGTATGGACCTACGGGAGTTGGATTCTTGTATGGTCGCCGCGAGCTTTTGAACGCTCTTCCGCCGGCCAATTTTGGCGGTTCAATGGTGGAGCTTGCGTGGCTTAACAAGCCTGCGCAATACATGGATGCGCCTTACCGTTTTGAGGCTGGAACTCAGCCGGTTGCGCAAATGGTTGCGGCCGGAGTTGCAGCGGATTGGTTGCGCGCGGTGGGTATGAATAAAGTTGCAGAGCATGAGCAGGAAATTGCTGCAGAATTGCTAAAATTACGGGATGTTCCAGGCGTGCGCATTTTGGGTCCGACTGATTTAGAGAATCGAATTGGCACAGTTGCTTTTGAAGTTGAGGGCGTGCATCCGCACGATGTTGGACAGTTTTTGGATGCTCAAGGCATTGCGATTCGCGTCGGGCATCATTGTGCTCAGCCGATTCACCGTCATTTTGGTGTATACGCTTCGAATCGCGCTTCTGTTGGTGTTTACAACACAGTTGACGAGGCTCGCGCGTTTGTTGAAGCAGTCTCACACGTTCGCGCCTACTTTGGCGCATAATATTGTTAGCGAGCGAGTTGGAGAGTTAGCAAGTTAGCAAAGCGAATTGGCGAGTTAGCGAGTTAGGAAGTAGGTAAGGAGTGCGTATGTTTGATATGGGTTTTGCTGCGGGCGCTGGTTTTGGTGCGGGCGCTGGTTTTTCAGATGCGGCTGGTGACGGCTTGGAAAGCATGTATCAAGAAGTGATTTTGGATGCTGCGCGAAATCCGCATGGCAAAACTCATTTCGAAAGCACGGACGCGCTCGCAAAAGCGGAGCTGCAGGAAGAAACTCAAGAATCTACTGAATCTGCAAAAAATACAGAATCTGCCGAAATTACCTTAAATAATGCTCACGAAAGTTGCGCTGTTACATCTGACGAAAACTCTGCTTTAGGTCAATCGCACCAATTCAATCCAACTTGCGGCGACGAAGTTACCATGCGCGTGGAGCTTTCGCGCAGCGCAAATAATGACGAAACACCAATAGTATCAAGTATTAAGTGGGACGGTCACGGCTGCTCAATTTCGCAAGCAAGCCTTTCAATGATGGTTGATCTAGTCGAAGGAAAATCAGTTGACGAAGCCTTACAATTAGACGCGCTTTTCCACAAGCTTATGGAATCTCGCGGAGAAGGTTTGCAAAGCGAAGAGGACGAAGATGCGCTGGAAGATGCAATGGTTTTGCAAGGCGTATCGCGCTACCCAATGCGAATTAAGTGCGCGCTTTTGGCGTGGGAAGGCCTAAAAGACAGCATCGCAAAAGCTTCACAAAACTTGAATCCGCAAATTCTTGGCAGCTTGTAAAATCGAAATTTGGTACAAGCAAAGCAAGGAATATTATGGAAGAAAATCAATCGGCATCTGAGGTGATGTATGAAACGCATCCTGCGAATTTAAGCGCGAATGACATTGGCCGAGTTACAGAAGATGATATTTTAGACGCTTTACACGATGTTGTGGATCCTGAGCTTGGCATTGACGTGGTTGATTTAGGCTTGGTTTATGGCATTGAAATTGATGAGCTTGGGCGCGCAATTATTACTATGACGCTTACCACGCCTGCATGTCCGTTAACTGAATTGATTGAGGATGAGTGTGCGAATGCGCTCGCAGGCTTGGTGGAAGAGTTTCGTATTGATTGGACGTGGAAGCCGCGTTGGAGCGTTGAAAACATTAATGAGGACGGTCGCGCGCAGCTTGAGGCGCTTGGCTACAATCTCAACAGTTTGCAAGCGAATTTTGCTGCAGGAATGTACGGTTCTGGCGTAGTTGGCGCTGCGTCGATGAGTGCTGGTATTCCGCCAACTGTGTGAGTATTTGGTTGGCGTGCTGTTTTGTTTTGTTGTTTTGTTTTGAGAGCAACGTATTGCACAAGTGGGAATTATGGGCGCTGAAATAAAGGCAGTTAGTGCAAGCGGTATCTGTGATGTGCACGAAATAAGTGATGTGCGCAAAATAAGTGATGTGCACGATGATATGCGCGAAATAAGTGATGTGCGCGAAAATAGTATTCGCAAGTATGCTTTGCGCAAAATAACTGACGTTGTTTTCGACTTGCAATTGCTGGTGGATTGGGATGCGCGCCGCACTCTGGCTGCGGATTATCCGGATTTTATTGGGGAAGTGCTTTTTAGTTTCGAGCCTGAGTGGGGATTTGAGTTTCACGAGTCATTGCGCGAGGCTGGGTGGAGCAGCAAGCAAGCGCTGGATTCGTTTGATGAGCATCACGGACCGGCAGTTACGTGGCTATATCGCTTGTATTTTGAGCGTTTCGAGCGCGGTTTTGCAGGCGAGCTCGCGGATGCTTCGGCTGTGGCGCGTGAGTTGATTGCGAGCGGCGTGCGCGTGTGGGCACTTGGTAACGCTTCTTGCGATTGGTTAAATTGCGCGCGCAAAATTTGCCCAATACTCGGCGAGCTTAACGGCGTTTGTGCATCTTACGAATCGCATTTGCGCAAACCCGACGTAATGCTTTACCGCACGTTTTTGCAACAAACCGGTCTTTCCGCTGCTTCCGCGCTTTTTCTCGAAAGTGACTCTCGCGCAGCTTCTGCAGCGTCGCTGCTTTATTCTTAAGCTGCATTTCTAATCTGCGCACGCTCGGCCGCTTCGAGCGAATCGTATCCATACATTCGCACAGTATTCGCAATAATCATTTGCGTAAGATTTATATTTTCCGCGCGCAAGTTATGTACAAAACGCTGGTATTTTGCGAAAGTTGCGTCAGAATACGTGCTTAATTCGCCTCGCAAATACGTTTCAAAAGATGTATTTTCTGCCGTATCCTCGCTAGTTTTAAGCACGCGCATCGCAAAACCCAAATGCGGGTAGTGCTCGCGAAAATCCGCAGCCCACTCAACTTGCGTTAAAATAATCTGCTCCTGCGCGCTTTTTCTAGGCTCCAAAATTGGCTTAATATAAGGCTTAATCGTGCGCTCAAAAATTTCCGGCGCAGTCGACTCCATCATTCGCGCATACTTTTCCGTAATCAAATTGCCGCCGTTGCTGTTTGCGCGCTCAAGATCCTGCTTATAAGACTCCTGCAAATCCAGCGGCCACGCCAAAAACTGACTCATGCGCATAATGCGAAAAGTTGGCCAGTTTCCTTGGCAATTCGCGCGTCCGCCTTCGTTTTCTGTAAGCTGGAACTGATCCCACTCGAGTTGGGTGATTTCTTCCGCAAGTTTTTGCGCTTTTGTATTTTCTGCTTTCGTATTTTGCGCTTTCAGCTTTTCTGATTTCGGATTTTCTTCTTTCGTATTTGCTAATAAATCGCACATCATAAGCTCCTTAAGCACGCAGCGCGCGAATTAATATGCGCTTCAACGTACGGCCGCTGCCATTCTAAAAAAGTTTCGCCGCAATCGCTTAAGCCCTCGTATTGCAACTCTCGCACAATATCTTCGCAAATATTGTCAATTATTTGCGTAACTTGCTTTTGCGCAATTCCCGCTCCTTTGCCGCCTTCGCCAAAACCGTCGCCGCCGGAGCCGTCGCCGCCAAAGCAAGCAGCGGAAGAAAGTCGCATTACTGACTCAAGTTTTCCGCACACTTCCGGAAGCCTAGAAGCCATGCGATTGCTGAGCTTGCGCAATGCCGCAAACTGCCACTTGTAGTAAGGCAAGTAGCCTGCGGTTACAGGATTGTTGAGCAGAAAAACGAGGGAAGCAGTTGCGCGCACGAATTCGTTGATAGAAAGCCATGCTGCGGATGCGTCTTTGCGCGCAATCATGCGTGGGAAATTGTATTGGCCGGCTTGCGAAATCATGCCAAGTCTGCGCGAGATTAGTGAGATTCGCACATCGTCCGGCATGAGTTTGAAGCTTTGGCGCGCTTTTGAGAACTCGCCAAGAGGATCTGCGAAAATTTTTCCGTTCGTCGCTGCTGCAAGCGTTGACTCGCTTAATGAGAGCCATAAGTGCGGCTCGTTTGCGGCCGGGGCAGTGGGGAAGCCGGTTAGATTTTCGAAAAATTCGCTTATGCTGAACACTCCGACTCGCTTGCTGCTTTCGCATGATTTGGCGCGCTGCGTTTCGTTGCGAGATTCAAAACCGGCGTATTTTTGCGGAAGTGCGTTGTAAGCGTTTTGCAAATCCGCGCCAATTTCCGCGTAATCTTCGTCAGTAAGCCACAAGCAGAATCCGGGACCAAAATCGTGGTCGCGCGAAATTTCGTCGTCAAAACCGTAGCATTCCGAACCGTGACCAACTAATCCTGCTGCAATGCGATTTTTGTACCTCGCGAATTTTGGCTGATCAAGTAACGGCTTTCCGTAAGTTTGCCAGTATGATTGCGCTAATTGCATGCCGGTTTTTATGTTATTGTTTGCTGTGTGTTGGTTTTCTGTTTGTTGGCTTTCTGTTTGTTGGCTTGATGATTCTTGAATTTTTGTAGATAATTTTGCAGATACTTTTTCGGATATTTTCGTAACTTTTTCTGCCAACTTGCGCGTTTGTCGCAAATTTTCTGCCGTAATCGCGTAAGATTCGCTATCTTTTCCGTAGCATCTCGCAATCAAATCAAGTGCCTTACTGTAACTTTCCTCAGCCTGAGCGTACTCTCCGCGCGCGCACTGTACTTGCGCAAAGCCTGCCAATGCAGAAGCGTAGTGCGGCTGATTTTCGTTATTCCCCGCAATATACATGCGAACGCTGGTCGAAGCGTGTTCAAAAGCGGATTCAAGAGTTGCGGATTTGCTGTTTGTGCTGGTGTTGGGATGCGAGCACTCCTTCGTATGCTCCTTCGTACACTCCTGCAGCATCGAAAGCGCAAGATTCGTGTGCGTGGCGGCAATATCGATGTCGCACTCAGGATCCGTGCTCGTATTTTGCAAAATTTCAAGCGCCTGATTAAGCTCCTCAATTGCATCATGCGTGCGACCGGTTTCGCTGTAAAGCATCGAAAGATTGTTGTGAAGCGCGGCAAGCTTGCGGTTTTTAGTGCCGAGCGTTTCGGTGGATTCGTTAAGAGCTTGAGTGTAAATTTTTTCGGCGCGATCGTAGCTGCCTGCCGCGCGAAGGCTTGTGGCGGCGTTAATTAGCGTAGTTGTGCCAGCTTCCGTGCCAGCTAGCTGCATTTTGTTTGCAAGATTTAGAGCGCGATTGATGATTGGCTGATTTTTTGTGTGCTCTCCGCGCGAACGGTAAAAGCCCATGAGTTCGTTGAGAATAGACAGTTGCAGGGGATTGGCTTCGGTAAGTTTTCGCAAAAGATACGTTTCAATCGCGTCTGCGCTCGCGTGATTCGCGAACATTTCGTCAAGCTCGTTATAAAATTGCGCAGCGTCCTCCATCAAAGCCCCCTTGCTATTGCGCTTGTTCACAATCAATCGACTTCAATTTTACAGCCATGTAAAGAAACTGCCGCTTTCACGCCAAATTGCGGCAGAAACTTTACGCACGTGTAAAGGAAATATCGCCTACGCGCCTTAATTCGGCAGAAATTTTACAGCCGCGTATAGGAAATGTCGGAATTGCGTGTGCGTGGGTGGAGGGTGATTCTAGAAATCAAAAGTCGGGCTGGCGGGATTTGAACCCGCGGCCTCTTCGTCCCGAACGAAGCGCGCTACCAAACTGCGCTACAGCCCGATGCTGAAACTAGCGAAAGCATATGCGCATAAAAGTTCCAACAACGTCCGTAATGTTACAGGTTGGCTAATACAAATTATTGTAAAGCGTGTGCAAGTCGCGCAAAGCAAGTCACGCAAAGTAAGTCCCGCGTAAGCATATTGCTACAGGCTGCGGAATTTCTTTGTAAACATATCGCAAATTATCACTGCAAGTCGCGTATAAAACCTGTATTACCTACTGGCTACAATTAGCGTTTATGACTGACACCAATACTGCAATGTCTGCCGCGCAAAGTGCCGCAGAATCTGCCGCTAAAAATGCAGCAGAAAACGAAGCAACAGATACCGTCAATGAAATTGACACTGTTGAACATGCCGAAATGTTACTCGCTCAAGACGAGGCAATCGCCAAGCGCGTAAACGAAGGCGCAACCTTGGATGAAGCAATCGACCCAAGCAATAAAGAATTTGGGCCACAAGCTCATCCTGAGCAGGTACAGATGCGCGTTGCTAAGCGCGCAATGATGCTTAAGGAGGGTGTGCAGCCTTATCCTGTGCATCTTAACGTTACTGACACAATCGAAAAGGTGCGTGCTGATTTCGATGGCAAGCTTGAAGCTGGCGAAGAAACCGATACCGAGGTTGGTATTGCAGGTCGCGTGCTTTTCTTGCGTAACGCTGGCGGCTTGTGCTTTGTTAAGCTTTCTGCCGGTGACGGTACTACGATTCAGGCGATGGTTTCCAAGAAGGAAATTGGTGAGGAGTCCATTAAAAGTTTTAAGCAGATGGTGGATTTGGGTGACCACTTGTACGTTCGTGGTCGCGTGATTTCTTCTAAGACTGGCGAGCTTTCTGTATTTGCAACCGAGTGGGCGATTGCGGCTAAGGCTTTGCAGCCGCTTCCGGCTTTGCATAAGGAATTAAGCGACGACACTCGTACGCGCAAGCCTTATATTGGCATGATTGCGGACGAGAAGATTCGCGATATGGTTCGCAGGCGTTCGCGCGCTGTGGCTTCGCTTCGCCGCACTTTCGACAGTCATGACTTCTTGGAAGTCGAAACTCCAATGTTGCAAACGGTTCATGGCGGTGCTGCTGCTCGTCCATTTACAACTCACATGAACGCTTTCGACATTGATCTTTATTTGCGCATTGCGCCTGAGCTTTTCTTGAAGCGTTGCTTGGTTGGTGGCATTGAGCGCGTGTTCGAAATCAACCGCGATTTCCGCAACGAAGGCGTGGATGCAACTCACGCTCCAGAGTTTACAATGCTTGAGGCTTACCAAGCTTACGGCACTTACGATACGATTGCTGCTCTTACCAAGGAGCTGATTCAGAAGGCTGCTGTCGATGCTTTCGGTTCCACTAAGGTGACTTTGCTTAATGGCGAAGAGTACGATTTTGGCGGCGAGTGGAAGCAGATTACCATGTACGGCTCGCTTTCCGAGGCTTTGGGCGAGGAGATTACGCCGGAAACTTCCGTTGAGCATTTGGGTGCGATTGCAGACAAGCTTGGTGTTGAGCGCGACGAAGTGGAGAATCACGGCAAATTGGTTGAGCACTTGTGGGAGCACTTCTACGAGGATAAGCTTTACGCGCCAACGTTTGTGCGCGACTTCCCAGTTGAGACGAGCCCGCTTGTTAAAGGTCATCGTACGAAGCCTGGAATGGTCGAAAAGTGGGATTTGTACGTGCGTGGCTTTGAGCTTGCAACCGGCTACTCCGAGCTTAACGATCCTGTTGTGCAGCGCGAGCGCTTTGTTGCTCAAGCTAAGGATGCTTTGGCTGGCGATGTTGAGGCAATGGATATTGACGAGGACTTCATTGAGGCTCTCGGCGTCGGTATGCCTCCTGCTGGCGGCATGGGAATGGGTATTGATCGCTTGCTGATCGCTCTTACTGGCGCAACTATTCGCGAGACAATTACGTTCCCACTCGTGAAGCCTCTTCGCTAGTTGTGATTATCGCTAGTTGTATTAGTTATAATCAGTTGAATTAATCTTAAAAGTCGTTGAATGCTATTTTAGTGTTCGGCGACTTTTTTGATTAAATTTTTCGTGTTTGTTTACTTTTTGTAAGTAGTCGTACGAAACGAATAGACTAGGTAACTATGACATACAAATTAGTATTGCTCCGACATGGTCAGAGCGCATGGAATAAGACCAATCAGTTCACTGGTTGGGTTGATGTACCGCTGACTGAGCAGGGTGTTGAGGAAGCTAAGCATGGTGGCGAGCTTCTTAAAGAGAAGAACGTTCTTCCAGACATCGTGTTCACTTCTTTGCTTCGCCGCGCTATCAATACCGCGAATTACGCGCTTGATGCAGCCGACCGCTTGTGGATTCCAGTTCGTCGCAGCTGGCGTTTAAACGAGCGTCATTATGGTGCTTTGCAAGGTAAGAACAAGTCTGAGATTCGTCAGGAATATGGCGATGAGAAGTTCATGATTTGGCGTCGTTCTTACGCAACTCCACCTCCTGAGATTGATCCAAACGATGAGTATTCTCAGACGAATGATCCTCGTTACGCAGGCGATCCAGTTCCAGAAACTGAAGCTTTGGCAAACGTTGTGACTCGCGTAACTCCTTATTGGGAGTCGGATATTATTCCAGAGCTTAAGTCCGGCAAGACTGTAATGATTGCTGCTCACGGCAACAGCTTGCGCGCAATCGTTAAGATGCTCGATAACTTGAGCGAGGAAGAGATTTCCAAGGTGAACATTCCAACCGCTATTCCTCTGCTTTACGAGTTGGATGAGAACTTCAAGCCAATCAAGCCTCGCGGTGAGTATTTGGATCCAGAAGCTGCTGCTGCCGGCGCTGCTGCTGTGGCTGCTCAGGGTCAGAAGTGAGATTCTGATTCGCTGGCTTTGGAGCGCTTAAGTTAGTTTTTAAAATAAAAGTAGGTTTGCAATTAATTTGCAAACCTACTTTTTGTTTACTTTTATTTTCATGCGCACTTTGAGTAACTTGAAAGTGCGTAGCGCGTTTCGCTGTAACCGCTTTACGCTACAACCGTGTCTTTATCTGGCTCCGGCTTCTTGGACGGATCGAATCCGGAAACAATAAACACAATTTGCCTTGCGACGGCAACGCAATGGTCTCCAATTCGCTCAATAAAGCGGCTAAGCAGAACGACATCAATTAACTGCCTGCGTGTACCCTTCCAATTTTCGCCTTCTACCAGCTCAAAAATCTTTTCGTGCAATTTGTCGAGCGCATCGTCGCCAGCAATAATAGTTTCCGCCATTTGCACATCGCGATTTGCAACCATGGTCGTTAAGCGGCCTGACAGTTCGTGCAAGAAATCAACCATTGCAACAATAGTTTCGCGTCCTTCTTGCGCAATAGCAGATTCAGGCCAGGTTCGTCTAGTAATTTGAGCGATATGACTTGTTAAATCTCCCATGCGTTCAAACGTTGCAGCTAATCGCATTGTAGCTACAACTTCGCGCAAGTCTGTTGCCACAGGGTTTTGGCGAGCAAGCAAAGTCAAGCATTGGTCAATAGTGCTTGCTTCTAAAGCGTCTAAGTCTGCGTCTTTATCGATAACAGTTTGAGCAGCTTCCAAATCCGCGTTTAAAAGCGCGCTTCCAGCATCGTTCATAGCTTTTGCTACAAGTTCTGCCATGCGTTCGAGGTTTGAAGCAATCGCCTTCATTTCTTCGTTGAAAATTACTCGCATGGTGCGTCCTTTCTCAGTGCTGTGAGTTTATTTGAACGCCTAGTTTGCACGTCGCTATAAGTCAGGCATCCTATGTAATTATAGACGATGCTGGTAACGAAGCGACCGAAACTTTACAGCCGTGTAAAGTTTCTGCCGCTTTTTAGTTGCATAGTTACAAAAGCGCGCAAAATATGAGATTATAGGAGTATGCCTCAAGGTTCTTCTGCGGTTGTGATTGTTGTATTTGTTGCTTTCGGCGTGCTTGCGTTGTGCGTTGTGCTTTCGTTGTGTGTGTTGATGTCGGATTGGTTTTCTACAGTTTTGCGTCTTTTTAAGCGAGCGTTTAATTATATTCGTGGCGCAAGGTATGGCGCAAAGTATGACGAAAGCGACGACATAACCGACGACATCAGCGACAACGCAAGCGACGACATCAGCGACGACGCGTCCCAAGTTTTGGCAATGCTCGACATGCCAACTGTTGTCATTGATGCCAACAATGACGTAATTCGCGCAAGTTC
Organism: Gardnerella sp. DNF01159; assembly: GCF_049244215.1. Classification (NCBI taxonomy): domain Bacteria; kingdom Bacillati; phylum Actinomycetota; class Actinomycetes; order Bifidobacteriales; family Bifidobacteriaceae; genus Gardnerella; species Gardnerella sp. DNF01159. The sequence continues at coordinate 1,267,369 of NZ_CP058387.1, read as the reverse complement.
TGAAGCTTATTTGCTAGGTGTTGTTAGCGATGATTCGCTATGTCAGCCTCGCGTTCTTCAAGCTGTTAATTCCGTACGCGCTTCTGGCAGATTCGAGCGCTTCTCTTTGGTTACTTCGACCCCTGAGCGTTATGTGTCAATAACCGCAAATCCTCAAGAGTCAACCACTGTTTCGCGCCCTAATTGGCTTACTGTTACGGCTGGAAGCATTGGAGGCGGTATTGTAGTTGTAATTATTGAGGATACGAGTGCAGCTCACCGTTTTGCGCAAACTCGCGACGACTTTATTTCCAACGTTTCTGAGCAGTTAATGCGATCTACTCGCAACTTAACTCAGCTTACGAAAGTTTTGCAAAACGAACAGGTATCTGCGCAAAAAATTAAAGATATTGCGCAAATTGCCGGTAAATCTTCCAAGAAACTTGAGCACATGCTTGAAGATTTGTTATGGCTGGTTCGCGCTCAAAATCCTATTGATTTAGATTCTGCGCAAGTATTTTCTTTGAATGATGTTTTGTCGTATGTGCAAAATCAAGTTGCTGCGTTTGCTAAGGATTGTTGCGTACGCGTCGTGTCAAAAGTCGATTCGCACTTATGCGTGCGCGGTGAAATTTCGCAAATTCAAGCTGCAGTGCGGAAATTAGTTGAGAATGCAATTACGTATTCTCCAAAAAATTCTACAGTTTCGCTATCTGCGTCACTTTCAACAGATGGTCAATACGCTGTGATTCGTGTTGTAGATCGCGGAGTTGGCATTGATTTGCAAGATCAGTCGCGAATTTTTGAACGATTCTATCGTGCGAATAATCAAAATAGTCAAAGCCAGGATGGTGTAGGTTTAGGGCTTGCAATTGCTAAGCATGTGGCACTTACGCACCACGGAAATATTACGCTTTGGAGTATGCCGGGGCAGGGTACTACCGTAAGTTTTGCGCTACCAATTGCAAATAAATAAGCAGCAAGTTAGCAAGTTAGCAAATCAGCAAGTTAGCAAATCAGCAATAAACTATTTTCCTAAGCGCCTGTAATCCCAGCGGTCAAAATGTTCCCAGATTAATAGCAGAACGCCAATAATTGTTCCCGATACGCAAAACAACACAGGAAACCAAGTCGTAATATGCAATAACGCAACGATAAGCGCAATCATTGTTGCGACTAACCACGCGATCGTTCCTATAGCAAAAACCTTTCGCAAATCAACGCGCAGCGGTTTTGGTACTGCTTTTCGTGCATCAGGATTAACTATAGGTGCAAATTTCATACTTCCAACCATACAACTTACCGAAGTCTAAGTGTGACAAGTGCAGCTTAAGCGCGAAAATTGGCGGATTTAGGTTGTGTGCGTTTCTTACATCCTAACCACGTTGTAACCTTTCACATAGAAGATTGGAAGAAAATCAGTTGGGGGTGTAGCGTTTGTGCGCTGCGTTCCACGTTTAACATAAGAAAGTGATTAGTATGAGACATGCTGCACATGGTGCCACAAAAGCAAAGAGGCGTGGTGATTCGCCGCTTTCGCTGTTTGTAGCTCAGCATGGCGCGCATGGTGCGCATAGTGTGCGCGGTATGCGTTCTGTTCAGGCTAATCGTGTTAGTGAGCGTTTGGCTGCGGTTGCTACTAGCAATGGTGCTGTTGTAGAGCTTCCAGAAGCTGTTTCTGAGCGTTTGCAGGAGCTTGTTCCTCAAAGCAGGCGCGCGCTTAGGTTGTCTAAGCTTGCTAATGAGCGTCGTCACAATGTAATACTTTCGGCTTCTCTTGTTGCAATGGTTGGTACTGTTGCAGCTACTATGGCTTTAACTAAGGTTAATAGTTTTGATGCTCGCGCTTCCGAATTTGAGCCGTCTATGACTGCAGTTGGCGACGCATCTTCAACAGTTTCGCGTTCTAGCCGGCGCGAGTCTCTTGATCCTATGGCGACTATTAATAATGCTGTTGACTCTATTGAGAATGCTGCTAAAAAATCGCATAATGTGGGCTCTGCTGATGCTGCAAATAGCGCGAATGAAGATAGTTCTGCTCGCTCGGATTCGAAGCATGGAAACTTAGCCAATAAGGTTGCTAATTCAGTACAACCTGGCACTTTTTCTACTATATCTTCGAAGTCTGATTCGTGGAATTTAGGTTCTGATTCAGGCTTTAATATTGCGGAAATGTCGCGTTCTGCTGCGAATAATCCTAAGGTTGCTTTGTTGATAGATAAAGACTTTGACGTTTTGCCGAAGGGCTTTAATCCAAATCACGCAACTGGGGATACCGGTAACGCGTATGAGTTCAGCCAGTGCACGTGGTGGGTGTATATTCGCCGCCATCAGTTAGGTTTGCCTGTTGGCTCGCATTTTGGCAACGGAAATATGTGGGCTGATTCTGCGCGCAGTCTTGGCTATTGGGTAGATAATTCCGCTCGTCATGTTGGCGATATCATGGTGTTCCGCTCGGGTCAGGCTGGTTCTGATCCATTCTATGGGCACGTTGCAGTTGTTGAAAAAATTAATTCAGACGGTTCTATTGAAACTTCTGAATGTGGCGCTTCTTACCAAGGACGAACTTTCTCGCGCAAGTTTGACGCTAAGGAAGTTTCTCAATATCAGTTTATTCATTACTAAAGCTGCATTACTGAAGTTTCGTTACTAGAGCTGGTTTGCTAAAATTAGTTTGCTTATTACTGGCGTTGCTATTTTTCTCGTATGTAATACCCAGATGATACACTACGGAAAGTATGCTAAAACAAAGTAGAATTTTCTCAGTTTTTGTATCAGCTGCCGCTGCAGCTTCAATGCTTACTGTTATGGCGCCATTCGCCATGGCAGAGTCTTCGCATGAGCTTTCCGAGTCAGCTGTCACTTCTACGCGCGCATTTCCAAAGGTGACGAATGTGCCTCGCGATATTTTAACTGAATCTACTTCTACTGATGTCGATACAAATTCTCATTGGGGTGGCATAGAAAGCTTGAATGTACCTCAAACTAAGACTCCTAGCGAACAAGCTGCTGAAGTGGCACGCCGTGCTTTTGCTGGAAATGCTGCTGCAAGCCGTTCTGGTTTCCGCAGTGGTGTTGAGCAGGTTCCTCTTGCTTCTGTAGTTCCTCCTGACGATAAGTCTGTTGCTTCTCTTTTGAATTTTGCTACTCAATTCTTAGGCAAAGTTCCATATCGTAGCGGTGGCAATACTCCTGCTGGATGGGATTGCTCCGGTTTTGTGCAGTATGTTTTTGCTAGTGTTGGTGTTTCGTTGCCTCGTACTTCTGGAGCGCAGGCAACTGTTGGAACCCCAATCCCAAGTTTGGCTCAAGCGCAGCCTGGAGACATTATCGCGAATGCGCAGCATGCTTCTATTTATGTTGGTAACGGCATGGTAATTAATTCGCAGTTTGCTGGTACTAAGTACGATCCTATCCGCTGCGTGTTCCCAGGCGGATACTCTATTCGTCGCGTTCTGTAGTTTCTATAGCTTCTGTAGAGTTTCTGTAGTCATATATCGCAAAACTGGCCAACACTCAATCTAAAATTACGCTACAATAGTATTTACAAGTTGTGCGCGAGTGACGCTGCTGTCGCAAGTGCAAGTATGAGGAGGTTGGCAATGATCCCAGAAAAAGCTGTATTGGTTGGAGTTGACGGCTCACACGCGAGCTATAAAGCGGTTTGGTGGGCTGCAAATTACGCAAAGCATGCTGGGTTGCAATTGCAAATTGTTTGCGCTTATTCGTTGCCAAGTTATGCTGCTGTTTCTTTTGATGCCACTTACACTGCGATTGGTGACGATAATGCAGCTCATCACGATGCACAAGAAATTCTATCTAAAGCAAAAGCTGTTGCTCTTGAGCAGGGTGTTGACGCGACTACGCTAATTGTTACGGGCGATCCTTCTTCGGTTTTCGTGGAGCTTTCTCGTAACTATCAGCTTATTGTGATTGGCAATCGCGGCAAAGGTGGCTTGGCAGAGCGTTTGCTCGGCACAACTAGTTCTTCGCTTCCAGCTTATGCGTATTGCCCAATTGTGGTTGTGCCTTACACTGACGATGACGGTCAGCGTATTCATTTGAATAATACGATTACGCGTGTGGCTGTTGGCTCTGACGAGTCGAAGTGGGGGCTTAAAGCTCTTGAAATTGCGGCTGATTTGGCGGATAGCTGGCATGCTGAGCTTGATGTTATTTCTGCAGTGCCAAGAGTGCAAGGTGCTGAGGGCGATACCGCTGTTATGGGCTCGTACATGGAGGATCTTGAGGAGCGCGTGAAGCCAATTTTGCAGCGTTTGCCGGATTTGCAAATTCATCGAACTGTTGTGCCTGGTTCTGCTGTTGAAGCTTTGACTCAAGCTAGTTTGAATCATGATCTTGTGGTTGTTGGTTCTCGCGGTCGCGGTGGCTTTACCGGTTTGCTGCTTGGCTCGATTAGCCAGGGATTGTTGCAGCATTCTTCGAGGCCTGTGTACGTTGTGCCGCGCAAGTATGTGGAATTTAGTGCAGCTCAGGTTGCGGCAGCGCAAAAGCAGCATTCTGAAGCGTCTATTGACGATATTTCCGGAGTGCATGAGGTTGATGTGCCGAAGGCTGGTAAAGAAGCTGCTAAGGAGATTGAACAAACAATCGATCCGCTGCGATAATGCAACGACTGCTTGGGATAACGCTCGCGTTGCTGCGACGACCTGCTTGAGCGCAGCACAGCGCGCGCGAAAGCAACTCGGAGCGCCGAGCTTGCTTAGGGTTGAAAGCACGGTGTGCTTTCAACGCAAGCGAGGTCTGCCTTCGTCTCGATTGACGAAGGCAGGACAGATTTGTGTGGTTATGCTTTAGAAACTAGGTTGTGTTTTGTGTGCGCTGACGACCTGCTTGAGCACTGAATTACTAGCGTTGAGTTGCTTTCTGCGCGCGTGTCTCATTTTGCCCATTTTGAGACACTGGTGCAGATGAGTTACTGCGTTATTGTCTCTGTTTGGTTGTTTTCGGACATTAGTGCAGATTGCGTACTGCGTTAGGGTCTCATTTTGCTTGTTTTGAGACATTCGTGCAGATTGCGCTCGCGCTGATTACGCTCGCGCGCGAAACTCGCGTTGGAAGTCCACTGGACTTCCAACTTAAGCGAGTTTCCGCTCCGAATTGCCTTCGCGCGCTAAAATCGCAGCGCGAAAGCAGGTCGTCGCGCTGCGCGCGTGTCTGAAGACCGGCGTAGTGAAACATTTGCCGGAGTTTTTACTGGCGTTTGTTGTTGGTTTTGCCGAAGCTGACCACATTTGCCGGGGATTTTATCCCACATTTGGAGCGCGCAGGTCATCTAGTCTTGCGGCTTTTGCGGCTCTTGCGACTCCGCTTCAGTATTCTCGCGCTTTTTCAGCATAAAACGCGCGCGTCTGGCATCTCGCTTAGCTTTCTTTTCAGCGAGCTTCTCTTTGTTCATCTCGATTGCGCGCTTGTAAATCTTAAGCAGCTCAAGTGCTTGGCTCTTAAAATCGTTATTTTTCGAATACTCGAGCACGTTCGCCTTAAGCTGAGCCTGCTCAGTCTCGCTCATATTCAAAACTTTACTAAAAACAGTTTTAAAATCTTCCTTAGTATCCCACTGATACCCGTTTTGACCGCTGATAATCTGCTTCTCATTCGGTACATCATGCTTTACAAGCGCAAACAGACCGGAAGCCATTGCTTCTAACATCGAAAGTGAGTGCATTTCGGAAAGTGATGCGGTTGTGTAGTAGTCCATTGCGTGCAAATACTTTGGAATTTCCGTGTGAGCAATAGGCCCAAGCAAGCAAATTCTGTCGTCAAAACCATTATCTGCCACGCGCTTGCGCAACGATTCCAAATCAGGACCGCCGCCAATAACAAATAAGCGCGCTTTTTCGCGAGGAAAATCGCAATACATAAAGTTGTCAATTAATTCTGAAATATTTTTTTCAGCACCGATTCTACCAACGAAAACAAACAGCTTAGTAGAGTCAGAAACGCCATATTTTTCGCGGAAAGCTTTGCGGAATGCAAGTCGTTCAGGTGTTGGTAGGAACTTTTTATATTCCACAGCGTTATTCAGCACAATCACTTTTTTATCAACCTTCTGACGGTCAATATATGCCTGTGCTTTAGGAGACATGCTCGTAATAATTGTGGCATTTTTCGAGAATCGCATAAAATATTTCGCCGAAATATTGCGAGAGAACTCAGTAAAATGCTTTAAGCCAATGTAAAACAGGAATTTATCGTATTCCGTGTGAAGCGTATAAATAACGGGAATATGCTCTTTTTTTGCTACTTCCAAGCCGATTTCGCCAATACCAAATTCGTTTTGAATATGAATAACGTCCGGCTTAAATTTAAGCGGCAGCTGCTTTCGCATGTGACCAATCGGAAGGGCAACGCGGTATTTGTAAAGCTTTTTAAGCAATATGCCTGGAACGTAAACAACTCCATCTTCAAGCTTGGTTTTGCGCTGTTTTTCGGAGCCGACCGTGACTACTAGCACTTCATGCCCGAGCTCTTCATACATCTTTTTGAGCATGTAAGACTGTGTTGCGACGCCATTTATGTACGGTGGATACGTTTCTGTAAAAATAGCGATTTTCAAAGTTTCCTCCGGTTGCATACATGCATGCGTAGCGTCATTATTGCGCAAATATCTTGTGTACTCAATTGTGCCACACGTGGTGAATTTTAGTGCAAGTTTAGTGTGATTTTTCGCGACTTTTGGCTTATCCTAGCGTCGAACCGTAACGTTTACGCTTACTTTCGCCCCATTTTCGAGCGTATGCTTAACCGTGCAACCCCTGGAAATATGACGTTCCATGCGCTCTTTAAGCGCGGCCGCATCTTCCTGGCTGAGTGCAGGTTTTGCGCAAGTTGCGTCAAGAGTGACGTCTTCTTGAAAACGCAAGTACGTGCCTTCTTCCGCGTCGTACGTGCCGTTTACCACAACTCGCGCGCCGGCACCTTCGCCAACCGCCTGCTCAGCCGCGTACTGGCTGCTAAGCGCGGTGCAGCCGGCTAAAGCGATTTGCATTAATTCAACCGGGTTGAACATGCCTTCGCCGTGACCAAACTTCAAGCTCACACCGTCGTCGCTGTGTGCTTCCCAAGTGCCGTCCTCGTTGCGCTCTACCCATAATCTTCTAGACATTTTTGCTCCTTTGCTGTAGTCGTATTTGTTCATGTTATCGTAAGGATTGTAACTTTGCGTTCAATTGCAGAAGTTAGCGTTTTGCGCGGTAGGCATATGGTTTTACGAGCGCGATTCTTTAAATTTATTAGCACTTTGTTAACATGGCAGCATGGCTTTAACAGAAGAAGAACTTGCCGCAATTCGCGCGCGCGTACCACAAAAACCGCTTTCCAGCATCCCAACTCCTTACGAGGATTTAGTGCGAAAAATCCTTACGGAAGGCACTTTAAAATCAGATCGCACCGGCACTGGCACAATCTCACTTTTTGGTCAGCAAATTCGCTTCGATATTAGCAAATACTTCCCGCTGATTACCACGAAAACCGTGTTTTTTAAAGGACTTGCGTACGAGCTGCTTTGGTTCCTTAAAGGCTCGAGTAATGTGCGTTGGTTGCAAGAAAACGGCGTTCATATTTGGGACGAGTGGGCGGACGAAAACGGCGATTTGGGCCCTGTTTACGGCGTGCAGTGGAGGAGTTGGCCGGCTCCGACAGCGGAAAATCCAAACCGCACAATCGACCAAATCGCAAACGTTCTGGATCTTATGAAGAATCACCCAGATTCTCGCCGCATGATTGTTAGCGCTTGGAATCCTGCGGAAGTTGAGCATATGGCGTTGCCACCATGCCACTCGCTTTTCCAGTTCTACGTTGCCGACGGCAAGCTTTCGTGCCAGCTTTACCAGCGTTCTTGCGATATGTTCCTCGGCGTGCCGTTTAACATTGCGTCCTACTCGCTTTTGACGATGATGATGGCTCAGCAGGCAGGTTTGGAGCCGGGTGAGTTCGTGTGGACGGGCGGCGACTGCCATATTTACGACAATCACGTTGAGCAGGTGCTTGAGCAGCTTTCGCGCGAGCCATACCCGTATCCGCAGCTTGAAATTCGTAAGGCGGATTCGATTTTTGACTACGATTACAGCGATTTTAAGGTGATTGATTACAAGCATCATCCGACGATTAAAGCGCCGGTTGCTGTGTGATAATTGCGAATTATTTTGCTTGATTTAGCGTGTGAGGTGCGTATATGGCAAACAGCGTGTCACATAATTTCCCTGTGCGACTGATTTGGGGCGAGGCTTTTGGTTTGGACGGCAGGCCCGGCGCGATGGGCGTAAACGGAGGCATGCCGTGGCGACTTTCGCCGGATTTGCGCTATTTTAAGGCGATGACTATCGGTTGCCCTGTGATTATGGGTCGCGGTACATGGGATGCGATGCCGCCGAAATTCCGTCCGCTTCCGGGGCGCGAAAATATTGTTGTTACGCATAATCCTGATTTTGTGGCGGATAGAGCGCGTAGTTTTACTAGCATTGATGCGGCTTTAGATTATGCGCGCGAATGGCTGGAAAATAGGGAAGTGCTGGAAAGTCAGGAAAGCGTATCTCAAGACTCGCCTTTAGACGGACGAGCAATCTGGGTTATTGGCGGAGCTGCGATTTTGCGCGAAATGCTTGCGAATTATCACGCAGACGCAGCTTACGTAACGCAAATTGAAGCGAAAGTTGCAGCGGACACATTTGCTCCGAATATTCATGCATTAGTTGATGCAGGAAAATGGCATGTTGCGCGCGAAGGCGAGTTTGAGGAAGCGCCGCTGAAAGTTGGTAGCGAAAGCAATCCTGCACGATACCGGTTTATGGTATATGAGCCTGCTCAGTAAACGAGAAATCGCAAAGTAAACGAGACAGCAAAATAAACGAGGAAATATGACTGAAGAATCAAGCAAAATCAAGGTCGACGCGCGTCGCCCATACACTGTTATGACGGTTTGCACAGGTAATATTTGTCGCTCGCCAATGGCGGAAATTGTGTTGCGCAACGAGTTTCAATTGAGGGGATTGGGTGACGTTGTTGCCGTGCGTTCCAGTGGTGTAAGCGACGAAGAGTACGGAAATCCGATTGACCGTCGCGCGCAAAGGGAATTAACTAAGCGCGGATATGGGCTTCCTGCTTCGCATTTTGCGCATCGAATTGAAGCGGATGAGATTGCGGAAACGAACCTGTTTTTGCCTATGACGGCTTCGCATATGCGCTCGCTTTTGCGTTTGTTGCCGCCGCAAAAGCGCGAACTTGTGCATATGTATCGCGCGTTTGATCCGTCGCTCCCTAAACCGCAGCCTGGTCGCGAGATGTTGCTTGACTTGGCTGATCCGTGGTACGGAGGTCCTCGCGAGTTCGAAGTTGCGATGGATCAGGTTGAGCAGTGCGCGCCTTACATAGTTGATTGGGTTGCTGCTCGCATTGAGAGGGTTAACTAAAGTAAGCGCTCCAAATGTGAGGTAACGTTCGCGCTATAAGCGAGCACTTATAGTGCGAGCGTTTCCTCGTGTTTGCGGACATAGTTTAAATTTGTAGGTATAGTTTTACAGGTATCAATTACCGCTCTGTTACTTTTAGTTGGGAGGATTTATGGCAGGTTTGGCTGTCGAAGACGTGCGCGCTCGCGTGCAAAACGCCTGGAATGATGTAGTTTCCGTGTTGAATAAGAAGATTTCGCTGGCTGCGGTTTCTGCTAAGGGTATTGCCGGCGAGCATATGCAAAAGTCCGCGCAATACGTGGCTGGGGTATTGCGTGAGGTTGGTATTGACGCGCGCGTTGAGCAGTCCACGAATCCGGACGGCACTCCGGGGGCTTTTGAAGTGGTCGGCTCTCGTATCGTAAACCCAAGTGCGCCAACGGTTTTGCTGTACGCGCATCACGATGTGCAGCCTGTTCCGGACCCATCCGAGTGGAACACAAACCCATTTGAAGGCACAGAGCGCGACGGTCGCCTCTACGGACGCGGCTCAGCTGACGACGGCGGCGGAATCGCAATTCACTACGGAGCTTTGCGCGCACTAAGCGACGATTTGCGCGTAAATATTAAGGTTTTCATCGAAGGCGAAGAAGAAATGGGCTCGCCAAGCTTCATCCCGTTCATTGAATCGCATAAAGACGAGTTCGAATCCGACGTAATTATCGTTGCCGACTCCGGCAATTGGTCCGCCGAAATCCCAAGTCTTACAACGAGTTTGCGTGGAAATACCGACGTGGATGTAAGGGTTAAAGTACTTGGTCATCAAGTGCATTCTGGACAGTTTGGCGGTCCGATTTTGGACGCTTACACGCTCGCTTCCATGCTTATTGCCTCGCTTTACAACGAAGCTGGCGACTTGGCAGTTCCTGGAATTGAAGCACAGGAACCGGTTGGCGGTTTGCAGCGCGATTTGGACGAAGCACAAGTGCGCGCCGACGCTTCCGTGGTCGATTCTTATAAGCTTGCAGGCACCGGTTCTCTCGCCGCGCGCATGTGGACTAAGCCAAGCCTGACGGTAATCGGCATGGACGCACATCCTGTTGAGGGCAGTTTTAATGTGATTGCGCACGAAACTAAGTTGCGTCTTTCGCTTCGTACCGCGCCTTCGCAGCGTCCGGAAGAAGCGCAAAAAGCGTTGTGTGACTTCTTGGTATCTCACGCGCCTTTTGGTGCGGAAGTTACTGCAGAGCCGATTGATAACGGCATGGGTTGGGCAATGGATCCGGATGCTGTTGCAACGAAGGATGCGCTCGCTTCTATGCGCGATGCTTTCGGCGTGGAGCCGGTAAACAAGGGCGAGGGCGGCTCGATTCCGTTTATTCCTGAGCTTCAGCGCATCTTCCCGAAGGCGCAGGTGCTGGTGACGGGTCCGGAAGACCCTAAGTCTAATGCACACAGCCCGAACGAGTCGATTTCGCTTTCTGGTTTGCGCGGAAATATTGTGACGGAAGCGCTGCTTTTGGATCGATTGGGCGAGTAATTCTGGCTAATTTTGCGCGAAGGCGGCATAAACTTTGCAACGCTGTAAAGTTTCTGCCGTTTTTTGATATGTACCCCTTTTTCTTTACATGCGCGTAAAGTTTCTGCCGTTTTTGTGGCGATTCTCGACCGAAATTTTACGTTACTGTAAATTTTCTGCCGTTTCCGCCGCGTCTGCATGCGTCTAGTCTGTTGAGTAATCTGCAAACATGACATGGAATCCATTTGCAAAGAAAACTGCCAATAATGAGGGCGCGTCTACTCCTTCGTTGCAAAAGAAAGTAGCGGATGCAGAATCGTCCGTAGCGACGAAATCTCGCGAAAAAAACGCGCCAACTCCTAAGCGCAACGCTGCTCAGGCGCAAAAGCTTCGTCCACTAGTGCCGGCAGATCGCAAGGAAAGTGCAAAACGCGCACGCGCTCGTCTTCGCGAATCTGAGAATTTGCAATACAACGCAATGCGCACTGGCGATTTGGCGCATATGCCAAAAATTGAGCAGCTTCCGTGGCGTGTGTATATTCGCGATTACGTGGATGCTCGAATTAATATTGGCGAGTTTTTCATACCAGTTGCAGTGCTGATTATGATTTGCTTGTTTGCGCTATCTAAATTTGTGATTGTTTATTTTGTTTTTGCAGTGTTCTTGTACGCGTATTTGTTTGCATCTGTAATTGACATGTTTGTTATGTGGCGTAAGTTGCGTAAGGAGCTGATTCGTCGTTTTGGTGATGTGGCTGTGTCGCGCAAATCGCGTTCCGGCATGTACGCATTCAGCCGCGCTATGCAGCTTCGTCGCTGGCGTTTGCCTAAGCCGAGTAGCGCAAAGCGTGGTAACTGGCCGAAGTAAGTGTAAAAGTAAGTGTAAAAGTAAGTGCACAAGTAAGTGCAAATTTATTAATATTTGCACAAGCTACTATTATTATTTGAGATACTCAAAATAACGCGAATATCATGGGGTAAACGCATGGCACAAGATAAAGCACAAAGCAAATCGCAAGGCGCGTCTCAGGGCGCGACGCAAGGTATGAAGAAGCCTAAGAAAAAGCAGGGCATGTTCTCGCAGATTATACGTATTTATAAGTACACGCATTCTGACGATAAGCAGCTGCCTTTGTGGTTGTCTTGCGCGTTTGCTGCACCGATTTTGGTTGCTGTAATTCTTGGAATTGTATCTCGTTGGTCCATTTTGATGTGGATTATGATGCTTATTACAGCGGCGATGCTTGGTTTGCTGCTGTTTACTGTTGTACTTACGAAGCGCGCAGATAAAGTTGGTTACGCAAAGTTGGAAGGTCGCCCGGGTGCGGCTGCTGGCATTATTTCTGCGATTAATAAGGGCGGTTTTACTTTTCCGCAGCAGCCTGTGTGGGTGGACGCGCGCACGAAGGATGCGCTTTGGCGAGGCACTGGTTTTAACGGAATTTTCCTCGTTGGTGAGGGTAATTACGAGCGTTTAATGCATGCTATGGATCGACAGGAGCACGCTATTAAAAGCGTTACTGCCGGATCTAATATACCTGTATACCGTATTGCTGTTGGTAATGGCGAAAATCAGGTGAAGCTTAAAGAATTGCGCGGAAAGGTGTTGCGCTCGAAGACGCTACAGCCTGTGAAGCACAAGTTTGCGTTGTTCGATAAAATTCATCCGAACCGCCGATTCTTCCTTACTAAGACAGAGCTTGCGATTTTGAATGAGCGTTTGCGCACGTTGCAAAGCAAGAGTGGATTTGGCATTCCGAAGGGCATCGATCCAACGCGTCCTCAGCGCATCAGCCGTCGTGCAATGCGCGGTAAGTAAATTAAGTAAATTTTAGTGTTTTAGCCTTATTGTTGCGTGCGTAAGTGGCGTTTGTTCGTCGCTTGCGCACATTTTTATTGATGCGACGACCTGCTTGAGCGCAGCACAGCGCGCGCGTTTGGAGGGTTGGCGTCGACGCAGTGCCGTACAATCGTCAATCGACACGGGTGCTCTGTGTTATCTCGCTTATGCAAGCGTGAACATTCAGAGCTGAGAGAAAACCGCTTGAACGTGAATCCGGGTAATACCGGCGCACGGAGGTCTGTTTTTCCCGTGCCTGGAGAGGTGTTGCAAGGTTTCTTTGTAACGCAAAGTATTGCATGTAACGCATCACGATGTAACGCGTTTGACGCACAACATCGTAATGTACACATGTAACGCAAAATATTGCATTGCGCACAATGTAACGCATTGCAACACGTAACAAGAAAGGCACATTTTTATGTCAGAAGAAAATTATCAGTCCAACATGCAGTGGCGTGTTGCAGACATCGCAGTTGCTTCCGTAATTGGCGTTGTTTCTGCTTTTATTTATTGGGTTGTTGCCATTTTTAGTGAGGTTCCATGGACTGCGCTAAACAGCATTCTTCCAGGTTTTGCAGGTCTTATTAACGGTCTTTGGCTCTTCGCTGCTCCTTTGGCCGCAGTAATCGTGCGTAAGCCGGGTGCTGCTATTTACGCTGAAGTCGTAGCTGGCGTGCTCGAAGCTTTGATGGGCAATCAGTGGGGTGGTGCTGAAACCTTCGCTATTGCAGTGGTTCAGGGTCTGTTTGCTGAAATTGCGTTCATTATTTTCGCTTACAAGAAGTGGAATTTGAACACAATGATTCTTTCCGGCGCATTGACTGGCATTGGTTGCTGGGGTTACACCTTCCTCGGTAAGTTACAGGCTGTTAGCGTATTCGGCAAGTATGGTCTTCCATACTTCGCCAGCACAGTGGTTTCCGGAATTGTGTTTGCTGGTGTTTTAATGTGGTTCTTGTATGTGGGAATCGCTAAGACCGGCGCGTTGGATCAGTTTGCGTCCGGTCGCGAAATACGCGAAAAATAGCGAATAACGTATTAAGAAATAACTAAAATCTATCATTGCCATAAAGGATTTACTATGCCTGATGCTACTCAATCGCAAGAATCTGAAACTTTCCTTCCAACAGATTTAAGTGATCGCAAGAGTATCAGCAACGCTAGTGACGCAAGTAGAGCTAGTGATAACGCTTCTAACGCAAGTAACGCTGAACTTCGTTTTGAGAATTGGGGTTATCGTCATGCTTCCCGTCGCGCTTTTGCTGTGCGCGGGTTGGACCTCACGATTAAGGCGGGGCAGCGCGTGTTGCTGCTTGGTGCATCAGGCATCGGTAAATCCACGATTTTAAGCGGCGCGGCAGGTCTTATTGGCAATGATTTTGTGGCGAAAAATAGCGCAAAATCCCAGCAAACCACTCTCGTCGAAGATGCCGATGGTGGTGTGAGCGAGGGTTGTGTTTTGGTTGACGGCGTGCCGGTTCGACGTGCGCGCGGTCGCGTTGGTTTGGTTTTGCAAGATCCGGATGCACAGGCGATTTTCCAGCGTTTGGGGGATAACGTTGCGTTTGGTCCGGAAAATATGAACGTTCCGCGCAACGAAATTTGGGATCGCGTGCGCAAAAGTCTTAAAGAAGTTGGGTTGGATGGCTTGCAATTGCATCGCTCAACTTCGCATTTAAGCGGCGGTCAGATGCAGCGTTTGGCGCTTGCTGGCGCGCTCGCTATGCAGCCGAGTGTGCTGCTTTTGGACGAGCCGACTGCGAATTTGGATCCGGATGGCACGCAGCAGATTGTTGGTGCTGTGCGCGCGGTTTTGGATTTGACGCACGCCACGATGGTGCTTGTGGAGCATCACGCGGAGCCGTGGATTGACATGATTGACCGCGTGGTTGTGCTTGGGCTTGAGAATGATGAAGCTGCGAACGGAAAAGCTGCGAACAACGAAACCGTTCACGATGACGATATTGCGCGCGTGGCTTCTTCGCGCACAGTGATTGTGGCGGACGGCACGCCAGACGAGGTGTTTAATCGCACCGATTTGGACTTTGAGGATCTGGGTATTTGGCTTCCGGAACGCTACAAGAAAAACGTAAAATCTTCTGCAAATGAATCTTCCGTAAGTAATTCTTCCGCAAATGCAGAATCTTCTGAAAAATATTACGAAAACTGCGATCCAGCAGAAGGCTACGGAGAAGTGCTACTTTTCACGAAGGACCTCGCAATCAGCCATAATAGCGAGCCGATTGCGCGTCACATCAATCTTGAGTTTAAAGCCGGACAGATTACGGCTTTGGTCGGCGCGAACGGTGCTGGAAAATCAACGCTTTCGCTCACTTTGGCTGGTCTTTTGCCGGCAGTAAGCGGCGAGGTTGTGGCGAGTGATGCTCTTGCTCAAGGCGCGAATGGTACGGATCCAATGAAGTGGAAGTCGCCTGATTTGGCGAAGCGCATTTCGTACGTTTTTCAGAATCCGGAGCATCAGTTTGCGTGTGGTTCGGTGTTGGATGAGGTTATGTTGGGGCCGCTTCGCACGGGTGTTTCGGCGGATGAGGCGCGCGCGAAGGCTCAGGAGTTGCTGAAGCGATTCCGTCTGGCTCGTTACGCGAAGGCGAATCCGTACACGCTTTCGGGAGGTGAAAAGCGTCGTCTGACTGTGGCGGCGTCGCTTGCTGCGGCTCCGCGTGTGCTGATTTTGGACGAGCCGACTTTTGGGCAGGATCGCAAAACTTGGTTGCAAATTATTCGCTTGATTGCAAGCCTTCGTAGCGAGGGTGTGAGCATTATTGTGGTGACGCACGACCGTGAGCTGGTTGAGGCGTTGGGTGCGCGCTTGGTTGAGCTTGTGCCGGATGCGAAAGCTGAAGCTGCTGAAATGAGTGCTGCTGAAGTGAGTGCTTCCGAAGTGAAATCTTCCGAAGCGCTTTCCGCAACTACCGGCGCAACAGACATTTCGCGTATCAAAGTGAGCGCTGTAAACAATCGCGACGAGGAAGCGAAACTTTCAAGCAAATCGCCGCTTCTCGCGTCAATTAATCCAGTATTTCGCATTTTTGGAGCGTTCGCGGCTTCGATTCCGCTATTTTTTACGCTTGATTGCGTTTCTGCTTCGGTCGCGTTGCTGTTGGAATTTGTGATTTTTGCGTGCATTAAGCTTCCGCCATGGCGTGTGATTCGCCTTTCGTGGCCTGTGTGGGTGGGTGCGCCGACTTCCGCGCTCACTGTGTTGCTATACGGCAAAAGTGGCGGAAATACTTGGTTCCAGTGGTGGCTGATGCATGCTACGGATCGTTCGGCTATGTTGGCTGTTGCAACTTCGCTTAGGATTTTGGCGATTGGCGTGCCGTCGATTGTGATGGTGATTGGGCTTGATGCTACGGATTTGGCTGATGCTTTCAGCCAGGTGCTGCATTTGCCGGATCGATTCGTGTACGGCGGTTTGGCTGGAATTAGGCTGTTTGGCGTGCTGCAGGATGATTGGGCGGCGCTGACTGCGTCGAGGCGTTCGCGCGGTTTGGGTGATGAGCATCGCGTGAGGGCGTTCTTCCCGCAGTCGTTTGCGCTGCTTGTGCTTTCGATTCGACGCTCGACGACGCTCGCCACGGCTATGGAAGCGCGCGGTTTTGGGGGAATTGGTGCGCGTTCGCACGCTCGCGTGAGTCGTGTGCGTGCGCGCGACTGGTGGATTTTTGCTGTGTGCGCGATTGTGCCGTCGGTTGCTGTTGTGGCTGCGCTTTACTTCGGCACCTTCGCCTTCCTTGGCGGCGCGTGAGTTTTTCTATGCGCGCGATGGCTGCTTTTGATAGCGGCTTTTGCTAGCGGCGCGTTATTTCCTTTACGCCGCTGTAAAGTTTCTGTCGCTTTTTGCTTCGCATCCCCAGTCACAATCTAGTTTCTAAAGCACAACCACACTAACCTGCCCTGCCTGCGTCAATAAAGCCGCAGGCAGACCTCGCTTGCGTTGAAAGTACACTGTGCTTTCAACCCTAAGCAAGCTCGGCGCTCTGAGTTGCTTTCGCGCGCCCTGTGCTGCGCTCAAGCAGGTCGTCGCGCATCCTCACTAGCGTGTATACTTTCTCGAGTTGCGGGCCTGTAGCTCAGTGGATAGAGCGTCTGCCTCCGGAGCAGAAGGTCGTGGGTTCGAATCCCATTAGGCCCACTTTTGATTTTCTACTTTTGGTCGTGCCTGTCTATTCGTTGCTTTTCGTGTAGTGTTTTGTAGAATATTTGCATATGCGCTGGTGCATTTAAAGAGTCATCGAATGCTATTGGGGTAGTATTCGCAAAAATAAAAGATATTTATCCATAGTTTGGAAAAGGGGAATACATAGTATGGACAATCAATGCGATTCGGATATAAAGAAAACATGTGCAATTAGTAAATTGCCTGTGAAGCTTTCGTCAATAGATCAGATAAAACATCTTAAGAAGCAAGGTATAACTTTTAACAAACAATCTGAAGATTCTGCAATTTCCTACCTTTCAATCTTCTCATATTATTTTGAGACTTGTTCATATAAAAAATTGTTTAGCAAGAGAGTTGGTGGATCTAGGGATGGCCAGTATATTGACTTGGATTTTGATCAATTATGCAAAATAGAGCAGCTTAATAGGATGTTTCAAATACTTTTGCTTCTAATAACTTTAGCTATAGAGCATGAGGCAAAAGTTAAGTTAATGAAAATGTTTACTGAAAATCCTGAAGAAGATGGATACTCCATTGTTGAAGATTACATGTCTAGTCTTTATAACGATGACCGCAAAATACTAATTGCTGAATTAGAACGACTTAAAGATGGGAAATATAGCAGAGAATCGGCGGCAAAGTATGCAGGTGGAATGCCAATTTGGGTATTTGTTGAAGGTATTACATTTGGAACATTGTTAAGATTTTATCGTTTTTGCGCAAAAAGATGGGGTAGTAGAGAGATGCAGAAGGAGCATCACTTATTGTGCAGGGTAAAATCCGTGCGTAATGCTTGTGCTCATTCTAATTCAATATTGGATGGAATTACTGAAAAGAGTTTTGACAACGTGCTTTTGCTTGAAGAAGTAAGTAAAGCTATTGAAGCTGTAGGGTTCAATAAGCGTGCGAGGCGATCGAATATGTGTAATGCGAAGATGAAAGAAATAGTGATAACTGCATATATGTATAAGAGATTTTTGTCTAGGAATTATCAATGTGATGAATGCGTGAATGATCAAAAAAGCATTATTAGATACATTGCAGGAGGATTTATAAAAAAGGCATCTGAGTACACAAAAGAGTATGATAAAGCGAGTAAATTTAACTCATTGCTTGCTTTTATTTGTACTGTTATTGACAGTTGGATATGTGAAAGATAAAATTGAAAATGCTTGAAAACCTTAGGGTTTTGGGGGGCGGAAGTGCGAGAGTGCATCTGCCCCGATTTTTTTTTGCGCGCAAACGACCTTTCCTTTACACAGCTGCACAGTTTCTGTCGGATTTTCTTGCTGACGCGACGACCTGCTTTCGCGTTGCACAGTATATATAGCATGGCATATAGTGACGAATCTCACACAGTATATAGCGACGAAGCACACAGAATACAGCAGCGCAGCACACAACACACAGAGCATATACCAGCACAGCATATAGTGGTGCGATGCGTGCGTTATAACAACATGTAGTACTTTGTGTGGGAAAGTGGTCGGTTTTTAGACACGCCGAAGACGCGATTTTTGCGTTTTGGCGTCGGAAATTATTCATTATAAATGCGTTTTACAGTAGATTTTTTAGCGATATTCGCGAATTATAGAAATTTTTTATATGCACAATTATAATACGTGTTTTGCTTGAAATCCTTCATGGGGGGGGGTATAAATATTAGGGGCTTTTCAGCAACCATGCTTGTATATAGGGCATGCAGGTATGTTATACTGGACTACCTGTGG
Source organism: Gardnerella sp. DNF01159 (assembly GCF_049244215.1). Classification (NCBI taxonomy): domain Bacteria; kingdom Bacillati; phylum Actinomycetota; class Actinomycetes; order Bifidobacteriales; family Bifidobacteriaceae; genus Gardnerella; species Gardnerella sp. DNF01159. Next base: position 1,248,705 of record NZ_CP058387.1, on the reverse strand, counting down.
TTGGCTCTGTCTGTGGCATTTGCAGTAGTGTGCGTACAAGGTTTTAGTGCACCGAGCATTGGCATCGCATGCAGGTTGAGTGCGTGAAGTCTTAAAGATTAGAGAGTTGGAATTTGAGATATACTGCGGCTTGTGCAGCAGTGGAGGACTAGGAAGGCGAGAAAATGTTACCAGCAAAGTTCCGTGGATTCGCATCACGCGTGGGTCGTCTTGCGTCGCGCGCTTTGGTCTGGCATAAGACCAGCGAGCGTGATGCCGCCGTTCGTACTTCCAGCACCACAGTTATTTCTTCCAGCAATGCCAGTACTTTCGGCACCGCCAGCACTTCTTTCGACAAAGCAGTCATTTCCGACAGCGCAGCCAATTCCGACAACGTTACCACCATCGCTCGCACCGCTCACCCAGCCCACACTCTTCGTCGCGCGCTCTTCGCAATGTTCGTAGCCGCCGCCACCATAGTAACCATGCTCATAGTGCCGCCGATGAAAGAAGCTAATGCAGCTAATGTTAGTTGGGATTACATTGGTAATGGGTATATTTCTCCTAACTCTGTTGCGAGTTATGATGTATATAGAGATTTCGATGTTCAGTCTCCAGATATAAATACAGTAACCGTTAATGGAAAGAAAAAAACAACCATCACTTGGAATGTTCTTTTTAACGCAAATGGATGCAGAATTAAAAAAATAGAAAATCCAAATGTAGATTGTGATGAAAATACTGCTCTACATGCGTATGATGGTAGACCTGATTTTTATCTTATTCTTCCAAAAAACATCAAGGATAATAGCATAAGAATTACAAGGTATCGTACAAAATTTGCTGGTTACAGTGGTAGAGGCAAAAGGTTTGTTTGGGAAGAACGAGGCAAAGATCAAATACCAAGCGATTTTAATGGTTATACTAATGCTACGCGCTTACCAGGTGATAGTGATTATGAGAATTTCTGGAAAGCATCTATTGAAAAATGTGGTTTAGGTACAGATGCAACATGTGAAGTAGATACATGGCGTCGAGCTGGTAATTTTGGTAGGTTATTTAAATCTTGGGAACAAGATAACGCTGTAGATTCTATTCGCTGGATTGTTACTGCAGAAGTTGAAGAAGGCAGTGACCCTTATAAGTTACCTTTTATGGCAGGTTGGATTTCCTACTATGGAGATAAGCATAAGTTTACAGTTTTTGGTCCGTATGATCATGATGGCGACGGCATACCAGACTTGGAAGAGTTTAAGTATGGTTTAAATCCTAAAAATGATGATGACATCCAATTCCCAAAGAGGTCTAAAGAGGACGCTGTTTACGGTGAAGTTACTTCCGTGAAACCGTATATAAATACTGGTGAGTGGGTTGGTGATTCTTATAACGGCGATTTTAAATATTATAAGGACATGCCAAATCATGGGGGCAGAACTACGACTGAGATGATTCCAACTGATGCTGGAATAGAATTTACGTTTAAAAAGAATGGAATTGGAAATAGTGAGATACTTCCGCCCGGTGTTACTAAGACTAATAATCCTAATAATATGCAGCCTGGTCAAGCATATATTAACCCAAAAACAGGCGAAGTTAAGTATAGTCCTAAGGCTTCTGATAGAAACAAAACTATACATTTTGAAGTTCAAATAAACTATCCTGACCCTAAGCCAAACAATTGTAAAATGAACAATTCAATTGTGAAGGTAAAAGGCGTTGATATACACGTTGTTTCGCAGGCGTCCCGGTATAACCCTTACTATGACGATACTACAGTAAAAGCTGGTGAAGAAAAGAATTCTCCAAATCCAAAAGACAGGGGAGGGAAACAATTCCCATCTGGCACTAAGTTTAAGGCAGAAATTTATAATAAGTATCAAAATCCACCAACTTGGGCAAAGATTAATAACGAGTCCACTGGTGTTGTCACTTTCCACCCAAATAAGTGGGTTCCTGCTTCTAAAACTGGTCAGCCTGAGAAGAGACCTGTAGTTGTGCATTATCCTGATGGTTCAACTTCGAAGGATAAAGATTCTGGTAATCATGGTGATCCAGTTAATGCTCAAGTGTATGTAACAAGAGATAACCCTGGCACTGGTGACTTGCAGCTCCATATTCATAAGAACCAAAATGGTCAAGAGATTAACTATACCAATGGATTCGTATTCCGCAAGAATCGTGATGTTACTCCACACCCATGGATAGATTCTTGGTCAGTGCAGGAACCTGGCGATATTACTATTCGCTCTGTGTGTGCTGATACTACAAATCTTCTGAATCTTAAGTTTTATCTTAACGGTATTAATGGAATAACAATAAATGGTGAAAAACCGTGGCCTCATGCTACTGATGAGGAACAAGAAAAGTGCCGAAATGGTCAGGGCTGTGCAGCAAACAAATTATTTGATAGCACAGACAGAACCATGGAGCGTACGCGTGGTAGCATCACAGGAAAGCCACTAAAGGTTGGCAATTACCAGTGCACTGTGTATGCTTTGAAGCCTAAGGCTTTGAAGAAATTTGAGGATGCTGAAAAGAAGAATAAGGATATTGGAAAGAAAGACGGTTCTTCTACTAATATCATTGATTCTGATACCTTCAGTGGGTTAAGAGAAGATGTTGATTATACATCTAGAACTGTGCCAATTAAGGTTCACTCCGACGCGCATTATTATAATCCTCAATACGATAAGGTATATGTGCAGGCTGGTGGTAAGTCTAAAGAATCGGCTGCTCCAGTAAGCCATTCTGGTGCTAACGGCGTGAAAGCTAATGACAAGAGTCAACAGGAGCTTGTGCAGAATGGTACTAGGTTGCCAAAAGGCACTTGGTTTGAGCTAAAAGAGTATCCTAAGGATAGTAAACATGTTCTTACATGGTATAAATTTGTCAATAAGCAAAGTAACAAGAAATCAGGCAAGGATGAGCCTGAAGATAGTACTACTGACGCTAGATATGGCAAAGTTACTTTTTCTCCAGAAAAAACTGTAACGCTTGGTGAATATTTTGCTCCTGTAATTGTGCATTATCCAGATGGTTCCACTTCTGAAGATCCGGATTCTGGTAATCTTGGCAAGCCTGTGTATGCGCCTGTAGAGGTAACTAGTCAACCAATCCAAAAAAATGATTTAAAACTCAATGTTTATTCGCAATATGGCGGAAGACGAATTGAAGACAATGATAACAATGGTATGCGTTTCCGTAAAGATGAAGTGTTAGGCGACGCTACTGGTAACACTAAGCCAATGTTCTTTGACTCATGGTCAAGTGCTAAGCAAGGAAAAATTTATCAGCGCATGCTTTGCTATAAAAAGAATCCACAAACTGGTAAACCTGAAAGCTATGAGATTGATGGTATTAATGGTCTGACACTTGCCGGTCGAAAAGGTAATACTACAAGCGGTGAATTTATTGATAAACAACCATCACAATGGACAAGAGCTACTGAAAAGAATAAGGATGAATGTACGGTTCATGGTAAAAACTGCAACCGTAACCTTTACTTATACGGTGATGAGCATGATACCGTAGAGCGCACTTGGGGTTGGTTACATGGCAAGGTTAAGGAAAATGGCGACTTTGTATGCACTGTGTACGCTATTAAAGACCTTGAGGGTAAAAATGGTAAGAAGGGTGGTTTACAAACTAAGTTTAATAGTGCTGTAGAAGGTTTTGTAAAGAATCCTGGTAATCGCAAGTTTGAAGATGTTATTAAATCAGTCTTAACAGATAAGCCGGGTAGTGAAGATAGTCCTCAAGAAGCCACTCAAAGGCACGTCGATTGGGATTCGGTAACCTTCCCAATTCATGTGCATAGTGATGCTCACTACTACAACCCAGAGTATAAGGCTATTAGTATGGAGGCTGGTACTAAAAAAGCCACTGAGGTGCCTAAGAGCAAGAAGACTGCCAACGATGCTAATACGTCGCAAGACGATGTGCGTGAAGGTGATCTACCGGACGGAACTTGGTTTAAGTTTAAGAAATCTTTAAGCTACACATTCTTTGAGGATGATCAAGATAATAAAGCTGACTCTGGTGATTCAGCTAAGAATGGCACGGGTCAGTTTGGTAAGGTTACGTTCCGACCGCACAAGTGGTTCCCTGTTGGTTCTGACAAAGTGCAGGTTATTGTGTACTATCCGGACGGTTCTACTTCTGAAGACCCAGATTCTGGTAATCTTGGTAAACCTATTTATGCGAAGGTAGACATTACGCGATCGCATGATGAGGATGCTGGTAATTTACGGCTGAATGTTGGCGATCGTGAAGGTAGCGGCGACTGGAATAATACTACCATCAAACTCACTAAGGGCGAGGAACTTAGTACTTCTAAAAAGACGACCCGTTGGCTTGATTCATGGTCCAAGTATAAGCCTGGAAAAATCAATTTGCGCACAATTTGCAATAAGATTAATTCAGACGGCACTAAGTCTCACTACCAGTCGGGCGGTATTGCTGGTATTAAGATGCAAGATGTAAAGATTTGGGATCATACTGAAGCTGCGTCAGCGCAGAAAGCTTGCGAGAAGGATGCAAGTCAGTGCCACCCTGATAGGCAGCTATACGACGATTACATTGCAAATGGTAACTCAAAAGATACCACTGAGCGTACTCGTGGGTGGATTAAAGGCAAGGCTAACGAATCCGGCGACTACGAATGCGTAGTTTACGCGATTAAAGCAAAACAGTTTAAGACAGACAATAACGATTTGCTTGCTAGATTCGATGCAGCTGTTGGTGCACTTAACAAAGATGCAAGTAAGAATAACACTGATCCTTTGAAAGACTTCAAGTGGAAGCTTGATGGTAATAACGGCAACAAAAACGCGGTTAAAGGTGTTGACTACGAGTATCGCGCAATACCAATCCACATTCACAACGACAACCACTTCTACAACCCGAAGTATGTTGATGTGAATGTTACGGCTGGTCAAAAGGTTGAGAATGCTGTGCCGCAAAGCGTTAAGAGTGCTAACGGTGCGGATAAATACCAGGATGCTGTGAAGGCTGGTGCGCTTCCGGACGGAACTTGGTTTGAGTTTAAGGATGCTACTCACGGATTTGAAGTAAATAATGACGGCACTGCTGGAAACAAGGTGTCTTTAGACTGGTCGTATTGGGCTTCTGGCAACGCCGCAGATAACACCGGTGAGCAGAGCAATAAGCCTGACAATCCTTCCAAGCAAAAGAATGGCAAGCACAGTTCCAAGGATGACGGCACGCGTTACGGCAAAGTGACCTTCCACCCAGATCAAGCTGTTGCTCCTAAAGCGTACTTGAAAGAGATTATCATCCATTACCCGGATGGCTCCACTTCGGACGACCCGGATTCTGGTAACAACGGCAAGCCTGTGTATGCGAAAGTTACAGTTGGGGGCCTCAGTGGAGCTGACAAGGATCTTAAGATGACATTGCTCAGATCTCAAGATGCTGATCCTGAACATGACAAGCTTGGTGGTGCCAATTCTCTTACCGTCATGAGCGGCACGAGCCTTACTAAGAATCCGTATGTGCTCGCGTGGAGCTTGAAGGATCGTCGCGATATTTCATTGCGTATGATGTGTTCTAAGCAAAGCGAGCAAAAGTGGAGTCGCGGGCTTGACGATACGCTCAATATGCATCTGAACCAGAATTATGGCGAAGATGTAAAGCCGTGGGCTTTTGCAAGTGCTGAGCAGCGAAAGTCTTGCAGTCAAGACAGTAAGAATTGCATGGCTAACTTGCTGTATGGCTTTACGAAGAATGATAAAGATCCGAACAGCATAGAAAACGCTGTGTCTCGCAGTGAAGACGATATTGCTGGCGTACCTCAAAAGGCTGGAAATTACACGTGCGCTGTGTTTGCGTTGAAGCCGAATGCGTTGACGGTGTTTAATGACACTGTTGATGCTGGGCTTAGTACTGATAAAAAGTATTCGTCTACAAATATGCAAGCAGCTCAGCTTACCGGCGTAGTCGTTGGAAAAGACTGGAACAGAATTGCTGTTAATGTGACCGTGATCGATCCGCCTAAATTCGCTCTGCCAAAGACCGGCGGAATGAACTGGAACGTGCTGCTTGGTACGTTTGCTGTGATTGGCACGGGCGTGATGGCGGCTGGGTTCTTCCTTGAACAAACCAAGTGGGGGCGCGCGATGCTCGAGGCGTTGCTGCGTAAGACACTGATTAAAGATTTTATCTGCAAAACTGCCAAAAAGCTTCGCGCTTTAAGGCGACGTAGCGAAAGGTGGCGATGCTGATGAAAATTTTCTGCAGCTTAAAAACTGCAGTATCAACGTTCCATGTGCTGGCAATGGCATTACGCGTTACACAGTGATGTTACACAGTGACGGTAATTATGCCGGAGCATGGTTCGGATTTAATCTTGCTGCGCGCGGCGCAAATCGTAGCCGCCGACAGAGTTCATGCGGCTTTGCGATGACTCCGCCGACCGTGCGCAACACAAAATAAAACAATAAACGTATTTTCCTCAAAACCTGCCCACAAGGGCACTGATATAAAGGAGAAGAAAGTGAATAAATTCACTAAACAATGCGTGACGGCATTCGCCTCGCTCGCAATGGCTGGCACGCTGTGCGTCGCCGGCGCCGTGGTGGCAAACAACGTAGCATTTGCTACGGGTCCTACAGCAGCTGAAAAAGCCCCATGGGATCTTGGCAATGAAGCTACCACTAAGAAGGGTTCCATTACCATCAAGAAGTATAAAGACGAAGTTGATAATGGTTCTCAAAAGAAGTCTACGCCTATTAATGGTGCAGAATTTAAGATTACAAAAGTGTTACAAATTGGTTCTACAAATATTGATCTTAAAAAACGTGCTGATTGGGTAACTATCGCTGGAGTAGTGAAAAAACTTAACGAGCATAAAGAAACTGAAGCCCAAGTTCACTTAGGAACAGATGCTTCTAGCACGCAAACTAAAACAACTGGTCAACAAGGTCAGAAGAATGGTGAAGTAGCATTCACTAATCTTGAACTTGGATTATACAAAGTTGAAGAAACTAAAGCTGCTGAAGGTTATTCAAATGATGTAGCACCATTTTATGTGACTGTTCCTCAAATTACCCGCGAAGATAAAAAAGTAAATAATACCTACACTTATGATGTTGTTGTAGAACCGAAGAACGCTTACATTAAGGATAGTGTTACTAAGACAGCAGATACTACTAAGATGGTTGGTGCTGGAGATGAGATCACATACACTATTAAAGCTAAGTTGAATAAGACAAAAGCTACTAACGGCAATAAGAATCTCACTGAAAATGATCTTCAGGACTTTGCCATTTATGATGATGTTTTAACTTCAGCATATAAAACCGTTAATTCAAGTGTTATTGCTGAAGTAAAAATCAATGGTGACACTGCTGCAATGACTAAAGATCAGGACTACACCGTTTCTGAAGAATCTGGAACTACTGACAATGGCATTAATACTGATCGTAAGCGCATTAAGGTTACATTTAAGAAGGGTGTTGCTAATAAAGGACTTCAAGCTATTGCAGCAAAAGCAAATGTTCTTGATTCAAAACCGGTAGAAATTGATGTTACTGTAAAACTTCAGTTAGTATCAGACTTGAGTAGTTTTGTCGGTAAAAACAAAGTTCTTGAAAACAAGTCTGGCTTTATTCCTGGTCACGGTGATGGCATTCAACCAAAGCCAACTCCTGGTGGCAGTGCAACAACTGAATTCCGTAAGTTCCACATTAAGAAAGTCGATGCAACTGATAAGACAAAGGCTCTTAACAAGGCTGAATTCAAGGCATTTGCTAATGAAGCTGAAGCTAAGAAGTGTGCTGCTGACCCAAGTGCTACTAACGCTTGTAGTAAAGCAATGACCGGTTTTGCTGATGCTGTTCCACAAACTAATACCGAAGCTACTATCACTACAACTGGTGTTGACGGGAATAAGAATGGCGTGACTAAAGATTATATTGCTAAGGTTACGGATCAGAATAGCAAGATTTATCTTGTTGAGGTTAAGGCTCCAGATGGATACACTCGTTCTGATAAAGTTCATGAAGTTTCTTTGACTTCTGGCGATACTGCTCAGGAGATTGAGATTGTGAATATTCCAGATAATAAGGGTGGCTTCTGGTTCAACCTTCCAAAGACCGGTGCCGCAGGCGTGATTATCTTCGCGTTGGCTGGCATGTGCTTGGTTGCTGTTGGCATGTTCATCTTCTTGCGCAACCGCAAGAAGGATGAAGAGCAGCAGGCTGCCTGATTTGGGTTTTGATGCTCGCTGTTAGGTGAGTGTCTTGTGGGGTGCAGGGATTTATACTTCCTGCGCCCCACCCAATTAATAGCTAAAAATAACTAAATAATAAACTAATTCATTAGAGTTCTGCCGACGTTGTTTCTGTAGCTTTGCAGTATTGCTTTGCAAACGGCGATTACTTATTGCTTAGTGAACTTTAGCAGTATTGCTCTGCAGACGTTGAGTATTTATTGCTTAAAGAACACTAGCGTCATTGCTGCTGCACACACTACACCAGAAACCTCAACCTACGAACCCACCCGCAGCTTAATTTCGATACTCTAGTTGCACTTAGTAAACCACGCACTTTACGTAACAAACTTAACGAGTCTATGAGTTTTGTGTTGTGGTCTAATGTGGTAGAGTCTCAAAAGTTTTCGGGCAGAGCAATAAAAGAGGACTGAGGAAGCAACATTCTTTTAAGAACAAAGCAGACAGTAAAACCTTTAACAGTTAAAGCGACGAAGGACGGGAGTTGCGATGCTGAAAACTTTCGAGGCTCATTAGTCCGTTTGCAGAAAACACCAGTCAAAACTCATAGACGATACGTAAGAATATCGCAAACAAAATCGCAAATAAACTAAACCACATAACTTAACCAATTTAAGCCTATTAAACTCACGAAACGAGGAAGCATGAAATTAAACGATGCTGTTGCTAAAGTATATGCTTTCCTCAACAAAATCTCCCTGAATATCCCCATCGTAAGTAAGCTTCTCAAAAACCAAACAAACGCAACCCAAACTAACGAAACCAACTTAACCGAATCAAACGCAACCGAAAATAACGCAATCGAAAATAACGCAACTCAAACCCACGCAACCGAAGCAAAATCCGCCGAAAGTAATCAAAAATCTAAGCAAAAAACCAATCAAAAATCTAAGCTCCGCCGCATCGTCGAGCCAATCGCATTCGTGTTGGCAGGCATTTTGTGCTTCAGTTACCCTGTTGTTTCAACGCTTTGGAACAATCGCGTGTCGAAGGAAATTTCTAACGCGTACGACAAGTATAACCACGATCAGGCTGGTGACGTGCGCCGCGCTCACATTCGCGCAGCGAAGCTTTACAATAAAACTCGCAAAAATATGCTTACCACGGATCCGTATGGTCCGGATGGGCAAAAAGACATAACTAACACGCCTGAATACAAGCGTTATCTTAAGGCGCTTGAGGAGCCTATGGGCATTATCGGCATCGTAAAAATTCCGAAGATTGGCGTAAAACTTCCTATTTATCACGGCAGTTCGCAGGAAGTTTTAGCGCACGGCGCTGGTCATTTGTATGGCACTGATTTGCCGGTTGGCGGCAAGAACCGCCACACAGTTATTACCGCGCACACGGGTCTTGCGGATGCAACCATGTTCGATGATTTGGTGAATTTAAAGAAGGGCGACTACTTCTACCTCGACGTGCAAGGCGAAACTTTACGATACAAAGTATTCCGCATCAGCGTGGTTGAGCCGCACGATATTAGTTTGTTACAGCGCGAAAAGGGGCGCGACTTGGCGACACTGCTAACGTGTACCCCGTATGGCGTGAATTCGCATAGGCTTTTGGTGACGGGGTATCGTGTGCTGCCGGACCCTGTGAAGGTGCCGGGTGACCACGTGCAATGGCCGCTTTGGATGACGCTATTCGTGATTGCAATGGCGTTCTCATTGATTATTTTGTCCATGATGATTGCCGCGGCAACGTCTAAGCGAGGGCGACAGCTCGACATTCGCGGCAAGCATTTGCTGGTACTTTCGCGCAAGATGCTGCGTAAGTTGCGTCGCGAGTAGCGCGACGACCTGCCTGAGCGCTGCGATTTAGCGCGCGAAGGCAATTCGGAGCGCCGAGCTTGCTTAGGGTTGAAAGCACGGTGTGCTTTCAACGCAAGCGAGGTCTGCCTTCGTCAGTAAAGACGAAGGCAGGGCAGGTTCGTGTGGCTGTGTTTTAGGAACTAGGTTGTGTTTTGTGTGCGCTAACGACCTGCCTGAGCGCAGTATTGCGCGCGCGAAGGCAATTCGGAGCGGAAACTCGCTTGGGTTGGAAGTCCAGTGGACTTCCAACGCGAGTTTCGTAAGTGAGTGCTGTGGTTGCGCGCGTTTGGAGCGTCGCACAACGCTAATCCCTCCAAATGTGAGAAACTTTCCTCGCGTTTGGAGTGCTAAAGTAGCGCAAACCCTCCAAACGTGAGATAACTCTCGCGCGAGCGTAAAATTTAGGTCAGTTGCGCATATCGTCGGTTGGCTGAAAAATTTACGGTTTATATTGCGCAACGAACCAACATTTGTTGGTAAATCAGCAATATTTTTTTAAAAAACATTGTCAAAATGCAAGGTTTTTGAAAAATTCTGTAAATTATATGTTAACTACAGATTTTTTACATGTTACTTGTGGAAAAGTGTTTGCGAGGAAATGGCGTAATTTAGCCATTTTTTCTATCCTAAATACAAATTTTTCAAATTTTATTTGCTAAATTAACAAGTTAAAAAAATTTTTTCTCTTTAAACAAGTGCTAGAGTATATGAAAAATATTTTGTTGCACTTGCAAAAATACACCATTATTTGCTGTTTGCATGGGGGGGGGGTATATCTCTTATGCGATATTTAGCGGAAATGATTCAAACCAGCGTAACAAAAATATTTACACCCGCATGAAAAATTTTGGCAGCCAGTATGAAAGATTTTGGCAGCTGGCATGAGTTTGTGATAGCTAGAACCGAAATTTTTCCGGGATAACAACCACCATTTTGAAGGAGAGTATGTTTATGAAGTTCAAACGAACGTCATATCTGACTCGTTTAGCAGCATTAAGTGTGGCCGCGGCGACGCTTATGGTGCCGCTTGGTACAGTTCCTGCGGCATTTGCAAAAAATGATAATGAAACTAAAAAAGATGAGAATGCACTTGTCTCTAAGATGCTTGATTCATCTTTAAAAGATAATAGTGAGATTAAGTCTATAGAAGATTTACGCCATGTTAATCCAACTCTTGCTAAAGCTTTTGAGAATTACAGTAAAAAAGATCAATTTAATAAAAATTCAAATGCTCAAGTGACTGTTGTTGTTACGTTGAAAAATAATCATCCGAAACTCACGAATTATGACGAAAAAGCCAACATTCATGAGCAGAATGTTTTAATTAACCGCGTAAAGTCAAAGTACAATATGACGGTTCGTCGCCAAGTTGGTTATTTAATGAGTGCTTTTGAAGCTACTCTCCCTGAAAAACACGTTCAAGATTTGAAACGTGAGCCAGGTGTAGTTTCTGTCGCAAAAGAACGTTTATATCATCCAATGGAAAATACTGCACGTAATTTGCAAGGTGTGCAAGCTGCGTTTAAAAAATATCATCTTGATGGCACTGGTATGTTGGTTTCCATCATCGATACGGGCATAGATCCAACTCACCAAGATATGAAGCTTGATGCTTCAGCTAAGACGCATCTTCGATTACAGCCAACAGGTAAAGGCAACACTACTGACAAAGTGCCTGCAGGTTTCAATTACGCTGATGAAAATACTAATTTCACAGATTCGGGTGCGGAACAGCACGGTATGCACGTAGCTGGTATTGTGGCTGCTAACGGCGATGAGACTGGTGCTCCTGCATCTGAACATAATCGTGTTGATGGCATAGCTCCAAACGCTCAGCTGCTTGCTATGAAAGTATTCTCAAACGTGCCGGGTTCGCATGGTGCTCGTGATGTTGATATTGTTGCTGCAATCGAGGATTCTGTAAAGCTTGGTGCTGATGTTATTAACATGTCTCTCGGATCAGATAACGGTTTTGGTGGAACTTCTAATGCTACATCTCTCGCTTTAAAGAAGGCTCACGAAGCTGGTGTGCTTCCAGTTATTTCTGCAGGAAACTCCGGCTTGAACTTCTCTGAAAGTGGTGGCATAGACGATGTTCTAGGTAAGTGGGATGATGCAACTCTTGGTTCACCATCTTCTTATCCTTCTGCTTTCAGCGTTGCTTCTGTAGAAAATTCAAATATTACTCAGCAGTCTGCAAATTGGGTTGGAAAAGATGGCAAGTCACATACTTTGCCGTACAGCTATTCTATTGGTTCTTTAACGGATGCACTATCTCAGCATGAACTTGTGGATGCTAAAAAAGCCACTAAAGCTGATGTTAAAGATCTTGATCTTACAGGTAAATATGCTCTCGTAGAACGTGGCGATATCAGTTTTACTGAAAAGTTTAATAATGCGATTTCTAAAGGTGCTAAAGGTGTGATTGTTTACAATCACGACAAAGATTCATCCTTATTCATAGGAATGGGTGGATTGGACAAAATCAAAGGTTGCTTTGGTGCGTCTATTCCTCGTTCTTATGCATTAGAAATTAAAAAAGCATTAGATAATGGTGAGAAAGTAAAGATTGCTTTCACTGAACAATTCGTTACTATCGCCAATCCGGATGATGGGAAGCCTTCTAGCTTTACTTCTTGGGGTCCAACTCCAGAATTTGATTTTAAACCTCAAATTGCTGGCATCGGTGGTAATGTTTGGTCTACGCAGAATGGAAATAAGTACACCAGCATGTCTGGTACTTCCATGGCTGCTCCAAACGTTTCCGGTCTTTCAGCGTTAGTGATGGAAAGCTATAAGAAGCGTTTCCCTGATCTTAAAAAGTCTGAAATGGCTACTCGTGTAAGCCAAGCATTAATGAATACAGCAAGTATTATTGGACATAAAGATTCTGCAAATAGTAAGAAAATTCCTTACGCTCCTCGTCAAATCGGTGCTGGCTTAGCTCAGGTCGATAAAGCTGTTGCTACTAACGTGATTGCAACAGTCGATGGCAATGCGTATGTGGCTTTTAAAAACGTGAATTCTAATCGCAACTTTACAGTTACTTTACATAATTATGGTAAGAATCCAGTAAAATTTGCTGTCCCAGATCAGGATGTTGTAAATGAGTCTAATGAGGCCAATAAAGATACAGTAACCTCTATTAGTGATACTGAAACGTTGCAATCAAAAACGCGTGAAGTTACGGTAAAGCCTGGCAAAACCGCTGATGTTAAGTTTACGTTAAGCCCAAATCGTTCTAAAGGCAATCATTATATTGAAGGTTGGGCGCGATTTGAATCGCTTACTGATACTCAGCCAGATGTTTCTGTGCCATATCTTGGCTTTGTTGGCGATTGGAACGATGAACCTATAATGGTAAAACCGGGAGAAAGCTATAGTGCAAGCCACAGTGATCTTACGACATCATTGCTTTCTGTAGCTGGTTTTATGGGTAAACTTCCGGTTAATAATGAAACGAAGCCTTATGTACTTGGCGAATTTTCACCTGCAAATAGAGATGGCTGGATGGATTATGTTGTTCCATCTATGGCTATATTCCGCGGTGCATCTGAAGTAAAATATTCTGTGTTGGATTCACATAATAAAACTAAGATTGTTCTTGGAACAGAACACAACGTGAATCGTTCTACTATTTCTAATGTTGGAGCAACCGATGGCTTAGCTGGAAATTTCGACGGGTCTGTGTGGAATCCAAAAACAAGTAGATTTGAAATTCTTCCTGACGGATGGTACACGTATCGTATTCAAGCTCGCTTAGGAGATAAGTTTGATTGGCAAACTTATGACATGAAGGTAGCAATCGATAATCATGGACCTAAAGTCACAGTATCTGATCGTGATGCTAACGGCAATGTGAAGATTGTTATTAGTGATGAGTTAAGCCCTGATCCTGGCGTACCAACTATTCATCTTCCTGGTGTAAAGGATGCCTTGAACTATGGTGATGAAGACACTCAATGCCCGTTGAATGAAGCAACTCGTACGCGAGTGTGCAAGACTATTCACATTGGTAATGAAGCTCAATACATAGATGTGCTTGTTCGAGACAATGCTATGAATTCAACTGAGGTTAAAAAGGTATTCGACACATATGCTGTGAAGAAACCGGATGGTTCAGAAGAATCTAAGAAGAACAAGAAGTTTATTATTCCAAATGAACAAAAACTTACTTCTCAACAAATTAAAGCTAATGCTCTAGAAGAAAGTAAGACCGACCCAGATATTAATGGTAAGTTCTATCTTGAGGGATATCTCACTAAAGATGTTGCTTCTATAAAAGCTTATGTGACTCCTGAAGGCGGTAAAAAGCAGGAAGTCAAATTAGCTAAAAAGCGCAAGGGTGAGAATACTTTCTATGCGTTTGTGCCACTGAAAAATGGTGAAAATACTGTGATGCTTAAAGCTTTTGATAGTAAGGGTGACCGTATTGGCAATAAGAAACTTGTTTTAAAGTTTAATGCACAAACACCTAAGATTACTGTTGATGGTCTTGACAACAAGGGTAATTTGCCTGTAGCTGCAGATGGTAAAGTAACTGTTGCTGGTAAAGTAACTGATACTCCTGGAGATACTGTAAAGCTAACGCTTAATTATCAAAAGGCTGCTGACAACACTACTGCAGCTAATGCAGTTGCTGGTTCTGTGAACAATCATGCTTCTGGTTCTGCCTCTGAATCTACTACTAAAGCTGTTTCTGGTGCTAATACAACTTCAGCAGCGAATATTAATGCAAATGTGAAGCAAGCAGATATAGCTGCAGCTAGTAAAGAAACTGAAGAAGTAGTAACTGTTGGTAAAGACGGTAGCTTCAAAACAGTTATTACTCCTGCCGCTAAAGCTGTTATGGTAACTCTTGTAGCTACTGATTCTGCTGAAAACACTACAACTATAGGTTTGGCTCTCGCTGGTCGTTCAACTCCTACGCCTAAACCTGCAGCTGCAACAAAAGATTTCATGCTTACTAATGCTGGCTCTATGGGTTCTTATGCGTGGTTAATTCATAAGAAGAATAATGGTCCAGACGTTATTGGCACTGATTACTTTGTTGCTCAAGGTGATGTGAGTTCCAAAGTGACTAGCGTGGTGTTTACTCCAGCTTCGCGTTTTGATGCTACAACTAAGAATCTTGTAACTCCAAACCCATTGCGTGCTGAAATTAAGAACGGAAAGTTTAGTGTAAAGCTTCCAATGCATCCGGGTATAAATGATTTCCGCTTGCAGGTGAACACTAAATCAACTGACGAAGATGCTGATGAAGACGATGAAACGAATGTAATCGATACTCCTGCAGCATTCTACTTCGACATTACGCCTCCAACAGCACATTTCGATACTCCAAAACTGTATGGTCACACGTTGTTCACTAATCGTGACACAGTGACTTTCAGTGGAAATGTATCAGATGATGCTTTCGGTCAAAGTTTGCGAATTAATAATGATTCTGTAGGTGATTTCTACACTTTGGACACGAATGGTAAAGAAACAACTCGTCGCCAATTCTCAACTGACATTCAAGTAGACAATGGTGATAAGTTGCTGCTGCACTTAAGTGATCAGGTTGAATCTCATTTACTTGGTGTGATTCCAGTTGTTCTTGATGAAGTTGATCCTACTGTTAAAGCAGGTTTGGTTGAAGGCGAAGAAATCACTGATGGTCACGAAATTACTGTTAAAGCAGAAGATGATAATTTGAAGTCTTTGCGCGTTATGGTTGATGGTCATCCAGTAGCGTATACGGAAAATTATCTTCCAACTACAGCAGTAGAGGACACATTAGTGGATGTTTCTAAGGTTAACGATAATCCAACTCCAGATAAGCCAAGTTCTACAACATTAACGTTGAAGATTCCTACTAAGAAGTTGGTTGATGGTACTCACACTATCACTATTGAGGCGACCGATTTTGCTGGTAATACAGCAAGTGACGCAAGTAATAATGCAAATGGAGCTACTGCATATACATTCACGGTGAAGAATGGTGTGAAGCCTGGTGAGAATCCAACGAAGCCAAGTAATTCAGGAACCAAGGATGAGTCAACTCAAACTGATTCTGCACCAATTCCTCCTGCTTCTACAAAAAAGATCCAAAAGTCTCTTGCTGGATTAGAAACCAAGAATGTCACAGCTGGAAAGGAAGTAAAGATTTATGTTTCTGGACAGCCTGAAGCTGTGAAGAAAGCCAAATCCGGTGATCGCATGTATGCGTTCATTTACTCTGATCCTAAGGATCTTAAGGGTGAAGATGGTCATGAATATGTGACAGTGCATACTGATGAAAACGGTAAGTACTATTTCAAGGCTTTGATTCCTAGCGGATATTCAGGTAAGCACACAATCTTACTTATGGATGCAAATGGTAACCAGATTGCTTCTGGAGAGGTATCTGTATCTTCCTCTGCTTCTTCTGATAGTGGCAGCCAAACTGGTTCTGATAATAAGAATAATCAGAACCAGAATGGTAGCGGTAATGCTGGTAATACTGGTAACTCTGGTAATACTGGTAATAGCGAAGGTGGAAGCACGGGTCACGGTAACGGTAGTGGCAACAACGGTGGCAGCACTAGCGGTAATGCAAGCGGTAATACTAGCGGTAATACTAGCGGTAATGCCAGCGGTGATACCAACAATAATAGCCGCGGTGGTAATCATGGCGGTAGCCACAGCTCTAATCATGGCGGTAGCCACAGCTCTAACCACGGCGGTAATCATGGTGGAAAATCCTTTACTACTGGAGGTAATTCCAGTAATAATTCGGAGTCGTCCTCAAAGGATGATGCGGATTCTACTAATGCAGGCGCATCCGCTGCATCCGGCGATGCCGCTGCCAATGGCAACGCAAGTTCTGCCAATGGCAACGCAAGTGCTGCGAATGCTAACGCTGCTGCAAAGCAGAAGGCTGCCGCTAAGTCTGCCGCCAAGAAGATGACTTCTGATTTGGCGATGACTGGTAGCAGTGTGATTGGCATGGTTGTGACGTTTATGGTGCTGCTTGCAAGCGGTGCTGTAACGTTTAAAACTCGCCGCCATCATACGCACACAAGCAAGTAAATAAACAAAATAAGTAAATAACATAAATAAACAAAGAGCACTTTTCATCTTCTAGTAAGATGGGAGTGCTCTTTTTGTATGTAATATATTTTGGAGAATAATCCATAGTTTGTTTTACATATTAATTTGCTTTATCATTCATTCACGTGGATACTCGTTCGCTCTCCAAATGCGAGACAAGTTCCCCGTGTTTGGAGCAAAACACAACCTAAAACCCTCCAAATGTGAGAAACTTTCCTCGCTTTTGGAGTACCACACAAACCTACGTTTAGTAAACCCACCATCCAAAAACAACTGAGCTCTTGTTCTAAACAAACAAGAGCTCAATGAAATCACGTGTAGGAGCAACCTACACAGGTAAATTAGAGTCTACCACATCCCCTTAGAATTTGCGTTTGCCATGTTATATTTCGTGGCGAATGTCAAACTAAATGT
Organism: Gardnerella sp. DNF01159; assembly: GCF_049244215.1. Taxonomy (NCBI): domain Bacteria; kingdom Bacillati; phylum Actinomycetota; class Actinomycetes; order Bifidobacteriales; family Bifidobacteriaceae; genus Gardnerella; species Gardnerella sp. DNF01159. The sequence goes on along the minus strand of NZ_CP058387.1, from coordinate 1,231,176 downwards.
GCAATAATGTACAATATTTTCATGTCTGCTAATACATTTTTTACTTTGCAAGAAGCGCAACAATTTTGTGGCGTGGCTAGATTTAATCGTTATATGCGCGATGCAAATAATGATTTAGGTACAGCTATGCTTATATGCAAATCGAATCATGAATTAGCAGGAATATTGCATGAGCAGATTGGATACGTAGAAATATGCGTGCGTAATTCAATTGATTTAGAACTTCGTAAACTTGCGTTGAAAGAAAAGCAAAATGAGGAATGGACCAATCCTCTGTATACGCCAGATTTGGTTAAAGATTTGATTGAAAATCAAATCAAGCAAGCGAGAGAAATCGCAGTTCACTCGCATGATGGTAGAAGTGTAAATCATGATGACATTTTATCTAAACTCATGTGGGGAACATGGGTAAAGCTTGTTGGATCTTCAGAAACAAAAAATAGCAATCGCATTCAACAAAAACTTTGGAAAGACGCTGTAGGCAATGCGTTTCCATTTGTGAACTGTTCAAAAATGAATAAAGAGTACGATGAGGATAGAAGAATAATAGCAAAAAATCTTATTTATATTAAAGAGATTAGGAATAAAGCAGCTCATTTTGATAATTTATATAACATAGCTAGGGGAAAGAGGAATCTTACGAACGCACTGTTTACGCTACTTCATGCGGTTAATAAGTCGTTTACAACTGGATGGATTGATCCCTCAAAAATACGTAAAGCTGCTAATAAATATTTGGAACTGATGATTGGTGTTGATGATTAGTACTGATGATTGGTGTTGATGAAGTAAACGGTATGAAAGCAAATGCGTAAGTTGCGCGAACTACCTGCCTGAGCGCGCGCAATGCTGCGCTCAAGCAAGTCGTCGCGCCCATGTTTGGAGGTCTTTGGTGGGTTTTTGCTCAAATCGAGGTAACGCTCTCACCGTGTAAAGTTTCGGTCAGTTGCGCATATCGTCGGTTGGCTGAAAAATTTACGGTTTATATTGCGCAACGAACCAACATTTGTTGGTAAATCAGCAATATTTTTTTAAAAAACATTGTCAAAATGCAAGGTTTTTGAAAAATTCTGTAAATTATATGTTAACTACAGATTTTTTACATGTTACTTGTGGAAAAGTGTTTGCGAGGAAATGGCGTAATTTAGCCATTTTTTCTATCCTAAATACAAATTTTTCAAATTTTATTTGCTAAATTAACAAGTTAAAAAAATTTTTTCTCTTTAAACAAGTGCTAGAGTATATGAAAAATATTTTGTTGCACTTGCAAAAATACACCATTATTTGCTGTTTGCATGGGGGGGGGGGTATATCTCTTATGCGATATTTAGCGGAAATGATTCAAACCAGCGTAACAAAAATATTTACACCCGCATGAAAAATTTTGGCAGCCAGTATGAAAGATTTTGGCAGCTGGCATGAGTTTGTGATAGCTAGAACCGAAATTTTTCCGGGATAACAACCACCATTTTGAAGGAGAGTATGTTTATGAAGTTCAAACGAACGTCATATCTGACTCGTTTAGCAGCATTAAGTGTGGCTTCGGCGACGCTTATGGTGCCGCTTGGTACAGCAAATGCTAAAGACAATAGTGCTGAGAACAATAATCTCGCACAAGTTGTAAATCAAAAGAATAAGAATAATAAAACAACCAAGTATCTTGATCCTAAGATTGTCAGCAGAATAGTTAATAATCCATTTAATAGGACTGGTTCTTCTAATAAGCCTGTAACTGTTATTGTTACTTTGAAGAAACAGCCAAAACTTCCTTCGAAACAATCTGAAAACAGTAATAAAGCTGACCAGAATCGTCTTATTGGAAAATGGTCTTCAAAATATGGCATGACAGTACGTCGCCAATTTGGTTACCTGATGAATGGTTTTGAAGCAACGTTACCAGCTAACAAAGTTGCGGCTTTACGCCACGAACACGAGGTAGCTTCCGTTGCAAAAGAACGTTTGTATTACCCTCTTGAAAATTATGCTCGCGGTTTGCAGGGTGTGAATGAAGAATTTAAGAAGCGTGGACTTGATGGAACCGGAATGCTTGTGGCTATTATCGATACGGGCATAGATCCAAGTCACCATGATATGAAGCTTGATTTCAAAGCTGAAAAAGTTCGTAAGATTAAGAACACATTCCCATCTAATGGTGTAAAGTTCACTAATAAAGTTCCTGCGGGCTGGAATTATGCTGATGAAAACTACACTATTACAGATAGTGGTGCAGAGCAGCATGGCATGCACGTAGCTGGTATTGTGGCAGCTAATGGTGATGATGAGAATAAGCCAGCTGATAAAAACGGTCATATTAACGGCATTGCTCCAAATGCTCAGCTACTTGCAATGAAAGTATTTTCAAATAAGCCGGGAGCGCACGGAGCTCGTGATGCTGATATAGTTGCCGCAATTGAGGATTCTGTAAAGCTTCATGCAGACGTTATTAACATGTCTCTCGGCTCAGATAACGGTTTTGGTGGAGCTTCTAACGCTACATCTCTCGCTTTAAAGAAGGCTCGCGAAGCTGGTGTGCTTCCAGTTATTTCTGCAGGAAACTCCGGTTTAAGCTTCTCTACATCTGGAGGAACTAATGATGCATTAGGAAAGTGGGATGATGCAACTCTTGGTTCACCATCTTCTTATCCTTCTGCTTTCAGTGTTGCTTCTGTAGAAAATTCTTATATTATTCAAACCGCTGGTTCATATACAGATAAAGCTAATAAGACAACTGAGATTCCTTACTCTATAGCCTCAGGAAAAGCTGATGGTAAAGAACATGAGATTGTGAATATCGGTCTTGGTAAAAAAGATGAAGTTAAAGATTTGAATCTTCACGGAAAGTACGCTTTAGTTGAACGTGGCGTAATAGCATTTAGTGAAAAATTCCAGAATGCTATTGATAAGGGTGCTGATGGTGTAATCGTTTATAACAAAGCTGGCGATTCAGCACAGTTCCTTGGCATGGCTGGAGTTGATAAGTTCACATGCTTTGGAGCATCAATTCGTCGTGAAGATGCTTTAAAGATTGTTGATGCACTCAAAGCTAACGCAAGTGGTACAGTTAAGGTTTCCTTCTCTGATAAGACAATGGGCATTGCAAATCCTGATAAGTTGCATCCTTCTAGCTTTACTTCTTGGGGTCCAACGCCAGAACTTGATTTTAAGCCTCATATTGCTGGCATCGGCGGTAACGTGTGGTCTACTCAGAACAACAACAAGTACACTAATATGTCTGGTACTTCTATGGCTGCTCCAAACGTTTCCGGTCTTTCAGCTTTGGTGATGGAAAGCTATATGAGGCGTTTCCCTAAGCTTTCTCCAAAAGATCGTGCTACTCGTGTTGAACAAGCCTTGATGAATACGGCTGAGATTCTCAATAATTCCAGCAATGTACCATTTGCTCCTCGTCAAATCGGCGCTGGCTTAGCTCAGGTTGATAAAGCTGTTGCTGCTAACGTGATTGCAACAGTCGATGGTAATTCATACGTGGCTTTACGTCAGGTTAATGGAGATCGTAAGTTCACTGTTAAACTGCATAATTATGGAGATAAGGCTGTAACTTATGAAGTTCCTAAACAAAATGTTGTTAATGAATCTAATAATGCTGGTGAAGAAACTACTACCTCTATTAGCTCAGAAACATTAGCTTCTTCGACTAATACAGTTACAGTAGATCCTAAGTCAGAAAAGGAAGTAGAGTTTACATTAACTCCAGACGTGACTCGCGACCATTATGTTGAAGGTTGGGCGCGTTTTACTTCAAAGACTTCTGGGGAACCAGATTTGGCTGTTCCATATCTTGGCTTTGTTGGCAATTGGGATAAGGAACCAATTCTTGTAAAGCCTGGTGAAGAGTATCTTCAAAATACAATTAATATGACTACTTCGCTTATTGCCGAAAGTTATTTTGGTGATGTGCAAGTTAATGATGAAGCTCCTGGTCATTTAGAATTTTCTCCAAATGGTGATGAGTTATTCGATAAGATACGACCATCATTAGCATTATTCCGTAATGCAAGTTTAATACAGTATTCTGTTTTGGATAATTCTGGTAAGACTGTTGCAGAAGTAGGAGAGGAACATGACGTTTCTCGTTCTAATTTCTCAGAATTATTACGTGATCCAAGAGCATTAAATAGTTCTATTGATTTTGATGGAACTATTTATGATAAGACATCTACTGATATTGCGCATTGGAATAAGAAACTTCCTGATGGCAAATATATTTATCGAGTAAAAGCTTGCTTGACTAAGGATATGTGCCAAACGACTGATATGCATTTTAACCTTGATACTAAAGCTCCAACCGTTACAATTAGTGAACCTGATAATGATGGTAAAATCACCATTACAGCTCATGATGAGTTAAGTGAAACGTTGAGTGATCCAGGTGTAAAAGTTAATGGTAACAGTGATTATGTCAAGGTTAATGATAATGATTGCAGCGAAACTCATGACGCAAATGGCTATACTCGCACTTGCAAAGTTAATGTAGGTAAGGATGCTTATTACGTCAATGTCAGTTTGCATGATGGCGGTTTCAATGAAACCAATACTTCCAAAGTGTTTAAGGGATTTGCTAATAAAAAGATTCTCATAAATAATGAGGTTAATCTTAAGAATATTGGCATTAAGGATGTCACTGCTAAAAAAGATAACGGTGTTGATAAATACAGCATCGAAATCTCTGGACGTATTGCTGATGATTGCAAGGATGTGAAAGCTTATGTTCAATCAGGAACTGAAGCAGAAGAAGAATTAGCTGTTAAGACAGATGATTCTGAGTTTAGCTTTAAAGCTCCTATTAAACAAGGTGCTAATACAATAAAAGTTAAGGCAAAAGGTTCTGATAATAAAGAAGTGGTTGAAACTCTTGCAACTAATTTCGACGGAAAAGCACCAATAATTAAACTAACTAATGCAGATAGTAATGGGAATGTAACAATTGACCAAACTGGTGCAGTAGAAGTTAAAGGTGAAGTTAAGGACGATACTACTCCAAAGCAGAATCTCACGTTTACTGTCAAGTATAGTAAAGATGAGGTTGTTGGTAGTGAAGTCCAGACTGAACAAGTGGAAGAGCCTGTAAATGTTGCTACTGATGGCTCATTTACTGTAAAAGTTATTCCATCTGCTAGTACATATTCAGTTACCTTGGTTGCTAATGATGGAGTTAACACAGCTACTCAGAATGTAGGTTTCGCTAATCGCGTTATGCCAACAAAGACAGAGCCAAAGCTTTATAATATTTCACTGAGTAATGCTAATAGCTTAGGATCATACAACTGGATTGTTCCTGGAGATAGTGGTACTTCGCTCGATTCATTTAATGCAAACGGCAAAGTAAGTAACAAAGCTACAGAAATACTATTTACAAAAGCTAATCGAGTTAAAGATGATGGTTCGGGGTATGAGGACTTTGATCCTATAGCTGCAACAATCACTAAGTCCACTAATGCAAATGCTGATTCCACATTCACGGTAACTCTGCCAATGCATCCTGGAATAAATGACTTTAGGATGATTGTTAAAGAGGGAAGTGATGTGGTATTAGACACTCCAGTTGCTTTCTATTTCGACAGACAGGCTCCAGAAGTAATGTTTAGCACTCCAAAGTTGTATGGCGGCAGAATATTCACTAATAATGACACTGTGAAATTCAAGGGTGTTATTAGTGATGATTTTGCTGGCTATACTCTTAAGATTAATAATCTTATTGCTTCAGACAACTTCAGTACTGATTCTAAAGGCAAAGAAACTAATGCTCAGAGCTTCGATAGAGATGTTGAAGTTAAAAATGGAGAGTTTGTGTTAATCCAAGCCATCGATCAGATGTCTAGTGCACTGTATGGTCGTGCTCCTGTTGTTGTTGATAAGGATGCTCCTTCTGTGACACTTGGAATAAAGGACAATGATCATGTTGAAGCAAATCGTAAGATTTCTGTAACAGCTAAAGATGATCATTTGAAGTTATTGCGAGTGAAGATTGATGGTAAAGAAGTAAATCATGCAAGTAATGGTCTTAAAGAAACGGATATTAAGCTGAGTAAGAATAATCCTTACGATGCTACTTTTGCCGATCTGAAAGATCTGAAGGATCCGCTGAAGGTAGATGTTGATTTCAATTCACTTTCTGCCGGAAAGCACTTAATCACAGTTGAAGCTGTTGATTATGCGGGTAACGTTGCAACGAAGAATACTTCCGCAGAATTCGTCGTTGAAAAGAAGTCGAATGATGGTCATGGGAACGATCATGGTTCCTCCTCTGTAACTGTCAATCCTCCTTCCGCCTCAACTCCAGCACCTAAAGCTCCTGAATCTACCGCAAAGCTAGATCAGTCGCTTAAGGGAATCCTTGTTGCAGGTGAACATATGAATAATGTTGTTCGTGCTGGTAAGAGCAATCCTGTGAAGTTGTATTTCGCTGGCATGGATGCTCCTGCTAAGGGTGATGCTGGCTCTAAGTCTCACAAGACTAAGGTCTCTTCTGTCACGAGCGAGTTCATCAAGGAACTTAAGAAAAACAAGGTTGCTTACGCTTATGCTTACATGTATTCTTCGCCTGTGTTATTGAAGGGCGCAGATGGATCTAAGTATGTGAAAGTAACTTTGGATAAGAATGGTCAACCTCAGTTTAATGTTGTGATTCCAGCTGGCTACTTCGGTAAGCATATGATTGTTTTGCTTAACGACAAAGGTGAGCAGCTTGCTTGGGCTAACGTGTGGGTTGTTCCTGAGAATGCTACAGCGTTCGATGAAACAGCTGCAGAGATTAACCTGAAGTATTCGGAGCTTCATTCTGGTACTGGATTTGATAACGGATTAGGTGCTGATTCTGGATTTGGCACATTTACTGGCACTACTTACGTTGGTACAGACGGAAATGCCTCCAGTGGAAGTGGCAACGCAGGTGCTGCATCCGGCAACGCTGCTGCAAAGCAGAAGGCTGCTGAAAAGGAGCAGGCTGCCGCTAAGTCTGCCGCCAAGAAGATGACTTCTGATTTGGCGATGACTGGTAGCAGTGTGATTGGCATGGTTGTGACGTTTATGGTGTTGTTTGCAAGCGGTGCTGTAACGTTTAAAACTCGCCGCCATCATACGCACACAAGCAAGTAAATAAACAAAATAAGTAAATAACATAAATAAACAAAGAGCACTTTTCATCTTCTAGTAAGATGGGAGTGCTCTTTTTGTATGTAATATATTTTGGAGAATAATCCGAATAACCTGAATAACCTTAATAACCTTAATAACCTGAATAACCCATATTTTGTTGTATGCAATATATTGCGAATATTCTAATAAATCCATAAATTTTAAGGCTAAAATAACATAATTTTAGATATTTTCCATAAAATCTTTTAAATTTTAAGTAGGGGTTGAAATCTGCCTTGGGGGGGGGGGTATAGTTGCAAGCATCGTGGCTGCAATTAAGAGAGGTTTCGCAGTGTTGTTTAGTTTTTGATTTTGTAATGATGACTACACAAATTTTGAGAGTTTGGATTTAACGAAGGGGATTAGAGATGTTTCCGCAGCGTCGTCGTAACAGTCTTTCTAAGATTATGCGCGTAATTTGCGGTTTCACGTCCTGCGTGCTGACTCTAGTAACTCTCGCGATTGTGCCTATAGCTCCGTCGAGTGCTTCAACCGAAGAAACAACACCTAAGACCTCAGAGCGTGCTGAGATTAAGGGTAATCAAGAGCTTAAGAATAAAGACGAACATAAGTCTGATAAAAAAGCTGAACAGCAACCTGTTAGTAATCTTGAACAACATACTTCTGCAATGGCTAGTACAAATCCTAAAAACGAAGCTTCCAATAAAGATAAAAAGGCTGATCAAAACAGTAAAAATAAAAAAGCTAATCAAGATAAAAACGCTGCTGAATCTGCGAAAAGCGAAAATCACGAAGACAGAAGCTCTGCTGATAATAACCAAGCCAGCGCGCAATACTATAATCCTGCATATTCAATGAATTATCCAAATATATTTGCTGGTAACTTGTCTACAAGTGCGAACAATAAGTCTGGTACACCTAAAAGCAGGAAAATACGTAAAAATAAAAATGTTAAAGGCGGATATCTTCCCGCTGGCACGTGGTTCGAAATTAAGCCAGATGCAAATGATAAAGAAGACGCTTCTAAGTGGGCTAATTTTGAAGGCGAACAATGCGGTAATTCTTCCGAATGCACAACAACAAAAGCCATTCCTAATAGTAATAGTTCTTCAAAATATGGTGTTATAACTTTCCGTCCAAATAGGTGGACTGAAGCAGGTCATTACAAGGTGCACGTAGTTGTGCACTATCAGGATAACACTACTTCCGATGATGCAAATGCTGGAAATAGCAAGAATAATAAGCCTTCTCCAGTTTATGCAAACGTAGTTGTTACGCGATTTGATCCTCACGACAGTGATTTGCAACTTTCAATAATCAGCAAAGATAAAGAAGATTTGAAATATGGACAATCTGATAGCTCAGATTTAGTGTTAATGGCTGGTCAAAAGGTTGAAAAAACTACTTTTGATGCTTCTGCACATCTTGGCATAGGCAATATTAATCAGCGTGTGATTTGCTACGAAAAGGATTCTGAGGGCAAGCCTGTTGATGGAAAATACGAGTCTGGCGGAATTAACGGTCTTGAGTTAGATAAGCAAGACGTAAAAGTTTGGAATCATGCCAGTTATGATCAGCAAAAGAAGTGCTTTGATGATCCTGCTAATAGTTGCAGTGTAGATGATTTGCTTTATGACGATTACGTGTACAAAAAGTATGTTAAAACACATCCGGATTTTGAGCCTAAGAGTGTAAACGAGCGTACGGTTGGACAGTTTAAGGGAACTGTAAAGAAAACCGGTGATTTTGTGTGCAAAGTTTATACTTTAAGGAATTCTGTTAAAAATGACGGAAAGCAAGATGAAACTGTAGTAAATAAGTTTGATCAAATAGCTACAGAAAAACACAATAAGATTGATGAAATTGACTCTGCGCTAAAGCAAGATGCTTTATTTAAGTCTGGAATTACTTGGGAAGCTAAAACTTTGAACATTACTGTTCGCAGAATGTCTTACTACTATCAGCCTTATTATGGTGATGGAATTGATACGCTACCTGGTAAAACTCAAGCTTCTATTGTGCCGCTTAACCAGTGCGGAGTTGGCAAAAATTGCAGTAAGCAGTTAGCTAGAACTCGTCATCTTCCTGACGGAACTTGGTTTGAAATAAAACAATATAAAAATGATGAGAAGCACCCAGTTCTTGATTGGGCTTCATTTATTGACGCTGAAGATGATAGTGATCAAAGTAATAAGCCTAGCGATGCTGGAAGTAAAGTCGGAAAAGATAGTAAAGATGGTTCCGGCGCAGTATACGGAAAAATTACTGTAAGAATGAGCACTTGGATTAAAACAGGGTATTACTATGTGCCAGTGGTTGCGCATTATCCTGATGGCTCTTCTTCAGAAGATAAAGATTCCAGTAACGAAGGCAATCCTATCTATTTGAAAGTATCAGTCAACAATTCTCCACGTATTATTGATGATGATTTAAAGTTGCGAGTTACAACCGAAAAAGCTTCCGCTGATGGTGAGTCTGACTTGCAAAACGACGATTATGGTGATGTAGATTCAGACCAGGGCATCACAATGATGCGTGGAATGCGCTTTTTGAATCCGTATATTGATGCGTGGTCATTGCGTGACGTGGGTAATAAGATTTCTATAAAAGTTTTGTGCACTAAGGTGAGCAAAGATAGCAAAAATGGCTCTGGAAGTACTGGTGGATCAGGAGACGGTACTGGCTCTGGCAATACTAACGTTTGGTCTAGTAGTGTTGATGGCTTGACTGCTCCTACAGATAACCAAATTTATAAATGGGATCATATTAAAACTGTTGCTGAGCTTAGAGGTTGCAATGATAAACCAGCTTCGTGCGATGCAAAACGTACCCTATTTAGTCGAGACGTTGATGCTAATGATTGGGATACTTACAATCCGTTCGAGGCAGTCGAACGCACGGATTCGATTATTGGCGGCGTGCCTACAAAAACAGGCGATTATCAATGCGTTGTGTATGCGTTGAAGCAGAAGGCACTTGATGCTTATACAGCTAAGGTGAATAACGAAACTTCCGTACAAAATGGCGATACTCTTCTTGACGGCGTCGCTGGTCTCGAAAAAGGTAAGGACTGGACGAAGTCCGTGGTTCCAATTCACGTTGTTGAGCCTTTTAAACTGCCAAAGACGGGATTCGCAGGCTGGAACATGCTTCTTAGCGTTGCTACAACGATTTTCACAAGTCTTATGGTTCTTGCGTTTGCTCTCGACCAAACACAGTGGGGGCGCGCATTTATAAAAAATTTTGTATACAGAAATTCTGCTCAAAAGGTCAGTGAAATAGCTGTTCAAAAGGGCACTGAAGTATCTGCTCGCAAGGGCACTGAAATAAAGGAGAGGAAATGAATAATTTCACAAAACGATGCGTCGCCGCATTTGCCTCGCTTGCAATGGCTGGGACGCTGTGCGCGGCGGGTGCTGTGACAGTGTCCAGTGTTGCGTGGGCTAACAAGCCTGATCCACAACAGGGTAGTCAACCTCAAGGCGGTAAGACTGGTGTTGATACTCCATCACAAGCTGCAGCGCCTGGAAAAGCACCGTGGGAGCTTGGTACTGAAGCTTCAACAAAGACTGGTTCTATCACCATTTACAAGTGGAAGGATGAGGTTGGCTCTGATAAAAAGCAGTTGAAGAAAAATCCTGTAAAAGATGCCGGGTTCACTGTAAAAAAGGTGACGAAGCTTAATACAAGTGATACGGAGAATCTTGACTTAACCAAGTATACCGATTGGGTTAAGGTAGCCAATAAAATTGATGACCTTAATAAAAACAAAATTACTGTACCAACTGAAGATGTTACTAACGGTACAAAAGATACTGATGCTAGTGGTGTTGCGAAGTTTGAAAGTCTAGGAATCGGCCTGTATCAAATTACAGAAACAAAGGTTCCGAAGAATCATTCTGCTGCCGAATCCAAGCCATTCTATATGACAATCCCAAGGATTGAAAAGGATTCTGATGGCAACGTAGTCTACAACTATGCTCCATACGCGGATCCAAAGAACAAGGATTTGAGCGATAGCGTTAAGAAGACTGCAGATACTTCTAAGACTGTTGGTGCTGGCGATAAGATTTCCTACACCATTAGCGCTGAGCTTGACAAGATGAAGGAGATGGGTGCTGATGCTACGGCTCTTACTGCTACTGATTTTAACGGCTATTCTGTAGTCGATCTCGCTCCCGATAAGGCTTTTGTTTACCCTACAAAAATTGCCGATGTAGTTACAAAGGTACAACTTGGAACCGGCGATGCGCCTGCAACTAGCGATACGTCGCTTACTGCTACTACTGACTACACCGTTGCTAAAGACGCAAATCAAATTGCTGCTACAAACACTGATGTTGCTCGCGATAAGATTACTATCTCATTCACTGATTCCGGTAAGACTGCGCTTGCTAAAGCTGCAAACGACAACGCTGGCAATGTAGTAAAGGTATTTGTTACTTTAGAGTTCACTCTTGCTGGTTCGGATATTCTTGGCAGTAGCACTGTTATTAACAAGGGTGGCTTAATTCCTTCGCACGAAACTGGTACTCCAGACGTTGTTGAAGGTAAAAAGTACAAGGAAGTGAAGTTCTCAAAGTTCACTATTCAGAAGCTTTCTGCAAAGGATAAGTCTAAGGTTACTGGTGCAAAGTTTAAGCTGTTTGCAGATAAGACCAATGCGGATAATTGTTCTAAGGCTATTTCTGAAAATAAGACAGGCGAAGAGCTGACTAACGCTTGCTCTGCTGCTTCTACTAACTTCGGTGAGAAAGAAGCAAAAGGTAATGATGCTAAGACTGATGAATATTCAGTAGTTCGCGGTAAGAAGTACTACGTTGTAGAAACTATTGCTCCAGCAGGCTACATTCGTAACCCTGATGCGGTTGAAGTAGAGGTTGGAGATACGGACGCTACCAAGAACTTTGAGTTCCAGGACGTTCCAGACGATAGCAACGGCTCTTGGCTTAGCCTTCTTCCAAAGACCGGTGCTGCTGGCGTAATCATCTTCGCAGTTATCGGCATGTGCTTCGTTGGTTCCGGATTCTTTGTGTACATGCGTCGTCGCAAGAAGGAAGAGAAGCAGGCTAAGCTCCGCGCTTAGTTAATCCCTTTCTTTAAGCATTAACGAAAATGGGGAGTCGGGCGCGCGTTAATTAACGCTTTCCTGGCTCCTTTCTTATTATTGGAGGAATCATGAAGCTAGCTGATTTTGCAGAGTCTGCTCGCGCGCTATTTAAGCGGCTGACTCGTATGCGCGCTAATAAGTCCTCCAAAAGTGCGGAATCTTCCGCAAGCTCTGGAATCGCTGCATCTTCCGAAAATACTGAATCTGCGCAGTCTGCGCAGTCTACGCAGTCTGCGCAGTCTACGCAGTCTTCATCATCACAAGAGCAATCTTCCCCAAAACCAATGTCCACACTTCGCAAGCTGGCTGAGCCGATTGCGCTTGTTACTATTGGCATTTTGTGTTTCAGCTATCCTGTGGTTTCTACTTTGGTCAACAACCATGCTGCCAAAGAACTCTCAATCGAGTACGATAAATTAAATAAGGAAAAGCCTAAAGAAAATCGCGCGGAAATTTTGCGAAAAGCGCGTGAATACAACGCTCGCCACAAGGCGATTATTAGCGCGGACCCGTATAACGGCAATAACGACTACATGGACACTCCCGAATATAAAGAGTACGAAAAAGTGCTTAGTGAGCCGATGGGGATTATGGGCATTGTGAAAATACCGAAAATTGGCGTGAGGGTGCCGATTTACCATGGAACTACTCAAGATACTCTCGCGATGGGAGCGGGGCATTTGTACGGCACGGATTTGCCGGTGGGTGGCAAAAGCAGGCACACGGTTGTGACGGCGCATACGGGTATGCCGGATGCCACAATGTTCGACGATTTAAACACGCTGAAAAAAGGCGATTACTTCTATTTTGATGTGCAAGGCAAGACTCTTCGATACAAAGTGTTTCGCATAAATGTGGTAGAGCCGAACGATATTCGTTTGCTGCGGCGTGAGAAGGGGCGCGACTTGGCGACGCTGATTACGTGTACCCCGTATGGAATTAACACGCAAAGGCTGCTCGTGACGGGGTATCGCGTGCTGCCGGATCCTGCTAACGTGCCGGGCGACCATATGCAGTGGTCGTTGTGGATGACGTTGTTTGTGATATCGATGGTGATGTCTGCGGTGTTGATGGCGATGATGCTGATTGCGTCGTTGCGAAAGAAGAATGGTGTGAGTAGTGTGCAAGGCAGGCATTTGCTGGCGGTTTCGCGCAAAATCTTGCGTAAGTTGCGCAAACGACCTGCCTGAGCGCAGCAATGCGACACGCCGGCTTGCGCGCAAGCTCATTCTGAGTATAGTAGTTACTCGGTTCGCGAAACGAGCCAAGATAACCAACGCCCCTTTAGCTCAGTTGGTTAGAGCAGCTGACTCTTAATCAGCGTGTCCAGGGTTCGAATCCCTGAGGGGGCACAAGCAAAACCCAAGCTTCACCGCTTGGGTTTTTTCGTATCTAATCTCTCCGTCACGCATATGCAGCAGCGCGCGTTTGTCCTTCTTTGCAGTCAAGCTGGAAACATGACCTCGTCAAATATGATGCCGCAATTATTCCAGGATGATGCCCAGCTTGAACAGCCGCAACCGTCGCAACAACCGCTGCTAAATTTAGCACAGTCGCAGTCGCAACAAGTTCAGTCGCAGCTGCAATCACTTACGCCGCAGCAAGCTCAGCCGCGACAGCTCCCTCTAAAAGCCGCCGACACGACTGCCGAAAATCCATGGCCTGTTGCCGTTTTAAGCCAAAAGTTCCACAGTGCAGTAGAACGCTGGCCAGCCGCGTGGATTGAGGGTCAAATCGTCGAAATTAACATGCGCCGCGCTTCTTCCGGTTACATCACCCTTCGCGACAGTAATGAAGAAGTGTCGATTTCCGTAATGGGCTTCAGCAATTTCGTGCAGCAGGCGCGCGAACTTCGCCAGGGTGACCGCGTAGTCGTTCACGGCAAGGCGGATATTTGGGTAAAAGCCACGCGCTTAAGCTTCGTTGCAGACGAAATCCGCCGCGTCGGTGCCGGTGACTTAAAAGCGCAAATTGACGAGTTGCGAAAAAAGCTTAAGGGCGAGGGCTTATTTGACGCTGAAAATAAGGTTCCGCTGCCGGAATTTCCTAAGTGTGTCGGTCTCGTGTGCGCTCCTCAAGCGCGCGCGGAGGGCGATGTTATTACGAACGTGAATTTGCGCTGGCCTGTTACGCGCTTCAAAGTTATTCACGCGCACGTGCAGGGCGTGCAGTGCCCGGTGGATATTATTGCCGCAATTAAGCAGCTCGACGCGGATCCAGAAGTTGACGTTATTATCGTTGCTCGCGGCGGTGGAAGCTTTGAAGATTTGATTGGTTTTTCAGATGAGGGTGTGGTTCGCGCTACTGCTGCGTGCGTGACGCCGATTGTGTCTGCAATTGGTCACGAGGACGATTGGACGCTGATTGATTTGGCTGCAGACATGCGCGCTTCGACTCCTACGGATGCTGCAAAGCGCGTGGTTCCAGACGTACGCGAGCAGTGGCAGCTTATTGATAACGCGTTGCAAACTATGCGCATGCGAATTTCTGCGCGCGTAGACAATGAGATTCGTCTCGTTGAAGGTTATGCGAATCGCCCGAGCCTTACGCGCCCGAGCACTATGCTTGAGCCGCACGAGCGTTTGGTTGAGCAGGCTGTTGAGCGAATGCGTCACGGTTTGGTGCGACTTCTTGACGACGCGAGTTTGACTGTTGAGAAGGCTCACGCGAGCTTGACTGCGCTAAGTCCGCAATCGACTTTGAATCGCGGGTACGCTGTTGTGCAGCTCAGTGGTGGGCGAGTGCTTGACGATGCGGCTTTAGCGAAAGTTGGCGACGATATGACAGTTACGCTTAAAAGTGGCGTGGTTCTTGGCAAGGTGACTGGAACAAAGTCAGCTGTTACTAAGTCTGCTTTCATAAAGCCAAGTAAAAAGTCAAGTAAGTAATTTTTTAGATATTTTAGATATTTATTTAGATACAACGAAAGGTTAGATATGAGTGAGAAAGTAACGAAAAAAGCGGAAGAATCAGCAGAAAACACAGAATTTGCAAGCACACTTACGAAAGAAGAGCGCGCTGCGATTGAGACGATGCCGTACGAAGAGGCTCGCGAAAAGCTGGTTCAGGCGGTTCAAGCGTTGGAAGCTGGCGGTTTGACGCTCGATCAGTCCATGCGTCAGTGGGAGATTGGCGAGGCGCTGGCAAAGCGCGCGCAGGGTTTGCTTGCCACGGTTCGCGCTAAGTTGGACGCGGCACAAGCGGAACAATCGGCGACGGCAGCTACGGCTGGCACGCAATCGAATCTTGAGGATTAGCACTCGCTGATTATGCGCTCAGGCGGCATAAACTACTCGCGACTGAGTCGTTTTGGTCGGATTCTTGCGAAAAAGCGGCATAAACTACTCACCCTTGCACTGTTTCTGCCGTTTCTGCCGTTTCTGCTGCGCGCCGCAGTGACACGCCATAGTGTATAATTGCCATTTGTTGCCTCGGTAGCTCAGTGGATAGAGCACCACTCTCCTAAAGTGGGTGTCGTCAGTTCGATTCTGATCC
Source organism: Gardnerella sp. DNF01159 (assembly GCF_049244215.1). Taxonomy (NCBI): domain Bacteria; kingdom Bacillati; phylum Actinomycetota; class Actinomycetes; order Bifidobacteriales; family Bifidobacteriaceae; genus Gardnerella; species Gardnerella sp. DNF01159. The sequence continues at coordinate 1,215,455 of NZ_CP058387.1, read as the reverse complement.
GGGGCACTTTTATGTGTGGACGTTGTGCAGTTTATATTTGTGCAATGGTGTTGTGTGCTGTATAATTCGCCTATTTTTTGTTGACAAATATTAGTTTCTTTCGTATAATTGAGTAGTGGTGAAGCCAGGCAGTGTCTGGTTCGCGAAGAGCCAATCAAGCGATTGATTGGCTCTTCGCGCATCTAATAGCGGGGGATTGGTGGGGATGATGGTGATTTATAAACCTTTTACTACTATCAGACAACAAATAGAATTACTTAAGTCTAGAGGAGTAGTGTTTCCTGATGAGATTAAAGCTATGGAAATACTTGAAAGAGAAGGTTACTATAGCGTTGTAAATGGATATAAAAATCCATTTCTTGAGTCAAAAAATTCGAATAAATATGTTCAAGGAACAAAGTTTGAACACATTTATTATCTTTTTAAATTTGATCGTGAACTTCGCAGTGTTATCTTTGCAGCTACAACTAGAGCAGAAGCATTGTTAAGGTCATCATGTTCATATTGCTTTAGCCAAATGCACGGTAATGAAGTTAATGCTTACCTTAATGAAACTAACTATGAAGATCCAAAGGAATCAGGTGGTTTAATTAAAGCATTTAATCGAATTATAGAAAATAATAAGTCAAATAATCAAAAATTAAATATAGGAAAAGAGTACATACGACATTGTATCAATAATCACGATGGGCAAGTTCCATTATGGGTTTTATCTAATGATTTGACTTTCGGACAGATGTTCTGGTTTTACAAAGCGCAAACTAAATGCGTTAGAGGTTTGGTTGCTAAAAAATATACTGAACTTTATAATTCTTCACACTGTTCTCAAAAAGATATTACGTCAATAAAAATTGATTCTATTTATAGAAGAATTAAAGAGTTCAGAAATATTTGTGCGCATGATGAACGTTTGTATTGTGCTAGACCGCATAGTGATAATGCAACAGTCTTTCAGCTTATTAAAGATTTCGACATATTATTAGAAACTAGCTATTATCTAGAGTTTTTAGAGAAGATTGAAAAATTACTTGTTGCGCTTTGCGATAAAGTTCCAAATTGCTCTAAAAATGTTATTGAATGCATTGGAATGTCTAGTATTGATGAATTTTATGATTGGAAAAATAAAATTAAAGAAAATATTATCTTGAATAGTAACTTGTCTGTTCCAAACGAGGCAACGCTTAAGGCTATGAATCACGCTAATCAAATTATGAATGGCAAAATTTCTGACGATGGCATTGCTTTTAGCAATGCTAATGAAGCTAAGGCATTTTTGGATAATATGTCATGAAAATGTCATGAAAATTATTCGCGAGTCGCGAAATTATTCCTAATGTTAGGGGATAGTGTTAGATTATTTCTAACTTAAGCGATGATCCGTTATCGGCGGGGAGTTTTCGGAAGAACGGCGAGGATTCGTAAGGTTTTCGCTTATTAGAACCGACGGGGTTGGCCCGCACAGCCAAACACGAGAGGCTATGGGAATAGTTCGATTGCGTTGCATATTTGTGTTACGCACTTGCGTTATGCATTGCGATACACGTTACGTAATCATCTTATAGCAAGCGAGGTGGTACCGCGGCAGTAACTGTCGTCCTCGCAGGGAAATATTCACCCTGTTGAGCGAGGAGAGCACAGTGAGCGAATCCACTAATCCAGCAGCAAACGCGTCCGAAAATACGTCCGCAAATCACGTATACCCAAAGGTAAGTGTTTCAGCATCAACGCAAGAAAACTCCGGCGCGCAAGTTGCACCAAATCCTTCCTTCCCAAAGCTTGAAGAATCAGTTCTCCAATACTGGGATGCAAACAACACTTTCCGCAAGTCAATCGAATACCGTCCGTCCGGCAAGGGTAGTCAAAACGAGTTCGTGTTCTTCGACGGACCTCCATTCGCAAACGGTCTTCCTCACTACGGCCACCTGCTCACAGGCTACGCAAAAGACGTCGTTCCGCGCTATCAGACTATGCGCGGTCGCAAAGTAAACCGCGTTTTTGGTTGGGATACTCACGGTCTTCCTGCAGAGTTGGAAGCGCAGAAGGAACTCGGCATCGAGTCGGTTGAGCAAATCGAAAAAATGGGCATCGCAAAGTTTAACGATGCTTGCCGTGCCAGCGTTTTGAAGTACACAAACGAGTGGCAAAACTACGTGCATCGTCAGGCTCGCTGGGTTGATTTCGAGCGCGGTTACAAAACGCTGAACATTCCATACATGGAATCCGTAATGTGGGCTTTTAAGCAGCTTTATGATAAGGGCTTGGCTTACAAGGGTTACCGCGTGCTTCCGTACTGCCCGAAGGACCAAACTCCACTTTCAGCCCACGAGCTTCGCATGGACGCGGATGTGTACCAGAATCGTCAGGATACTACCGTTTCCGTTGCCGTTAAGCTTCGCGACGAAGCCGACGCTTACGCAGTATTCTGGACCACTACTCCTTGGACTGTGCCAACCAATTTCGCAATCGTAGTTGGCGCAGACATCGACTACGTGGAAGTTCGCCCAACTGAAGGCAAGTTCGCAGGTAAAAAGTTCTACATCGGTAAGCCTTTGCTTGGCTCCTACACTAAGGAACTTGGCGAAAATTACGAAGTTGTGCGCGAACTTAAGGGCGCTGAGATGGCTGGTTGGCGCTACTACCCAGTGTTCCCATACTTTGCAAGCGATTCTGCGCTCGCAGAGGGTGGCACTCCTGGTCCTAACGCTTTTACGATTTTCACTGCAGATTATGTTGACACCGCTGAAGGTACTGGTCTCGTTCACCAGGCTCCTTACGGCGAGGACGATATGAACACGCTTAATGCGCACGAAATTCGCAGCGTTGACGTGCTCGACGCAGGTTGCAAGTTTACAAGCGACTGTCCAGATTACGAAGGCTTGTACGTTTTCGACGCGAACTTGCCAATTTTGCGTAACTTGCGTGCAGGAGACGGTCCGCTTGCTCAAATGCCGGAAGATCAGCGCGCGTTGTTATTCCAAGAAAAAAGCTATGTACACAGCTATCCTCATTGCTGGCGTTGTGCAACTCCGCTTATTTATAAGCCTGTTTCTAGCTGGTTTGTGTCTGTTACGAAGATTAAGAAGCGCTTGCTTGAGCTTAATCAGGAGATTAATTGGATTCCTGGAAACGTTAAGGACGGTCAGTTTGGTAAGTGGCTTTCTAACGCGCGCGACTGGTCGATTAGCCGTAACCGCTTCTGGGGTTCGCCAATTCCAGTGTGGGTGAGTGACGATCCAAAGTATCCTCGCGTAGACGTGTACGGTTCTTTGGAAGAGCTTAAGGCTGATTTTGGCGACTATCCGCGCGATGACGACGGCAATGTGAATATGCACCGCCCGTATATTGATCGCCTTACTCGTCCAAATCCAGACGATCCTACTGGAAAGTCGCAAATGCATCGTATTACGGATGTTCTCGACTGTTGGTTTGAGTCTGGTTCCATGCCTTTCGCGCAGTTCCATTATCCGTTTGAAAATAAGGAATTCTTCGAAGAGCACTTCCCATGCGACTACATCGTTGAATATATTGGTCAGACTCGTGGCTGGTTCTACACGCTTCACATTATGGCTACGGCTCTATTCGACCGCCCAGCTTATAAGAACGTGATTTGCCACGGCATCGTGCTTGGTTCCGACGGCCAGAAGATGAGTAAGCATTTGCGCAATTACCCGGATGTGAACGGCGTTTTCAACGAGTACGGTTCGGACGCAATGCGCTGGTTCCTCATGTCTTCGCCAATTTTGCGCGGTGGCAATTTGATTGTGACTGCAGACGGCATTAGGGATACGGTTCGTCAGGTTATGCTTCCAGTTTGGAGCTCGTACTACTTCTTCACTTTGTATGCGAATGCTGCAAACGGTGGTAAGGGTTATGACGCTCGTCGCCTTCGCGCGGATGAGGTTGCAGGACTTTGCAACATGGATCGTTATTTGCTTGCTCGCACGCGTTTGCTTGTTGAGCGCGTAGAAAAGTGCTTGAACGCGTTTGCGATTAGCGATGCTTGCGCAGCAGTTGGCGATTTTATTGACGTGCTTACGAATTGGTATATTCGCGGCAGTCGTGACCGCTTCTGGAATGAAGACGAGACTGCTTTCAACACGCTTTACACTGTGTTGGAAGTGTTCATGCGCACGATTGCTCCTCTTGCTCCTATGGAAGCTGAGGCTGTTTGGCGCGGTCTTACCGGTGGCGAATCCGTGCATTTGGCTGATTGGCCTTATTTGGTGGAGCCTGAAACTCTTTCAGACGGTGAGAAGAACCCTAAGGCTGGAACAGTCACTGAGCTTGGTGCTGTTCTTGCTCATGACGATGCTTTGGTTGCTGCTATGGATAAGGTTCGCGAGGTTGTGTCTTCTGCGCTTTCGTTGCGTAAGGCGGAACAGTTGCGCGTACGCCAGCCATTGGCAAACTTGACGGTTGTTGCAGAAAATACTGCTGCTGTTGAGCCTTACGAGCAGGTTCTTGAGCGCGAGCTTAACGTGAAGAATGTTACATTCTGCACTTTGGAAGACGCAAGCAACCACGGTTTGAAGATTGTTCACGAGCTTAAGGTGAATGCGCGCGCGGCTGGTCCTCGTTTGGGTAAGCAGGTGCAGTTTGCTATTAAGTCTTCTAAGAGTGGCGATTGGCATGTTGATGAGTCTGGAGCTCCTGTTGTTCAGACTCCAAACGGCGAAGTTGCGCTTGTTGAGGGCGAGTATGAGCTTGTAAATCGCGTTGAGTCTTCGGATGCTCAAGCGGCTGCGAATACTGCTTCTGCTGCAATGCCAACTGGCGGTTTCGTTATGCTCGACACTGCTTTGACTAGCGATTTGCTTGCTGAAGGTTACGCTCGCGACGCTATTCGCGCTGTTCAGGATGCCCGTAAGGAGAACGGTTTGGATATTAGTGACCGAATCGCTTTGACTTTGAGCGTGCCAGCTTCGGACGTTGTTAAAGTTGAGCAGTTCCGCGATTTGATTGCGGAGGAGACTTTGGCTACGAGCTTTGAGGTTGTTGAGGCTGATTCTAGCGCAACTGAGCTTAGCGTAACTCTTAAGCGTGCGTAAAACACAACTAACAGCTAATTAACTAAACAAAGCGTGCCGGTGTATTTCAATACGTCGGCACGTTTTGTTTTACTTCTAGTTTTATTTGACTACCGTGTTGTAGCTACTCTAAAGAATTTCATTATTCTCAATATCCATCCAGGCATAATAAAAGTGACGTGCTTTTGTTCGTTCGAGTGGTTCTCTATAATTGGATGCTCCAAATCAAAGTACTCAAGTACGTCTTCGCCGTTATCGAATTTTCTATCAATTTCTTTTCCGCTTATCTCTTTACTTTTTGTGGTGTTTTTCATAATATTGTTCCTCCTTCTTTCGTGATCTTCTTACAGAAATAATACGAATTCGATTATTTCTTTTTGTTATTACTGCAGTCCAATGTTTGCTGTCTATCTTTCCAAAAACTAAGTAGCGAGAGTCATCATTGCCTGAATTTTTGGATTTGATTTCAGTTATTTCATTATTCCAAAGTATTTGAGCTTTTTTGAAACTGATACCATGTTTAGCTAAATTTTTTAAGCTCTTTGCAGGATCGTACTCAAAATTCATACTCACCTTCTATCGTCTATTTTAACGTAAAATAGCATCAATTGAAACTATTTTTAATGATTGTTGTTTTGTATTAAGTATCGTAAATGCTTTAAGTCGGCTTTCCTAGATTTTTTTACGCATTGTGGTTAAAGGCTATTTATAGAAGCAAGCGCTACCGCATTGAGCTTGCTTGAAGCGCACAATGCAGCTTCAAGCAAGAGCAATGTGACACCCCGTTTTCTATGGGTTCCTATAGTGTCGATAAGACAACAATACAAATTTTTACTCGATTTGTGTTTTGCGTTAATTTATATTGCATGATATTCAAAAAGAAAGTGCAGGTGACGAAATGAGTAAAGATGAGAAGGGTCGGTGTATTTCGTTCACGCTATAAGCGTGATTCATCTAGTGTCACCGTTCCTACTGGAAATAATTCTGGCATTATTATCGGAAGTATAATTATTGCAATTTTTGTGATTTTGGCAATTTTTGCCGATGCTTTTACTGCAATCACTGGCAATAATCCTTATGATGAGCATCCAGAATATTTAGATTTTAATTCTGTTCCAACAGGTTTTGGTGGCATTAATTTCCAGCATTGGTTTGGTCTTACGCCACTTCGTGGTCTTGATATTTTTGCAATTGTGGCTCATGGCGCGCGCGTATCTCTTGGAATTGGCGTCGCTTCTACCATAATATCGCTATTTCTTGGCATCGTAATCGGCATGATTGCAGGGTATTTCAGTGGTTTTGCAGATGCTTTGCTTTCGCGCACAATGGACGTGTTCTTCGGTTTCCCGTTCCTGATTTTTGCGATTGCTTTGTCTGCTGTTGTGCCGCAAGATTTTCCGCGTCCGCTTCTACTAATACTTGTTTTAGGATTTTTTGGTTGGCCAAGTATTGCGCGTTTAGTTCGCGCTCAAACTCTTACGCTTAAATCTCGCAATTTTGCAGTTGCATCTCGCGTAATGGGAGCCGGTACGTGGCATGTTCTTCGTGAACAAATAATGCCAAATATGATGCCGTTGTTGCTTGTGAATGTAACGTTCCTTATTCCTGGACGAATTGGAGCTGAAGCTGCGTTGTCTTTCCTTGGCGTTGGTATGAATCCACCTTCGCCTTCGTGGGGTCGCGCTATTGCGGAAGCTGTGCAGTGGGTTTTAGTTGACCCATGGTATTTACTTTTCCCTGGAACTGCACTGTTCTTGCTAACTTTCGGTTTTAATCTTGTTGGTGACGGTTTGGCCAGTGCTCTTCAGCCTCGCGCTAAAAAGGCGGCGACGGCATGAGATATAAGGAAAATATTAGTAATAGCGATACAAAAAATAGTAATAGCAGTACGAAAAATATCACCAATAAGCAGAATGTAAATAATACGCAGAAGAAAAATATGCAACAAAATATTAGTAATAACAGCAATAATGAATCCGCAAAAAACCCGCGAATTATTAGCAAAACCGTAGATTTTCTTACGTTTTTAATAAAGCGTTCAGCAAGCGCGGTACTTGTTTTAACACTGATTGCAGTTGTATTATTCCTTATTTTCTTTATGCTCCCAGCGAATCCTGCGCAACTAGCTTGCGGAAAGCCGTGCACTCCTGAGCGTTTGGCTCGAGTTTCCGCATTTATGGGCACGGACGCGCCGTGGTATGAGCAGCTTGGAAACTATATTCGTGGGATATTTTTTGGACGAGAATTTGGAACTAATTCTGCATCCTCAGGAATTTCAGCCGCTGGTGCCGCAATTATCTGCTCGTCTCCATGCTTAGGCTGGTCCTTCACGCTTAACGAACCAGTCACAGATCTTATTATGAGCCGTTTTGCTGTGACAGCTTCTTTGGCGATTGGCGCTGCATTACTTTGGGTAATTATTGGTGTAGTAACCGGAGTGATTTCTGCTTCTAAAGAAGGATCGCTTTTTGATCGTGCATTTAGAGCGCTTTCTTCAGTGGGGATTTCGTCTCCTGCTTACCTGATTGGTATGCTTGCAATACTTGCTTTTGCAGTATATCTGCCAATTTTCCCTACAGGCGGTTATGTGAATTTTTCGGATGATCCTTTAGGTTGGCTGCAGCATTTGCTACTTCCGTGGATTGTTTTGGCGCTTCTTAACGCTGCTTATTATACGCGACTTACTCGTGCTCATATGCTTGACGAGTTGCAACAGGATTATATGCGCACTGCCTTGGCTAAGGGTATGCCGCGAACGAAAGTTATAACTCGTCACGCTCTGCCTAACGTAATGCTTCCTGTGCTAACAATGTTTGGCTTGGATCTAGGCGGTTTGCTTGGCGGTGCTGTGATTACTGAGAGAGTTTTCTCTATGCAAGGTTTGGGTTCGCTACTTCTTGATTCTGTTAAAAATCTTGATTTGCAAGTGCTGGTTGGTGTGACGCTTTTTGCGGCTGCGTTTGTGATTGTTGCGAATCTTATTGTTGACATCTGTTATCGTTTCATCGATCCTCGTGCCGCAGTCTGTTAGTGCCTTTCGAGTGAAATTGTTAGTGGGCGAGGACTAAGCGCTTGCGTTTGCTTGATGCTGCTCGTGTCAGCTCGCTCACTTTTTCTCAAGTTCAAAAATGTTAAATAGCTTATGCGCGAGTTTTAAAGAATTAAATTTTAAATAGAAAAGATTAAAGAAATAAGGGGATTATTATGTTCATTTTCAAAAATAATACGGCTTCAAAGAAAATTCTTGCTTCAACAGCAGCTTTTTCACTACTTACAATTTCACTACTTTCGCTTTCAGCTTGCACAAATTACAACTCTGGGAAAACCAGTATTACGAACACTTCCGTGCTAAATTCTAATCCTAAAAAAGGCGGAACTTTTACAATATTTACGTCAAATACGAATATGAATTTCGATCCAGCGCGCAGTCAGGGTTTGCCAATTACGTCAAATAATTTCATCTTCCGCGCGCTTACTACTTGGAAAGTAAATCCGGATTTAAGCAAGCAAACGCGCGTAGTTCCAGATTTGGCAACGGATACTGGCACAACAAGTGACGGCGGAAAAACTTGGAAATACACTCTTAAAAAGGGTGTTAAGTATGAAGATGGAACCGAAATCACTTCGCACGATATTAAATTTGGTATTGAGCGCTCGTTTGCAGATTCGTTAAGCGGTGGTTTTGGATATCACAAAACTCTTCTTGTTGGAGCTGAAAACTATAGAGGACCATTCGACGGAAAGTCGCTTGATTCGATTGAAACTCCAGATAATCAAACGATTATTTTCCATTTGAAAGCACCTTTTGCAGATTGGCCGTGGGTGACATCTTTGGCTGCATTTGTGCCAGTTCCAACTAGTTCAGGCGATGCTCAGACATATAGTAAAAGGCCGAAATCTTCAGGACCATACAGGATTGTGCAGAACGAAGTTGGAAAGCAAGTTGTAATGCAACGCAATAAGTATTGGGATTCCAAGCTTGACAGTACTCGCACAGCTTCTGCAGATGAAATTGTGTGGAAACTTGGTTCAGACACTACTGTTTCAGCTCAGTCTATGATTCAAGGAAATACGGATACAAAAGCCGCATTTTTGGCTGATTTTGTGCCGCCTGCTCAGCTTGCACAAGCTCAAGCGCATCCTCAATCTCGCAAGTTGCTAACTACTAGTAGTGATGGTGCTCTTGAATATTTGGCTATGAATACGCGCAGAATAACGGATATCAATGTTCGAAAAGCGATTCAGTATGCTGTTGATAAGCAGTCGTATCGAACTGCGAAGGGCGGCGAAATTGCTGGAGGTTTTGCTACTACGCTTATTACGCCTGGTATTTCTGGTCGAAAGCAGTTTAATTTGTATTCTGAAGATCCTCGAGGGAACGTTGAGAAAGCTAAACAACTGTTGAAAAAATCAGGTAAAACCGATATTAAGTTGATTCTGATTGCTCGTCCGGATCAAACGCAAGTGGCATCTTCTGTGCAATCAAGTTTAAAGCGAGCTGGTATTAAAGTGACGATTAAAACTGTTGACGCAGTAAACTTTACGGATGCAATTACGTCAAATTCCGGAGATTACGATTTGGCTTTGGCTTCGTGGCAGCCTGATTTTCCTTCTGCTTTTGCGAATTTGGGACCGCTTTTTGATTCTTCGCAAATTGGCGGCGGTAACTGGAATATTTCTCGTTATTCGAATCCTAAAGTAGATGCTTTAATTCGCGAAGCTGTGCAAACTGTTGACGAGAATTCGGCTCATAAACTGTGGCAAAAGGCGGATCACGCTATTATGGAAGATTCTCCTGTTGTTCCGCTTATTTACTCGCATAATACGTTTATTCATGGAAGCGGTGTTGAGAATTTCTACATCGGAAGTTTTCCTGCTTACCCTAATTATGCAGCTGTGTCTTTGAATAGGTGATTGAAGATGACGAATTTGGATGCGCAAGCTTTGGATAATAAAGATTTGGATGCGCGTAAAAGAATTGTTATAAGTGTTGAAGATTTGTCGGTTTCGATTGACGGTAGGCAAATTACACGCAATGTTTCTATGCGATTGCGTGCTGGAATGGTTTCTGCGTTAGTAGGCGAGTCCGGTTCTGGAAAGTCACTTACTGCGCTGGCTCTTATGGGATTGCTCGATAATAATGCGCGTGTTGAAGGGAATGCGGCACTTCTTAACGCTTCGGATGCTAACGAATCTTTTATAAATTTGCTTAGCGAAGATGCCTCTTATGAGCATATTCGCGGTGGTATGATTGGCATGATTTTTCAGGAGCCGTCCAGTGCGTTTAATCCTGTGAAAACAATTGGCAAGCAAATAGAAGAAGCGCTAATATATCATCCTGAAAAAGCAGGAAAGCTTAGCCAAAGAGAGCGTAAGAAGCGTGTGATTTCGCAGCTTCTCGAGGTTGAGTTGAGTGATGCTGAGCGCGTGTATCGTTCTTATCCGCATGAGCTTTCTGGCGGCCAACTCCAGCGTGCGATGATTGCTATGGCTTTAATAAATCGTCCACAAGTTTTGATTGCAGACGAGCCTACAACAGCACTCGACATCACCACGCAACGAGATATTTTACGTCTTATACGTAATTTGTCGGAGAAATTACAGCTTGCTGTATTAATTATTACGCACGATATGAGTGTTGTGCGCGCGCTCGCAGATGAAATGTATGTAATGCAAGGCGGGAATATTGTGGAATCTGGCGAAGTTCAGCATATTTTTGCGAATCCTAAGCACGAATATACGCGCACTTTGCTAGATTCTGTTCCTAAATTTGATATGCAATATGCTTCAAGTGGTGATTCTTATGAAAGTATAGAAGAAGTAGCAAAAGCAATTGCTAAGAATATTGCTAAGAATATTTCTGAATCTCCAGGATCTGAATCTCCAGTAGTTGAAGTTCAAGGCGTAAGTGTGAAGTATTCGCATGCTCGTTTTAGCAAAAATTCAAATAAGCTTGCTCTCGCTAATGCAAACTTGCGCATTAACTCTGGCTCTACACTAGCTTTAGTCGGGGAGTCTGGAGCTGGGAAAACCACTATTGCAAAGCTTATTTCTGGGCAAATCAAACCAAATTCAGGATTAGTGCTACTTAATGGAGAAAACTTAAACAGATTAAACAATAAAGCTCGCCGCCAAGCATTATCGCGAATTGGATACGTTTTTCAAGATTCAGGTTCCGCACTAAATCCGCGTAAAACCATTGGCTGGAGTATTGCAGAACCATTACTTTTACACACGAATCTTGATGCCAATGAGCGTTTAGAGCGCGTTGAAGAAATGCTTAATCAAGTACAACTGCCAGTTGAATTCGCAAGCCGTTTTCCTCACGAGCTTTCCGGAGGTCAAAGACAGCGCGTAGGTATTGCGCGAGCGTTGATTTTGCAGCCTTCTCTGCTTATTGTGGATGAGCCAACTTCTGCGCTTGACGTAACAGTGCAACGTTGTGTACTTAACTTATTGCATGATTTGCAACAAAAATACCGTTACGCATGCTTGTTTATTACTCATGATGTTGGCGTTGTGCAAGAAGTTGCTAGCGAAGTTGCCATAATTAGAAATGGCAGCGTTCAATATATTTCGTAGTATGTTTTCCTAGTATGTTGACACTCGCCATTACGATAGTAAGCGTTTTTAGGAGGTAGTTTATGGCATCGTCGGCAGCAATTGGCGTTTTTGATTCTGGGCTTGGAGGCATTTCCGTGGCTCGTCAGTTGCATGCTGCTCTGCCGCATGAGCGAATTATTTATTTCGGCGACTCTGCAAACGCGCCATACGGCATTAAAACGCCTGAAGAAGTTAAAAAGTTAAGCTTTGCAATCGTCGAGCATTTTGTTCGTTTAAATGTAAAAGCTGTTGTAATTGCTTGTAATACTGCCACTTCCGCAGCTGTGAACGATTTGCGCGCGCATTACAATATACCTATCATAGGTATGGAGCCGGCGCTTAAATTAGCTTGTGATTTAGGTAAAGGTGAGCCTCAGCGCGTAATCGTAGCTGCAACTCCGCTTACTCTTCGCGAGCGCAAGTTTGCGGATTTGCTGCAACGTTTTTCGCAAAATAACACGATTTTTTCGCAGCCTTGTCCTGATTTAGTGCGTATTGTTGAGCGTGGGGAGCTTAATAATCGTGATGTAGTTTTTGCTGCTCTTCACAAGTATTTCGACGAGTATGATTTAGACAGTATCGATTCGGTTGTGCTGGGCTGCACTCATTTTGTGTTTTATAGGGATTATTTCCGCGAGTTTTTGCCTGCGCGCACGAATATTGTTGACGGCAACGAAGGAACTATTAATCATTTGCGCAAAATATTGGAACTTAATAATGAGCTTGCAAGCGATTCTCAAGAAGGCAGCATAACTCTTACTAATTCGGATACAAGCTTGCGCATGCAGCAACTTGCGAAGAGCTTGTGCTGAAAGACTTGCGTTAAGATTTTGCGTTAAAAATCGCTCTTATTCAGCCAAAAAATACTTTAGAATATTGGCACAAAATCAAAGTAAGCAATGCCGCAACCCAAAGCACATCTATTAGCAAGTCGTATCGCAAACGGTAATAGCTTTCAACCAAGCTAAAACGCTTAACAAGCAACTTTTGCGAACTTACGCTTGCGTGAGTCAAAGATATAAATTGCATTGTTGTGGAGAACATAAGCACAATGCACCACGGGCACAACGCGTGAATTACGAACATAGATTGCGAAAACAGCCAGTAAGCATAGACAAGAGCGCATAACCCACCAAGCCAAGTGCAGATTGCGAACCATCGCGGCACGCGTACGCGAATCATTCCAATAACTGCGAGCGTTACGAATACGCTTTCTGCAGCAATTCCAAAGAATGCGTTTGGGAAGCTTAATTCGCCAAATTTCACAATTTCTGCCTGCCAAGTTTGTGCAACTCTAGAGCAGGACACAACGCTGTTAAAATCGCAGCTGAGCAGTTTTTTAGGTGCGCGCGCTAAAGCAAGGGTTTCAGCAGAAAGTATAAGCGAAGTTACGAGTGCTACTGCAGAGAAAAATAGCATAATGCCATACGTCCATGCTGCAGAGTGCCTCCATCCGCTAAGTGTTGTTTCATAGTTTTCTTTAGCGGCGTCAGTTTGCTTCATTGCTGCTCCTAAAAGTTACTAATTGCGAATGATGTGAATAATAATAAATAATAGCAAATAATTATGTGTGCATATTCATTTCTCGTTACATGGCACAGTTTACGATGATTATATGACCGCAATAAGCAACAACCAACGTGAAGCATCAAATCATGCTAGCGATAGCAACTCCAGCATGATGAGTTTTGCGCGCGAACGCTGGGATTTGCACTGTCATACTGTTTATTCAGACGGTACTGCAACTCCAGAAGATTTAATTACGCAAGCTAAAATCGTTGGTTTGCAAGGTGTTGCTATTACTGATCACGACACAACTGCAGGATGGCATGATTTTCAAGAGGCTGCTAAAGCTTCGAATATGCCAGTATTATTTGGTTCGGAGATTACTGCGCAAGACTCAGGCGTGTTTGTGCACATGCTCGCATACCAGTACAATCCGAAAAATAGCATGATTGTGAGCATGTTTGAGCTTACTAGGAAGCGTCGTTTTGATCGCACAAAGCGTATGGTTGAATGTATGTCGCGCGATTTTCCAATTACTTGGAATGACGTTTTGGCTCAAGCGAAGCTCGGTGACTTAACTACGATCGGGCGGCCGCATATCGCTGATGCTTTAGTAAAAGCTGGCGTGTATAAAACGCGTTCTGAAGCTTTTGCTGGGCCTATTTCTCCGTGCAGCCCGTACTATATACCAACTCCTTCTCCAAATGTTCGTGAAGTTATTGAGGCTGTTAAAGATGCTGGAGGGGTTGTTGTTATTGCGCATCCTGCCGACCCTACGCGTAACCGCGTGCTTCTTTCGGATAATCAAATTATATCGTTTGCTAAAGCTGGTCTTGACGGTTTAGAAGTGTATCATCGCGGAAATTCTAAAGCACAGCGTGAAAGACTGCTTTCTTTAGCGAGTAAGTGCGATTTGCTTGTGACGGGCGGCTCGGATTGGCATGGCTACGGTAAGCCAAATCGTTTGGGCGAAGAAACAACAAGCCGCGAAGTAGTATCGGAAATACTCTTGCGCGGCTATAAGCTCTAAAACTCTTTATTTATGTTGCTGTAAAGTTTTTGCCGTTTTTTCGCGCGTAGCCGGCTTTTTCTTTACGCAGCTGCACAGTTTCTGCCGTTTTATCGACTTAATCCGACCAAAACTTTACACACGTGTAAAGTTTCTGCCGCTTTTAGCGGAATTTCGTTATTTTAGTTGAGCGCGCCGAAGCCCACTGAATGCTTTGGCGTATCGCCGATGAGCGCGTAAGACAGCGACGAAGCTGAGACCATAATAGTGCGCCCATTTACGTCCGTAAACTCAAGCATATCTTTGGAATCGTTAATCACTTTGCGCACTTCTTCTGCGCTTTGGTTGGTTTCAAAATCGATGGAATCAGAAACGTTTTTTACTCCTAAAACAACTCGCATACATACTCCTTTTGCTTTTTACGCTATTTATCGTTTTAATTAGTATTTAGTATTTTATTTATCTTAGTCTAAGTCTGCTTGTGCGTCGCGCATTGCTCGTTCTTCACGCTCTAGCAGAGGGATGATTACGGTTTCTGGTTTATCGTCATTTTTTTGCGTATTTCTTTCTGTATCTTCAGAAAGTTTTGAGTCCGAAGAAGTCTCGTTTGCGCTATCAACCTTACTGTCACGCTCAACTATAACTTCATCCTTAACCTCAGAATCATTGTTGTTCTTGGCGTCCTTAGTTTCCTCATTGCTACCAGCGTTACTAACGTTTTCATGCTCAGCACTAGCATTGCTATCGGCAGATTTACTCATTGCAGTTTGCACAATAGTTTCTGCGGTTTCGTGTACTGTTTGAGTTTTTACATGAGTAATTACTTGAGTTGCTGTGTCGTCAGCGAGTTGTGCTGCTTTTTCAGCCTCCTCAGCGTTAGCTGCGTGTGTGCCAGCATATTGAACTTTGCGCTCATGAGTATCGTCGCTTATAGTTTTGTTGCTATCGTAAGTCTCGTCTTGAGTGTTATTTAATTCAGTATTTCTTTCTGAAGTAATGTCTCGCTCATGAGTTTCGTCGCTATTTCCAGTGTTTAGTTGGTTTTCAGTAGAATTATTCTTAGAAATTTGGCGACTTTGCGTATTGTCATTTTCAAGAAGCGTTCCAACTGTAATAGTCGAGGCGGGATTTCCTGCAGCACGACCAGTTTTAGCAGTTTGTGCATTGCTAATACGACTAAGCTCGTGCGCTAAACGCTCAACTTGAGCCTTAAAACGCATAATACTGGTGTTATCTGCACGTTGCAAAGCTTGAACAAAATCGCCAACTTGTTCCATTTGCAGCCACAAGTTTGCGCGAAGCATAATCAAACTATCTAAACGAGAACCCATAATTCTACCGTATGCAGAAAGCACTGCGTTTCGGCGCTGCTCGTTAAGTTTTGCAAAAATCCAAGCCAAATCGCGCGCAGGATCGTTAATTTGCATTCTTTGCCAATTTGTCACAGCAGTAATTGTTGAGCCAGCAAACAAAATGTCGCCATCCATAAAACCGCCGTGTACTGGGCAAGTTTCAAATGACCACAATCCTTCAGTTTCCAACACTCTTGACCAACTGTCAGTAATTTCGGTTGGAATATGACCGGCTTGACGAAGTCTTTTAATCCAACCGGTTAACTGTGCGCGAATTTGACCAGTAGTAAAAGCAGGGTATTTTCCGCGCGTTACGAAAGTAGGGCGCAGGCGATGAATAGCGCCGATTGCAGTTCCAACATTTGCGCAATCGTCGGTAGTAAGAAGACGCAAGTCGCGAGCGCTACCTTCAAGATGTTCGCAAATAAGCACAGTGTCTTCATCGTTGTTGTTGGCAATAATGCTTGATATTCGTATAGATTGCTGTTGTGTAGATTGTTGTTGTACGTATTGTTGAGTGCCAGCAACTGTAGAATTTCCATCGGTTACATTATTTGCAACGTTTCCAGCGTTGTTATTAGCATCTTCGCGTTTTCCTGGCATAAACGTGAGCATAGTGTCGTAAGCGAATCCCAAAGCTGCCAAATCTTTACTGTGCTCAAGAGTCCATGCTGCACGAGCCCGGTCATGCAAACGCTTGCGACCTTTACTATCCGCACTGATAAAAACGTCGTAAAGCTTACCGGAAATATCTTGCACAACGGCGTGAGAAATTCCAGCCGCGGTATCAGTGGCATTAACTTGCTCACTTTGGCGCGTTCCTGCAAACTGTACTTCGGGCATGGCTGCAGATGCCAGTGCTGCCAACTTGAATCTACTGAGTTGTGTCACACTCCCACAGTAATACAAAGCACCGAAATTTTGCCAATTTTTTGTAAGTTATACACATATTTTTATTCTTGTTGCGTAAGTGTTGTTATTGCTGCAACAATAGAATTATGAATTCTTCACCAGAACCTTCGCAAGTGACTTCTAAAACTTCTCAAGTGACTTCTCCAGAAGCACTTTTAGACGGGTTGGATAATTCGCAACGCGAAGCTGCTACCGCACTAGAAGGGCCAGTGCGCATTATAGCTTGTGCAGGAGCTGGTAAAACGCGCACTATTACGCGCAGAATTGCGTATGCTTGCGCTACTGGTAAGTGGGATCCTGAAAGAGTTTTGGCAGTTACTTTTTCTGTAAAAGCAGCTGCGGAAATGAGATCGCGTATTGAGGCTCTTGGTGTAAGTAATGTTGGATGCGTCTCAACATTTCATTCTGCGGCTTTGCAACACATTCGCAGCGTGTGGAACGACGTCTGTTCAGCACAATTTCCATCAATTATGAATGATTCTCAGCAAATCATAGCTTCTGCGCTTAAGCGTTATCCGGATTTTGCGGATATGACTTTGTTGCAAACTCGCGATATTTTGGCAGAAATTAATTGGGCGAAAGTTTCGCTTATTGCGCCTGACGATTACTTGCGTGTGTGCGCTTCTACGCACCGTTTGCCTCCTGCAGGTTTAGAGCCGCAGCAATTTGTCGATATATATGAAGCTTACGAAACCGAAAAAAATGCGCATAATTGCATCGATTTTAACGATATTCTTCTACTTTGCTGCCATATTTTACGAAATTTTCCGGAAGCTGCAAACCGTATTAAGCAATCAATCGGATGGATCACAGTTGACGAATATCAGGATGTGTCTCCTTTACAGCACGAATTGTTGCGATTATGGATGGGGCAGAACCGCGATATTTGCGTAGTGGGCGATCCTGCGCAAACAATCTACTCGTTTGCAGGTGCGAATAGTTACTATTTGCTTTCATTTCCGCAAGAATTTGCTCCTCTTGGAGCAGATATTAGTTTGAATACCGACTACCGCTCCACAGAACGCATAGTAGGTCTTGCTAATAGAGTGCTTGCGGCTTCTGCGCATAAAAAGGATTACGTAAAAGTTAAGGCGGCAACAAAAGGCGGCGTTCGTGTTAGCCAGCAAGTTTTTGCAACCGATGTTGAAGAAGCTTTGGGTGTAGTTGAGCAAATTGCAAAACTTGTAAAAAGCGGCGTTGCGCATCTTGGGGAGTGCGCAATACTAACGAGAACCAATGCTCAACAGCAAGTAGTTTGTAAAGCGTTAAAAGCAGCAAAACTTCCGTATCGCGTGAGAAAAGACGTGGGGTGGCAGCGAAATGTTTTAGAGGATGCGCAAAGCTACGGTTCTCAAGGTATTTCTGACATTTTTGCATCTTCTAATATTTCAACTGTTACTGTTTCAACTATTCATGCTGTTAAAGGTTTAGAGTTTGCGCATGTTTACGTAATTGGCTGCTCTGAAGGGCTTATTCCTTTTGGCTCTACGACTGATGACAGTGCTTTGGAAGAAGAGCGCAGACTTATGTACGTTGCAATAACTCGCGCAGAAAAGACTTTGCATCTTTCTTACGCTTCTAGAAAAGACAGTGGAACTGGCATGAATCGCGTGCCTAGCCGCTTTCTGGCTTAATCTCGCGGCATAAATTTTACGCTCGTGTAAAGTTTTGGTCGTTTTTGGTTGAGACCGACCTTTTCTTTACACAGTTGCACAGTTTATGCCGTTTTGAGCGTTGATGTCGATTATTCAGCTGGATTGTTATTGAATCAGGAGTTTTACAAGAGTTTTATTCGCCGTCAGCATCAGTTTCGTCGGAATTGCCGGATTCGTTGCCAGCTTCGTTACCGGATTCGTCGTCAGTTTCGTTACCGGTCTCGCTGTTTTGCTTCTTTTGGCGTGCATCCTCTTCCAAAAGCTTGCTAAGTTCAGCATCCCAATCATTTGTGCCTAAATCGTCTTCTGTTAATTTTTCAAAAGATTTTTCGATAGGCGCATTTTCGATAGCGTTATCAGTATTTTTGTTACTTTCGTAACTGTCTGCACTTTCGTGACTTTCGCTAGTTTTTTCAGTTGCTTCATTAGTTTGATTAGACTGAGTTTCTATTGCATTTTTTGCAGCAGTTTTCGTTGCATCCTCCGCATCGATTTCTTTCGTAACTTCGTCACCTGCGTTACCAGCTTTACCTTCATTACTAGCGTCTTTCGTAACTTCGCTAGCTTCCGGCAAAGTTGGCAACAAATCTGGATGACTCCACAAGCTATCTCGCTCTTCAATACCGCGCTCGCGAGTCAACTTTTCCCACAATTGCGATGCCTCGCGCATACGGCGAGGGCGCAAATGCAAACCAAGTAACGATTCAAACGTCACTTCTGCAGGTCCTCCTGCAGCTCGCTCGCGACGCATCATCTCTCGCAACTGCTCAATGTGCACAATATGAGCCATTCCAGACTGCCATGTAACGCAATCAACCCAACCTTCAACAAGTGCAAGCAAAGTTTCCAAACTGTGCAAAGCTTGACGCTGCTCCTCAGAATCATTGCTGCCAATATTTTGCAAATTAACAGCTCCTGAAATTGCTTCCGGATTCATTGTTTCCACGTCGCGAAGCTGTTCTTCCATAGCCTCTAAATCAATACTTATTCCGTTTGCGTACTTAATAATCAGTGCTTCAAATCGTGGCATAAGCCATGGCACGGATGCAAATAATCTTGCGTGTGCAGCTTCTCGCAAAGCCAAATAATTCATGACTTCTGTAATATCCAACTCCCACACTTTTGCATACTCAATGCAGTTGTATGGAATTAATCCGCCTGCAGGATTTTGCAACAGCGCAAGACCTTGATCAAAACTGCCGTGTACTTCGTGTGAAAGTGCTCCAGCTGCTTGACCCAGTTGCATAGCAAACGAAGTGTTTCCAAGCAGTTTCATGAGTTGCGCTGGATTATTCATTCCTTCAGGCAACGGAATCGGCACAACTCCTGCAAATAATCCTTTTACTTCAGCATCATCCACATCTCGGAATCGCTCTTCAATAACAGAAGTGAGTGCTTCATTTACTGATTTTGCAACAGGATTAGCGAATTTAACCCAAGCTTCAAGCGTTTTTTCTACCCAATCAGCTCTAGACAATACTTCTGGCGTTCCAGGAGCAGGATTGAAATTGCACGTTATATCTAGCCACAAGTTCGCTTGGCTTAAAGCTCTTCGTGTGGCATCTGCTACGTCTGCATTTACATTTCCTTGATCGCCATTAGCGTGCTGTAAAGCAATAGATTGCGCTAACTTGCGATTAATTGGCCCTTCTTCAAGTGTTGCTTCCATTTCGTATGGATTATTAAGACCGCCTGCACTAAAAGCTTGCATCATTCCGCGAACTTCGTCTGGTTTAGGAAGCTTATCAGGATTCTGATTTAAGAGTTGTTCGCGTAGCTCAAACGGAAGCTGATCAAGTTGTTTCCATGCTTCTTCTCCCTGTATTGGCCCAAAGCATTCAATGAGCCATTGGTGAATTGCATCGTCATTCATGAGCGTATCCTTCTCGTGCCACGTGTTGCATAATTTACAGTTTTTATTTTTATACGTTTCGTATCTGCACGTATTTGTACGTATTTTATAAGTATTTATACGTATTTTACACGTCTTTATATGCGAGTTTAGCGCATCTTCTTAATAAAAATATTTTTTAATACAAATATTCTACTCGATAATATGGTTTTATGTGCTATAACTTGCGTGCAAATATATTTTAAAGCAAAACTATATAGGGCTTGTGTCATGATACAAGCATGTTTCGCTTTTCTACAGGTGCTAGTGTATTCCGTGCGTGTTTTAGATCCTTGCGCTCGCTGTCTCATGCTTTAGTTTTGTACATTACTTCGCATTCTTTGCGATATTTTGCAGGATTCTTTACAGTAATTGTTGCGATTTTTGCGTTGTCGCTTCCAAGTGCATACGTCGTAGAAGAGCCTGGTCCAACGCAGGATGTTTTAGGATCCCTATCAAATACTCCTGTGATTGATATGTCTGGTTCTCGAGTAAAAGAAAATCATGATACTGGTAAATTATTGTTGATTACTGTCAATGTTTCTGGTGTTCCTGGATATGAGGTTTCAACATTTTATTCATTGATTTCGTGGATGGATCCTCATAAAAGTTTGTTGCCTCGTGAAGCTATTGTGCCAGTAGGGCAGAGTGCTGACGAGTATGAGAAGGAATCCACAAACGAGATGAATGATTCGCAAAGCCTTGCTCAAAATGTTGCGTTACAGTACGCGTCTAAGCATCTTGGAATTAAAAAAGAAGATGTAAAAGTTCGTTTACATATTGAAGATATTGGTGGACCGTCTGCCGGAATGATGTACACTCTAGGAATTCTTGACAAGCTTACTCCTGAACAAGAAACTGGTGGTAAGACGATAGCCGGAACTGGAACTATTGAAAAATCGCAAAAAATTGGTGCAATTGGTGGTATTCGGTTAAAGATGATTGCAGCTAAAAGAGATGGGGCTACTTGGTTCTTAGCGCCTTACGATAATTGCAATGAAGTTGTTGGGCATGTGCCACAAGGTTTGCGCGTTGTAAGTGTAAAAACATTGGATGATTCTTACAAAGCGTTAAAAGCTATTGGTTCTGGTCGTGGTGCAAATAAATTGCCAAGCTGCAATGTGAAATAAAACAATAAACCAAATAAAGCAGAAACCAAATAAAGAGCAGAAAGTGGGCGATGAGGGACTCGAACCCCCGACATCCACCGTGTAAAGGTGGCGCTCTAGCCAGCTGAGCTAATCGCCCGTTTGCAACAAATTAAAAACATACATGATGGTGTGTACGAATGCAACGTGTGGCGCGCGTCGTAACAATCGCGTACAGTATACTGAATAAGAACATGTGCTCAGGAGGTCGATATTCGATGGCTCAGAAACCTGATACCGCTCGTAATGCTTCAGCAATGGAGCGTGTGGGTAAGCGTAAGTTAGGATATAACGTCGCACAGGTGAATGCTTTTCTAGAGCGTGCTCACACTTTGTACGAAAGCGATGAAGCTCGACTTACGCAGAAAGATATTCAAGAGGTTTCTTTTGACTTGGAGCGTAATGGTTACATTATTGGTCAAGTTGATGCTGCGTTATCGCGTTTGGAACGTGCGGTAGTAGATAAGTGCACTGAGCAAGAATTGGCGCAATGCGGACGAGTTGCATGGAAAGCTCGTGTAGAAGCGCTTTATCGTAAACTTTTGCAACATGCTCAAAGAGATTATCGCGATCGTTTTGATCGTGGTTCTTCGCATCACCCGTCTTATGCGCGTAAACAAGTGGATATTATGGTCGATCAAGCATTAGATAAGATTGCTCTTATGCTTGGTCATGAGCTTGAGTGGGAAACGGACAAAGAAACATTACAAGATATTGATTCTGCTTATGTTTCTAATGTGATTTTTACGCAAAAAAACGGTAAGCACGGTTATGATGAGCGTCAAGTTGATTATTATTTAAACGCTTGTGTGCGTTTGCTTAGCAGCTTGGAATCTTTTGAGCGTGTAGAACAGTATGTTGATGCGGATAATAGTAGTTCCTCATACTCTCGAGCAGCATCTGAATCTTATTCTGCTCCTGCTTCTGTTCCTGCTTCTGTTCCTCCTTCTGTTATTCCTGTAACTAAAGCTGAAGAGCCTGCTAAATCTTCAGAATCTACGGAATCTTATAACCATTCTGAAGAGCCTGTTCCATCATTTGCTCCTTCAATAAAGCCTGCATCTGATTTCAGTGCTGCTTCTGCAGCTTCTTCCGCTTCTGCCACTGCACCTTCTGCTTCTTCAATATTCAAACCTGTTGAGGATGCTGTGGATGATGAAGACACTGCGGATAGATTGTCTAAGATTGCACCTCGCTCAATACCTAGCGTGCCAAATCATGATAAACAAAGCATTTTTGCTCCTGTAGATTATGCTAATCAAGATTCTAATGATTCGTTTGAAGCGTTAAATAAGTCTGAGCGCGCAATATTTACACCTCATGCTGCTGCAAGTAAGCCTTCTAATGTTCTTAACGATACTGATAGCAATGACGAGCTTTTGCAAAGCGCTACAGTAATGCGAAACTCTTCTGAATCTTCTGTGCTACCTCCTTCTTTCACTCCTGCAGCTCGTAATCGCAATAATTCATCTGCGCCTAAGCCTGTTGCGGCTCCTGCTCCTGATGAATCAATTCCATCATTTGCTCCTCAAGATTCTGCACAGCATTCCTCGCAGCATTCTTCGCTTAATATTCCGGAGTTGCATGTTTCTAATTTGCAGCCGAGTAAGCCATTGAGTTTAGATATTCCAGATTTGTCATTCCCAATTATTGGTCATATTGATGAATCTACTAATTTCGGTAGCTCTTCTCAAGGCGACGATGATTCGGAAAATAACGATCGTAATTAATCTAACTATTAAAAAGATATAGTTTGATTTATGCCATTGTATCGCGATGAAGCTGTTGTGCTTCGTACTTTTCCTTTAGGTGAAGCGGATAGGATTGTTGTGCTTCTTACTAAGCGGCATGGCAAAGTTCGTGCTGTTGCAAAGGGAGTTCGTAGGCTTAAATCACGTTTTGGTGGTCGTCTTGAGCCGCTTATGCGTGTTGATTTGCTTCTTGCACAAGGTAAATCTTTGGATGTAGTCTCGCAGGCTGTTTCTATTGCTGCTTATGCTGGTGAAATTTGTGCAGATTATACGTCCTATGAGTATGCAAACGTCATGCTTGAAGTTGTGGATTTGCTTGTTTCTAACGAATATACAGATGAATACAGGCGTGAATATCAAGATACGCTAGGGCAGTATCGTCTACTTACTGCGGCTTTACTTTCATTGTCCAAGCATAAGCATTCTCCTGATGCTATTGGCGTGTCGTATATATTGCGAGCATTGTCATTAGCTGGGTGGTCTCCGCGACTACAAGCTTGTGTTGTATGTGGGAAAAATGAAGATTTATGCTATTTTTCGCCTTGCGCAGGTGGAATGATGTGTGCAAGTGATCACACTCCGGATTCAATAGTTTGTGCTAATTCGACGCGTTTGCAATTGTGTGCTCTTGCGCAAGGAAACTGGTCTGTTCTTGACGGAGTGTCGGTTGATTCTTCTACTATGCGATGCGTTCAGCAATGGGCTGAATATTATCTTGAGCGACCTATTCGTTCGATGGGGTTGTTACATTCGTAAGTATGGCTTTTGAAAACGTGGATTATAAGTCGCTCGATATTCCAGCGGCTCCTTTTAGTGACCCTTCTCACATACCAGATTTTCCTAAGGGCAAAGTGCCTCGTCATGTCGGTGTGATTATGGACGGAAACGGACGCTGGGCAAAAGAGCGCGGAATGATTCGAACCGAAGGTCACAAAGCTGCAGAACCGGTAGTTTTTGACGTTATTGCAGGAGCTATAGAAGCAGGAGTTCGTTACTTAAGCTTGTACACTTTTTCTACCGAAAATTGGAAGCGATCTCCACAAGAAGTGCGCTTTTTAATGGGATTTTCTAGGGATATTATTCACCGCAGAGTTGCGCAAATGAACGAATGGGGAGTGCGCGTTCGTTGGGCAGGAAGGCGCCCTAGATTGTGGAAGTCTGTTATTGACGAGTTGGAAAAAGCGCAAGAAATCACCAAAAATAATAAAACTATTGACGTTGTTTTTTGCATAAATTACGGCGGTCGTGCAGAAATTGCGGATGCTTGCGCGCAAATCGCGAAAGAAATTCAAAATGGCAAAATTAAAGGCGATCGTGTAAGTGAAAAAATGATTGCTGAGCACTTGTATAATCCGGATATTCCAGATTGCGATTTGGTGATTCGCACTTCCGGCGAGCAGCGCACTAGCAACTTTTTGCCTTGGCAAGCATCCTACGCGGAACTTGATTTTGTGCCGGAACTATTCCCGGATTACGGCCGCGAAGTGCTGTGGAGGTCGATTGACCGCTATGCGCATCGCGACCGCAGGTTTGGTGGCGTAAAAAACGCCTAGTATCTCACTAAGATTTGTTACTTTTCGCTAGTGAGCCAAGCGCAAGCTGCCACAACTGCAGCTTCTAATCCGCGATTAAGAGTGGGCTGCAAATCTGGGGCGAATGCCGGATTGTGATTTCCAGGAGCATTCTGCATATCCGCAAAACCACCTAAGCCCCAGTAAGCGTAAGGAGTTTTAAAAGCGTTCGCGACTATAGAAAAATCTTCCGAAGCAGAAGCGCGCGAAATATCTACAGAATCTTCTCCAAAGTATTCATCAAAAGCTTTACGCACGCGCAAAGATGCATTCTGATCATTATTTGTAAGCGGATAGCAATCATAATACGTAAACTCTGGTTCTTTAGGACATCTTGCAAGCTCGCACTCTCCACGCACAATTCGTTCAATAGCATTGTGCACAAATTTTTGAGTATCTTCGCTATAAGTTCTTGTGTTAATTAAAAGCTCGGCATCATCAGGAATAATATTCGACTTACTTCCTGCATTAAGCGCGCCAACTGTAACAATTGCGTAATCTTTAGCTGCAAGTTCGCGAGAAACAATCGTCTGCAATTTAAGCACAATTGACGAAGCAACAACCACCGGGTCAACGCTCAACTCAGGCATAGAACCATGCGAACCTTTACCAAAAATGTGCACGCGAATCGAAGCTGCAGTAGTTAAGAACGCGCCCGAACGAATACCGACTGTTCCTGCAGGAATAGTGCCCAACACATGCTGACCAAGGTAAACGTCAGGCTTTGCAATCATGCTCATAATGCCATTTTTCACCAAGTCTTTTGCGCCTTGAGCTGTTTCTTCTCCAGGCTGAAAAACGCCAATATACGTTCCTTTCCAAGCATCTTTATGCTCATTAAAAGCCTTCAAGGCACCAAGTAGGCTGGAAATATGAAAATCGTGACCGCAAGCGTGTGAAACTTCAACCGTTTTGCCATTTTCGTCTTGCGCACTAACTGTTGAAGTGTAATCTTTTCCTGAATTTTCTTTAATTGGAAGCGCATCGATATCCGCTCTCATAGCAACAACAGGACCTTCGCCGTTTTTAATCTCTGCCACAACGCCTGTTTTTCCAACTCGCTTTGTTTCAATCCCAGCTTCGCTAAGAATATCAATAATTGTTTGAGCTGTATGATCTTCTTTCATTGACAGTTCAGGATGTTGATGAAAGTATTTGTATTGTTTTTCTCGTTCTCTTTGGGTTTCATCTAAATCGGATAATATTTTCTGAACTGCCGTAAGTTGCAGCATAAATTCCTGCTTTCTTTTGTTTTATTATAACTTTTTCGAGTTTTGAGATTATTTGAGATTATTTGATTTCAGTTTTATTCTTCTTTATTTCGTTCGTCGAGAATCTTATCTACAAGCGCACTTTTTGCGTCAATTTGATTGCTAAAACCAGGGCGAATATCTAATTTTAGTATTACTCCAGTACGGTATCCTTTACTAACTAAAGTCATCGTAGCATCTTTCACAACGCGCATAACGTCATCAAATTCGCCCTCAATATTCGTAAACATTGCGTTAGTTTCGTTCTTTAATCCAGAATCGCGAATTACTTGTACGGCATCTGCCACGTACTCGCTCAACTCGTCTCCGACTCCGCTTGGAGCAATGCACAACGCCGCGACCGTGTTAGTTCTGTGCTCGTTCGCGTGGTCGTTTGTATTCTCGTTATTATTTTCACTCATAGTAACAATCCCTTTAAAATCGTAATCTTACGCAAATCTAGCAAAACAAGACAACGCCAAATAATGCGTCAACAAACCTATAAATTTGCATTACTTTAACAATTTTACAAGCGTCACAGGGTTTTTCTATAATAGCAACGTTTTCACCCGAATTTTCTAGTTTTTACGAAAAGGTGTATTGTGGCTGTTTCAAAGCTTGATGAAGTCGTTTCCTTGGCTAAGCGTCGAGGATTTGTGTTCCCAGCCGGCGAAATTTACGGTGGCACGCGTTCTGCGTGGGATTATGGCCCACTCGGTGTTGCGTTGAAAGATAATATCAAGCGCGAATGGTGGCGCTACATGGTGACCACGCGTGGAGATGTTGTTGGTGTGGATACTTCCGTTATTCTGCCTTCACAGGTGTGGGTTGCTTCCGGTCACGTTTCCGTGTTTAACGATCCTTTGATTGAGTGCTTGAATTGCCATAAGCGTCATCGTGCAGATAAGTTGGAAGAGTCTTATGCTGAAAAGCATGGCGATAAAATGCCAGAAAATGGCTTAAAAGACATTGCTTGCCCAGATTGCGGTACTCGCGGAAACTGGACTGAGCCACGCGACTTCAACATGATGCTTCGCACTCATTTAGGACCGGTTGAAGACGAAAATAGCTTGCATTATTTGCGTCCAGAAACAGCTCAGGGCATTTTCGTTGATTTTAAGAATGTCATGACTTCTACTCGTCAAAAGCCACCTTTCGGTATTGCAAATATTGGTAAGTCTTTCCGCAACGAAATTACGCCTGGAAACTTCATCTTCCGCACTCGCGAGTTTGAGCAGATGGAAATGGAATTCTTCGTAGAGCCTGGAACCGACGAAGCTTGGCACCAGTATTGGATTGACACTCGCGTGCGTTGGTATGTTGATTTGGGTGTGAAGCCAGAAAACTTGCGCATGTATGAGCATCCTAAGGAGAAGCTCAGCCACTATTCCAAGCGCACTGTCGATATTGAATACAAATTCGGCTTCCAAGGTTCGGATTGGGGAGAGCTTGAGGGTATTGCAAACCGTACTGACTACGATTTGTCTGCTCATGCTAAGCATTCCGGCGAGGATTTGAGCTACTTTAACCAGGCTACTGGCGAAAAGTATGTGCCTTATGTTATTGAGCCTGCGGCTGGTCTTACGCGCTCGCTTATGGCATTCTTGGTTGATGCTTACGACGTTGACGAAGCTCCAAACACTAAGGGCGGAGTTGACAAGCGCACTGTTCTTCGACTTGATCCTCGTTTGGCTCCTGTTAAAGCTGCAGTTTTGCCTTTGAGCAAGAAGCCAGAATTGCAAGCTGTTGCTCAAGATTTGGCTGCAGATTTGCGTCAGCATGATTGGGTTATCGATTACGATGAGGCTGGAGCTATTGGTCGCCGCTATCGTCGTGAGGACGAAATTGGTACTCCTTTGTGCGTAACAGTCGACTTCGATACTTTGGAAGATCATGCTGTTACAATTCGCGAGCGCGACACCATGCAACAAGAGCGCGTTTCTTTGGACAAGGTTGCAGATTACGTTGCTAGCCGAATTAACGAAAAGCGCGTTAAGTATCCGCAAGGACCTGTTGAGATTGTTGGTACTCGTGCAGCCGACGGTGCTACGGATATTGCTAAAGAAGCTGGCGAAGACGAGTCTAAGCCTGTACAAATCGCTACTGCTGGCGGATTGTACTAATACGCGTTTGAGTAGTGCTTAAGCGAGTAGTGCTTAAGCACTAATAAGCAAAATTATTATTAAAGTGAATGGAGTTAAAGCAATATGAATTTTTCTATAAAACCAGTGGATTTAGGGAAAGTTCATATTGCTACTCCTGTTGTTTTGTCTCCAATGGCTGGAATTACCAACTGGCCATTTCGCGTAATCTGCCGAGAATTTGGTCCGGACGGGCTTTACGTAGCAGAAATGATTACGGCTAGAGCATTAGTTGCACGAAATCCAAAAGCGCTTAGACTTTGCCGTTTTGCGCCTAGCGAAAAAGTGCGCTCTTTGCAGCTTTATGGTGTAAATCCTTCTATTGTAGAACAAGCTACTCGAATTGTTGTCGACGAAAACATGGCTGATCACGTTGACTTAAACTTCGGCTGTCCAGTTCCAAAAGTGACGCGACGTGGCGGCGGTTCTGCTCTTCCTTGGAAAACTGATTTGTTGCAAGAAATTTTGCATCGCGTTGTTTCTGTTTGCGAACCTGCAGGAATCCCTGTTACAGCTAAATTCCGTGTTGGTATTGACGAGAATCATGAAACTTTTATTCAAGCTGGTCATATTGCGCAAGAAGAAGGATGCGCTGCTGTAACTTTGCATGCTCGCACAACTGCAGAATATTACGGTGGTCATTCAGACTGGCAGCGTATTGGTGAGCTTGTAGAGACGCTTGATATTCCGGTTTTTGGCAATGGTGATATTTGGGGTGCGGAAGATGCGCTCGCAATGTTTAAAGAAACTGGCTGCGCTGGCGTTGCTATCGGTCGAGGATGCCAGGGTCGCCCATGGTTGTTTGCTGATATTCGCAATGCTTGCGAAGGTAGCGATAATCGTGTGAATCCTACTTTGACAGAAGTTGGTTCCGTTATTTTGCGCCACTTAAATCTTTTAGTTGAGTTTTATGATGGCGACGAGCGTATGGCTGTTCACGACTTGCGTAAGCATATTGCTTGGTATTTAAAGGGCTTTCCTGTTGGTGGTGGCACTCGTAAAGCGTTTATGGAGTGCGAGTCGATTGAGGATGTTCAACGTAATCTCGATATGCTTGATGGTTCTCTTTGTTTGCCAAAAAAGGTGTTAGACACGCCGCGTGGACGAGTTAGATTTGCTAAAAAAGTTCATTTGCCGTATGGGTGGTTAGATTCTCGTACAACTAGTCACGAAGAGCGAGAGGCGTTATTTGGTGACGATCCAATGGATGCAAGTTACTAGTATTTTCTAGGGCTTTCGTCATTTTTTTGCACTGATTATTTCGATAATGTTCTATTAAAATCACCTTGTGCTCATATTTGCATATAGCACGGTGTATTATCAAAGCAGTGACATTTTTTCAGTTTATTGTGAAAACGTCGTCAGTATCGAGCGTTTTACGCTAAAATATTGTGTAAACGTGCGTGAGTGACAGGAGATAACGGTGAGCGAGATTGCCCAGACTGACAATTTCAACGACAAAACCATCATCAAGGTAGTCGGCGTCGGTGGTGCCGGCGGTAACGCCGTCAATCGGATGATCAGCGAGGGTCTACAGAATGTAGAGTTTGTGGCCATTAATACTGACGCTAAAGATTTACTGCGTTCTGATGCTGATGTAAAGATTTCATTATCTGATGCTTCGAGCCGAGGCTTGGGTGCTGGTGCTGATCCTGAAAAGGGTGCTAAGGCTGCGCAGGATCATCAATCAGACATTGAAGAGGCACTTAAGGGTGCTGACATGGTGTTTGTTACCTGCGGTGAAGGCGGCGGCACGGGTACTGGTGCAAGCCCAATTGTGGCTCGTGCAGCTCATCAGCAAGGTGCTTTGACTATTGCTGTTGTTACACGTCCATTCGGTTTTGAAGGACCGCAACGTGCTGCATCTGCAAAACTTGGTATCGAGAATCTTCGCAAAGAAGTTGACGCGTTGATTGTTATTCCAAACGATCGTCTTTTGGAAATTTCTGATCGTACTATTGGAATTATTGAAGCATTTAAGACGGCAGATACTGCGTTGCTCGCAGGTGTGCAAGGCATTACTGATTTAATTACCATGAATTCTTACATTCATGTTGATTTCTCTGATGTTACAGCTGTTCTTCGCGGAGCAGGTACCGCACTGTTCGGTATTGGTGCTGCAAAAGGCGAGGATCGTGCAACTCAGGCAGCTGAAATTGCTATTAGCTCCCCATTGCTGGAAGAAAGCATTGAGGGTGCTCACGGTGCTTTGATTAATATCGCAGGTCCAAGTGATTTGAAGCTTCAGGAAGCTTCTGCTGCAACTGAACTTGTTCGTAAAGCTATTCATCCAGAAGCTCAAATTATTTGGGGTCTTTCCCTCGATGATTCTTACGGCGATGAGGTTCGAGTTACGGTTATTGCTGCTGGATTTGATGCTCATCCTAAGGCGGAGGAGTCCTCGGCTAAAGCTGGTCAGTTTGTTGATATGCAAGCAGATGTTAAGCCTGTAGCTCCTGCACAGTCTACCTCATCTTTCAAAGAGGAAGCTCAAGCTGCTCC
Source organism: Gardnerella sp. DNF01159 (assembly GCF_049244215.1). NCBI lineage: Bacteria > Bacillati > Actinomycetota > Actinomycetes > Bifidobacteriales > Bifidobacteriaceae > Gardnerella > Gardnerella sp. DNF01159. The sequence goes on along the minus strand of NZ_CP058387.1, from coordinate 1,185,137 downwards.
ACAAGTAGAACAACCTGCTTCTATGCCTTCTATGTTTGAGCCTGCGATGAATCATCAGCAATATTCTCCTGCGGCAGCTCCTGTACAGCAGCCTGCTGAACCTGACGAATTAGATATTCCTGATTTTCTGCGTTAAGCGTAACGAGAGGAGGGTTGCTTCATGGCTGGCTTTATGAAGAACGTGATGTCATACGTTGGTATGGCAGATGTGCCTGAGGATGATGATTATGCTGAATCTGATGTTCAAGAAACGTCATTCGATAATGATCGCTCGGTAACTCCTGCTGTGTCGCAACATGGTAATGATTTGCGTGGTGGTTCTGCTCGTGCGAATGCTAGTCGTATGAGTCGTATTACTACAATTCATCCTAAGTCTTACGATGATGCGCAAATGGTGGGTCGTGCTTTGCGTGACGGTGTTCCAGTGGTTTTAAACCTTACTGGTGTAACTGAATCGGTTGCGTATCGTATTGTTGATTTTTCTGCTGGAGTTGTATTTGGTGTTCGCGGTTCTATTGAGCGTGTGACTCCTAGGGTATTTTTGCTAAGCCCGGCACAAGTGAATATCAAAGTGGAGGATGCTCCGAACGACAATACTGCGCGTGACTTGTTCTCCTAAAATTGTATTTGCTAAAGAATTAATTGAGCAGCGTTTGTTTAACAACTTTCGCTGCTTTTTTATACTTTTTGGTAGCATAAAAGCGATGTGTACGAGCATGACTAAAATCATGCGAATTTAAACTAAAGGCATGTAACCCAAATAACGAAAGTAATCTCATGAGCACTGAAAATGAAAACGAAAACACTATGCAAGCCAAGCAACGCACTGTATTGTCGTTTGTGCGTCGTTCTGGGCGCTTAGATGCGCGTTTACAGCACGCTCAGGAGCGTTATGCAAGTCAGTACCTGCTAGACGTTACTGAAGCACCTGGCTCATTTAGATTGCGCGAAAATTTGAACATTACGCATGATTGGATTAGCGATAAGTGGGGGAATGACAATCCGCTTATTGTTGAAATTGGTTCCGGACAAGGCGAAAACATTGTTGCCGCAGCTGAACGTTTGCCGGAAACTAACTTTTTAGCGCTTGAAGTTTATGATCCAGGCGTTGCTCACACAATGCTTCTTGCTGGAAAGCAAGGTTTGACTAATCTTCGTATTGCACAAATTAACGCTCCTGATTTCTTCGCTGCGTGCGACTGCGGAGTTTTAGAAGAAGTTTGGACTTTCTTCCCGGATCCATGGCCTAAAATGCGCCACCATAAGCGTCGTATTGTGCAGCCAGAGCTTGTCTCTACAATACACCAGGCATTGCGTAGAGGGGGTGCGTGGCGCATTGCTACAGATATTGAGGATTACGCTTTGCATGTGCATGAGATTATGGATTCTCGCGAAGATTTTGCAAATATTGGCGAATTAAGCGCAAGTCTTCCAATTGAGCATGTAGGGAAAGGTACAGCTGATACTGCAGCAGCTCTTCCGCACGCAGATTTTAGCGAGTCTGAGCGCTTTGCTGGTCGAGTTCTTACGAATTTTGAGCGCAAAGGCTTGGAGGCTGGTCGCACGATTCACGACTTCACCTACATAGCACAATAATGCTCTGCCGCCGCTGTTCTCGTAGCTTTGCAGTTGTACTTAGTCTCAACACGCCGTGAGTTGCGTACTGCTTTTTTGAGTGTTAATATCATATGGTTTGGTTCGAAGCCCCCTTCGTCTAACGGTTAGGACACCAGACTTTCAATCTGACAACAAGAGTTCGACTCTCTTAGGGGGTACAAATTACAACGCCGCTGGGTTTTCAGCGGCGTTTTTCATTTTTTGTATTTCTGATATTCGTATTTCTATTTTTGCTGCTTACCCTATTTTTCGTATTTTGCGCAGCAATTAGTTTTTCATATATTTTTTCTATAAATCGATATAAGATCTGACAATGTATTAAATATCACAAAAGGTATGTTGTGCTTTTTAGAGGTGATACACTTTCTCATTGGTACTTCTGCCCGGGCTGCGTAGGTCAGGAAGTATTCAATTCAGTAATTTACAATGCGCAGCAGCTTAAAAAAGGATTTCCTATGAGCGATATTTTCAATACAAATAATAATGGGTTAGAATCATCTAATTGTGTAACGGATCAAGTGGATAGTAATGCTGCTTCTAGTATTAATAGGGTTGTGAGCATGCGTTGGCGTGTTGCAGATATCGCATTAGGTGCTGCTCTTGCTGCTGTTTTTGGCGTTATCTTGTATGGCTATGGCTTGGTGTTTATTCCTTTGATTCGTACTTTGAATGCAGCTGTTCTTCCTGGTTTTGCAAGCATCACGCATGGTGTTTGGTATTTGTCTGGAACTCTTGCAGTTTTGCTTATTCGTAAGCCAGGTTCTGCAGTGTATGTAAATGTTGTTGCAGCATTTGTACAGGTGCTACTTGGAACTCCGTTTAATATGCGAGATACGCTTATTTCCGCACTTTTACAGGGTGTGTTTGCGGAGATTCCGTTCTTAATTTTCCGTTTGCGAAAGTTTAATTTGACTTTGAGTGCTCTTTCTGGTTTGCTTGTGGCTTTTGAGTATGGTGTGTTCTTAAGCTTCACTAAGTATCAGGCCAAAGCTTCTACTTATATTACGATTCATATGATTACAGAGCTTATTAGTGGATTGTTGCTTTCTGGAGTGCTTGTGTGGTTTGTGTATTTGGCTTTGCGTAAAACTGGTGCTCTTGATAACTTCGCATCTGGACGCTCTGACCGAGCTTGAAATCATCGGGATTTCAAGCTCAGTAACCCTAAGCAAGGTCAAAAATTCGACTCACTGAGTTGGCGACGTTTATGGGTATGTGCTAATCTAGTCGTTGCTAACTTTGTTAGCGTGGGGCTTTAGCTCAGTCGGTTAGAGCAGCGGACTCATAATCCGTCGGTCCAGGGTTCAAGCCCCTGAGGCCCCACAAGATATTAATAATGCCACTTCATTATGATTTATGAAGTGGCATTTTTGCATCTTATAATTTAAATTTTATTTTTTGTTTTATTTGTTATTTTCTGCCATTGACAAGTAATCTGGTATTTGTTTTGGATACTTAGGCCATGCTCCTTCTTGAGTGCACACAAATGCTGCAGTATTAACAGCTGCGCGATGCGCCTCTTGCAAGCTTTCTCCCTTAAGAATATGCGCTGCAAATGTTCCTGAGAACGAGTCTCCAGCACCAACTGTGTCAAGAACTTCAACGTGTGGAGTTGGGATAGTTGAGCTTTCTCCAGTGCTAGTAGTAATCGTGCTAAAAGTAGAGCCGCCTGTAAGAATCACATAATCTAGTCCGTAACGAGCTTGGAACCACTTGCAAGCTTCCTCGTCTGAAGTGTCGCGAATATTGAACATATCGCGTAATAAGAATAGTTCCGAATCGTTAAGCTTAAATACTGTTGCTTCTTGAAGTAATGTGTCAATAAGATCCTTAGAGTAGTGATCGCTTCTAATGTTAATATCGAAGAACTTCATTGCTCCAGGCTTAGTATGCTTTAACAATTGCAAAATTGTGTCGTGAGTTTCTTGAGAACGTAAGCTTAGAGTGCCAAAGCATACTGCATCTGCTCGTTCTACTAAATCAATGAGTTCTCGAGTGTAAAGAATATGATCCCATGCTATATTTCGCAGAATAGTGTACTCTGGTATTCCATTTTTTAGTGTTACTTCTACAGTGCTTGTTGGCCAAGCGTTGCGTTGAATAATTGAAGCGATGCCAGCTTTGTTCACTTTGTCAATCAGCTCATCGCCGAGTTGGTCTTGACCAACAGCGCTAATCATGCAACTTTGCGCTCCGTGACACTGTGCATGATATGCAAAATTTGCTGGTGCTCCGCCAACACGTTTTCCGTGTGGAAGCAAATCCCATAAAAGTTCGCCGAGTGAAAGAACAATTGGCTTAGTCATAATATTCCTTTCGCACGCGTCAGTGCAGCAAGTTTGTAGAGCTATACTTTTTACTAAATATCTTCTCGCTTCTTCAAAAGCATTTTGATGCAAATTTTGCTTGTAAAAATGCTATACGAACAATTATGGTGCGCCCTTTCGATAAGTAATATGCGCAATGCGTGTTACGTTTCTATAGAGCGCACCATAAGTGCTATATTGTGTACGTTTAACTTAGCTTATGCTGGCGTACTATATTATTATTATTCTTTTTTATTATATTTTTCTATTATTTTGATTTATTGCTTAATGCTGAAAAATATCACTTTTGTGAGCTTGTTCAGCCATCCATGCTTCTACATCATCGATTTGCTTTGGAATGTCAATAGAAAGCCACTCTGGACCGTTTTCAGTCATTAGTACATCATCTTCAATACGAATTCCAATTCCGCGCATTTCTTCCGGTAGCATCAAATCGTTAGCTGCAAAGTATAATCCTGGCTCAATAGTGAATATCATTCCTGGAGTAATTTTTGCGCTCTGATAAGACTCGTAGCGTGCTTGTGCGCAATCGTGCACATCCAAACCAAGATGATGAGCAACGCCGCAAGCGTGCCAACGACGATGCTGTTGACCTTCTGGCGAAAGTGATTCTTCAACGCTAACTTTCAAAATTCCCCATTCGTGCAAGTGTTCGGCTAGAACGCGCATGCAAGCATGGTGAATATCGGAGTAGGTTGCACCTGGTTTAGCAGCCTCAAAACCGGCTTGCTGAGCGTCAAGAACGCACTGGTAAAGCTTCTTTTGTAAGTCAGTGAATTTGCCGTTCGTTGGGAAAGTTCGTGTAATGTCAGCAGTGTAGAGGCTGTTAACTTCAACGCCGGCATCAATAAGTAGCAATTCTCCGCTGGAAACAACGCCAGTGTTGCGCATCCAGTGCAAAATTGGCGCGTGCTTGCCTGAAGCAACAATAGTGTCGTAGCCTACTTCGTTGCCTTCTTCGCGAGCAACAGAATTAAAAGCACCCTCAATCATGCGCTCGGAATGCTCATGACCCAAAGCATTAGGCAAACGCGTAAGCATGCGGTCAAAACCAAGTTTTGTGGCGGCAATAGCTTTGCGCATTTCGCGAATTTCGTAGTCGTCCTTAAGCATTCGTGCTTCTGCAGCGAATTCGTGCAATTTATCGTCTGCGCAAGTGTTTGCATCTTCATCAGTAAATCCACTTGCTTCTCGCATTGTTTCAACTTTTGCAGTAAGCTCAGGATCGGTTTCTCGAACAATTCGCACGCGAATGCCTTCACCATTAGCATCGTCGCTTACGTTCTTTGCAATAGCGTCATCAAGTTCTGCAATATCGCGCGTTTCAATGCCAGTCATTGCTTTAAGTTCTTTTAAGCCTGCGCGAGGACCAACCCAATATTCTCCGTAGTGAGGATCCTTGTAAAATGCTGAAGTGCTGTTATCTGCGCGTGGAGCTACAAAAAGCTCAGGTACATGCGTTTTTCCAGCCTTAGCTTCTTCGCTGTCTTCGCTGACTGGCTCCATAACAAGCACAGCACCAGCCTCATAGTCTTGACCTAAGCCAGTGTAGTAAGCAAATGTAGTGTCTGGACGGAAAGCATAATCGCAGTCGTTATTACGCACCTTTGGTTGTCCTGCAGGAATAACTAAACGTTCACCTGGGAAACGCTTTGAAAGAGCCTCTAAACGAGCTGGAATGTACTTGCTAGATTCAAGAGCTTTAACTTCTGGCTCCTGGTTATCCCAGTTATTCGTCATAAAATCTTTAAAAGAATCACTGTTTGGACGAAGTGAACGGTTATTTACGCGATCTTCTGCCTTTTGCGTGCCGTCAGCTTTTAGCTCTTCGCCGTGCTCAGTTGGCGTATATTCTGCCATTATGAGACTCCTTAATTTTTGCTTGTTAATTTTTGCTTGCGCAAATTATACAAATAGTAAATAAACAGTCAATAAACTAACATAGTCTTATTTAGTGTTTTATGCGAGTTTTTTAGTGCAAAATAGCAAGATTTTATACGCAATTTACAAAGTGCGTATAAAACGCTTTTGCTATGTGAATATTGTCACAACATATTTATATGCGTGTGTTGTTGGTATCAACTAATCTAGATTGTTGGAAAATGAGTAAGCGAGCGTAAAAATTAGGGGGAGTAGTTATGTCTATTGAAAATCCAAATCGCAATAATGAGCGAATTGTTGATATCGAACGCAATATTATGAGTCGAGCTCCAGAACACAATAAAACTAATCTCGACTTGGATCGCATGCGTCTTATTCTCGATATTTTAGGTCATCCAGAGCAGTCTATGCGTGTTATTCACATAACTGGTACGAACGGCAAAGGTTCTACTGCTCGAATGGCTGAGTCAATTTGTCGAGCATACGGTTTGCGAACCGGATTATATACTTCTCCACATTTGGAGCGCGTAAACGAGCGCATTATGATTGACGGACAGGAAATTAGTGACAATCAGTTCGTTGATGTGTGGGATCAAATGAAAGACATTATCGACATGGTTGACGCTCGCATGGAAGCTGACGGTAAGCCAAAAATGAGCTTTTTTGAAGTGCTTACAGCCATGGCAATTTGGGCTTTTGCGGACGCTCCTGTTGATGTTGCTGTTATGGAAGTTGGCATGGGTGGCGAATGGGATGCCACTAATGTTATGAATGCTGATGCTGCAATTATTGGGCCGGTTGATATGGATCACATGCAATGGCTTGGAAACACTGTTGAAGAGATTGCTCGCACGAAGGCTGGTATTATTAAGCCAAATTGCACTGTTATTTTGGGTCCTCAGCCGCATGAAGCTAAGGTTTTGCCAATTATTAAGGAAGTTGCAGAGCGCAACCATGCTACATTATTGCGCGATTCTTCTTATGGCGATGGCGAACTTGAAGTTGTGTCTCGTACTCCTGCAGTTGGTGGACAGGTTGTTACTTTGCGTACACCTCTTGGCACTTATGAGGATGTTCCGGTTGACAAGTTTGGCAAGCATCAGGCTCATAATGCTTTGGCAGCTCTTGCCGCTGCAGAGGTTGTGCTGCCTGTAAGTGGTGCTTTGGATGGCGATTTAGTTGCAGAGGCTTTAAGTCAGGTTAAGGTTCCTGGGCGTATTGAGCAGGTTCGTACTTCGCCGACAATCATTATTGATGGTGGACATAACGTGAATGCTGCCGAGTCTCTTCGTGAAACTATTGAAGAAAACTATCATTTTGAGCAGCTTATTGGCGTTGTGGCAATGATGGCAGATAAGCAAGTTGAAGAATACTTGGGTGTTCTTGAACCTATTTTGACGAAGATTATTGTTACGCGTAATTCTTGGCGGGACCGTGTAATGGATCCGGAAGATCTTGAAAAGGTTGCTGTAGGCGTGTTTGGCAGGGATCGTGTGATTCGCGTTGACGAGCTTCCGGATGCTATTCAAACGGCTGTGAATCTTGTTGATGAAGACGATGAGCTTGGCGTGGGCTACGGTCACGGCGTGCTTATTTGCGGAAGCTTTGTTACGGCAGGAGATGCTCGCACAATGCTTGTTGAGCATGTGAATCCGGATTTAAAAAAGCCTAAAGATCAGCGCGTTGCAATTCACCCGAATATTGACGAGTCCTGAAAATTAAGCTATTTCTGCTACTTCATTCGCAAAGATTTAGCTTTTTCTACAGTATTTTTTACAAGTACTGCTTGAGCGTCAACTAACGGTATTTGCGGAAGAGGAAAAGCTTCATTAAGTACGCTTAATTCTGTGCAACCCAAAATAAGTGCGTCGCAACGGCACGCTCCTGCAGGGTCAAGCATGTCGCTTAAAACGGACTCGTAACGGCGTAAATTAAGATTACCTGTGCCTTTTACATCATCATAAATAAGTGATGTAATGCGTTTTTGTAAATCGTCGTCGGGTGCTACGAATGTGTATCCTGCTTCTTCTATAGCGCGCTGATACACTCCAGCTTTACGCGACCCTGCAGTACCTAAGAATCCAATACGGTTACATTTAGACTTTGGGTAACGTTTAGAAACTTCAGCTACAGCACCACGCGGCATATGTATAATTGGCACGTCGGTAAGTGCTTGGAACTTATCGTAAAAGTAATGCGCAGTATTGCACGTGAGCACAATAAATGAAGCACCCATCGCAGTTGCTTTAGCTATGTCGTCTGCAAGAGTAGGGAATGGGCTTTCGGATGATTCGCCAACAATATATGCTGTTCTATCTGGCACAGAAGCATCATTGAATACCACATAATCTAAAAACTCTTGATCGTTATGTGCATGCGTTTCTTTATTAAGTAAACGAATATAGCTTTCTGTTGCAAGTGTGCCCATGCCGCCAAGTACAGCAAAAAACGGACGTTTCATTGTCTCATATTCCCTTCAAAGTTACGTAATAATTTTCACGCTTTATTGCGGAAAAATTCTGCGTAACGCCTTGTGTAAATTGAAAACATATGACGAATCATCAACCAGCGTAGCAGATTCATATCTTTTTTATATTCTAGCGTAGTGCCCCAATCGCCGCGACGAATCATATTAAGACCGCGCTTCTTTTCATCGCCTTCTGCTACATAATTGCAAAATATCGATCGCGGAATCTCCATCCACAACTTTTCTCCACGACCGAACACAGTATTTCCGTCAAAAGGCTTATGGTCAATTAAATCTTCAACAAAATATTTAGCAATATTAAATCCGTTTAAAGTGACGAAATAGCTTGAACGGCCTTGGCGTAAATTGATTTCAAAAAGCTTATATTTTCCGTCTCTCTCATCGTATTTCATATCAAAATTAGCTACGCCAACGTAATGTATATCTTCCAAAAATGCTTTAATATTTTGGAAAACTTCTTCATTGTAGTCTGGAATAATAGCTGCATAATTGCCAATCGCTTCTGGAGTTGGATCCTCCAGCAGAGGGTGTCCTAGAAACATCATGCGCACATGATGATTGCTATCAACGTAAGCGTTTAGCACACGCATGCGGCTGTCGTCTCCAGGAATAAAGTCTTGCAAAATCATTTCGTCATCGTAGCCAGCTTTGTACGAGCGTTGAATAAGAGTATCAAGTTCTTGCGGAGTATTGATAATAAAAGCTTTTTTACGTCCCTCAAAATCAATATCAAGCCATTTAGTGCTATTCGCTGGTTTCATAGCAATAGGGAAGCTGAATGGCAAATCTTCATAAGCGTGCGCTGCTACTTCTTGAGCGTTTACAACTTTAGTTTTTGGATGAGGAAGATTGTATTTTTCACAAGTTTTATAGAATGAGCTTTTAAGGCTAAGCTGGCGATTGAGCGAATTTGGCAATGTGTGGAAAGCAAAATATTCGTGCAATTCATCACCGCATTGGCTTAGAAGGTTCGCATATACGTCGCCGCAAGGAATAAGCAGAAGTTTGGTATTAGGATGCTCTTGATGCCATGATTTAGCAAAATTAAGCATTGTATTGCGGAATGTAGGAAGTTCTCCAAAGCCTGGAACAATTCTCACATCGACAATTTTGCTAAATTTCGTAGGTGAAAGTTGGAAGTGCGCAAAAGCAATTGAAGTAATGCCATATTCTTCATGGAATGCTCGAGCCATGCCGTATGCGTTTATATCGCTACCGAGTAACACAGGTTGAAATCGTTGATTCTTCATTTGTATCTTCTTCATTTGTTTTAATTTGTTATTTAACTTGTTTGTTATTTAGTTTGTTAGCTAGCTTGTTAGTTAGTTTATGTAGTAATTGCGTTTATTTTATTCGTATATTTTCATACTTTCGCATAAGCGTATTACAGACCAAAAAGACGCTTTATTACGAATGAATCACCCTCATACGGCACATGCTTTCGTTTGTTTTTAATCCAACGTTCATCGCCCTTACCGATAGCAAGAAGAATGTTTAATCTTCCATTTTTTTGTTCGCTACTTGCTGCATCGTTGTAAGCGCATTCTATTGCTTCAGCTCTGTCGATAATAATGCGTGAAGAAACATTTGGGTTCGTAACATAACTTTGCATATCCTCGCAAATATGCATTACGTCTTCAGTATCAGTATCTTCAGTAGTGAAAATAAACTGTTCTATGCGGTTTTGCGCGGCTTCAACAATTTCTTTACGACGGTCGACAGCTTTATCTCCTGTGGAACCAGTTATTAGCGTAATTCGAGGATTAAATTTGCCGTAGCGTTCTTCTACAAAGTCAAGAACTGATTTTGTAGAAATGTAGTTATGCGCATAGTCGACAACCGCAATCATGTTTGAGTGCGTGTCTTTGAAAACTTCCATGCGTCCAGAAATTTTCACATTCTCAATAGCGTGTAGTGCGTGTAAATCAGTATCCTGATTAATTCCCAATTCTCCTGCAATAGCGATTGCAGCTAAAGCATTTTCGTAGTTAAAATCTCCTGCAATAGACAATGCGAATTCGTCAATAGGGCAGTAGTGCACGTCTTCTTCGTAGTCGTTATCTTCATAGTCGTCGTCTTCGCTTGAGTCTCGCATAGCGATGCAATGTGATTCACTATTTTCTACTGGCATTGCAATGTAGTCAGGAGTAAGTAATTCCGTGTAATCGTCATCGTTAGCAGGCGCGCAATAATTTATGCGATCGTCGTCAAGATCATCGAAATTGTCATTTTCGCAAGCATCGCCTTCTATTTCATCTTTTTTAATGCGAGCAAAAGTTGTTACGAGCACATTGTTGCGTTCCGCATCTTGTAAAAGAAGATCTGCGTGATCTGTATCAGAATTTAGTACTAAACGCTTAGTATTTGCAATAATTTGTCGTTTGCAATACAAGTAATCTTCAAAAGTTGGGTGCTCAATAGGGCTAATGTGGTCTGGGCTAATGTTTAAGAATGCTGCAACATCGAATTTAAGACCGTATACGCGATTCACCTTATAAGCTTGCGAAGAAACTTCCATAACAAGATACTTCATGCCGTTATCTACAGCTTCGCGCATCATTTTGAAAGCATCAAAACTTTCAGGAGTAGTTAAATTAGATTCAACGTAATTTTTTCCGTCTACGCAATTATCTACTGAAGAAAACAGTGCTGCTTTACCGTGCGAATGGGAGTTTAGGATAGCGTGAGTAAAGTAGGCTGTAGTTGTTTTGCCTTTAGTTCCAGTAATTCCAACAATAGTGAGTTTTTCTTGTGGATTTCCAAAGAATGCTGCTGCAAGCACGCTCATTGCTTTTTTAGCATCCGTAACAATTAAACCAACAGCTTTTGTGTATTGTGCGTAGCTTTGTTCAGCAACATATGCAGTAAGTCCTTTGTTGTCTGCATCTAAAAGATATTCCGACTTAAAATTGCCTTTAATAAACAGAAGTGTTCCAGATTTAATATCGCGAGTATCGTAAGTTGCGTTAGTAAAGCACTTATCTGCATCAATATTTGGGAAATAATACGGATTTAAAGACCATATTTCATTGCGAGAATGAGTAGAGTCTATAGTTTTTTCTTTAGTATTAGCACTATTAACACTATTAGTATCTTCTGCTTTACCATATTGAATCATTTCGCGCAACAAACCATAGTGCTGCAAAATTTCACTTGCGCTCGCTAATGACAACGTGTTATGCATGATCATAATTTACTTCTTTTCACCAAATGTTTTATAGCCATGTTCCAGTAATAGGCTCACGTCCGTGAGATTGCAGCCATTGATTGAAGCTATCTCGCCAATTAATATAAGCTTCGCGCTGCCAATCCATCATAGTATTCAGCCTCATGCAACTTACTGACTCATATAGTTTGCTCATTGGAGCAATCAAATCAAGAGCTGCAACTGTGTCTGCTGTAGCATCGTGGAAATCTCCGATTGGTTCAACCCCGTAAAACTGAGATGTAATAGTGAGAGTACGCTTGCCGGATCTTCTAGAAACAGCCCTATCGATAACAAGAGGGTCAACAGTAAGAATGTCATTAGCGTTTAGTGCATGTATTGAACAAGTTGCGCGTTCTTCTAGCGCAGTAAGATGCCAATGCTTCAAGTCGTGACGTAACATTGCAATATCAAATGGAGCGTTATAAGCAAGTAGTGGAATATTCTTAGCTTGAGCCATGCTTACTGCACGTGCAAGGAATTCAAGTTCTTCTTCAGGCTCTCCGCCGTGTTCTTTGAGGTATTCATCTGTGAAACCATTTACTTCGCTTGCTTTAGGATTCATAGGCTGATGAGGGTTAATTAACCAAGTTGATACCACATCTCCAGTGTGAGCTAGTTCAGGATTGCGTAATACTAGAGTTGCAGAAACAATGGCATCTTTACCAATATTTGCACCTGTAGTTTCAGTGTCGAAACCAAGTAACCATGATTCAGCAAGTAATGTATTCTCATCTTGCTTAGGTGCTAAATCTAAAGCATTTAACAATTCTTGAATATGAGTTGGCATAGTCACAATACTACCGCAATGTCACGCAATGTCACACTATGCCGCGCTGCGTTATTGTGCTGCGATGTGTTACCATCTCGCGCTGCGCTACACTATGCAATACGATAAATCAGTAGCGATATGTGCAAAGTAAAAGTATTATTGACTATATGAGTGAGCAAATCGAGAAGACAAATGTTATGTGCTCTAAAAGCGTAAGAGTTAAAAAACAAAATGCAAAAAATTGTAATGCTCGCTTATTTAGTGATCGTTTAGTAGATACTAAGCAAAGTTCTGCAATGGAAAGTCGACGCAAAAGATTTGAACAACTTGTATCTACTTGCGTTGATCCTTTGTACACTCAAGCTATGCGTCTTACGCAAAATGCGCAGGATGCGCAAGATTTAGTGCAAGATACTTTTGAGCGCGCTCTTAAATCTTTTGAAACTTTTCAGCTTGGCACGAATTTTGCTGCCTGGATTAACAGGATTGAACGAAATTTGTATTTTAATCAGTACGCGAAAGCAAAACGAAGCCCTAAACGTGCTAACGATGAAACTGGTGACTACAATGATTGGGATATCTATGAGGCTTCTAATCATTGCGCAAAAGGAATGCTTTCTGCTGAACAAGAATATTTAGAAGGGTTTGCTCCACAAGAGATTATTGCGGCGCTTAGTAAGTTGCCGCCTGAGCGTAGAAAAGTTTTTATTGAAGTCGCTATTCGAGGTAAATCTTATAAACAAATTGCCCAAGAAGAAGGCGTAAAAATAGGAACTGTTATGAGCAGACTTAACCGCGCTCGCATGCAACTCAAACGTGAGCTTTCTGATTATTCTAGTGAATAAAAGTATGTTAAAACGAAAAAGCCCACGATTGACGTGGGCTTTACAGTATGTATAAGCGAATTTATAGTTTAAGCATTTGGTCTTTTACCATGATTCGCTGCTTTTTTACGACGCGCCTTGCGCTTGCGGCCACGCATACCCATAATGCACTCCTTAACGATTAATGAACAACCTTAGGGATTATCGCACGTTGCCAAGACGTTATATTTGCCAACGTACTAATCCCGTGCGAGTAATCACTTGTTGGTAGCAATATTTGCAGTAATAAAGCTTATGTTGCTTATGCTGCTATATCAGCTACAGTTGCGTTTAATAATGTTACGATATCTTGAGGATTAAGAACTACGTCCAATCCTCGTTTTCCTCCAGAAACAAGAATCTCATCAAATTGCATTACGCTACTATCTAGTACTGTTTCATGGTGCGTTTTTTGTCCGAATGGTGAAATTCCGCCAACTACGTAGCCGCTTTCTCGTTGCGCAACTTCTGGGCTTGTCATACTTGCTTTCTTTGCGTGTACGGCTCCTGCAATTGCTTTCATATTGAGACGTCCGTTTACTGGAACAATTCCAACCACTCGCTTTTCACCAGTGTCAACCATAAGAGTTTTGCAAACTTGAGCTGCGCTTACGCCTAGCTTCTCAGCAGCCTCAATTCCGTAGCCGTCGTCCATGTGATCAGCGTCATGCTCGTATTGCGCTATGCGGAAGGTGATGCCTGCGTTTTCGAGTTGCGCAATAGCAGGAGTTGCTTTTCCGGTTTCTGCATGTTTTTTACTCATTTTGTTACCGTGCCTTATACTCAGCCATCAAATTCTGTTACATGATATGCTATACCGACTGTTGACTTAACATATAAACCCCTTGTGTAGCTTAGAAAGCAGCACAAGGGGTTTTTGATATATTAAATATTCGTACAACCAGCTATTGCTGATTGATGCTTAGCGAAATTACTCGGAGATTTCAGCGAAGTAAAGAAGGGTGCGAATCATGTTGGAGGTGAAGCCGTACTCGTTGTCGTAGAAGGTGACGGTACGAGCCAAAGTTACACCGTCAACAGTGTTCACATCGGTCTGAGTTGGATCGAAAACGCCACCGTGGGTGTCGCCGATGATGTCAGAAGACACGATACTGTCTGCATTGTAACCGAAGTACTCGCAGTTTTCGAAAGCCTTCTTGAAAGCGTCGTTAATTTCTTCAGTGGTTGCTGGCTTCTCAAGAACAGTAGTTAACTCGGTAACAGAGCCGTCTGGAACTTGAATGCGCTGTGCGTGACCCTGGAGCTTGCCGTTAACTTCTGGCACAACCTTGCCGATTGCCTTAGCAGCGCCGGTGGAGTGCTCAATGGTGTTGCAAGCTGCGGAACGGTTGTTGCGTGGCTTGGAGCCGCGTGGGCCGTCGAGAATCATCTGAGTGCCGGTGTAGGCGTGAATTGTGGTCATGAAGCCGGACTTGATTCCCCAGTTATCTTGAAGCAACTTCACCATTGCGGCCATGGAGTTGGTGGTGCAAGAACCAGCGGAAACAATGTTGTCAGAAGCCTTCAAGATTTCGTGGTTAACACCGAACACAACTGTTGGAGTGGTTTCGTCCTTAGCAGGAGCAGAAATAAGAACCTTCTTAGCGCCTGCATTCAAGTGAGCCTGGGACTTTTCTGCAGAAGTGTAGAAACCGGTGCATTCGAGAACGAATTCAACGCCATCGTTCTTAACCCATGGAATGTTATTTGCGTCTTTTTCGGCGTAAACCTTATAAGTCTTGCCATCTACAACGATTGCGTCTTCGGTGGAGGTTACCTCAACTGGGGTGCCGTCATCGTGGCGGAATGTGCCGTGGGTGCTGTCATACTTGAGCAAGTAGGCGAGCATCGAAGGGGTGGTCAGATCGTTGATGGCTGCGACTTCGATGTCACCTGCTTGACCGCCGCGAGCTTGAAGCTCAAAAATACGACGGAATGCGAGACGACCGATGCGACCGAAACCATTAATACCAATCTTGACTGTCATGTGGTTCTCCCTTGAGTGAGACCTCGTGCGCAACGTTTTAAGCCGCGCTATTTTCGCGATGAAAACTCACGCATTTAGGTCATCGTTATTTGAATTAACGGTGTTCATTTTAGTGTGCGGTATGTACGAAGAGTTGTAATATAGCTCACTTTTATTGCAATAATGCATTGTGAGAACAGTGAGCGTTAACATGCTGTGTTTTATGAGTGTTTTTGTGAATTTTTTGATAGTTTCTAGTTGCGTTTTTGCATAACATTTTACGAATCAATATTGTTCAATTGAACAACGCATGTAATTTTAAAAAGAAAAAGGCTGACGAGTTTTCAAGTAAAAGATCCTCGTCAGCCATTTGTGCAAACTAAAGTTTGCGCTATTCGTTATACGTCATTGCTTCAGCAGCTGCAGTAGTCGAATATGTTGGAGTAGTCTCGCTTTCAAGAGGAACTGCTAATGCTTCCGATATAGAAGCATCAACTTCGCCTAAATCTCCAATTGGTCTTTTAAACCAGCTCACCTGTGGCAATGGAGCGTTAATAGGGAAGGTTACAATAAGTGTTCCTTCATGAACGTCAATATGAGCCGGCGTATCATTTAATAATTCGTTACTTAAACCTTGTACTGCATCTCCATGCATGGTTGCGTGTTTAAGCTGATACTTTAATCCAACTTCATTTACATCATTAGAAACTGGAGTATGAGAAAAAACGGAAACTATGCGCAAATCATTTCCAGATGATGCTGGAAAATCAAGAGATCCATCATGTATTGCTGTAACAATTTGACCGTCGCCGTACAAGAATCCAATTCCACCGCGACGCGCTAAACGAACCATAAGTTGAATATTAGAAATAGTATGGTCAACTCGACCACCTAATCCTCCGAAAATATGAAATTCTCGAGAGCCTTTAGCCCAACCGACTTTCAACGCAGAAAGTAAGTCCGGATCATCTTTTTCTGCAGGCAATCTAGTAATAACTGCATCAGTAGGGAGCTTTAATCTAACAGAGTCAAAATCGCCGATGAGCGCATCCACATGCAAACCTAATTTACATGCATGATCCCAGCCTCCATCAGCTGCAATTGTTAAAGCGCGATCTGGCACATGCTCACGCGTATGATCGTAATAATCTCCTGCTGCTAATACTACGCAGCGTTGCAAAGGTTCCATAGCAACATAATAACGCTGCATTTGTACTGATGACATACATTTATAACAAGAGTTTATAAGCGTAGTGTCAACCAACATTTGACTATGTTTTATGCCATTTTTTGGATTTGGTTTTAGCGTATTTTATTGTTTTTATTCCGGCAAATACAGGAATTTTTAGACTAATACTCGCTTAACATAAAGTGCTTGGTGTAATATTGCATGGCAAGTTAGATTTTCCAAGTTATTATGGATTTTCGTTAATTATTTGCTAGTAGACTAACGTAATGCTGTGTTGTATATTCTACGAGGAGAAATAAATGTGCGGAATTGCAGGGTTCATTAATGACACCCCAATTAACGTCAAAAGCCAAATTGTAAAAGATATGACAGATGTGATTGTGCATCGTGGTCCTGACGAGTATGGAACTATGATTGACGAACACGCAGCACTTGGTTTTCGTCGACTTAGCATTATAGATCTTCACGGTGGATCCCAACCTATGTACAACGAGGATGGGAATCTTGCAGTTACTTTTAATGGCGAGATTTATAACTACAAGCCACTTCGCGAAGAACTTATTAAAGCTGGTCACACTTTCCACACTGATTGCGATACAGAAGTATTAGTGCACGGATACGAAGAGTGGGGTAAAGGCTTACTTAATCGTTTACGCGGAATGTTTGCATTTGTTATTTGGAACAAGAGTACTCAAGAATTGTTTGGCGCTCGCGACCATTTCGGTATTAAGCCTTTTTATTATGCGCAAATGAACGGTACTTTTATGTACGGATCCGAAATTAAATCTTTACTGCGCCATCCAGATTTTAAGAAGGAACTTAACGAAAATGCGCTTAAGCCGTTTATGACATTCCAATATCCTGCAATTAACGAAACTTTCTTCAAAGGCGTTTTTAAGCTGCGTGAAGGTAATTGCTTTACGTATAAGAATGGCGAAATGAAGATTGAGCAATATTACGATCCTAATTTCAAAGAAACAAAGCAACGCTTGAATGAATTAGTTGATTCTATCGATAAAACAGTTTGTGATTCTGTTCAAGCTCACCAAATTGCGGATGTTGAAGTTGGTTCGTTCCTTTCTTCTGGAGTTGATTCAAGTTATGTTGCCGCTGTTGCGCGCCCTGAACACACATATTCTATTGGTTTTGCTGGTGGAAGATACAATGAATCCAAACAAGCAAGCGAATTGGCAAAAATTATTGGCTTAAACAATAAATCTGAAATTATTGACGCCGCTGACGCATTCCGTTATTTCCCACAAATTCAGTGGTATTTGGACGAACCTGATTCTAACTTCTCTTGCGTCCCATTATTCTTCCTTGCAAAATTAGCTTCGCAAGATTTACGCGTTGTGCTAAGCGGTGAGGGAGCAGATGAATTATTTGCAGGATACATTGATTATGGTGTTCATACGCGTTCTAAACTTATTAAAGTTGTGACTCGCATGCTTGCAAAGTTGCCAAAAAAGTTACGTTACGCGATTGGTCGAGCTGCAAAGGGTAAGCATTTCCATGGAGCGTGGCACTTGTACGCTAATTTAGCTCCAGCTGAGGAGCATTTTATCGGCCAATCAAAGGTCTTCAATGAGGAAGATGCTGTAAAACTTTTGAAGCCTGAGTATCGCAAGGGTCCTAGCGTTCGCAGCATTGTTGATGCTATTTACAATAGAATTGCTGGTAAGGGACTTTCTGAAGTGAAGAAAAAGCAATATCTTGATATGCATCAATGGATGCCAGGAGATATTTTGCTTAAGGCAGATAAAATGACTATGGCACATTCTTTGGAGCTTCGCGTGCCTTTGCTTGATCGCGTTCTTATGGATGTTGCAGAAAAAGTTCCTACTAAATATTTAATTACTGACGAAAATACGAAGTTTGCTTTCCGACAAGCTGCGTCCCGTCATTTGCCAAAAGCTTGGTATGACAGAGAAAAGCTTGGTTTCCCTGTGCCAGTTAAGGATTGGTTGCGTGAGGAACGTTTTTATAAGATTGTGCGTAAGACGTTTGAAAGTGACGATGCTGCTAAATTCTTCGATAGAGATGCTTTACTTCGTATGATTGACGATAATTATGCAAAGAAAAATGACGATCGTCGTAAGATTTGGACAGTTTACACATTCCTGACTTGGTATGATGTGTACTTTAATCATGATGGATTGAAGCCTGAGCCAATGCAGTTAGCGTAGAAATCGCATAGTTCTAGCTTTGATTTGTGGCAGTCAAAACACGTTTCGTGTGTTGACTGCTTTTTTGTCAAGGCTTCTAGTAGAATAGACATTCGGCTTGAGTAATCAAGAAAGTGGGATGTCCCCACCTGGAAGCCTGCTGTGGTTTCGGGTTCATGACTTCGGTCACGCAAGTTAGCTTCTTGTGCTGCTTGCTGCGCTGTTTGTAGCGTTTTATTGATATGAAGTAGTGAATCTTAAGCTCTTGGACTTCTTGGTGTATTGCATCTTACAAGTATTTAGAAGGATTGGAGTCATCATTAGCGACGAACCACGCATTAACGAGGAAATTCGAGTCCCTCAGGTGCGCCTTATTGGTCCAAAGGGCGAGCAAGTGGGAGTTATCGCAACCTCTGTCGCGTTAAACCTTGCAAGGGAAGCTAACCTCGATCTTGTCGAAGTTGCACCTACTGCTAAGCCTCCAGTAGCCAAGCTTATTGACTACGGTAAGTACAAGTACAACGAAAAGATTAAGGCTCGTGAAGCACGTCGTAATCAAACCGTCGCAGAGGTTAAGGAAATTCGTTTCCGCCTTAAGATCGACGATCACGATTTCGATGTGAAGAAAGATCATGTGCTTCGTTTCTTGAACGGCGGAGACAAGGTAAAAGTAACTATTATGTTGCGTGGCCGTGAGCAATCTCGTCCGGTTGGTGGCGTTGAATTGTTGCGCCGACTTGCAGATGAGGTCTCTGAAAGTGGCACAGTAGAGTTTGCGCCAAAGCAAGAAGGTCGAAATATTATTATGACTCTTGCTCCAAAAGGCAAGAAAATTCATACACAGTCTGAGCAGCGTCGTCGTGGCGCTGAATCTCGCGCTGAGCGTCAAGCTCGTCAGGCTGCTCGTCTTGCAGCTAAGCAAGAAGTTCAGTCACAAGCTGCAGCTGCAGTAAATGCTATGCAATCCGATCAACATCACAAGGAGGGCAGCAATGCCGAAGATGAAAACTAATTCCGCAGCGTCCAAGCGCGTTCGTCTTACCGGTACCGGTAAGGTGATGCACGATGGTAGCGCCATGCGCCACAACTTGGAGCACAAGTCGGCTCGTAAGCGTCGTGCTCTTTCTGAAGATAAAGTATTGGCTACTGCGCAGAGCAAGAAGCTTAAGGGCTTGCTCGTTAAGTAAGTAACAAGTAAGAATTGCTTGTAAACGAATACGCAATCGAAAATTTTAAGAAAGCTGAGGAATACTTATGGCACGAGTAAAGCGCGCAGTAAACGCTCACAAGAAGCGTCGCGTTGTTCTTGAGAGGGCTTCTGGCTACCGCGGTCAGCGCTCCCGTCTTTATCGCAAGGCAAAGGAACAGCTGCTCCACTCATTTACTTATAACTTCCGCGACCGCAAGGCTCGCAAGGGTGATTTCCGCAAGTTGTGGATTCAGCGCATTAACGCAGCAGTTCGCGCTGAAGGCATCACTTACAATCGCTTCATTCAGGGCTTGCACTTGGCAGGCATCGAATTGGATCGTCGCGCTCTTGCTGAGCTCGCAGTTTCCGATATTGAAGCTTTCAAGGCTGTTGTCGAAGCTGCTAAGGCTGCATTGCCAGCTGATGTAAACGCTCCAGTTGAAGCCTGATTTTGCTTTAATAGAGTTCTATTTTAAGCCCACCAATTTAGGTGGGCTTTTTCTTTTAAATCAACAAATTTATTTATTAGCTATAATTATTTTTATGCGCTCAAATCTTGATTCTGACAATAGGAAAAATAATATTCCTGAAGAGTTTGCACTTCATATTCAACGCTTTATTGCGCATATTGATATTGAGCGTGGTCTTTCTAAAAAAACAGTATCTGCGTACGCTTCAGATTTGCAAGATTACACATGCTGGCTTTACGACGAACGAAAAATAAAAGATATTACTACTATTTCTCAATTAGATATTGAATCATACATTCGAACTTTGAATGAATTAGGGTTGGGAACTAGAACAGTTGCGCGTCGACTTGCAAGTATTCACGAATGGCACCGCTTTATGCTTGCTCATGGCGATATACAAGCTGACGTTTCAGCGCAAGTAAAAGCTCCAAAACAAGCCGAGTATTTGCCGGATGTTTTAAGTATTGAAGAGGTAAATAGAGTTATTGAAGCTGCTGGAAATTTTGGTAGCGAGGACGCTATTTCGATTAGAGATGCAGCTTTGCTAGAATTTTTGTACGCTACTGGAGCGCGAATTTCGGAAGCAGTTGGCGTAAAATTCGAAGATATTGATTTAAACGAATCTGTTGTAAAACTTACAGGTAAAGGCTCTAAGCAGCGTTTAGTCCCGATTGGTGGTTGTGCTGTTCGTGCTCTTCGTAACTATATGGAGAAATCTCGCCCAGAATTAACGTTAAAGGGCAAACGTGAATTGCACACAATTTTCTTAAATAAGAGAGGTAATGCACTTTCTCGCCAATCAGCATGGGCAATAGTAACGCAAGCTGGCGAGCGTGCAAAACTTGACAAACCATTGCATCCGCATACGCTGCGTCATTCTCTTGCCACGCATCTTATTGCAGGTGGTGCTGATGTGCGCACAGTTCAAGAGTTGCTTGGACATGCTTCAGTTACAACAACTCAAATTTATACGCATATTAGTCCCGACGCATTAGTTGAAGCTTACGTAATGAGCCATCCTCGAGCTAAATAATTTTATGCTCAGAGTTTCGTGAGTATACCTGTTGATAAAGTGGGGAACATGCCTACTGATTTACTTGGACGCGAATACGAAACTTTTCATGCACCAGAGCCGTTAGCTTCACACGGTCCTGCTCGCATTATTGCAATGTGCAACCAGAAAGGTGGAGTTGGTAAAACTACAAGTTCCATTAATATTGCTGGCGCACTAAGTCAGTATGGTCGTCGCGTTTTGATTGTTGATTTCGATCCGCAAGGTGCAGCAACAGTTGGACTTGGAATTAACGCAAATGCGCTTGATAATACAGTTTATACGGCATTATTTGATTCGTCTGTAGATGTTCACGACGTAATTCGTCATACTGAAACAGAAAATATTGATATTATTCCTGCAAATATTGATTTATCTGCAGCTGAAGTTCAGTTAGTAACCGAAGTAGGACGAGAGCAGATATTAGCAGGTGTATTGCGCAAAGTGCGCGACGAATACGATGTTATTATAGTCGATTGTCAGCCTTCTCTCGGCTTGCTTACTGTAAACGCGTTAACGGCAGCTGATGGTGTGATTATTCCACTTGCTGCAGAGTTTTTTGCTCTTCGAGGCGTGGCTCTTCTTATGCAATCAATTGAGAAGGTACAATCTCGTATTAATCCAAATCTTAAAGTATTTGGAGTTCTTGTCACTATGTACACTCGCACACTTCATAGTGAGGAAGTGTTGCAGCGCATTTATGAAGCTTTCCAAGATCGCGTTTTGCACTCTGTGATTTCGCGTTCTATTAAGCTGCCAGATTCTACAGTTGCTGCAGTTCCTATCACTATTTTTGCTCCTGAACACAAGACTGCAAAAGAGTACCGCGAAGTTGCGCGTGAGCTTATTGCTAAAGGTGTTGTTGCGTAAGTTCTTGTTGTTCTGCGTTAGTGTGGATTAAAAGCTGTCTGCGCTCACTAGTAAAATCGGTGCGGTTTGGCAGTTTACCTATTTGGGTGCTTGTCAATAATGTATATAGCTACTGTTTTTAGCTGATGTTTATAGCTTAAGCGGTTGCATGTTAATAATTACTTAAAACGCGAAGAATGGAAGAGGTTTGTGATGACTGTTCGCGGTGATATTCGAAATGTGGCAATTGTGGCGCACGTAGACCACGGTAAGACCACTCTGGTAAACGCCATGCTTCAGCAGTCGCACGTATTTTCTGAGCGTGAAGAAGTTCCAGATCGCGTTATGGATTCCAATGATTTGGAACGCGAAAAGGGCATTACTATTCTTGCTAAGAACACTGCTGTGCAGTACACAGGTCCATTAGCTGAAAAGTATGGTCATCCAGAAGGTATCACTATTAACGTTATTGATACTCCAGGTCACGCTGATTTCGGTGGTGAGGTCGAGCGTGGTATCTCTATGGTTGACGGCGTTGTTTTGTTGGTTGACGCTTCTGAAGGTCCTCTTCCACAGACTCGCTTTGTGCTTCGTAAAGCTTTGGAAGCTAAGCTTCCTGTTATTTTGTGCGTAAATAAGGTAGATCGTCCAGATGCTCGTATTGAAGAAGTTGTTGGCGAATCTACAGATTTGCTTCTTGGCTTGGCTCAGGATGTTGTCGAGGAAGGTATTGACCTCGATCTCGACGCTTTGCTTGATTTGCCAGTAATTTATTGCGCTGCTAAAGCTGGTTATGCTTCTGTTAATCAGCCTGAAAATGGTGGTTTGCCAGATAACGATAATTTGGAGCCATTGTTTGATTCTATTATTTCGAACATTCCAGCTCCTGAATACGAAGAAGGCGCTCCTCTTCAAGCTCATGTTGCAAACATTGATTCCTCTGACTTCTTGGGTCGTCTCGGTTTAGTGCGAATTTACAACGGAACTTTGGAAAAGGGCAAGACTTACGGTCTTTCTCGCGTCGACGGTTCCATTGAAAACTTCCGTGTTTCTGAGCTTCTTCGCACTCAAGGTTTGGAGCGCACTCCTGTAGCTTCTGCAGGTCCTGGCGACATTGTTGCTGTTGCTGGCGTAAACGACATTATGATTGGCGAAACTATCGTTGACCAAAACGATCCAAAGCCGCTTCCATTAATTCATGTCGACGATCCTGCAATTTCTATGACTTTCGGAGTAAACGATTCTCCTCTTGCCGGTACTGAAGGCAAAGATCATAAGCTTACTGCTCGTATGATTAAGGATCGTTTGGATCGCGAGCTTATTGGTAACGTTTCTATTAAGGTTATTCCAACTGAGCGTCCAGATGCTTGGGAAGTTCAAGGTCGTGGCGAGCTTGCTTTGGCTGTGCTAGCTGAGCAGATGCGTCGCGAAGGCTACGAGCTTACAGTTGGTCGTCCTCAGGTTGTTACCAAGACTATTGATGGTCAAATTAATGAGCCTATGGAAAGCACTACAATTGACGTCCCAGAAGAGTACATGGGTACCGTCACTCAGCTTATGGCTGATCGCAAGGGTCGCATGGATTCTATGAGCAACCACGGTTCTGGTTGGGTTCGTTTGCAATTTACTGTTCCTTCGCGTGGTCTTATCGGTTTCCGCACTGCTTTGCTTTCTGCTACTCGCGGAACTGGTATTGCAAGCTCTATTTCCGCCGGTTATGCTCCATGGGCTGGTCAGATTGTGACTCGTCAGAATGGTTCCATGGTTTGTGACCGCAAGGGTGTTGCAACTCCTTATGCTATGCAGCGTTTGCAAGCTCGTGGCGTATTCTTCGTTGATCCACAAAGCCCAGTTTACGAAGGACAAATCGTTGGTATTAACAACAAGCCAGATGAGCTGGATGTAAACATTACGCTTGCTAAGCACATGACTAACATGCGTTCTTCAACCGCTGATGTTCTCGAGACCTTGACTCCGCCAATCAAGATGAGCTTGGAAGAGTCTCTTGACTTTGCTAACGAAGACGAATGCGTGGAAGTTACACCTGAAGCAATTCGCGTGCGCAAGATTATTTTGAGCCGTGACGAATGGTATAAGTGGCGTGCTAAGCAGCGTCGTCAAAACAACAACGCTGCATGATAATCGCAATATACCAATTAGTAATGGAACGTTAGGTTTTATTATGTCGTCGAAACCGTGGTCGCATCGCTTGCCTTCGTGGGGCAGGTATGCGACCACGTGTGTTTCTGCAGTAATATGCGCGTTGATTGGTACTTTTGCTCATCGCTGCGGTGCAATGGATAACATTCCTTACGGATTCGTATTATCTATGCTTTTGCTGTTTTTGTCTGCTTGGTGTGCAAGATCTCGTAGTGGTTGGAGTGGATTACTTATTCACGCAATAGTTTTCTCCGCGTTTGCTTGGATTCTCGCATTAGATTTTATTGGCAGTGCAATTCTAGTACCTGTTGGTTTCACAATACCGTTGCCATGGTGTTCGCAATATGTTGGATATTTTTGGCTTTACGGCGTTCTTGTTGCTCACTTAGTCTTGCTTTGTATGCCTCAGCGTTGGTTTGTTATTGAATAGTGAAATGAGCAAAGAATTTGCAATAATTTAAGCGTGACTTCGCTGTGAATTTTGCATACAAAGAAGTATTAAGCAGTATTTTTTACAGTAGTCTTGATTACAATATTCTTAACTGCAACAGTTTTTAAGGAATACTTATGAATAGTAGTAACAGTAAGTTCTCACGTAAATTATGCTATTTAGGGCCGGAAGGTTCTTTTACTCATCAAGCAGCTTTAAAAGTTCAGCAGCAGTTACAATCATTTGAGAATTTGCGACTTATTCCAATTGCTTGCGAGAATGTTCTTAGTATTGCTAGTGAAATCGAAGAGCATCACCATTGGGGTGTTATTGCGTGGGAAAACAATATTGAAGGCGTTGTAATACCTAATTTAGATTTACTCATTGATGCAAAAAATATGGTTGGTATTACTCGAATAGGCGTCGATATTAGTTTTGATGCTGTTATTTGCAAGTCAGATTCAATCGATAACTGTTCTACTATTGTTGCTCACCCTCACGCGTTGGCACAATGTCGTAAGTTTGCTCAAGAGCGTGGATTGAAAGAAAAAACTGCGTCTTCAAATGCTGCTGCTTGTAGGGATTTAGTTCCTGGAGAAGTTGCTTTATGCCCTAAAATTTGTGCTGATTTATACAATAGGCAGATTGTGAGTGAAGCAGTTGAAGATTTTTCTGGCGCGCGAACTGAGTTTTTAGTGCTAGCTCCTCGAGATGAGGCTTTAAATTTTGTTAATACGCAGCGCGAAAACTTTTCATCATTTTCCTCAATTATTGCGTTTATTCCTCGTTGCACAGGTGCTGGAGTGTTAGCAAATTTGCTTGATGTTGTGCGTGATCATGGTCTTAATATGACTTCCTTTATGTCTAGACCGATTAAAGGGCAAGGCGGTTTATACAGTTTTATTGCAACTGTTGATGCTGCTCCTTGGGATTCTACGTGTAAAGCTATGATTCAAGAGGTTGTTGAACATGGTGATTGGGTTCGAGTTTTAGCAGTGTATTCTTCTGATAAACGCAAGAATCCGGTGATGGATGATTGGATGCTACCTCATGGTGGAGTGTGCGTTGAACCTTCAGTTGATGCTTTACGTAATTTGAACGTAATGCGTGCAGAAAGAGAATTATTATGGTAGAAGATGCTGAATTTTCGCAAAAATTTTCTGTTGGCATTGTAGGTCTTGGTCTTATTGGTGGATCTCTTGCAAAAAGACTTGCTAAACTGGCAAATTGCAACGTATATGCATGGAATCGTCATAATGAGCCTTATGACGAAGCTAAAAGTTTAGGAATTACTTGCGTAGAAAAAGTGCAAGATTTAGCAAAACTTCGTCCAAATGTTTTGATTTTATGCAATGCTTTAGCCGCTATGCCAAGTATTTTGCATGAAGTTGCACCTTATATTGACAAATCTTGCACAACTATTAGCGATGTTGGCAGCGTAAAAACTTTAGTTCGAGAGCAAGTAAAAGATGCAGGTTTGCAAGATTGCTACGTTGGTGCGCATCCGATGGCTGGTAGTGAATTTACTGGTTGGAAAGCTTCTAGTGGTGAGCTTTTAAATGGTGCTTTGTGGGCTTTAACTGTTGATGATTCTACTGAGTTTTGGCGAGTTAGAAATATTTTGCAAATGATTGTTTCGCTATGCAAGAATCGCGCAATAGTTTTGGATGATGCAACGCACGATAATTCTGCAGCTCTTATTTCTCACATGCCTCATGTTGTTGCAACAGCTCTTGCAAACGTATTATGTGAACAATCTAATCGTGCTATTGCTTTACAACTATCTGCAGGTTCCTGGCGAGATATGACACGAGTTGCTCTTACTGATCCTCAACGCACTCGTGCTATGGTAAGTGAAAATCGGCATAATACTGCGAAATTATTGCGTTCCGTAATTTCTGAGCTAACTTTTGCTGCAAATATGTTAGATAATGATGTTGAAACCGCGGATGCTTTAGAGCAAGAGTTTTTTGCTAAAGCTCAATCTTGGAGAGAATATAAATACTTGCAGCGCAACTCGTCTAAAACTAGTATGCAACAAAGCGATGCTGCAAATAGCAGATTGTGGAAGTATGATTCTCAAATCAATTGGCAGCAGGAATTATTAGAATCCGCGCGCTTAGGAGAATCCATTGTTGAACTTTCCGGATTTAACATCAACGAATCTTCGCAACTGCTATTGCGCTCAGATGCTTCCTTGAGAAATGTGTAAAACTTGCTCCTTATCAGACAATTCTACAGACTAAGCGGCTTTTGGAATTTGCGTTCTGGGATTGGCTTTAAACGGTAAATAGTTTTGGCATCAATGAACATTTCTTCGGCAGCTCTAGTGCCGTTTGCTGCAGGATCTCGAAGTAAATGAAGCATTACCCCGTCCCACTCGAGTACGTGCCCAATTGCATCATGATACTCGATTTTTTGTGTTCCATTGTTATTGTCTTCTATAATTTTGTAAGTTCTTACTACTATGCGCGAGCCTGCAGGTATTTGCTGTGGTAGTGTAGTTAAATTCCGTGTTTGTGTGTTCATAACATGCTCCTTGTTGTATTATGCATGTGACTGAAGTATATGGCAAACGTTTTGTTTTAAACTTTTATGGAAGGGTGAGTTAAGTATGAGCAACAATAAATTTGTTTCTGAAAATTTCTTAGGCTTACCTTCTAAATATATGAGTTTAATAGATGATTATATTGATTATGTTCGTGCTAATAAAGGCTTGGGTGAACGCACGCAGAAAGCTTATGCCAGTGATATTTTGCAATGTTTAGCATGGTGTAATCGGCACGGATTTAATAATATTTCGGAGCTTACTACGGATGATTTGCGTTCGTGGATGGCTGATGAGTCGCGAAGTCATGCGCGTTCAAGTTTGGCTCGCAAAGTAGTTGCGGTGCGTGGTTTTTTTGCGTGGTGTCAGCATGTTGAATACATAAGCGGTAATCCTGCAGAAATTTTAATGACGCCAAAAATTAAAAATATGCTGCCATCTGTTTTGGATGAATATCAAGCAGAATCATTAATGAATAATGTTGATTCTAAAGCTAATGTTTCAACTTCGTGTCCCAAAAATCAGAAAGCTGTAGGACTTCGCAATGCTGCAATTCTGGAGCTTTTATATGCGACTGGTATTCGTGTTGGTGAGCTTACTAGTTTAAATATTCAGGATATTAATTTTTCCTCGCACACTATAAAAGTTACTGGTAAGGGAAATAAGCAGCGTGTTGTGCCTTTTGGGGTTCCTGCTTATAAAGCTTTATCTGCTTGGATTTCTAAAGATGGACGAGAAATTTTATTGCGAAATTCTGTTGAAGAGGCAGTATTTCTTGGTACTCGCGGAAAGCGTATTGATCAGCGTTTGGTAAGGCAGATTGTGCATGACGAGGCTAAAAGTGCGCATGTTCCGGATATTTCTCCTCATGCTTTGCGGCATAGTGCTGCTACGCATATGTTGAATGGTGGAGCAGATCTACGCGAAGTGCAGGAATTATTGGGTCATTCATCGCTTAATACTACTCAGCGTTACACTCATGTTTCTATTGAATCTTTAAAACGTAAGTATTCTCAAGCTTTTCCGCGTGCATGATAGTAAATGTTTTAAGTATTCAATTATTCATATTTAACATGTTTTTTACATAATAAATATGTTAATTTACATTTTTGTAATATACATATACCTGTAAAAAACAATAAATTTTACTATATAAATAATAAAATTTTCGGTATTTATAATTAAATCTAGACTTAAATAATTAATTATTACTAATATACAATATTTTTTTCAATTTTCTTTTACTATTGCATTGTTTGTAAAAATACGTATCATTGAATTTTAATCAACGAAGAGGCCTCGTCATTGGCTTGCGAGAATCCATCTGGCAATAAAAACCGGATGGATTTTTATGTTTTAGCTGATGTTTGGCTTTTTTGTGATATGACAATCCTGCCTACCAGACGTTAGGAGAAAAATATATGAAGAATAAGGCTTTGGCTTTCGCTGCTGCTGCCTGCTCGCTGGCAATGTTACTTGGTGGCTGTGGCTCTTCCGCTAAGAATGCACAAACAAACGGTGGCAAGGTTATTATTACCGTTTCAAACTCTGAGCCACAAAACGAATTAGTCCCTGGAAATATTAACGAAAATGCTGGCGCTCGTCCTGCCATGTTGGTTAATTCCACGTTGGTAACTTTCGATGAAAAAGGTAATCCTGTGAATGAGGATGCTGAAAGCATCACTCCAAATGCTGATGCTACCCAGTACACCGTGAAGGTTAAGAAAGAAAAGAAGTTCAGCGATGGCACTCCTATTACAGCCGAAAGCTTTGTGAAAGCTTGGAGCTTCGTCGCTAACGCTAAGAATGCTCAGAAGTGTGCTTCCTTCTTCCAAACCATTAAAGGTTATGCTGATTTGCAGAAGGATGGTACTAAGGGTGACGAACAGCTTTCTGGTTTGAAGGTTGTTGATGAAAATACTTTTACCGTTGATTTGGAACAGCCAGATTCTGTATTCCCAATTAAGGTTGGCTACTTGGCATTTGCTCCACTTCCGGAATCCTTCTACAAGGATCCAAAGGCTTATGGCGAAAAGCCTGTTTCTTCTGGTCCATACTTGTTCAAATCTTGGGATCA
Organism: Gardnerella sp. DNF01159; assembly: GCF_049244215.1. Classification (NCBI taxonomy): domain Bacteria; kingdom Bacillati; phylum Actinomycetota; class Actinomycetes; order Bifidobacteriales; family Bifidobacteriaceae; genus Gardnerella; species Gardnerella sp. DNF01159. Next base: position 1,155,890 of record NZ_CP058387.1, on the reverse strand, counting down.
CAACAAGCAGATTGAAGTTGTGAAGAACCCAGATTACGATGGTCCACGTAAGGCTCAGAATGATGGCGTAACTTTCAAGGTTTATACAGATGGTAACGCTGCATACCGCGATGTGCAGGCTGGAAACCTCGATATGACTGATAATATTCCAGATACCCAAACTAAGACTTTCCAGAAAGATACAACTGTTAAGGCTTATAACCGTCCAGGTTCTGTAATCCAACAGTTCACTATTCCTTCAAGTCTCCCACACTTCGATGTAAAGACTGAAGAAGGTAAGCTTCGTCGTCAAGCTATTTCTATGGCTATAGACCGTAAGGTGATTATCAACAAGATTCTCAATGGCACTGCTTCTCCTGCAAACGAATTTACTTCTCCATTGACTCCAGGCTATAAGGCTGATCTTAAGGGTCATGAGAACGTAGAATTTAATGCAAAGAAAGCTAAGGAACTTTGGGCTAAGGCAGATAAGATTTCTAAGTATGATGGATCTCTTACTTTCTCCTACAATGCCGATGGAAATGCGAAGTCTGTGTTTGATGCTGTTGTGAATTCCCTCAAGAATAATCTCGGAATCAAGGCTGAAACCACTCCAATTCCTACATTCCAGGAATTCCGTAATGCTTGCGCTAAGCGTCAGATTAAGGGTGCATGGCGTGCAGGTTGGATGCCAGATTATCCAAGTGCAGAAAATTACTTGACTCAGGAATTTGCTTCCGTTGCAGCTGATGGCAATGGCTCCAACGAAGGTGATTATAAGAATCCAAAGTTCGACGATTTACTTAAGAAAGCTGCATCTGCTAAGCCAGAAGAGGCTATTAAGCTCTATCAGCAAGCAAACGAAATCCTTCTTGAGGATCTTCCATCTGTCCCATTGTTCTACTCGAACGCTAAGGCTGTGATGGTTCCAACTTTGAAGGGCTTCACAATGGATTGGCAGAATATGCCGCTGTACTATCAGCTTCACAAATAAGCTGGTAGCTAATTAAGAAAACAGCATAGTGTTACATACTTTTTAGAAAGTTAGTAGGTAACACTAGTTGGTTCTTCTCAATAATTTAATATCGCTTATTGCGAAATTGCTGCTCCAGCTAAACTAGTTAAATAAAACTATTGAGCTGGAGTGGCACTTTGTTGTTTTTTGAGTAAGTTTTAACAATTCAAGGAGAATTCGATGGGTAAGTACATTCTGCGTCGTATTTTGCAGATGATTCCTGTTGTTCTCGGCACAACATTATTAGTTTATGCTTTAGTATTTGCTTTGCCTGGAGATCCAGTAAAAGCAATGTTTGGAGAAAAACCTGTTAATCCTGCAGTGGCTGCACAAATACGAGCCGAGTATAACTTAGATAAACCATTTATTATTCAATATTTACTTTTCTTAAAGAATGCTCTTACCCTCGATTTTGGTCATACTTTTGCAGGTCAACCAGTTATCGATGAAATTGGTCGTGCATTCCCAGTTACTGTTCAACTAGCAATTATGGCATTCGCTTTCGAAGCAATATTTGGTGTCATATTTGGCATAATTTCAGGTTTGAAGAAAGGCAAGTGGTATGACAGTGTGATCCTGGTTGTATCACTTCTTCTTATTTCTGTTCCAACATTTGTGACAGGTTTCGTAGGACAATACTTATTTGGTGTTAAATGGCGTATATTACCAGTTACAGCTAGTAACGATCCTGGATTCTTCGATTTGCTTCTTCCTGCAATGGTTCTTGGTTCTGTGTCTATGGCGTATATCATTCGACTTACAAGATCTGAAATCTCTTCAAATATTTCGCTTGATTATGTGCGTACAGCTCGTGCAAAGGGCTTAAAAGAAGGCTCTGTTATTGTTCGCCACGTTTTGCGCAACTCGCTTATACCTGTCGTCACCTTCTTAGGCCAGGATTTGGGTGCTCTTATGGGCGGTGCAATGATTTCGGAAACAATCTTCAACATTCATGGCGTTGGATTCCTCACATATCAAGGGATTCTAAAAGGAGAAGGAAACCTTGTTGTTTCCATTGTCACGCTTTTGACATTGATATTTGTATTTAGCAATTTTCTTGTTGATATGTTGTACGCGGCTCTTGATCCGCGCATTCGTTACGCGTGAGGGGAGTACACTATGGAAGATAATTTGATGAAAAATGATTTGATTGCAAATAATGCTTCAAATTGCAATATATTACCGGGGCAAGAACGCTACGTTGCACCATTAGACGATACGCCTATTCAAGAAGTGGATTCCGTAGACGAATCCGCTGCTGCAACGAGTATGTGGGCAGATACTTGGAGAACTTTGCGCAGGAATCCATTGTTTATTGTTTCTGCAATTTTGATTATTGCAATTATTTTTGTTGCATTCTTCCCAAGCATTCTTACAAAGCACAATCCTAATTATTGCGTTTTGGAACACTCTCTTGAGCCAGCTTCAGCCGCGCATCCATTTGGTTTTGATATGCAAGGTTGCGATATTTATGCTCGAGTTGTTTATGGTACTCGTACATCGCTAAGTGTTGGTTTGCTTGCAACTATTTTGGTTGTACTTGTTGGTTCTTTAATTGGTGCGTTAGCAGGATTCTTCGGAGGCTGGGTTGATACTATTCTCAGCCGAATAACTGATATCTTCTTGGCTTTACCAATGCTTCTTGGTGCAATCGTAGTTTTACAAATGTTCCGTACATCTAAATCAATTTGGAAAATTGTGCTTGTTATGGTGCTTTTTGGATGGGTTAGCGTTGCTCGTATTGCACGAAGCGCTGTTATGGAATCAAAAAATCTTGAATTCAATACCGCATCTACTGCTTTAGGATCTACTCCAATACGTAATCTTTTCAAACACATTATCCCGAACTCTTTGGCTCCAATAATTGTTGTTGGAACAACTTCGCTTGGAACTTATATTGTGTTGGAAGCAACATTAAGCTTCCTTGGAATTGGTTTACCAAGTACTACTGTCAGCTGGGGTGGAGATATTTCTACCGCTAGAAATGTTCTTACTACGAACCCAGAAGTCTTGTTCTATCCGTCTATTGCGCTCGCAATTACTGTGCTCGCCTTTATTATGATGGGTGATGCTGTAAAGGATGCATTAGATCCGAAGAGCCGTAAGGCGTGAATTTAGCGTGGAGGAATAAAACTTATGAATACAACACGTAAAGATATAGACATTCGCGCCATGCAGCTAGAGCAAGGGCCATTGTTGGAAGTAAAAAATCTCCAGGTTGATTTCACAACAGACTCAAAAAAAGCTGTTCATGCTGTTAGAGATGCTAGCTTCTGTGTTTATCCTGGTCAGTGGGTTGCAATTGTAGGTGAATCTGGTTCAGGAAAGTCCACTTCTGCAATGGCTGTTCTTGGTCTTCTTCCTGGAACCGGTCATGTTACAGGTGGATCTATTAAGCTCAAGGGTAAAGAAATTAGCAGTTTGAAGCCAAAAGAGATTGCTGCCTTGCGTGGTACTGCAATGGGCCTAGTTCCGCAGGATCCTATGAGCAACTTGAACCCTGTGTGGCGTATTGGCGAACAAGTTAAAGAAGCATTAATCGCAAATGGTGTTGACGTTGATCACGAGAAGCGTTCTTCATTAGCTGAGGCTCTTGCAGGCGATTCTGTTCAAGTCAAAAGCAATGAGGATGAAACATTCCTTGGCTCTAAAGAATTACCAGATTTGATTGAAGTTGCTAAGAAAGCTTTGAAAGAAGTTGGGCTTGATGAGCATAACGATGCTGAAAAGTTCAATGAAGCTATTGATTACTACAAGAAAGAGTGGGTTCCAGGCTCTGAAACTCGTTGGCGCGTAGCAGACGATTTAATCAAATATGGTGTAAATGACGACAAAGCTTGGGAAATTGCCAAAAAGTATGTTGTAGGTGCAAGCGTTGAAGATCGTATTGCTGGTTTGCTCGATGAAGCTGGTTTGCCAGATGCTGCAACTCGTGCACGTCAGTTCCCACATGAGTTTTCCGGTGGTATGCGTCAGCGCGCTTTGATTGCTATTGGTTTGGCTTGCCGACCGGACTTGCTTATTGCAGATGAGCCAACTTCCGCTTTGGATGTTACTGTGCAAAAGCGTATTCTTGACCATTTGCATACACTAACTGATTCGCTCGGAACTTCTGTTCTCTTCATTACACACGATTTAGGTTTGGCTGCCTCTCGCGCGCAGCATGTTGTTGTTATGTATAAGGGTCGTGTTGTTGAGTCTGGCCCATCGTTGGAAGTTTTGCAGCATCCTCAGCATCCGTATACAAAGAGACTTGTTGCTGCCGCTCCAAGCTTAGCTTCTCAGCGCATTATTTCTGTTAAAGAACACGGTGGTAACGCTGATAACTTGCTTGAGCATCACGTAGTAGGTGAGCAAACTCTCGAAAAAAGTGAGCATATTATTACTGTGGATCACTTAACTCGTGAGTTTAAGCTTCCTCGCAAGAAAGAGCTTTTTAAGGCTGTTGACGACGTTTCATTCTCTATTAAGCGTGGTACGACGTTAGCTATCGTTGGTGAATCTGGTTCAGGTAAATCTACTGTTGCGAATATGGTTTTGCGACTTCTTAAGCCAACAAGTGGAACTGTTACTTACGAAGGTAAGAATATTTCCGATTTAAAGGGTTCGGATTTGCTTGACTTCCGTCGCCATGTGCAGCCAGTTTTCCAGAATCCGTATGGTTCTTTGGATCCTATGTACTCAATTTATCGTTCAATTGAAGAACCTTTGCGTATTCATAAGATTGGTGATAAAAAGAGTCGTAAAAACCGTGTGGTAGAGCTTCTAGACATGGTTCGTATGCCTGCTTCAGTTATGACTCGATTCCCGAACGAACTTTCTGGAGGACAGCGTCAACGAATTGCGATTGCTCGTGCTATGGCTTTGGACCCAGATGTTATAGTTTGCGATGAAGCTGTATCTGCTTTGGATGTGCTTGTGCAAGATCAGGTTTTGCACTTGCTTAACGATTTGCAGGCGGAGCGTGGTTTGAGCTATTTGTTCATCACACACGATTTGGCTGTCGTTCGTCAGATTGCAGACGAAGTTGTTGTTATGCAGCATGGAAAGCTTGTTGAGCATGCAACTACAGATGAGGTATTCGATCATCCACAGATGGAATACACTCGCGATTTGCTTGATGCAATTCCAGGAGGAAATTTGGAACTTGGTTTAGACTAAATAGTACAAGCTGATAAAAAGGTGCAGGTTTTATAGAATCTGCACCTTTTTATTTTTCTATTAATTCCGTGTTTATTGGTTGAGTAATCCATAACTTGTAATCTGTGTTGGTTGCGTGATTTATGTCTGTTGCTTAGTGGTGGAGCTGTTTGTGTTGTGTACATATTAGAGTTGATTACATGATTACAATTACGACTTCGAATTTAAACGGTATTCGTGCAGCTGAGCGCAAAGGTATGCTTAACTGGTCTGACGCGCATACTCCAGACGTGTGGTGTATGCAAGAAGTGCGCGCTCCGCAGGATGCAATCGACCCAATTATGACAAAAATTGAAATGGGATATCGTACGTCTGAAAATATCGTAAATTCTATAAAAAACGATAATTTTACTTATACAAATGAAGTTTGCCGTGTAAAAGGTCGAGCTGGAGTAGCTCTAGTTACGTCTCTTCCTGTAGTTGAAAAACGCTACGGTTTGCCTGGTTTAAGTGAGGATGTTGATTCTGGGCGATGGGTTGAAACTGACGTGCGTACCCCTGAAGGGTATGAAATTACTATTGCTTCTGTGTATGTTCATGCTGGAAATGTGGACGATCCGCAAAAAATGCAACAAAAATTCCGCTTTTTAGACACAATGCTTATACGCTTGGGGGAGCTTCGAAATATTGCAGCAAGTGGCGGAAATCAAGCGATTTTGTGCGGTGACTTTAATATTGCGCATACTTCACTTGATATTAAAAACGCTAAGGCTAATGAAAAAAGTGCAGGATTCTTGCCAGAGGAACGCGCTTATATTGATCGCTGGATTAACGAATATGAATTTGTGGACGTTATGCGCATGCTTGCAGGAGATATTCAAGGACCATACACTTGGTGGAGTCAGCGCGGTAAAGCTTTCGACAATAACGTTGGCTGGAGATTAGACTACCAGTTCGCAACTCCTGAAATTGCGGAAAGCGCTCGCGGATTTGTGATCGATCGTGCTGAAAGTTATGATGCGCGATGGTCTGATCACGCGCCGTTAAGTATAAAGTATGACGTGTGATGCGTAAGTATTAATTTGCATAATGTGAAATAACTAAATAATCGCACGTGTATATGAATGTACTATATACGCAAATTTTTCAGTGCTTTGCTTGTGCTATTCTGGTGAAGTTAGGCAATTTACAATAATAAGTAATAAATATATTTTTGTAGATTTGTTGTTTTAAGAAATGAGGAATAATGGGTTGGTTATTTGGCCGACATGAAGAAGAAAAATCTTCAAAAGTTGAAGACAAAATCGTAGAGGTAAAAACTGGTCCATGGGATTTCAATGATGAAGATGCTCCTGATTTTAGCGATTATCTAGATTTTGGTTCAATCTATATTCCATATTTTCAAGGCATTGAGTTGCGAGTAAAAAAGCAGCATGAAACATCGCAAGTTCTTGGTATGACAGTAACTTATGGTTCTTCAAGCGTAGAAGTTGAAGCTTTTGCTGCGCCTAAAACATCTGGTATTTGGCTAGAAGTATGCAAAGATTTGCTTGATGGTAATAGTCAAGCGTGTACAGTACAAGGCGAATTCGGTACTGAGCTACTGTTGCCTGTAAAAGTTGGAGAAAAAACCATTACAACGCGTATTGTTGGCGTTGATGGTCCTAGGTGGATGCTTCGCGGAGTATTCTCTGGACCTGCAGCAACAGAGCTTGCAGATAATAATAACGAAACAAAACAATTAGACGAATGGTTTAAGGGGATTGTTGTAAATCGTGGTGAAGAGCCGCTTGCGCCTCGCGATTTTATTCCTATGCATGATCCAATAACTAGAGAAGAAAAAGAAGCTGCTTTAAATGCAGAAAATAGCGGTAAAGATGGGGAAAATAATACGTCTGATGAAGATGCTAATAATGCACTAAAAAAAGACGATAAACCATTAGGTTACGACCAACAAGTAGAAGTAAAAACTACGCTTACACGCGGTCCAATGTTTGCTGAAATTAGATAATGCAAGTAGTAGAAAGTTAATTGAATGGATTCACAGGAATCTTTACAGAAGGTCGAAGAAGAGTTTTCTTCGCAAGAGTTTTCAAATGAAGTAAAACTCGACGATTATGCGCAAACCAACAATTTTGTGCAGACTAAAAAACGCTCAGGATTAGCGACATTGGCTTCAATCGGAGCAGAAGGGTCTACATTTTCTGTAATTGATTCATTGGGTGGCATTCGAGGCGTAATTGAATCCATGCTTCCAGGCTTGCTGTTTGTTATTTGCTTTGTTGTAACGCGTAACGTACAAACAACGGTTATTGTGGCAGCTGTGATTGCTGTTTTGCAAGTTGTGGTTCGTCTTATTCAGAGACAATCGCTTATGGGAGCAATTAGTGGACTTGTTTCCATTGCAATTTGCCTTATTTGGGTGTGGACGAGTCATCAAGCGCGCGACTACTACATGATGGGTTTTATTACAAACGCTGTTTATGGTACGCTTCTTGCTATTTCGCTGATTGTGCGCGTGCCTGCTTTAGGGCTTGTGATTGAGTCAATTCGCAAAATGCCTACAGAAAACTTTGGTGCGTGGCTTCATGAATGGCTCGATTATAAGCCGCTTAAGCGAGCGTATATGTATGTGACAGGATTGTGGATTGCTGTTTTTGTGCTGAGGCTCGTTTTGCAAGTGCCATTATATTTGACGAATCACGTTGTATGGCTTGGTACCGTTCGCTTGATTATGGGATTGCCGTTTTGGGCACTCGCAATTTGGGTTTCTTACTTGATTATTGCAACGCCGTTTATGCGGCTTCATCATAAAAATCGAGAGGCAAAGCAGGGTGATGAAGATCAAAACGATGTAAATTCAAGTGAAGTAAAATCAGCTTAACAAAAATCAGCGTTAGAAAATCAGCGTTAGAGAATCAGCTTAACAAAACGCAAAACTAAGGGGTAGTACATGCAAGTAACGATGCGAATCGAGCGATATGCGGATCAAGGTAGATGCGTAGGTCATCTCGAAGGACGCGTTGTATTCGTGCGATTTGCCCTTCCTGGTGAGCTGGTTGTTGTGCGCATGGATGAGCCGATGCGTGCAAAAGCGCACTTTTTTACTGGCGAAGTTGTAGAAGTTTTGGAGCCTAGTGCGGATCGTGTGGAGCCGCAATGGAAGCTCGCTGGTCCTTTGGCTCAGGGCGGCGGAGTTGGCGGCGCGGATTTAATTCACGTTTCTTTGCCTGGTCAGATTCGTTGGAAGGCTTCCGTAATTGCCAATCAATTCCAGCGTTTAGCGCATATGGATGTTGCGGAAAGCGATGTTAGTGTTGAGCGCATGCCAGGGGACGAGGAGCTTAACGGGTTTAATTGGCGTACGCGCATGGAGTTGGTTGCGGATGATGAAGGGCGATTGTCTATGCGTAAGCGCGAGTCGCATGATCGCATTGCGATTGATACTATGCCGCTTGCGTCGCGCGCAGTTTTGGCTGTTGCGGATTCTTTGGACTTGTGGAATCGTTCTTTTTCGCCAAATGCGCAAATTCGTCTTGCTGTTCCAGAGCCTAGGGTTGATGGTTTGGATTTTGGTGTTTCTGGCGATAAGGCTGCGCTTCTTAGTGCGATTGGCGAAAATTATGCGCTTATAGTAAATGATGAGTTGGTTGCGGGTTCGGCTTTGTTGCGCGAGCGCGTGCGCGTTGCGGCTGCTGGCGATTCATCGCGTGCGCGTACTTTTGATTACGATGTTGACGCGCGCGGTTTTTGGCAGATTCATCGCGCAGCTCCAGAGCATTTGGTGAGCTACGTTTTGGGATTAGTCCGTTCTGCGCTTGGTGGTCGCACTAAGAATACGGTTTTGTGGGATTTGTATTCTGGATCTGGTTTGTTTACGATTCCGCTTGCGACTTTGGCTAATGTTGGCGGAGCTTTATCTAGTTTTGCTGGCGATTCTGGTTCTGCAGAGCCTGCGCGCGTGCTTAGTATTGAGGGTGCACCGATTGCTGTAAAGAATGCAAGGCGAAACATTGGGCGCGCAGGTCTTAGCAGAGATATTGTTGAAGCGCTTGAAGGCGATGTTGCGCAAACGCTTGAATCGCAGGTGTTTAAGGCGAGTAAGTCGTCTAAGATTGTTCGCCGATTTGCGCATCCTGATGTTGTTGTGTTAGATCCTCCGCGCGCTGGTGCTAAAGCTCAAGTTTGTAAGCAGATTGCGAAGTCTGGAGCAAGAGCTGTTGTGTATGTTGCTTGCGATCCGACTAGTCTTGCTCGCGATGTTGGCACGTTTAGGGAGCTTGGCTACAGCGTTCAGTCTTTGCGCGCGTTCGACATATATCCCAACACTCATCACGTCGAGAGTGTTGTATTGATGTCAAAGGCTGATTAGGTGGGTGCAAATTTGCCCTTGTGTAGCAGGGGTTCGCGAGGGCTATCGTTAAAAGGTTTAATGCGAAGCAGCTTTAAGCTGGGTTCTTGCGGTTTTTGAGTGCGATTTTTCTGTATGAGGGAAGATATCAACGCTCTAGGGTCGAGTGCACAGGATGTTAACGTTAAAAGGTGCACCCACTTTGCACCCACCCTGCACCCACCTGTTTATGTGCGGTTTGCTTGTAGTATGTTAGCGATTTTGGTATAGGGTGGGTTGAATATTTTTTGAAAAATTGTAGTTTTAAGTGATTTGGGAATATCGATAATATTGTTTCAAGAAAAATTGTGATATGAGTTGCTAGCGTAAAGTTCTTCTTTATAATTGGATTATAATAATCGGTTTTTGGGGTTGGGGGTATTTTATGTATAGTAGGAATACTAATTATACTAGGCAGATTATTGATGATTATTGTGTGCTAGATACCGAAACGACCGGCTTATCTGCGTATTACGATGAAATTATTGAAATTGGTATTTTAAGGGTCAGGAACAATGAGATAGTAGACCGTTATGATCAGCTGGTTAAGCCGAGTACCGGAGTAGATGGTTTTATTACAGCATTAACAGGAATAACTAATGAAATGTTGGCGAGTATGCCGTCTATCGCTGATGTGAAAACGGCTGTGCTTTCATTTATTGGTGAGGATATTATTCTTGGGCATAATACTTCTTTTGATATGCGTTTTTTGAATGAGGGTTTTAAGACTCAATTGTCTAATCAGTATATGGATACGATGCAATTTGCTCGTAAACTGTATCCTGAGTTGAAGCATCACAGACTCTCCAATTTAACTGATTATTTGGGTTTGCATAATAATGAACACCGTGCTTTAGCTGATTGTATTGCGACGAAAGAATTATATGATGCTGTTAAAACACGCATGGCTGAGAAGAATCTAGTCATTGAAGATTTATGGCCTGTTAGCGGAAGTCACGGTGGTAAAGGGATAGATATCAAAGCCATTAAGCCTGATGAAGTGGTTGTTGATAAAGATGGGTTTTTCTATAATCGGCACGTGGTTTTTACTGGTAAGCTTGAGAAAATGGTTCGCAAGGATGCGATGCAGATTGTAGTGAATCTCGGCGGCGTCTTAGATAATAGTGTGACTAAGCAAACTAACTATCTAATACTTGGGGATAATGATTATAATGCAATTCTTAAAGGTGAGAAGTCATCAAAGCATAAGAAAGCAGAAAAGCTCAAGCTTGAGGGGCAAGATATAGAAATTATTGATGAGCGTACTTTCTATGATTTGCTGGAAGTATAGTCTCAGATATAAGCCGTAAATAGTAAAAGGAATACCAAGCATTAGATTTAAAAGTGTTAGGTTAAAACTCAGAATGGAAAGTCAAAGTTTCAGAGTTCAAGGGCAAGGTTTCATTGTATCCAACACATAATGAAACTAAGATCACGCTGAGGATGGTTTATATTCCAGTACCAAAGGACGAGGATTAGTCCTATGAGCTTATGCTGTAGCCAGCACAAGTTATACGCATCAAAGATATGAAAGGGGTGAGTTATATGATACTCCCTGAAAATTTGATGAACTTGATTCGTCAGGGCGAGGGGCTGACAGTCGAATTCAAAAAATCAACAACAGATATTACGAAGGATGTCTACGATACTGTTTGCTCTTTTTCTAATCGGGATGGCGGTCATATTTTCTTTGGCGTGAAGGATAACGGGACGATTCTCGGTGTTGATAAAGACTGCGTTGAGCAGATGAAGAAAAATTTTGTTACGACGATCAACAATGAGAGAAAAATGTATCCGCCACTCTATTTGACTACAGAGGAATATGAGATCGATGGGCGTATTGTTCTTTATGTCTATGTCCCTGTTGGAAAAACCGTTTACCGCAATGCGGGCAGAATATTTGATCGCAATAATGAGTCGGACATCGATATTACAGATAATGCGGACATGGTTTTCAACCTTTATGCCCGTAAGCAAAGCACCTATTTTGTGAATAAGGTCTACCCTGCCATCCCGGTTTCAAGCCTTCGTCATGATCTTATGGATCGAGCAAGGAGAATGACGAGAGTGAATACTGAGCACCATCCGTGGATTGACATGACGGATGAGGAGATGCTCAGAAGCTGTGGGCTTATACTTGAGGATCCGGAAACGAACAAAGAAGGTATCACACTTGCGGCAGTCTTGCTCTTTGGCACGGATAACCGTATCATATCCGTGTTACCTCAGCATAAGACAGACGCTATTTTCAGAGTGTTTAATGTTGATCGTTATGATGACAGGGATGTGGTGATCACAAACTTGATTGAAAGTTATGATCGTCTGATGGAATTTGGAAAGAAGCATCTGAATGATGTTTTTACATTGGATGGTGTCCAGCGGATAAGCGCCAGAGATAAAATCCTGCGTGAGATTATTTCCAACCTGCTCATGCACCGTGATTTTTCCAGTGGATATGTACCGAAGCTTGTCATTGAACGGGATAAGATTACAACAGAGAATGCGAACCTTGCGCATGGGCACGGAAACTTGAATCTGGAAACATTTAGGCCATTTGCAAAGAATCCGCCGATAGCAAAAGTGTTCCGTGAGATCGGTCTTGCTGATGAGCTGGGAAGCGGTATGCGCAACAGCTATAAATACACGAAGATGTATTCTGGTGGAGAGCCTGTCTTTACAGAGGCAGATGTTTTTACGACAGTGATTCCCCTTTCTGAGGCTGCAACTGCCAAGGTCGGGCCGACTACCCAAGGCACTACCCAAGGCACTACCCAAGGTACTGTGCAAGGTACTATGCAAGCTGAACTGAGCGAAAGAGATAAGACGTTAGTTAATCTCTTACTGAAGCATCCGGACCATACACAAGCAAAGATTGCGAATGAATTAAACTGGGATGTTAATACTGTGAAATATTATATGAATAAGCTAAAGAAGAATTCCGTAATTCTACGCCATGGGACAAGTCAGAACGGCTATTGGGAAGTTATTTATAAGAATTGAGATATAATATATTCATCTGCATTTTAGGGCACTCCAAAGCGCACTTATAGATCAAGCCAAAGTGCCAAAACGCCAAGATGACGTTTTAAGTGGCGTTTTGAATGATGTTTTGGTGGATAAGATAATAGAAGTCATTCAAAATGATCCTAAGATTACGCAGGTAGAACTTGTAAAGATACTTAATATTCCATATCGTTCTTTACAAAGAAAAATGGATGAGATGAAAGACTCTGGCAGCATAGAACGCATTGGTGGCAAGCGTTATGGTCACTGGAAGATTAATGAGTGATGTAGATGTGTGAAGGATTGACTTTATGTATGGGCAGAAAATAACGGCGAGATTATATTTGATGAATCAAGATCCTTATAAAAAGTCCGATTCTGATAAGCGGGATAAGGGAACAAGATAAGGAGCAAGCCACGATACAAGATTTAATTCAATTTTGCTATGTTCCTCGCAGCCGGAAAGAAATGCAAGAATTTATGGGGCTGACCGGTAGAGGAAACTTTTCGCAAAAATTACAAGGCCTCTTATGAAACATCAAATAAAAAGGAAAGGTCGTGAATAAATGAGCAGAATACTATGCCCGGAATGCGGGACAAAAATATCAGATAAAGCTACGAATTGCCCGCATTGTGGATTTCAAAGTGCCGATTCAAAGAGGCCAATCAGTGAGCAGGACAAATACGAGATGGTTCCGATCTTCGAATATAATATTGAAGAGTGGCAGCCGAATCGAGGAGAACTAAGCATTATCTCATATGAAGATAATAGAAGTCTTATTCAATATTTTGGTAAGTGGGAAAATATCAAGGTGAAGCTTCCTGCAATTGCAGAAGTAATAGGAGCTATGGCAAACAAGAATCGCATCATGGTTGCTAAGATGGATTCCTATGTGAAGGATTTAATAGATAAGGGAATCTATCGATTCACCATTGATAAACAGGGAGAAATACTACCAACAATTCGTGACGCAGATGGATTTGTTAAACAGGTGAGACTTGAGGACATGGCCTTGACACCTAATCTCATACAGTCCTTAAACAATTTATCGATGCACGCGGTAATGGCTCAGATTCTTGATGAAATAGAATATGTCGGTTATGCAATAAGAGAAATCCATGTAGAGCTTCAGAATGATCGTCTTGCTATGGCAGAAGGAGCAAGGGATAAACTAATGCAGGCAAGGCTGATTCAGGATGCAAAGCTGAGAGAAGCGGCTATGCTGGATGTTATACATAGTGCGACAGATGCAAAGCGAGTATTGATGCGGAACTTTTCTCAGAATATGTATTATATCACCGAACATTCCCAGAAGCCTGATTTTCAAATGATGCGTAAATTCAAAGAAGAAAAAGACGTCAGCAGGAAGGCAATTGACGCATTTCAGGCAATTGTTTACATTACTAACTCTGTGCAGACCGAGTGTGAAGGATACGCAATGTTGGGAGAATACGAACCGTGCAAGGAATGCTTAGAGGAATTCAAATCCTTCATAGTGGAAAATAAACTTAATGAGCGAGATACATTATTGTTGCTCAATGAGAATTCTTCTCAGAAGCGGATCGAAGTAGTTGATCAGTTTACCGATATTGCAGCGAGGATTACAGCCTTTGATCCGAAGGCACAAATTGAGTATTCATTACATAATCTGTTGACAGTAGAAACAGAACATACCGAAGGTGATTATGATGAGCAATAATAAAGGTCCAGAAATTCGTTATTGCAAGAAGTGCGGATGTGAACTTGTAAGCACTAATAAGTACAAGTTATGTGATAATTGCAGACGCGAAAGGAGTGCAAATTTTAGAAAGGACGTATTAGGTGCGGTGGGTATGGTTGGCAGTATCGCACTATTTATTGTTGCCAAGGGAAAGCGTGGTGGCGGAGGAAATAAAGCCTGAGCAGAGTTGAGACGATGGGATTTCAGACATATTCCCTCAGAGCGAAGTCTTGAGGCGGTTGGTAAATCTGTGCGTTTGCATATTATTGGGCAGGAACATGGTCTTTGACCTGTTTCCGAGAACGGACAAGGGTAAAATCGGTGTGTTTTCCTCAAAAAATTCGCTTTGACCAATTCCCGCGAACGAACGTGAATTTGGCTACACACTCGACATTAATATGAAGCAGTCGTGCCACGTCGAGACTGTCGTATTGATGTCAAAGGCTGATTAGGTGGGTGCATTTTTGCCCTTGTGTAGCAGGGTTTAGCGAGGGCTATCGTTAAAAGGTTTAATGCGAAGTGGCTTTAAGCCGGGTTCTCGCGGTTTTTCAACGTGTTTTGGCTGTATGAGGGAACATGTCTACGCTTTAGGGTCGAGTGCACAGGATGGATAACGTTAAAAAGTGCACCCACTTTGCACCCACCCTGTGAAGTGGGGATATACAGTATTACAAGCATAATATAGTAAGAAATAATATGATGCTCTAAATCAAAGTTTCAGAGTACAGAGCAATAGTTTCAGAGTTCAAAAGCAAAGCTTCATTGTATCCAACACGTAATGAAACTAGAGTACGAAAAAGGAAGAGGTGCTTCATTTGTCAGAGAATCAAGCGGTACATATAACTTGAAACATGCTGAGACAAGTAAAGTGAAATACGATCTTGTTGGAAAAGTTGCAGAAGGCACTACCCTGAGAAGAAAGACAGTAGGGGCAATTCTTGCTGGTCTTCGCATTGATAGGCTTTATATGTTCAGGAATAATCTGGAAGAATTTATTACTAAGGTGGTTCGACTGATTAATGAACAGAAAGTAGCGATGATCGTTGAGCATATTTCATATGATTCTATCGAGGGCAAATATGATAGCTCAATCTTTACGGCAGAAAAAGATACCCAGAGCTTCGATAAGGCATTCTTGGCGAAGAGGTCCATCCAAGATTATGTATTTACGGATGGATCAGCAGAAAAGAGCATGGAGCGTTGTTTCACAGAGGATTTGGATGCAGCAGAAGAGGTATGTGTATATGCAAAGCTTCCAAGAACATTCCAGATACCTACACCGGTAGGAAACTATTCTCCAGACTGGGAAATTGCTTTCTATGAAGGAAAGGTAAAGCATATTTTCTCTGTGGCAGAGACCAAAGGAACCATGGATAGCTTGAATCTGCGTCCAATTGAGCAGGTCAAGATTTAACGAAATGTCCGCAAGTAATGTCAGATATCACGACGTTGATATATACCAGAGCTTGCTAGATGTGATGAAGACAATGAGTTAGGACGGTGGAGCTAATGACTAAAAAAGTATCAGATAATACTAATGATGCATATGAACAATTTGGAAAATGGCTTATCAAGCAACCTTTTTGGCTTCAAGATGCTACATATAGAATCTATACAGGAAAAACAATCGATGAAAAACAAATAGATCGGTATGCGGATATGTGTATTGATCAGCATAGGCAGCAAGATCTTCAATATGAGCATCTTTCTGTAGAAACAATAAGAGCAGAAAAAGAGAATAAAAATATATCAGTTTTATCTTTATCAGAAATCAAGAGTGTTAATGCATTGGCAGAAGATACCTCGTTAGAGTTTTCTGAGAGCGGTGTTACTGTAATATATGGATTGAATGGTACAGGGAAGTCTGGCTATATGAGAATCTTCAAAGAATTAAGCGGATCTCCATATGAAGAAGCAATACAGCCGAATGTGTATAAAAAAACTAAAGGTAGTACACCTTCCTGCAAGGTTAGAATAAAAAATGAAGGCAAAGAAATAGAAGAAGCATATGATTTATCAAGAGGAATTCAGTCTTCTATTTTATCCGCATGCGATGTTTTTGATACACGAATTTCGAATGCATATATTACTTCATCTAATAAGGTGTCGTATCAACCTTTCATATTTACAGTTTTATCGAAACTGGCTATTGTAGCAGATAAAATATCTAAAAGGATTGATGAACGTGAAAGCCATGTTCTTGATAGAACAATTACTATTCCAGATGATATAAAAAATCATAAATGCATGTCGTGGTTAAAGGAAATAAATAAAGATTCTAAAGTTCCGGAAGATTTCATTGAGTGGACTGAAGACGATCAAAAGCAACTTGAGGAGATACCAAGACTTTTAGACAGGGAAAAGGTTAAACAGCAAGTTGAAATTATTGAAAGTAGGGTAAAGTTAATCACTCAGGTTCTTAGGGATTTAGAAGAGGCAAATCGTAAACAGGATGCTGCATCCTTGGGAGAAATGGTTTCTGCCTGGAGTGAAACAAAAGAAAAATACGATTTATCTCGAAAACTGTTTTCAGAAAAAGCAGATATTCAAGATAGTGTAAGCGTAAATGTAAAAGCATGGAAAGACCTTTGGAAATCAGCAAAAGATTACTATGAATCATTTATTTTCGAAGATAACAAAAATCATTTTGGAGAGGAAGGATCAATTTGTCCACTTTGCCATCAGTCGATTTATGGGAAAACTCAGGAACGAATAAGTAGTGTTAATGAATTTATTAATGGTAGTTGTTTGAGTGATCTGGAAAAGACGAAAAAAGAGCTAATAAGCTATAGAGATTCGATTTGTAAAAGACAATATAGTAGCGATGTAGTTCAGCAATTATTAGAAGATATGGACAAGAAAAATCTTCAAAGTATAGTTGATACATATAAGCGAATTGAAGAAATAAAACTATTGTCTGATGTGACAGAGTTATCATTGAAATTATCTGAAGTAGGCTTGGAAAAAGCTATTACAAGTTTGAAATCCATTCTTTCAGCGCTAGAAGAAGGGAAGAAACCGCTAGTTAGCGCCCTCGAAATAGAAGGAAAAGAAGAGTTAATAAATAGTTTACAGGTGTTAAAATGCAAAAAATGGTGTGTAGACAACTTATCGACGATACAACGAGTTATTACAAATCTGAAAAAAATTGATGATTTGCAGTGTTCAAAGCAGTTTACCACCACTAACAAAATCACGAAACAATCAAATGTGTTGGCAGATTTATTGATAACACAAGCTTACATCGATCGTTTTACTAAGGAATTAAATATTCTTGCCCCACATGTTAAAGTCAAGTTAAGCAAAGGAACATCACAGAAAGGGAATTCGCCTTATAAGGTGAGTATTGATTCTGACAGTGGGATAAAATGTAAGCCAGAGGATATTCTTAGTGAAGGTGAACAAAGGATTGTTGCATTGGCGGCTTTCTTTGCAGATGCAACAGGTAGGGTCGATAGTATTCCTATTATTATTGACGATCCTATTTCATCACTTGACTTGAATTATGAAGAAGCGGCAACAAGAAGGATTGTAGAATTGGCATCATCTCGACAGGTAATAGTTTTTACACATCGTATTTCTTTACTTGTCGGTATAGGAGAGGTCTGCAAAGCGAATAATGTACAAATGCAAGAGGCACATATTCGAAGTGCTAATCGTGGAAAAGGTATACCGGAGTCTGAAGAAGTTTATCATGGGAAAATCAAAGCTCAGCTAAATGCATTAAAGGCAAAAGTTGTTAGAACAAGAAATATCGATTCTGATTTGCCAGAATATGATGATGCTGTAAGTAGGATATGCCAACAGTTCAGAATTTACGTTGAAAGATCTGTGGAAGATGTACTTTTATTGGGAATGGTGCATAGATTCCATAGAAGAATCATGACAAACAATAAAGTAATGAAGATATCACAGATTAAAGATTCTGATTGTCAGATGATAGATGATATGATGACCAAATATTCTTTTACAGAGCATTCTCAGCCAATGGACAGTATGCCTGTTCAGCTCAATTTGGATGAAATTTACAAGGATATAGATTCATTCATATCATGGGTAGTTGAATTCACAAAGCGAGTTGGCTGAAAATCTAGAAGGTTAACGGACTGATTTCTAACGTATAACTTATTCAGAGGGAGCAATTCATGGGGAAAAACAAAGCTGATTTGCAATCGATTCAAAAAGAAATAAAACCGTTCCCTTGTAAGGAGTGGTTTTAGAAAGCATATACTGATCCTGCAGATATGGCTCCTGTTTGTAGGCTTATACGAAGAAAGCATGACAAGGTAGATATTGCCCCAAGACCAAGAGATGATGGGAAACCATATCTTGTAATCAAGGTACATGGATTTCTTTCGGGTGGAGAAGTAAAGATTAGAGGTTCCAAACAGGGGAGGTGATTAGCATTGCGGATGCTATCATGGATAGAATATTCTCAAAATTTTAAATCATGGGCAGAGAGTACCAGAGAAAGTTACGTAAATAGGATTGATGATTTCACCGATGCTAATCACGTGGAGAGTGTTGTTTTGATGTCAATGACTTAATGGGTGGGTGCATTTTTGCCCTTGTATAGCAGGGGTTTGCGAGGGCTATCGTTAAAAGGTTTAATGCGAAGCGGCTTTAGGCTGGGTTCTCGCGGTTTTTCAACGTGTTTTGGCTGTATGAGGGAACATGTCTACGCTTTAGGGTCGAGTGCACAGGATGTTAACGTTAAAAGGTGCACCCACTTTGCACCCGGCTTTGTGAAATAAGTAAGACGATAGTTAAGTTGCTTGAGGTACTAAGTTATATATGAGTACATGGTATAATAGTGACAATTATTTTCGGAGGTATCAAAAGATGGTAATTAATAAATCCTGTTCTAAGTAATGTAGAGAGGTTAAATCCTCTCGGTATTTTCAAGGAGGATTTATGATACGTATTGATGATTTAACAGAAGTTGTAGGTGCAAGAACTTTATTTACGATTGATCATCTATCTATTGGTGCTTGTGACAAGGTTGGTTTAATTGGTGATAATGGCACAGGCAAAACCACCTTTTTACGCATACTTTCAAGTCTTGATACGGACTATGCGGGCCGAGTTCAAATGAACGACGAGATTAGTTATTTGTTCAACAATTTAGAAGATGAACTCGGTTTTATATCTCAGCGTCGTTTTCAGCAGAATTGTAGTAGTAGTCCAGGCGAGCAGCAAAGATTGAAACTGGAGCACCTTTTAGTTGATAATAAAGCATTTTTGCTTATTGACGAGCCTACATCACATTTAGACATTAAGCAAAGAAAGCTATTAGCTAAACGGCTCTATTCTCGCAATAAGGGTTTTATTCTTGTCTCTCATGATCGAGATTTTATTAATCAAACCTGTACGAAAATTTTCGAATTGGTCAATGGGAAAATTGAGGTTTATAGCGGTGATTATTCGTTTTACCTATGCGAAAGAGAAAAGAGGTATAAGTGTGCTGAGAGGGAATATGAGAGTTATGTAAAAGAAAAGAAGCGTCTTTTACAGGTTGCAAATGCAATAAAACAGCAGTCAGCAAAAGTAAAAACCACACCCAAAAGGATGGGTAACTCAGAAGCTAGGCTGCATAAAATGGGTGGGCAACAAAATAAGAAGAAGCTCGACAAACAGGTAAAAGCCACTTTAGAAAGAGTAAATCAACTAGAGGTGAAGAGTAAGCCATATCAAAATGCAGCCATCAAGCTCAATATGGATGAGCGAGAAAAAATTCATTCCAAGGTACTCATCAGGGCAGAAAATCTCAATAAGAGCTTTGATGGCAAGGTGATTTTTAAGAATGTCAATTTTGCGATAGACAATACAAATAAAGTTGCCTTATTAGGTGATAACGGTTCAGGGAAAACCACTTTGCTCAACATGATTCTTAACGGTGAAACGTGGACACATCCGAATTTACGAATTGGTTACTATAGTCAGCTAGGAGAAACACTCGACTATACAAAAACGATTCTAGACAATATATTACCTTATTCAATCTATGACCAGTCAATGACTAGAATCATCTTGGCTCGTCTAGGTTTCAAAACAAATGATGTGTTCAAGCAAGTGAATGTGCTTAGTGATGGTGAAAAAGCCAAGGTGAAATTGGCGAAGCTTCTAACAGGTAACTTTAATTATTTGCTGATGGATGAGCCAACTAACTTTTTAGATATTCGTGCCATAGAAGCTTTAGAAGAGCTGCTTCAAGGCTACGACAGACCCTTGCTTTTCGTGACGCATGATGTGTCCTTTATCAATAATGTAGCGGATTCTTTGTTACTTATCGAGAATGAAAAGATTACTGGTTTTGAAGGTAATTTGCAGCAATATAATGAGGGAAATGAGGTTTAGACTAATTATCATAATGAGAATATTTGCTGTTATTCGCTGGCATTGCACAAATGAGAAGTTTAGTGCCCAGGAATACATAGATGTCAATTGCAATTATCCTGGTGATTAGGATGGTGCAATAGAACGCATTGAAGAATGCGAGAAAGGTAATCTTGATATTATTCTTACTAAAAGTGTGAGCCGTTTTGGTCGTGATACGAAAGAAGGATTAGAGGCTATTAGAAAGATTCGATCTTGTGGTACAAGGATTATTTTTGAGGCTGATAAGATTGATACAGAAACGGTTGATGATGAGCTTTTACTTAGTGTGGTTCAGGTTTGTAGTCAAGCAGAGAATGATTGGCGTAGCGAGAATATTGTTTGGGGATTAAGGCATAGAGCAGAAGATGGCACATCAGGTCTTTATAGCAGAGTTTGTTATGGTTATAAGAAAGATAAGCATGGAATGCTTATTATTGACGAAGACCAAGCACAAGTGGTAAGAGATATTTTTGACTGGTATTTAAAAGGATTAAGTATCGACGGTATTATTAAAAGGCTAAAAAGTAGAGGTGTTAAGTCTCCCAAGGGAAAAGACATTTGGAGTAAACGGGCTGTTGATAGCACTTTGACTAGGCGTAAATATACAGGCGATGTGGCTATAGCAGATTCAGGTGGTTCTGACAGGCAATATTTGTATTCGGATCATCATTCCGGAATTATTTCTAAAGAGAAGTTTGAAGTCGTTGAGCTTGAGATGGCGGATCGGAGTAATGTGGAAGTTGGAGAGGACGGAACTATTATAAGAAAGAAGAAAAAATATAGCTCGAAGAGAGGTACTAAATTATGACGGAAAACTTAAAATACAAATTACGGTATTCATTTATTGTATGTTTAAGAAAATTTATGGAAGTTTTATTTTTTGCTTATGACATCATAAGGCATCCGATAAAAAACATTTCAATATGGTTAGTAGGATTGTTGGCGCTACTGATTTATGGAAATCTATCTATAGGAATAAAAGGGAAAGATATGTTTTTTATGTCTGCTGGATTGGTGTCAATAATTACATTCATATCGAACTTTTTAGAGAAGCAGACGATAGATATTGATAATAAAGATAATTTCTATTTAGGTTATAATATAAAAAAATTGAAATTTCATAGAAATTTTTGGCTTAAAAGATTTAATGAACTTCCAGTTAAACTACTGTTTTGGGTAATTGCTCTTATTCCAATTATCACAATTTTTGTTGAGTTAAAATACAAATCTAAAGTATTAAATGAGATGGTTGAAATAATAGTGGCACGTATTAAATATATAGATTCAATATGGCTTGCTACATTCATAGTTAGCTCATTTTATTGCACCGCAATTTTGATAGAGTCAGTGAATTTATCAAGAAAAAATTTCTCTCAAAGTTATTTATATAAAATAACTAATAACTTTGAAAGGCACATAATTAAAATTGAGATAGAGCGGGATTTTAAAGAAATATTTAATAATATTTTCAATATTAAAAGTAGATTAGGATTAGAAAATAATTTTTGTAGCAATGTTGAAAGCGTCATTAATTACATTGTTAATAGTGGGGATGCAGTTAGTGCAAGTGATTCTGAAATTATAGAATTTTATAACATTGCATTTGAATGTGAAGGAAATAAGATAGACGATGTACTAAGTAAAGTGTATAAATACGCAAAATGTAAAGAAGATAAAAAAATAAAATTTTTTATTTATCCGTATATGCTTAACAAAATTTTGAAATTAATTAAATTGTACTATTACACAAAATGGAATACAATAACTGAATTACATGTGTTACCGTCAGGGATTATAAATATTGCAATTCAAGATTTAAAGATATTGTTGGAAATAGAGAAAAAGTTGCATGGAAATAAAGAATATGAAAATATATTTTGTGGAATTTACATAAGTAATAAGTGTTGTTTTAGAAAAGATAAGACAAATAGTAATTTATGCATTTCAAAAATATGTGAAATTTTAGAAAAAAAGTTTAGAGATATTAAATTCCTAGATTGTATTAATAATATGGATACAATGATGAATTTGTTTGATGTCTTAAATAAGATAGATAGTCAAATTAAAGAGGATAGATATTTTTCGCCAATATTTAGTACCATATTTAAACATACTATTGATAATAAAAATGAAGACAATGAATTTGTTCAATTATTTTATGATGAGATGAAAAAACAGGATTTACCAGAATATATTATTAGCAAAAGAAATGAGGTTACTAAGAATATATTATTGAGTGGGGACTTGATATCAAATGATATTCTCGAGTATCTTCTAGGCTTTATTCAATTAGAAGATGCTATCGTGGTATTGATTTTTAGACTTGCTTATTCAGAACGTTCTGGTAGAGAAATAATGACAGTTGATGAATTTGAAGTTTGGAAAAGGGCATTCAATAAACTTACAGTAATAAAAGATATTGATGAGTTAAAAGAATCAAAATTTATAGATGAAATATGTAGCGAAATTTCAAAGTCAGATGTTTCTCATTTTATATTTTGTCAATTTATTAAATGGATGTGGTCTTCATTATTTGAAAAATTTGATGAAAAGAAATATGAGGAATTCATAAGGCTTGGTAAAGAAGGAATTAGAAGAAATTTTAGTCTAGATAGTTATATTATTGTGAGATTGCTATTATGTAAGTACTACTATAGGTCGTTAAGTGTTTATGAGTTTAAAGAGGAAAATAAAAAGCAAATAAAAATTGAAGTAAATAGTATTAAAGATATATTAAATAAAGAATGCGTATATATTTAGTGTCTTCAAATTGCCTAATCGAGATAGGAAATAACAGGTGTAAGCCAACCGATGATTGTGCCTATAAATAGGCGAAAAGCATGAAATTAAGAAATGATTTCAAAAATAGCCTAACAATCTCACGTCGAGAGTGTTGTATTGATGTCAAAGGCTGATTAGGTGGGTGCAAGTTTGCCCTTGTGTAGCAGGGCTTAGCGAGGGCTATCGTTAAAAGGTTTAATGCGAAGCGGCTTCAAGCTGGGTTCTCGCGGTTTTTGAGTGCGATTTTGCTGTATGAGGGAAGATGTCGACGCTCTAGGGTTGAGTGCACAGGATGTTAACGTACTTCGCTCGCGTTGAAAGCACACTGTGCTTTCAACTTTGAGCAAGCTCAGCGAATCGAAGGCGTAAAACAAAAATAAGGATTGGAGTTATAGGTTAAAATTGTCCTAAGCCCCCTTTACGTCATATCTCTCATGCTCATTCTTGACAAACCCATACAACAACTTTAATATTTTTAATAAAAGTTTAATTTAATTAAAGTTTTGTAGGTTGAAGAAAGGGGTGATATGGATCATATTCCAAAATGGATGGCTAATCTCACAGATGAAGATATGTCGTTTATAAAGAACTTTGTATTATCGTCTGGGTCGTTAAAAGAAATGTCGCAAATGTATCAAGTCTCTTACCCAACGATGAGAATCAGGCTTAACAAGCTTATTGAAAAACTGCGCATAAGCGACAATGAACCAGAAGATCCGTTCGTTCTTTTGGTAAAGAGTCTTGCTATTGACGATAAATACGATGTTGACACAGCTCGAACACTCATAAACGAATATAGAAAAAGGAAGGATGAATCATGAGCTATGCATTATTTGGTCCGATAATTGACATTCTTATCGCACTTGCTATATGTGCTTTAGTGTTCTTTATTGCAAGAAGTCTTATTCGATATGCGCATTTTCTTAAGAAAGACGATAAGTCATCTAAGCAGTCTGCAGAAGATAAAAGAATCGCATTACAGGACTTATAAAACACAAAAATAACAAGTTATCGTGGCAGAAATTGCAAAATTAGCAAAAACTGCCACGATAGCTCCATAAATATGTCTTTATTTAAGAATGGTTCCAAAATGTAAATATTTTTAAATGTTGGTTGTTAGGAACATACAAACTACTAATAGTAAAAGTTTTTTTAAAAAGTTTTCTAAAAGCACTATCGTTAAAAATAGGTACACCTATTTGTGTAGATAAAATCTGCACGTTAGTATGTTGGTAATTTACGAAACGAGAATCACGAGGAGGTGCTTATTATGACTAATCCTTTGCGCGGTATACGAGAAGAAGATATCGTCAAGTATTTTAAAGATCACAATCTTTCAGTTGATAAGACGTATGTATTTACAATGAAATACGACCCTTGGTGGAAAGATTTAATCAAACTATTTTTGTTACCTAAATTATTCTATGTAGCGCAAGGCGTTGATGCGCGTATTGTCGCTGCCACTAATAATGAGTTTATTGTGGTTAATCCGAATGCCATTTTAGGCTCGGGTAATCTAGCTAAATTAGACGATAAGCATCTTCGTCGCATTCCGTGGAATCAACTCACTAATTTTGAAGTTATAAATAAGCCAACAACTCAAATAATTCGCTTTACTGTCAATAGTAAAACCGAAGAATGGAGTGTACCAACGGAAAGTGCTAGCGTATGGCACTTTAATGTGTACAATCTTGATAATTTGAGAAAAACAATACAATCGCACATTAAGTAAGGAGATACGGTTATGTTAAAGGTAAAAAAGATTGTAACATCACTGATTGTGACTGTTTTGTCTTTCGGATTCTTGTCAACAACAATTCCAGCTGCGGAAGCGACTGAAAATAAGTCTACAGCTATTGTACAACAGGATGTTAAGAAAATTGAACAAGAAGTTCGTTTTATTTTTGAAGAAGCTAGCAGTTATAAGAATGGCGTGGTTTCTGTTAAAGATGAGCTCCTTAAGATGAAATATGGAAAAGTAATGGCCGCATACATTGCTGAAGGTATTCGACAAGTATATACAAATGATAACCTGTTGGACGCAATCCGCGCGAATAGCCAAGATAAGGATTTTTGGTCTTGCATGGGCGGCGAACTTATAGGTTTAATTCCTGGGATGGATATTGCTCAACTGCTTTCCAGTGGTGATTTTAAAGCTTATATTGAAGGGCATGCTTGGGATAAGCTTGCTAAATTCCTTGCAAAACAAATCGCTAAATTTGGATTGAAGGTGAATGTTGCAGGTATCGTAGCATCAATCGCAATTGGCGCTGGGAAATGTCTCATTTTTGGATGAAATAGTAATAAATTGTTCACTTTTGTCATAGATTTATGATGCATGTATTGCAATTTTGTATTGCAAAATATGAAAATAATGCTTTGGCTTTATCGCACAATTACTTTGCGACAGAGCCGAAGCATTTTAATCATCATTCTAAACATCTATTGACAAGCAAATTCCAAAACAAGATATCATATATTGTATGAACACTACTTATGCAATTGTTGATAATGACACGTTTGTATTGCGATATATGCAACTTCTTTTAAAAAGTCGTTTGCCTGAAAACTTTGTTTGTGCATGGATGTGTTCTTCTGCAAAACAAGCTATTCATCGTTGCGTTACAGAAAATACTCCTGACGTACTTTTAGTAGATATGTCAATGAGAGAAATGAGTGGTGTTGATGTAATTAAAGCAATTCGCGAGCGCAATGGCAATATTGTTTTAATTGGCTTTACTTCCTACATGCTGGATGAATACGTATTGCAAGTTGCTAAGGCGGGTGGTCAAGCGTTAGTACATAAAGACAATTTAGCAGACGTAGTTGCAGCTATCCAATCGCGCGCAACAAGCTACGGTTGCCCAGAATTGCCACAATATATTGACTATTTTCACACTCCGCAAGAATCATTTAATATGATTTCTCAACTTCCGAAGACTTCAGTTTTGTCTCCTCAAGAATCGGAAATTATGCGCTTGTGTAAACAGGGGTATTCGTCAAAAGAGATTGCAGATCAGCTTAATGTGAAAGTTTCAACAGTCAACACGCATTTACGGCGTATTTATGGAAAACTTCAAGTTAAAAGTCGCATGCAGGCGCTTGCTGTGCTCGCAAAATATTCACATGACATATAACGTGTAAGAAATTAACGTGTAAAAGTAGGTAGTTATGAAATTATTAACGCGTATGATCAATTTTTTGCCGCATGATGCCTGGCAGAAAATTGGAATTGGTGTAATCATAAGTTGTACTTTGATTCTTGAGATTTGTTCCTATAATAATCTTCATTACTACTCTAATTGGCATGCAATTACAGTTGAAATAGTATGGATTGTAATCTGCTTATGCATTGCAATATGGCCACGTAAAGCATCTTTTATTGTACTTATTTGGATGCCGTTGGTAATTATTGCGCCAAATATCAACTACTCATCTATGATGCTTACCATATTGATTTGTTTGGCAATTGCTGTAATTACTCAACCTTGGTACACCGTGCTTTCTTCTTGCGGAGTATCTTCATGGTTCTTTATTATCTGCGATTTTCAAAACGCTTATGTGTTAGCGTGGTGGCTTCTTATCACTCTTATTTCTAGTGCAATCGTAAAATACTATATTTCTACTATTCACCAACAGCAGGAACAGTTATTTGCGCAGCGTTACAACGTTTTTCAAAAATATGCCACTATTGCCGCAATTCGCATGCACGATGAAGTAACTAATGAGCTTTCCAGCATTATGATGATGGCTCAACAATCTATTGAACCTCAAACAACTCATGAGCAAGAGCATGAAAATTCGCGAGAGATTCTTCAACGTGCTACTACAACTGTTCATAGAGCACGTAATATCATTTCTCTTCTTGACAATGCTACAACTGCAAGCACTGGCGATGTTATGCAATCGACTACATGTTATAAAGATTTTTGTACAGGCTTACGCGTTTTATTTGACTGTGAACAAAAGTCATTTGAAAAGCTTGGCTATATTGGTTCCATTGACTTGAGTAGTGATTTAGCTACTGAAGATTCTCAATCAATCCATTTGCCTTTTGAAGAATGTGCTCAAATTGAGTATATTTGCCGAGAACTGCTTGCGAACGTAAAAAAGCATGCTGCAAAGCCTAAAGAATACGCCATGAATGTAATGCTTAATGACCATGAATGTCATATTACGTGTATAAATAGTGCGCAACGAGGTATTCTTGCTAACTTGCAATTAGGATATGGACTGCGTTTTCATAAGATGCTTGCGGAACGCGTTGGTGGAACTTTTAAAGTTATTGAAGATGACGATTCGTGGATTATTAATGTACATGTTCCGCTTCATGCAGAGAAATAGCCATTGCGCAAGATGCTTATTGTGCTTTCTTGCGCTTCAATCGAGTATTTGGACGAACCTTTGTGCAGCAGATGCAAGTAGGTGGTTAATTTGCAATGCAGAATGCTGCTTCGTTGCTATGTTATACCAGTTATCGTGGCAGTTTTTGCTAATTTTGCAATTTTTGCCACGATAACGCGCGATTTAGTAATAATTGTGTGCACAATGGTGCTACTTTGGTATTACGTTGGGTGCTGTAGGTCTGTTATAATAAAGCAAAGCATGAATAACAAATTCATGATTTTGAGCTTAAAGGAAACGGCATGGCTTCTACAAAAACAGCTAGAACAGGCAGATTAAGTGTAAGAGTTAATCCAGAAATACGGGATAGCGCATCGCAAGTTCTTGAACATTATGGTCTTGATATGAGTTCAGCAGTCAACCTATTTTTATATCAGATTGTAAATACGCAACGTTTCCCATTTTCACTTGAAAGTTCTCCATATGAGCATGCTATTGATGAAGCTATGAAAGAAAAACCAATAGCTGCAGGTACTGTAGACGATTTTGCTGAGCTGATGCGCAATGCCTAAACCGCCATTTTATAGTCCAATCTATCTGCGAGATGTTAAGAAATATAAGCAGAAGCATTACGATATTGAGCAAGTAATCAATATTGTAAGACTTATTTGCAATAGTGCAGATTCTCGCGAACTTGCAACTTATAGAGATCATATTCTTAAAGGCTCATATAAAGGCGTGCATGAATTGCATGTGTCTGCAGATGTTCTACTGTTGTATCAAGTTAAAGAAGATTGCATTATATTCCTACGCTTAGGATCTCACGACGACTTATTCTAGCTAGCAAAATCTACCACGATAACTTGCTTAAAAATATAGTTATACAAAAGGAATCACATTTGCAAGCGTACTTGATGAAATTATAAACTTATTGAACGTTCTTAACTCTAAGCAAAATGACTAAATTTTGTATCCGTTGGCGACAAAGCGACAATTTTGGCGACATAAAAATGTCGCTTGGGGCTTAGGACAATTTTTAGACATTTTGTGCAACCATAGCACGATGTTCCATAATTGTCTTTTAATCCCCATTTTAATTCTGTGATTGTTGTAAAAATCAATATAAGTATGAATAGCTTGACGTAATTCTTCTGTACTATCCCAGTTAAGTGGATAATACATTTCTGTTTTCATTTGTCCAAAAAAGCCTTCACAGGCAGCATTATCTCCACTGTTTCCTTTTCTTAACATGGAGCGTGTAATACCAAGACCTTCTAATCTCTCAATCCACCTGCCATCTCTATAGTGACCTCCTCTATCTGTATGAATAGCTAAGCTTTTACATTCTGTAATCTTAAGGGTAGTTAAAGTCTCTTCTAACATTTCATCTACAAGACTCTGATCTGGGTGGTTTGAAAGAGCGTAAGAGACCACTTTACCATCAAAACAGTCAATCATAGGGCTTAAATAGAGTTTTGACTCTTTTACTGAAAACTCAGTAATGTCTGTAAGCCAAATCTTATTAGGTGAATCTGCATGAAAATTATTGTTAACAATGTTACTACATGCGGGAGTAATTTCTCCTATGTAACTTGAATAGCGTCTTTTACGCCTGGCATATCTAACCTCAATTAACTCTTCTTTCATGAGCCGTCTTACTACTTTTTCAGATACTTTAATACCTTTAGTTCTCAACGCTAACCATATTCTAGGAGAGTCATAAGTAAAGAAGTTTTCTTCTGCAATCTTGTGTATGCAACCTCGTATATGTGCGTATTTGTCAGGTTTTTGAAGAGCATTTTTAGCATAGTAATAACTTGAACGTTTTATCTGAAGTGTTTTAATCAGAAGCTCTAACGGTAATACTAAAAGTAGTTAGGCTTATAACACTTTTTGCGGAGTGAGGATTTCTGATATTAATACGGTTGGGATTATATTAGATTTGTTGGGATTGTATTAAATACAGTTGGGACTTTATTGGCCACGGTTGGGACTCTATTAGAGCGTGGCTAATGCTCGTTTTGTTTTCTAAAACGAGTGTTGTTTAACGAGAAGGGGGGTGAAAACATTGTTAACGCTTAAACCTCAAAGCACGTAGCTTTCAAGGCAAGTGTGGTTTTTACATGTCAAACTGTTATAAAAACGAGATTATTCCACTCTTTTTTACACTCATGATACAGGTTTTAAGAAAGAGCGGGTAAATGTTATAAGAATTTTTGGAACAATTAACAAGATTGTGGTTAATGATTAATCAATAAGACACTACTAGTAAACAGTTAAAGCCTGATTAGCTATAGGGCGATGAGATACGTCAATAGGATCCTCATGGTTTTTCATGACTCCTATGAAGTACCTCTATTCTACTATGGCTGTTTTTCAGGTATTAGAGTCGGTACTTCATAAAGTATCGGCTCTTTTTTGTATGTGTCTTCACCCTACCGCTGCAGGCGGGAAGGGTGAGCATGAGGACTCGCAAAACTAATAGCAATGATTGAGCAACGTATAAGTATACAAGTTGTGTTCGTAATGAAGATGGTAGTTATAGTGAAGAAACTATCGAGATTAAGCCGGGCGAAAATGGTGTCACTGAAGCTGATATTAAGATGCTTCACTCAATGGATGACAGTGAGGTTTACTACAACAATAAGAACCTGCGTCCTACTAGAACTGTTGAAGAAAAAGCTGAGATTGAAGCTTGGAAAGAAGAATATATCCAGCATTTTAATCTTAAGCATGGTTATGAGCCGAATAAAGATGATGTGGAGTATGCTGCTGAAGAGCATTTTCCACGTAACTATAATCTTTCACTTGACTTTGATGCACGTCGAGAGTGTCGTATTGATGTCAAAAGCTGATTAGGTGGGTGCAAGTTTGCCCTTGTGTAGCAGGGCTTAGCGAGGGCTATCGTTAAAAGGTTTAATGCGAAGCGGCTTTAAGCTGGGTTCTCGCGGTTTTTGAGTGCGATTTTGCTGTATGAGGGAAGATATCAACGCTCTAGGGTCGAGTGCAATAAGTTCAATGATTGTTGCTTGTGCACAGTGTGATATACAAATGTATCAATCACTTGGATTTTCAATTCAGATTGGGAACTTGTTTTCATTTGAACCATAAGTCACAGTCATTAGATAAAAAATAAAGGAGTAAACTATGGAGCATAATTGCGGATTTATTAACGATAAAAAAGCATTTAGGTATAGAGCAGCAGCCATCATAGTAGAAGAAGGTTGTGTGCTATTTGCAGGAAATGATGAGGACGACTATTACTACTCAGTTGGCGGAGCGGTTCACATGGGCGAGACATCAGAAGAGGCCGTGAAGAGAGAAGTATTTGAAGAGACAGGTCTTAATTACGAGGTCGATCACCTTGCTGTCGTACACGAGAACTTATTTATCGGCAGCTCCGGCTTAGATGGAGTAGACTTCCATGAGCTTACATTCTACTACTTGATGAAGTCCCTGGGCAAAAGAGATTTTACGAGCCATAGTACTACAGAGTCAGGTGCTAAAGAGACAATGCATTGGTTACCTATAGATGAGCTTGATAAGTGCAAGGCTTACCCGACATTTATGAAAGAATATCTTAAATCGGAGCATAGTGGAATAGAGCATATAATTTCAGATGAAAGATATTAATGAATCCCGCTATTATGGCAAGAGATCGTTACATAAACATTATTTCTTAGAAGATTATGACAGGAAGAATGTGTTTGATATTGAAGAATATATAAAGAGAAAAGGCAAGGTTAAGCTTAATAGAAATACGGTAATTACAAGATTGTAAGATTTACTATTATAACTATATGGTCGAGGGTATATTCGATATGGTAGAACTATATAAATTTGGAGTTGTGGAGGCGATGAAATGATTAGAAAAATAAAAAAAGAAGATGCTCAATCTATACGAGAAATATGTGATATTTCTTTAGGATATACTGTTTCTACAGAGTTAGTAGAGAATCAAATCATAAAACTATCAGCTGATAAAAAGCATCATGTGATTTATGTTTATGAGGATGAGGATTTGCATAAAGTTGTTGGATTTGTACATGCTGAAATGTATGAGAGTCTTTATTCAGAGTGTGGATTAAATATTCTAGGATTAGCTGTTTTACCAGAGTTTCAAGGAAGAGGCATTGGAAAAAAATTGATGAATCATTTAGAAATGGATTCTCGACAAAAATTACTTAAGTTTATCAGGTTAAACTCAGCAGAAGCAAGAACGGAAGCACATAAATTCTATGAAAATATAGGATATGTATGTGATAAGACGCAAAAGAGATTTATTAAAATTTTCGAATAAGTCAATCCTAGTTTGTTGAACTGAAAAATTGAATACTAAATTTGTAAGACGATAGAAAAAAGAAAAAAATCTATCGTCTTTTTCATGCCTAATTTCAATTTATATTGCGCTCAATAAATAGGGGAAACTCGTTAATTAGCGAACTAGTATTTCAAGTACTTTTCACTAATATATACACTACAAAATGCTAGTTCTAGTTTCTTAACTCTTGGATACAATGAAACTTTTCCTTCTGTACTCTGAAACTGTTTGCTTTCTGTGTTATATATCCCAGCATGCACTTGACAACAAACGTATGTTTCTGTTGCCTTATTCCGTACGTTCGTTGTTGGGGATTGGCATGAATGAGAGCAGAGCAATGAGGTGGATATCGGTCTTCGGCGCATTGTGTTGTATGGCTCGTGCACCTTGGATTTTGTACGTTCTCTGTTAGTTTTGTATAAATTCTTTTGAAACAGCTATTTTCACATAATTATGTGCGCGTGTGCTAAGAAAATGCCGTGTTACGATTCGTAACGCTTGTGTTATCGTTCGTTCCTTTTCTATTCATATGTTGCTCGTTAGCATGTAATTACGCAGTGCGATTATTAATTGCATTACGAGCAAAACAAATAATCGTTAAGAACGAAAACTTATAGCCAATGAAAGGAGTTATACGATGTTGTTGGGAGAAAAAATCAGAAATGCGCGCGTGGAAGCGGGTTTAACTCAGGAAGAACTTGCTGAAATGATTATGGTTTCGCGTGCTGCGGTAGCGAAGTGGGAAGGCGGTCGCGGTCTGCCGGATGTTGCAAATTTGAAGGTGATTGCGGATGCGCTGGGCGTTACTGTCGACTATTTGTTGGATAAAGACAATGCTATTGATTTGTCAATCATTAAGAAGCCTATTGATTTAGCGAAGTATGGTCTTAATGCAAAATTGGGTGTTCGTAAGAAAATCAAGATAAAGGAACAAATTATTCGCGATGAATATGCAGACGCTGAAATTATTATGCTCACGGTGACGAAGTTTATTCCAAATTCGTCTGAAAAGTTTATGGATAATTTTATCGGGTGTATTACTACTTTGTTCGGTGATATTCCTTTGTTTGATACGTTTGCATTCGGTAAAGCGGTAGAGAGCATTGGCAGTGAACAGTATTACTTGGTGAATAAAAAAGAAAAGCAATTTTTTGTGCTGATAACGGATGAGTATATTATTAGCAGAATGATGCGAGTAAAGTTCACTGATAAGAAGATGTGTGTTGGGGATAAGGAATTTACGCAAGTTGGTAAGTTGCGTGATAAGTAAGAACCGGGAACCGGTAGTTGGTTGGGAATTGGTCAGAAGAATGTGGTTTTCAGTTTTGATTTCCGCATTCTCCTGATTTTTATTTTCCGGCTTTTGTACATGCTTTTAGTGTTTTTACATGACAGTTGATCATAAGAAATGAAATTCGATTTTTGCACACATATAAGAATGCATATTCTTTGCATCTGGCTAGTCTACTGAAATTATTTGACCTGTGCGTCAAAAAAGTTCATTGGCACCAAGTCATGATTTTGACCATATAAAACGTTACATTGGGCTTTTAGAAAGATATGTCACATATTGTCGAATTCCCATTATTTGTTGTTGATAATATTTTCGATGTTTCCGACTGTATAAAAGATACGAACAATCGTCACGCTACATTTATCTTCATCTAAGAGGTAAAAAGCTGTGTAGCTATCTATGGGAACCCTGTGTATTTCCATAGAACACCAAGGCTCCCAGACAACAATTTAATATTGCATGGGCATGGTGTTAGTAGAATGGATATCATGCCTGAAATCAGGCTATAAAGTCAATTTTAAACCTTTAACGATAGCTTTTTTAATAACCGTTAGCATAATAATGATTGTTATTAGGAATAGTTATTCCAGTAGTGCGTCAATATTTCGTTTTGAGTATAGAAGTCTTCGCACTTCCATAGTGTCGTCGATGACAACGTAAAAAATAGAAAAGTTGCGTACATTAATCCTGTAGTAAGGGTGTTCTCGTGTTGATTAATCCCTTCTCCTTACACTATCAAAGACGTCGTCTTTAGAAAGACGCGTAGAAGTATTTGCGGCAAAAGTATCTGCTTCGTCGAGTTTTCTTTCGATGTCGTCAGTGAGAGCAGAGTATTGTTTGATGCTCATGAGAACCATAGTTCCATAACCGTTTTTTGTAAGGAATACTGGTGTATTTGAATTTATAACTGTTTCTTCTACTTCTGGGAATTTATTTCTTAAATCGGAAACTGGGCGAATATTGATCATAGTATCAACCTCCTTTTATCAAAAAAGTATCATAATATTATCAAGATTACAATAGTTAGCGCGCTATCGAACTTTTATTCCGACGTTTGGCGAGATATTATTCCAATGTTTGGCGGCATCAGTGAAGATGATTGGAAAGCGCGGTGTGAAAATGAGAGAAAACGAATTGGCGGTCGGTTGCGCTCATTTGTCGGCAGAAATTGCGCTTTTAACGGCAATTGCCAACTGCACTTGCTACTACGCAACTGCTGTTTCAGATATAATTTTACCATGATCATGATGAATTCTAGTTTGAAATGGAGATGTTTTTATGATTTTAGCAGATAAAATATTGGAACTGCGTAAACAAAACGGTTGGTCGCAGGAAGAATTGGCGGACAAATTGGGCGTCAGTCGCCAAGCTGTTTCCAAATGGGAAGGCGCACAAAGTATCCCGGATATGGAACGGATAATTGCATTGAGCCGTTTGTTTGGTGTTAGTACAGATCTTCTTGTAAAAGATGAAATTGATGTTATGGGGAAGAACGTCAATGAAGATGGAAATGCCTGGCAGGAAGAAGCTGGCGTTCGCATGCGGGTAATTGAGCTGGAAGAAGCCTCCGCTTATATTGCTCACAGAATATCATTTGCCGCCTATGTTGCTCTAGGTGTTCTTCTTTGTATTCTGGCGGCAATCCCGTTGGTCGGCAGTGATCTTTTGCTTTCTCACACAGTAAATGCGCAAGTCGGTAAAACTATGGGCTTAGCATTTAGTGTTGCGATTATTACCGTTGCTGTAGCTATTTTTATTATTCAGAGTTTCCACGGAAAGCGTTATCAATATTTGGAAAAAGAGGACTTTGAAACGGCTTACGGCGTTGACAGTGTGCTCAAAGAACGCTTGGAACGATTCATGCCGTCGTATGTGCTGCGGACGGTCAGCGGTGTCGTTTTATGTATGGTTGCTTTTATTTTTCTTATAATTTCGGATATAGCGCCGAAATTTTATCAACTTTCATCCGGCTTTTTTGTAGTTGTCGCTATTGCTCTGGTGGCAGCAGCTGTTTATTTATTCGTACAGGCGAATATTGTCCGCTCGTCCTATTGCCGTTTGCTGCAGCCGAAGAAAAAGATTGTCTATCCTGCAAAGATTAGGTTATTCCTCCAAGCTTACTGGCTTATAATTGTCTGCATTTATTTAGCCTACAGTTTCATTACGTCCGATTGGGGAAAAAGTTGGATTGTTTGGCCGTTGGCCGCATTGACTTACGGAGTAATAGAAGTAGTGCTCAAAGCGTGGATGCTCGGAAAGAAATAAATGATTTGCTTCGTTTATAATAGAAACAAATGTAAGAAACGATAAATTATCGACTATAATCGAAAGCTATAATCGAAAGCGCAAGCGTGATATTTCATTGTTTTCCGACGATTGGCGAACTTTCATTCCGATGATTGGCGGGTTTTCGTTCAGACGATTGGCTTTGTTTAGAAATGTGGTTGTAAAGACTAAATGTTAAAAGGTTTAGCATGCGGTGGATTTAAGCTCACTTCTCGAGATTCTAGATGCAATTTTGCTATTTTATCAGTTATAACTTATAAATTATCGATTTTGGCATTAAATTTCACTTATAGTTTATAAGTGCGGTGAAAATTCCTGGTTCTGGTTCTACTTTTGGCTCTGACATTTGTTCGGATCATGCATTTTTCTAGTAAAAGCTGTGATTTATGGAAAAGAAAAATTTTATGGATGCGAAAACCCTATACTAATTGGAAAAATAAAAAATTTTTCTTTAATAAAGCTTGTATGAGTGATTTTTTTTTTAATAGTAATACTATTAAAGCTAAACAGACTATTATGGATTCTAATTTTAATAGAATTACATATTGGGAATAAGGAGAGCTTATGAGACTAATTAGACCAGATAGTAAATATATCCAAAGTTATATAGAAGCAAATGAAGAAGATGAAATTTTTAGGCCGAATGCTGAAAGACGTTTTAGAAATTATGAGACAATTGTAGAGAGTTCTTATAACTATGAACATGGTATAAATTTGCCTGAAAATTATGTTAGAGCCACTACATTTTGGCTGATAGATAATGAAAAATTTATTGGTGAAATCAATATTAGGCATGAATTAAATTCTTTTTTAATTAACTATGGTGGTCACATAGGGTACGAAGTTAGGCAATCTGAATGTATGAAGGGCTATGGAACAAAAATGCTTTCTATGGCACTTACATATTGTAAAGAGACTTTGAATCTACATAAAGTTTTAATTACGTGTGATGATGACAATATCGGCTCAATAAAAGTTATAGAAAATAATGGTGGAATTTTAGAAAACAAAGTGAAAAATAGCCTATCAAGGGGAAATGTTACAACAAGAAGGTATTGGATTAATATATAGAGGAAAGATGATGAGTGAGACGAATGTAAGGCCAGTGCTTTTCAAGCATGCTTTTTGGGATAATGTGATTATAGAAACTGTTGCTGGCATTTGCACTCTTATTATTTCGCTTCTTGTACAGCAGTTCGTAGGGCACCACGTACTAGGTTGGGAAACTGTGGTCATACTCGCGCTGAGTGTTGTGGTGTTTTCGCTGCTAAGTGCAGCGTATCTGCAGTGGTATAGGCATCGTAGACCGGATGACGGGTATTTGCTTATTGGAATCATCGATTTTGTGCTCAGGCTTCTGGTGACTTCTGGTATTGCTTTATTGCTTGTTTCCAATATCACGTTGCTAAGCATTATTATTGGCGCAGCGATTACTAGTGTGTTGCTGTTTGTTTTTGAAAAGTCTTGGCAGCCAGGTATGACGGATGCGCAATTACAGGAAGCTTCAAAGAAATCGGTTGAGCTTGGCGTTCAAATGCTTGAAGAAGAGCGCGTAAAGCGCGCCGAGGTGAGAAACATGATTGCATTACAGCATGCGAGCGCAGGTAAAACAGGCACTTCTAGAGGTGTGTCTTTAACATTTTCCTCGTTAATCGTTGCGAATATGCTGATGGAAGCAGTATGCGATGTTGTCACATTTTTGCTTGCATTGATGCTGCAATTGTGGATGCTTGGTACTATTGGTGGCTGGCGCACGCTGCTTGTCATGTTCTTGGGCAATATGCTATTTTCTTGCGTGGCGGCTGCGGTTATGGTTCTGATGGGTGCATTGAAGGCTGATCAACAGAAATGCCCAACAAAAAGTTGGTCTTTTTTGACTATTTCTGTATTGCTTAGACTGCTTATCTTCGGTGTTCTCGCTTGGCTTCTTACACCGAGTTTGGCATGGGTGAGCGTAGTTGTTGGTATTGTGCTTACCGATATTATTTTCGTTATCAAGCAGCACCCATGGAGAAGAACCGCAGTAGCTGCGTAAGATTCTGTAAGACTGTTTTCTTCTTCTTTGAGCAAAAGGCTCTACGTACGTAGAGACTATAGTATTGATGTCAAGGTCTGATTATGTGGGTGCATTTTAGGCTTTGTGCTTTTGATTTCTTCTTCGTAAAAACTCTTTAACAATGATTGGAATTATAGTTGGAATACATTCAGTGGTTAAGAAATACGTAATGTATAAGTAAATCCAGCTACTACCCAATTGTTGAGGAGACTCTTGTAATATCAATAAATCAATGGCTGGTGCGATAAGCGCTATGGCAATGGTTTTACAAACTCCTAAGTTTTCGAGTGTTTTTTGATTGACAACGATTGAGTAAAGGACAAGCGTTGTTAAACCAAATACGTGAGCTATACCGATAAATAAAACAGGTGAGTCATAAACAATTTCTGGATTAAACAATCTAAGTGAGTTAAGGATTAGTCCTAAAAGAGGCAATAATAATGAAAAAAGGAATAATCGTATAGCTTGATACATAGATTTCTTCATTACAACCTCCTTAAATTTATATAGCCAAGCAGATGACTACTGTCGTAGACGGACTATTTTCACTCATTTTACGTTAATTTATCTTACTTTGAAAGTTGTGATAATCATATCCGATTAAAATCTGGCGGTCATTGGCAGACGGGGTTTAAGGAGCTTGTGTAAATACTGTATCGTTTTCACGAAGGCAGCGTAGGCGTGATAAGCGAGATTTTGTTTGCTTTTATGAACATGACATAAAGTTCAGAGAAATTTTGACGATTTGATGTGTTATAAGTATTGGTTCGTATAGAAGTAGCGTCTTTAATATATTTAATATTGCGTATCGAATATGCTTGCTTATATGGACGAGAAAACGTTGTGTTGATGAGAGTAGAAAAGAAGTTCAAATACTCGCGATTATTTACGCTAGAAGAGAACAGGCTAAGCGACTGGAATAATTAGAACAATTGTAAATCGTAAGCGCAATATAGGAACAGAATATATGAACAGAATATAGGGATAGAAAAATGTCAGATTCGTCGACGAAAGAGAAAGAAAAACAGGAACATACTCCCACAGATGAGAAAAATCCTCTATATTGTGAATCACATGAGCAAATATGTGAGAACCTTAACAGTGCAAATAAGGAATTGCCAAAGTATAAGGTTTTGCGGCTGAGTGCGGAAATCTTTTCCATCTTAATTATTGTTGGAACTGTTTTTATGGCATCCAATAAGCTACAGCTTTTTGGATGGATCACCTATTGTTTTGCAATTCTGCTTCTTGTTGTAGTTTCTCTTATTTGGGTTATTGGTGTTATTTGGCAGCGCAATATACATAGTCGTTTTCGGAGTGCGAATGTAGAGCGTAACAAATCTTTTCTTAGCTATGGTAAGCAACAGTGGAAGGGTAGAATCTCGCTGGTTCTTTATTGCTTTTTTGTGTTAAGTGGTATTCTAACTGCATTCTTTGGAATAACTGCGGTACGTCTTCCAAATCAGTGGCTTTTGCAGACTTGGGCGTATGTTATATGCGCGGCAATGCCAGTTGTTTGGATGATTACGATTGCTCTTGTATGTGTCTTCTATAATCTCTATCTTATTTCGCGTGTACGGAAGATAGGTATAAGAATTGTACTTCGTTGTCTACATGTTCTGCTTTGTGTGCTGATTATCTTAGGTCTTGGATTTTTTGACGTTTTGTTTATTGTTGGCAGATATTCTGTGAAACAAAATGATAATGGTACATACACAGAGCACGTGGACGATATGTATGCTCCTTTTGAGTATTATCTTTATAAGTCTGAAGGCCCATTTTTCCTTAAGTATCTTCGACCAATGAAAGATTCAAGTGATACTGATCCAAAAATAAGTGAATCTGAGTGGTATAGCAGAATTGATCGTAATAACAGGAAAGATACAAGATTAAAAGATACAAGATTAAAGGTTGAAGAGCCAGATAAAAATTACGATTTGCATGATTCCGCTGAGCATGATTTAGAATCAAAGAAGGAAAGAAATGCAGCGCTTAAGATATTTGATAAGTATTTTGCGGCGAAAGGCTTTGCGTTCAAGGAGAACTATACCGCCAAGGGAGATATGTACTTTGTTCTGAGTGAAAGCCGTTCGGACATTACCTATCTGCAGTATAACAGGGACTCTCAGGATGGAAAATGTGGTCTTTATATTCTGTTTAAGGCTTCAAAATCTTCAAATGGAAGCTGGTCGCCGAGTGATGCTCATATGCAGAGCACCTACACGTATGAATATAGCACTGGAGTAATTGCAAAGAGCAGTAGGGCATATTGGTAGTAGGGTTGATTGGTTATATGTAGGAATATAAGACTATCGGAAGATTGCCAGATAGTAGCATCCATAGTTGTGTACTCTAGTTGCTTATATTTTGGGGAACAAAACGGTGTAAAAATTGTAAAAAAGTTCCCTACATTATTGATTATTGGGGAACAAAACGGTATTTTATTTAAGTAAATGTTCCCCAATTTATGTGAAAAAGGAGTGTGAAGATGGCTGCAAAATATGATGATGTGCAAGAATTGCTTAGAAAAAAGGCTGATATTAATGCTCGCTTGAGTTTGCTTGCGTATGATGGTACTCCTGAAATCAAAAATCGTGGAGATGGTAAATATTTATACACCAGAAAGCGTGTTTCGGGAAAGTTGACGTCCACGTATGTTGGTGTGTATTCGGACGATTTGTATAATCTTCTTCTTCGCAATGCAAGTGAATCTAGGCAATTGCGTAAGGAACTTCGCGCTGTAGTAAGGCAGCTTGCG
Source organism: Gardnerella sp. DNF01159 (assembly GCF_049244215.1). NCBI lineage: Bacteria > Bacillati > Actinomycetota > Actinomycetes > Bifidobacteriales > Bifidobacteriaceae > Gardnerella > Gardnerella sp. DNF01159. The sequence continues at coordinate 1,115,424 of NZ_CP058387.1, read as the reverse complement.
AATGCCGGATATTCTAATAGTGAGTTATCTGCTGATTTGGTGAACAATATTGCTTTTGCAAGGGCTAACTTAAAGGCGAATATTTACGATCAGGCGGTTTTGGAAGGTGTTGCTACCACTTTTCCTCAAACTGAAGAGATTATAGATAACGGGAAAGTGTTTGGTGTTTCTGCGAGTGACGTTCAAAAAATCTTGAATTTGAAGCATGCTTGGGAGTTTATTTTAGACGAGGATGTTGTATTAAGCAGGTCTGATTATTACATGCTCAGTCATATAGCGAAGCTTGTTAATGAGGGTTTTTTCTTAGACGGCGGTCGTATTAGGGGTGTTCCTGTTGCGATTGGTGGATCTACTTATATTCCGCCTATTCCTAATGAAATAGATGTTAAAGAAAAAATAAGGAATATTGTTGAAAGTGAGGAAGATAGTGAGAATGTTGAAGGTAGAGTTGGAAGGAAAGAGCCTATTGATATTGCGATTGAATTATGCGTTTATTGTATGAAGTCGCAGATATTTTTAGATGGGAATAAGAGGGCTTCTGTGATTTTTGCGAATCATTATTTGATTTCTCACGGTAGGGGCTTGTTGGTTATTCCAGAAAATAAGGTTCCTGAGTTTAAGAAGTTGCTTGTTGAGTATTATGAGGGTGAAGATTTGCAGGTGATTGCTTCGTTTATGAGGGAATGTTGTTGGAGGCATTAAACCGCGTGATTATGTTGGTTCTTCTGTTTCTTCGAATCTTGCTGTTTATGAAAATTATAGTTTGCTAGTAAATGAAGAAATTAGTGTCGATAGTCTAGACAAATTAATAAAAAAAATAGGATATTTATTAAGATTATTACAGTAATCAGAGCGAATGGTAGATCTTGTTTACTTAATAGTCTGTTTTATGATCATTTGATACAGAGTGGTGTTAACGAAAAGGAGGCTAGTAGTGTTATGAGAAGTAAAACTATTTTTTGTAAAACCATTTTTCAAAGTTGTCTTGTTATGCTTTTGCTGCTAGGTTCTCTCTTTTCTCTTGCTGGATGTTCCGACGATGATGAGAAGGCGGCGCTTGCGTCGTATCATTGGGAAACAGTAGCGGTGTCTCGGGAAGAGTTTCGTATACCAGATAACTATATGAATAAGGATGAGTTGTATCTCTTTGTGTCACGAGATATTCTGGATTCTCATTATGATTTGTCTAAAGTTACTCTTGGAGATAAGCCAATCAAATTAGTTGACTCACAGTTTAATTTGCCTAGTTCAGGACTTAAAGCTTTATTTTTAGTTGGGAAATTTGATTTAAAAGACAAGCCAGGCTCTTGTAAGTCAAGCTCTTGTGTTCTTAAAATACCAGGGATTAATAAAACAGGTAATGTTGCTATAGGTTATAAGAAGAAATAGTAATATTTTGCAAATGTTAAACAAATGTTTTGTGATTGCTTATATTTGAGTTTTTTGCGGAATGCTCATATAATTTTCCACGTAAAGCACATTTAAGTTTATGAGGTGTTGCGCTATGACTGCCCAAATGATAGCTAGTCTTAAGAACGGTTTGAAAGGCATATAAAAGCACATAAAACAGCTTAAGATACATATTCTTTAGCAGTATTAAACACGCATTGCACATGATGTTTTGTCATTATGTTTGCACATGCGCGCTGGTTTTTCTGTGGTTTTTGCACGTTTTTTGCATGTTTTTGCGTGTTCTTATCGTTCTTGTAAGCAAGCGTTATCTTTTCTTATCTGACTAACTGATTTTCATTGTTGAAATTTATTCAATAACAGTAAGAATTAAGGTTTAATAAAAGTAAGAATTAAGCTTTAATAACACGTAAGAACGAAGCAATAATAATGAATAATAATATAGAAGACGCGACTAATAGTCGCGATAACAATAATAAGCAGTCAACTAGCAACTTAATATTGTGTATTGATAATGTAACAAGATCTTATTCTCGTGGATTCGGTCGTAAGAAAACAACTCGCCAAGTTTTACATAACGTATCTTTTGATATTCATTCTGGTGAAATATTTTGCTTGCTTGGTCCGAATGGTGCAGGTAAAACAACTACTGTAAAAATTGTTGGCACGTTGTTAGCTCCTGATAGTGGTAGTGTTCGTATTGCCGATATTGATGCTGTGAGTAATCCTCGAGAAGCACGTAAGCACGTGTCGTTACTTCTTGGAGGTGAGCGAGGATTTTATCAAAAGTTAAGTGCATTAGATAATCTTCGTTATTTTGCGGATCTTTCTGCTGTTCCATATAGGGAGCAAGGAAAGCGTATTCACGATGCTCTTGAGCAAGTTGATTTACTTGATAAAGCTCATGATGCTGTTCAAACTTTTTCAAGGGGAATGTGGCAGCGATTGCATATTGCTCGATCGCTGGTTGCTAGAACGGATCTTATGCTTTTAGATGAGCCTACCACTGGTTTGGATCCTGAAAATGCTAGGAAAGTACGTGAAATTATTCATGCTTTACGAGATCAAGGAATAGCGATTTTGCTAACTACGCATGAGATGAGTGAGGCTGAAAAATTAGCTGATACTGTTGCTGTAATAAATCACGGTAATATTATCGCTCAGGGAAGCGTGCAGCAGTTGGCTTCTTTGCAGCATATTGATCATGTAACAATGTACGCGTATGAAGGTGAATCATCGGTTGTGGATTCTAGTGTTAAGGAAGAATTGCAAAAACTTGATGGAGTGTTGTGGTGTGATGTTTTTGAATCGCATGGAGTGTTAAATATTACTATCGCGTGGAGCAAAACATTATCTCAAGAACGAAATATTAAAATTCCTGTTGATGGGATTACACGTTTAGGTGATCGCGCTGCAAGTTTGGAAGAAACGTATCTTGCTATTGTGCAAAATGATAATATTTCTGCATCAAATACTTCTACTTCTGCTGCTACGCCGTCTTCTTCGTCTTCTTCACTTTCATTAAGTAAGTAGGAGGCTTAATATGAATACTTCTACTCATTCATACGCTTCTGTGATTCGTGGCATGTGGTTTCAGCTTAAAAGCTTAGTGAAAACAACGTTTTTCTTGCAAAATGCGATACTTGCTCCAGTATGTTTTGCGTTGATGAAAATTGTTGCCTACTATGGTTTTTCTCATAATTGTGCTAATTGTCTTAATAATATTTGGGTTGATTCTTCTATAGCTGGATTATGGTCTGCTACAACTACTGCTGTTGGAATTATTGGATACCAGCGTTATTTAGGAACATTACAATATTTAACTTTAAGTGTTATCTCACCTTCTGCAGTGTTTCTTCCTATTGTAGGATCCGCAGCTTTACTTGGGTGCATTGGTATGCCGCTTGCGATTATTACAGTGGCTGTTTTCTGCCATGGGTTCTTTATGATAACATTCACGCAGCTAGTTGGATACTTACTTTCTATGCTTGCTTGCGTAGCTTCTGCTGCATTATTATCTGGAATTTTTGTATTATGCCGTAAAGCTACAGTTTATGAAGGTTTGATTTTAATTCCTGTATGGATGCTTTGCGGAATAGTAATCCCTGTAGAATCAATGTCATTGCCAGTTCGCGTTATGGCGTTTATTCATCCGCTTACGTCTGCAGTGTGGGTGGCTCATGCGCAATCGTTTAATGCTACTACTGTGTTAGCGATTGTGTTATGTGTTGTATTATCTAGCGTTTTGCTTGTTATTGCAGGTTTTATGTTACGTCATGCTATTCGACTTGCAACGCTTAATGGAAGTTTGAACATAATATGATACGAAATAATAATCAGGTTGAAACTATGCGAAATAAAATTATTCAAAATAGTAAGTGCGCTAGATTGCATCAATATAATCAATATTCACAGTATGGTCACGTGAGCGTGTTATCTAGTATACGAACTGGTGCAAGAGTGAGTATACAGAGTATACCTAGCTTAAATAGTTGGAATACTGCTGTTATTCGTATGATTATTGAGCCTCTTTTATCCACGTTCTTATACGTTTTTCTAGCTGGAGCTGTAAGCGGAGGATTCAATGGAGCAGCTAGTGTAGCGACTAGCGCTGGTTTTAATCATAGTTTGATTGCTTCAACTCTTGCTGCTGTGATGGGTGCGTGTTCTATTTCCACAAGTATGACTGTGTCAGAAGCACTAGCATGGGATCGTTTTGAAGGCACAACACCATTCGTGCTTACAAGCGCGAAAGTTGCATTACCATTATGGTTCGGTCGTATTATTGCGCTCGTGACTATTTCTTTAGTGAGTGATGCTGTGACTTTGTTCATAACAATGCTTGTAGTAAGCCCAAGTGCTTTCTTTGTGATTAATATGAGTGCGTTGATGCTGTTGTTCCTTATTGTTCCTGTTGCTTCTACGGGATTTGGTATCGCTATAGCTGCTATAAGCATGATGATGAATGATGTTTATACTATTTCTAACGCGCTTAGTGCAATACTTCCTATTGTTTGTGGTGTGATTGCTCCAATTAGCGTATTTCCTAAGATGATGCAATACGTGTTATATGTGATTCCAGTAACTCATGTTACTCAAGCATCTCGTAGTATAGTTGATGGTTCTGTAAATGTTGGCGTATCGCTACTTGTGATTCTTATTGTTGGTGCGTTGTGGGCAATTGTTGGTGTGATCATATGGAATGTTGGTGTGGTGATTCAACGACGTAAAGGTACTTTAACAACTATAGGGTTTTAAGTAATAAATATGTGAATTTAGTTAATTAAATAAGGATTTTATTAGCGGGTATAGGGGTGGGTAATACTAAAAGCATATTGATTATTGAGTAAGGTTGTTTAGCTATCTTAAACTTTTTAACGATAGCTTTTCCTATCGTTAAAAAGTGCACCAACTATCCATAGTGTGCACTCAAAAAAAGTGTAGCCGTATAGTAGTTCTTTCAATCCATCGTGTTTTCTTTGCGCCGGTTTTACCATTCTTAACCATCTTGTTGCTACATACACTACCAATGGGATTATTGCAAGAGTTCATCATTTAATTACAACAGTAGATTAGGTTAGTTTCATTAGAGTATTCTAATTGTAGTCTATTTGCATAATTTAGTATTTTTTTGGGGGGGGGGGATAACCCTATTTCTAGTTGTTACAAGTAAAACTTATAACACCTTATACATTTTATATGTTATCAAAAATAACAACAACAATTGTATGGCAAAAAATCATGTAATAAGATGAGTACTAAACCTAATGATAGGTCTTTTATATATTGTAATTACAAAGGAGAATTTCTATGAAATGTCATATTTTTAAGTCTATTGCTGTAGTTGTTGCAGCATTATCAACCTGTATTTCTCTGGTATCAACTGCTCAAGCTAGTGAGATAGTGGATAACGGACCAAGTGTTGTAGAAAGCAATGTCAGTGATGCGAATATAGATAATTATGCTAAGCGTCTTGAAATTATTTTTTCAAGGTATCTCAAGTTTAATGAAATTAATAAAAAATGGACTATAACACAAGCAGGGGAGTTTTCTCATGTTCCTAAAGAAGTGCTTGAGAATTTAATTCATAAGCTCAATGCAAATGCATCTGTTGGTGAGATTTCGTCTAATGATAATCATGCAGTGCGTTCGAAGGATTATGCTAAATGTATAATTAATGCTACTGGGCTAGGCAGCCTTGCTGGAGTATTTACTGGTGCTTTCACAAAGTTACTTGAAAAGCAGCTTTGGAAGCAAGCTGCTATGTATATTTTAAAGGTAGCTGGTTCAGCCGCATTTAGAGGTGGAGCTGTGGGCCTAGCTGCAAGTTTAGCAGCTTCTGCTATTTGGTGTGCGACTCCGTGGAGTGAGTGAGGAGGATATTCTCATGTACAAGGTTCTTATGTTCGTGCTGAAGTTGGTTATGTTTACAGCTGTGAATTTTATGTTCCTTTACTTGTCGATGGTGGTATTCGGCCATGATTTTGGTGCGATGTTCAAAACGTATGGGAATGCGCTCGGTCCGCTTATGTTTGTGCTTGCTTTGATGACAACGATGTCGTTGCCTAATGAAGGAACTATTTTTGAGGGTAAGCGGCAAAAAGTGTGCTAAAAAACCGAGTTTTCGTTGAAATATCAATGAAAACTTGCTGTAGTTAAGCTAAAAAAGCTTAACATTTAGTATTACTTGACATTGAAAACAAAAGGGGCTTAGGACAATTTTTAGACATTTTGTGCAACCATAGCATGATGTTCCATAATTGTCTTTTAAGCCCCATTTTAATTCTGTGGTTGTTGTAAGAATCAATATAAGTATGAATAGCTTGACGTAATTTTTCTGTACTATCCCAGTTATGTTGCAAGAAGGTTTTCTCTTGCCAGAAGAAGACTATCTCCTTGATATTAAAAACCATAAATAGATTCAAAAATGCATGTTTAGACCATTTGAGCCAGTCTGTTTCATTATAACTATTCTCTTTAACTACTCTAATCTTGCGCTCTAAAAGTCCAATACGTTGCTTAAAAGGAGAGCTGCCTTCGTACATAACGTCTTTATTTTACACAAATTGCTCTTAAAAGAGAATCTTTCGTTTTTTGTAAAAGATGAAACAGAAAGCGAGGTGATGGAAATGCAAAAGAATGTTAAGCAGACCTTGAAGCTTGTAGTTTCCAAGGCTAGCAGGTGATGCGCTTTTACAAAAAACCATCACGACAGATTTCATTAACCTTGCTTAAAGCTAAAAAAGACTACACGAAAATAGCTGATGAGATTGATGAACTGAAAGTTAAGAAACAGCAGCTTCTTATAGAAAAAGCAGGTCAAGAAGATGCTAAAAGACGGATCAGAGAAATGGAAGATTTTCTGAAAAGTGAACGTCACGATATTAGTGAGTATGATGAGAAGCTGGTAAGAAAGTACATCAAGAAAATAAAAGTTTACGAGGATAGGTTCAGCGTAACTTTTAAATCAGAGATTAGTGTGAATATTGAAAGTGTGTAACTTCTTAGAGCTCATTTTTAGCTATTTCTTATGTGCTCTAAATGAGTGATATCAGTCACTTATGATGTTCGGGAATATGGTATGAAATATTGTGGTTTCTACAATAATGTTTATTAAATATCGTATTATGCTTCTGCGTTCGGAAAGAATAGAATACAATTTTCGAGAGTAATGCTCATCTTTGAATCTGTGTATTCAATTTCGTAATTTCTGCAACAAATATGCCTGTTCTTGAATAGCTAAGATTGGAGTAGAAATCATGAAATTTGGTTTTATGTAAGCAAGGTCTATGAATATCGTTAAATGCTGATAATCATAAGCCTTGCTTGTTTTATGAGTGATGGAACATCTAATACCGCTATATTCAATTAAGCAGTAGGTTCGTTTTTAATATTCGCTAATTTTACCACTCAAAGATGTGGTTAATTCCATCATCTTTCGCGCGTAAGTATTTCCATCGATTTCTTCATTGTCATATTGACGCATTAACTCATCAATCTGTTTTTTAGTTCTTCCCTGGTCATATTTTTCCCTTAATTAATTTTGTTGATTTGCATAAAGAGCCTCTCAAATACAGAATCTCTTTATTTGGATTTTTTCTTTATATGTTCAAAATAATCATCATCATTTTTGGGTATGTTGTCATTTTCATATTCGCCAAGGTATGTGAAATCATGATATTTTACGCCATCATATTCGTATCCGGTATAAGGATATCCTCTTTGTGTTGTTCCCTGATATGGCTTGAATTCTGCTTCGGCTTCTTCCTTGGTGTAATAATCAGCGTCAAACCATACGCCATCTTGTTCTTTGTCCCAGCCAATTTTTGTGGCTTTAAACACATATTTCATTTTCATTCCTCCGTGATAAAAACTTATAGTGAATACGAATATAATCATTTCAGTCGTATCAGAGAATTGCTATTTTAGAATCTATGAATTTTCTTCTGTTGCGTCTTTGATAACGGTCTCTTGTGGATGGGAGTCATTGTATTCATTGATTCCTTGGATTATTTCCTGCTTAGCAGCTTCTAATTCGGCAGGTGAGTCTGATTTTTCTTTGAAATACTGAATTAGTTTCATGATGCAGGCACTGCCAATAGCACCAATTGCTAGTGCTCCGCCAATATAAGGAAGCATTTTCTTATGCCCCTCATCTTTTCCGAGGTTAAAAGTCTTATCTACGAATTTTTCAGGTCCGCCTGCATTTTTGGCTTCCTTTGAAAACTCTGCATAATTCCAAGTCATAATTTACCCTACCTAATTCTGCATCTTTCTACGCGAGAGTAGTAACAATGGTTGTTTCTATCTTCACAAATAAGATAATGAACATTAAGTTCGAATACAATATAAAGTCTAACATTAAACATCTTTTGTTCGGAACTGCGTCTTGAGCTTAATCTGATTTTTATAAATTTATGCTTATTTTCTTAGAGTCGATTTCAATATACATCCTGTTTATTATGGACTGTTTCGTGATGCCTAAAAATCAAGTTATCAAGCTAATCTTAAACTTTTTAACGATAGCCCTCCCTGTCGTTAAAAAGTGCACCCACTATTCATAGTGTGCACTCAAAAAAGTGTAGATATACTAGGAGTTCTCTCAATCCATACAGAATCAGTAGCGCTTCTTTGCAAATCTCACTGAATCGCAATAGCGTTTTGATGATTTCTACTGTGCCTGCAGCCTGTTGTAGCGTTTTCGTTCTGACATTTGTTTGTGTTCATAAAGGTGAGTGTAAGACTAAATAATCTTGTTAGAAAGAAAAATTTGTTTTAGTTTGCAATATTTAATAAAATACTCTCGTTGGTGTAGCATACGCAAATAACAGTATCCGACGCGCCTCTTAACAATGCGGATCAAGTCGGGTCTTTTGATTTTTGGTCTATAACCCGATATTTAACAAGGGAGTTGTTCAAGTGGCGAATAGTAGGAAGTTTGTAGCAAAAACGAAAGATGTTAGCTTAACGGTTAGAAGGGCTGATTCTTTTAATATTAGTTATGTTAATTGTGAAAAAGATATATTTCATATTGAAAAAAATCAAGACGGTATAAAACTCGTTCAAACAGAAAAAGTATCGGCTTTTTACTGGCTGCATTGGCTTGCTAAAGGCAGCCCTGAGGTAATTGTTTCGTTACCAGAGAGTGTTGATTTTTGTGAGATTAAAGCTGAGTCTAATCAAGTATTAGTAACGGATATTAAAGCTGACAAGATTTATGCGGAAGTTCATAACGGCAGGGTGGAAGCAAGGAATGTTCAGGCGAATGATGTTTTTCTAAAGTGTCTTAATGGTTCTGCTGTGGCGAATAATGTTAAGGTTGTTGCTTCTTGCATGGTGGATACGTTAAATGGTACGAGTGTTTTAGAAGGAGAAATACCTAAGGATGTATGTCTTGAAGTAGTTTGTGAGAATGGTATTAGCGAGGTTTCTGATAAGAATAAGGTCAATCTTAGTTGTAATAATTTTGGGCGCAAAACAGATGGATGTGCTCACTATGCTGTGCATTGCTTGAATGGGAAAGCTGTAGTGAAGTAATACTGTTGCGGTGTTTTATGTCTGTCACTGTGACTAGTCGCACGAAATATAGTTTGGCATATTCTAAAAATGCTTAGGAATGTTGGAGTATTAGGCTTGGTGGTTTTTTAATCCAAGTGTAAAGGTCATTTTCATTTGCTTCGCCTGATGCAACTTTGAGAATAATATCAATCAGTTCTTCATTTGGCAAGTTCCTCATAGACTTTTTTGTTCTTTTTAATGAACATGTTGGATAAAGCCATAACTTCATTATCTGTTGGAACAGTAACTTTTTCAGTTTTGGCTTTTGGGAATTCTAAAATTACGTAGCGAGGAGCGTTGTTTTTCAAAATAACAGCTGATCCGTATGTGTCAACAAGTCGCGCAACTTTAGAAAAGTTTTGATTTGCTTCGGAAATAGAAACAAGTGTGTCTGTATTTACATTCATATCAAGAACCTCCATTTTTAGGAGGATTATAGCATATATTTTAGGATAAATAAATCCTAAGTATTTTGAGAGTTATTTTATAAATGGCATTAGCCTATATGTGATTTAGTTGCTTATATTTTGGGGAACAAATCGGTGTAAAAATTGTAAAAAAGTTCCCTACATTATTTGATTATTGGGGAATAACCCTATTTTTCTAATAAAAGCTGTGATTTATGGAAAAGAAAAATTTTATGGATGCGAAAAGCCTATATTAATTGGAAAAATAAAAAATTTTCCTTTAATAAAGCTTGCGTGTGTAATTTTTTAATATTAATGCTATGAAAACTAAACAGACTATTATGGATTCTAATTTTAATAGAATTGTATTTTTATTAGAATTGCATATTAAGGATATTGCATATTAAGAATAAGGAGAACTTATGAAATTAATTAGACCAGATAGTAAATATATCCAAAGTTATATAGAGGCAAATGAAGAAGATGAAATTTTTAGGCCGCATGCAGAAAGACGTTTTATACACCCTGAGACAATTATAGAGAGTTCTTATAACTATGAACATGGTATAAATTTGCCTGAAAATTATGTTAGAGCTACTACATTTTGGTTGATAGATAATGAAAAATTTATTGGCGAAATTAATATCAGGCATGAATTAAATTCTTTTTTAATTAACTATGGTGGTCACATAGGATACGAAATTAGACAATCTGAATGTATGAAGGGCTATGGAACAAAAATGCTTTCTATGGCACTTACATATTGTAAAGAGACTTTGAATCTACATAAGGTTTTGATTACGTGTGATGATGACAATATTGGGTCGATAAAAGTTATAGAAAATAATGGTGGAATTTTGGAAAATAAAGTGAAAAATAGCTTATCAAGAGGAAATGTTACAACAAGAAGGTATTGGATTAATATATAGGAAAAAAGATTAAAAACAGCGAATGTGAATGTGAGAGTGACAGGAAAATAGCCGCAAAAGCTCGGTAACGCTGCGGTTTTCTGGCAATCGGGGGACTTCGGAATCGGGCAGACAAAACACTCTGCGGAAATTTATCTAAAGGAGAACCAACCAAGAGTGTGATGGTAGAGTTGCCAAGATAGATGTCAATAAATGGAGTTGCCGGGTTAGATGTCGGGTAGTTGTGGTTGTGAGATAGATATCAAGATTGGTGAGGCTTGATTTATTCGCAAAATTTACTATTCCTATTATAGAACGTTAAAAGGAGGAACTTTGAATATAGAGTATGTTGTAGTTGGCATATGTATTGTGGCAGTGGTGATGATTGCTGCTTTCCTAATTAATAGGCTAAAGAAAACAAATATTCCCAAAGACGAGAATAGCTCTGATTTGAATAATAGTGCGATGATAGTAAAGAAAACAAGTAAATTATCTCAGCCAGATCAAAAGCTCGATGAACTTGTCATTCAGATGGAAATGCTTCCGGTAGAAGCAATATCTGATGATAGTAAGCTGGTGGAGATAACTGATAGTAAAATTCTGGGGCGTGTGAGCAATTTGTTTTCCGGATTGGTGCAGGCTAGTATAGCAGGTTCCAATGCAGTCCAAACTGCAAAAGCGGGAAGCGAGGTTTTGTATCGCGCTATAATCCCGGCTGGTGCTAAACTTACCAATTCTAAGGCTATGGAAGGGGCGGTTCGAGGACTCTATTTTGGTGCTAATGGAATCAAGGGTCATGCAAACCTTTTAGCGGTTAAAGCTAAAAATGTAGTAGCAAATAATGTGGGTGTAGCCATGGGATTGGCATCAATTGTTGTTGGGCAGTATTACATGACGCAGATAAATGCAGAGCTTGGAGTAATCCGTGATGGAATTTCAAAAATATCTGATTTCCAAGATAACGAATTTCGAAGTCGGATTTTTTCACTTGTTGCTCATGTTAAGAAAATTGCCGACTTTCAAGTAGAGATCCTTGAGAATGATGAATTGAGACTGTCAAAGATTGCGCAGCTCGATAATCTAGAAGAAGAATGTACTCAGTTACTTGGTCAGGTTAATTTAACTTTGGCGGGCTTTACAAAGAAAAATGACCTGGATTATGCATCTTATGAAAAGGAATTAAAAGAAGCGCAAAACTGGTATACATACCAAAAAGCATTGCTTGATGTGCTGTATAAGATTTCCGACTTGAGGTATACGCTTCATCTGGGGGCTGTCTCAAGAAAGCAGTGCCTAGCGCTTTTGCCGACATACACAAAGCAGGTGGAAGATACTCAAGCATTATTGACTGGCTGGCATCAGACATCCGTAAATCGTTTAAGCATTGATACAGATGAGATCAAGCGTAAAAGAGATGGAATCGATCGCGTCATTCATTTTATTCCTGGATTATTTGATGATGACCTTAATTTTAGGGCGATTAACAAAAAAACAGTAGATATGATAACGGCTCAAGCATCAGTCAAATCCATTAAACATCCGCAGGACACCTCTGACCTGTATGCCGAGGATGTGCAATTGATTTCTAAAGACGGTAAAATCTACTACTTACCAATGGGTAAGGCAGAATGAATGTGAAAAAAGAAGAATGATAAGGTGACAGGTACGTTGTAACAAAAAGTATGACAGTATTCGTCCTCTTGACATGAATGGTGCCACCGTCACTCAGAATGCCATTCACGCCAACTATGATAATTTGTTAATTAGTGAGAGAGGTACTTTAGCACCGTTAGTTTCAAATAGTTGAATTTCATCAGTGGACGTTAGCATTACTATTATATTATCGTCCACTTGAGACCTTGGTGATTCTAAATGCACCAGCTTACTAGGAAGACATCTAAATGAGTAAATGTTCAAACGGTCGTAAGCAAATGCAGCTAGTTTCTATTCTAACAAGCGTAATGGTTCCAGTTATTGCAGCTTTCGCTATTATGGAGTTATATCATCTGCTTGGAGTAGCCATTGCAATGGAACTGATTCTTATCGTTTGGGCAGTCGTGCTTATTAAGTCAAGCAAGTAAAACAATTCTCCGACTAGACAGCGAGACTAATTAAATGGATGACATCATACAAGTACGTGTTTTGCAACTCCTAAGTGGAGTGGACGCGATGTATTTATTCTAAAGAGTGTCCACGGCTAGCTTGGGTGAGGTTAGAGACTTTTTTGCGATAGATTTCTAAATAGCGTTGAGTTCCATGAGCTTATTCTTCATAATGTATTTAGATTAAATTCCGAAATGGAAATAATTCTAAATAGGAAGAGGCGTACGTTTACGAGATGTTGTTCACAGATATAATATACGTTTAATATTAATAATAAAGGCATCAAGAAACAGTTAGAAGTTGATTTCATAGCTAATCTTGGAAGTAAAAGATATTATATACAATCTGCCTATAGCCTTCCTTCAATCGAAAAGATACATCAAGAAAAAGCGTCCTTGTTATATATTGATGATTCATTTAAGAAAAAATAATTATCGTAAAAGATAGAATAAAACCTTTTTTGGATGAGCATGGAATACTTACTAGTTTATTCGACTTCCTATTGGATAGGAATAGTTTAGATTTGTAGTGAATAGCTTAACGTATTAGTTATGCTTATATTCCCACACATATTCCCGAGCGCGAGCTTTTGAAAACTATTAACTTTTATTCATATTTGTCTCTCAATCTCACGTTGAGACTGTTGTTTTGATGTCAAAGGCTGATTAGGTGGGTGCAAATTTGCCCTTGTGTAGAAAGGCTTAGCGAGGACTATCGTTAAAAGGTTTAGCGTGCGGTGGATTTAAGCTGGGTTCTCGCGGTTTTTGGGTGTGTTTTGGCTGTATGAGGGAACATGTCGACGCTCTAGGGTCGAGTGCACAGGATACTAACGGTAAAAGGTACACACGACTTGCTCACAGGCTACAACGTCAAAGATAGGCAATTTCTTATAATGTAAAATATCTAGTAATATATACAAATATAATGAAATATATCCAAATACAACCAAATATATTGACCTTTTATAAAAAGCAGATATAATGGTAATTAGGTCTGTAGTGATGAAAATTTAGAGGCGGTATAACACAGATGAAAAATGAAGAAAGCTATATCAGCATTGATGAAGCGGCAGAATACTTGGGGATAAAAACTGTCACTCTGAGAACCTGGATAAGAAAAAAACCAGATATGCCAGTATATAAAATAGGAAAACTTTGGAAATTTAAACGCTCGGAATTAGATAAATGGATTGCCAGTGGAGAAAGTGCAGAGTAGCTGTTAAGTTAGGAGGGTGATTCATATTGTCTAAAATAGAACTTTACAACGATGACTGTATTGTTGCTATGGATAATCTTAGGGCAAAATCAATAGATTTAATTGTTACAGATCCGCCATATAATCTTGGTAGTTTTATGAAAACTAGAGATACTAATCTAAAAAAGATGAGAGACAATTTTTTTGCTGCCGCAGGTTGGGATGACATGGGTTTTGAGGAATGGAAGAAATCCATGGAGTCTTTTTTTGAACTATCTTCTAGAGTCATGAAAAAGGGTGGCTCTATGATTGTGTTTATGGCTATTATAAAAGTTGAAACGATTATAAAGTTAGCTGAGGAATATGGATTTTACTATAAGACAACAGGGATTTGGCATAAAACTAACCCTATGCCCAGAAATATGAATTTACATTTTGTAAATTCTACAGAAGCATGGGTGTATTTCACTTATAAAACAAAGACTGGAACATTTAACAATGGTGGAGCTATGTTTCATGATTTTATAGAAACATCCGTTACTCCGAATAGCGAAAGAAAATATGGAAAACATCCAACGCAAAAGCCAGAAAGTTTGATGCAGCACTTTGTAGAAATACTTTCCAACCCTGGTGATAATATTCTAGATCCATTTATGGGCTCTGGAACAACGGGAGTTGTTTCAAAACGAGCTGGTCGCAATTTTATAGGTATAGAATTAAACTCAGAATACTACAACATTGCTAAATCTAGGATAGAGGGCAAATAAATGCAACCAACGGTAATAGATTTATTTTCAGGCGTAGGAGGATTATCGTTAGGCTTTGAAGAAGAAGGATTCAGTGTTCTTTTAGCTAATGAGTATGATGAATCCATTGCAAACGCTTATATGAAAAATCATAAAACAACAAAAATGGTCGTTGGTGATATTACCTCTCTTGATTTGGATGCTGTTTTTGGAACATATAAAAATAAGATTGACGTCATTATAGGAGGGCCACCTTGCCAAGGCTTTTCGCAAAAAGGTCAGCGGAAAACAATCTACGATAAAAGAAATTTTTTATTTGAATATTATGTAAAGGTAGTTGAGCTTGTAAAACCTAAGTATTTTGTAATGGAGAATGTCCCAAACCTGCTTACTGCTGAAAAAGGTTATTTTTTTAATGAAATTGAGACGCTATTTAATGCTATGGGGTACTTTTTGCAGCATGGAGTACTTAATGCCGCGGATTTTGGAGTACCACAAAATAGAAAAAGAGCAGTTATTATTGGCAAAATGAATGGGGTTGCTCCGTCTTTACCATCTTCGCTGAATGAGAAAGTAACTATATGGGACGCAATTAGCGACTTGGCATTTTTAGAATCAGGAGAAGGCGATGAGGTGCAAGAATACAGATATGCGCCTCAAAGCGAGTATGAAAAAAAATTACGTGGACATGCTAACCTTTTGTATAATCATAAGGCAACAAAACACTCTCCACTTTCATTAAAAAGATTGAGAATGATTCCTCCTAATGCCGGTAAAGAAGTTTTACCAAAAGAGCATCTAACTAAATCCATATATAGTGGTACGTGGACCAGAATGAAAAAAGATGATATATCCGTCACGATAACAACAAGATTTGATACACCTTCTTCAGGCAAATTTACTCATCCTTTTTTAAATCGGGCAATAACAGTAAGAGAAGCGGCCAGGATACAGTCATTCCCAGATGAATTCATATTCATTGGTAGTAAGAGTTCTCAAATGAGACAAGTTGGTAATGCTGTTCCGCCACTATTGGCATCAGCAATCGCTAGAGTAATTAAAAATGATATTATGGAGGGAAACATTGATGAATAGACCAGATAATATGTCCGTTTATGATGAATTGTATTTAAAGCTTGGTATTAAATCTTCGCTCCCACATGTTAAGAGTGCTGTCGCGCTAATACTTTTGTTTTGGGAGTGCTCTATTAAGTCTGCTGAGCTTCAGTATTCCGTGCAAAGTGGAGACAAAATAGTAATTAATCCAAATTTGAAAACTGCTATTAAAAATAAACTAGCACAAATTTGTAAACAAGATGGTATTAACATTGATACAGTAATAGGTGCTATAAATAATAATTCACTATTTAAGTCTCAAATGGAATCGCTAATAGTAGCCTTTGAGCTAATTTGGAAGTTAGCAAAAATCAGCTTTATTGATGAAGATAAAACTGCTAGTGCAGAAAGGACAGGTGGAATAAGGTATCCCAAAAAATTAATCTATACGGTTAATGCTGACATTATCGATACTCTAATTGACAATGATTGGGATGCTTATGTACGTATTTTGATTTTGTGGATTGGTGTTGATATTAATTATGATAAGCAGATAGAGACTCGATTGAGTCGCTTGTTAACTGCAATATCTGAAGGCGCAATCTTTAAATTAGTTGATGGTACTAATGATGTTATTTTTAATCAAAACGACGTGTATAAGAAACTAATGCAAACTAAAAATAATGTAGATTTAAATGGAGATGAAGAAGCTAAAGGTTCTTTAAGAATACTTAAATCTCTGCTTTCGGATGGACTAAACCCATACCTTGAGTGCCATAATGGAGATGTTCAGATATTAAAAGGTCAGTTTAATAATCTAGAGGAATATCAAAAAAGGGTAGAAACCTTTCTGCAGCTATCAGCCACAAAAATAATAGGCTCCAAGGATGTAAATATAGATAAAGAGACCGATAGACAAGATTCGCTTGAAAATAATCGCGTTGTAAGTGGGCGTAATATTCTTCTATATGGTGTTCCGGGTTCTGGTAAGAGTTGGACTATTGAGCATGAATATTGCAAACCTGGAAGTGTTGTAGAAAGACTTGTATTTCATCCTGACTACACTTATTCAGATTTCATTGGACAGATTCTTCCAGCAGTTTCAGATGATGGACAGGTAAGTTATAAGTTTACTCCTGGACCTTTTACGAATATCCTTCGCGAGTCATATAACAATCCGAGCAAGGAGTACATCCTTATTATTGAGGAAATTAATCGTGGTAACGCTCCTGCTATCTTCGGAGAAGTGTTCCAGTTGCTTGACCGTAAAGTAGAAATTCGTGATATTGATGACAACGGATATCCCATCGGTACAAGTGAGTACGGTATTACAAATATGAATATTGCTGAGGAGATGTACGGCAAGGATAGAAAAACAGAAAAGGTTCGTATTCCTTCAAACCTTTCCATCATAGGTACGATGAACACATCAGATCAAAATGTTTTCACGTTAGATACAGCTTTTCAGCGCAGATGGGATATGCGTCTTATCGAGAACGATTTTGCCAGTGTTGACAGTTCGCTTGCTGATGCAGAAATCCTTGACACTGGAATAACATGGAAAAATTTCTGTGTTGAAATCAATAAGATTGTTGTTGGGAATAGTGCAAGGATGACTTCTGCGGAGGATAAGAGACTTGGAGCATACTTTGTTCATGTTCATGACCTTAAATACGATGACACTATGGGAGATCTGAAAGAATACGATGCTCTTCGTATGAAAGAAACCAGTGGTTCCCTTACAGATGATGAGAAGTCCAGAATTGCAGTGATTCGTGATGCAATGCGACAAAATAGGAAGTTCCCTGAAAAGGTAATAAAATATCTTTGGGATGATGCATTTAAATTCAACCGTGAAATTATTTTTGATGTTGATAAATATCAAAGTCTTGAACAAATAATACATGCTTTTATGTATGCCAATGGTACTGAGCGCTTTAAGGTGTTTAAAGATAATGTCAGGGATGCATTTGCTAATGTAGAAGAAGATTAAGTCGGTGATTTATATGGATTTAGACTCAGCATCAAATTCAATCAAGGAATTTGATATTAAAAAACACTGCCATGTTAACACAAATGAAGATGGTGATCGTTTTGTTGGTATCAAAGCTGATTCTGATAATGCTATGGTCTATTTTCCAATCGGATATGAGTTGCCAAAAACCGATGCTGAAATCAGAACAGACATAAAGCATTTAATACAAGTGTTATCTGAATTTACAACAAAAGATGACAGATTATTGGCAATTAATAAGTTTACAGCACCACAATTAGTAGGCTTCCCTATCAATGCGTATAAAAATGTTATAGAATATTATTTTTCAATTGGTGGCGCCTATTATGTTGAGAAAGAGCAAGTATATACTACTGCTTCAACTGGTAAGCAGGATTGGGCAAGAACTGCACGAAAGCAAATGCCTCTTGTTCAAAGCAGAAATGGTGTGAGTTCTTTTGTATTTACACAGTTTGAAGTTCGATCTTCAACTCCAAATGACACGAAAGAAATAACGCAGATTAATAGATTCTGTGTGTATGAAGCGTTTAAGAGACTTGGATGGCTGTATGTTCCCTATATGCCAGAGGAATCAGGGTCACATCCGGATATTAAGACGTCAATAAGAATTGTCCAAAACAAGCTTGCTACTACAAATGACGATAGAAAGAAATCCTTATTTCGTAGCATGAATGACATGCTTGAGTATATGTATGAGAAGACTTCCGATAAGCAATTCTACTTTGGTACAGATGACTTTGATCACGTGTGGGAAAAATTAATTGATCGAGCATTTGGAGAGAAGGACAAAAATAAATATTTTCCTCGTTCAAGATGGTTGCTTGACTACGGCAAATACAAAGAAAAGAGGCCTTTGATACCGGATACAATCATGATATATAACGATAAATATTACGTTCTTGACGCTAAGTACTATAAATACGGTTTGACTGGGATTCCTGACCATCTGCCTAACGGTTCGTCAATCAATAAGCAAATTACATATGGCGAATATTTGGAAAAGAATAAGAATGTAGATGCGAAATCTCTATTTAATGCTTTCATCATGCCGTACAATATGGCAAAGAACTATTTTAGTCTGACGTCTTTTGTTGGAAACATTGGTGAGGCAATTGGCGACTGGAGACGCAACAAAAAATACTATGAACGAATCCAAGGAATTGTGATTGATACAAGATATCTAATGTACCATTATTCAGGTAAACCGATAAAGGAAAAGGCTGCACTTGCAGAATCTATAGAGTCTGTTCTGAGCAGGAAGGAAATAAAATTTACAAAGGAATCATCTCTTTCTAAAATAGTATCTTATGCGCGTAAGCCTACTGATTCTATGGTTACCGAAGACCGTGGCACGTACGATATAGATTAAATATAAAAAATACTATTGCAGAATCTCTGTTTGTAGTACTACAGACAGAGACTTTATTTTATAGTTCTTCTTTTTCCTTTTCTTTTCCTATATCGGTCTTGTGTAACTCTGTTGCAGCATTCTTTGCTACAGAAACGTTTCCTTGTTGATGTGGTATTTACAAGGAAATACCGACCACATCTAGGATTATCACAGGGGCGATATAACTCAAGATCTGGTTTCAAGTAAAATATGGAGAAATATACAGCACTAAGAAGTGAATCTACTTTCCAGGAAGGAGTCATGGTTTCTGGATCATAAACAGGATGTATATCTTTAATATTGTAATTAATTTCTTCCTTAATTAGAAACTTAGCGATTTCAATTACTGCTACTTTCATTATTTCAGAGAAATTATTGGAGCTATCTCCATTCATGTCATAAAAGAAGTGAAATAGGAAATCGGAAATTTTCTTAGCTGTATCTTGTTTCTCATAATTAACAAACATCAAAGTTACTTTAATATATAGCTCGTTTTGAAATCCTTGAACAGATTTATAACCTCCAATACTATCGTTATAATCATTGATGCTCAGATTATATGTGCCATATAAAGAGTCTGCAATAGTGTAGGTATCTCCATCAAATTTTTCCTATTTTCTTTTAGGAGATAATTCAGATGGAGAGTTGTTAATCGTTTCAAGATAAGAATTGTGGCAGCTTGAATAAGGTTTATTCATAAAATCTGTATTTATAGAAATATCCTTACGGAGGAGTAAAGAGATAACCAATTCGCAAATCTTTTTATAATTCTTTCTAATTTCACTACAGCAGTCATTAACTCAACTGTCGCTTTCAATCGGTTGATTATTTCATACAAAATTTTTTCATCGAATCCAGTATAGGAAGTTTCTGATACAGGAAATAAGAAACCATTGCTTTTAAAGAAAGAAAAAAGTTCTTTAGTTAGTTTGTTAGATAATGAAATTAATTTACCAAGTATATTTCGATCCTCTGTGCTTACATTAGATGCAATCCGAAATAAACCACCTTTGGCAGTGTAACCAAATTTCAGGTATTGCTTGTAATTTTAATCTGATTGTAGGCTCTTTCCCTGGAGATGTGTGTTCTATATCTTCAACGCAGTCACAACTACAGCTTTCAAACATAAATAAAAAATTTTCAAAATTATTTACGGAATTTTTTCTTTGATCAAGGGCATTTTGAATCCTTTCTATTGTAATAAAGTCATGGATTATAGCATGGCTTTATTTTTTGGTTGCAAAAAGTAATGTCAATTTATTTGGAATATATCGCTTATATACTTTAATGACGAGTAATGTAAATAATTTAGCATTACTTTTCCATTAAAGTTATGCTATTTTTTACTATCTTCTATTACTTTCTTTACTTGATTATATTTAATTCAGAGTTAATCAATAACTCTGATGTGATTTCAACTAATGAAATGAATATCGTTGCATAGGTTGAGAACATCAAATTTAAATCACAAAGCCTGATTAGCTATAGGGCGATGAGATACATCGTAGAGTCTCTACGGGTTTATTCCGTGGGGTGCTATGTGAAGTACCTCTATTTTCCTATGGTTATTTTCAGTTAAGAAAGCCGGTACTTCACCTAGAGTACCGGCTCTTTTTGTATGTTCTCTCCATCGCTCCGACCGCTACAGAACGCCTGCTTATTACACGTAAAAACATATAAGGAGAAAAATTATGATAGAAAAAGTAAACCCGTCACATGTTGACAAGATTGCGGATCGTATTGCTGGAGCAATTGTTGATCTGGCTTACAAGCTGGATGAGAATCCTAAGATTGCTGTTGAAGTGATGCTCGGGCATGGTAAGTGTGCCGTGTGTATTGAAAGCACGGTGATGTTTAAGTTTAAGGATATTAAAAATATTATCCATCGTTTAAGCCCTGGGAAAGTAAAGATTGATATTACGGTTGTGCCGCAGGATAAGCGTTTAAGCCGAAACCAGGATGGTATGGTTCGTTGCGCTGATAACGGGATTTTTAAAGGCGTACCACTAACAGACGAACAAAAGAAACTCTCGGCTATTGCTCGAAAGGTTTATGAAAAGTATCCGTATGACGGCAAGTATGTTCTTGATGGTGAAAAGCTTATCATCTGCCAGTCTCACGCTAAACGAGAAGACGTATTGAAAGACTATCCGAATGCGTTTGTTAATCCTTTAGGCGACTGGACTGGTGGTATCAGCGTGGATACGGGAGCGGTTAACCGAAAACTCGGGTCAGACATGGCTGATGCTGTTACGGGCGGCGGATTGCATGGTAAGGATCTTACGAAAGCTGACGTGTCGGTTAACATTTACGCGTTTTTGAAAGCACAGGAAACCGGTCGGGTTGTTGAGTTTTCTTGTGCTATCGGGGATGAAATGGTTGATGGTAAACCGTATTCGCAGATTGTGAAAATTGCGAAAGATTATATTGACTCGGTGGGTGGTTTTGAAAAGCTGGCTTGCTGGGGTCTTTTCTAACGGGAGGAAAGCTTATGGAAAAAGAAATGCAGTATTATTTGGCTGACGTAAGTGAGCTTATCCCGTATGTGAGAAACGCTCGCACTCACTCTCAGGCACAAGTGGCTCAGATAGCGGCAAGTATTCGCGAGTTTGGTTTTCTATCCCCAATTCTAGTGGCGGAAGATAATACGATTCTCGCAGGGCATGGCAGGCTTGCCGCGGCATTAAAACTGGGTCTTAAAAAAGTTCCGTGCGTGAAAGAAAACCATTTAACTGAAACACAAAAACGTGCTTATATTATCGCGGATAATAAGCTTTCACTTAACGCCGGCTGGGATAGTGAGCTTTTAGCTGTCGAGTTGTCAGAGCTTGAAGGAGCTGATTTTAACCTTGATCTTCTCGGGTTTGACGAGGTGGAGCTTTCCAGTATTTTTGATGCCGATAAAGACGTAAGCGATGATGATTTTGATGTTGAAAAAGAGCTGGAAGAACCGTGTTTTTCTAAAACAGGTGACATTTGGACGCTTGGTAAGCATCGTGTTATTTGCGGTGATGCTACTAAGTTAGAAACATTTAAGACGCTTCTTGAGGATACTAAAGTGAATCTGGTGGTTACTGATCCGCCTTATAACGTGAACTATGAGGGTGCTGCTGGGAAAATTAAAAACGATA
Source organism: Gardnerella sp. DNF01159 (assembly GCF_049244215.1). Lineage (NCBI taxonomy): Bacteria > Bacillati > Actinomycetota > Actinomycetes > Bifidobacteriales > Bifidobacteriaceae > Gardnerella > Gardnerella sp. DNF01159. Next base: position 1,093,007 of record NZ_CP058387.1, on the reverse strand, counting down.
ATATGGAGAATGATAAGTTTTACCAGTTTCTTTTCAACTCGTTCGTGAACATGGAGCAGGCGATGGCAGATGATGCGTCTATCTACGTGTTTCATGCTGACACGGAGGGGTTGAATTTTAGAAAAGCATTCCAGGACGCGAGGTTTTAGGCTTATACCCTTTAATGCCTGATCGTATGAGAGTTGACCGGGATGAGAACGGTCAAATTTTTTACGAGTATACGTTAAATGATAGTGATGTTTTAGCGGGTAAAGAAACGAGTGTGAAACTTAAACCATTTGACGTGCTTCATATTCCCGGTCTTGGTTTTGACGGTCTTGTTGGCTATTCGCCTATTGCGATGGCAAAAAACGCTATCGGCATGGCAATAGCTACGGAAGAGTATGGTGCATCGTTTTTCGCTAACGGTGCTACACCAAGCGGAATCTTGGAATACCCCGGTACAGTAAAAGATCCGTCTGGTATGAGGGATAGTTGGAATAGGGGGTTCTCGGGTTCTAACTCGCATAAGATAGCGATTTTAGAGGAAGGCATGAAGTATACGCCTATTTCTATTTCGCCTAACGAAGCGCAGTTTCTTGAAACTCGTAAGTTTCAGATTAACGAAATCGCTCGTATTTTTAGAGTCCCACCACACATGGTTGGTGATTTAGAAAAATCAAGTTTTTCTAATATTGAACAGCAGTCGCTGGAGTTTGTTAAATACACGCTGAATCCTTGGGTGGCGCGGTTTGAACAGTCTATTACGAGGCGGCTTTTTACTGATAAGGAGAAAGAAACATATTATGTGAAGTTTAACGTGGATGGTCTTCTTCGAGGAGACTATCAGAGTCGTATGAATGGTTATGCTACCGCTCGTCAAAACGGTTGGATGAGCGCAAACGATATTAGACAGTTAGAAAACTTGGATAAGATTCCAGCCTGTGAGGGTGGCGACTTGTATTTGATTAACGGCAACATGCTCCCGCTTAACCGTGCAGGAGCGTTCGTTGGAATGGGTAGAAATAACGATTCTAAAATATAGAAATAAATTAGTTAATTAAGTTGAATTTGTATCTTGATAAAAATGATATAACATGTTAAATTAATATTATTATAGTATAACTGTTTAGACAGTGAATGAATCATTTAGGCAACGAAGACATAACGAATTATCTTAACGTTAAGCGAAAAATAGAATTTAATCTCTATAGATACTTAACTAAGATAATATCCTACACTATGAGAGTATACAGCGAATTAAGAATATAGAATTCTAGGAGGTGTAATACTATGTCTAAGAAAAAAATGTATATTTCGCTAGGAACTTTACTTTTATTGGTTCTATTTGTATCTACTGGAATTTTTATTATTGGAAATAATCAAGCATCAAAGAATAGTGGGAATATAGCTCATAAATTGATGCCAGTAAACGTAGCTTATGCTGAAACGTTAGATGATATAAAGGGATCCATGAATAAGTTGATGGTGGAATTAGAAACTGAGACGAAGACTAATCCACAAGTGGCTATGCAGGCACATCCAGGAAAGTTTATTAGGAATTCTAAAAACTATCAAAGAATATTGAAACTGGGACTGAAGGCAATTAAACCTCTTTACGATGCTATTTATGATAGTAGAGATGCTGGATGCTATGAGTATATTCTAGCTATGGCTATTGAAGACATAACTGGTGAAAAGTTTGTTTACAATTCTGACTATGGTTGGAAAAATTCGTTAGAGTTTAGGATGGCTTATGACGAAAAAGTAAACAATACAAGGTTTAATGTTGAAAGAATCAGTAATAATGAAACTTTGAATGATCATGACCGAACTCAGAAATTTAAGGAATTAGGGATTTTTGCAGTTTCTGATTTAATTAAAGAGTATAGGAAAAGTGATTCCAAAGTTTCTAAACCATCGATATTAGAAGCTGTTAAGGGAATTACTAGTAAGTATAAAGAACTTGCAATAACGGAAAGAACTCCAACTGAGAGTATTCTAGATGAAACACAATTATTTGATTCTCTAGTTTCCTTAAATGGAAGAGCATACAAGTAAGGTGGATTATCTAACTGTAAAGCTAGTTCTTTAGGTATTATATGAGTGTTATACAAACATGAAGCGACCAAGAAAATCTTGGTCGCTTCTTTATATAAGAAAGGAGGAAAAAGGGGGTTATAGGCCAAAAAGTGTGTAAAACTAAGCTGATGAGTATTCTGTGGCATAAACTAGTCTCAGCACTGTTAAAAACTCAGTCAAGTATCTTAAGAAAGTAACGGTCATATGTTACTGGTGCAGTACGTAATCTGCGTTAGTAACAGCCTTTGACGATTTATTGTTAAATACTCAGCTAATACATGCTTCGAACGCCGCTTAATATAAGAAATAGCCCACATTCGATATACTGCGAGCCTTACTGCTATAAGGGTTATGAGCTTATTTTTACACACTTTTTGTCCAGGTGGCGAATGTGCAGAAAACAGATTCGATTACCGCAAAACCCTTGTATTGCAAGGTCTAAGACATGATTTCTTACACACTTTTTGGCCTATAACCCATTATTAGATTAATAAGGAGGAAAATATGAAAACATTAGTAAAAAAGACAATGGGTCTATTGATGGCTACATTAGTAGCGTTTGGTGTTATGGCTGGAACTACACAGGCGTTTGCGGCTGAAGGACAACTTGTATATAAAGTCGATAGTCAATTAAACGTAAGCGGATCCTTTTTCTTAAAGAAAATTACAGGAACCGTTGATGTGAGTAAGACGGTAACTGCATCTCCCGTCACGCCAATTGAAGGGCAAAAAGACTCTTATACGGGTACTATAAGCGCAAGCGTGGAAGCTGCAGACCTTTTTGAAGGAGCCTACAAAGTATATGAGAAAGAAATAAAAGGACAAGGTTTTGGACCTTTGAAATTTGAAAATATAATCATGTCCAGTGAAGGTGAAAAGTTCCCTATTGCTCAGTATACGATAAAATTCCCTTCTAACTTCCACGTTGATAAAAAGGGAATTAAAGCTACCGAAAACACATCTACTATCAGTGCCATTGAGACTAAATATGTAGAAAAGGATAATTCAGTTGTTATCACTATTCAACTAGGAAATTGGAATGATTATAAAGAATTTTTTAAGCTTGTAGAAAGTGAACGTAATCAAACTGGGCATGAAATTAACGTAAATATCCCATATATAGTAGAAGGAAAAGAAGAATTACTTGGAACTATAACTGGTTCAGGAATTTGCCAATTATACAAATTTGGCAATCACCCAGTTAGTGATCCAATCGTTAACATTACCTCCCCATTAAAGTCACTTGAAATCAAGAGACCGTAGGAGGTTTTGTATGAAATTACTAAAAAATATGGCTGTAACGATAGTATCAGCTACATTGATTGCATCAGCAGCATTTGTGTCACCAGTGTTTGCCGCGGATGGTAGCAAACCGCTTCTATATTTAATTAAGGATTCGTTGGCTGCTACGCCTGAATATTTGGGCGATAGTACGCTAAAGAATACGTATTGGGTTGATGTGGAAAAGAAAGAGATAACCGATGGTTTTACAGGGAAAACTTATTATGGGGTATTTCCTAAGTATTTAACCTCTTCAAGTAAAACAGCGATTGCTGATTTTCCATTTAACTCTTTAGAAGACATGACTAGTACGCCAAATGCGGGGATAGTGAATAACCTTAATACGTATTGGCTTATGCCTACTGGGATGGATTTTGAAGAAAGATATGGTTATCTCGCAGGTAATGATACGGCAGAAGGAGATACAAAACCAGGACAAAATCCTACAAAACCTATCGAAAATCGTGTCAACCCATTTGGCTTTAAGGAAAATGATTTATTAACTCAAGATGAAATTAAAAAGCCAGTTGATAAACTTAAAGTATACGGTGATCTGAAGCTTAAGGGTGAAACGGATTCTAAAGCGGTTGGTGAGCTACAATCTGGGGATAAACTGAATCTTGATTTTTCAGTTAGTATCCCATGGTTTAAGCGTTATCTCAATGGTTGGACGCTAAGCTATACGAGAGTTGGTGGCACGAATGACGCCTATGTTACGAAATTCCACAATAGCTACGGTAAGGTTGATGCAGGATTTGCTTTTACGCTAGATATTCCAGATGGTGTAGAAGTAGCTAATGATGCATCTGCTACAATTAGCGGAATTAAGGGATTTTCTCCAAGTGTAACAAAAACAAATGATGGTAAAACGCTCATTGTTACATTAAAGAAAGATAATCCTGGAACAACTCAAAAATGGCAAGACATCATTAACCAAGTTAAGAATGTAGATACCAGCAATATCATTGTTTCAGTAACTGGTCTATCTGTGAAAAAGACAGTTACTGAAGGTAAAAATATAGAATTCGAGGAACGGTAGCCGGTTTCTATGATTTTGCTAATTCTTCCACAGAGAATTTTGTGAAAGCAACCACTGCAAGAGAGGATAACTGTGCTAATCGCAATTATTTCTTCTTTGCTGCTGAACAGGATCCTAAAGGGTTAGATGCGAACGGAGAAGAAAATAAGTCTAAACAAATCTCTTATTCTTTCCAAGTGAAGAAACCAGAATCGACACCAGATCCGACGCCTACATATAATACTGTAACTTTTAAAGATGGCGATTCTACGGTTGCTACTGTTAATGTGGAGCCTGGTAAGGCTATTGATACTGATGCGTTGACTAATGAGTCTATGCCGAAGAAGCCAACGAAGGCTGGTTATACCTTCAAGGAGTGGAATACGAAGGAAGACGGTAAGGGTGAGACGTTTACGGGAGCAAGCATAGTTAATGGCGATATGACTGTGTATGCTATTTACACGAAAGATCCTGTACCAAATCCGGATCCAACTCCGAATCCTCCGGCACCGACGCCAACTCCGTCACCGAATCCAGAGCCTAACCCAACTCCAAATCAACCTGCGTCGGAACTGAAGCTGCAGCCGCAGACACCAGCTCCTCAGCCGCAGCCTGAAAAGCATATTGGCATGATTCCTAAGACAGGCGAATCGGCATCGTTTGCAGGCTTGCTCGCAGTGCTTGGTTTCTCAATTGCTGGACTTGCACTTCTTCTTAAGAAGAAAATGATGAAAAAAACAATAAGTAGGCACTGCTTGTTTTAAGTAACCGGCATTGTTTATTAGAAGATGGCTCTAGCGATATGTTAGAGCCATCTTTTTGTATGTTATCTTTTGAGTGTTATTTGAGATAAGCTTTCTTATTTTCAATAATAAATAGTATGATGCTCCAAACTAAGGGTTAAGAGCTCAATGTCAAAATTTCAGGATTCCTATAAATAGTTTCAGAGTACAAGAGTAAGATTTCATTGTGTCAACACGTAATGAAACTAGAAGCGTGTTTTGGTAAAAAGATATTTTTAACCATAATAAATATAAAAGTTGGATTTCTACCACAGAAAAAATTGAGTTTTCAGAGAAATGCTCAACAAATTGGATGACATATGTAGATGAACGTCGAATGGAAATAACGTGCGGAGAAGCTCCTTATTTAGTTAGTCGTTATAATGCAACAACTGGCAAAATAATTCCACTTAAGCAACGTATTGGTCTTTTAGAGCGCAATATTAGAGTAGTTAAAGAGAATAGTAATAATGAAACAGATTGGCTCAAATGATCTAAATATGCATTTTTTGAATCTATTTATGGTTTTTAATATCAAGGAGATAGTCTTCTTCTGTCAATAGAAAACCTTCTTGCAACATAGAGCTGGGGTAGTACAGAAGAATTACGTCAAACAATTGATTTTTATAACAACCACAGAGTAAAAAGGCTTAAAAGATAATCGTGCTATTACTGCATAAAATACTTAAGAAATTATCATAAGCCCCTTTTCGACCTATAGACCTTCTTTTTAGTGGATTATATTTAGTCTAATTTTGTTAATCTTTAAAAATTTGTATTAGTTGCAACAGTATATTTTACTTTTTCTCAATGATCGTTTTCTTTTTAACACACCCATTTAGTATAAAATTTTTCATTCATACAATAATTTACTATAAGTCTTTCTTAAAATAATTAATAAAATTTATTATTTGTTACTGTTTTGTATTCATGACTTATAACTGTATTGTATTTTTTGTAAGAAGTAATAGTATCTTTTACCAAAGTTCTTAAATGAGTTCTTAAATGAACTTAAAAGGAAATTAAATGAGTTATTATTTTTTATTGAAAGGTGAATATTATGGGACGTACTAGAACTGAACACAGCACTCCACATTTTACTAGTATGAGTGATTTCTTTGTTGGTGAAATACCAGACGATGATGAAAATTGAAATAAACATGCTGGCGGTTTTGTTATTTTGTAATACAATTGCCAGCATTATTTTGTGAAAAGATATGTTATGGTTAATTTTGTTTCACCTGAACGAGAATTTACATTGATGGATTCTTTGTCATCAATTATTGAGGTATTTGCCTTAAAGAAGTGGCAATGGAGTGTTGAAGTATCAGCATTAGACACTACTTGTATTTTGGATTCGTGTGTTTATTTAGATGAGGCTGATTGTGCAGATATTGTTTTAGAATCCGCTAGAGGTAAAGGTCTTGGGCTTGAATCTCTAACTAGCGGTTTATATGAATTATTGGAACATATAGTATATTCGAATCAGTCTGTTTTGTATTCTTGTTCATCATCTCTTCGAATAAAAGGAGATGCGATTCTTAATCTTTCTAATTCAGCAAGCAAAAATACTGATTATACTTTTTATAGTATGAGTGATAATGCTATTGCTTCGTTACCACCAGAATACTGCGGTGGAAAGTCTACTGGTGAGTTTTCTTCTATTGATGAAAATTTAATTCGTTGCTACTATACAAATAATGGATGGGCCGCAGGTGCTTCTATCCAAGAAGCGACTTTGCATGCGCTTAATGAACTTATTGAACGAGATGCAACATCTAATATTCTTCTTTCTAATATATTTGATGATGTATGCGTAGAGTTTTTAATTCCTAATTGTGAATTATTGAAAGAAATAAAACAGGCTATTGAGAGCGCAACTGGTAACAAGGTGTATATTGTATCGATTCCAGCTTTGTCTGGCTCAGTGGTGCTATCTATATGTTATAAGACAGATAGAGAAGAAATTCCTACTTTTGGATGCGGCGCATCGCAATTTTTAGGATACGCAACATATCGTTCGCTTCTTGAGTTATGGCAAGAGTTATGTGCAGATAAAGATTATTCTAATCCTGAAGAACGTGATAGATCCAAAAGACTAAAACATCTTGTACATTCATATCCAAATATTAAGAAAGCTTTATTCTTAGAAAAAATTAGACAGGATAGTGGGAAATTTTCACAAAAATTAGTGTCATATGATATACGTGACACTTTATCTATTCCTAACATAGAAATTCAGATAAATAATATAGTAAATGATCTTCATAAGTACGGAATAGATATATGGAAACGTGACGCATTCCACTATGAGCGTAAATCGATGAAATGCAATCCTAGTGTTGTGCAAATTGTCGCACCAGGATTGGAACGTTTTCATGTTATTCGTCATGGTTTTCCTGCTGAACTTATAGGTCGTCTAAGAAAACGTAAATCAATAATGTCGATTCGTCAACACAATTAATGTAATTTATAAGGGGCTTATTATGAAGGCTATTGGTAAGCGGAATAATATTTTTATTCGTATGAGATCTATTAGTCCAGCATTGCGATGGGCTTTGGTTGGCTTCTGTTTTTCTATGCTTGGTAATCAAGCGTATGAAGGATCGGTTTTGCCTTCGATTATTATTGTTGGCTTGCCAGCTTGGGTGATTGGTTTTCGTAAGACTTTTATGACGGTTGCCGATTTTCTTTCGCCATGCTCTGGTTGGATAGTTGATAAGCTTGGCGGTTTTCGCGCCCTTGCTATGACTGAAGGCGTAGAAGGCGTGCTCGGTTTGCTGCCGCTTCTTATGTTTGGCTCTCCTGCGTGGAAGTGGTCGCTTGTAGCTCTTTCTTGTGCATTGTTGATTACAGGTCAAGTGATTGATATTGCTAGCGAAGTTTTCGAGGTTGATGCTGCAGGCGGCGACGACAGCATGATTGTAAACTACAGCGGCATTGTGAGCATTTTGGCAAGTATTACAGGAACATTACTTGGCTCTCCATTAGGATCGTGGATTGCGAGCTGGTCGATTCCTGCGGTTTTGATTTTCTCGTCCGTGACTTCTTTTGCGGCTTGTGCTACGCGATTTATTATGAAACAAGACATTGCGCAAGCGTCTTGCGCAGAAGAGGAAGCGTTGCAAGATGTAGAGAATGAATCGCAAGCGATTAGTGAAGAAGGAGAAGTATCGCAAGTATCGCAAGTATCGCAAGAAAATGACGTTGCCAATAAATCTGCAGCTAAGCAATCTGCGAATCCGTTACTCAAGAGTAAAATCATGCTTCTTGCAGGATCTCTTTTGGTTGCTTTTATTCCTGCATGCTCTGTTTCTTATATTCTTCTCGGTCTTGGTAAGCAATATGGTTCTAACTCTTTGACGATATTGTATATTTTTACTGGTGTAGGAAGCGTGCTCGCATCCGTTTTATATGCGCATTCTTCTCAAAAACTCGGTTTAAGAAAAGTTGCGATTTTAGGTATTGCTGTGAGCTTGCTTGCTTATTGCCTTATGTTCATTAATCTTTTGCCAATGATGTGCTTCGCATTCTTCCTTCAAGCGATTGGTGGAATGTTACTAGTAGAGCCGATTATTGTTGCGCGTCAGATTCTGTTTAAAGGAAGTGCGCTCGCTAAGTTTTCTGGTTGGGCGCGCCTTGCGTTTGCGATTGGTGCTACTACTGGTTCTTGGATTGGATTTGCATTCTCATCTACGTGCCAATGGCAGCTTTTGCCTATACTCGCGCTGATTTTTACTGCCGGTTTGATTGTTGTTTTGCCGCAGTTGCCAAATACCAGCTATGCGGCGCTCGCATGATTATTTGTAATATTTAATATTGAATATAGTTGTTACCTTAATCGCATGGTAGTTTTTGCCTATATTACTTGAATTATTACGCGGGGGGGGGGTATCCTTTGCTCTATTAACAAGCTCTTTTACAAGATGTGAGTTTACGTCTGCAGAGCGAGTTGAAGAGAAAATATATAAGTGAGGACTGTTAATGGTTAAGAAAACACAAGCTGCTAAAAATGCTTTACATGTGTCTAAGAATTACGCGTATTTGAAGCCGAGTACACTTCGTTCAATGGCGAAAGAGATAAGTGGAACTCGTTTAGAAGCATGTAAGTCGTATGCGGTTTCACGTTTACCGAAAATTGCTGTGACTGCAACATTGGCAAGCTTGCTTGCTTGTGGTGCTGGTTTGCCAACTCATCAAGCTTGGGCTAATGGTTTTAATCTTCCTGATGGTAGCTATAGGTATGCGAATCGCGATTCTTCTACAAAGGCGCAGAGGTATGTGGATATTAAACTAGTGCCATGCGATGAAAAACAAAACGATAATAAGGAAACAGCAGACAGAAAAACTTACGGACAATATTATAAGGTTGAGTACCAGTTTAATTCTCAGGGTGAATGGTGGGGTGGTCGACCATTCTGGTGGGCGAGTGTGCCTAAGGGTGTTGACATTGTAGATAATAAAATTACTTTGTACAAAGATGAACAGTTGACTGGTGATTCGTCTTCTCAACAAACAGGTGCAACATATACAAAGGAGTCTTGGAATCAGTCTGCCAGCCGTTTCTGGTTTGATAATAATAAAGAGCAAGGCACTGAATTTAAGAATAACTGGGAAAGAATGACCGGTGAAGCCGGTGGTTATGACGAATCTGGTAATACTCTCGGTACTTCTAGGGAATATAAGGACGCTACTAGTGCCTTGATTATTAACTGGGAGAGTAGAGGCAATAGAAAGTCTAAGATTAGCTTCGTTATTAAACTGAATGATAAAACGAAGCCTTTGAAATTTGCTGCAGGTGTGTACCAGGTGATGGGCAACTGGCATTACACTGCTGGTAAGGTTGCGCTTGCGCCGACGTTGCCAAAATACTCACAAGAATTGGAACTTACTTATCCTACAGATAAAGTAGAAGTTGATTCTTCGACATATGGAAATAATCTTTCAGAAGATGAGAAAAAGGCTGTTCTTACAAAGCTGTGGAATGCTAATAAGAGTAATACCGATGTGCTGAAAAAGCTTAAAGGTATGGAACAGACTCAAACTGAAGAGGCTTTCAAAAAGGCTGTAAAAGTCAATAACGATGGTAGCGCAACGGTAACATACAAGGATAACTCTACGGATACTATTTCTAAGGAGAATCTGACTAAACGCTACGTGCCATTGTCAGAGCGCACAAAAATTACGTATCCGGATTTGACTCCTGTGAAGAATCCGTCTTCTCTTGATTTAACAGAGAAGAAACAAGTTGAAAATGCTATTAAGAATGCTAATAGTAAGATTAAGGATCTTATAGAAAAGGTTGATGTTGCTGCTAATGGTGATGCAACAATCACATTCAAGGATGCAACTGGTACTCATTCAACTAAAAAGCTTGAAGGCAAGTATCTTGTAAAGAAGCAGCGCTTACTTGCGGATAAGTTTACGCCGTTATACGGGTTACCTATTGGTGTGAAGAATACAAGTAGCCTTTCGCCTGATGACATCAAAAAAGTTCAGGATTCTATATACGATGCTAATAAAAATGTAAATGGATTCCTTGATGCTATAAATAATAATAAAAATAACATTTCGATTGCAGCTAATGGTGATGCAACAATTACTTACAAGGATAACGAAAATAGCTTCCCCTCAAAAGATACTATTTCTCACACGTTATTAGTTTATAAGATACCATCTTTATCTGAGCGAGTGAAAATTGCTATGCCAAGCAGACTTGGTGTAAAGAATGCTGAAGATTTATCTTCTCAAGAACAAAATGCAATTAAAGATAATATCAAAAAAGCTAATAAAGATCTCAATCAAAATCTTAAGAAAGACGCTAATGCTATTAATGTAGGAAAAGATGGTACTACAACAATAACGTTCAGCGATGATAGTACTGTAAAAATTCGCGGCGAGCGTCTAGTTTATACGCAAGGTAAAAGCACTGCGCAAGGAACTCATAAAGTTACTACTGGAAAGTATACGTACAATATAACTCCTATTAAGGTGACCAATATTAATAATATCGATGGAAATAATTGGGCTGATGCAGCTCGGCGTTTCATGTTTGATAATTATAATTGGAAAAATAAAGGAACAGAATTTAATAAAATTAATCATACTGAACCGCTTGCAACTGGTGGTAGCAATATAGCTAGCAATAATAAATGGGATTTGGAAAAACAGGCAAGTATATTCACTCCAAAGAGTGACACTAGCGGATTAGAAATTAATGTTTGGGGTAAACCTGGTATAACTAACATTGTGCATGGAAGTAGTGGTATTGAGATTAGAGGTGCTAGTAGTACTTGGAATAATGATGATTTGTACTTCACATTATCCAAAGATGATCTTTTCTATGCCGATGGACCAGCGTTTAATCCAGAAGACGAAAAGAAAAAGATTGATGATGCAATAGAGAAAGCTTTGAAAGATAAGGGATTCTCTGGAGATGAGCTTAATAAACTTAAGAATGAAATATCTAAAGATAAAGATGTTTTATCGGATAAAAACGGTATTAAAAAACAAGATGACGTTGATAAGCTTCTGAAGAAAATAGACGAGCTTGTTGATAAGAAGAAAGAAGAATCTGATAATAAAAAGCAGATTGATAAGGCTAAGAAGGATCTTGGTCTTGATGATAAGCAGAAAAAAGAGCTTGATGAACAGCTGAAAGGTGTAACTGATCCTGAAAAGATTCGTGAGAAGATAAACGAATTCCAGAAGAAGCAGGATCAGCAGAAGCAGACTGAGTCTGATGACAAGCAGGAAGAGGTTGACCAAAAGCAAAAGCAGGCTGTTCAAACTCAGCAGAATGCTGATAATACTGCTGTCGACCAAAAGCAGCAGCAAGTTATTCAGGAGGAGAATACTTCTAATCAGCAAGCTGAAGAAGCTAAGAAGAAAGCTGAGCTTGAGAAGCAAAAGCAGGCTGCTATTGATGAAATTAGCAATGGTGAAGATTATAAAAATCTTACGCCTGAAGATAAGCAGCAGTTTATTGAGAAGATTCAGAAGGCAACTGATGCAAATGCTATAAATGATATAAAGCAAGAGGCTAAAGAAAAGGCTAATAAGAATCAGACTGCTGCTGATAACAGTAATAAAGAAGGTCTTGATAAGGCTAAGGCTGATGCTAAGAAGAAGATTGGTGAGTTGACTAATCTCAACGAACAAGATAAGCAGAAGTATCAAGACGAGGTAGGTAAGACCGATAGTCTTGATAAAGTTGCAGAGATTCTCAACAATGCTGAGTTTGAGGATGCTAAAGCTGCAGCTAAGAAGAAGATTGCTGATCTGAAGAAGCATGGTGATCTTACTGATCAAGAAGCTACGAACTTCAATGCAAAGTTGGATGATAAAAATACCGATTCTATACAAGACATTGATTCTATTCTTCAGGAAGCTGAGCTTGCAAAGACTAGAAAAGATGCGAATACTGCAATAGATAATCTTCAGAATCTTAATAATGCACAGAAGAAGGCTCTTAAGGAAGAAGTTGCAAATCCTGAAACTGACCCTAAGAGTGATTTAGATACTGTTGATAAGGTGAAAACTGCTATCAATAATGTTGTTACTAAGGCTAAAGATCTTGACGGCAAAATGAAGTCACTCAAGGATCTTGTAACTCTTGTTAATGGTCAGAAGTCTACTCTTACAGCAAAGTCTGATTATAAGGATAATAAGAAGACTGCTTTTGATAGTGCGTTAAAGGCTGCGGAAGATCTTGTTAAGACTGATTCTGCTGAGAACAAAACTGCTGATGAAGTTGACGAGATTAGTAAAACTCTTGAGAAAGCTGTTAAGGATCTCGGTGGCAATACTATTGACAAGTCAAAGCTTCAGACTGAAATTGAGACAGCTTATGAATTGCAAGGCAAGAATAAGCAGGGTCAGGATGATTCTTCTAAGAAGAAGAATCCAAAGTATGAGAATGCTTCTACAGAAAAGAAGAATGATTTTGATACTGCTCTGTCTGAGGCAAAGAAAGTTTATGACCAAAAAGATGCTTCACAGCAGTCTATTAATGATGCTGAATCTAAGTTAAGCAAAGCGATTGATGCTCTTGATGGTCATAATAAATCTGATTTGAATGATGCCATAAAGAAAGCAAAGTCAAAGAAATCTGAAATTGCTTACAAGAATGCTTCTACAGAAAAGAAGAATGATTTTGATAAAGCCTTAAGCAATGCCGAGTCAATTGAAAAGAAGGCTGGCGCATTAGATACTGAGATCAGTAATGCAAAAGACGAGTTGGATAATGCGATTAATGGTCTTGATGGCAAAGTTAAGACTGATGAGCTTCAGACAGCGGTTGATAATGCTAAGAAGTTGACCGGTGTTACTACTCCTAAGTCTCAGGACGCATATAAGTATGAGAATGCTTCTGAAGCAAAGAAGTCTGCGTTCGATAAGGCTTTGCAACAGGCTGAGTCTGCTATTACTGAAGCTAAGAATGTTAAGTCTACTAAGACTCCTGAGCAGAAGCAGCAAGCTGTTGATACTGCATTAACTCAACTTACTAATGCCATTAACGCTCTTGACGGTAACGACAAGACTGAATTGGTGGCAAAGCTTGCAGAAGCAAAAGATAAGAAGAATGATGTTTCTTATAAGAATGCTTCTGCTGAGAAGCAAGATGCTCTTAACAATGCTATAGACTCTGCAGAAAGCATTGTAAAGAAAGCTGGTGCAACAGAGAAAGAAATTTCTGATGCTACTTCTGCGCTTAATAATGCTGTTACTGGTTTGGATGGTCACGATACCTCTGCTTTGCAGGCGGCTGTGACTGCTGCTGAGTCGAAGAAGAAGACTGTTGCTTACACGAATGCTTCTGATGCAACGAAGACTGTGTTTGATCAGGCTTTGCAAGCTGCTCAAGATATCTTGAAGAATCCTCAGGGCAAGACTGAGCAAGAAATCAACGATGCTAAGACTAAGCTTGAAACTGCTTCTAGCGCTCTTAATGGAACTGTAGATACGTCTAAGTTGCAGGCTGAAGTTAACAAAGCCGATTCTTTGAAGAAGTCCGTACAGTATACGAATGCTGTTCAGGATAAGAAATCTGCGTATGATGCTGCTCTTACGGCTGCTGAGTCTGCTCTTGCTGATGCAAATAATGCTCAATCAGCGAATACTCCTGAGCAGCAGCAGACTGCGGTTGATGATGCACTTAAACAGCTTCAAACCGCAGCTGCTGCACTAAATGGTGTTGATATTACTGATTTGCAAGCTGAGATTGCTCTTGAGAACAGTGTGAAAGAATCTGTAAAATACGCGTATGATACTGCTGAAAAGCAGCAAACATATAATAAGGCTTTGCAAGATGCTAAGGAGCTTATATCTAAGCTAGCTGATCCTGCTGGTAAAGGTGTGGATCTTGCTGCTAAGTCTCAAGCAGATCGTCAAGCTCTTGTTAATACTGCGTTAAAGAATCTTAAGAATGCTAAAGATGCTTTGAATGGTGTTAATAAGACGGTATTGCAAGCTGAAGTTGATGATGATTCTCACTTTAGCAAGTCGTTTGCCTACTTGCTTGGTGAAGCTCCTGATTTGGATGTGTATAAGAAGGCGTTGGCTAAAGCTAAACGTGTGCTTGCTGATCCGAATGCTACCCAGGCTCAAGTTGATGCTGCGGTTAAGAATCTTTCTGCTGCTCGTAAGGCTTTGGCTGCTGCTAAGGCTCATGCGGCTGATGTTCGTGCTTCTGTGCGCGCTCAGGTGTTGAAGAGTGGTAGTGTTGCTCAGCTTAGTAAGACTGGTAGTGACGTGTCTGTGTTTGGCTTGTTTGCTGCAACTCTTAGTGCTGCTGGTGCTGCGCTTTTCTCAACTAAGCGTCGTGGTACTTCTCGTCACAGTAGTAAGTAAAATATTTGCTAGCTGGTCTGGTTATTGCAGATCAGCTAGTTTTAGAACTGCTTAATGTTTGCTTAATTGTATTCAGTAAGTTTGCTGAGTATTGAGTTAATCAGCATAATGAAGTTAATGTAAAATGTGTCTCACTTTGCGTCTTTCTTTACTACGCAAAGTGAGGCATTTTGCTATTTTAATTTGCGATTACACGGGAAGTTATTGTTGCTTACTATATTTTAAGAGTTATCTTGCTTACAAAGCACTTATTGAAGCGTTTAGTCACTGAGCTGCTAAGTTATTGAAACATCGAAACATTAAACCTTAACGATTTGCATATATATGCATCCTTATGTATAATCTTTAAAAAATAAAATCTTGCAAGTGCTAATACACGTAAAAGAGTATAAAATATTCTGCACAAATTACTATACAGGAGACTCTCATGCACAAGATTGTTCAAAAATGGAATAACATTGACCTTATTTTACGCATTGTAATTGGTCTTTTTCTCGGTGCTGCGCTTGGTATTTTTGTGCCAGCTCACGTCTATGTGCTAGATCTTATGGGAAAGCTTTTTGTCAGCGCGCTTAAATCTGTTGCGCCAATTTTGGTATTTTGCCTAGTTATTGGTGCACTTGCGCAAGCAAAAAGTGTTGGCAACATGAAATTGGTAATAGGGCTGTACGCGCTATCTACGTTTACTGCAAGCCTTGTAGCTGTATGTGCGGCTATGATTTTCCCTGTTGATTTTACTTTTGCTCATGTTGCAGCAGCGTCTTCGCCGTCTCCTCAAGGAATTGGTGAGGTGCTTAATTCGCTTGTGCTAAATATTGTTGTTAATCCTGTAGATGCTCTCGTTAAAGGTAACTTTATTGGTATCCTTTTCTGGGCAATTGCTTTCGGTGTTGCGTTACGCTTAGCTGAGCCTTCCACCAAAGCATTTTTCGATAACATTTCGTCTGCTATTGGAAAAATTGTCCACTGGATTATTAACGCAGCACCTTTTGGCATTATGGGTCTTGTTTATACAACAGTTGCAAGTAATGGTCTTCGTATTTTTAGCGAGTATGGTTTCGTTATTGCTTTGTTAGTAGGCACTATGGCTGTTGTTGCTTTGATTCTTAATCCTATTTTGGTTTTCATGCTTACTGGCAAGAATCCGTATCCTCTTGTTTTTAGAACTTTGCGCGATTCGGGTGTTACAGCGTTCTTCATGCGTTCTTCTGCTGCGAATATTCCTGTAAATATGAATTTGTGTGAAAAACTTGGCTTTAACAAAGACAATTATTCTGTTTCAATACCGCTTGGTTCAACTATTAATATGAGCGGAGCTGCTATAACTATTTCTATCATGTCTTTGTGTGCTGCTCACACGCTTGGTATTCGCGTCGATATTCCAACGGCTGTGATTCTTTCTGTACTTTCTGCAGTTTCTGCTGCAGGCGCATCTGGTGTAGCAGGTGGTTCGCTTTTGCTTATACCTCTTGCATGCTCGTCATTTGGCATTTCAAACGATATCGCTATGCAAGTAGTTGCTATTGGTCTTATTATTGGCGTTATTCAGGATTCTTGCGAAACTGCACTTAACTCTTCCACGGATGTTCTCTTTACTGCGGTTGGCGAATATCGCATGTGGCAGCGTGCAGGTATTAAGTTTAAGATGGGCAGGGATCACGAGACTGTGCAACTTAAAAAGTAGCTGTTCTAGCTGTTGCTAGTTTTTGCTAAGTATTCTTGCTAGTGCGCGTTCTTACGTTTTTACGTTTTTATGAGCGCGCACTTTTATTATATTTGGATGTTTATTGTAAATGAATCTAACAGATGTTCAAATAAAATAGTAGAAGTGGAATCAGTATTTTAGCGCGCATTAGACTTTAGGGAAGTGGTAGGTTGTGTTTGCAGGAATGCTGCGGTTTATCCACGCATTTGCTGCGATTATACTTCCGCTGCCAATTGTGGTTTCTCCGCCTAAGATTGTTGCGTTTGCGTAGATTACAACATTATCTCCAATATTTGGATGCCGCTTTCCGCTTTTTACAGGATTTCCATTCTCGTCTAGCGCAAAACTTTTTGCACCCAGCGTTACTCCTTGGTAAAGCTTAACATGCTCGCCGATCACAGTTGTTTCGCCGATTACAATGCCAGTTCCGTGATCAATGCAAAAATATGCGCCAATTTTTGCTCCTGGATGAATGTCAATTCCAGTTTTTCTGTGCGCGTATTCGCTCATAAGTCTAGGAATTAGCGGTACGTTAAGTTCGTAGAGTGCGTGAGCTGTGCGGTGAATAAGCATTGCATAAAAACCAGGGTATGCGAGCGTGACTTCTACTTTGCTTGTGCAAGCAGGATCGCCTTCATACATGGCTTGAATATCTGTTAAAAGTAACTTTTTAATTGCAGGAAGAGTATTTATAAATTGATTGCAAGTTTCTCGAATTTTAATTGTGTTGCTTGTGTAGCATTGAAGTTCGTGAAATATAATGCGTTCTATAGTGTCTAATGCGTTTGAAGTAACGGTATTCAAACTAGCGTTATTATTCAAACTAGCGTTATTATTCAAACTAGCGTTGAGTTGCGTAGTCTTGTTGCTTTCATTGCGCACATGCAACTCAGGCAAAAGTAACACCTGAGTCGCATGTATGAGTGCAATAATATTGCGGTAATTAGGTATGAATGTAGCTTGCCTTATGTCTGAATCGTGAATTGAGTTCAGTTGATTTATAAGATCAAGGCGATCATTCATATATTTCTCCCGTTATTTTGCTATTTTCTTTATTCTATAGTTTTGATCATTATCTAATAATGTTATTTATTATTCTTTTATTATTTAATCAAAACTTGCGTATTTAAAGTAGGCTCCTAAATGTAGTTAGTCTTCAAATAATGCGGTAGACAAGTATCGATCTCCTGAATCTGGCAGTATTGCAACGATGGTTTTGCCCCTGTTTTCTTCTCTTTTTGCTTCTTGGATTGCTGTCCAAATTGCAGCTCCGGAAGAAATACCAACGAGGACGCCTTCTTTTTTGCTTATAAGCTTGCCGCTTTCGATTGCGTCTTCATTTGTTACGTGAACAATGCGATTATAAATGTTTTGGTTAAGCACATCTGGCACGAATCCTGCGCCGATTCCTTGAATCTTGTGCGCTCCTGGCTTGCCGCCTGCAAGCACAGGGGAGTCGGCTGGTTCTACTGCGATTACTTCAAGATGCGGATTTTGCTCTTTTAAGTATGTGCCAGTACCAGTGATTGTGCCGCCTGTTCCAACGCCTGCAATCAAAATATCCACGTTTCCGTCAGTGTCTTGCCAAATTTCTGGACCTGTTGTTTTGTAGTGTGCATGCACATTTGCTTGATTGGTAAACTGCCCAGGAGTCCACGCGTTTGGCGTGTTTTCAACGATTTCCTTCGCTTTGGCGATTGCGCCTTTCATTCCATCTTTAGCAGGTGTGAGCACGAGTTCGGCGCCGTATGCTTTCATGAGTTTTCGGCGTTCAATAGACATGCTTTCTGGCATAACAATAATGCTTTTGTATCCTTTTGTTTGCGCAATCATTGAAAGACCAATGCCAGTATTTCCAGAAGTTGGCTCAACAATTACTGAGCCTGGTTTAATCGTGCCTGCGTCTTCTGCTTCTTCAATCATCTGCTTTGCAATGCGGTCTTTTACAGAGCCTGCTGGGTTAAAGTATTCGAGTTTTACGAGGATTTTTGCTGCTAGATTGTACTCTTTTTCAATGTGTGTAAGCTCCATAAGTGGAGTGTGGCCTACGAGTTCTTGCACGGACTTGTAGATATTAGACATAATATTTCCCCTTACTTGTTTGTTGTTTTACTTGTTTGTTGTTTTGTTTCTGTTTTGTTTTTAATTTTTAAAAACAATTTTTATTAATAAAGTGATTATTTATTAGTTGTTTCTAAAGATGCCATTATTCGTTTAATATTTATTCGTTTTAATATTTAACACGTATTGAATTGTTATCTTTTTTAACGTTTTATATTCGATTTTTGGCATAAAAAAAGAAACAGCGCGCTGTTTCTTGAATCATAATTCGCTGTGTTTTAACGTAGATGCTTTTAACACAGGCTAGATGTTATGCATACTTAGTGCTTGCAAACATCATTTCGATTAAGAAATGCGCAACAGCATACGTTACAACAACAATTTGTCATCATATTTGTATGATACATGTGCACTCCTTTACTAGTCGAAATGGTGATAGGTGAAGACTATAGCGAATGGATTTGTGTTTGTCAAACTTAATTTAAGTTCGCTAATCTTAATTTGTGCTTTATGATCCTATTTTATGTTTGCCAAACTTAATTTTAAGAAATTATATGTTACTTTCATGTATCTTCGTTATTGTTGCTTTTGAGAGTTGGTTGTTTAGCAGATTTGATAGTTTATTTGTGAGTTATCTTATACTGGAATTTGCTAAGTTTGTTTGTTATAATTGGCATGTTAATTCGGTACGGAAGTTGACAAACTGAGATCATGAAAAATATAATCCTCGACAGACAGACAGACAGACAGACAGACAGACAGACAGACAGACAGACAGACAGACAGACAGACAGACAGACAGACAGACAGACAGACAGACAGACAGACAGACAGACAGACAGACAGACAGACAGACAGACAGACAGACAGACAGACAGACAGACAGACAGACAGACAGACAGACAGACAGCGTGATGCTGTCTTTTTCGTAACATAATTTTTATCGTCTCACCACTCTATACATTGTTTATTTTGTATTGAAATAGGTTAGTGGTTCTGCATATTTACACGCATTTTTGGTTTTGTGTTTGCACTATATAAATTTTCGAAATTTAATAAAAATTATTGTTACGATAATAGTTAGTTTGGCTGGAAATAAAAAATGAATAATAAAATAATAAAAAAAGTTATTAGTCTAGCAGTTGCTTTTGTAGCTACGATTGGACTTTTTGCTGGAACAGTGACTGCACAGGCTGCTGATAAGGGAACTGCAGAAGTCAAGAAATATCCGCTTTCACTCGATATGGATATCGCTTTGGACCCTGGGTATGGCCACACGCATCCAGGTGGTAAAGGACAGATTGACAAAAACATTGAAAGCATGTGGGAAAATCTTCCAATAACCGTTGAGGATGAAAACGGAAAGAAAATTGATGTTAAGAAGAATCTGCAATCTAACTTTCAGCGGTTTGTTGGCGATTTTGCGATAGGAGAAAAATTAACAATAACGATTGATACTGATAAAATTCCCGTGGGTTATCATCTTTCTCATGATACGGATCGCACATATATTCCAGCAAAGGGCTACTCTAAATTCACCGTTACGTATAAACTCGACGATGGTAAGCCCATACCTCTGCGAATTTCGTTTGGAAAATTGAACGTGAAATTCGATCTTAAGGGCGGAAATATTGAAGGTAAGACGGATCCAATCGTCAATACTGTAAAAACGGATAATACGGTTGATTTCCCAGCTGACCCTGCAAAAAAGAATTTGGTGTTTGGCGGATGGTATACCGAGCTTCCTGATATTGAATATTATCAGAATCATAACATGGCAGGCAAACGCTACTACTGGAATAAGAAGTCACTATTTTCGGATACCAGTTGTGACGTGCCGCAGTGGAATGATGAGAAATTAGATCCTCGGGGCGACTATCAATTTTTACTTCGCGCACAGTGGAATGCGAAAGTTTCGTTTAATGCTAATGGTGGCACTTTTATTGACGGTAAAGCTGAGAAAAGTGGTGCAATACGACAAGGTAAGAGTATTAAAATGTTAGCTGCTCCTACGCGCGAAGATTATCAGTTCTTAAACTGGGTAGATGCTGCTGGTAAAACTTACAAGCCTGGTGAAGAATATACTTTGAATGCTAATACTGTGTTTACTGCCAAGTGGAAGCAGATTCGAAGCACGGTTACTTTCAAGAACGGCGATAAGACTCAAACGGTAAAGGTGGAAACTGGTAAGGCTATTGATACGGATGCGTTAAAAGATCAGTCAATGCCTAAGAATCCAACTAAAGATGGCTACACGTTTAAAGAGTGGAATACTAAGGCGGATGGTAAAGGTAAAGCATTTACTGGAACAACGCTTGTAAATAGTGATTTGACTGTGTATGCCATTTTTACGAAGAATCTGAAACCAGCACCTACTCCAGATCCAATTTTGCCTGCACCTTTTGAGCCTGAATCAGGGATGGAGAATCCATTGTCAGTTCCTGAATCTCAAACTCCGGAGACTAAACAAGAGCTATCTCATGCACCTAAGTCGGAGCATGAACATAATACAGCGCATGAATATGTGAAATCTCCTATTGTTGAGCATAAGACTGAAAAGCATGTTCCAGATATGCCTAAGACTGGTGAGTCAGCTTCAGTTGTTGCGTTGATTTCTGCTTTAGGTTTTGCTATTGCTGGTTTCGCTGTTGTGCGATTGAGGAGAGTGTTTGAAGCAAAATCCGTAAGATAACTAGTGTTTACTTGCGTAAGTTGAAGTTTTACGCGCTTTTATAAGGCTTCGTAAAGTCTTATAAAGTAAATGAGGCGGCCTTGACTAGTTGATAGTTAAGGCCGTTTTGTTTACTGACGCTTGTTTTTGTTTACTTATATGGCTGATAAGTAAACAAATTCGGGGAAGTGCTCTTGTTTTTGTTTACTTGTGTACCCTCTAAGTAAACAAATTCGGTGAGAATCTCGCTAGTTAAATCTCTTACGAAACTCACGTTGGAAGTTCACAGTACTTCCAATCCAAGTGAGTTTTTGCATCGAAGGAAATTGAAATTCCAATGGTTTCAATCTCGGTCAAAGCGCTATAGTGGTACACAAATGCACAGGTTGTCTTTAGCGCATTAAAGGCCTATGTTAAAAGAAGAGATAGGCGACTTGATATACTGAGCGATTACGCTAGAAAATTTAGGGTTTCAACGTTGATTGCACAATATTTGGAGGTGTTATTGTCAATGAATTTAGCGGATGTTCAAATAAAAGAGTATGAAAAGTATAATAGCAAAGATATTTTAAGGTTGTATGATTCCGTTGGTTGGTCTGCGTACACAGATGATTTAGTTGCTTTGGAAAATGGTTTTAACAATTCACTCAAGGTTTTAGCTGCATATAAAAATGATGAGCTAATTGGCATTTCTAGAGCTGTTGGCGACGGATATACGGTTGTTCTTATTCAGGATATTCTTGTTTTGCCTGAGTATCAAAGGCAGGGGATAGGGTCTGCTTTGTTAAAGGCGATTGTGGATTGCTATCCTAATGTTCGTCAAATTCAATTGACTACGGATTGTACTGAAAAAACTATTGCTTTTTATAAGTCAGCTGGTTTTATTGAGTTAGCAGAAATCGATTGCTGCGGTTTTATAAAAGACAGGACATGATGCAGAAAATATGATTCTCTAGTAGCCATTAAGTGCGAATTTGCAGCAATTGACTATTTTGTGATCTTTGCGTATTAATGTGTGTATTTGTATATAGGATTGAATGGCTTGTATGACGGAGCTGATTGTATGACAGAATATGATTTGCCGATTTTAGAGTATGATTCCGATAAAAGTGCAGTATTAATGCCAACACACGATAATATTTCTGTTCAGCTTCCATCTAAAGCGGTTTTTGCTTTCTTAGGCGATGAAATTGATCAGTATGCTTTAAGTAGGAAAGCTACGATTGTAGCAAATTTTGAATCTGCAACTAAAAAATATCCAATATATGTTTTGGAAGAAAAAGTAGGAGATGTAGTAAGAGAAAATACAAACAGTGAAGTAGAAGAAGAAACGCAAAAAATCTGTTTAGTGCAGGCTCCAGTTGGCGCTCCTGCTGCTGTTCAGATCTTAGACTGGCTGATTTCTTACGGCGTTAGGGAAGTTGTTAGTGCTGGTTCTTGTGGATCGCTAGTTGATTATGCAGAAAATGTTTTTCTGGTTCCGTATAAAGCCTTAAGAGATGAGGGAACTTCTTATCATTATTTGCCTCCAAGTCGTTATGTTGATGTTTCAGAGCATTCGAGGCATGCTATTTTACAAACTTTGCAGGCGCATAATTTGCCTTATCATGAAGTTAAGACGTGGACTACGGATGGGTTTTTCCGTGAAACTAAGGGGAAAGTTTCCAGTCGTAAGCAGGAGGGATGCGCGGTTGTTGAAATGGAGTGTTCTGCTTTAGCAGCTTGTGCGCAAATGCGCGATATTGTTTGGGGTGAGATTCTTTATACTGCAGATACTTTGCATGATGTTGAAAATTATGATGAGCGTAATTGGGGCGGAGACTCTAAAGCGTATGCTCTTGAGCTTTGTATTGAAGCAGTGTTGCGTATTTGACACGTTTATGCTGATATTACGTATGAAACCATCGTTCTAATTTGATTTTTTTTTTAACTCTATGCTTATTATTTCTAGCAAGCATTACGTATAAGTGTGTTTAAGCATTTATATGTGTTGTCAAGTAGATAAGCATGACCAATCAGGATAAGTATGATAGTGTAGCTTTCAATGCTTTGTAGCGAGCGAATCGGCAAAATGGAAACGAAAATGCTAGCTACGAAAATGCTATTAGCGAAAAATAGCAAAAATAGCAAATAGATATAAAGGAAGTGAGAGGTAGCGAGAATGAGCAAAACTGACAATGCGGCAAATCAGCAATCATCGACAAATCAGAATCCATCCGCAAATCAAAATACTGCGGCAAATCAGCAATCATCCAAACTACATCCCGACGTAAAAAATTACGTAAAACTATTTTTCAAGGAAAACAAGCTTGTAGCTTTTCTTTCGATGATAGTTTTTATTTCCTTGTCTATGATTTACACTGCTATTTCTTGGATTTTGCAAATTATTTTCGACTATATGGCAGGTAAAGGAGCTTTCTCTTTAACTACTATTTTGCTGCTTGTTGTTTCCTTTATGCTGGCAATCTCCCTGATTTTCGCGTTGAAGCGCAGCTCGTACCCTCGCTTTCTTGAAAAAGCAATGAATCAGTATAAAGAGTCTGTTATCAAGAAGCTTTTACAGAAGAGTTATAGTGATTTTTCGCTCGCGAATTCCGGCACGTATCTTTCTGTACTTACTAATGATTGTGAGCGTATTCAAGAAAAGTATTTGAAGAAGATTTTTGATTTTGTTCAAGACGTTCTTATGCTTGTAAGCTCTCTGGCTCTTATGATTTACTATAGTCCATTGCTCACTGTTATTGCTCTTATTATTTCTGTGCTTCCAATGGCGTGCTCGATTCTTACAGCTAACGGAATTGCCACTCGCGAGGAGCAGGTTTCCAAGTCGAACGAGTCTTATACAGCCTTAACGAAGGATGTTTTGAACGGCGTTTCGGTTATTAAGAGTTTTAAGGCGGAGCAAGAGGTTATTAACCGTTATCAGAATCAGTCGATGGAGCTTGAGCATACGAAGAATCTTCGCGAAAAAACGATGACTACTGTTTCTGCTCTTGGTACGATTTCAAGTCTTGGGACTCAGCTTGGCGTGATGCTTATTGGTGCTTGGATGGTTAACGCTCATATTGGTGTTATTACTGCTGGAATGGTGTTAGCTTTCACTAATTTGATGAATGGCGTGCTTCAGCCTATTGCAACTCTTCCGCAAATGCTTGGCGAGATGAAGGGTGCTAAGAAGCTTATTAGCAAGATGGCTGATTATATGAGTAATGCTAAGGAAGATTCTGGCGAGATTATTGACGATTCTATTAAAAGCGTTGTTTTGAGTGATGTTTCGTACGCTTATGACGCGGATCATAAAGTCTTGAAAAATGTAAATCTAACTTTGCAAGCTGGAAAATCTTATGCAATAGTAGGACCTTCTGGAGCTGGTAAGAGTAGTTTAATCAATCTGCTTATGGGATACTACAAGGATTATGAAGGTAGTGTGAAGCTGAATAATCACGAGCTTAGCAATGTGAGCAAGAGTTCGCTTTACGATAAGACTACTCTTATGCAGCAGTCTGTGTTTATGTTTGATGCTTCGATTTTAGATAATATTACGCTTTTTAAGCCGTTCCCGAATGCGGAGGTGAATCGCGTGATTCACTTGGCTGGTTTGGATGATTTGATTGCTGCTAAAGGCAAGGATTATCAGTGTGGCGAGAATGGTAGTCATCTTTCTGGCGGTGAAAAGCAGCGTATTGCTATTGCGCGAAGCTTGCTTAAAAAGTCCGAGATTCTGCTGGTTGATGAGGCAACGAGCGCGTTAGATAACGAGACGAGCGCGAACGTAACGCAGTCTATTTTGGATTTGCAAAGGATTCTTCGACTTGTTGTAACTCACCGCTTGGATGCTAATTCGCTTAAGCAATATGATGAGATTCTTGTGATGAAAAGCGGCGAGCTTATTGAGCGCGGAAGCTTTGAGGAGCTTATGAATCAAAAGGCTTACTTCTACTCGCTTTACACTGTGTCTATGTGAGGCTGTGGTGCTTGTTTGGGCTTGGCTTTCGCTTGGTTTGCGCTGAGCAATTTTAAGCTCAGCAGAGACACTGGTGCAGTTTGGTTTCTGCGTTATGGTCTCTGTTTGGTGGTTTTTGGACACTGGTGCAGTTGGTGCTCGCGCTGATTACGCTCGCGCGCGAAACTCGCGTTGGAAGTCCACTGGACTTCCAACTTAAGCGAGTTTCCGTTCCGAGTTGCCTTCGTGCGCGCTTTGACTGAGTCTGAAATTATTGGAATTTCAGGCTCCTTCAAAGCGTGATTTGGCATGTGAAGCACGGTGTGCTTCACATGCCAAATCAGCCGAACGGCTATGCCGTGAGGATCTGCGCTCAGGCAGGTCGTCGCGCTGCGTGAGTGTCTCTGTTTGGCGCAAGCGGCAATTAAGTGCAAATTTGCAACGACTGGCTACTTTGTGGTTTGGCTAATCTTGGTTTGGCTACTTTAGAATTGTCTGCCTGTTGAGTTTGTCTACGTTCTGGGTTGTGTCGGTGGAGAAAATTGCCGTAAATGGCAAAAATCTTCACTGGTGTTTATTAAACGCATATCTCAATAGTAGGTATATTCCCAAGCAACAGGCGCGTATTCCAGAAACTTGATATACTGAGTTATTACGCTAGAAAATTTAGGGTTTCAACGTTGATTTCACAGTGTTTGGAGGCGTTGTTGTAAATGAATTTAACAGACGTGCAAATAAAAGAGTGCAAAAAGTATAATAGCAAAGATATTTTAAGGTTGTATGATTCCGTTGGTTGGTCTGCGTACACAGATGATTTAGTTGCTTTGGAAAATGGTTTTAATAATTCGCTCAAGGTTTTAGCTGCTTATAAAAATGATGAGCTAGTTGGCATTATTAGGGCTGTTGGTGACGGATATACGGTTGTTTTTATTCAGGATATTCTTGTTCTGCCGGAGTATCAAAGGCAGGGGATAGGGTCTGCTTTGTTAAAGGCGATTGTGGATTGTTATCCTAATGTTCGTCAAATTCAGTTGACTACGGATTGTACTGAAAAAACTATTGCTTTTTATAAGTCAGCTGGTTTTATTGAGTTTTCAGAAATTGATTGCTGCGGTTTTATAAAAGGGAGATGACATGAATGTAAAATATGGTAGCGTATTTACAAATCCAGAAGTTTTAAACAGACTCGCACAAATAGAACAATCTCCCCAAATACAAGGAAAATTAAGTGCTTTAAAAGAAGGCGTAAAAAATAACTCTTTTGATCCAATTCGTTTAATTCCATTAATACCGGTAGTAATGGTTTTAGGCACTTTGTATAACTATTTTCCAAATATTGATTACTCTCGTTACAAATATTATTTGCTAATAGTAGGTGTTTTTGTTGTTTGCTTTGCAGGTAAGTTTTTTGTAAATAATAAGGTTGATGTAGACGCGCTATATGCGGATAATGTTTTAACGCCGATTTTAAATGTGATTCTGCCTGGAACAGTATTAAACAATTCCGAAGGAATTGACAGCAGCATTTTTGATAATCTTCTGCCAATATCTAGTAGGTATTATTCAAGTAAACACATAATTTTTGGCGATGAATTTAAAACTGAATTTTCAAATATGCAAGCAATCCACTTTTCTAGAAGTGAAAGTGGAAAAAGTGTTAAAAAAAACGGATTTTATTGGGCAAGTCTTATTAATAAACTCAAAAACCAACATAAATGGCCACATTAGAATCGTCCCTGTTACTGGAAAGAACTTTATGGGACAAAAACTAAATGGATACTATGGTAAAAAAACAAAAGAGGAGAGCGAAGTTCAGACAGAATCCATTGAATTTAACGACTCGTATTCAGTCTTCTCTACAGACGATTTTTATACAAAACTGGTATTAGATCCAAGTTTTATAGAACTAATGAATAATTTGCAAAAAAGAATGCGAGTTTGCTTATACCTAGATAGTGAGCGTATTGTTGCAGCCTTTGATTCTGGTCGGTATTTATTCGGCGCTCCAGGAAAATCTGGAATAGAAAACCTATCTTTAACAAGAGAATATGCAAAATTTAGAGATATTTTGGCTGAGTATTACGAAATAATTAACGTAATTAGAGAGAAATTACAAAAGTAGAAACTAGTAAATTGCAATACTAGCGAACTAAAAAATTAGAAAATACTAGAACTAAAGGAGATGTTATGGGAGACATTATGGGTGACGTTATGGATAAGAATACTGTGCTAATTTGTGTTGCAATAGTGCTTGTAGTGCTTATTGTCTGGTTTATTGGCATGTTAAATAGGCTAAGAAAATATAGGGTGATTATAGAAGAGTCGCGGAAAAACGTTGATATTGCGCTCGCTAAAAGATACGATACGATTTGCCAAATGCTTAAAGTTGCGCAGTCGTTTGCAAAGTATGAAAAAACAACATTAGTGGATTTAGTAAGTTTAAGAGAGGGATTGGGCTCAGCGGATTCTAGTTCGGTAATCAAAAATCAGAATCATGCAATAGGGAAGATTTTTGCTTTGGCGGAAGCTTATCCGGAATTAAAGTCTTCTGAACAATTTTTGAACTTGCAGGAAGAAATAAACGACGAAAATGAGCAGCTTGCGGCAGCAAAAAGAATTGTTAATAGTAATATAAGCACTCTTAATCAAAATATTGTTACCTTCCCAGTGTCGCTTATTGCAAGCTTAAGCGGAATAAAGCAGATGGCTTTTCTTGACGAAGATAATCTAAGCAATAAGAAGAATATTGACAGCATACTGAGCTAGTGAAAATGTTTAGCTAGACGGTATATCTAATATAGCCAATCGCCCGCGAATTTGCAGTGATTGGCCACTTTGGGATTGACTGATTTGTGATTGGTTGATTGGTATTTAAATATAAACGCCAGGGAGTTTATTTCAACTCTACTGGCGTTTATTGGTTACTTGCGTTATTCGCTAGTTGCGTTTTTTACTTGCCGTGTTTTCGGAAATAATCTGCTAAATAAACTGCGATATTACAATGCCGGCAGCCATAAGCGGAATATTGAAAATAAGGAACGTTGGAACGCAAGTATCCCAAATATGACTATGCTGACCGTCCGCGTTTAAGCCGGAAGTAGGTCCAAGTGTAGTATCGGAAGCAGGGGAGCCTGCGTCTCCGAGAGCTGCAGCGGAAGACATAAGAAGAATCGTTGCGGGAGTGCTGAAACCAATGCTCTGACACAGTGGCACGAACAAAACAGCAAGAATAGGAACCGTGCCAAACGAAGTGCCAATGCCCATAGTCACAAGCAAACCAATAAGTGTAATAACAAATGCGGCAACAAGTTTGTTCTGTCCCATAGAAGCTACGCCAAAGTTTACAAGCTCCTCAACTCCTCCTGTCGCTTGGATCACGTTAGCATATCCGCCCGCAATGAGCATCACAAATGCAATAAGACCCATGAGTTTTACGCCGCCAGTAAGCTGATTGTCAATGTCATTCCACTTTATTGCTCCAAAAATAATCATGGTTGCAAGACCTGCAATAGACGAAAGCGAAAGATCTTTACTGATAACTTGCACTACTACAACAACAATAATTGCGAGAATGGTTACGTAGTGGCGTTTATTAAGAGGTCCGACAACGGCGTCGGCTGCGCGAGTGTCAGTTTCTGTAGTTTTGTATTCGCGAGGTTTTCTGTAAAGCACAAATACAGCAAAAAGTAGTGATGCAAACATTGCAAGACCTAAATACCAGTTCACAGCGCTAACGTCTGCAACGCTAACCTTCATGCCGTTTTTAGAAAGATTCGTAGCAATAACAGTTTGGAAAATTAAGCCGAATCCAAACGGAATTGCAATGTATGGAACTTCAAGACCAAAAGCAGTACAGCATGCAGCTGCTCGTCGGTCAATCTTAAGTTCGTTCATGATTCGTAAAATCGGCGGAATAAGAATAGGAATGTAAGCAATGTGAACTGGCACAATATTTTGAGATATGCACGCAATTAGAGTTAGTACTGCAAGTAGAGCGTACTTTTTCATGCCAATAATTTTGCTAATTTTTTTAGAAATAATTTGAGCCAAACCGGTTGCTGTAATTGCTTCCGCAAAAGTACCAAGCAAAATGTAGGCGAGCGCAGTTTGCGCATTGGTAGAGAAACCATCGCAAAGCAACGCCATAATCGTGTGATTTCCATCTCCAAAAAGCGGAAGATGACCGGCAATGCCACCTGCAACGCAAGCTACTATCATTGATAGCAAAACATTAAGTTTTGCAAGACTAAGTGCGCATAGCACTACAACCGACACAATAACCGGATTAAATATAATATTTAAAATTTGCAAACTTAGCATGCCGTTCACCCCTTTAAATGCTTGAATTTAATATATTGTTTGAAGCAACACATTTTATTTCGTATTGCTTACGTCTGTATTTTTTGCATACGTATTCTTACATATGTATTTCTTACAATTAGTAATTAAAGACAATATAGCATGGAAGTGTTTACAACTTGTTTCTTAAGTGAATATAAAATATAAACAATTAAATAAAAAAATTAGTGTAACTCAACAATTGTTTGCACAAAAGAGTATTCTAAGTGATTAGTGGTGAAGAGTTGATAAATCACCAAATGCTCGGTTTTACACCGTTTTATTGCAACATTGCAACGTGAGTTTACCGCTGAAAAATAGCGATAAAGCAACGTGAAAATTAAAAATTGTTTTGCTAATTGCGAAAATCCAAAAATAAACAATAAACTGAAAAACTGAAAAGCTGAAAAACTAAAAATTGAAAATAGTTATTTAGAGTATTTACAGTAAGGAGGAATCTGGCGCTCTAAGCAAAAAAGATACTACGCCGTATCTTAATTGCAAACGTCAAACATACAAATTATGAAAGATAGTAAAACGCTTTTAGAAGCTAAAGAATTAGGGTTAAAAAGATTTAGAAGAACACCATTTTGGGATGTGTCATTAAAAGTAGAAGCTCATCAAATCGTTGCAATTTCAGGCGAACACGGCTCTGGAAAATCAGCTTTGCTACTTGCACTGTCTGGTTATATGAAATTTACGAACGGAACTCTTACTATTGCGGACGCAACTCTTCCTAGCGATTTCCACGAATCTCGGCAATACGTGGGATTGGGATTATTCAACGGAATTAACGAATTTTACAAAATGCAAACAATAGAAGAAGTTCTTATGAGCGAGCTGAAACTCGCAGCGCGCTCGCCTCTATTCTTAAAGCAATACAAAAATGATGTAAAAAATCGCGAAGCTTTACAGCAGTACGCTTACAACGTGCTAGCTCAGTGGAAAGTATTGTCTCCTCGTAAAACAGCAATAGGAGAGTTGACTCCGTGCGAGCGCATGCGCTTGGCAATTGCGTTGGCATTATTAAAGCAACCGTGGCTGCTATTTGTTGATGGAATTGAGACGGAGCTTACTAGTGAGCAACGCGAATGCTTACTTTCCGATATTCGCGAATATGTTAGCAAAAACTACTGCTCCTGCCTTGTTGGAGTTTTGCAAAGTGAGTTAGAAAAGCAAGCGGATCAAGTCTTAAGACTTATGCCAAATAATGAGAAAACAGAAAATTCTCATACTGATTCTCAACTTGCTACAAGTGAAGCAAACGGTGGTGAAAACAATGCACGTTAGTACTATTGCTCTTGCATTTCGTGAGATTAACAATACGATGAAAGGAAAAGCTCGAAAGCTTGTTATTGGAACCGTAGCTTTGATTCCACTTTTATACGGATCGCTTTACTTATGGGCATTTACAAATCCTTATAAGACTTTGGATACTGTGCCTGTGGCTGTTGTTGTTGAAGACAATGGCGCTATGATTAACGGCAAAATGCGAAACATTGGAAACGAAATCAAAACTCGTTTAAAGAATCAAAAAGACGGTAGTGAAGGTTTCCAATGGAATTTTGTAAATAGTGCTGAAGCAAATAAGGGCCTTAAAAATGGCAACTATTTTATGGTAGCAACTATTCCAGCTTCCTTCAGTAAGTGCATTGCTTCCGCACAATACGATACTCCAACTAAAGCAAAACTTCACGTAAAGTACGATCAAGCAAGCAATATGCTGGCTTCACAAATTGGTAAAACTGCTTTCCGCACTATGCGTACTGAGATTAGCGAGGCGATTGCTCAAGAGTATTGGGAGCACATGTTTGCGAAAGTTAATTCAGCTTCCGATTCTCTTGGTGCTGCTGCAAACGGTGCTGGAGCATTGCATGAAGGTTCAAAGTCTTTGCAAGGCGGAATAAATAAGCTTGCAGATGGGTCGAATAAACTTTCGCAATCTTTGCAAAAACTTCAAGGCGGATTAGGGGAGCTTCAAAAAGGCGCGAATACGCTAACTGAAGCCAATGCTCGCAGCAAAGAAGGAGCTCAATATCTTGCACAAAAAACGCAAGATTTAGCAAACGGAGCCCAACAGTTAAGCGAAGGAACGCAAAGGCTATCGGCAGCGACAAGCGAATTCTATGAAGGAGCTCAAAAGCTTGCAGCTTCAAGCAACGAATTAGAAGAACATGTTAAAGCTGGAAACGCTGAAACAAAAGCACAAATTACTGGTCTTCTTATGCAAGCGAAAAACCCAGCAGTAACAAAGGAAGAAGTGCTTGCTAATTTGCAAAGTTTGGCAGAAGGATTAGGTGAAAATTCTAATCTTCTAGAAACAAATCTTTCTGCTTTAAGCGCTGGAGCAGACAAGCTTTCTGCAGGAAGCTTGCAAATAAAGGGCGGTGCTGACGCAATATCTCAAGGTATTGAAGCTGTTAATACTGGCTCAAATAAGCTTGCTGCTGGAGCGAATAATCTTGCTGACGGTTTGGCTCAAGTAAGTAACGGTAGCGAGAAACTGAATAATGGCGTGAATGCAGCAGCTCAAGGTTCTGCGAAAATAGTGAATGGTTCTGATCAGCTTAATTCCGGCGCTAAGAAGCTATCTGATAACACTCCAAAGCTTGTTGATGGTGCTAAGAAATTGCATGACGGGCTTAAAGATGCTCAAAAGTCTGGAAAAGTAAACGGTATTGTTCAAAAAAGTAAGATGATGAGCGCACCAGTTTCCTTGGAGGAGCACGAGTATTCGCACGTTGAAAACTATGGAACTGGTTTTGCTCCTTACTTTATTTCTATCGCCCTTTGGGTTGGTGCTCTTATGACAACATTCGTTTTGAGAGTTATGGATAGGCGAGCGATACTAAACGGCATGAATCCGCTTAAAAGCGCGCTTATTAGCTTGACGCCGTTTGTGATTATGGGCGTTGCGCAAGCGATTATTCTTATGGGCGTTGTTCAAGGAGCGTTGAAGTTCCAAATCGATAATGTTGTTGCATTCTACGCGCTGGGGATTATAGCGTCAATAGTCTTTATGGCTATAATGCAAATGATTATGGTGGTGTTCCGCATGCCAGGGCGAATAGTTGCGATTGTGCTACTTATGTTGCAAATCACAAGCTCTGCAGGAACGTTCCCAGTACAAATGACGCCGGCATTCTTTAGAGCTGTTCACCCATATTTGCCAATGACGTACTCAATTATGGGGTTGCGTCAAGCAATGTCTGGAAAGAACAGTGGTGAAATAGTTTCAGGCATTGGAATGCTTGTGCTTTTCGGCGTTATTGCGATTGCTATAACAAGTATTGCCTTCCGCATGAAGCGTACTGTAAAAATGTTTGATTTGCATCCTGTAATAACGCTTGATGCATAAGTATTCATGTAGGCGCGATAATTAAAATCCCCGCAGCTCTTGTTGGTTGCGGGGATTATTTTTAGTGAATCTCGTTTAATTTAGTTACTTTATAAATACGTTATATGACTTTAGAAAGTAGACGCGTAGACTTCGGCAATTGCAGCTTCGTCCATATGCATATAGGAGTTCTTCAAAAGTCGCTGCTGCTCTTTAACAACGCTTGAAGCCCAGCTTTGAATCATATCTTCAGTCATGCCATACTCGTGAAGCTTATGCTTAGGAAGAATCGTGTTAAGAACTTCGTCAAGCTTGTCTAGTACGTTCGCTTTCTGGCATTCAAGAATATTTGCTATGAAGCCGAAAAGCTTAGAAAGCTCAGTGTTTTCTGTGTTATTCTCGTTTGCGTCGTGCTTAGCATAGTATCGCAAAACGCTTGTAAGAAGAGCTGCATTCGTTTCGCCGTGAGCCACGTGGAAAGTTCCACCAAGCGGATAAGCCATCGCGTGAACGCAACCGCAGCCAGCGTTACCAAACGCAATACCAGCGTAAAGACTTGCCGAAACCAAGTCGCTTACAACTTGGCTTTTTGTGCTGCTGCCTTCTTTAACAACTCGCATATAACTTTGCAAAATAAGCCCGCAAGCCTTGTAACTAAACATTTTTGTAAGCTCGGTTGCAATAGGAGAAAGTGTGGACTCAATCGAATGCGTAAGAGCGTCAATAGAGCTGGTTGCAAAAACGTAATCAGGCAGGCTCTTTAACAATTCTGGAATAAGAACAGCGTCCGTAGCATAGCAAGCATCGTTCGCCAAACCCTTCTTGGTATTGCGCTTAGTAAGCGAGAACACCGCAACGTTCGTAACTTCGGAGCCAGTGCCGCAAGTAGTTGGAACAAGAATAAGATCCGCGCCTTTTTGTGCAGGAATCTTGCCGTCAACCAAGTCTTCAAGCGGGCTTGTTTGCTTCAACGCACAAACCTTCGAAATATCCAAAACAGTGCCGCCGCCAATGCCAATCACGCGCTTTGGAGTTGTGTGAATGTCACTAACGATTGCATCAACCATTGCGTCGCTCGGCTCACCCTTGCCGTATTTCTCTTGGAAAATCACGTCGCAATCAAGATTCAAATCGCCAAAATAAGGCTCCCAAATGTACTGGTTTGTAATAACCAAATCGCCCTTGCTGAGCTTGAATTCTTGCGCGAAGTCGCGTGCGTTCTCGAACTTATGAATAGTTGGTTTAATAGAAAGCTGCTTCATCCTAGACTCCTTTGTTTTAATCTGCATGTCTTATGCTAATAGTGCGCGTTTTGTGCGCTCTTTTGTGCGCGGATGATTAAAAAACCAAGCAACTGCTCCATTATAGAACAGATTGCTTGGTTTAATAAATGCGATTTAAGCTAATCAGAAAAAGTGATTCAGCCTAAGCTAATCAGCAAAGTCTAATCATTCCTTCAACAAAGCCGTGTAAGCAGCCATCGTAATGTAGTTGTACGGCTGGTTGAAGTGAGGCATGAAGAAGATGTCGCACAAAGCAAGCTCTTTAATCGTGACCTTCTTTTGAATAGCCAGCGAGAACAGGTGAATTGCGGCAGACATATCGTAGTTAGAAGCCAACTGGCAGCCAACAATAACCTTCGTATCCTTCTTGTAAACGATGCGAATCTTCACCTTTGGATTCTCAACTTCCATAAACGCAGGCTTTTGAGTATCCTCAAAATCAACGTAATCAACGTCCATGCCCTCTTTTTGAGCGGCAGTCAAGCTCAAGCCAGTGCAAACAAGCTTGTAGTCGTAAATCATCATTGCGCTAGAGCCTTGCACGCCCTCGGTTTCTACAGGAGTTCCGCAAACGTTGTGACCTGCAATCAAGCCGCTTCGAACGGCGTTAGTAGCGAGCGCAATGTAGTTCACGCGGTCTCGGGCATTGTCGTAGATTGTAGCGCAGTCGCCGATTGCGTACACGTCTGGATCGGAAGTTTGCTGTTTCTTGTCAACAAGGAAAGCACCGTTAGCATACTGCTTTAAGTGATCTTTGCCGAGAGCAACGTTTGGGTGGAAGCCAATAGCGCAAATCACCATGTCGGCTTCGTAAGTGCCTTTGCTTGTTTTAACAGCCTTGACTTCAGTGTCTCCAACAATTTCTTCAACAGTTTGACCAAGTTCAAACTTAATGCCTTTATCTTCCATAATTTGCTTCAAATTATCGGAAAACTCTGGATCAAAGTAGCCGTTAAGAATATGGTCTTCCATGTCAATAAGAGTTACGTTCTTTCCAAGTCGCTTAAAAGCTTCTGCAAGTTCCACGCCAATGTAGCCTCCGCCGAGAACCACGACGTTACGGAAATCGCGCTCTTGAAGCTTAGCGATAACAGTTTGAGCATTCTGGAAAAGCTTTACCATTTGCACGTTTTCCAAGTCAATGCCCTTAATGCGAGGCTTGTTTGGAAGGCTGCCGGTAGCAAGAACCAGCTTGTCGTAAGAATCGTGAATAACAGTGCCGTCTTTAAGTTCGACTGTTACTTCTTTCTTTGCGTAATCAATATCTAAAACTTTACTTTCAAGATTTACCTTAGCGCCTTTTTTAACGAAATCTTCTGGCTTCTGATAGAACAGTCCGTCGCTGCTTTGAATTTGCTTGCCAATCCACAAAGCCATGCCGCAACCAAGGAAGGAAATATTACTATTCTGATCGTAAATTGTAAGCTCGTTTCCTGGGTAGCTCAAAATGGTGTTAGCGCAGGCAGTGCCGGCATGATTTGCGCCAATCTGAATGATCTTCGTCATCGGTAATCTCTTTTCGTCGTTGAATCTAGTTTTAATTTTGTTTATTTCTGTTGAATTCTGCTGAAATTAATTTAATCTAGTTTAATTTAATTCCGCTAAATTCTGTTGAAATTATTGTATGTGCTTCAACTGCTTTGTTTAATTCACGCTGCGGCGCGAATGCACATCCAATGCACAATACTATTACACGAATGCGAGTCTTACCAATTTTGATTTTGTGCGTGTTGTGAGGGAGTTGTGTGGTTATTTCACAATCTGACTATCACTAATCTTTTTGCGAACATGAATTACGTAGTTGAATCCTGAAGTTTGTATACAGTTTATATACAGTGACATTCACATATGTACAGTTTTTTTGTGATGCGTTTTAATGTTTTATAAAGTGATATTCGTATGAAGGGGTATTGTGATGCGTATTTTGATTACTGGTTTTACGCCGTTTAATAATGAGTCTATAAATCCGTCGTGGAAGATTGCGCAATCAGTGCATGCGCCTGAGGGTGTGGAACTTGTTCGTTTGCAGATTCCTACGGAATTTAGCAAGGGCGCGCAAAAAGTTATTGAGAAAATAGAGGAAGTTCACCCTAATGCTGTGCTTTCATTAGGGCAATTTGGTGGTTCTGCTTGTTTTAACGTTGAGTATGTTGGCATTAACTGTAGAGCTGCGCGTATACCGGATAATAGTGGGTATAAGCCTTGGTATGAGCCTGTTGTGCAGGATGGTGATGTGGCTTATAAAGCGACTTTGCCAGTTGTGAACATAGTTGATGCTTTAAATAAAGCAAAATTGCCGGCGTCTGTGTCTTTTTCTGCTGGCGCGTACGTGTGTAATGACGTGCTTTACAGTGTTTGTCATTATTGCCAGACTAAAAAATTGCCGATTAAGAGTGGTTTTATTCACGTTCCATATTTGCCTGAGCAGATTCTTGATAAGCCTACTACGAGTTCTATGAGTTTAGTTGATATGCTTCGAGGTATTGAAGTTGCGCTGCAAGTAATTGCGGATGATTGCAAGTGATTGCAGATTAATCGCCAGCAAATCTTTAATTTGTCAAATTGCATAAAATAACTCAAAACAACCACTTATGTTGAAGGTGTGGTATAAAAGTCTTATGTTTTCTAAACGCGCTATTACCATTTTTGCGGCTGCTGTCGTAACTGCTTTAACGTTGGGTACGTTGAGTGCTTGCGAGCCGCAGGGTAAAGCCGTTGGTAGCACTGGTCGCGCTGGAGACATAATTCACGACGGCATAGATATTAATGACATCCATTTGCTGGTCATTGGTTCAAAATTAGCTGCGCTTGATGACGAAGTTATGAAGCATTGTAAAACGTCAAAATTGAGTGCTTCTTATGTGCCGCTATCAAATGTTGTTAATCCTAACGAAGCTGCTCAGCAAGCTATTCGCGCTGCAAGCGAGCAACCTGTTTCATTAATACTTATAGACGCGCTCGACGTAACAGGCGTTGACGACCTGCATAATGATAATAATCAACCTAATATAAAAGAGAATAACAAGCTTAATAACAGCACTCGCAATAAACAAAACGAAAGCAAAGCATGGATTTCTGCGCTGCAATACGTGCGTTACGCTGGAGTGCCAGTTGCGTTAATAAATCCTGTAAAAGCACCAAAAGACGCAACTTTATACGCAGCTACTTTGTATTTTGATAGCGATGGAAGTGGAATTGGAAAAAATATTCATGAATCTTATTTATCAAAAAATAGCGAATCTTTAAACAATAAAAGCAATAAATCAAAATTTGAGCGTTCGTCTTTGCTAAGCATCGTTCGAGCAATAATCGACAATACACCGCATAGTAGGGAAGTGATTATAAATGACAAATAACGAACAAAACGCAATGGCATCTACAGAAATTAGCAAAAATAACGCTATTGCGGTGCTTCCTAAAGTAGAAGTTTCTGGTTTGAGCACAGAAGAAGTTGCAGAGGCAGTCTCTCGCGGAGATGTGAATATTACTTCTAAGCAGACTTCTCGCTCTTTAATGGATATTGTGCGCGCGAACGTGTTTACATTGTTTAACGCGATTATTTTCACAGCAATGGTTGTTGTGCTTGCCACTGGTTCGTGGAAGGATGCTGTTTTTGGTGTGGTAATTCTGGTAAATACTGGAATTGGCATTGTGACTGAATTAAAAGCAAAGCGCACTTTGGATAGGCTTTCTATACTTGTGGCGTCTTACGCAATGGTTCGTAGAGGCGGAGAAAATATTGAGATTGCGCACAAAGATATTGTGCTTGGAGATATTTTGTGGCTTAGGGCTGGTGAACAAGTTCCTGCAGATGTAGAAGTGCTGGAATCGTGGGGCTTAGAAATGGACGAGTCCATGCTCACGGGCGAGTCTGCTACAGTTCGAAAAGCAAAAGGTGATAACGTTTATTCCGGATCTACTGCAGTTTCTGGAATGGCTTTAACGCGTGTTACTGCCGTAGGAGAGCACAGTTATGCGGCAAAATTGGCGGCGCAAGCGAAAGTTTATACCAAAACAATTTCCGACTTAAGCCGTGGAATTAACACGATTTTGAAGTATATGACGATGGTTGTGGTGCCTTTGTGTGTGCTGCTTGTGTGGTCGCAAATGCACAAGGTTGGCGGATTTGTTGAAGCTTGGCAGACTGGTGCTTGGAGGGGAGCTGTTGTTTCTGCTGTTGCAGGCGTTGTTGGCATGATTCCAGAAGGATTGGTTCTTCTTACTTCGCTTAATTTTGCGGTGGCTGCTATGCGGCTTGCTCGTAAGCAAACGTTAGTTCAGGAGTTGGAATCTGTAGAAACTTTAGCGCGCGTAGACTGCTTGAATCTGGACAAAACTGGCACTATAACCGACGGTGGTATTGCATTCGTTGGCGTGGAAAATCTAGATAATAGTGGTGCCGAAATATCTTTGCAGACCAACTTGCAAACCAATCAAGCTTTATTCGACTTATCAAATGAAGAAAATCCGAACGCAACAGGTGTTGCGATTATGGAAGGGCTTGGCTCTAAAGGAGTTGCAGCTAGCCAGCATGTATCTAACCGTCTTCCATTCTCTTCTGCTAGAAAGTGGAGTGCGGTGCAATATGCGAAAAGCAGCGGAGAACATGAAACTTGGTATATGGGTGCTCCGGAAGTATTGCTAAGCGCGATTAATTATGCAAATTCTAATGAACTTTTAGCGAAAGTTAATTCTTATGCGGAGCAAGGTGAGCGCGTGCTGCTGCTTGCAAAAGTAAGTAGCGAAAGTAGTACTGTAAGTAGCGTCGATAGTAGCAGCTTAAGTAGCGTAACAGAAACAGATAAAACTTTTGGCGATTCTCCAACTATTTGCGTAAATGCTCATCCTATTGCTTTAGTTCGCTGCTCTGAGCGTATTCGTGACGATGCTCGCAAAACGCTTAAATGGTTCCGTGAGCAGGGTGTGCGTTGCCGCGTAATTTCGGGAGATAACCCTACAACGGTTGCGGCTGTTGCTGCAAAAGTTGGCTTAACAGGAGATCGCAAGCCTGTTGCAATGGACGCTAGAAAATTGCCAGAAGATATTAACGAATTGGCTAAAGTGCTTGAAAATGTGGATGTGCTTGGGCGCGTGCTTCCTCATCAAAAGAAAGCGATTGTTCAGGCGCTTCATACTCAAGGTCATGTTGTTGCTATGACTGGTGATGGCGTGAACGATACTTTGGCTCTTAAAGAAGCTGATTTGGGCGTTGCTATGGGCAATGCTGCTCCTGCTGCAAAAGCTGTAGCTCAAGTGGTTCTTGTTGATTCGCGATTCTCGCATTTGCCGGATGTTGTGGCTCGCGGTAGGCAAGTGATGGCAAATATGGAACGTGTGGCTGGCTTATTCCTTGTAAAAACTGTTTATTCTGCGCTTATTTCTGCAGGAGTTGTGCTTCTAGCGTTGCACTTCCCGTATTTGCCTCGTCACATTACTTATATTGGTTCTTTAACTATTGGTATTCCAGCATTTTTGCTCGCTCTTGCGCCTAATACTTGTCGATACATTCCAGGTTTCTTGAAGCGAGTTGTTCGTTTTGCTGTTCCTAGCGGATTTGCTATAGCTGCTTCTGTGCTCGCTACTGCTGTTATAGCTCCGCGAGTTTTGGGATTAAATCTTGACGATGTTGTTGCAAATAATTTGATAGCATCTCGTTTTATTGTCTCAAACGTGCAAGCTTTGGCAACTACTCGCAGTATTTGTTCCGTAATCGTATTTGTTCTCGGCATACTCGTGCTTGCAAGCGTTGCCAAGCCGTTGCGCTCGTGGAGAGGAATTATGGTTGCGCTATTTGCTGCAGCTGGAGTTGCTGGAGCTTTTATACCGTTTACTGCAAAATTCTTCGAAATTCACGTGCCGACTGCAGGAAGCGCGTTTACTGTAATGCTTATAGCTGTTGTTTTAGCTGTAATCTTATGGTTTGTGTGCGTGAGTTTAGCAAACTTGTTATCTAAACAAAGTAAGAAGTGAACAATCTAACATATTTCTCATGTAATTAGTGTGTCGACGTGAGCTTAATGATGCTTACAATAGATACGTGTTTAGTATTTTAGAGATGTTTTCAGTAGGCGTTGGTCCTAGTTCATCACATACAGTAGGTCCTATGCGAGCTGCGTGTTCGTTTGTTTCATCGCTTAAAAAAAGTGGTAGTCTTGCAAACGTTGCGCACGTAAGTGTGACTCTTTACGGATCACTGTCTTTAACAGGTCTTGGTCATGGCACTGATCGCGCTTGCGTTGCAGGTCTTGAAGGAAATCTTCCAGATAATGTAGACACTGATCATATGCTTACTATTCGTCAGGAATGCAAAAAAACTGGCACTTTAACGCTTGCAGGTGAACATACTATTGCTTTTGATTACGATAAGGACGTAATTTTTGAAAAATGGATGCGAATGGTTGTTCATCCTAATGGAATGCGTTTTGTTGCAATTGATTCTGACGGAAATAAAATCGATGAGCAAGTTTGGTATTCAATTGGCGGCGGATTTATTCGTCAAGGGTGTGCAGATGATGCAATGGTTGGCTTGCATGAGCGTGTTACTGAGCAAGATGAAAATAATGCCAATAAGAATAGTGTAAGCGAGAATAATAGCGAAAGTAATAACGGAAATAGTAGTGATAATGCTGCAAGCTCTTCAAATCAAACAAAAGATTCCACTGTACCTTATCCTTTTACTTCATGCGACGGGCTTATAAATATTTGCCGAGAAAAGCATATGTCAATAAGCGATGTTGTGTGGCAAAACGAGCTTGCATTGCATGAAGGTGATGCTGACTACGTGCGCAACTATTTGCTGCATGTTTGGAAAGTTATGAGTAAATGTGTAGAAAACGGATGCAACTCAAAGCAACCGATTTTGCCAGGAGGTCTTGATGTGCCTCGCAGAGCTCCTCACATGTATGAGCGTTTAGCTGCAAATTCAGACATGCTTCGCAACAATCGTCGTCGTTCGGATGCTGCTTTAGAAAGTTCAGACTCTGCGTGGGTTAATCTTTTTGCGCTCGCTGTTAGTGAAGAGAATGCTGGTGGTGGGCGTATTGTTACTGCTCCAACGAATGGTTCTGCAGGAATTATTCCTGCAGTATTGCAGTATTATTGGCGATTTGTTGATTCTGCTAATGAAGATGGAGTTGTGCGATTCTTGCTTGCTGCAGGTGCTGTTGGTTACTTATTTAAGCGAAATGCTTCAATTTCTGGAGCTGAAGTTGGTTGTCAAGGAGAGGTTGGTTCTGCTTGTTCGATGGCTGCTGCAGGATTGTGCGAAGTGTTGGGAGGGACCCCGGAACAGGTTGAAAATGCTGCAGAAATCGGTATAGAACACCATTTGGGATTAACTTGCGATCCTGTAGGCGGTTTGGTACAAATTCCTTGTATTGAGCGCAATGCTATGGCTGCAAATACAGCAATTAATGCTGTTCGAATGGCAATGCTTGGAGATGGCTCGCACATGGTAAGCCTTGACAAAGCGATTAAGACTATGAAAGAAACTGGTCATGACATGATGTCTAAATATCGCGAAACCTCAAAAGGTGGGCTAGCTGTAAACGTTGTTGAGTGCTAATTTGCTAATATTTTTGCATTAATTCGTTGATGTTTTGAGATTAATTTTTGCTAAGTTATACACAATGCGTATATTTCATGTACATACGTAACGTTTCAGTGCTAATCTAGGACAGGTTAATCTAGGAAGTGTTAGTCTAAACTGCATTTATTCGAATGTGCATTTACTTAAATGTACTATTTAAAATGCGCTGCTTTAGTAATGCAGGATGGTTAAAAGCTGTCTGTGTAGATGTTATACTGTTCAGATTATACTGTTTGGAGTTTGTAAAGGAGGAAATATGGCACAAGATATGCCAGAAGTGATTGCAGAATTTGGCACTACGCCAACGGTGACGTTCCCTGAATCTGAACCGCCAGCAGGCCTTAAAGTTGTTGAATTAGTTGAAGGTAATGGTCCTGTAGTTCGTGCAGGTGACACTGTAACTGTGAATTATCATGGTGTGGTTTGGGGTAGCGACAAGCCATTTGATTCAAGCTTTGCTCGTCATACTCCAGCTAGTTTTGGTATTGGTGTCGGTCAAGTGATTCAGGGCTGGGATCGTACTGTTCCAGGTCATAATGTTGGATCTCGTTTGTTGATTTCTATTCCTCCAGAGTATGGTTATGGCTCTCGTGGCATACCGCAAGCCGGTATTGGCGGCGGAGACACGTTGGTATTTGTTGTTGATATTATTTCAACTCGTTGATAGAAGAGCGTGAATTTTATTTACGAGCGCATAGTTTTTATTTTTAGAAATTGTTGTATAAGGAGGTAGCAATGGCTGAAGAAAAAACTATTTTACTTACGCAGGAAGCGTATGACAAACTAAAAGAAGAGTTAGCACATCGTGAAGGTGAGTATCGAGAAGAAATCACTGAGCGTATTGCTGCAGCTCGTGCTGAAGGTGATTTGTCTGAAAATGGTGGTTATCAGGCTGCTCGTGAAGAGCAAGGAAAGAATGAAGGTCGCATTAATGAGCTTATTGTAAAGCTTCGTAATGCGAAGATTCTTGAAGCACCGAAGGATGGCACTGTTGGCAATGGTTCTTTGGTTACTCTTGAGCTTGCAGGTCGAGAAATGACTTATGTTCTTGGTTCTCGCGATATTGCTGTAGCTACGGATTATGACGTTATTAGCCCGGAATCTCCAATTGGGGCAGCTATTATGGGTGCTCATGCTGGTGATACTGTTAGCTATGCAGCTCCAAATGGACGTGAAATTTCAGTGACAATTAAGGATTCGCATCCACTTGCGTAAGTTGCGTAAGTTACATGATTTTCATAATCTGCATAAGTTGATTTTATAAATATTATTCTCCCCACTTAGTTCATATTTTGAAATAAGTGGGGAGAATATTTTTTGAGGGGTTGGTGGATAAGTTCTATATTTTTCGCAAAACTGTAACAACTTTTCCCATAATAGTTGCGTGTGATCCGTCAATAGGAGAGTAAGCCGGATTATGTGGAATAAGCCATACGTGACCGTGGTCATTTCTGAAAGTTTTAACAGTTGCTTCGTTATCTAACAGTGCTGCAACAATGTCTCCATTTACAGCCTCATGCTGCTCTCTAACTACTACATAATCGCCATCGCAAATAGCGGCGTCAATCATCGAATCGCCGTGTACTTCAAGCATAAAAAGATTTCCTGTACCTGTAAGACGTTCTGGCAATCGCATTACATCTTCAATATGCTGTTCTGCTGTTATTGGAGCTCCTGCTGCGATTCTTCCCACTAGAGGAACATCTCTAGAATTTATAACAGAATCAGATTCGTATGCGCTAATATTGGCAACTCTTGAAGAATTTTTATTAATTTTGTTATTTGAATTGTTTTCAACAATTGAATTATCAAGAATTTCAATAGCGCGACCTTTATTTGCATTAATTCGCAAAATCCCTTTATCTTCAAGTGTCCGCAATTGATGTTTCACAGAAGATGGGCTTCTAAGTCCAACTGCTTCTCCGATTTCGCGGAAAGAAGGAGGGAATCCATGAATTTTTATATTGTTTTGGATGGCATTGATAATATTGCGTTGGCGGTCAGTAAGTGACATTGCGCTAATATCGCTAGCATTAATGCCATTGTTATCGTTATTTGTGCCATCGTTATTCATGGTGCTCCTTTCGCTTTTACTATTTTAACGCACTTTCTTAAAAAAATCAAACATCTGTTCGACACGCCGTTGCAACTATCGAACAAATGTGTCATTATTAATACATCTGTTCGATAGAACAAATGTTCAGTCGATTAAGGAAGGAGAAAGGATAATTATGAGTACGTCATTAATTAGAAGTGGCAGGGAAGTTAGAGTAGGTATGCAAGAAAATACTTATTTGATTCGTAAACGCTGCGTTTCTAATAAGCATGCGCGCAAAACTAGAGTTTTTCGTGTAACTGTACTTTTGATGACAGCAATAACATTCTGTACATTGTTTATGCCAAAGACTGCTGTTTCTGCAATACCTGAAA
Source organism: Gardnerella sp. DNF01159 (assembly GCF_049244215.1). Taxonomy (NCBI): domain Bacteria; kingdom Bacillati; phylum Actinomycetota; class Actinomycetes; order Bifidobacteriales; family Bifidobacteriaceae; genus Gardnerella; species Gardnerella sp. DNF01159. The sequence continues at coordinate 1,048,657 of NZ_CP058387.1, read as the reverse complement.
GAGTTGTTACATATACAGTTCGTCCTGGAGATACGTTATGGAATTATGCTGCTACTATTACTCCTAAAAACGGTGATATATCAGATAATGTAGAGCGTTTAATGGCTTTAAATCATCTTTCTTCTGAAGATTTGGTTATCGGACAGTCTATTAATGTTCCATTAAATGATGCTCAATAGTTGATTGAGTACAAATAGTATGAAAATGGGGGAAATATGAGAAGGGAAAATATTACTATATTTGAGATTGAAACTGATGAGCTAAGTTTTACTGAAAATGATGATGTAATATTCAGTGTGTTTTATGGAGTATTTCGGATTATGGACAATAAAATCGTATAATATTCGGAAATATTTGAATAAAGTGAATAATATTATGTAGTTTTTCGCTATTTTTTAGTATGCTGAATATATGCATTGTCCTTTTTGTAAGAATTCTGATACGAAAGTTATAGATACTCGTATCAGTGAAGATGGTTACTCTATTCGCCGTAGACGTGAATGCCAAGTTTGTGGTAATCGATTTACTACGGTGGAAACAACTCAGTTGCTTGTAATGAAGCGTTCAGGCTCTATTGAACCTTTTGATCGGGCAAAAGTTGTTGCCGGTGTTAGCAAAGCATGTCAAGGACGTCCCATTAATGCTGAAGCGTTAAAGACAATTGGTATGCGAGTAGAAGCTGATTTGCGAGCACGAGGTTTAGCGCAAGTTACATCTGAAGAAGTTGGCAAAGCTATTCTTAAGCCATTGCGTGAATTAGATGAAGTTGCATATCTTCGTTTTGCAAGTGTGTACCAAAACTTCGCAGGTCTTGAAGATTTTGAACATGCCATTGAAGATTTAAAGCGTAGTAAAACAGAAAAATAATAATTTTATCGATTATTGTTACAGAATATCTATTCCCTGCGCTTTTGCATTATTTTGAGTTCTATTTCTCAAAATTTGCGTCATCTGCAGTGCGTATTATATGCAATTTTTGAGTTGGTCTAGTCATTGCAACATATAGATTGGCTGCAGCAGTTAGTCTAGATGCTGCTTCCTGCTCAATTTGAGAAGGTTGCAACACTATGACAGCGTCATATTCAAGACCTTTTACTTCCTCAGCTGTGCAAACGCTGCATTGGCAATCATCGGCATTTTGTTTGTTTAACTGATTCCATAATTTTTCAGGTAATGCATGTTCTAATGCTTGATTTACAACCTTTTTAGCATGGCTAACTATACTGTTAGGAGTAATGATTGCAATACGACCACTACCATCATCAGAGACAAATTTTTCGAATAGTTTTATACAAGATTCTGCAAGTGCAGTATCGAGTTCATCTTGTGATTCAACCGTTTGTGATACGAGTGAATCAGGTACTGAGCGAACTGCATGAACAGTAGAAATGTATAATCCTGAATCTGTTGCAACTTTGCTTGCTGCTTCAGAAACTTCACTAGGATTTCGATAATTAATTGTTAACTCGTAAAGATCCCAATTTGGTTCTCCAAATAGAGAATTCATATTCTTCTGCCATCTGTGAGTTCCTCCGAGCGCAGAAGTTTGTGCAACATCGCCAACAATAGTAAAGGAGCGTGAAGGACAACGACGAATAAGCATTCTCCAATCCATTGCTGTAAGCTCTTGAGCTTCATCGACAACTACGTGACCATATGTCCACTCGCGGTCAGAAGCTGCTTTACGGGCAAGCATTCCTGCATCGTCGCCTTGCAGATTATCAAGAAGCATATCAGCAGTTACTATGCCATTTCCAATACCAGCTTGTGCTAAAGTGTCAGCTGCAAATTGTTGTTCTTCAAGTTTTTTTGCTTGTGCTGCAGATCTTTGAGCGTCAAGTTTTGGATCAGGACCGAGCAATTCCATAGCTTCATCAAGTAATGGAATATCAGAACGAGTAAGCGGGCTGCCCTTTGGTCTAGTAAGTGAGTTAATGTCTTCGTCGCTCAACCAAGGTGCGTATGTGCGTAATTTGTCAGGTTTAGCAAAAAGTTGGTCAATGAGCCATTCTCCAGTCATAGGTAACCATGCAAGATTTAAAGTAATGCGCAGTTTATCGTCAAGACGAAGTTGAGAAGTTATATCGTTTAATTCAGCTTGATCTGGAACATAATCAAGTTTTTCCAAATAACGATTTTTCAATATGCTGAGCACGGTTTTTATAAAAGTATTTCGTGCCTGGTTATGCGGCTGGTGAGTCCGTTGAGCATCTGATTGAGCTATCTCAATATCTTCTTTTAGAAGAGGAATACCAAATCCTCCAACATGAATTGTTGGAAGATTTTTAGGAACGCGAATACGAGCGGCAATTGCATTCGCAATAACTGTTCGCATACGATACATTCCTTTTAATTTTGCTGCGTATGGAGAATCTTCATCTGTAGCACAAATTCCAGGAATTAAGTCGGAAATAGTTCTACTTACTACACCTGTTTCACCAAGAGAAGGGAGTACTTGATCAATATAACGCAAGAATGCCGAACTTGGACCAACAATAAGAACTCCTGAACGCTCAAGTTTGCGCCTGTGAGTGTATAACAAATAGGCTGCTCTGTGCAAAGCAACAGCTGTTTTTCCTGTGCCAGGACCTCCCTGTACAACAATAGTGTGATCAAGAGGAGCGCGAATAATTCGATCTTGTTCTGCTTGAATAGTGGCAACAATATCAGTCATTTTGCCGGTTCTGCGAGAACCTAAAGATGCGAGCAGTGCTCCTTCGCCAGTAAGAGTACCTTGTTGTGAAGCTTTTCCTATTTCATCAGAATGTATGTCAAGTACTTCATCTTCAACACCAATAACGTCTCTGAAACGGAGTGTAATATGACGACGCATAACAATATCGCCATGATGCGAAGGGGTTGCCTCATAAAAAGGTCGTGCAGCTTCAGCGCGCCAATCTGTAAGAATAGGATCATGGTTTTCGCTAAGCAAACCAATGCGACCAATGTATCGCCTAATGCCTTCTGTGTTATCAAGTCTTCCAAAAACAAGACGATCTTCAACAGCTCGTAATTGTGTAAGACGATCTTCGTACATGGTTGCGAATGAGTCGCGCTCTGTGCGCTGTGTTGGTGAACCGTGCGAACCTGACGCGCGCACAGCGTCTAAGCGCGCGCGAATAGTATTACGCAAATCATCTAGACGGCTATAAGCTCGGTCAACAGCTTGTTGTTCTTCGCTAAGTTGTGAGGAATAGGTAGACATACGCTTCCATTCTTCGTAGAATCTGCAGCCAAATCAAAGCCAATTTTTAGGCATTTAAGTGTATCTCGAGGCATAAACCACTGATTTATTTCGTGTTGTAATCTAAATTAAAACAAGCTAAAAGCTTAGCGAATAATTGCGTTTTATTTTGCCGCAAAAATATAATCTAAACATATGTTTATAAGGGTTGATTTTGAATTATAGAGAGATAGAATTCTTGAGTTGTGAAGCATAAAACGATGAGGTTGACGCCTACTAGTTTGTTGCAACTTAGAAATAAACAGAATGGCTTACTGCATCACTGTTGATGTAGCGAGTTTGTAATCAGAAAGGTAGTTCACATGAAGAAGCTTATTCTTGATTTGGATACTGGTGTTGATGATACCTTAGCAATTTCTTATGCTCTTGGTAGCCCTGAGGTTGAGCTGATCGGTATTACTGGTACGTATGGCAACGTTTTAATGGAACAGGGCGTTCGTAATGCTCTTGCTATAACAGATTTATTTGGACATCCAGAAGTTAAAGTGTATCGTGGTTTGCCGCATGCGAGCAAGAAAGATTCGTTTGAAGTTCTGCCTATTTCTGCATTCATTCACGGTGACAATGGTATTGGCGATGTTGTTATTCCAGATTCAAAGCGTGAAGCTGAGTCTGAGCCAGCTGTTGATTTCATAATTGATGCAGTTAAGACTTATGGCAAGGATCTTATTTATGTTCCAACTGGTCCTATGACAAATATTGCTGCTGCATTGCATAAGGCTCCAGAAATCAAAGATGAGATTGGCAAGATTGTTCTTATGGGCGGCGCGCTTACCATTCATGGAAACGTAAACGCTTGGACTGAGGCGAATATATCTCAAGATCCAGATGCTGCAGATGTACTCTTCCGCTCTGGCGCTCCAGTAACAATGGTTGGCTTGGACGTTACATTACAGACTTTGCTTACTTACAAGGAGACAAAGCAGTGGCGTGACCTTGGCACAAAGGCTGGCAAGTTCCTTGCAGATATGACCGATTTTTACATTAAGGCATATGAGACTACGGCTCCGCACCTTGGCGGATGCGGCTTGCATGATCCTTTGGCAGTAGCGGTAGCTGTGGATCCAACGCTTGTTACAACTCTACCAATCAACATGCAGGTAGATGTTGAAGGCCCAACTCGTGGACGCACAATTGGTGATGTTACGCGCTTGAATGACCCTGTTAAAACAATGCAAGTTGCTGTTGGTGTTGATGTTCCACGATTCTTGAACGAGTTTATGACGCGCATTTCTGGCTTGGCAAAAATCGCTGGCTGAGTGTGGATTTTACGCGTTTTTTAATTCCGTTTTAACTCCGCTTTTTGTTGTTCGACACGCCGCAAATCGCAACATTTTCCGCAATATACGACGTGCCCTATTTACCAATGTAAAAACTAAAAATATTAATTGATTGGATTATTATGACTGAGATTGCAAAATCTAGCGCGGTAGACTCATACGAAGATCCAAAAACCCGCGACAAAGTGGCGATTTACTCGCTAATTTTACTTCTTATAACCTTTATCCTTGGAACATTGTGTTTGCAAGGATTTAATCTGGTATTCGATCAGATTGGTAAAGCTGTTGGTGCTCCTAATCAAGCTTCTCTTATTACGAGTTTGCCAATTATTGTTTTAGGCATTGTGTGCTTTATTTACGGCTCTTTAGGTGACTTTGTGTCGCTTCGTAGACTCATAACAATCGGACTTGTAACACTGTTTGTTGGATCGTTGTTTGGTTTTATTGCAAACTTCTTCTTCACTCCAAACTTGTGGACTGTTATTATTGCGCGTATTTTACAAACAGCTGGCGAACAGGTAGCAGGTTCTTCCTTCCTTGTTATTGCAACTAAGTATTTGCGCAACGATCTTAAGGTAATTTTCTTTGGACTCTTTACTGCAGCTTATCAGCTTTCTGCTTCTATTGGCGTTTTTGCTGCTGGTGCTCTTAGCTCTATTGCTTGGCAGTATTTGTTCTTGATTCCTGCAATTACTATTCTGTTCTTGCCAGTTCTTGTTAAGTGCTTGCCTACAAAGAATGGTATTGGTGGGAAGATAGATAAGCTTGGCTTTACAGTGTTTGGTATTGCTGTTGCATTGCTGACTTTGTTCTTCTCGTACAAGGCATGGGGATTGTTGCTTGGATCCATCGTGCTGTTTGTTGTGTTTGCTGGCTATATTATGAAGGCAAAGAACCCGTTTGTAACTCCTGCATTCTTTAAGAATAAGCGTTGGCTTTCGGGCATTGTCTTAATATTCATCTTCTACTTTACTAACTATTGCATGCCTCCAATTTACAATGTTATTGGTGGAGTTTTGTATCATATGAGCACTGAGGCAGTTTCTTCCTACCTTGTATGGGCATTTGTTGTGGCAGCAGTGTTTGGAACATGCTCTGGAGCAATTATCGGTTTCATTGGACGTAAAGCTGGTATTATTACAGCTGCTGTTCTTATGATTCTTGGATGGGTTGGAGCTGCTGTATTCATCAATTGCGGATTCCTTGTTCTAACTTTGTGCGCATGCGTTTACTACGCTGGTTGCGGACTTATGTATTCGCCAATCGTTTCAACGGTTCTTAGCGCATTGCCTGTTGAAGAATCGGGTCGTGGATGCGGTATGAACGATTTAGTTATGAATGTTACAGCATCAATCGGTATTTCCATTTTCAGCGGATTCTTTGGTGGAAACTTGCTAAAAGGATTCTCTTTTGCTGGAATCCAAGGCTTAAGTGCAGGCTATTCTAACTTGCTTATGATGGGCGCTATTGTAGCCTTTATCGGCTTAGTAGTTTACATTGCTCGTAGCCTTATGGTTAAAGAGTAATTATTATTTACTCAATATGTTAGTGGTCACTATCTTGCAGTCATCTTTGGCTGCGTGGATAGTGACCACTTTTTTGTAGTCTTATGCCGCGCATTTTTAAACTAATATAGTTTTTACGCTAACATAGTTTTTTCATGCGCTGAATACTAATCTTTTGATATTGTATTGGTGAGGCTTATTTTTAATGATTATTTAAATTAATTAGCGTTATAGCCAAAATCCTTACTTTTTTAATACTTCTTTCCACCATGATTCTCTGCCTAAAACAAAATCATCTTTAACTTTCGCATTAAAAATTAAATCTGTAATAAGTGAGTCTTTGTTGTTTTTGTTAAATATAGAAGCAGTCAATTTGTAATCTTTAATCAATTGTGCCAAAAATTAGACATTTAAGTATACCTCGAAGCTTATACACCGAGATTGTATTCCTATGTCGATCTAACGAATATTATTTGCGAGGATCTCCGAACCAAGCAGAGTAAATCAATGAAAAATTGCGATTTCCATATGCTGAGCACGAATTTCCTTCGCCGTATCCAGCTTTTAACGATTCTATATTTGGCTGATAAGGAGTATAGATATAAAGTAATGCAGTAGCCTTATTTTCGATATAAACATTGCTAGATCCGCATGATTTATTTGGCGAATATTGAATTGTGTTAATCGTGTTAGGGTGGTAGTTATATTGATCGTTATGAAGAAGATAATATCTATATCTTCTTGCGGAACCAATTACTTGTTTAAAGAATCCTGCAAAACGTGGGTTGCAATGAGAATCATCTGGACAATCTAATCCCATAGCTGATTTGTATTGGAAATCGCTAGGATCAGTGTCTGTTACAAGATGTTGTTCTTTTTGCAGCATGGTAAGTAATACTCGTTGACTGATATGACATGCTTTTGCTGATTTGTATATTATGTCTGCAGAAGATTCTTTGCTTACACTTTGATACTTTGAGCATAGTGAATCGGCAGGAATAGTGTGAGTATTAAAGTACGCATTTTTTAAGCAATTTTTACCAGTGCATTTTGCTCCTTTTTTGCGTATAAAATTGCGTACTTCGTCTTTACTCATTGCGTTATCGTCAAAAAATTGAGAATCAGAAATAATATTGCCTGGATTAAAATCGAAGCGTGACACAAGTTGTTCTTGTTTGTTGCGAAGATTAGAAACAGTCTGTTCCCAACGTATCCACTGAACAACAGGAATGATAATAGCAATGCCTATGACAGCAATAATAATGTTTCGTAAAATTTTATTGGAGTAAAACTTATGCTTTAATGAACTGTTGTTTTTATTGTGATGAGCACCACTATTATGTTCACTATTTAGGTTGACATGAATAGAATCATGTTTCTTTCTTCTCTGCACCATGTTTCCTCCTACTTAGCTTGTTACATTATAAGTGATATGCGAATCATTTTATTATTGTGATTATTTTTTAAAATTGTTCCTAACTTTTATTGTTGATTGTAACTATCAAACTGTAGAATTATCCGATTGAGTAGCTACGCGCGAAGAATTTGTTGCGATTAACTTTAGATTGTTAGAGCAGATTGATTTATTTGCAGTAGTTTTCTGCATAAATATTTGGAATTATTAGGCTGTTGTAGGGAAGTAGGACGGTGATGATTGGGACTAAACGATTTGATTGTTCTTCTGTGGATCCTTATGATGACCCAGAAAAGCGCGATAAGGTTGCTGTTCGTGCGTTAATACTACTGCTTATTACATTTGTTATTAGCACCTTGTGCTTGCAAGGTTTCAATCTTGTTTATAAACAAGTTGGTATAGATGTGAAAGCTGTTGATCAAGCGCCTCTTATAACTGGTTTACCTGGCATTATTTTAGGAATTGTATGCTTTATTTACGGTTCTTTAGGCGACTTTGTGTCATTAAAAAAGCTAGTAACTATTGGATTAACATCTTTGTTTATAGGCTCAGTTTTTGGATTTGTAGCTAATTCTTGTTTTGAGCCAAATTTGTGGACAGTTATTGCTGCTCGTATTATGCAAACAACTGGTGAACAAGTAGCAGGTTCATCATTCTTAGTAATTGCAACGAAATATTTGCGAAATGATTTGAAAGTTATCTTCTTCGGATTATTTACAGCATCGTACCAGCTTTCTGCATGTATTGGAGTATTTTCAGCGGGATTGTTAAGCTCTATTGCTTGGCAATATTTATTCTTAATTCCAGCATTAACTATTCTAATATTGCCGGCATTATTGCATTATTTACCAACAAAAAACGGCAATGGTAAAAAAATTGATGTTGTTGGTTTTACAGTCTTTGGATTTGCTGTTGCATCTCTTACATTGTTCATTTCATACAGAAACTTGTTGATGCTTATTTCAGCAATTATATTGTTTATAATTTTTGGTATTTACATTAGTAAAGCTAAAGAGCCGTTTGTTACACCAGCTTTCTTTAAAAATATTCGTTGGCTTTCTGGCATAATTTTGATGGGCATAATATACTTCACAAATTATTGCATAAGCCCACTGTTCAATAGAGTTGGAAAAACTTTGTATAACATGACTACTTCACAAGTAGCTTCTTATTTAGTTTGGGCTTTTATTGTTGCTGCAATATTCGGTTCATGCTCAGGCTTAATAATTAGTCGTATAGGAAGAAAAACAGGTTTATTATTAGCAATATTGTTTATACTTTGCGGATGGATTGGTATTGCAGTATTAATAAATTCTGGATTCTTGGCTATAGCTTTGTGTGCATGCATTTATTATGCAGGTTGTGGAATGGTGTATTCTCCACTGGCCTCAACAATTCTTTCATCTCTTCCAGTTGAAGAATCTGGCAGAGGGTGCGGAATGAATGATTTAGTTATTAGTGTTTCTGCGTCTGTTGGTGTAGTAATTTTTGACGGAATATTAGATAAAAACATGCTGAGTGGAAATTCTATAACGGGTGCTTCTGGTATTTCGTCTGGATTTGCAAACATATCTCTTATGTGTGCTGCTGTTGCATTATTAGGGATTATCGTATTTACATTCAGAAACTTTATTACTAAAGAAAGCAATGCAATTGAAGTAAACGAAGATCAAGAATAAGACCAAAATAATAGTAAAAGCAAAAGCAATAGAATTATAATTGGCAATAGCTTAGCAACTGTGCAAATAAAGTTTGTTTACAACGTTATGAGCAATATTGTTTACAACATTGCAAGCGCTAAGAAAAAATATATGCATATATGCGAAACAGCTTTCACCTTCCGCCAATCATCTTTCGCATGCGTTGTATGCTAATCGGATATGCAGTTCCCAATTCTTGCGCCCAAAGAGATACATAGAATTCTTCGCACATCCAACGTAATTTCTCAGCGATTATTTGTGACTCGTCATGTGCTGGTCCTGATGGGATTTTCTGAGCGTCTTCTTGAGCTTTTACTACAAGCTTATGTGCTTCATCTGCCTGCCAAGCCCAACGTACGTCACGGTTTTTGTCTGCCTTAGCTTTAGTAAGACGAATCACGTCTGCATGCAAGTAGCGTTCAATACGAGGCAGAGAATCAGATGGAGTTTTGGCAATAAACCCTTCGTATACAAGACTTGCAGTGTGTTCGCGGATTGATTGCAACACTGAAAGCAAAGGCAAATCTGCTTTGCCAGAAACAGCTTTACTAACTTCCGCATCACGCTTTAATATAGCAATCACATCGTGAGCTACATCGTATACCGTATCCTCGTATATTTCGGAAATGTTGGCAACAGTTTCGCGTAATAAATTGTCGTCAGTAATATTATCTGTGTTCGCAATTAGTCGTTTTACTGCAGCCATTTGCAAGTCTTCTGCTAAAGCGTTAGAAGTTGAATAAGGTGCAGATGCGAGCATTAAAGATTCAGCGCCAAGCCAGCGAGAAGTAATACGCTTATTGTCTAAATGCAACATGTTTAGCGCACCCTGCCATACCATTTGCGCGCGCGAAAGATTTGTAGCGCCTGATTTGTGCAATAAATCAGCTCTTTCTACAACGTTTCCAGCTTGAGCTGCTTTACTTGCTTTACGATTTACAACCGCCCGCGCAGATTCTTGAGCTTCTTTTGCAAAGCGTTTTTGCAATGCAATTAATGACTTATCTGTTCCAAGAATTGTAGGTTTTACGCGATTAGAGTACTTGTTACGACCTGCAGGTTTATTGCGACTTTCGTTAGCTTTTCTCTCTTCAACACTAAACGTCATGCGCAAGTATGGTGAGAGTCTGCTTATTTGCTCGTCGTCGAAAACTTCAGGATGTATTTGCGCTCCAATTACACAAATTGCAGCTTTAGTGAAAACTTCTCTAAAATCTTGCCATTCGCTTTTTATATTGCTTTCTGTTTCTCCAATCCCAGGAAGCTCGTCGTAATGTTCGTCAATCCAAGAGCGAATTTTTTGAGCAGTATCAGGAGCTGGAACAAACTGTACTCGTAGAGCTTTAGGCAAAGATTTAATCATGCCAATAATAAGCTCATCAAGCAAACCTGGAACATTCCAAGTAAATTCTTCAGGAGTTAAACGCGAAAGTACGTAAAGCGGCACATGCACAGTTACGCCGTCCAAAGGATTAGCTGGATCATACACATAACTTAAACGCAACCTTATAATCTGACCATCTGTACCAACTGTATCCCAATGGTCAGGGTAGTCAGCTAAATCAGTACTTTGCGTAGTTTGTAAACGTTCAACTTCATCGGGATTAAAGTCTAACTTGTGTGGATTTTCTTCGCGGTTATCTTTCCACCATTTTGCAAGAGCTGCAATAGTAGTTGCTTCTTGAGGAATGCGAGTGTCGTAAAAAGTAAATAAATCTTCGTCGTTTACAGTTTCGCTTATTTGACGAGTGCGATTTGCTTGATTATCTGCATCTTCAAGCACATTGTGATTATTTAAAATAAACTCATCGTGTGCAAAACGCTGTTGCACATCTGCTTCAACTAAGCCTTGACGAATCATAATCGTTCGAGCTTCGTAAGGATTAATTCTAGTCCATTGAACTGTGCGATCTTGAACAATAGGCAATCCGTATAGTAATACTTTAGATTTTGCTACAGCAGCACCTTTAGAAGCACTCCAATGAGCGTCAGAATACGTGATTCTAGTAAGATTTTTAGCAAGAGGCTCGGCCCAAGCAGGATCGACTTGTGCGCAATATCTTGCCCAAAGTCTAGATGTTTCGACTAATTGCGTACACATAACCCATGAAGGAGTTGTTTTCGAAACAGATGAAGCTGGGAATATTGCGAATCTTCCTCCGCGTGCGCCTTGATAGTCGTTTTTAGCCATTTTTTGAGCGCGTTTCATAGCTCGAATTTTTGCTGATCCATGCAAATTAGCAAAATCTGAAGCTTTTGGTTCACGCACTACTTGCATTCCCAACATAGAAAGCAATCCTGCAAGCATCGACGAGTGTATTCCTTGCGAATCCCAAGAGCAGCACAAGCTGTGAGCAGCCTGTTGATTATTAGGAAGTTGACGAATTTCCAAAGATACTCTTTTAGATGGAATAGGCTCGCCAACTTTATAATGCAACTCTTTACACAAGTCTTGAAGTTGATTAACTAAATCTTTCCACTGTTTTAAACGCAAAAAGTGGAAGAATTCCGCTTTACAAAGTTTGCGAAGAGCATTATTGCTCATACTTCCGTCTGCTTGGAAAATATAATCCCAAATATTTAAAGCAGTTAAGAAATCGCTTGTTTCATCCGCATAACGATTATGAAGTCTATCCGCTTCTTCACGCTGTTCTTCAGGGCGCTCGCGAGGATCTTGCAAACTCAAAAACGCAACAATTACCAGCACAGCTGCAAGAGTATTCGGAGTTGTTTTACGCGCCGCTTCAATAATCATGCGTCCTAAACGAATGTCAATCGGCAATTTAGAAAGCTCGCGGCCAATATGAGTTAAAGTGATGAAACCTGATTTTCTACTTATTGCGCCAAGCTCATTAAGCTCATTAAAGCCGTCGCTTACTGCTTTCATATCAGGAGGGTCAATAAAACCGAAATTTGTAATATCTTCGCCAGTTTTAGCAACTCCTACTGAAAGCATGTGCAATACTACTGTTCCAAGCGAAGTGCGCAGAATCTCAGGATCGGTAAAACGAGGGCGAGTTTCGTAATCTTCGCGCGAGTAAAGTCTAATAGCAATTCCGTCCGCGATTCGTCCGCATCGCCCAGAACGCTGATCTGCGCTCGCTTGAGAAATTGGCTCTATAGGAAGTCTTTGCACTTTTGCAGACTTAGAATATCTGCTAATTCTCGCAAAACCAGGATCGACAACGTATCGAATCCCAGGAACAGTAAGCGAAGTTTCAGCAACGTTCGTAGCAATAACAATGCGTTGATGAGAGTGATGTTCAAATACTCGATGCTGATCTTTTGCAGAAAGACGCGCAAAAAGCGGCACTATTTCAATAGCATCAGCTCGCTTCATATCACTTGCTCGAGTGCCAAAATATGAGCGTAATCCTGCTTCAAACTCTCGAATATCGCGCTCGCCAGAAGCGAAAACCATAATGTCGCGCGCGCCTTGCTCGTGGCTTGAATGAATCACTAATTGAGCACATGCGCGAGTTACTGCAGATGTCATATCTTCATCTGTAATATCGTCTCGATTGCTTTCGTTAGATTGGCTTTCTGCAACAGTTTCCTCATCCATTGTTATGTCTGCAAAGCCGGGGACGTGTTGCATAAGTGAAGGAGCGGATCCAAGTGGTTCATAAAGAACTCGCACAGGGTAAGTGCGTCCAGAAACTTCAATAACAGGAACTTTTATGTGTAAAGCTTGCTCAAAATGTTCACGGAATTTTGCAGAATCTATTGTTGCTGAAGTAATAATCAGCTTCAAATCGCGTCTTTGCGGAAGTAAAGTCGTTAAATATCCTAGCAAAAAGTCAATGTTAAGACTGCGTTCGTGAGCTTCGTCAATAATAATCGTGTCGTATTTAGTAAGAAGAGGATCTCGCTGAATTTGCGCAAGTAAAATACCGTCAGTAACAATTCGAAGCTTTGTTTTAGGTGAACTTTCGTCGGTAAATCGCACTTGATAGCCGATTTCTTCGCCTAGTTTTACTTCCATTTCGTTTGCGATTCGCTCAGCAACAGTGCGTGCAGCTAAACGGCGAGGCTGAGTGTGCACGATTTGCTTACCTCTTCCGCCTCTTCCAAGCTCAAGCACCATTTTTGGGATTTGCGTAGTTTTACCGGAGCCAGTCTGTCCGGAAACAATCACGACTTGTGAAGACTTAATTGCTTCTATTATTTCGTCGTGTGCTGCGCAAATAGGAAGCTCAGCAGGGTAGTCGAATTTCATAGTGTATATTTCTTTTCGTAGATTTTTGCTTTTTAGTACTTCTCTAGTATTAGTACGTTTTATTATTTCGTTTTTATTACTTCTATAATTCGGTATCCTTTAGAACTTGCATATTTTTCAACTATGTAGTTTTCGCCAAGATTTTCAGCAAGCCAAGGAATAAGTGAGTCTGAGCCAAGATTTTTTTGCACAACTAAGTAAGCTGCTCCTCCTACTGTTAAACGCGGAATCCAAGTCATCAAAATGTCGTGCAGCATTTCTTTTCCAACGCGAATTGGGGGATTGGACCATATGAGATCAAAATTATTAAATTCCAAAGTATTATTTTCTTTTAAAGCGTCATCTACTAAAGAAGTGCGAATATGCTTTAAGCCAGCGTTTTTTGCGTTTAGTTCAGTAAGCTCTAGCGCTCGCTCATTTACATCTACAGCTACAATTTCAGCTTCTGGAGATTCTAAGCCCATTGCAATGCTTATAGGACCCCATCCGCATCCAATATCAAGGAATTTGCCATTTTCTGGTGGTTTTGGAGCATGTTTTAGTAGCACAGACGTGCCTAAATCAAGCTTAGAAGCACTAAATACTCCGTTTGAGACTTGTACAACAGTTTCATGATTTCTCAAAGTTACATGTAACGTTCTTCGCTCATCGCAAGATGATGGTGTTGCAGAAAAGTATTGTTCGCCACTGATTTTTTGCGTTTTTTCTGATTTTGGTGATTTGGTTTTATCGTATTGTTTAAATTGTTGATGACTGTCCATGATCTCGCTCAAAAATACCGTATTTCGCCTATAAATTTAGATTTATTAATATACTTTTTTCTATTGTATCTTTATTTACATATCATACATATATGTTGTGTTCATATATTGTCGTCTCAAGTTACCATAATAAGACAAACGTTGTAAAACGCTATTTACAATGAAATAGAGGAGGGACAGTTGGCGGATAGTAATGTGGCATCCGAGCGAGATGATGTGCTTAATTCAAACGATTTTTCCTCCCTCGAGAATGATTCTAATAATATGAATGAGCATAATCTCACCAATAATGCAGTGCTTTATGCTCATTCGGATGTGCTTCTAGACACTACTTCTGACAGTGAAAAGCATGATGAAGTTTGGCAGGAGCGTGAATCTCGTAATGCTTTAAAGCGAGTAGCTGGTCTTGGCGAATTACAAGATGTTACCGAAGTTGAGTATAGAAAGCTTCGTCTTGAGCGCGTTGTGCTAGTAGGAGTGTGGTCTAGCGCAAAAGGAACTCTTGCTCAAGCTGAAGAATCGTTGCGTGAGCTTGCAGCGTTGGCGCAGACTGCTGGTGCTGTTGTTTGCGATGGCATGTTGCAACAAAGATATAGGCCGGATGCTGCAACTTATGTTGGTTCAGGTAAAGCGCGTGAGCTTGCAGCAGTAGTTGCTCAGCATGATGCGGATACGATTATTGTTGACGATGATTTACCTCCTAGCCAGCGTAGAGCTTTAGAAGATGCAACCAAAGTTAAGGTTGTCGATCGCACTGCTGTTATTTTGGATATTTTTGCTCAGCACGCTACAAGCCGTGAAGGTAAAGCTCAAGTTGAGCTTGCTCAATTGCAATATATGCTACCTAGGTTAAGAGGCTGGGGTGCTGCTCTTTCTAGGCAGGCTGGTGGTAGAGCTGCAGGAGATGCTGGTATTGGTTCTAGAGGTCCTGGCGAAACTAAAATCGAAATGGATCGTCGAGCTATTCGCAATCGTATTTCTAAACTTCGTCACGATATTGCGAATATGGCACCTGCGCGCGATGTAAAACGTGGTTCTCGTAGACGACAAGATATTCCAACTGTAGCTGTTGTTGGATATACGAATGCTGGCAAGTCGTCTATTATAAATCGCCTTACTGGTTCACAAGAATTAGTAGAAAATGCACTGTTTGCAACTCTTGATACTGCAGTACGTCGTTCTCAAACTCAAGATGGTAGAAGCTATACTTTGGTAGATACTGTTGGTTTTGTTCGCAGACTTCCAACTCAACTAGTTGAAGCATTTAAATCCACTTTGGAAGAAGTTGGACAAGCAGATGTTATTTTGCATGTAGTTGACGGTTCGCATCCAGATCCTATTTCGCAAATTAATGCAGTAAACGAAGTTCTCGCTAATATTTCTGGTGTAGAAGATATACCTCAAATTATGGCATTGAATAAATCAGACATGATGAGTGATGCTGCGAGAGAACGTTTTTCTTCTCTTTATCCTGATGCTGTTATTGTTTCTGCATTTAGTGGCGAAAATTTGCAAATATTGCGCAATCGTTTAGAAGAATTGTTACCGTCTCCTCGTGTTCGTGTAGATGTAACTTTGCCGTACGAGTTTGGTGGATTATTATCAAAAGTTCGTGAAAATGGTGTAGTTGAAAAAGCAGAATATGTAGATTCGGGGGTTGAACTTATTGCTTGGGTTGGACCATCGTTAGCTGCAAAACTTATGAAAGTAGCGTTGTAATAATAAATTCCGGTGGTGCGATTAGAGTAAAGGTGTTCATACCAAAAGCTCTTAATGTGAGAGCAGCCCTTAGTAATGCATAAATCGTGGTATTTTGTGTGCTTATAAGGGTGTGATAGGTTGTTGAAAAGAGGTTTTTACTCATGGTGAGTTCGCAGGTTAAGCCAACTAAGCTTGCAATTATTGGTGCCGGCGCGGTCGGATCTACTCTCGCTTTCGCTGCTGCTCAGCGTGGTGTTGCGCGTGAGATTGTGCTTGAAGATATTGCTAAGGAACGTGTTGAAGCTGAAGTTTTGGATATGCAGCATGGTTCTAGCTTCTATCCTGCAGTTTCTATTGCCGGTTCTGACGATGTGGAAATTTGCCGTGATGCTGACATGGTCGTGATTACTGCTGGTGCTCGCCAGAAGCCAGGTCAGACTCGTTTGGAGCTTGCAGGTGCCACTATCAACATCATGAAGTCAATCATTCCGAACGTTGTGAAGGTTGCTCCTAACGCAATTTACATGTTGATTACTAATCCTGTTGATGTTGTTACGCACGTTTCTATGAAGCTTTCTGGTCTTCCAGCAAACCAAATGTTTGGTTCTGGTACCAACCTTGATTCCGCTCGTCTTCGTTTCTTGATTGCTCAGCACACTGGCGTTAATGTTAAGAACGTTCACGCATACATTGCTGGCGAACACGGTGACTCTGAAGTTCCACTGTGGGCTTCTGCAACCATTGGTGGTGTTCCAATGTGCGATTGGAACGCTCTTCCAGGTCATGAGCCACTTGATGCTGCTAAGCGCGAAGAAATCCATCAGGAAGTTGTTAATGCTGCTTACAAGATTATCAACGGTAAGGGTGCAACAAACTATGCTATTGCAATGTCTGGTGTAGATATTGTTGAGGCTGTTCTTCGCGATACTAACCGCATTCTTCCAGTGTCTTCTTTGCTCGATGACTTCCACGGCATTTCTGATGTGTGCATGTCTGTGCCAACATTGCTTAATCGCAATGGTGTAAACTCTCGTCTAAACACTCCAGTTTCTGATCGTGAGTTGGCTGCTTTGAAGCGTTCTGCTGAAACTTTGCGCGAAACTGCTGCTAAGTTTGGTTTCTAGTTTTAAAGAGTAATTTATAAATTATTAAACCGCTTCTTCTTTTAATTGAGGAGGAGCGGCTTTTCTTATTTAAAACAACAACATACCTCACAGAATTTTCTGTGAGTTCGATATATTATTGCATTATGGCTGATTTTTCTAACATTCTTGCTACTCGTCCTGATTTTAATGACAGTGATCGTGAGTGGCTTCACCATTTGGTGGTCGATTGGCAGGTTATTGCAGATTTGAGTTTCGCAGATTTGCTGCTGATTATTCAAAATGGTGACGGTGATTATGTTGTTGCTGAACAATGTCGTCCTTCAACAGCTATTACTTTGCGTACTGATGATTTGTTAGGTAAAAAATTAGATGATTCTTTAGTACCTGAGCTTAATGAGGCGATGAAATCTGAGACAAGTTTCCACTCTTCGACCTTACGTTCTATTGGTAGAGCTACTGTATGCTACGTTTATGCTCCAGTTCGTCATAGGGGTAAAACTCTCGGATTGGTTATGCGCGAAACTAATTTGGCAACGCGTGAATCTAATGGTCGTTATGAAACTGAAAGTATTAATGCTGGTAAGACTTTATTTGACATGATTCCTCGTGAACAATTCCCATATCGTGAATCTGTATTAAATCAACGACATAATGCTCGAGTATCCGATGGTTTTATTGTGCTAGAAGACGATGGAATAGTTCGTTATGCTTCCCCTAATGCCATTAGTTGTTTCCGCAGACTTGGCGGATTAAACACTATGCAAGGTGAATATTTAAGCGAATTTGGCACTAGGTTGTTGCATACGAACGATAATGTTCCCGAAAGTTTACCTCTTGTATTAACTGGAAAAGCTGATGTAGATTGTGAACTTGAAGCGAACCATTCTATAGTTTCCATGCGCTCCTTGCCTCTGTGGGGTCCAAATAATCGTGTTGGAGCTGTAGTATTATGCCGTGATGTTACTGAAGTTTTGCGGCGCGAACAAGAATTGCGTACTAAGAATGCCACTATTTCTGAAATACATCATCGCGTAAAAAACAATTTACAGGCTGTTTCTGCTCTTTTGCGTTTGCAAGCTCGTAAAACAAAATCTATTGAAGTTAGAAAAGAACTTGAGGAAGCTCAACGTCGTGTGCAAACTATAGCACTAGTTCATGAAGGCTTGAGTCAAACTGCTGACGAAATTGTTGATTTTGACAAAGTTATTTCGAGTTTGTTGAAGATGTCAATTGAGTTGGCGTCTCAGAATCAAAATATTGATATTGATTTTGTTGGAAAATTTGGCAGATTAGCAGCTCAGGATGCTACACCATTATCTCTTGTTTTAACTGAGCTAGTGACGAATGCAGTTGAACATGGTTTTGAAGGTCGTGAAAAAGGTCATATTCGTATTGCAGTTGGTAGGGGCGGAGACAATCTTAATATTGTCGTTGAAGATGATGGAGATGGTATAGATAGTGAGTCTTCTCATGGAATGGCTAAACCATCTGGCTCTGGCCTTGGAACGCAGATTATAAACACATTTGTCACTAACGATTTTGGTGGTACAGTTCGTTGGTCTCCTCGAAGAGAGGGCGGAACTAGGGTAGTGTTAGACATTAAATTGCGCGTATCTGGTATTGAGTAGCTTTAGTAAAAATTGTTTTCCAACGTGCATTAAATGTTATACATTTAGTGTAAAAAGTACAGGAACAATTAAAATTGCTAATAAAGATGCAAAATACCTTGAAAAAACTTTCTTTTCATGATTTCCTTACATTCAGGGGAACTTCTAAAGCTCACCGTTGTAGGTAAGAAATGAGGATAATAATTCATGAGCAACTCGTTTGATTGGCGCACAACAGCAGCATGTAGTGACAAAGATCCTGAACTGTTCTTTCCTCTTGGAAGTGCTGGTACAGCAGTTCAACAGCTTGAAGAAGCAAAAGCAGTATGTCGCTCATGTGATGTTGCAACAGAGTGTTTAAAATGCGCATTAGAAACTAACCAAGATTACGGTGTGTGGGGAGGATTAAGCGAGGATGAGCGTAGAACTCTAAAGCGTCGAGCAATGCGCGCACGTAAGAATCAAGATGCGTCACTATAGATAATTTTATTCTAGGTGCACTATTTGAGTTAAACTTGCTGATCCTGGAGTGATTAAAACACATCGTCCTGGAAGTTGATAGTCTTCAATATCAAAACTTTTAGATAAAGCAGAAGGTATTCCAAGCATTGTATCTGTGCCCACATCTCCTGTTGGAAATATTATCCTCACTGGTGCTTGCTCAGGTAAACGTAAGTAGCGAGAAGTGCTAGTGCTCATAATAACTGGGCATTGTTTACTATTTAATCTTTTTTGAAAAGCAATAGCAGTTTGTCTCGTATTTAGCGGATCAAGCAATTCATCTGCATCGTCAATAATGATTGGCGTATTTTCGTTGTAAATGTTATTAATGTTTTGTTCATATAGTGATTTTCCTGAATATATTGGCAGGTTTAAAGTTTTAGAAATTATTTTTAATATTGTTGTTTTGCCTTGTTTCCTACTACCAATAACAGCTATATTCCCAAGGTGAATTGGTAATAGAGCAGGATATAAGTGTATGGTATCGTCTTGTAACCCAATAATAATATGCTTCGTATAAAATTCTTGAGTACGTAAACTTTGAGATATTTTTTGCTCCGAATTTTTGTATTTGTAATTATTTGAATACTCTGCAAGTTGTTTTGCTGAAAGAATCGACGGCAATGGTTTGCTAAATAATTCTGGAGAATGATCATGATGGCAGAATCTACCAGCTAACTGTATTGCTCGTACTAAATGTGCAGGATTGCTGCTTTGAGCACATCGCAAAGCTTCTACTCCTTCTCCAATATTGTAATATGCGGCTCCTGGCGTATTTGGGCTTATTCTAGCTGCATGCGCTGTTCCTAATAATTCTTGCGATTGCATTCCGTCTCTAACTCTCAAGCAAATATTAATAGAAATATTAGCTTTCATATCTGCGCTTACTTGTGCGAGTGGATTTTGAGTTCCAGCAATAATATGCATTCCCAAAGATCTGCCTACTGATGCAATTCGTATAAGACGAGGCATGTAGTCGGGAAGTTGATCTTTTAGAGCATGAAATTCGTCAATAACAATAAGCAATGAAGGTTCAGCTGGGGTTACTTGTGCAATATTATTACATCCATGATGAGCTACTAGTCTTTCTCGTCTATTTAGTTCTAGTTCGAGACCTTTTAGAGCGCGTATTGCGTGTTTAAGATTTAGATCTCCTACGTTTCCCATAGTATGTGGGAGTTTAGATAGTATGTCAAAAGTTGCTCCTCCTTTAAAATCCATAAAAACAAACCGTAGCTGCTGCGGACCGTATTGAAAAGCCAAAGCTAAACACCAAGTCGTAAGAAGTACTGATTTACCAGAACCAGTTGTTCCAGCAACTAAAGCATGTGGCCCATTGTTAATTAAATCTAAATAGCAGTAGCCATTATTACTTATTCCAAGTGGAGCTATAAGGTGTTTAGTTTTTGAATTAGGCAAGTAGTTATAAATATTTGTATTTAGATTTTCCTTCATACTATTGGATTTGTTTTTTATGTCGTATGTTCCTGCATTTTTTAGCCATGTTTGCAATACTTCTTTCCAGTGATGTTGCGTATTAGAAATTGCATTTCTTCTCATAAGTAATGTTTCTAAACTTACTGGTGTAATAGTATCTGGCAAACTTTCTACAGTTTGTTGATTATAAGTTACGTTATTTGACGATTGCGTAGTGTTTAATAATTGAATTTGCTGATTTTGTTGAACATTTTGAACAGAATTTTTCTCAGATATGTATTGAAAAATTTGTGGAATAAGACTTGCTATGTACATCATAATGCTTGGAATAATCATGGTTAGCATCATCCAATTATCTTGCATCCATGCCATTATAGCCAATGCTACGTGAGCGAATATGGGAACTATACTCGCTGTCATCTGTACATGCATAAGTACTTTAGTTGTAGACATTCCTGTATTAGATTTGTTACTCATAAATGTATGAGACAATATTTTTGATTTTTGTGCAATACTTATGCAAGATTGTGGTTAAAAGATACGAGTTTAGTGCTTTCTAAGTTGTGGTATCTAATTGAAGTGTTGTTTACACAACAATACTTCGAAATTATTGTTGCTCTGCAAGAGTTCCAACTGATCCAGGTTTATGAGTTCCTGATGCAAGTTGGTTGAATAAATCTAAGTTTTTAGCATCATCGAGAAGCACGGATGAACCAACTCCTGGAACTTGATAATCAGGATTCGTCCAATATATTGTTCCGGATATGCCTGACGGTCCAGTTGCTTCTTTGAATGCTTGAGCCATTTCCCATAATGTTCCTGGATTGGTTTTCTCGTCAAAAATAACTGAAGCAAGTCCCGTTTCAGCAAGTTTTTTTACTTTTCCAAAATTCAATAAGGTATTGTGATCTAATGCTTTTTTCATAATAGCTGCAATAACCATTCGTTGACGTGCAGCTCGTCCAAAATCAGATTCTGGATCTGCGTATCGCATTCGCGAAAATGCCAACGCTGTATTCCCATCAACGTGATGGCATCCAGAAGTCCAATTTAACCCGCTAAACTTATCACTTACTGTACGGTTGTAGCATAAATCAATGCCATCTATAGCGTTAACAACATTAGTAAGACCGCCAAAACGTATTTCTGCAACATGGTCAATGCGATGACCTGTAATTTTTTCTATTGCTGCTGTTAATGCTTTATTTCCAGCTGCTTGCGCAACGCTATTAATTTTTACTTGTTCGCCATTTAAAGAAACAAGAGAATCTCGAGGAATAGAAATTAGAGAGCTGTGACCATTGCTCGGCTTTGTCAATACAAGAATAGTATCTGTTCTAAATCCTGTTATCTCTTTAGCTTCTTCGCCTTCTCGTTGATCAGAACCAAGAATAAGCCATGCTTTGCCTTGAGTGCTAGGAGTACTAGTAAGCCAAGTAGTGCGGTTAATTCTTGAGTCAACCCAGTTCCATGAATATACCCCAAAACCAGTTACACCTATTGCCAGAACAACAAAAAATGCAATAAATGCATGTAAAATTCTGTGCGGTTTGTGCGGTAGTATTTTTGCTGTACTTCCAACTGCTTTATTTATAGTTGTTGGAATACGCATTTGTGAAATAGAACTTGTGCGCGGTGCTGGTCTTGGTTGCAATTGCGATGTGTAAGAAACAGGTCTAGAAGAACATTGTTCTGGACTTTTTAAGATTCTTGTTCTTTGAGTTGTAGGCGCAAAAGACGGCGCTTGTGATGGAAGCGCATTAGACTCTATTTTGCCTCTTTTTACGCGTTTTGGAGTGAAACTAGGAGGCACGTTTGAGTTAGATGAATCGTTATTATGAGAAGGAGTGAAGATAGGTGGGTTTATATTATCTTCAGAAGGGTCCTCATACAATCTCGAATTCATTCATCCTCCAAAATAAGCATGTATCTTCAATGACTATGAATACATAATATATAAATTTTATGTTCGTACATTATATATTCATAGATTACATCTTGCTTAAGTGTTTATTTTTTTCTAGGCACAGCGCAAAGTACATTGTTTGCATACTTGTCTGCAAAGCCAACGTATTGTCCTGTTTGTGGATTGTGAATAGTTCCATTTTCAGGATTTACAATTCCTCCAGTATTTGGATCAATAAGTTGTCCTTGAGAATTTTTTATTAATCCTGTTTTTGGATCAACACGTCCCATCTTCTTTGGATCTGTAGTTTTATTAAGCTTGTCGTTTTCGTTTATATTGCTATCGTCATCCGTATCTTCATTGTCTTGATTATTCGTATTCTTAGACGAATTATTTGCATTCTTTTTGTTAGTGCCGTTAGTTTTATGATTTAGCGATAGCGGTTTATTTTCACGCATCAAATCCCAAATATTGTTTGCTTCATCAGACCACACAACACGATTTGGATCATAAGGATCTGGAATAACAGGAGTAGTACGAGCATAAATATGTGAAGAATCTAATTTACGCATGCTTAATGCCAAACCGACCAAAGTGGTAGGATTTGCCAAGCCTTCACTTATATTCAATGCTCCCAACGATGCTTTTGCAAGCTGGTAAAGCTCACTTGTCTGAGTAAATAAGTTTTTAGACAGTGCTTGATGTAAAAGCTGTTTAATCAAGTATTGCTGTCTTGTTGTTCGCATTATGTCAGAGCCATCGCTTGCTGTATCGTGACGCATTCTAGCGTATTGAGTAGCAAGTCGACCATTAAGATGCTGCATTCCTTGTTTGAAATTCACGCCCGTATAGGCATCGCGAGTTGCTGTTGGGATGCACACAGATACTCCACCAACTGCATCAATCATATTGCTTAATCCACTGAAATCAGCGACTATAAAATGATGAATATTTAAACCAGTAAGTGAATTAACAGCTTTTAACGAGCATGATGCTGCTGAAGCTAAATCTCCACCTTGCGCATATCCTAAGGCGAAAATTGAATTAAACATCACATGTTTTCTTGCAGGAATATGTCCTTTTGTAGTGTCGCATGCTGGTGCGTTTACCATAGAATCTCGTGGAATAGAAACGATATTCATGTATGATCTATCTGCGCTAATTTGAACTACCATAGTAGTATCTGACTGATGATCACCAGTTTCGCCGTCATGTGTAAAGCTCTGATTATTCCCATCTCGAGAATCTTGACCTAAAACAAGAAAAGTTACTGGTTTGCCTGCGTTAATATCAAGTGTTTGATTAGCTTCTGGATCTTTAGATATAACGTTTATGACTCTGTTACTTACAGCAGAAGAAAAATCTAACCACACTGCAGCTATGATTGTTGAAAAGAATGTAAGTACTGAAATAACAAACATGCACAGTATCTTGCGCGTGCGGTTAATCATTCTATAACCAAGACTATGATGAGGAGTTGAGTTCCAATCTTCGCCTGGTTGGTACCGCATGCCTTCAGGATACCGTGAAGTTGTCATCGTACCTTCTTTCTCAATAATGAGTAACCTTTTAGGTTGTGGCAATATCATTTCTTTTGTCATCAAATAAATCAATATTCAATGGACACATATAGCGTGTAATTATAGCATGCTGCAGTGAGATTTATGACATCTGGTTGTGTTGAATATTATTTGATATTTTAAAGAAAATTTTAATAAGTTTACGCAAATATTCTAATTAAATTTATATGAAGCGTACTGGTTAATATGAGCAAAAATAATTAATAAAATATGTATAAATTTATTTAGAATTACGACTTGTGTTTTGGCGGATACATACCCCCTGCGTAAACTGGTAAGTATGGATTCGATAACCGCTCATAATCTTACATTTGAAGACGAAGTTTTACAGGTGCTGTCATCTGCGAAAGATGCGCATCCTCATGATGTGGATTCGTCCATTATGGCAATGATGTGTGTGGAGCGAGATACTCGTTTTTATGCTGATACGTTACATGCAGTACTAAGTCAATCAATTCTTCCTGGAACTTTAGTAATAGTCGATTGTGCTAGTCGAGTAAAGCAGACTATGCAAACGAATTTACAAATAAAAATTAATTCATCTAAGCTTGCGGGAGCAATTAATACTAGGAAATCATTATTGCAGAATGCTAATAATATCGATTCCAATAATGCAATTGATAGCGATTCAAAATATAGACCAAATACTAATCGCGTAAATAATACTCGCGTAAACAATAGTGAAAATAAATCTGTACACATAATTATTATTCCTATTTCTTATGCTCATTCTTTTGGAGATGCAATAGAAAAATCTTTGCGCAAGATTTTGCCTTGTGCAGGAGTTTCTGCATTATGGCTTTTGCATGATGATTCTCGTCCTGCAGACTTCCATTGCTTAGAATATTTGCGTGAAACTTGGCGCAATACTCCGACTGCATCAGTATTGGGAGCTAAACAAGTTGATTGGCAAGGAAATATCTTGCATAACGTTGGAATGTATGCTTGGCGTCACGGTGTTCATACTCTTACTGTTGACGGCGAGCCAGATCAAGAACAGTATGATGGACGTGGAGATGTGTATGCAGTATCGCTAGCAGGTGCTTTAGTCACATTAACTGCATGGCAGACTTTACGCGGTACGCAACCATGGATGACAACTTTTGGCGAATCAAGAGATTTTTGTCGTAGAGTATGTCTATCTGGAGGTCGTGTTGTTGTAGTTCCTTCAGCTCGTATCGCACACAGGCGTGCAAGGTTAGAAGGTATCCGTACTCGTAACGGTGATGCTAGAAATCATAATAATTCAGGATCTAAGTATGGTGTAGCAGCTTCTCTCGTAGCTAAGCAGCGTTACAAATACACTGATATTAGTATTTTTTTGTGGCCTCTTATATGGATTCTTAGTTTGCCTGCTTGTTTCGTTGGCGCTTTGCATTCGCTGTTTGCTAAACATCCTTATATAGCGTGGATTCGTCTGCTTTTGCCATGGCTTGCTATTATGCAATTACCTAGAGCAGTTTTTGCTCGCAGAAGGGTTGCAAGGAATACTCGTGTTCCATTAAAACGACTTGTTCCTCTTATCGCAGATCGTCATCAAGTTGCACGTTGGCGTGATCGTAGTTCTGCTTTCCAAGCTCAACAGCATTTCGTGCTGTTGAGTCCTCTAGCGAAGCGGCATTTGCATATTCGAGTGTTGCGTAGGTGGAGTGCTGTTATTCTTGCGTCTCTTCTTCTTTTTGCAGTCATATTGAATTTATATGGCTCTCCATGGCGTGAAATTTTAAGTGGCGCTTCTTGGAATGCACAGCAATGGTTACCAACGGGTGCAGATTTCAATCAACTATGGAATTCTGCTATTGGTGCATGGGTTCCTGATGATGGTTTTGGACCTGCAATTCCTCCAGCACCATGGCTAAGTATTTGGGCAATCGCATCAATTGTGGTTGGTGCTAACCCGTTATTGGCTGTCACATTAATGTTCTTCTTAGCTGCTCCAGCTATGTGTTTAAGTTTTTGGGCTCTTGCTGGCGTATTTACGCGCTCGGATACTGTGCGTGTATGCGCTGGTATTTGCTGGACTATGATTGCTATTGCTTTTGGTTTGTTTGCACGCGGTGATTTGCCAATGTTAATGACTATGGCATTTTTGCCTGCAGCATTTGCTTTTGCGTTCCATGCTGTTGGAATGTACGTAACAGAAGATCCTGTGCGTCCTGTTAAATCCACTCAATGTGCAGCATGCGCAGCATTATGCTTTATGGTTCCAGTAGCTGCAGAACCGCAGCTTGTTTTGCCTCTTATTGTTATTTTTATTGCGTCGTTTATTATGGTGCGCTCTCATCGTATTATGTTCGCGCTTATGCCTATACCATCGATAATTGTTTTGCTTCCTACAATAGGAAGTGCTATTAGATATGGCGAATCTGGAATGTGGCGTCAATTGTTCTCTAGTATGGCTTTGCCATTGAGAAGTGTGCAAGGTGCTCCACGCGTAAGCGATTACGCTGATGTTTTGTTGCACGCTTTTAATATGGCTTCTCCTAATGTTGAAATTAATATGCCATTGATGAGCTTAAGAACAATAATAATGGTAATTTTTGCAATTCTAGCTGTTGTTATGGCTGTTACGTCATTAACTTTGCCTTTTGCTTTGCGAGTTTCTCGAATGATGTGGGTTGTGATTATTTCCGGAATGCTGTTATCTCTTATTGCCGCTCGTGTTGTAGTTGCATCCGATATTTCAGGACCTGTTGCTGCAAGCGTTTTGCCTGGAGTCGCATTATCTACTGTCGGCATTTTATCTTGTATGTGCATGGTTGCCGGTCAAGCTGTTCGACGCTTTGAGCCACTACGTACTTCGAAGGAATCTGAGTCTCAAATTTTTGATAACTATAAAACTCGTGCAAGTAGACGTGCTGCAATGCGTCGTTCTGCGGCACAATTGTTGCAGCGCATAATTCGCATAGCACGCGCTGTTCTTGCAAGTAGCATGTTGACTATGGCGGTTCTTTTGGGTCTTTTTGCTGTATTGAGCGGACCTGCTACATCTATTTGCGCAAATAACAATGAGCTCCCTATGGTTGTTTCTGATTATTTGCGAAAAGACGATACTCGGCGAATACTTGCTTTAAGAGCTCAAAGTAGCCATGATTTGTCAATCTCTATTATGCGAACATCTAAGGGAGATGCAATAGACGAATCTCCAGCACTTCGTGTTAGACAAGTAATGTTTGGTGATTCATCAAGCAATAAAGCAATATATCGTGCCTCAGCACAGTTGTTATCTCATGCAGATAATGGCGCAATTTCAACGTTAAAGCAACTTGGAATTGGTGGTATTTATATTGTTAATAGTTCAGAAAATAAGCAGGTTTCCCATAAAACTTCTATGTCAATACAACAATTGTTACATCCTTCTGTGCAAACTGTGAGTAATATTAACAAAGAAGCTACTGAACAATTAATTGCACACGTTAACGCTTCTGACGGTACACAATTGGTTGTTTCATCACCGCAAGGAACTTATTGCAGATTTGATGGTGTGCCTGATTCTAAGTCGTTGTCTTCTACATCTCCGTATTATCGATCTAGGCCTCTTGCGTGGAGAGTTCCTTGGATTATTGTTTCTTCTATGGTATTACTGCTGTACTGTATTGTTGCCGTGCCTCGATTTGGCAGACATGCAATGATAGAACGTTCAGATGACAGGCATGAGGAGGAATTAGATGAACTGGCATAAAAATCCTCATGAGGGCTCTAAGCATGGTGAAGTAAATGCGGATGTAGATATTAATCGCAAGAACAAAATAGTCAGTATTGTCTCACTTGCTATTTTTAGTGCAATAATACTTATTGCTTCTGCATGTGTTGTTGCATTATGCTTACCAATGCCTCACTTTGTAGACAATCCTAATACTCCATCTAGTGGCGTTATAAGTAGTGTTGGTTCTACTCGTTTGCAAACTATTTGTCCTATTCGATTGTCTCTTCCAGATTTGACTCAATATGGTGATAGCGAATATAACGAATCAGAAGGCGATTTACAATCTTCTGCTCGTTATGGTGCTTTTGGAGATGTGTATAGTTCTAGCTTGCGTAACATACGAGATAACAATGATCAATCTATTACGTTGAATTCAAAATCAACTGATGATGATACGTCAGCTTTTATTGCTAACAATAATGTAAATCATGACGCTCAAGTTCTAGAAGGACATTTGTCACGAGTTGGATCTGGCACTGGAATATCTGCTTCCATGGTTTCATGGGCTACTAAAGGTGACGTAAAAGGTTTATCTGCAACTACCTGTTCAATGCCGTCTATGAAACAGACATTCCTAGTTCCGGAATCTGCTGATGGAATTTCTATTCGTTTAGAAGCGTTTAATGCTGCTTCAAAATCCACTGTTGTTCGTGTTAGAGCTTGGTCTGCAGAGCATGGCAGTAATCAGTTAAATCTTTCTACAGGAAGTGCTTCTACTGTTCCTGCTCGTTCTCATGCATATTTTGATCTTGCTGCTGCCTCTCCTAAGACTTCTGGATTATACGTGCAAGTTGAAAGCGAGCAGACACCTATAGCATCATTTGTAAAAGTCATTCATATGAGTGGCTTATCTGTAAAAGGTGTAGATATTGTTCATGAATTAAGCACTCAATCTAATACAAATATTCTTTCAGGTATTAGTGAAGGCGATCAATCTAAGTTATATGTATGGCCAAATAAAGATGGTAATGTAACGCTTTCATGGATGAA
Source organism: Gardnerella sp. DNF01159 (assembly GCF_049244215.1). Taxonomy (NCBI): domain Bacteria; kingdom Bacillati; phylum Actinomycetota; class Actinomycetes; order Bifidobacteriales; family Bifidobacteriaceae; genus Gardnerella; species Gardnerella sp. DNF01159. Next base: position 1,020,000 of record NZ_CP058387.1, on the reverse strand, counting down.
TGATACAGGTTCTAAAGAAGTAAAGAATTTGACGTTAAAAGCACACCATTTGCAAGTTGTCGATCTTGGAAAAGTTCCGGAGCATGCTAATGCTTTGAGCGTAAGTGGAGATGTTCCTACTCAAGTAATGATGTCCATTACTAAAGATGGCAAGGATAATCAATCAGATGTAGCTTTTATTACACCATCTAACGTACAAGGTAGTGGCGCAATTGTATCGCCTGTTTCTGCTAATGAAACAGCTCTATACCTTTCTTCTTCAAGTGATAAAGATACTGCTGTGCGTTTGCAAGGATTTGATTTAAATGGTGTATTAGCTGCTACAAAAAACGTAACGATTCCTGCGAATGCATCTTTAAGAATTCCTGTTTCAGAAATTTCGCACGATGCAGTTATGTTTATTGCGAAATCGCATAGCAAAGTTGCTTTGTCTGCCCGTATTCATAAAGATGAAATCGATAAGGCTGGTATAGCAGGTATTTCTTGGCTTTCTGCGCAATCTTTGGAACCGCAAGAAATGAAGGTATACGTTAAAACTGACAATCATATTGTGCAATAATACGAATAAAAATATTGCTATAAGCGACTATAAATTAATTAAAATACTTAATAATTTTAATTAATTTAAAAATTGTTTACAAACCCCAATCTGGATCAATTTCTTCTGGTCTGCGACCGTATAGTTCTGCTAAGCATTGCACAAGCTCATCTCTGATAGCATATTGAAGTTCACTTCTGCTGCTTACATGAGTGCATAGCGGAAGCCTATACAATACAATTCTAGATTGCATACCACGGCTAGCTGGAAAAGCTTGCGAAAGTATTCTGCGGTTTTGCTCCCATAACAGTGGTTGCGAAGGCGGCACATCTTCTACCGCGAATTGAACGTCTTTAGTTAATGCTTGCCAAGCACTGTTAAGGCGTCTAATTTGAGCTGCTACCATGGCATCAAACATTCCGCTAGCAGTTCTATATTGTGGAAGTCGAGTACCAAATATTGGTGCCCTAAGACCTCTACCATGCCTATTTCTATAGTGACGTTCTTCCCAAATTAGACCTGTCATGCTTCCACTTTACGAGAAGGCTAGGGCAATAATATGTAAATAATTAATATGCGGTGTGTGAAATACGCTCACACTATAGAATACTGTATATATGGTTTTAAAAGTCAGGAGGATTTGTAATGCTCAAACCAATAGTGCATGATTGGAATGAGTTTAATCTTGACTTGAGCATTGCTAAATCGTCTCTTATTGCTTTTGATTTAGATAACACACTGGCATGTTCTAAAAAACCTATGCTTAAATCGATGGCTGAATCATTAAGTAAGCTGATTGATATAATTCCTGTTGCTGTAATAACAGGTGGCTGCTTAGAGTTAGTTAAGAAGCAAATTTTAAATATGCTAACTATTGGCACTAATCTTAAAAATATTCACATAATGCCCACTAATGGAACTAGTTATTATCGTGTGAATAATGACATGTCATTGCAATGTGTTTATGAACATACTATCGATTTTAAGCAAGCGCAATGCGTTATTGATGCAATACACAAGTGTGCAAAAAATATAGGCGTTTGGAAAGAACCCGGCGATCCAATGCTGTGGGGAGAACAGATAGAGAACCGCGGTAGTCAAATTACTTTTTCGGCACTAGGACAACTAGCTCCTATTGAATATAAAAAAACTTGGGATCCTAGCGGTTGTTTGAAAGCTCAACTTGCACAAAGCATTTCTCAAGCTTTACCTAATTTTGCTGTACGCGCTGGAGGAGATACTAGCATCGATATATACAGGCGCGGTGACGATAAAGCTCAAGCTTTGCGAATGCTGTCTCAATATTGTGATGTTAATATTGAAAAAATTACTTTTATTGGCGATCGTATGTATCCTGGAGGAAACGATTATCCTACTGCCTTTACAGGAGCTTTAATTATTAAAGTAAGTAATCCTTCGGATACTTTAGAGCTTTGTAATAAGGTACTTAATATTTTAGAAATATAGAATTTTATTAATTTTTCATTTTAAGATACCTTTTATCCACAATAACATTTTTTATTTGCATAGCCAATAAGCTATCGCATATGCTGTCATTATGGTTGGGAGACGCAAGGTTATAAACCACCAAAACAAAAAGAAGTATAGAAGCGTGACATCTCATGGGGGATTAGCATGTCACGCATCTGTACCTTGTGGTGTATGTGAAAACAAGGATGTTGATTTTATAAATTGGCGTTTTGCTAGTTGGAAGAATGTAGCGATTGCTTTATTTAATTTATTTTTGCCTCGCGCATGTGCAGGCTGTGATACTCCAGATTATATATTGTGTGAAAACTGCAAGAAAGCGTTGCAATGCTGGAAACGTGCACCATTTGCCAGAACAGTATGTGGATATCGCTACGCGTGTGGTTCGTATTCTACGGTTGTTCGCCGCTCAATATTATTGTGGAAGGATCATTTCGATATTGCATGTGACAAAATATTTGGTGAACTTATTGGCGATTTAGTAGTAGAAGTTATATCTAAATTTTTGCGCTCGCATTCTTGTTATATAAGTGAAAAACCTATATTTGTTATACCAGTCCCGTCGTCTAAGCATTCATCAAGGCATCGTGGACGTAAGCATATGTTGCCTGTTGCAAATTGTGTTGCTAAACGATTGTGTAATAGTGGCATTAGAGCATACGTTTTAGATATTGTAAGTATGGATGCTAGAATTACTGCGAAATCAGTGCAAACTTCCGGTTTTCGCGGAAGGTCTAACAGAATTTCTAAGGCGTTTAGCATCGATTTTAAAGAATTGAGAAAGCAAAAGTTTGAAAATCAACGCGAGTACAAAGCTATTGTATTGGATGATATTGTAACTACTGGCTCAACTATGAATAGCTGCGTTTCAACTTTACAGAGTAGTGGAATTACTGTTTTGGCATGCTTTTCTTTAGCATGTGTATGCAATAAGGATGATCGTACAGCAGATTACGAATGTTAGTTTGCTATTGTATTGCTATAGTTTAGTGGAAGCGCAATTTCAAAGTTCGGACCGCGTTTATCGTCTACTACTTTTACAGTTCCATGGTGCAATTGTGCAGCCCAACGAGCAATTGATAATCCTAATCCTGTTCCTCCTGATTCTGTGCCAATTCGCTGATTTCCTTTAACAAATCTTCTGAAAATATCGGCGCGATCTTCTTGAGGAATTTGTTCTCCAAAATTCACAACATTGCATATTACAGAGTTTTGGCTGTGATTAATATGAGCACTTATAAGAACACGAGTTCCATCATCTGAATGTTTTAGAGCGTTAGAAATAATATTAGTAAAAAGTTGCGAAAGGCGAGCTTGATCTCCTGTTAATTCAATCTCATCATTAATTTGAACTTCAATATTATGATTATGACCTGAATCAGCTATTTCTAGTGGTTCGATAATTTCGTCAATAAAGTCTGTGAAATTAAATGAAGTTATATTAAGGCTTTCCGCGCCTGCTTCAACTCTAGATAAATCAAGAAGGAAAGTAATAAGATCAGCAAGTCTATGAGTTTGGTTTAATATAGCTTCCATATTAGATGGAGTAGGATCAACAACTCCATCTGCAAGATTTTCAAGCATCGCTTGTAAAGCAGAAACAGGAGTGCGCAGTTCGTGACTTACGTTTGCTATAAGCTCTCTACGCATTTGATCTGCATGTTCAAGTTCTTCTGCCATTTCATTAAATGCAAGAGTTAATTTACCTACTTCGTCACGACGATTTTCTACAGCAACTCGCACAGAATAGTCTCCGTCAGCCATAGCTTCTGCAGCATTTTTCATTTGACGAAGTGGTGCTGTAAGTCCTCTAGAAAAAATGTATGTAATTCCCAGAGCAACAATAAGTGTTAATGGCATTGCAATCCAGCCATTTAGACCAGTTTTAAGTAAAAACCATGCCATTACGAAAGCAATTGCTGTTGCAAAAACAATAATTGCCGAAAGTTCAATTTTTAGAGATGAAAAAAATCCGACAGGTCGATTTGGATAATTATGCTTTACAGAAGAATTCGTAAATCGCATTTTTGACTTATTTTTAAGTTGAGCATTTGAGTTTTTATTTAATAAATTACGTTGTTTAGTATTTTTATATTGCTCAGAATTAGCATTATCTATTTTATTTTCTAATACCATTTACGAATTTTCCGAAGCTAAAGTGTTGTAATTATTTACTATTTATGAAAGTAGTAATTATTTATGAAACTTGTGATTGCAGAACTTTGTCGTAATCACTAATAGGTGGCTCGAATGCGTATCCTATTCCGTGTACAGTACGAATCCATTCCGATCCAATTTTATGTCTCAAAGACTTAATGTGTGAATCTACTGTGCGAGTTCCAGAAGCATCCGGCCAATCCCACACCTCTTCAAGTAACTTTTCACGCTTAAATACAGTATGAGGATGACGAGCTAGAGTAGCGAGCAAGTCAAACTCAGTTGGTGTAAAATGTACCTCTTTGTCGTTTAAAGTTACAAGTCTTTGACGAGGTCTAATAATAAGTGACCCAAAATTAATTGTGCGTTCATGTTCCATTGTCTTTGCTATTTGCGATGCGCGTTCTACGCGTCTCAGCAATGCTGCGCAACGAGCAATTAACTCACGTGGCGAAAATGGTTTAGTCATGTAATCATCTGCGCCTGCGCTTAAGCCAACAATTTTATCGGCTTCTGCGTCGCGTGCTGTTAACATGAGGATAGGAACAGGCATTTTGGAGATAATTCGTCGAGTTGCTTCAATCCCATCCATAATAGGAAGCATAATATCCATAATTATGAGATCAGGTTTTAGTTGTTCGGCAGCTCTAACAGCAGACGCTCCATCTGTAGCGACTCTTGCTCTCCAGCCTTGTGCAGTAATGCGTTGTGCAATTGCTGTAGCAAGATCTGGCTCATCCTCAACAACGAGAATTGTACGAGCATTTACGCCAGCTGATGGAGCGTTTAGCATATTTTAAAAAGACCTTTCAGTGTTGTACTGGCTTCAAGAATACCGCACCTAACGCTGGAACAGTGATTCTTGCAGAGTATGGTCGAGAATGATACTCTTCAGCAGTAGCAGTGAATGTGCCGTTGTGAATATTAGATCCGCAATACTTTGCATCATCAGTTGTGAGTATCTCTTCCCACTGTCCGCCTTTTGGTAACGCAACCTGATAGTCTTGCCAAGCTTGACCTGAGAAGTTTACTACTACAACGATTTCTTCTCCGTCGTCGCCAATACGCATGTAGCTTAAAGTATTGTGATCGGAATCGTCGCTTGTAAGCCACTGGAAACCATCAGGAGTAAAGTCTTGACTCCAGAATGCACGAGAGCTCTTATATAGAGTATTCAAATCTGCAACAAGCTTTTGCACACCTTGATGGAACGGCCATTGCAGCTCATTCCAGTTAAGCGAAGTATTGAAGTTCCATTCGCTGGACTGTCCAATTTCTCCACCCATGAACAGAAGGTTCTTGCCTGGATGAGACCACTGGTATGCAAGCAATGCTCGCAATCCTGCGAACTGTTGCCATTCGTCTCCTGGCATCTTTCCAAGTAACGAACCCTTACCGTACACAACTTCATCGTGGCTTAATGGCAACACATAATGCTCAGAGTATGCATAAACCATTGAGAATGTAATTTCGTTATGATGCCAACGACGATTAATTGGTTCCTCTTTAAGATATTGCAAAGTGTCGTGCATCCAGCCCATATTCCACTTCAAGCCGAATCCTAAGCCGCCCATATCGGTTGGTGCAGTTACGCCTTGATAAGCAGTGGATTCCTCAGCAATCATCATGATGCCAGGATTATTCTTATATGCAGTTGCGTTTGCTTCCTTAATGAAGTCAATTGCTTCAAGATTTTCGCGTCCGCCGTAGATGTTTGGTCTCCACTGTCCTGCTTCACGGCTGTAATCCAAGTAAAGCATTGAGGATACTGCATCAACGCGTAACGCGTCAACATGGTATTCATCAAGCCAGAAGCAAGCATTAGCAACCAAGAAGTTACGAACTTCATGACGACCAAAGTTGAAGATGTAAGTACCCCAATCAGGATGCTCACCTCGCATAGGATCAGGATCCTCATATAATGCTGTGCCATCAAAACGACCGAGTGCAAAGTCATCCTTAGGGAAGTGAGCTGGAACCCAATCCATAATGACGCCAATGCCTGCTTTGTGGAGTTTATCTACCAAGTACTTAAAGTCATCAGGGGAGCCAAGGCGAGAATCTACTGCATAATAACCCGTTACTTGATATCCCCAAGATCCAGAGAATGGATATTGTGTCAACGGCATAAACTCGACGTGAGTAAAGCCTTCTCTTTGCACATAATCAACTAAATGATCAGCAAGTTCGCGATAATTACCCAAATCGCGATTCCAGCTGTTAGCTTGTACTTCGTAAATGCTTATTGGACCATTGTGAGCATCTGTTTTTGCGCGCTCATCCATCCAATCAGTATCGTGCCACTTAAACTCAGAATCAACAACAACAGATCCTGTGTTTGGTGGAACTTCATGAGAGCGCTCCATTGGATCGGCTTTCATAATCCAATTGCCAGATTGTGTAAGAATTTCGTACTTATATACTTCTCCTGCTGTAACTCCTGGAATAAAAAGTTCCCAAATGCCAGAAGAGCCGAGTGAACGCATAGCGTGGCGACGACCATTCCAGTAATTAAAGTTACCAACTACGCGTACTGCACGAGCATTTGGTGCCCACACTGAGAAAGCAGTACCAGTAACTTTCTTTACCATCTTTCCAGTTTCAGGAGATATAAGTCCCCATGAATCTGTTATCGTTTTGACGTGTGCGCCTAATGCTTCCCAAAGACGCTCATGACGACCTTCTCCAAATAAGTACATGTCAAGTTCGCCAACTTGAGGCAAATAACGGTAAGGATCATCATCTGTGGACTCAGAACCGTCTATTTCCACAGTGTAAACGCGATAACTAGGAACAGACCAAGACTTTGTTTTTGTATGCTTTACTGCAGGAATAACAGCTGTAAAGATGCCGTTATATTCGTGTTTAGCTTCGTATTCACCGTTCTTAGTAAGAATAACAACTTTCTTTGCCATAGGGCGCAATACGCGGACGGTTACAGTGTCGGCACCTTTGCCAGTTCCAAGGTGACCTCCAAGAACCTCATGTGGATTGTAATATTCTGCATTGCTCACCGCAGCTAATACGTCCTGTCGGACTGGAACTGCGACTGCATCTTCATTGATGTTAGTAACTGTACTCATGTTGACTATCATACATGCTTTATTGCTGTAAGTCGCGTGTGTTTCGCGCTATTGTGAAAAAAATATGAAAATTTTTTCAAGTCGTGACCTTATGGGAAACTGTTATGAGTTTTTCTGTGCATACGGAGGGTTCTGTGGAATATCAAGTCGGCGATATGGTCGTCTATCCTCGTCATGGTGCGGCTCGTGTTGAAGAAATTAGTGAGCGCACCGTAAAAGGTGTAACTCGTCAATATTTACGATTGGTAGTGTTATCATCTGATGGTTTAGAAATTAACGTACCTGTCGATAATGTTAAAAAAGTTGGCGTGCGAGACATTGTTGGAGCGCAAGAAGTTGCAAAAGTTTTTGAGATTTTGCGTACTCCAATAGTTGAAAAAGAGATGAATTGGTCTAGACGCTACAAGCTTAATGTAGAGAAGATTGCTACTGGCGATGTTAACAATATTGCTGAAGTAGTTCGTGATTTATCTCAGCGAGATGTTGATGAACATGGTTTATCTGCAGGAGAAAAGCGAATGCTTGCTCGCGCTCGCAGTATTTTAATTTCCGAAATTGCTTTGTCTGAAAAGATTGATGAGATTGAGGCGGAGCGACTTTTAGATGTGAATCTTGGATACAAGGAGCCTCAAGAAGGCGATGAAAATCACCATACTGTAGCTCCAGAAGAGCCTGCATCGCGAACTTTAGCGCTGTTAGAAGAGCGTAGCAAGAAATCTAAGAAAAAATGATTTGCGATATGCAAAATAAATAAATATTAATTGTTCATATTATTTAAGCCCTTCTAAATGTCGGTATATCGGCGAGTTAGAAGGGCTTTTGCTTATATATTTGCTTACGTATTTATTGTATGTTTTGCTTTTGTTCTTGCTTAAAACAGATAATAAAAAATCCTTGCATTTGTAAAATACAAGGATTTTTATGTTTATAGATTCACCTAAATTTACTTGCCTGGATCTTGCTGACCTTGGTTAGAATTTTTAGGATTAGTATTCTTTGCTACATGTGGCTTCTCAGTGATTGGCTTTTTTTGAGGCTCTTTATCATCAATGTCTTTACGCATATCCTTTGTTGCTTTTACAGCATTATGTAGGTCGTCACAAATCTTCATAATCCATTTATCAAGCTGATCTGCGTATTTTGGCATAAGTTCGCTTACTCGTACTGTAGACGTGTAGCTGCGTCCTGCGATTCCGCTTAGCAAGTTCAGAACATCGTTTCCTTGCTGGCTATCGCTAATCAACACATCAATTTTGCGACCTTCAATAAGCTTCTGAAACTCCTCAACGCTTGAATGTTCTGGTTCATTATTGTTATTTACTGAGTCAACATATTCTTTAGGTGAGCTATCTTTCAAATTGGCATCAGACATTAGCCAGAAAAGAATAGGAGATATAGAAGCATACTTTGCGTTACCATTTTCTTTAGAGAAATCACTTAAGTAGGTGGTTAATTTCTTTTCCTTTTCCTGCCATTGTGCTAGTCGCTTAGAAAAAGCTTGCTTTTTTGATGGCAAAACTTTGGAGAAGGTGTCAGCCATGGCAGATGCCATAGCATTCCTAGCATCGTGAGAAAACCAAAGATATGGATTGTCTCCGTTAAGTGCTCCTACAGTACCTGCTGCACTAAGCACTTCAGCTTTAGCTGGGTGTACTTTGTTTGCCCAATCATCGTAGCCTGCACCATTTGTAACTAATACTTGTGCATTCTGCATATTTTTTAAATCTTTTGAGCTAGGTTTAAACGACGATATGTCTGTATCTGAACCAGTCATAACTGATTCAACTTTGACGTCAGAGCCACCAATCTCTTGAGCTAAGCTACCCCAGGTGTCAACAGTGGATACAACAGAAATATTTGTTGCAGCTTTTGGTTTTTCTTTTGGTTTTTCCTCAGTTTTTCCACAAGCTGCAAATCCAAGTATTACTGCAGAAGCAATAAGGCATGTTATGGCAGTTTTTCCAAACTTCTTTACTGCACAAAGAACGGTACGCATCACTGTGACTCCTCCCGTGATAATGGTGCGTCGGCGCACGTAAAATTGTTAGTCGACCCATATCTTCTATACTTCACGATAGCCTATCCTTACGAATTGTGCGAGTTGGGAGGAATTTTTTATGACTATTGTGCTAGATGGTAAGGCTTTAGCTAGTAAAATTAAAAAAGATTTGGCAGCGCGCGTTGCTATTTTACATAAAAAAGGCATTAATCCAGGTTTGGGTACGTTGCTTGTAGGTAGTGATCCTGCTTCGTTGAAATATGTTGCTGGTAAGCATCGTGATTGCGAAGAAGTGGGGATTAATTCTATTCGTTGCGATCTGCCAGAAGATGCTAGTGAAGATGAGATTCTTGCTGCTTTACAGAAATTAAATAATGACCCTCTTTGTACTGGATTTATTGTGCAACTGCCATTGCCAAAAGGTATTGATGCTCAAAAAGTTATTTCTTCTATTGATCCTGCAAAAGATTGTGATGGAATGCATCCATATAATTTGGGTGAACTTGTTACGCATATTTCCGGTAATATTACAACACCTTTGCCGTGCACGCCGCGTGGAATTTTAGCTTTGCTTGATGAGTATGGTATTGAACTTTCTGGTAAGGAAGTTTGTGTGCTTGGTCGTGGCATTACGGTTGGGCGTACTATTGGTCTTCTGTTAACACGCAGGGGAGTAGATGCAACTGTTACGTTGTGCCATACTCATACTCGGAATGTTCAGGAGATTATGCGCCGTTCTGATGTAATAATTGCAGCAATGGGTTGTGCTGGTTTTGTTAAGCCTGAAGATATTAAACCTGGCGTTGTTCTTGTTGATGTTGGTGTATCTCGTGTTTTTGATGAAGAGGCTGGCAGATATCGTGTAAAAGGTGATGTTGATTCAGCTTGTCGAGAAGTTGCTGGAGCGTATTCTCCGAATCCTGGTGGGGTAGGTCCGATGACTCGAGCTATGTTGCTGGCGAATGTTGTAGATATGGCTGAGCGAGCAGCTAATTGCAAATAAAATGCGACACGCCCGAAGTAAAACGTAAATTTTGGCTATACCTGTATATAAAATCGACAAAGCGTGTGCATAGTATGCACACGTAGCATAAATACATAATTAAATATCGAGTAATATCCACCCCAAGAAGAAACCACTAATAACTAATGGCAGAGAATAATAACGAAGTCGCCAAGGTTGCGATTAATGATATTGGCACCGAAGAAGACTTCATCAAGGCAGTCGATTCAACCATCAAGAATTTTGATGATGGTGATTTAGTTGAAGGTACAGTCGTAAAGATTGATCACGACGAAGTATTGCTGGACATCGGCTACAAAACTGAAGGTGTAATTCCTTCCCGTGAACTTTCCATCAAAAAAGACGTTGATCCAGATGATGTTGTCGAGGTTGGCGACACCATTGAAGCCCTTGTTGTAACTAAGGAAGACAAGGAAGGACGTCTTATTCTCTCCAAGAAGCGTGCACAGTATGAGCGTGCTTGGGGTGACATCGAGAAGATTAAGGGTGCAGACGGTATCGTTGAAGGTACCGTTATTGAAGCTGTTAAGGGCGGCTTGATTGTTGATATCGGTCTTCGCGGCTTCTTGCCAGCTTCCTTGGTTGAGATGCGTCGCGTGCGCGATCTTTCTCCATACATTGGCCAGAAGATTAAGGCTAAGATTCTCGAGCTCGATAAGAACCGCAACAATGTTGTGCTTTCTCGTCGCCAGTTCCTTGAGGAAACCCAGTCCGAAGTTCGCGAGACCTTCCTCTCGCAGCTTAAGAAGGGTCAGATTCGCGAAGGCGTTGTGTCTTCTATCGTAAACTTCGGTGCGTTTGTTGATCTCGGCGGAGTTGACGGTCTCATTCACGTGTCTGAGCTTTCTTGGAAGCACATCGATCACCCATCTGAGGTTGTTAAGGTTGGCGATAAGGTTACCGTTGAAGTTCTCGACGTTGATCTCGATCGCGAACGTATTTCCCTTTCCCTTAAGGCAACTCAGGAAGATCCATGGCAGCGCTTCGCTCGCACTCATGTTCCTGGACAGGTAGTTAAGGGCAAGGTCACAAAGATTGTTCAGTTCGGTGTGTTCATCTCCGTTGAAGATGGCATTGAGGGCTTGGTTCACATTTCTGAGCTTGCAAACCGTCACGTAGAGAACCCAGAAACTGTTGTTAAGGGTGGCGAAGAAGTATTCGTGAAGGTTATCGACGTTGATCTCGATCGTCGTCGCATCTCCCTCTCCTTGAAGCAAGCTACTGAAGCTGTAGATCCAAATTCTGAAGATTTTGATCCAGCTCTCTACGGTATGCCAGCTGAATATGATGCTGAAGGCAACTACAAGTACCCAGAAGGCTTCGATCCAAACACTAACGAATGGATGGTCGGTTACGAGCAGCAGCGCGAAGAGTGGGAAGCTCAGTATGCTGCAGCACACCAGCTTTGGGAAGAGCACAAGGCATTCGCTGCTAAGGAACTTGCGGCTGCAGCTGAATCTGCTGCTGCTGACGGTCAGAGCGAAGAAGCTGAAAAGAAGCCAGCTAAGGAAGAAAAGAAGGAAGAAGTTGCTTCCAACTATTCTTCTGAAGCAACTAGTGAAGGTGCTTTAGCTGATTCCGATCAGCTCGCAGCTTTGCGTGAACAGCTTTTGAACGAAAAGAAGTAGTTTCTACTTTCTACTAGAAGCTTGTAAATAAAACAGTAAGATGCCCTCGGTGACTAATCATCGGGGGCATCTTGCGTATTGTTGTTCATAATGTTTTACGAGTATCTTGAGTATATTTGACAAGTATTTTATAACTCAAGTTTTGTAATTAAATATAGGTACAATCAATTTTCTTTTAATAATCGTGATTATATGATGTAAAACGTCAATCGTATTTACTAATCGTATTTACTAAAAGGATGGTTAAAATATGAACACTTTGGAAAACAACCAGCAAAATGCTCAGTTCCCTTCGTACGATGGAAATAGTGAGGAGAACACTAAAGCAACTTTAGTAAGCTCGCGCAAGAAAATTGTTGCAGGTTTGCTAGCGATTTTCTTAGGCACATTGGGTATTCACAATTTTTACCTTGGTTTTAAAGGAAAGGCGATTGCACAGCTGCTTATTTCTGTTCTTTCCTTTGGGTTCCTGTTGATTATTACGGGAATATGGGCATTGGTTGAGGGTATTTTGATTCTTTGCTCAAAGCCTGGAAGTAAGTGGCACAAAGATGCTGATGGTGCCGAGTTAAAGGATTAGTGTTTTATAATTATTGTTAATAAACAATGCCCTGGTAATTATTTGCTGGGGCATTATTTATAATTCATATATGACAATGATGCGGATTGCGGTAAAGGGCGGAATTGCAGCTGGAAAATCTACAGTAGTAAATCATTTGCGTTCCCTTGGCGCGTTTGCTATAGATTACGATGTTTTAGCGCGTGAATGAAACTTCTATCGAAGGTGCTTTAGCTGATTCCGATCAGCTCGCAGCTTTGTGTGAACAGCTTTTGAGCGAAAAGAAGTATTTTTCTACTAAAAGCTTATAAATAAGATGCCCTCGGTGAGTAATCATCGGGGCATCTTTTAATATCTTTAGTAATAACGCTTTGATTTATTAATTTTTTATTATACAGTTTTTAAGAAAATAAATTTCTTACGAGAGAAAGTGTGATTATTGTGAGTGATTTAGAGAATCAAACTGGAGATTACTCCGGCTCTGACGGACAGACTCAGTACGGACAGCCACAGTACAATGATCAGTCCCAGCAGTATAACCAGGCTCAGCCACAATATAACAACCAATCTCAGTACGGTGCTCAGTCTCAGTACAATGCTCAGCCACAGTATGGTCAGACTCAGTATGATCAGAATTCATATGCTCAGCCGCAATACAATGCTCAGCCGCAATATGGTCAGTACTCTCAGTCTACTCCTCAGTACAATCAAGCATCTTCATACTCTAACTATGGGTCTAATTATTCATCAAACACATACAGAAGCTCTCGTAACAAGATTGCTGCAGGCCTGTTAGCCATTTTCTTGGGTGCTTTGGGTGTGCACAATTTCTATCTTGGTTTTAAAGGCAAGGCTGTTGCTCAGCTGCTTATTTCTATTCTTTCTTTCGGCTTGCTGGCTTTTGTTTCTGGAATTTGGGCATTTATTGAAGGAATTTGCATCCTTTGCTCTCAGCCTGGTTCTAAGTGGCATAAGGATGCCGATGGAGCTGAACTTCAAGACTAATTTTACAATTATTATTTAGCGTATAATGCTCCGGTAATTAGTTACTGGGGCATTACTTATAATTTATATATGACAATAATGCGTATTGCGGTAACGGGCGGAATTGCTGCCGGAAAATCTACAGTAGTAAATCATTTGCGTTCGCTTGGCGCTTTTGTTATAGATTACGATGTTTTATCGCGCGAGGTTGTGAAGCCAGGAGGTTACGTATTTCAGCAAATCGTAAGCATTTTTGGGGAGAATGTCGTTTTGAATGATGGCTCTTTAAATCGCGAGTTTATTGCAAAGCATGTTTTTGGGTACTCCGATGAGAGTTGTGCAAATCGTAAGAAGCTTGAGTCGCTTATTCATCCTGCTATTTATGATTGCGCAAAGCTCTTAGAAAGCAAGTATGAAAGCGAGTATATTAGTAAAATTTCTAAGGAAAATCGCAACGTGTTGGACAGTATAAATTCAGTTATTGTGCACGATATTCCGCTCCTTGCGCAAGTAATCGACAGCATTCCATTTAGTTTTGACCATATTATTACTGTTGAAGCGCCTCAAGAAATTCGCGTTAAACGAATGATAAGCGAGCGAAATATGACTGAGGATCAGGCTTTGGCGCGCATAAATAGTCAGCTTCCTAGTAAAATGCGAAAAAATATCGCAGATTTTGTAGTTGATTCCACTAAACCAATGGAATCGATGCTTAACAGTGTTGACAATACGCTAAAATCATGGTTGTGTGACGCAAACAATAAAAGTGCTGAAATGACGAAACTGGGGAAGTAAAAAACTGGGGAAGTAAAAAACTGGGGAAGTAAATACATGTCGAATAAAATTCAGCGCACAAACAAGCCTTTTGTAGTAAAAGCGCCATACAAGCCTTCAGGAGATCAGCCGCAAGCAATCGACGAGCTGGCTAATCGCATTGAAAACGGCGAAAACGACGTTGTTTTAATGGGTGCTACAGGAACTGGTAAAACCGCTACAACCGCTTGGCTTATTGAGCGTTTGCAAAGGCCTACCCTTATTATTGAGCCGAATAAAACTTTGGCAGCTCAGCTTTGCGCAGAGTTTCGTGAGCTTATGCCAGATAATGCTGTGAGCTATTTTGTGTCTTACTACGATTACTACCAGCCAGAAGCGTATATTCCGCAAACAGACACGTATATTGAAAAAGACTCGAATATTAACGACGATGTTGAGCGTCTTCGTCACGCAGCTACAGCAAATTTACTTACTCGACGGGATTGCGTTGTTGTGGCTACTGTTTCTTGCATTTACGGCCTTGGTACTCCAGAGGAGTATGCCGAGCGAATGCTTATGCTAAGCGTTGGTGATCAGCTTGAGCGAGACGATTTATTACGCCAATTTGTGAGCATGCAATACAAGCGCAACGATATTGCGTTTACGCGCGGAACTTTTAGAGTGCGAGGTGACACAGTCGAGATTATTCCAGTGTACGAAGAATTAGCTGTGAGAATTGAGTTCTTTGGCGACGAAATTGACAGAATTACCATGTTGCATCCGCTTACGGGGGAAGTAATTCGCCAGGAGAGTAGCGTTCATATTTTCCCAGCATCTCACTATATTGCAGGACCTGAGCGCATGGAGTGCGCGTTAAAGGCGATTGAAAAAGAGCGTGATGAAAGAGTAGCGCAGCTTAAAAAGCAAAATAAATTGCTGGAAGCTCAGCGTTTAGAGATGCGAACTACGTATGATTTGGAGATGCTCCGCCAGGTTGGAGTGTGCCAAGGAGTGGAAAATTATTCTAGGCATTTTGACGGCCGTGCAGCTGGCACGCCTCCGCATACTTTGCTTGACTTTTTCCCAGATGACTTTTTGCTTGTTTTAGACGAGTCACATGTAACAGTTCCGCAAATTGGAGCCATGTATGAAGGCGACGCTTCGCGCAAAAGAACGCTTGTAGAGCATGGCTTTAGGCTGCCTTCTGCAATGGATAATCGCCCGTTAAAGTGGAAAGAATTTTTGGAGCATGTTGGTCAAACTGTGTATCTTTCTGCAACGCCTGGAGATTACGAGCTTGGGCTTTCGGATGGCGTAGTTGAGCAGATTATTCGCCCAACTGGCTTGCTTGACCCTAAGATTGAGGTTCGACCTGTGGAAGGGCAGGTTGACGATTTGCTTGCGGAAATCAAGGCGCGAGTAGCAAAAGATGAGCGCGTTCTTGTTACTACGCTTACGAAGAAAATGGCGGAAGACTTAACTGATTACTTCCTTGAGCTTGGTATTAAAGTTGAGTATTTGCATTCGGATGTTGATACTTTGCGCAGAGTGGAGCTTTTGCGCGAGCTTCGCGAAGGAAAAATTGACGTGATTGTTGGCATTAATTTACTTCGTGAGGGTTTGGATTTGCCGGAAGTTTCGCTTGTTGCGATTTTGGATGCAGATAAGGAAGGTTTCTTAAGATCTTACCGTTCGCTTATTCAGACGATTGGTCGTGCTGCTCGTAACGTTTCTGGAACTGTTCTTATGTATGCGGATACTGTTACTGATGCTATGAGCAAGGCGATTAGCGAGACAGAGCGCCGTCGTGAAAAGCAAATCGCGTATAACAAGGCTCATGGAATTGATCCTAAGCCTTTGCGAAAGAAGATTAGTGATGTGAACGACATGCTTGCTAAAGAGGATGTTGATACTCAAACTTTGCTAGCAGGCGGTTACAGGAATGCTAATAAGGCTGGGAACTCGCATTATGGCGTGCCAAAAGAGCCAAATCTTGGGCAGCAAAGCAAAGAAAAGCGTATGGCGAATGTTTCTGAGTTGCCGCAAGACGATATTATGTCGTTGATTAAAAATTTGAATGAGCAGATGCATGTTGCTGCAGAGCAGTTGCAATTCGAGCTTGCAGCGCGTTTGCGCGACGAGATACGCGATCTAAAGAAAGAGTTGCGTCAAATAAGCGATGCTCAAAGTTAGAAAATAACTATTATTCTCAATTATTATTCAACTATTGTTCAAGCATTATCTGAGCGTTATACAAGTATTTTCTGCGATTTTATGTTATTTTTTGTGAGCGTTCACAAAACGCCGAATAAATACAATAAGCGGTCACAATACGTTGATACACTGGAAAGCGGAATTGGGCGTTTTATGGTTTCTATCATTAAATCGCTCATAAAAAATAAACAGAAATAGAAAATAGGTAGGCATTATGCGTAAAGCCAAAATCGTTGATACTATTGGTCCAGCTACCGAATCCTTGGAAGGTATTACCAAGCTTGTTGAAGCCGGTATGGATGTTGCTCGTTTGAACCGTTCTCACGGCACTCCTGAAGATCATTTGCGCGTTTACAACAACGTTCGTGCAGCTTCCAAGTCCACTGGCCGCAATGTTGCTGCTCTTGTTGATTTGCAAGGTCCAAAGATTCGCTGCGGCTGGTTCGAGAAGAACGCTGAAGGCGAAGATAAGGTTTATTTGGAAGAAGGTCAGGAGTTCATCATCACTACTGATGATGTTGAAGGTGACGAGCACCGCACTTCTACAACTTTTAAGGGCTTGCCAGGAGATTGCCACGCAGGCGACCCAATCCTTATCGATGACGGTAAGGTTCGTCTTGAGGTAACCAAGGTAGAAGGCAACGACGTTCACACTAAGGTTATTGTTGCTGGTCCAGTTTCCAGCCACAAGGGCATTAACCTCCCAGGTGTTGCAGTTTCTCTTCCAGCTTTGACTGAAAAGGATGAGGCTGATCTTCGTTGGGCTATTCGCACCGGCGCTGACATTATTGCTATGTCCTTCGTGCGTTTCGCTACCGATATTGATCGCGCTCACGAAATCATGGACGAAGAAGGTCGTCGTATTCCAATCGTCGCCAAGATTGAAAAGCCACAGGCTGTTGAAAACTTGGAAGAGATTGTTAAGACCTTCGATGGCATTATGGTTGCTCGTGGTGATATGGCTGTTGAAATGCCTCTCGAAGAGGTTCCACTGGTCACCAAGCGTTGCATCGAGCTTTCTCGTCGCTATGCAAAGCCAGTTATCGTTGCTACTGAAGTTCTTGGCACAATGGTTAACTCTCCAGTTCCAACCCGTGCAGAAGCTTCTGACTGCGCTAATGCTGTTCTCGACGGTGCTGACGCAACAATGACTTCTAACGAAACTGCTGTTGGTAAGTACCCAGATGTTACCGTAAAGACCATGTCCCGTATTTCTCAGTACGCAACTGAGCACGGCTATGATCGCATTCCTGCTGTTGAGCTTGATATGTCTAGCACCGGTGCTGTTTCTTCTGCAGCTGTTGACTTGGCAGATAAGCTTAATGCTAAGGCTATTGTTGCTTACACTCAGACTGGTCGCACAGTTCATCGTATTTCTCGTGAACGCCCAACCGCTCCAATCTTTGGCTTGACTAACAATGAGCACACTTATCGTTGGTTGGCTTTGAGCTGGGGCACTGAAGGCTTCTTGATTGATGAAGATTACCATGACATGAATCGTCACGATTTGATGATCTTCACCGACAAGGTTCTTCGTGAAGCCGGTAAGGTTTCCGATGGTGATCAGATTGTTATCTTGAGCACTGCTCAGGGTGAACGCCAGGCTGGTCGCACTGACTCCATCTACGTTCACACCGTCGGTGCTTGCGACTAATTGCTTGATTCTGCGTTCTTGTACTAATACGCTAGTTCTTCTAGTTTAAGTGCATTTGCGCAGTAGTATAGTTTGCATAATGCGCGCTAGCTGTTTTTGCAGTTTGCGCGCATTATGTTATGTATGATCAATATTGTTGATTTGCGACACGCGCAAAACGCTTTAACTATTTGCATGTGGCTTAAAGTGTGCTATAGTCAACAAGTCGCAAAAAAATGCGGAAAATTAAAAATGCCCCTGTATCCCAATTGGTAGAGGAAACAGCCTCAAAATCTGTGCAGTGTGAGTTCGAGTCTCACCGGGGGCACGTGCACGACGTCGCTTAGCTTGCTAGGCGACGTTTTTATTTTGTATTTTAATGTTTTGTACATAAACAATGAGCGTATAATAATAAAAGTATTCTCGCACAATGAAAAGTGCTGTACGTATGTGAAAGGAACAACGATGATCCACAGTGCACAATTGCAAGTAAGTGAGCGTAAAAAAAGTAATTATGCTTGCGAATTAATCGATAATTACAAGCGCAATGTAATGTGCTCTTTTACTGCAATTGCTGCAATTGCTGCTGTAGCAACAGTATTAATGTGTATTTTTGCTATTGTCCCAAACTCTTCGGCATTTGCTTCAACTAAATCAACAGACGGTCTTCCGCCAAAAGGTGTGATTGTTACTGCTTTTCAGCAAAATTGGAAAAGTATTGCAAAAGAGTGTAAGCAAACTTATGGTCCTGAGGGTGTGAGTTATGTACAGGTTTCGCCGCCGCAGGATCATATTAAAGGTACAGCGTGGTGGACTTCTTACCAGCCAGTTAGTTACAATCTAAATTCAAAGCTTGGCACTGAAGACGAGTTTAAAAATATGATTATTACTTGCAAGGCTGCTGGTGTTGGAGTTGTTGTTGATGCTGTAATTAATCACACAACCGGTGATAGCAATAAAGATACTGTAGGTGTTGGCGGTAGTAAGTATGATGCGGCAAATCAAAGCTATCCGGATGCTGGTTACACAAAAGATGATTTTCACCAAATAGATAAAGATATTTACACATATAAAGATGCGCAAGTCGTTTGGAATTATCGTTTAGTTGGTTTGCTTGATTTGGATACTTCTAAGCCTCATGTACAAAAAATTCTTGGTAACTATTTTGCAAAATTGCTAAAAATGGGTGTTACAGGCTTTAGAGTTGATGCCGCAAAACATATGTGTCCTGAGGATGTAAAAGGTATTAAAGAAGCTGCTGCTAAGGCTGCTGGAATGAAGCCTGAAAATATTTGGTGGATGCAAGAAACAATTGGTTTCCCTGAACAAGATCCTAAAATTCAGCCGGATCAATATGTTGGTACAGGCGAAGTAGATGAGTTTGAATACTCGTATCGCTTGCGTAATTATTTCTATGGTTCAATTGAGAATTTGTCTCATATTACAGATCAGCTTATTCCTAATAAGAAAGCCGCTATTTTTGTGACTAACTGGGATACTGAGCGTGACAATTCGACTCGAGTTCTCACTTATAAGGATGGAGCAAAGTACGAGTTAGCTAATGCTTTTATGCTTGCTTATCCTTATGGAACACCAAATATTTATTCTGGATATAAGTTCACGCAGCGCGATGATGGTGCTCCTGGTGCAACTGATACGCACATTCCAGATGTAAAGTGCGGCAAGAATTCAAAGTGGCAATGCGCTCAGCGTTGGACTTCGATTCGTGGAATGATTGGATTCTACAATGCTGTTAAGGGCACGAAAGTGACTCAATGGCAAGATGACAACGATAATAACATTGCTTTTAGTCGCGAAAACAAGGGATTCTTGGCGATTAACAATACTGACAAGCCTAAAAATGTGAGTTATAAAACTGATTTGCCTGATGGTGAGTATTGCAACGTGTATGCTTCACGTAAATGCTTTAGCACAGTTACTGTAAATGGTGGGAAAGTAGAGACAACTATTCCAGCTTATTCTGCTATTGCTTTGCATGTTAAGGCTGTAGAGCATTTTGGAAGTACTTCTGTGCTGACTACAGTGTTGATGATTGTAGTTGTTTTCGTTGTTCTGTTGATTGAATTAGTGCTGATTCTGTGCAAGAACAAGGCTGATTCTAATAAAAAGTTAGGTTCTGGTAAAAATTAGATTCTAACAAGTAAGCTGATTTTAATAAATAAGCTGAAAGCAGGTACTGATTGTAAATAAATTGGTATTGTAGTGTTTGAATGATACAATTTTCTCCGCTGATTATACACATTATGGGCGATGGTTAGCATCATGGTTGTGCTAGCCATCGCTTGTGTATTAAGGCTATTAATGCATCCAAGGAAGAAGCGCGTTAATACCAATGGAGGAAAGGATAATGATGACTCGTCATAGACATCTTGCATCGAAGATTGTTTCTATTGTTGCGTCTGTTGCAATGCTTGTAACTGGTTTTGCTGTTACCAGTAGTGCAAATGCTGAAAATACTGCCGGGGGGGGGTCTGCCAATAGCAAAGAAACTTCTACTAATGTAACTCTTAAAGGTAAGGGAGTTATTGTTACTGCATTCCAGCAGAATTGGAAAAGTATTGCTAAGGAATGTGAGCAAACTTATGGTCCTGAAGGTGTGAAGTATGTGCAGGTGTCTCCGCCGCAGGATCATATTAAAGGTACAGCGTGGTGGACTTCTTACCAGCCTGTGAGCTACAAATTAAATTCTAAACTTGGCACTGAATCTGAGTTTAAGAATATGATTACTACTTGCAAGGCAAAGGGCGTTGGGATTATTGCTGATGCTGTGATTAATCACATGGCTGGCGTTGATAATAAGGATACTGTTGGCGTTGGTGGTAGTAAGTATGATGCTGCTTCGCAGACTTTTGAAGACGCTGGATACACTAAGGATGATTTCCATAAGAGCACTGAAAATATTAAAGATTACACGAATGCTGAAGAAGTTTGGACTCACAGACTTGTTGGTTTGCTTGATTTGGATACTTCTAAGCCGCATGTTCAGCAAGTTTTAGGTAAGTATTTTGCAGATTTGTTGAAACTTGGCGTTGTAGGTTTCCGTGTGGATGCTGTAAAGCATATTTCGCCAGATGATATGAGAGGTATTAAAGCTTCTGCTATAAGGCAATACAACGAAAGTGTTGAAGATAGCAAAAAGATTCATGACATCTGGTGGATGCAGGAAACTATTGGTAACTCTTCAGAAGCTGCACAAATTCAGCCGGCTGCACATTTAAGCGAAGGCGAAGTCAACGAATTTGGCTACTCTTACCAGCTTAAGCAAAACTTTAAAGGCTCGCTGATGAAGGCAAGCAAGCCGTTGAACAAAATTCAAGACGGAATGGTTGAAAGCGATAAAGCTGCTATTTTCGTTACGAATTGGGATACTGAGCGCGGTAACAGCGTGCTTACGTATAAGGATGGTCGGCGTTACGCTTTAGCAAACACGTTCATGCTCGCGTGGCCATACGGCACTCCAAACGTGTATTCAGGATACAAGTTCGATGCTCATGATGAAGGTGCGCCTGGTGCAACTGATGCGTCTGTTCCAGATGTAACTTGTGGTAAGGATTCCAATTGGCAGTGCGCTCAACGTTGGACATCAATCCGCGGCATGGTTGGATTCTACAATGCTGTTCAAGGTGCGAAAGTCACTGATTGGCAGGATGATGGCGATAACAACATTGCTTTTAGCCGTGAAGGCAAGGGCTTCTTAGCAATCAACAATTCGCTTGACGAAAAAGAAGTTTCTTATAAGACTGATTTGCCTGATGGTGAGTACTGCAATGTGTATGCTGCAGGAGACTGCTCTAAGACTGTTAAAGTTGAAAAAGGTGAAGTTAAGACCAAGATTGGCGCTCGCGAAGCAGTAGCATTGCACGTTGATGCAACAAAAGCTAATCATCCAAAAGGCTCTGCCGCTGATCCATCTGATCCTAAATATGGTGAAGAAAAGCCTGATGCAGGTATGCCAGAAGATCCTACAACGACCATTTACTTTAAGCCAGATGAAAAGTTTAACGGTAAAAAAGTATATGTTCACTACGGTATAGGCTCAAGCTGGACTCAAGCTCCTGGCGATGAGATGCAAAAGGCTTGCGATAGTTGGTATAAGAAGACAATTAGAACCAATGGCAAAGTTTATGAAGCAGTGTTTAACGATGGCAAAGGTTACTGGTATCACGAAGGAGATAATAATAACTTTAAGATTCCAGCTCACACTGATTCGTATGTAGCTCAAGATCACAAGGGTAGCGTTGGAGTAAATCCTTGCCCAGTAGCATATAATCCAAAGACTACTGTTCGTATCCACTACAAGCCAAAAGCTGGTGATACTCGCGATATTGGCGTTTATTTGTGGGGCAAAGACAAGGATGGTAAAGATTTACCTGGAGCTTGGCATAAATTTAATGGCACTGATAAATTCGGAAAAGTTTTTGAAACTACGGTTGATGGTTCTTTTGAAAACAAGTCACTTTCCTTTATTACTACTACAAAAGATTGGAATAAAGACGGTGGCGATCGTGCTATTGAAAACTGCGCAAGTGGTCTTGCTGAAGCTTGGGTAACAGGCGGATCGGATACTACGCAGTTTGCTGCTCCAGACAACCTTAAGAAGAAGCCAAAAGAGCTAAAGGTAACAGTTCATTATCGCAGGAATGCTGGCGATTATGAAGGCTGGAACATGTGGACTTGGAATGACGGAACCGGTGGTACTGCTCGTTACTTCACTTCGCATGACGATTATGGCAAAGTTGCAACCTTTACTGCTAAGAATGATGCTGGTATTGACAGTGTTGGCTTCAAAGTTAGAAAATCTACGCCAATTAACGCTTGGGATCAACAAGATCCTAGCAATCGCAGTATTCCAAACAATGCGATTAAGCTAGATGCAAATAATCCAAACAAGGGTAGTGCTGAAGTCTGGTTAATGCAAGATGACATGACAGTGTACTTAAACGCTACTATGCCACAACTTACAGCTCACGTGATGTCTGCTGATATTGCTGGCTTAAAGAAGTTAGTTGTAAAAGTGTCTGGTGACGTGTCTTCTGTAAAAGATTCTGACGTAACACTTTTGGATACTAGTGAAAATCCTAGCAAGAAAGTTGAAATTGCTTCTGCTAAAGCTAATGGTTCAGAGATTACTATCGAAACCAAGAATGACCTTAATATTAAGCATAAGTATGAGTTGAGTATTAAAGGATTAGCTACAGGTATTAAGCTTTCTGCTTCCTCAAAAACTGGTGCTAGCGTAATTCGTACCGATGAGTTCGATAAGAAATACGCGTACAATGGTGATGATTTAGGTGCTGTGTATTCTGCTTCTTCAACTACTTTCAAGCTTTGGGCTCCAACAGCAACTGAAGTAAAGCTGATTACTTATAAGTCGACTGCTGAAAAAGCTGAAAAAGACAAAGAAACAGCTATGAAAGCAGAAGATCGTGGCGTATGGTCTGTAAAGCTTGAAGGTGACAAAGCTAATACAGCTTACGCATATGAAGTTCATTTTGCTGATGGCACAGTGAATGTTTCTGCTGATCCTTATGCGAAAGCTGCAGTAGTAAACGGTGAGCGTTCTGTTGTATTAGCAGATAAAGACGCAGGCAGTGCTGGAAATCGTATGCCAAAGTTTACGAATCCAAGTGACGCAACAATTGCAGAAATGGATGTTCGTGACTTTTCGATCAATCCAAACTCTGGTATTAGCGATGCTCATCGTGGCAAGTATCTTGGCGTAGTAGAAGAAGGCACTAAGACTAAAGATAAGCAGAATGTTTCTGGCTTTGATTATTTGAAGTCGCTTGGTGTCACTCACGTACAAATCATGCCAATGTATGATTTTGGTTCTGTGAATGAAACTGGTGACTTGAGCTATGGAAAGCAAGGCGCTCAAAACTGGGGTTATGATCCGCAAAACTACAATGTTCCTGAAGGATCTTACTCTACAAATCCTGCCAATCCAACAACGCGAGTTCAGGAAGCTAAGCAAATGATTGCTGGCCTTCATAAGGCTGGTTTGCGCGTGATTATGGATGTTGTTTACAACCATGTTTACAACGCACAAAATCATTCGTTTAACAAGACAGTTCCTGGATACTACTTCCGCTATAAGGATGGTGCTCTGAATGGTAATTCTGGATGCGGTAACGATACTGCGTCTGAACGTCAAATGATGCGCAAGTATATTTTGGATTCTGTGAAGTATTGGGCTACGCATTACAACCTCGACGGCTTCCGATTTGATTTGATGGGCTTAATTGACCTGAAGACTATGCAAGAAGTGCGTGCTGAGCTTAATAAGATTGATCCTTCAATTATTGTGCTTGGTGAAGGCTGGGATATGAATGAACTGCTTCCTAAGAGCGAGTCTACTATTCAACCAAATGCTTATAAGATTCCAGGAGTAGCGTTCTTTAACGATTCATTCCGCGATTCTGTAAAAGGTTCTGTGTTTGCTGCTAAGGGTACTGGTTTTGTCAATGGCAATACAGATAAAGGTGTTAAGGCTTTGCTTGAGCATAATTTGCTTGGTTGCCAATTTGGCACGAGTAGTACTGTTAAGTGCTGGAATGGTAATGCTGAAACGCACTTTGCTGATGCAGGTCAAATTGTTCAGTATGTTGAAGCTCACGATAACTTGTCGTTGTACGATAAGCTAAAGGTCTCTGCTCCTAACGACACTGAAGACGTACGATTGAAGAGAGTAAAGCTTGCAAATTCAATGATTTTGCTTTCGCGCGGCATGCCGTTTATTCAGCTTGGTCAGGAATTCTTGCGAACTAAGAATGGTAACGATAATAGTTACAATGCTGGCGATAAAGACAATGCTCTTGATTGGAATCGTGCTGCTGACAAGTCTGATTCCGTGAACTATTTCAAGGGATTGTTGAAGCTACGCAAGAGCATTAAATCTCTTCGTGATTTTGATTATGCAACAATTAACAAGAACATGAAGATGATTGATGGCACTCCTGATGGTGTAATTGCTTACACACTTAACGATGCAGATAAGCAATATGTTGTAGTGTTCAATGCTAATAATGCTGAAACTCAAGTAAAGATTCCAGCAGGAAAGTATTCTGCACTTGTTGCTAATGGCAAAGTGAATGATACTGCTCAAGACGCAACTGTTGCTGATGATGGCACATACAAGATTGCTCCTGTTTCTACAGCAGTATTGCTTAGTAAAGATAAGGAATCTAAGCCAATTCCTCCGGATGCAAAGCCTGGTGATGAGCCTGGCAAACAGCCTGAGAATCCGTCTGAGCCTGGTGAAAAGCCTGGTGAAAAGCCAAAGCCTGGTGAGGATCCTAGTAAGAAGCCTGAGAAGCCAAAACCTGATCAGCCTGGCACAAAGCCAGCTCCAGCTCCAAAACCTGGTGAGCATCAGCAAGTTCCTGCTCCTGCTCCGAAGCCGACTCCGTCTGAGTCCAGTGAACAATCAAAGCCGTCTAAGCCTTCTGTTCCGTCGGAAAAGCCAGTTCCGTCGGAAAAAACAGAAAAGCCGGCTCCAGCTGATTCTGCTAAACCAGCTCCAGCTAAGCCAGCAGAATCTACTCCTGTACCTGTTGCTCCGAAAACAGTTCAGCAGCTTAATCCAGAATTAAAGGGAACTCTTAGCGTTGGTAACAATAACGTTGCAACTGCAGGTGTTGTTAACAGTGTGAGAATTAATGTTGTAAACAAAGAGTTCACCGAGCGTTTGCAGCGTGATGGAGTAGTTTATGCTTACGCGTATATCTATTCATCTCCACGCTTGCTTAAGGGTGCTGATGGTTCAAAGTTTGTGACTGTTCGCATGGTTAATGGCAAGCCTCAATTTGATGCTCAGTTCCCAGCTGGATATACCGGAAAGCATACGGTTGTTTTGGTTGACGAAAAAGGTAATCAAGTTGCTTGGACTGAAATAACAGTAGTAAATAATGCTGTTAAGAAGAATGTTCATGCGTTAAGTTCAACAGGCAGTAGTGTAGCGCAAATCGCATTTATTATTGCAATATTGTTGCCTGTTGCAGGTGCTTTCTTGATTAAAGTAAGGCGTTCTAAGCATCTGTCTTGCAATTATTAAAATCCAAAGTGCTTTTCGCATAATTTTGTGTTTTGTGATTAAGTACTGAGGTTTTAATAAAAAATGAGGGTAGTAGCAATTGCTAAGCTATTACCCTCATTTTTTATTTTTGCTTGCGTGTTGCGCTTATTTTTAGAAATTTTTTGCTTTGAATAATTTCGGGCGTTTTTTAAAATTATAGTAGCTGTTTTCCTTATGTAAGAATGGTTTATAGGAGATTTTTAAAAAGTAATGTTTTGCTTATATTTTTGAAAATATGATTATATTTTACGAATCAATATTTGCATTTGTACTTTTGCAGTGTTAGCATCATTTCCAACACAAATAAATATCGAATACTTCGGTTGAGGTTTGTGTGTGAGCCACAGTCAGCTAATGAGCTTAAGGAGGCAGTTATCATGCGTAACATGAACATGAATGCTGAATCTCACAATGCTCTTAACGCTGCTCGTATGTGGTGGTGGCAGTCTTCTCTTTGGTGTGAGTTTACTCTGAAGTTTTAGAAGCTGCGTATAAAAGCTTATAAAAGACCTCCGGGGTAAGCCCGGAGGTCTTTTTGTATATAAGCTTAAATTTTAAAAAATAACCAAATCACAAATCACAAATAACAACAAAATATTCGATAGCTTTGTATTCAAATAATATGAAGCTTAAACAAGGAGAGAAATCATGGCTCAAGAAATTAACGAAACCGTTAAGGAAGCTTACAACAATGGTGCAAACGCAACTACAGATGCTGCAGCTGCAATGATGCAAAATGTGAAAGTTAAGAATCACGCATTAGATATTACTTCACTGGTGTTAGTTGCAGTGCTTTTTGCTGCAGGATGCATTCTTGACTTTACTGTTGCAAAGTCTCTTTCTATTGGAAATATTCAGCCTGAGTTCGTTATTGCTTCATTCTGCTTGTCGATTTTGCTTGTTAGACCGAAGATTTACCAGGGTGCTATTATTGGTGCTTTGGCTGCAACGTTAATTCAATTTAATACTTCGATTCCGTTCCTTGAGTATGCTTGTGATATTCCAGCTGCAATCATTATGACTGCAATATTAATTGGTTATATTCGCGTGTTCCCAAAGGATGCAGCTCGTAAAGTAAGCGTATTCCCATTTATTGCTACTTTCATTACTACAGTAATTTCCGGTTGCATTTTTGCTCTTATTGCAGCTTTCTTTATTCTTCACTCTCCAAATATGGTAATGGTTATGTTGCCAATTATTTTGGGAACTGCAGTATTTAATGCAGTTGTTGTTGAAGTGCTTTACGCTCCAATTCGACTTGTTTTGCACAAGTAAAACAACATTGAAGAATAAGTAAATAAATTAACTTGAATAAACGCAAACAAATATAAACAAACATAAATGAATGTAAGTAAGCATAAATAAATATCAAAAGTCGATAATTAAAATTTGATTATCGCATTATGAAGGAGAAGATTATGAATCAGGAAATTAGCGAACATGCAGATAGCATGATTAATGCTGTAAGCATTAAAAAGCATGCTTTAGATATTACGTCTTTAGTGTTGGTTGCAGTTCTTTTTGCAGCAGGATGTATTCTTGACTTTACTGCTGCAAAAGCACTTTCAATTGGAAACATTAAACCAAACTTTTTAATCGCATCATTCTGTCTTGCAATCTTGCTTGTTCGTCCAAATGTTATTCAGGGCGCGATTATTGGTGCTTTGGCTGCAACTTTGATGCAATTTAACGCATCTATTCCTGGTCTTAATTATGTTTGCGATATTCCGGCAGCGATTGTTATGACTTTGATGATTATGGCTTATGTTCGCGTTTTCCCTAAGGATGCTGCTAGAAAGTTCAGTATTTTCCCACTTATAGCAACTTTTATAACTACAGTTGTTTCTGGTTTAATATTTGCTTCTACTGCATCTTTCTTTGTTCTTCATTCTCCTAAGACGATTTTTGTTATGCTTCCAATCATTTTTGGAACTGCTGTGTTTAATGCTGTTGTTGTTGAAGTGCTTTACACCCCAATTCGACTCGTTCTGCATAAGTAAGTGTTTGAATTTGTTTTGGATGATTTATTTTAGATGATATGTATTTTGGATAATATGTATTTGATGATTTTGTTGAATAGTTTGTGCTGGATAATATGCAGCAAGTCATATAATCATCAAAGAATATAATCGCAGAATAAATATAATCGTAAGATATCATTAGTAATTGTAATTGTTAGGTTTCTAAGAGTTAGGAATTATTGTGCCTTTGCTTGAGCTAAAAGATGTGTCTTTTAAGTATGTGAATCGGAATAAAGATGATTCTTTAGACTCTTCAGAGGCACAAGATTCCACTTTTGCACTAAAAGATGTAAGTCTTAGCGTAGAATCTGGCGAATTTGTGGGAATTATTGGTCCTTCTGGCTCTGGAAAAACAACTCTTGCTTCGCTTTTTTCTGGCGCGATTCCGCATCATTATTCTGGCGAACTTTTAGGAAGCGTTAAGATTGCGGGTCAAGACACTAACAATCTTGCTTTAACTAACATTGCTTGCTTGGTTGGATCTGTTATTCAAGATATTGATGCGCAAATGGTTGCCGCAAATGTTGAAGATGAGATTCTTTTTGGCTTAGAAAATTTTGGCGTTGCGCATAGCGAAATACCAAGTCGAATAGATGAAGCTTTGCAAATTGTTGGCATTAGTGATTTGCGTAACCGTGATTTAGACACTTTGTCTGGAGGTCAAAAGCAGAAGGTTGCAATTGCTGCTATTCTTGCGCTAAAGCCTAAAGTTATGGTGTTAGATGAGCCGACGTGCGCTTTAGATCCTGTTTCTTCTAAAATGATTTTTTCGATTCTTAAAGATTTGAATAAGAATTTTGGAATAACGGTTGTTGTAATTGAGCAAAAAGTTGCGCTTTTAAGCGAGTATTGCAAGCGTTTAGTTGTGCTTTCTAATGGCATTTTGTCGCTTGATTTGCCTGTTAGCCAAGCGTTGAAAAATATGGATTTGCTTTATTCTATTGGAATAAATTATCCGCGTACTACGCATTTGGTTAATGATTTACAGCGTGAGAATATTTGCTCTAAAAGCGATTTGCCTGTGTCTGTAGAAGATACAGTAAATACTATTGTTAATACGATTAATAGTGAAAAATCTTTGACTTCACATGTTGATTCACATAGTGAATTTGATAATCGTGAATGCGATTCAAATAAATCGGCGCTTGCTTGCGACTTTTCACACGAATCGCAAGTCTCTACACAATCTTACGCACAAAATAAATCGAAAAACGATTCACCATGTCTTTCGCTTAAAAACGTCAGTTTTTTGTATCAAAGTGGCGTTAGTGCGCTAAAAAACGTGTCTTTTGAAGCTTACGCTGGAGAGCTCGTAACTCTTGTTGGTAGAAATGGTGCTGGCAAAACAACTATTACCAAAATTATTAATGGTTTATTAAAACCAACAGAAGGCAACGTAACAATTGATGGCGTTGACACTAAGTCTCTTCGTATTAGTCAAATAGCAAAATATGTATCTACCTTATTTCAAAATCCTGACCGACAATTATGCAAAGAAACGGTACTTGAAGAAGTTACTTTAAGCTGTATTTTGATTGGTCAGAATGAGGACGAAGCTAAAGCTCACGCAATGGAAATTATTGATGAGTTGGAGCTGGATTCTGAAGCTAGCCCGTTTATGCTCTCTCGTGGCCAGCGTCAAATGGTTGCTTTAGCTGCAACAGTTGTAACAAATCCTAAGATTCTTCTTCTTGACGAGCCAACTTGCGGTCTTGATTACAAGGAATGCATGAGAATTATGCAAGTTGTAGAGCGTTTAAGAAAAAACGGTTGTTGCGTGATTATGGTTTGTCACGATATGGAAGTTGTGCTTGATTATGCAACTCGACTTATAACAATTAATGATGGAAAGCTTATTATTGATGGTTCAGCGTACGATGTGTTTGAAAAACCGGAAGTGTGCTCTGCTGCAGCATTGTATCCACCATTATTGTGTTCCGTTTCTCAAGGCTTGGTTGCGCATGGATTTAATAAGTGCAATGGCTTGTATGTGCGCGAAGAATTAGTAGAAGCGTTGCGCGGCGAAAAAATCACAAAACAGACTGTACAGAATCAGCAGAATTAACAGAAGCAATAGCAAATAAAAGTAGCAAATAAAAGTAGAAGTAAAGGCGTCTGATATTTATGAAAACGAGATTATTAACTTACCAGCCAGGTAACACTTTTCTTCATCGCACTAATCCTATTGCAAAACTAATTCTTGCTACGAGTGTTGTAATAAGCGTGTTTATTGCTAAACAGTATTCCGCGCTTATTGCGCTTGCAGCTATTATTTTTATTGGCATGGCTTTTACTCGTGTTGTTAAAACATTATCTGGTCTTATTAAAGCTATGTTAATAATTTCTTGCGTAATGTTTTTGCTGCAGACTGTTATTGCTCAAAGTGGCAACTATATTTTCTTGTGGTTCACATTGCACGGCATTGATATTGGTGCAAAAGCTGCTTTGAGATTGTTCTGCTTTGCTTTTCCTCTTGTTACCGTACTAACAGTAACTAAATTAAACGATCTTGCAAATGCTGTAGTCCAATATTTGCATATTCCATATTGTTACGCTTTTACTATAACTACTGCGGTTCGTTTTGTGCCTATTTTTGCGCAAGAAATGTCTCAAATCACAGAAGCTCAAATGGCTCGCGGAGTTGAATACGATAGTAAAAATCCATTTAAAAAATTAAAACTTATGATGCCTCTTATTGTGCCTCTTTTGGTTTCTTCAGTGCGTAAAGCAGATAGTTCTGCACTAGCAGCGGAAGAGCGCGGTTTTTATTTGCGCACACGCAAGTCTTCGTATTACAAATACCCATTCGGATGGCGTGGATTCTTGTCTCTAGTTATTTCTGCACTTATTATTGCTTTACCAATATGCACTTCAATCTTTTTGCCAAATTTAGTATAAAATATTTGTGTAAATCATAAATAAATAAATCATAAATAATTTATGAGGCTTTTGATGAAAAGTGTAAAAATTTGGCTTAAGGGTGCAAGAATTTACACGCTTCCAATAGGCTTAGTTCCTGTTGTTATGGCGTTTGCGGTTTCATTTAGAATGATACGATTTTCGTATTTTGAAGAACCAGTTATGCATCTAGAGCAATGTTTTATACAATTTTTCTTGTGCTGCATGGTTGCTGCGTTTATACAAATCGCCGTCAATTATGCCAATGATTATTGTGACGGATTGAATGGCTTGGATGAGAATCGTAGTTTGCGTGCTTTAAGTAGCAATAATTCAAAACCTTTGTGCGATGTATCTTGGCGCCTTGCAAATGCTGGAATTTCCGCGAAATCTGTGCTTAAAGCCGTAATAATTTCTGCTTTTATTTCTTGTATTTTTGGTTTGATTATTGTTTTGCGAACTGGAATATATTGGTTTATTTTACTTGGAATTGCGTGCTTTGCTGCAGCATGGTTTTATGCAGGAGGTAAACATCCTTACGGTTATAAGGGTTGGGGAGAAGTAAGTGCGTTTGTATTTTTCGGCCCTGTTCCTTTTATTGGTTCGTTATGCGCAATTACATATGGAATTGGTATTCCAGAAACTAGCATATTTATCAATAACAGGCAAAGGATTTTGGCTTGTGTGCTAATATCTTGCATTCCTGGTGCTTATTCGGCTTGCTTAATGATGGTAAACAATCTTCGAGATATTAAAAGCGATAAAGAACATGGAAAAATAACTGCTATGGTTAAAATTGGCGAGCGCAATGGCAGACGTTTATGTGCTGCTATGAGCATTGTTTCTGCTGTTCTTTTGATTGCATATTCTGTTTTGATTATTGCGTTACCTTCAGCAGTGCCGTCAATATGGCGCTTTTATAGTGTTGAAATTTTCCTCAGTTTTAGTGCAATTGTATGCAATTCTTCGTGGCATTTATTTTTTGCTACTTTTCAGTGGATTTTATTGTTGGTTATTATTATTAAAGCCTATAAATTTACTAAATGTGTGCTTATGGGTGACTATAAGGATGCTTTTCCTATGTGCGTTGCTCAGGCAATACTTGGTGCGTTGGCTGTATTATTATCTGCGATTATATAAAATAAGCAAAATAGTGCTAATTGTATGTGCTTGTTCGCGCGTCTTGCAATTCTTATGATATTATTAATTGACACGAACATGGTGCGCATGCGGTATTTTAATGACTTGCAGATTGTGTTATGATGCGCAATTTTCGCTAGTGTTTGTGAGTGTGCCGTTGCGCGAACGCCATGTTAAAGATGCATGGCGATGTTGCCCTGTGAATGTGTGGCAATGAAGTGAGGTTTTGGATATGCCAGGTATGGATGAAAATGAAGGGACAGAGCCAGCAATGCCTGAGGTACTTACTGATGATGAGCTGCGCAAAGCTGCAGATGATGAAGCTGTTCAGCGAGAAGCTAAAGAAAAAAAGGCCAATCATATTCGTACTGTAGTAGTTGCAGAAGATGAATCAGTTAATCGTATGGATTTAGTTGCAATGCTTGAAGATAACGGATATCAAGTTATAGGTCAGGCTGCTAACGGTCAAGAAGCTATTGAGTTGACTCGTGAAAATCATCCAGATGTTGTATGCATGGATGTTAAGATGCCTGTTATGGATGGCATTACTGCCGCTGCAACAATCTGTGATGAGAATATTGCTCCTGTAGTAATGCTCACTGCTTTTTCACAGTCAGATTTAGTAAAACAAGCAACTGGTGCTGGAGCGATGGCGTACGTTACTAAGCCATATGAAGAATCTAAACTTCTTCCTGCTTTGGAAGTTGCTATGGGTCGCTTTAGTGAAATCAACGATTTATTAGATAGTGTTGAGCGTGCAGAAAACAAGTTACACGATGCTGAAGATCAGTTGAAGAAAACAGAAGAAAAGTTGAAGAAAGCTGAAGATACTTTAGAAGAACGTAAGCTTGTAGACCGTGCTAAAGGTCTTCTTATGGATAAGGCTGGATTCTCTGAGCAGGGTGCTTTCCGCTGGATTCAAAAAACTTCTATGGATCAGCGTATCCCTAAGAAGCGTCTTGCAATGGCTATTATTGCAAAGTATAGCGATGATAAAGTAGAATCTTCATCTGAAAATTAGTAGGGTTATATTTATTCATTTTTATATAAGTGCATAGTTATTTATTAGTAATTTACGGAACGTGGGTGAGTAGTCAACAGTGAATACCGACATCGTTGAAGAACATTCTTCGGAACTTAAGAATGAGAAAGGAACGTTGTTGGTTGTCGATGGCCATTCTCTTGCGTTCCGTGCTTTTTTTGCAATATCTGCGGATAATTTTTCTACTCGCTCTGGGCAAGCAACAAATTCCATTTGGGGATTTATTACTATGCTTTCACAGGTTGTAAAAAAAGAGAAGCCTGACCGCTTAGCTATTGCTTTTGACGTTAAAGGTGGAACTTTTAGAAATACTATGCTGCCTCAATATAAAGGTACTCGTGATGCTGCTCCACAGGAGCTTCTTTCGCAGCTTCCTATCATTCAACAGATGCTTAAAGCTCTTGGTGTCACTTATATTGAGAAACCCGGTTATGAAGGTGATGATGTTATTGGCACTCTTGCAGTAATGGGTTCGAATGCCGGTTATAGAACTTTAGTACTTTCTGGCGATCGTGATGCATTCCAACTGATAGATGACAATATTACTGTTTTATATCCAGGACAGCATTTTAAAGACTTAAAAGAAATGGATAAGAATGCTGTTTATGAAAAATATCATGTTACGCCTAAGCAATATCCTGATTTAGCAGCGTTAAGAGGAGAAACTGCAGATAATATTCCAGGAGTTCCAGGTGTTGGAGATGGGTACGCTGCTAAATGGATTAATCAATTCGGCAGCCTAGAAAATATTATTGAACATTCGAATGAGATTAGCGGTAAAAAGGGAGAAGCTTTAAGAGAAAATATTGATCAAGTTCGTTTAAACCGTAAAGTTAATGCTTTAGTTTGCGATTTGGATTTAGGCGTAACTGTAGATGATTTGTGCTTTGGTGATGTTGATGCTGCAAAATTAGGAATCTTGCTGTCTCAACTTGAATTTGGCGAATTAAAAAAGAGAAAGATTCTCAAAACTTTTAGCAACGGTATGCAACAATCTATCGAAAATAATATGCGTATAATGTTTTCGTCTACGTATGAAGGTGACGTTAATGACGATAAGCTAGCTCAAAGTGCTCAATCAAATATTGACGCAGAAAATTTTCAAGAAATGCTAGCAGGCATTGACTTACATCATGTTAAAACTGTAGAGGACTTTATTGATTGGGAGAATTCAGTTTCTTCTTTGCTTTATACAAAAATAAAGAAAGATTCAAAAAATACTGAAGATACTTTCGATCAAGTAAGTTCTGAGGAAGAGAATTTTGAAGAATTAAATTCCGAAAAAATTATAAATAATTCTCGTAAATGTGCTGAACCTATACTGAAAAATCAAGAAGTAGTGATATACGCTCATGAGTGCAATAAGAATTCAAAACATCATTTTGAGTTGATTGCAGATTGTTTAATAATTCTTATTGCTAATAAAGCTGCAATATTATATACGACTGATTTGCAATCGTCAGATCAAGCTTTGCTTGAGATGTTGCGAAAGTTCTTGCAAAAAAATTCCTCAATAACAGTATTGCATGACTATAAAAAGCATTTGGGATTGCTAAAATCGCTAAAATTATTCGATTCGAATAATTCATTTGGCACTCCACTTCTTGATACTCGATTGGCATCATATTTATTGGAGCCAGATTTTCGAGCTGAGACTTTAGAAAATATGGCTGAGCATTATTTAGATATTCAGTCAGTTGAAGATAATTTGGGTGAAAATGAAGCTAAGCAAGGTGAGCTTGATCTTCTTATTGACAATGAAGTGTCATCTAGTGAAGAAGAAACTAATGAAAAGCAAACTCAAGCACGTGAAGCAAAATTCTTGAAAACTGCGCTTCTTATTCGTCTTTTGGCTCTTCATTTTGCTTCAACACTTGACGATAGGAAACAAACTGGTTTGATGACTGATTTGGAAATGCCTATTTCGCGAGTTTTGCGTGGCATGGAAGACGTCGGTGCTGCAGTCGATATGCAACGTTTAAGTGGTATGCTTAAGCAATTTTCTGCAGATGCTGAGTTTGCGCAAAATATGGCTTGGAAAGTTGCAGGTAGTTCTGTTAATTTACAAAGCCCTAAGCAGTTGCAACAAATACTTTTTGAGCATTTTGGTCTTAAACCTACTCGTCGCACAAAGAATGGCTCGTACACGACTAATGCCGAAGCTTTGCAAGCTATGTACGTTAAACTCGATCCCGAAGAACCTGCAAGTCAATTCTTGGGTGCTTTACTTAAACATCGCGAAACTAATAAATTGAAACAGATTGTGCAAAGTTTAATTGATGCAGCTCATTATGACGATAGGCGCATCCATACAACTTTTGAGCAGACTATTGCAGCAACTGGTCGTTTAAGTTCTGCTGATCCTAATCTTCAAAATATTCCTAATAGGAATGCTGCTGGTCGTGAAATTCGTGCTGCTTTTATTCCAGGAGAAGAATTTGAATATTTAATGAGTTGTGATTATTCACAAGTTGAGCTTCGTATTATGGCCCATGCATCTCATGATAAAACTCTTATCGAAGCATTCCGTTCCGGCGTAGATTTTCATAAATATGTTGCTAGCTTAGTTTATAAGATTCCTGTTGAACAAGTAAGTCCGGATCAACGTTCTCACGTAAAAGCTATGAGCTATGGATTGGCATATGGATTGAGTACTTATGGGCTGGCAAAACAGCTTTCTATTAGTCCGGCTGAAGCTGAAATGTTAAAAAATAAGTATTTTGATACTTTTGGCAATGTTCATGACTATTTGGAATCTCTTGTGTCGAAGGCAAAAGAACTTGGGTACACAGAAACTATGTTTGGTCGACGTAGGTATTTCCCGCAACTTTCTTCCAATAATCGTGCATCTCGTGAAGCTGCTGAGCG
Organism: Gardnerella sp. DNF01159; assembly: GCF_049244215.1. Taxonomy (NCBI): domain Bacteria; kingdom Bacillati; phylum Actinomycetota; class Actinomycetes; order Bifidobacteriales; family Bifidobacteriaceae; genus Gardnerella; species Gardnerella sp. DNF01159. The sequence continues at coordinate 983,876 of NZ_CP058387.1, read as the reverse complement.
CGGAGCTCTTAATGCTCCAATACAAGGTACTGCCGCAGATATTATGAAACTTGCTATGCTTCGTGTTGATTTGGGATTGCGTGAAGCAAAAGTGCGCAGCCGCGTAATATTGCAAATACATGATGAATTGATTCTGGAAATTTCACATGGTGAGCAAGCGCAGGTAGAAAATATTGTGCGTAAAGCTATGGAAAATGCTGTGCATTTAGACGTTCCTCTTAATGTTTCTACTGGAGTTGGTGTAGATTGGCAACTAGCAGCGCATTAGCACTGCTTAAAGGTAGAAGAAATGATTAGATTAAGCAAAGTAATTGAAGCTATAGAAACATTGTACCCATTAAGCTTTGCTGAAGAGTGGGATGAGCCTGGTCTTATTGTTGGAGACTTGAATTCCCAAATTCAGCGAATCGTATGTGTTAGTGATCCTACGATTAGCGCAGTTGATCGAGCGTTATCAATGGGTGCAAACCTATTAGTGACTCATCATCCGCTATTTTTCAAAGCTGTGCATGGAGTTTCAAACGAAACTGTTCGTGGCGAAATTGTGCAACGCTTAATTAGTAATAATTGTGCGCTATGGGTTGGTCACACTAATGCGGATGTCGCGTGGCGCGGAGTTGCTCATGCTGCGGCAGAGTATTTTGGTCTTCATAATTTGCGTCCAATTGTTGTTTCTAAACAGATTGATTCTGCTGGACGTAACATTGGCTTAGGCAGAATTGGTGTTTTGGATGTGCCAATATCATTGCGTGATTTTGCGCAAAATGTTTTTAACGTTCTTCCTCATACAAAAGTTGGTGTTCAAGTTGCTGGAAATCTTGATGCGAAAGTTAGTACAGTAGCTGTTTTGCCTGGTTCTGGGGAAAGCTTGTTAGATGAAGTTCGCAGGGAAAAAGTTGACGTATATGTTACAAGCGATTTGCGTCATCATCCTGCACTTGATGCAATTGAGCGAGCTAAATATGAATCGAAACTGCGTCTTTCTTCTGGTGAAGATTACATTCAACACACATATCCTATGATTATTAACACTTCTCATAGTGCTATTGAATCATTGTGGTTTACTTATGCGATTAATGATATTGCTGATTGCATAGAAGAAATGTATGGAGAGCGTCCAGAAGTTGCTTGGTTAGGTGAAGCTTGCGATCCATGGAATTACGTTATTAATTGAGGCTTTCATTTAAATTCAATCTTTTTTTAAATAACGTCAACATGACGTGAAAACTACTCGAATATATGAGATACTTATATTATGCATATACGACCAGGTTCCATGTATCCGCTTGGCGCAAACTATGATGGCGCTGGCGTGAATTTTGCGCTGTTTTCCGAAGTTGCAAAGCGCGTTGAATTATGTTTATTTGATGAGCATGATAACGAAACACGTATTGATATGACTGAGCAGAACTCATACGTGTGGCATAACTATGTTTCAGGCATACAGCCTGGTCAGCGTTATGGTTATCGTGTTCACGGACCTTATGATCCTTCTCATGGTTTATGGTGTAATCCTCATAAGTTGTTGCTTGACCCATATGCCAAGGCGATTGAAGGAAATATAGACGGTGATGAGAGTCTTTTCTCGTATTGGTTTGATAATCCAGATGATATTTCAGCAATGAATACTTTGGATTCTGCAGACCATACGATGAAGGCTGCAGTTATTAACCCGTATTTTGATTGGGGTAATGATCAGCATCCTATGATTCCGTATCATGATTCTGTTATTTACGAAGCTCATGTTCGTGGAATGACTAATCTTGATAAACGTGTTCCTCCAGATATTAGAGGCACTTATGCTGGACTTGCACATCCAAGCGTTATTTCTTATTTAAGGAAGCTTGGTGTTACTGCAATAGAATTGATGCCTATTCATCAGTTTGTAAATGATTCTTTCTTGCAAAATAAAGGATTAAGTAACTACTGGGGATACAATACTATTGGTTTCTTCGCTCCTCAAAATTCTTACTCCAGTTCTGGTCAGCGCGGAGAGCAGGTTAACGAATTTAAATCAATGGTTAAGGCATATCATGCTGCAGGTATGGAAGTTATTCTAGACGTGGTTTACAATCACACTGCTGAAGGCAATGACCGTGGTCCTACTTTGAGTTTCCGTGGTATTGATAATCGCGCATATTATCGCCTTGTAGATAATGACCAGCGTCATTATTTTGATACTACCGGTACTGGTAATTCCTTACTTATGCGTTCTCCAAAAGCATTGCGGTTAATCACAGATAGTTTGCGTTATTGGGTAACTGAAATGCATGTTGATGGCTTCCGTTTCGATTTAGCAGCAACTCTTGCGCGTCAGTTCCAAGAAGTAGATAAACTTTCTGCATTCTTTGACATTATTGAGCAGGATCCTATTATTTCAAGTGTAAAACTTATCGCTGAGCCTTGGGATATTGGTGTTGGTGGATATCAAGTTGGTGGATTCCCTCCAAGTTGGTCCGAATGGAATGGAAGATATCGCGATTGTGTCCGCGACTTTTGGCGTTCACAACCATCTACATTACCTGAATTTGCCAGTAGACTTATGGGTAGCTCAGATTTATATGAGCAAAATGGACGAAAGCCTGTAGCTTCCGTGAACTTTATTACAGCTCACGATGGCTTCACTATGAACGATTTAGTTAGCTATAACGAAAAGCATAATGAAGCTAATAAGGAAGGCAATTGCGATGGTGCGAACGACAATCGTTCGTGGAATTGCGGTGTTGAAGGACCTACTAATATTCACGATGTTAATGAATTGCGTGAACGTCAAATACGTAATTTGTTCTCAACTCTTTTGGTGAGCCAGGGTATTCCTATGATATGCGCTGGTGATGAAGTCATGCGTACGCAGAAGGGCAATAACAATGCTTATTGTCAAGATAACGCTATTTCGTGGATAAGCTGGGATTATAACGAAACTCAACGAGATATGTTCGATTTCGTTTCCAAGCTTATTCACTTGCGATTAAAGCACCCTGTGTTGCATCGTCGTCGTTTCTTTACGGGTCGTTCTGCTGGAGATGATGTAAGCGATATTCCACAAGTTGAATGGCTTGATCATAACGGTACTGTTATGGATATGGAGGACTGGTCAAATACTCATGCTTTATCTGTGATGATTTATTTGAATGGTTCGGATATTCCAGAAACTGACTGGTATGGAACGAGAATGGTTGATAATGACTTTATTCTTATTTTTAATGCGCATTATGAACCTATTACTTTTACTTTGCCAGATAAACGTTATGGTGAGAAGTGGAAGTTGATTGTGGACACATATAATCCAAAGGGTCCAGAATTGTTATATGAGGCAGGATTTAATATTGTTGCACAATCTCGTAGTTTCTTGCTTCTTATGAGTGAGCATAAACCAGAACATTAAATATTATGCTTTATTTGTAAAGAATTTCGTGACTTGTAAAAACTAAAAGCAGCGCAGAAATTTAAGTTTCTACGCTGCTTTTGTTAGTTTAATTTATCTTTTGTTCTTATTCTATTTGTGCTTTTGAGCTTCTATTTAATACTAAAGCTTGATTTATTTTTGATTGAAGACGATCGCTTTGCATAGCCGCAACTTGTCGTGAAAATACAATAATCCATCCAAGAAATAGCAGACACGATAATGCTTCAACATTTGTAAGAGTATTATTTCCATGTATCCACTGATTTCCTGCCCACGCAGTAAGAATAACCGCTAAATCGGAAGCAATATAGAATGTGCGAGAAAGCTTAGGCGCAAGCCATGGAAGACATACAAGCATTGTGCAAATTAATCCTGTTACTCCTCGAGCACACAAATCATGTAAGAAAGGATGTGGTGTGTATCTAAAAGTTCCTATTCCAATAAACGATATTCCTCCAAGAATCAGCAAAGCTGCCATAACAGTTGTGCGCATCTTGAAGTGTTTAATTAGTTTTTGGCTATTGTGTTGCAGCATTTCATGCTGCGTTGCAACGAATTCAGTAATAGCAAAGTAGCTCGTTATGATAATGCAAATTCCTGACAAAACAAGTGTTGCATTAAACATACTAGCTGCAAATGTTGTGCGGTCTCCAAGTTGAGAGAAATTATTGTTATACCAGTACGGATCATCTGTCGTAAGACCTGCAGTTGCAGCTCCAGAAATAACGAATAATGGCAGGAGAGAAGCCACTGTTTTAGCTTCGAGAAGTTCAGCTTGAATAAGAGTTGCGTATCCAACAATTCCAGATAATGCTGAGCATAATACTGGTAAATAACTGTTCATTGCTGCTCTGCCAATAATACTATTAATAATAGATAGCAAAGCAAAAGACATAAGAAACATTGTCGCGCCGTAAATCGTAGAAAGTGCTGTTATTTCAAACGCATGCTTAGCTACTCGAATTAAGTGATGGCTGATAACTTTTTTATTTGTACGCAAGTATCCAACAATAAAAGCGCCTACGCTGCACAAAGACACAATAGTTGAAGCTGTAAGGAATAGTCGCTGACTAATTTGCCAAAACGCTGGCATTGTTACCATATACATTCTCATAATAATCATTCCACAAGCTGCGCAAACTATGAATGATATTAAGCCCATTGCCTCTGTTCGCTGGAAGCGTCCCATACTTAGCCCCTTTTTCTTCAAACTAATTCTATTGTATCGTTTGGTAGCTAGTAATGAGTTTTGCTAGTTGAATTTTGTAATGAAGAAAAAATTTTCATAATACGTGTGTCGTAATTTGCATTTGTCTGCAAAGTGCGCTATTGTAATTGATTGTGCTTGGAACTGGTAATCAGTTCAAAAGTCTCGGGGTGTAGCGCAGTTTGGTAGCGCGCCTGCTTTGGGAGCAGGATGTCGCAGGTTCGAATCCTGTCACCCCGACTTTTTATATCTAATGAAATATGCGTATTTTTGCTTTTTTATTCTTATTTAGCAGTACATGTTAATCGATAGTATTCATAGTATGAGTGATATTAACGATATTGCAGATTGCACTACTCCTTGGAAAGCACCGTATGCTAATCATCAATTAAAAGCTTATATTGAGGTTCCTGGCAGTAAATCTTTGTCGAATCGTTATTTAATTTTGGCAGCTTTGGGCACAAAATCAGTAGTTTTACAAGGATTATTGCGCTCGCGCGACACGGATCTTATGATTAACGCTTTATCTACATTTGGCGTTAGATGTGAGTCATTAAATGAAGATGGAACTAAGCTTCGTGTAATTCCTCCAGAAGACGGAGTTTTTAGGGTTCCAGATAATGCTGAAGTGTATTGCGGTTTAGCTGGAACTGTAATGCGTTTCGTTGCAGCTTTAGCTTTATTTGCAAATAAAGCTGTGCGATTTGATGGCGATAAGCAAGCTTATGCTCGTCCTATGAAGCCAGTTCTTGACGGTTTAGAGCAGCTTGGTGCTCGCGTAAAATATCACGAAGAAGAGGGTTTTTTACCTTTTACTATTACGCCACCTTCAGTCGAATTTAAAATAAATAATTTTTCTGAAAAAATCGTGCAAATTGATTCTTCTTCATCATCACAATTTATTTCTGCGCTGCTTCTGATTGGTTCACGTATTCCTGGTGGATTAGAGCTTAAACATATTGGTGACACATTGCCAAGTATGCCACATATTCGCATGACTATGGACGATATTTGCAAAGCGGGTGGGTCTGTAAATATGACTAGCAACGCAATGTGGCATGTTAAAGAGAGTAAAATAAATCTAGCTAACGTTGTTACTATAGAGCCTGATCTTTCTAATGCTGCGCCATTTTTAGGAGCATCATTGATTGCTGGAGGAAGTGTCAGTATACCTAATTGGCCGTTTTCTTCAACTCAACCTGGAGGATTGCTTCCTGGAATATTAGAAAAAATGTGTGCAAAAGTTAATTTTGAAAAAACAGGTGATGATGCTGGAATAATGCATGTGGAAAGCGATAGTGCGATTAAAGCAATTCCATATCTTGATTTGAGTGCAGCAGGGGAGATTGCTCCTAGTATTGCAGCTATTCTTGCTTTTGCGGACGGTCCAAGTGAACTTCATGGTATCGCGCATTTGAGAGGGCATGAAACGAATCGTTTGCAAGCGTTAGTTAATGAATTGAATCGAGTTGGGATTGGCGCTAAAGAGCTCGAAGATGGAATTCGTATTGAGCCAAGTAATCATATGCATGGGGAAGTAATGGAAACTTATGCGGATCACAGAATGGCAACTTTTGCTGCAATGCTTGGATTGCGCATAGAAAATATGAGAATCAAAAATATTTCTACTACTCGCAAAACGATTCCTGATTTTCCAGGCATGTGGCATAAAATGCTTGAATAACAAATAATCCCGAGCCTTTTTGACCCGGGATTATTTATATCTATTTATTTGTTTGTTCTACGCAGTTAAGCGCAAACAATTTAGTGCTTGAACTTGTTGCCGTAGCTATCTTCGCCAGCTTCAGCAATAGCTGCAGCCTTGCGTGCGATAGCCAACTCTTCGTTCGTTGGAATTACAGCAATAATCACAGAGCTGTCTGGAGTGGAAATAACGCGTGGCTCCTTAGAACGAACCAAATTCTTTTCCTTATCGAGCTTAACGCCGAATGGCTCAAGCTTTTCGCATACGCGAGCGCGCACGATTTCGTCGTTTTCGCCGACACCAGCTGTGAAGGTAATGACGTCAACGCCGCCCATTTGAGCAGTGTAGTTGCCAATGTATCCAACAATGCGGTGCACGTATACGCCGAGAGCGAGCTTAGCGTTTTCATCGCCTTCTGCGATGAGCTTGTGAATATCACGCAAATCGCCGTGACCAGTCATGCCCATCATGCCGGAACGCTTGTTGAAGAGAGTGTCAAGTTCGTCCACGTTCATGTGAGCGTTGCGAATAAGGTGGAACACTACAGCTGGGTCAATATCGCCAGTGCGACCGCCCATCATTAAGCCTTCGAGTGGAGTTAAGCCCATAGAAGTTTCAACTGGCTTACCAGAAATCTGAGCAGAAGCAGAAGCACCGTTACCAATGTGCAAAACAATCTGCTTCAAACCTTCTGCAGGCTTACCTACAACGCTTGGAACAACAGAGCCAATGTATTCGTGAGAAGTGCCGTGAGCACCATAACGACGAATATGATAGCGGTCTGCAATTTCCTTATTCAAAGCATAAGTTGCTGCAACCTGTGGCAAAGCATGGAAGAAGGAAGAATCGAATACCATAATCTGCGGAACATCTGGCAAAAGTTCAGTCATGACTTCAGCGCCAACAGCTTCTGGGCCGTTGTGAAGTGGAGCCAAAACTGCCAAATCCTTAACCTTATTGATTGTCTTTTCATTGACTAATGCAGGCTTAGGGAATGTTAAGCCACCCTGAACAACGCGGTGACCGACAGCAACAATGCCAGACTCTGAAAGCTTTGGACCATATTCTTCGAAGAATCCAAGTACGCGCTTCAAGCCCTGCTCGTGGTCGTGAACTGGCTCATCGAACTCATGCTTTTCGCTATTGAATACGTGCTTGTAGTGTCCGTCAACTGGCTCGCCAATCTTCTCAACGATGCCGGAAGCGATACCTTCACCGCTTTCCAAGTCAACGAGTTGATACTTAATCGAACTGGAACCAGAGTTGATAACAAGAACGGTTTTTGCCATGTGGGCATCCTCCATAAGTATTGATAAGGCTTATAAATTGCCACGCTCTAGTTTAGCGTTAAGTTCCTACAAACTTAAAGATATTGAGTGCAATGCAATACCTAAAAATCGTGTATGCACTGTGGTGCTGTTTTAGGAGCTTTATTATGTTTATTCTGATTGTGCTTCTAACGCGGTTAAAGCAACGGTATTAATAATATCTTGTACTAAAGCTCCTCTAGACAAATCATTTACAGGCTTATTTAATCCTTGCAAAATTGGACCAACAGCCAGTGCTCCGCTAGAGCGTTGCACGGCTTTATAAGCGATATTTCCTGCGCATAAATCAGGGAATACAAATACATTCACATGACCAGCAATACTATTATTTTTTGCTTTTGCTGCAGCAACTGTAGGAGACCATGCTGCATCAAACTGTATAGATCCAACAATTGCTAAATCAGGTGCTTTTTCTTTCGCAATGCGTGTTGCTTCCTCTACAGTATCAACATCTGGCCCTTTTCCTGAACCAAGCGTTGAATAGGATAGCATTCCAACTTTAGGGTTGAGTCCGAAAGTCTCAGCAGTGTGTGCAGACTGAATAGCAATATCAGCAAGCTGTTCTGCACTAGGATTTGGGTTGATTGCACAATCTGCAAATACAGATACGTGATCTTTGAAGCACATAAGAAATGCTCCAGAAACCAGCTTAGAACCAGGCTTAGTTTTGATAACTTGAAGAGCAGGACGTACAGTGTTAGCGGTTGAATTAACTGAACCAGAAACAAGACCGTCTGCTTGACCTAGTACTACTAGCATGGTGCCGAAGTAGCTTGCATCTGTTAATTGTTCACGCGCTTGCTTTTCTGTCATTCCTTTCTTTGCTCTTAATTCGCAAAGTTTTGTAATCATATGGCTTAGCATTGCCTCATCGTGCATAGATTGGAAACTAGCCTTGCAAAGAGAATTGAGATTTAGTTCTTCTGCTCGAGCAAGAATAGATTCGCGTTCTCCAATGATAATTAGATTTACAATATCACGTTCTAGCAAGTAGTTTGCTGCTTTAAGAATACGATCTTCTTCTCCTTCTGGAAGAACTATAGTTTTCTTATTTTCTTTTGCTTTTCCTAATAAACTGTATTGGAAAGCATAAGGTGTAGTTGGAACTTTAAATGGTTGGTGAAGAGCATTAAGAACATCATTTTCTCGAACGCAATTTACGAATGTTTCTAATGAAGAATTCTTAGTTTCTTCATCTATTGGTGGCAAAACCCATAATGGAGTTTGGCTTACTCGAGATGCTTCGTCGTTTGAGTTTGCATAATTCCTAGAGCTATAGTCACGCATTAACTCAGCTCCAAGTTCTGGATCGCAGTTTGTAACAAATACTCCTAAAACTTGTGTGCATGATTTAAGAACGCAAGCATTTGCAGAATCTATAGTTTGTAAAATTTGTTGTGAGTTTCTGCCTTGAGCTGAAACTGTGAGAAAAACAGGTGATGCCAAGTCAGCTGCAACAGTTGCGTCGAAAGAAAACAGTTCTGGATCATATGCTGGGTTTGCGTCACTAGAAACAATAATAGAAGCTTGAGCAGAGGTGGATTGCAACAATTCGTTATAGCGCGCAACGATATCTCCTCGCACTGTGTCTTTATTTGTTCTAACTATTTCTGGAGTTGTTGCAATAACTTGCTCTAATTTCGTTGAAGTATTTGTGATACCCAAAAGTTGTTTAGTAAAAGTGTCATTTGGTTGAGCGCATGGACGAAAAACAGTAGTGCTGTAGTTATTAGACAGAATATGTGTTATTCCGAATGCAACAGCATTTCTGCCGTACATATCTTCGTTGCCGATAATTGTTACATTAATATGCGACACGATGCGTTCTCCTTTGATACTTCGTGTTACTGCTAGGTTTATATTGTTAATGTAAGTTTTGCATTTTGCAATATAAACAAACTTTTTCTATTGTACGGCTTATCTATGTTGTACACGCACAAAATAGTAATTATAAATGTAATTTATTTTGCATATAACTAGTTTTATTGCATTGTTTGTTTTAATACACAAAACGGGAGCCAATCTTTCGATTGACTCCCGAAATGTTTTAGCTAACCAATTTTAGCTTTATCAGCTTAAAACTACTCGTTATCGCCTGCGGTTGCAGCGGTAGCGGTGACAGCGCCTGGCTTATCGGTCTTAACGCCTGGCCATACCCAATCGGTGTAGTCTGGGTGATCAAGACCCTTGTCGACTGCATACTGGAAGGCTTCGAGGCGGAAGTCCTCGAGCTTCTTGATTTCGTCGGCATACTTAGCGGCGTCAACCATGCGCAATGCTTCAGCGGTAAGCTCGTAACGATCCATGTCGTTCACACGAACCATATCGTATGGCGTTGTGGTGGAGCCCTGCTCCTTGTAGCCATGAACGTTGAAGTTATCGTGGTTTGGACGATCATAAATCAAGCCGCGAACGTCATGTGCATAGGAGTGATAAGCGAAGAGGACTGGCTTGTCAGCAGTGAAGAGCTCAGTGAACTCTTCGTCAGTCAAAGCTTCGTTGTTTTCCTTAGCGGACTGCAACTTGAGCAAGTCAACAACGTTAACAACCTTGAACTTAACGCCAAGCTTGTTCAACTTGTCGGCAGCTGCCATCAATTCCTGCTGTGGAACATCGCCAACACCAGCGAGAACAACCTGAACTTCGTCATTGTTCTTAGCGTTGGAAGCCCACTTCCACTCAGCAGCACCCTTCTCGAGCTCTTCGCGAGCTTCGTCGAGAGTCAACCAAGTAGCAGCTGGCTGCTTACCAGCGAAGATAGCATTAATCATGTTGGTGGACTTGTAAGCCTTTTCAGCAACAGCAAGCAACATGTTGGAATCTACTGGGAAGTAAATGCCGATTACGTGATCGTTGTTGAAGGTCTTGTTCAAGAGCACGGAGGTTACGCCTGGATCCTGGTGCGAGAAGCCGTTGTGATCCTGACGCCATACGTGAGAGGACACCAACAAGTTCACAGAGGAGATTGGCTTACGCCATGGGATCTCACGAACGGTAGCCTCAAGCCACTTTGCGTGCTGGTTCAACATGGAGTCGATAACGTGTACGAAGGACTCGTAGGAGCTCCAGATGCCGTGACGACCGGTGAGCAAGTAACCTTCGAGGAAGCCTTCCATCTGATGCTCGGAAAGCTGCTCGGTGACCTGACCGGTAACAGCCATGTGCTCATCGACTAAGCCGGAGAGATAGCCAGCATCCCACTGCTTGTTGGTTACTTCGTAAGCAGCCTGCAAACGGTTGGAAGCAGTCTCATCTGGTCCGAAGATACGGAAGGAATCTGGGTTGTTCTTGATGATGTCACGAGTGTAAACGCCAAGACGACGGGTAGCTTCGAGCTGACCCCAGCCGTGACCGAATTCCTTAACTTCCTTGACTTCGTAATCCTCAAGCTTTGGAAGCTTCAAATCTTCACGAATACGACCACCGTTGGCGTTTGGATTTTCACCAATGCGGAGTTCGCCCTTTGGCATGAAGGAAAGAACGTCTTCCTTCACAGCGCCCTTTTCATCGAAGAGCTCTTCAGGCTTGTAGGACTTCATCCAGTTCTTCAAAACCTCGAAGTGAGCTTCGGTATCGCGAGCAGATGCCAGTGGCACCTGGTGTGCACGCCAAGAACCTTCGGTCTTCTTGCCATCGATGAACTTCGGGCAGGTCCAACCCTTTGGAGTGCGGAAGATAATCATCGGGTAGTAAGGACGAGTTACATCGTTAGTCTGAGCCTCAGCCTTAATATCGCAAATTTCATCGAAGATAGTTTCGAACATGTCAGCAAAGCGACGGTGGATGGACATATGATCCTCATCGTCGAAGCCAGCAACGAACTCGTATGGTTCATAACCCATGCCGTGGAAGAACTCATGAAGCTCCTCATCGGAAATACGGGAAAGAATTGTTGGGTTAGCGATCTTATAGCCATTCAAGTGCAAGATTGGAAGCACGATACCATCGGTACGTGGGTTCACAAGCTTGTTGGACTGCCAACCGGTAGCCAAAGGACCGGTCTCAGCTTCACCATCGCCAACGATTGCTGGAACGAACAAGCTTGGGTTGTTCATAACAGCGCCGTAAGCGTGGGAGAGTGCATAACCAAGCTCGCCACCTTCGTGGATGGAGCCTGGGGTTTCAGGAGCGAAGTGAGAAGGAATACCGCCTGGGTAAGAGAACTGGCGGAAGAACTTCTGCAAACCAGCTTCGTCCTTTGTAATCTTTGGATAGTACTCAGTGTAAGTACCGTCGAGGTAGGACTGAGCAGTACCAGCTGGGCCGCCGTGGCCTGGACCCATGATAATCACGGTATTCTGCTGGTGGTCAGCAATGAAACGGTTGATGTGGCCAATAAGGAAGTTAAGACCTGGAGTGGTGCCCCAGTGGCCCACCAGACGATGCTTAACGTCTTCGCGAGTGAACGGCTCCTTCATTAGAGGGTTGCTGCGAAGATAAATTTGGCCAATTGCAAGATAGTTGGCAACGCGCCAGTACTTGTCTACGCCTTCGATAGCTGCCTCGGAAACTGGAGCGTTGAGCTTCTTCCAAGGTGTGCCAATAACAGGACTCGTCATGTGTACTCCTGTACTCAAGCACTTTTCAGTGCAATTTGATCATTACCATTTGGTTATAGAGACTGGAAAACAAATGTATTACAGCTCTTTTTCCATCCGTTTCAGTATAGTGCCAGCGTCTGACTTTTGTTCGTTTGGTTACTTCTTCGTGCATTTGTGTTGAAAAAATGTGTGATTATGTGCGTAAAAAATGAGCCATTTGTATAGATTATGTTATATTTAATGTTCATTTTATACTTTATAGTTAAGCGTTTCGCACAAAAATCTGTCAACGTTATTTTGCAGTGTTAGACTGTACGTGTAACTTTTGTGTTTAATTTTCGGCGTTTTGTAATTACGTAACGTCGCAAAGTTTCACTATTATAAGTTGAATCGTATTAGAACTTATATATAAGGAGAATCATGGCAAAAGGACCAGTGCTTGTCGTTGATTTTGGCGCTCAATACGCTCAGCTTATTGCTCGTCGAGTGCGCGAAGCAAATGTGTATTCAGAACTTGTTCCTCACTCTATGCCAGTTGACGAAATGCTTGCTAAGGATCCTCAAGCTATTATTCTTTCAGGTGGTCCTGCTTCTGTTTATGAACCAGGTGCTCCTGACATTGATCCAAAGATTTTTGAAGCAGGTGTACCGGTTCTTGGTATTTGCTATGGCTTCCAGGTAATGGCTCATGAGCTTGGTGGCGATGTCGATAAAGCTGCACTTGGTGAGTATGGCAAGACTGCTGCAACTATTGATGATTCTGAAGGTTTACTTTCCGGATCTCCATCTGCGCAGAATACTTGGATGAGTCACGGTGTTGCTGTTAAGCGTGCTCCAGAAGGTTTTACGGTCTTGGCTCACACAGAAGGTGCTCCAGTTGCAGCAATGCAAGACGAAAGTCGCAAACTTTACGGTGTGCAATGGCATCCAGAAGTTAAACACACTCCATTGGGTCAGGAACTTATATCTACATTCTTACATAAGTGTGCAGGATTAGATAATAATTGGAATCCTTCTAACATTATTGAAGATCAGGTTGCTAAGATTCGCGCAGAAGTTGGGAATGCACAAGTTATTTGTGGTCTTTCTGGTGGCGTAGATTCTGCTGTTGCTGCAGCATTGGTGCATAAAGCAATTGGCAATCAGCTTACTTGCGTTTTTGTTGACCACGGTTTGCTTCGTAAAGGCGAAGTTGAGCAGGTTAAGCATGATTTTGTTGAAGCAACAGGCATTAAACTTATTGCAGTTGATGCAGAAGATGACTTTTTGAACGCACTTAAAGGCGTGAGTGAGCCGGAGCGCAAGCGCAAGATTATTGGCGAAAAGTTTATACGCACTTTTGAAAAAGCTCAGCGTCAAGTTATTGAAGAAGCTGGTAAAACTGGAGCTGAAGTTAAGTTCCTTGTGCAAGGCACACTTTACCCGGATGTAGTTGAGTCCGGTGGTGGTGATGGTGCTGCAAATATCAAATCTCATCACAATGTTGGAGGTTTGCCAAAAGATTTGAAGTTTAAGCTTATTGAACCTTTGCGTACTTTGTTTAAGGATGAAGTTCGTGCTATTGGAACTGAGCTTGGACTTCCAGATGAAATTGTTTGGCGTCAGCCATTCCCGGGTCCTGGTTTAGGTATTCGTATTGTGGGTGAGATTACACGCGAACGCTTAGCTGTTCTTCGTGAAGCAGATGCTATTGCGCGCGAAGAGCTCTCTAAAGCTGGATTGGATCGCGATATTTGGCAATGCCCAGTTGTTTTGCTTGCTGATGTTCATTCTGTTGGTGTTCAGGGTGATGAGCGCACATATGGTTCTCCAATTGTTTTGCGTCCTGTGAGCTCTGAGGATGCCATGACAGCTGATTGGTCTCGTGTGCCTTACGATGTATTGGCAAATATTTCTACTCGAATCACGAATGAATGTCGTCAAATTAATCGTGTAGTGCTTGATGTAACTTCTAAGCCGCCTGCCACGATTGAGTGGGAGTGACCGTCAAAGTAAATATGTAATCTGTAACGATTATTTAAGTCTTCTTAAATTAAGATTATATAAATTAATTTGTTTATAACTGAAATAGATTGTCAATGACTTTCAAAAGTAGCATGCTTAATTTTAGAAGTTTTATTTTATGAGTCGCGTTTACTATTACCAGTGTGTTTTTAAAATGACGTGGATATGTGTGCCCCTTTCCTATAAATGTTTAGAAAAGGGGCACATGTAGTATCAGAGTGAGTTGCAGAAAGTATATCTGTTAATGATTTTGTATTGTAACTTTTTCATTTCTTATTTGATGTATCATGATTATAATTAGTTCTGTATTGGTAAAGATCTTGGATAATACGTATCAATTAATAGATATTTATCTATAATCTATAGATTGAATTATTGTTTATATTTGTTGTTTAAATATTATGATTCTTTGTTTGCTGTTTTGCAAAAGTAATATGAAAAGTTTTTTATACTCTTATAAATGGGAGTTTTCAATAAAAGTTGTCTTTTGTCTGGTCCTCATCGAATTTTTTTCGCCTATAATCCGAGTTGTGTGCACGGATCATTAATAGTTGGTGTTTTACTCTAGAGGTTTTTATTTTGCAAAGACATAGGCTATGACAAACTTAGCTATTCCTGTATTGTTTGAAGAGGATCCCTAACGTTGTTGAGTGGTGAAGTTATTTGTAGATATGTTTTAAAAGCTATCATTTTAGTATGAGGAATGTTTATGATGCTGTGTATTCAATAGCCTAGGTGAGTTGCATGTATCAAAAACTAACATGAAGATATATATCTTATGCATAGAACTACATGTACCCTATAGTGGACAAAATATGCATGTTGATGGATAGGCACTTTTATATTTGTGATTATTAAATTGTCCTAAGTAACTAGGAATAGGTGAAGTTCTTCCTAATCTCTATTGACTACATTATTTTATTTGGATACCTCAAAGGAGACGAACATGAAAGATGTACTTGTTGAGATTACAGATGCTGAATTAGATGAAATTCTCGGTGCTGGAGATGGAGTCATGCATACATTGACTCATGAATGCCATATGAACACTTGGCAATTCTTGTTAACCTGCTGTTAAGACCATAAAGAAGTTAGGAAGGATTTCACCTAAAATGGTTACTGATGAAACCAATGAGCTATATCAGTTTAATGGTGTATTCGAAAAAGTTAGAAGTGCTGATATTCGTCTTATAGATACTTCTAATCTGGAGCTGGAGCATGTGCTTGGGCCAACGATAGTACTGTTCCTAGCGAACTATAAAGCCAAGAATGGGAAACCGTCTTTTGCTGATTTCATCAGTCGTTTAGAGCATGATGATACTTTCTTTTCAGAATTCATGCATTTAGCAAGGCATAGGCTAGAAAATGTAGCAAAACTAGAATTAAAAAAGAAAGAATATAAAAAATGGGTTACAGGTTGTTTGCATAGTGATGTTCATCAGATAAACAAGGTTTTCAATTATTCTTTCAATAAGAATAATAAAATATTAACTAAAGTTTGCGGTGATTTACATGAAACACCTCCTTCTTTCCTAGTAGAATCAAAAGACTTTAAGTTGTATTTGAAGCGTGGCTCAAATGGTAATTTACAAGTATTGGAAGTTCTATGGAGCTTAATATCTGAAGATGAGAAAATATTGGATTTGGTTTGGCCAAAAAGTTTAAATTTGGGGGATCATTCTTGGTATGAATCTATTGATCGCAAACCATTATCATCAAAAGAACAGGCTTCAAGATACTACCGGAGATTTGGACAAATTATGTGTTTGGCTTATGCGTTGCGTATGAGCGATTTGCATTATGAAAATATTATTGCTCATGGAGAATATCCTGTAATTATTGATTATGAGACACTAGGTGCGTTAAATATAAATGAAAGTTATCGCAAGAATGATGTTAGTTTTAATTATAAACTATTGAAGCGGATAAATAACAGTGTTCTTATGACAGGAATGCTTCCACTAGCTGCAAATCAATCTGAGCGTGATGATGTTGGTGCTATATCTTCAAAGAGAATACTTAGATCTGTTAAGGAACTGGTTGATATAGGAACTTTAGATATGAGGTTTGAGAGAAAAGATAGAATAGTCTCTACTAACACTGCCTCTCCCTTCTTAAGTAAATATGATGGTGAAGAAAATTTGGCATGGGAAGATTATTACGATGATATATTAGATGGTTTTCATTATACGTATACAGCTATTCTTAAAGTGCGTAAGGAGTTGATTGCTAAGTTAGAAAGTGTTGCTACATCTATCGAAAGTAGAATTTTATTACGTAATACCCGAGAATATGCTGCTGTTATAGAGGCGTTGAAATCATATCGTTTTCAAGAACGTAAGGAATATATTTGGAAGATTTTTTGCGAAAAGAAGTATGGTATTTTATCTTCAAATTTAGTTGACTACGAGCGTTCGGTTCTAGAAGTTGGACTTATTCCGTCCTTTTACTGTAGAGCAAATTCAAAAGATCTTTATGGTGGAAATAAACAGCTACTATGTGAGCTTTCTTTGACTCCCATTACTTTAATGAAACAACAACTTGAAAGGCTGAATACAAAAGATCTTAAATTTCAAGTTGATGTGATTGAGTTTTCTCTTAAAGGTGTAGCTACAGTGCAAAACACGCAATGGTTAACCTATTGTGAGACTTGCAAAAAAAATAGTTTAATTGCGCTAAAGTCACAAACACAGATAGCTTCCGATTTATCTTTTAGTATTGAAGAATTCTTTACAAAGTATGCTGTAATTGATAAACATAATTCGAAGAATAGATATTGGTTTGGAGCCAATGTTGATGATCGGGACAATCTAGTTATTGATGTTGTTTCCAGTAATTTATATTCTGGAAGAGACGGTATTGAGACTGTTCTTAAAAATAGTCTTCCCGATGATAAGAATGGTCAATTTACATCTAGTTCAGTTTATTTGAGTTATATGTCTCGTTTGATTGTTGGTGAAGATCGTAATCGATTTTTATCGTGCAATATTAATGAAATCTTGAATTGTGTTCGAAAAGATAGTGTTCATGATGTTCTTGGAGGGAACGCGGGTTTTATTTTTTCTTTGGCTGATATGAACACTGATTATACGCATGTTCTTATTCAAGAAGCTGCATACAGTTTAAAGAAAAAAATGATCTGTGAAGAAGGGATTTTGCGATGGCCTATCGGAAATGAAGTAAGAAAAGCTAATGCCAGCTTTGCGCATGGTAATGCTGGCATAGGATTGTCGCTTCTTAAGGCTGGAATAGTTCTCCATAACGAAGAATACGTCGATCTTGGATTAAAAGCTATAAAGACAGATGATTCATTTATAAATGCAAGTGGTTTATGGGTGGATACGCGTCATATTCCATCAATTCCAACTGCTAACTGGTGTAATGGAACAACTGGTATGGTTCTTAGCCGATATTTATTATTGGAATTGGATAAAACAGTAGGATTTCTAGATTATTTTGAACGTCAAAAAGCTCGTGAAGAAATTCATTTAGGGATTCAACATATTCTTTCTAGCTTTTATTCATTAACAAGTTTTTCTATGTGCCATGGCATTTCAGGTAACCTTAAGTTGCTAATATTTCTTGATAAGCAAGGTCTTTTATCTGTAAATCAAAGTGTTGAATTGAGTCGTCAGATTAAACTATTCCTACGTTATATTGTTGATTTTGGATGTGGGTTCGGTAATAATCGTTTTCAATCTTTAGGACTTATGACAGGACTAGCCGGGATTAAATTGTTCCTCGATGAACTCTCTAATGACAAAGCAACTTTGTTTCCTCTTATTCCAGTAAGGAGTGATGCAAATGAAAATGATTAAACAACAGTCAGAAAAAGATTGTTTACTCGCATGTTTTGCCATGGTTTTGTCTGTTTATGGGATTAGCAGAGATCCATATTCGATTAATCCTGAACACTACCTATTTGAGTCTGATGGATTACGAGCATCTAGTTTGCGATCTTTATGTGAAAAATATGGTCTACTGTTAAAAGCATATCGTATTAATTCTTTAGAGTTGTTGGAATATGCCAAGCAAAGTGATTCAATCTTGATTTTACATTTGATCAACAATCATTATGTTGTGCTATCAAAAGTAAAAAAAGAGTTTTTAGTTATAAACGATCCAGCATACGGTATAAGACGTATTCGTATTGATGAACTTAGTAGAATTTTTTCAGGAACAGTGTTGTCGATTTCTAAAGATTCTTCATCAAAAGTGAAAATCGATAAAAAAGATCCTGTGAAAAAAACTAATGTTTTTTCTTTATTTTCAAAAACTGGTTTTTTGTGGATGCTGCTTTCTTTTATTTGTATTCAAGGTGTTTCATTATTATACGCTGCGTTATTGCGTTGTATAGTTGAGAAAAACAATAGTTTTAACTATTTGTTTATAGCAGTAGGGTGTATAGGGCTAATTACTGTATTGAATTATTTTGTGCAGGTAAAAGCATTAGAAAAAGGGGCTAGAGATTTTGATAGGGCTTATTCAAATCGTCTAATCAAATCAATGACACAACAGCCATTATCTTATTTCGAACGTTCCAGCATAGGTGCTTTAATCGAGAAGTTAGCTTTACGCACTACGGTGCGTGATACGCTACAAAAGGCAATCATTCCTCAACTGTTTTCAGCTATATCTTCTACTGTCCTTCTTGGATTCATAGCCTATTTTACCCCTATTATTTCAGTCGTTCTACTTTTAGGGTTAGCTTTTTTTGCAACCATTAACTATTTCATTGTTAATAGACAAAAAGAATTGACGTTTGATTTTATTCAATCTCAGCAAAACTTATCAACTAGAATTCAACATGATATTGAAGATATTGCTGTTCTTATTTCTACTCGTAAAACCAATTATATTGCAGATAAATGGATTCAATTAAATGATTCACTAACGTCTAGTTATCTATCGCTAACAAAACTAGTTACGTTAGCTCAGTCGTTCTCTTCTTTTTTCACATATGCTTCAAATATTTTTCTGGCCGTTTATCTAGCATTTTGTTTCAAAATGGGCAGTGTTAACCTGGGTGAAATGCTAATGATACAATCATGTGCAGCACTATCTGTATCAGGATTAAAAGATGTGCTTAACTCGTTTACTGGATATGTAACTGTACGACAAAATCTAGATAGGAATAATGACCTTACTGCTACGCAACCTAAACAATTATTTGTCGAAGATTCTTCTAGCTCTGAATTAGTTGCTACAAATTTGAGCGTAACTTTACCAGGAAATAAACATTTAGATTATGGGACTATTCATTTCACTCCTGGAGAGAAGGTATTTCTAATAGGCAGATCTGGTATTGGAAAAACAACCTTTATTAAGACTCTGCTTGGTTTAATACCTCATCAAGGTCTGTTGTATCAGCCGAGTAGTTTTAACGATAAAGTTGGAGTTTCGTTAGCTGATACACCTTTAGGCGGATCTACCATCCGAGAATTTCTTGTGGGTGAATATGATAAAAAAGATGCTAACTTACTTTGGTCGGCACTGGAAATAGTTTCTTTAGATCAACGTATAAAAGAATTTCCTTTAAAATTGGATTCCTTATTGTTGGAAAATGCTTCTAATTTGTCAAGTGGAGAAAAAAAGAGATTAGCTATTGCTCGCGCTCTTGTTTCGGCTCAAAACGGATGGGTTTTTTTGGATGAGCCTTATATTGGGTTAAATCAAGAACTTATAAAAACTATTCATTCGAATCTTAAAAACAACAAACAATTATCAATTATGTTAGTTACGCACAACTTGCGAATGTTGAAACCGCAAGACAAAGTTATATTTTTCAGTGATATTGCATCACCAGAAATTGGTACACATTCGCAGCTATTGAATAGTAGCGAAATGTATCGAAATTATTACAAATCACAAATGAATGGAGATATTAATGTCTAAGTACGCAATTGAAACTTGTAGACTATCAAAAGTCTATGGTGATCAGGCTGTAGTGCGGGATTTGTCTATTCATGTTCCACGTGGAAGCATCTATGGTTTTCTTGGACCAAATGGTGCTGGCAAATCAACAACTATGAAGATGTTGCTTGGTCTTGTTAAACCTTCAAGTGGTCAGATTGTAGAGTTTCGGAATTCTGCAAGTAATGGTAGCTCTAAGAAAGTGTTGCCGGGGTTATTGGTGGGATCGTTGATAGAAGGTCCGGCATTTTATCCTAATTTAAGTGCCTTAGAGAACGTTGATTTGGTTTGCGATTATCTTGGCATTGTTCGTGCTCAAGGTCGAGAAGCACTCGACATGGTTGGGCTTTCAGGTATAACTGGTAAAAAACCAGTGAAAGCGTTTTCTTTAGGAATGAAGCAGCGTCTAGGTATAGCGCTAGCTTTGGCAGCGAATCCACCTGTGTTGATTTTAGATGAGCCAACAAATGGTTTAGATCCTGCTGGTGTAGTAGAAATGCGTCAGCTAATTGTTAATTGGGCGCATAACCGTGGTACGACGGTGATGATTTCATCTCATATACTTTCTGAAATTGAACAGATGGCTGATTATGTGGGGATTATCTCAGCAGGAACTTTACGCTTTGAGGGGCGTATGCAGGATATTTGTTCTGCAGGGTACTTGCAACTACAAGTTTCTGATATGCAATCTGCAGTAGTTCTATTATCTAATTGTGGTATTGATTATAAAGTGGAAGAGGCTAGTAGATCCCTAATATTGCCAATTATATCTAATGAAGTAGTAGCAAATTTGGTTGCACATCTTGTGAATCAAAATGTGAAAGTATATAGGGTACAAATGGTTCGTCAATCTTTGGAAGAAGCATTCTTAGAACTAACAGATCCAATTTACACATCAAAGGTGGTCGCAAAATGAAGCAGTTTATTTTAACGCTAAAAAGTTTGCGTCATCGACAGATTTTGCTGATTACATTATTATTCATTGCTGTTGTTGGCTTATGGTTGGGTGCAGCGCTTGCTAAACGTGCTCGTGGCCCCAAAGAGATTCACCTTTATTTGCTAGCATTGAATGAGGTGATGATGTTAGCTATCTACGTGTTACCGATTATTGCTGCAATTGTCGCCTCTAGGGTGGTAACCACATCGCGTGATGGTGGTATGGATACTAAACTGCGTTCTATGGGAATTTCTGCTAGTCGCCAGTTTGGTGCAAATCTTGTTGTAACTATAATGATTACTACGCTAGTTGCTGTTTTCATTTTGGCATTAGCGCTCGTATCATCGTTAATATATGGATTTAATAGACCAAACAACATTACAATAATATCATTATCTGCTTTACTTGCACTGGTAGGAGATGCGATTGCTGTAAGTGCTATACATACATGGGCTGCTACACAATTTTCACAACAAGGTGTGACTCTTGGAATGGCTGTGGTTGCTGCTATAGGTACATCTGCACTTCCATTTGCTGGTTTAAATTATTTATCTTGGATTTTGCCTTGGGGTATTGTTAGTGCTGCGAATCCGGTACTTGGTTCAACTGGTGGCGTGGTTACTATTAGCTCCGAAGCACTACTGTTTGGCGTAGTAGCAGTGATTGTTGGGATTTTCTGGTCTAGTGTGTGCATGTTTTTGATTAAAATTAGAAAGGTGGAACAATGATAAAAAAAACATTTGCTTGGGAATGTAGGAAAAATAACATTACTTGGTATTGGATTGCTTTATTGTGTACGTCTTTTCTTGGATTGCTTATGGGAATTAGTCAATATGAGTCATATGAAGCAGAGTTCAAGGCTCAAGGAGTTACCTATTTAGCAGTATGGGGTCAGTCTGCGTTGTTGCCAACGACATTATTCTTTCCTATATTGCTTGGTGCACTGCAAGCGCAGAAAATGTCTAATGAGCATAATGGCCGTAATATTGCTCGTTTAAAGGCTATTGGAGTTGTTAATAAGTATATTACAACATTGACGCTTCATTCCTTTGTTATTTCTATGTTTTCTGTATTGCTGTTTGGCACTTTACAACTTGTTGCTGGCATATTTCTTCATTTTCATATTTCTGATGTATTTTCTCTAGTTCCTCGTTTATTTGCGATTGCATTAGCGATGACAGCTTGGCAACTGATTGTAGTGGGTATTGGGGTTCGCCTTTCAGGATTTTCTTCAATTGTTACAGTTGTGTTGGTTTCATCACTCATAGGATTTGGAATGGCTATTGTTGCACCCGCATTATCTGTTGTTTATCCACCGGCTCTTCTTGCGTATGCAAGTGCTGTACGTTGTATAGGTGATTTTTATGCGGTAGGTTCGATTGTTATCTCTGTTATGATGAATCTAATGTGGATAATTTTGGGAATGATATTCATAAAGGTTCAATTCAAACGAGCAAGGCTATGAGCACTTATATGCGTGAGAAAGCTTTATTTCATCACGATTATAACGCTAGACGAATATCCTCAAGTAGTTACCGGCTTGGGTTCTTTGACCAAATATATGCAGCTTGGATAAATAACTCTGAGCCGGTATGGATTATTGGAATACTTTCGACTATCTATCAAATAATAATTGGATTACGTAGTGATGCTGATCCGATTATAGTGTGGATGACGGTTGTGCTAACTTCTATTGCAGTATTTGGTAGGCGCCGATATTGGCATATTTCTGTTGCTTTATCTCTTATGGCCGCTAGTATATCTGCCTATTGTGGAGATGTAAATATTGGATTGCTTACCATGTATATTCTGGCTTCTTCAGGTATATGTTTGCTTGATATGCGAAAAATGTTAATAGGTATATTAGCCTTAGGTGCTGGAGTTGTCTTATCAACTCTTTATGGATATGTAGTCTTCGGCAGGAAATTAATTATTCCTGCCATTTCTGTTTTTGTATTTACATCTCTAACTGCTGCTCTAATACGAATGAGAGCAAATCAGGTCAGAGAGAAACAACAAGAACAAGCCATATTATCTGAACTACATGAGAGTGAATCCCAAGCACGAGTTAATGAGAAAGCTACGAGAATGGCAACTGTGCTACACGATTCTGTTGGACATTGTCTTACTGCAATTATTAGCCTCACTGAGGGTCTGCAAGTAGATGATGATTTAGATGTGAAACAGCATGAAATAGTGAAACTTATCAACGAATACGCTAGAAGTGGCTTACGGCAAACAAGAACTCTAGTTAACTCGATATCTGGTGGAGAACAAGATAGTAATAAGGAACATTCTATTACCGATATTGAAGAACTGGTTGCAGGAATCAATAAACTTGGAATACGCGCACAGCTAGAAATAACACCAGTAGTTCCAGAAGTGGGGGTTCAAATTCAATGGGCATACAGGATTATTCGCGAATCTATAACGAATACTTTGAAACATGCTACACATGCTACAGAAATTAGTGTTCAAATCACCATAACGTTGAAAGGAGAACTCGAAGTTGTTGTAATTGATAATGGCAAACAGATGGGTATTCATGAACAGACTCCGTCTACTGGTTATGGTCTTGCTCATATCGCTGCTGATTTAGTCAGTATTGGAGGCTCTATTACTGCAGGGGTCTATGCTAGAGGTGGCTGGAGAGTGCATGCAATTATACCAAAGGAAAATATCTATGATTGATCGCAAAAAAATCCGAGTTATTATTGTCGATGATCAGAAAGCTATCCGTTATGGATTTTCAATGATAATTAACAAATCTGCTACATGTACTGTCATAGGATCTTGTGAAAACGGGCTAGTTGCATTAGATATGCTTGAAAGGTTATCTGCATCGGGTGAGCAGTTGCCGGAAATAATAATTATGGATATTAGGATGCCTGTTATGAATGGGATCATTGCGACAAAACATATTAAAACTAAATACAGAAATATTAAGATTCTTGCACTTACTACTTATGATTATGACGACTATGCATTTAAAATGCTAAGTTCTGGAGCTTCCGGTTTCCTACTAAAGGATGTGCGCGGACCGCAACTTATATCTGCTATTGAAGCTATTAATGCAGGAGATGCTGTGCTAACTCCAAGAATAACAGGAAAGATATTAGCTCGTCATGTTTCTCAAATCAGTGCAAGTCAAGATGTGCAAATAGCTAGAGCTAAATTTGATGCTCTAACAGAACATGAAATTGAAATAGTAAGCCTTGTGTCATGTGGTCTCAATAATGCAGAAATTGCTGAGAAGCTTTTTATTGAACCTGATTCAGCCAAAAAAGCTGTCTCTCGTATTCTTGCAAAACTGGGGATGCGTGATCGCGTGCAACTAGCTATAGAATGGATAAAAACTTCTAATTGAGTAAAAATAAAAGTCATACTCTAATTAGACATATGTAAGACAATTCACATTTACGAAATAAATCGAAAAATTTAATAGTTTTGCACTCAAAAACGATAAAAACAATTATGTGGTATGAACTGTGCTAAAAATTAAAAATATTTTACTCAGCAGTTTTATATGTATTGTATATTTGAAAAAGTGGGAGTGACAGTTTTTGATGAGAATTATTGACCGAAATATAAACATATGTTTATACAGTAAAACATATGTTTATTTTCATTAAAAACTGTAATAATTACTGATTTTATAAAGCACTTCGTGAAAATGGAGTGCTTTTTTCTGTATATTGGTGTGTCGAATTTTCTAAAAACAGGTAAAAATTTCGAATTTTATTGATATTTAATAAATATTTTAGTTATAAATAGTGTTATTTTAATTGTTTATAATGTTTAAACGATATAATGAATTTGACATGAAACAACAGTATGAGCTGTAACAGTAGTTGTTGGCTGGGTATAAAAACTACTGCTCGTAGTAGCTCTTACTACTTTGCTTCATTGCGGAACCGTGAATTTTGTATGTGTAGTTTTACTGTGCTACGAAACTAATCGTGTATTTCGAATAGTTTCGCCTACGGTATCGTTTGCGAAGTTTGTAAGATATTTTTGCCGCCAATAATTGCGTAAGCCGCTCAAACTATATCGATTAATATGGTAAGGAGAGTTACGTGGACGGAATTCTGTCAGTACTGCTCGATATTTTCAGACAGCCATCTGTTATAGTTGCGCTTATTTCTTTTATTGGGCTTGCAGTGCAAAGAAAGAAATTCTCGGATATTTTGCAAGGATCAATCCGTACTCTTGTTGGTTTTCTTGTTTTAGCAGCTGGTTCTGGAGTTATTACTGAAGCGTTGAACCCCTTTGGCAAAATGTTTCAATACGCATTTCATGTGCAAGGCGTAGTGCCGAATAATGAAGCAATTATTGGAACTGTTTTATTGAAGTATGGCTCTGAATCTGCGCTTATTTTCTTCTTTGGAATGATTGTTAATATTATTCTTTCTATTACTTCTCGTTTTAAATTTATCTATTTAACGGGTCACGTAGCTTTCTATATGGCAAGTATGCTTGCAGTTATATTTAATGTTGCAGGATTTAGCATGTGGGAAGTTCTTTTATGGGGTTCAATTGCTCAAGGATTGTTTACGACAATTTCTCCAGCACTGGTGCAGCCGTTTATGAAGAAAGCTTCAGGCAAAGATGATGTTGCTTTAGGACATCCTGCTGGTACTGGTGTTGCTTTAGGTGCGTTAATTGCAAAGCTTACTGCTTCAAAAAAGCGTCCTTCTAAGTCAACTGAGGATATTAAATTCCCAGCAGCATTGGGATTCTTGCGTGATACAACAGTTCTTATCACGCTTTCTATGGCTGTTATTTATATAGTAGTGGCACTTTTTGCTGGATCTTCGTATGTCGAAACACATTTATCTAATAGTCAAAACTTCATTGTTTTCGTTATGTTGAAGGCTGCAACTTTTGCTGCAGGTGTTTATATTATTCTTGCAGGCGTGCAGATTGTTCTTGACGAAATTGTTCCAGCTTTTAAGGGAATATCGGAAAAGCTTGTTAAAAATGCGCGTCCTGCTTTAGATGCACCAATGACTTTTGGCTTTGCTCCTAATGCTGTTCTTATTGGTTTCTTAGCTAGTTTCTTTGGCGGTTTGCTTGGAATGACGCTTATGGCGATTTTGGGAACGACAATTATTATTCCTGGAATTGTTGCGCATTTCATGGCTGGTGGTGCTGCAGGAGTATTCGGTAATGGTCAAGGTGGAATACGTGGTTGCTTGACTGCATCATTTATTAATGGCCTTTTCATTACTTTCCTTCCGTTGTTCCTTTTGCCAGTGCTTGGCAATTTGGGAAGCGCAAATTCTACATATTCTGATGCGGATTATGGCGTATTTGGTGTAATACTTGGTTACGCAAATATTGTCGGTGGTCGTACTGTTTTAATTTCTGTAATACTTATTGCACTAATATTGTTCTATTCTGTTTCGATATTGATGAATAAACGCGATTCTAATAATTTTGAAAAGGTTGAAGAAATAAAATAAGTAAAGAAAATAAAAATACAATTAAATAATTGTATATACATATAAAAATTAAAAATTTTTTTACTCATTTTCTTATTTATTTGTACATTTTATTGTATGACTGGTAGGATAACAGAGTTATTAGTTTTGCATGAGCCGTTGTTACTATGCTGTGTTTTACACAAACTAGTATCAACGGCTTTTTCATATTAGCGTTTAGCTAGGGGAGAGTGATAATGGTCGAAGGTGTGCCTAAATACATTGCTGTGCGAGATAATCTACGCGCTCGCATTGATTCTATGGAAGCGAACGAACAATTACCTCCTGAAATTGAATTGTGCAAACAATACAATGTGAGCCGTATTACTTTGAGGCATGCAGTCGATAACCTTATTACTGAAGGATTACTTGTTCGTGAGCAGGGTAGAGGAACATTTCGAGCTTCTTCAATTATTCCTAGTTATAGTCAAGAAGTAATTTCTGATCGTGCGCAAGGATTTTACGAGCAGACTTATTCTAATGATGCAAAAAATTAGAATAAAAGTTATTGAAAACGATGTTATTCATGATGAAGATGCTGCTGCTCGTTTAGGCCTTGATCCAGTAGATGAATTGATATGTTTGAAACGCTTGCGTTATGTTGACGATGTTTTATCGCGTTATAGTGTGCTCTATTTGCCTGCTTCTCGTTTTCCTAAAATTTTGACGCATGATTTTTCAGATGAGTCGTTATCTGATTTTTTGCTTAAAGCGTACGCTGTTCAACTTGTAGAAAATGAAGTGTCTGTGCATATAGAAAATCTATGTGACAGGCTTGCAGCAGTACTTAACCTTGAAGTTGGAACTCCTGCAATTACAGCTTATTCTACTGTAAAAGATAAGTTTGGTACGATTATTGCTTTTGGTGCATCTGTTTATGCGCCAAATTCTGGTGAGATTCGTTTCCACCTGCATTCAAATGCTGCTTAATTAAACTTTAGGGCTAACTAAGAATGTCTTAGCTAGCCCATTTTTGTGTTAAAAAACAATAAAACCTTGCTGGTTTTCCAGCAAGGTTTTTTCGTGTCCGGAGCGGGAGTTGAACCCGCACGCCTGTAACAAATAGGCACTAGCACCTCAAGCTAGCGCGTCTACCATTCCGCCACCCGGACAGGTGTTTTAGACAACAGATAAGACTATAACATCTTTTTTTCTTCTTCGCTTCGGCGTGTTGAAAAAATTACGAATTTTCAAAATATTTATATATGAAAATAGTAATAATAGTTTTAAATTATGCTATTTTCAGTATAAAAATCTCCTTTACTATCTTGTTTAAAATCAATAATATTCACTGACTTTTTTGCCAAGTTTCCATCAAAGTCAATGAACGAGTGTTGTGGCAATGAAGAAATATCATGTTTTGGATAGTCTCTTCTAAAGAAAGCACCTCTAGATTCATGTCTAGCAAGTGAAGATTGCAATACTGCCTTTGCAAGTAGTGACATGTTCTTTATTTCCCATATTGCAGTAATTTCTTGGTTAAAAACTAAATTATTGCTATGGATGTGTAATGACTGAATTTTAGGATCTATAAATTCTTGTATTTCATTAAGTGCTTCCTTAATTGATTGCTCGTCACATGATATTGCAACAGCGTTTTCCATGATTTTTCCTAAATCTGCAAATAATTTATAAGGATTATATTCTTCTTCTATTTGTGAAAATTCGTCGTTATAGCTGTTGTCTGTAAAATCTGTAGCTTGATTCGCACTTGTTTTCATAAGCTGATTAAGCTCATTATTTCTTTGTTTATATAAGACTTGTAGCGCAGTATTATTTGAGAAAGTTTTATTGGTTTCGTTGGTTTCGTTGGTTTTGTTACTGTTAGTTTCGTCATCCTTGTTTAAGTTTTTCAATTCTTTTGCTATTGTTGCTCCCGCGCGATTTCCAAAAAGGCATGCGTCAAGCAAGGAGTTTCCTCCTAATCGATTAGCTCCGTGCACTCCTACGCATGAGCATTCTCCGGCAGCGTATAAACCATAAACAATAGTTTGGTTGTTATTTTGCCATCTATATACTTTTCCATCCAAAGTTATCGGTATTCCGCCCATTGTGTAGTGAGCTGTAGGACGAATTGGGACTAAATCGCAAGTTGGGTCAAGATGAGCATATTTTTCAATAGTTTCTGTGACTTGTGGCAAGTATTCTAACATATTTTCTCGGCTGATATGTGTCATATCTAGCCAAATGCAATCGTTATGTGAATTGCTTTGTTGCGTAGTTGTTGAATCGTTTACACCTCTGCCTTCGCGAATTTCTTGGGCAATTGCACGAGAAACAACATCTCTTGGAGCTAAATCTGCATGTACTTCATCGTATTTTTTCATAAAAGCTTCGCCATTTGAGTTCCTAAGCACGCCGCCTTCAGCTCTTGCTGCTTCTGAAAGCAGAATACCAGTATGAGCTAGTCCAGTAGGGTGGAATTGAATGAACTCGCAGTCTTCAAGTTGTAATCCTGCTTTTAAAGCTAAAGCCATGCCATCGCCTGTTAAATCCCACGAATTAGATGTTGTTGCAAATAATCTTCCCGATCCGCCTGTAGCTAAAAGTAGGAATCTAGACTTTATTGCTCGCAAGTTTCCTGCAGATAAATCAAATGCAACAATTCCTTCAACGCTCATAGTTTGATCGTTTATAGCAACATCTGTTACGTAACAATCTTCAGCAAATACAATATTCTCGGAAACACATTGTTGCCATAAGCTATGTAAAATTTGGTGACCAATACGATCTGCAGCAAAAGCTGCACGTTCAATTGGATTCTTTCCAAAATTAGCAGTATGTCCACCAAAACGGCGTTGGTTAATATATCCATTTTGTGTTCGAGAAAATGCTACGCCATCATGTTCAAGCTGAATAACTGTTTTTGGTGCTTCTTTTGCAAGTAGCTTTGCTGCATCTTGATCGCTTAGCCAATCTCCGCCATGAACTGTGTCATAATAATGCCATTGCCATTTGTCGTGCTCTACATTCCCAAGGCTTGCTGCTATACCTCCTTCAGCAGAACCCGTGTGTGAACGCAATGCTGGCACTTTAGAAATCACTAAAATTGATGGTGTTTTTCCTTCTTTTTTCATGCATGCGTATTCTTCGGATTTAATTAATCCTAGTGCTGCAGATAATCCTGCAGCTCCAGCGCCAACAATAATAACATCGTAGTATTCGCTTGATTGCATACTTTTATTTTCTCACATATCTTGTATTGAGCGCGTTATTTTACGCTACTTTTTGCTGTGATAATGTTAAATTTTCTTTATTTTGTACAATAATTCCTTCCAATTCTAGCAATGCAATTTTTCCAGAAATTTCAGCAATAGATGGTATGTAATCTAATTGTTTTTCTTTGTAAGAAGTTTTTATTATTTCGTATATTCTGTCAACATTTGCAAGTTCGTGTTTGCGTTTGCACGTTGTAATTGCGTCGATAATTAGTTTTTGTGTATTGTCATAATTTTTATAGTCTATACTTAATTTTTCTGGTTTAGGTTGAGAATAAGCAAAGTAGTGATGAGATTGAGGAAACAGAATATCTATATCTTGAGTTGAACACAATATTATAGCTTGTGAATCGTGTATTAGCTTGTTGCATCCCGCATTATTAGGCTGATTGATATCTCCTGGTATAGCGTATAGTTCGCGATTTAAATCCGTTGCCCATGTTGCAGTATTTAGCGCTCCGGATTGTAATCTTGCTTGAGCAACTATAATTTTTGATGCTAGAGCTGCAATAATTCTATTTCGCAATAAAAATCTGTGGCCTACTGGTGTTGTATCTGGGCATAGTTCGCTAATACACACTCCGCCTTTTGCAATAATTTGTTCAAAAAGCTGATAATTGCATCTGGGGCCCATATGATTTAATCCTCCTGCAAATACAGCAATGGTTTTTCCTGTAGGCTTATTTTCATCTATATCTTGTGCATCTAATGCGCCCCAATGTGCTGCTGCATCAATTCCGTACGCTCCACCAGAAATAACAGTATGACCTTTCGAAGCGCAATCATAAGCAAATTGATATGCAAGTTCTCTTCCGTAGTCTGTGCAAGAGCGTGAACCAACAATAGCAAGTGGATTATGACATTGTGTTAATGTTTGTGGATTCCCTACGCCCCACAAGCATAAAGGTGGTGAGAAATGACTCTGAAAAGCCAAATCTTGTAATTGTTTCGGCCAATATTTGCTGTGTGGTGCAATAATCCATTGCTTTCCGCCAGAAGTGAACCATTGACATAGTGATTCATTATTCCATGTCGGCAAATGCAATAATCGAACGCACCATTTTGAAATAGAATTGTGTAACACTTCTAAAGACTTAGGCGCATTATTGTGATAACCCCACGCTGTTAAGCCCTTCTTGAAATAATTTTCTAAGAGAGCAAGCTCTTTATGTTTTTTTATGGAACTTAACATTGTAGATACTAATTCTTGATTTTTGTTACGTTTTCTTGAGCTAAAAGTTTTAGAATTGGCATCGTTTTCTTGATCTGCTACTTCACTAATAATTGGAAGTTGCATTTGTTGAGCTGAGCATGCTGATTGTTGTTTCGTATAATTTTTCACAATTGTTTTTAATAGAGAGACAATTTCTTTAGCGCTTTTAGATCCCAATAGTAGTGTGTACATAATTGCATCCGCTCCTTCAAGGCAGAATGTAAGTATTGCACGAGATATTGTTTCTTCGTCTGGTGAAGAAAAATCGCTAGATGCACTAATGGTTTCTTTAGTGTTATCCGTGTTGTTTATGCTCTTAGTGTTCATATTCGTGTCCTTAAACTGATAGCTTGTACCATGTCTGTCATGTCTGGTGAAGTGTGTCCAGAAAGATCAGCAAGTGTCCACGCGAGTCGCAATGCTCTATCTACTCCGCGCAAACTCAATTGATGCTTTTCTAATGCACGGTTAATAAGTCCTACAGCTTGCTGTGAAGTGTATTTTCTAAGCCACGTTCCAGATGCTTGTGCGTTGCAATCCCAACCTTGTTTTATAAAACGATTGCGAGCAATTTTACGAGCTTCTATTACGTTACCTCGCATTGTTTTGCTATTCAGATACGTGTTTTTAACTGAGTTTTGTGCATTGTCTTGATAATGGTTTGAAATAATAATTCGTTCTACTGGAGGTACATCCATTTGAATATCAATACGGTCAAGAATTGGACCTGAAAGGCGTGAAAAATATCGTGCTCTTTCGCGCTCTTTGCAAGTGCATCTTTCTCCATTTCCGTATGCGTAGCCGCAAGGACAAGGATTTGCAGCAATAACAAGCTGGAATTTAGCTGGATAAAGAGTTGTACCTTTTGAACGAGAAATAGCAATATGCCCTGATTCCAATGGTTCTCTTAGGGTTTGCAATACTCTAGGAGAAAACTCTGGAGCCTCATCCATAAACAGCACTCCGCAATGTGCTCTAGTAATAATCCCAGGTTTTGCAACTCCTGTTCCTCCTCCAATAAGAGAAGCTGCTGAAGCAGTATGATGAGGTGCTTCAAATGGTGGAATATTGCTAATTCCGTAGTAGGGAAGTGTGCCACAAAGTGAACGAATTGAAGCAACCTCAAGCTGTTCTTGTTCGTTAAGTGGACACATAATGCTTGGTATTCGTGAAGCTAGCATGGTTTTTCCAGATCCTGGAGGTCCAATCATCATCACGTGATGTCCTCCAGCTGCAGCAACTTGTAGAGCCCATTTTGTATGTTCTTGCCCTATTACTTCAGACATATCTCCAATTTCATGTTTTGGTTCAATTTGTAGTGGGGAAGTGCTTTCTTCGTGAATTGACGGATTATAATCTTCTTCTCCATTGTTATAATTTCCATTTCGTTCAAGAACTTGCATATGTTTATACGCAGGGTCTTCTTCAATAAGCTTTAATGATTCCTCGCTCAAACTGCCATGCAATTGCGTCACTAAATCTAAAATATGGTGTATTCCAATAGATTCAATTCCATCTACAAGTTGTGCTTCGGCAAGATTTTCTTGTGGAATAATCATTCGTTTAAAATGCATCTTTTTTGCGTAAAGTGCAATAGGAAGAATGCCTTGAATAGGTAATACTGTCCCGTCAAGATTTAGTTCTCCTAGAATAACTGTATTTTCTAATTCTGTAAGTGGAATATACTTTTCTGCGCTTAGTATGCTTGCTGCGATAGCTAAATCGTATGATGCTCCGCTTTTTGGCATTGAAGCAGGTGATAAGTTTACTGTTACCTTTCCTTCAGGCCATTTGCAATGCAATGCAAAATGAGCTGATTTAACGCGCTCTCTTGCTTCGCTTAATGAAGTGTCGGGTAAGCCGATAATAGAAAAGTTTGGCATATTTCCAGATATAAAAGCTTGCAGCTGAATAGTAAAAGCTTTAAGACCAATAAGTCCTATTGATGTTGCGTTTCCAATATGCATTAGAATGCTCCTTGAACATGCTTGAATTGGATTGATGAATTATCTTCAATTCCTTCCAAAGATTGCAATTCATATGCAGAATCTGGATAAGTGTATTTGTTAATAACGAGAATTGATACAGCATCAAATCGAATACGGTAATGAGGTATGTCGCTTCCGCATTCTTCCAGCCATTTCATACCAGTTGTACGTAATTTGCTACATTTTTCTTGAGTAATTGCTTCAAGTGGAGTGCCACAACGTACGCTTCTTCGAGTTTTTACTTCTACGAATACCAATTTTTGTTCTGGAGTAATCATTACCAAATCTAGCTCTCCATTGCGGCAATGCCAGTTTCGGTCAATAACGTGCCACCCTTTTTGCATAAGTCGCAAAGCGGCGTATGTTTCTCCCAGTTTTCCCAACTCTTTACTTTCAAGAGAATCATCTTGAAGCTCGTTGGACACTTGTTCAAGTTTTTCTTGCAAAAATACTTGAGCAGTTTCAGCGTTGTCAATCTCGGCAAGCGAGATAATTTCATCGTCAATAATGTGTTTTTGTGTAATCATGCTGCTATTTTCTGTGCTTATTGAGCAGTAATCCAGATTTTTTAAGCATTGTGGATAAAAGCTGCATACGGCGTGTTGTATTAGAAATTCAGTATATTTTCCGTATTTTTCTAAAACAAATTTCGCTATTTTTTGCAAACTGTTAATTCGTTATAGCTAATTTTGATAACCGCACGTATGTACGAATGAACCATAGTGGCATATTGTCGTTATCACTTAAATAAATATGTAAACAGAAAACGGAAAAGTAAGCGGATGCGCAAAGTAAGCTGAAGCAAACTAATCTACTGTTTAAAAAGTCGCAAAACTGGAGGGGTATTATGAGCGATATTGAAGAAACGCAAGGAAAGTATCATTTTGAGACCTTGCAATTGCATGTAGGTCAAGAGCAGGCGGATCCGGCAACTGATTCTCGTGCAGTTCCTATTTATCAAACAACAAGCTACGTATTCCATGATTTTGACCATGCTGCAGCTCGTTTTGATTTGCGTGACGCTGGAAACATTTATGGTCGTTTAACGAATTCTACTCAAGATGTTTTTGAGCGCAGAATTGCAGCTCTTGAAAGTGGTACTGCAGCTTTGGCTGTTGCTTCTGGCGCGGCCGCTGTCGACTATGCTATTCGTAACATTACGCAGCAGGGCGATCACATCGTGTCTTCAAAGAATGTGTATGGTGGAACTTATAACCTTCTTCGTCACACTCTTCCTCGAGATGGTGTAACAACTACTTTTGTCGATCCTAAGCATCCTCAAAACTTCGAGGATGCTATTCAACCAAATACAAAGCTTGTATACTTTGAAACTTTCGGTAATCCTAACGCAGATTTGCCTGATTTTGAGACTATTTCCGAGATTGCTCATCGCCACAATCTTCCTGTTTTTGTTGACAATACTTTCGCAACTCCATATCTTTTCCGTCCGCTTGAGCATGGTGCAGATATTGTAGTCGAATCTGCTACGAAATTTATTGGCGGTCATGGTACAACTCTTGGTGGCATTATTGTTGAAGGCGGCAATTTTGATTGGGCTAAAGTCCCTGGAAAATTCCCAACTCTTACAGAAGCTGACCCAAGTTACCACGGTTTGAACTTCTATGAAGCTTTAGGACCTGTGGCTTTTGTGACGCGTATTCGTGCGATTATTTTGCGCGATACTGGTGCTTGCATTAGCCCATTTGCAGCATTCTTGCTTTTGCAAGGCACGGAAACCTTGAGCTTGCGTGTTGAGCGTCACGTTGAGAATGCGTTGAAGGTTGTTCAATATTTGCAAACTGTGCCAGAGGTTGAATCTGTAAGTCATCCTTCTATTGAAGGTCGTTCTGATCACGAGCTTTATAAGCGTTACTTCCCGAATGGTGGAGGCTCTATTTTTACGTTTGATATTAAAGGTGGAAGGGATGCAGCTCGCGTATTTATTGACAATTTACAGCTTTTCTCATTGCTTGCAAATGTTGCTGACGTGAAGTCATTGGTTATTCATCCTGCATCTACTACGCACTCTCAGGAAACTCCTGAAGAATTGGAAGATCAAGGCATTCATGAAGGCACTATTCGTTTGTCTATTGGAACTGAACATATTGACGATATTCTTGCTGATTTACAGCGCGGGTTTGATGCAGTTCGTAAAGCAGGACTTGCTTAAATAGAAAAGAGAAAGCAAAGCAAAAATTATCAATTAAAAATATTCCTGAAGATCCATTACCATTTTATTCGGAGCGCATATTGTATTTGTATGTGCTCCGATTTTTATACATTTTGTAAATTTGTGCATCATACTTTAGGATGAGACGCTAATTTTTTCTCAATAATTTCCGCCTTACGCACGATGGTAATCAGCTGTATTTTTCCGTAAATTTAAGTATTAACAGTAGATAACTATGCGATTACTACTTTTTAAGAAAAGGAGCAGTTATGAACAGTCCGTACGAAACAAGCTCATACGAGCAAGAAAATGCTTTAGATTTTAGAGCAGATTTTAACCAAAACTTGATTGGTGAAACAGCAGTTGCAGCTTTGCATGTTGTTAAAGATTTTGGCAAGGGTGCAGGCATTGTTCACGCTTTGCGAGATGTAAGTGTAAGTTTTGAACGAGGCAAGTTTACTGCAATTATGGGTCCTTCTGGCTCTGGAAAGTCAACTTTAATGCATTCTTTGGCTGGACTTGACAGCGTTAATTCTGGAAAAGTTTTGGTTGATGGCTTAGATATTACGGGCATGAGTGATAAGCAGCTTACGCTTATGCGACGCGAAATGGTCGGATTTATTTTCCAAAGTTTTAATCTTCTTCCAATGTTTAGCGCTGAGCAAAATATTCTTATGCCTCTTACTTTGGCAGGCAAAAAGCCAGATAAGCAATGGTTTAATACTTTGGTTTTAACTCTTGGATTGCAAAATCGATTACATCACAGACCTGCTGAGCTTTCTGGTGGTCAGCGTCAACGTGTTGCAATTGCTCGAGCTTTAATCTCTAAGCCTTCCGTAGTTTTTGCAGACGAGCCTACCGGAAATCTTGACTCTGCTTCCAGCTCAGAAGTTTTGCATTTCTTGAAGAAGTCTGTAACGGAGCTTGGTCAAACTGTGATTATGGTTACTCACGACGCTGTTGCAGCCTCTTACGCGGATCGAGCAATCGTGTTTGCAGATGGTCAAATCGTTGAAGACGTGCAAAATCCTACTGCAGAAGGCATGAGCAAGATGCTTATGGAACGCAGCGAGGCTGGTATTAATAATCAGCCTGCTCAATTGCAATAAAAGGTGGTGAAGTTAGAATGTGGAAAATCGCACTAAAACTTATGCGTAAAAGTGTACGCATGCTAATCGCCTCTGGAATTGCAATTCTTATAGGCAGCATGTTTATGAGCGCTACTTTGCTTTTTGTAAATAGTGTTGACGACTTGATGGTTCGCAATGCAACGGAAGAATTCCGTAGCGCAAATTATGCAATATCATTTAAAAATCCTAACAGCTCTCCGAGTAGTGAAATTCATTATAAAGACCTTCATTTAGACAAAATATCGAAGATGCCTGGTGTCAACGGTATTCGCAGTAACGATGCGACTGCGCTTGTAGGAGTAGAAAAAGGTGATAAATCAGTTACAAGTATTGCTTGGTCTAGTGGTTTGTATGGAAATCTTCCTGTGTATAAATCAACAGAAGGTAGAGATCCGCAAAAAATAGGCGAAATTACGCTTATTAAAAGTATTGCTAAATCCATACATGCAAATATTGGCGATACTATAACCTTGGTTAAAGTAGATGAAGCTGGCGGAAATAAAGAAAAATCATACGATGTTCGTGTGGTTGGTCTTGTTGACGATGGAGAACATTCTCAAATACCAATTTCAAATCGCGGCACGTATCTTGGTGGCATAACGAATGATTTTTGTGCAAAACTCAACAATCTTAAAAATTTTGACAATCAAGTTGTGCAAAGCAAAGTGTACATGAGTATTGATGAATCTAAAATAAACGATTTATCTCCTAAGATTAATGCTTTGCTTCCAGAGCAATTTTCTCTTATGTCTAGGCACGAAGTTGGTGTAAGAGCTGTTCGAAGTGTGTCAAACGGCACAAATTTTGTGACTATGTTCTTGCTATCGTTTGGTGTTCTAGCGTTGCTTATTTCTTCGCTTGTTATAGCAAACACATTCCAAGTGCTGGTTGCTCAACGCAGACGCACTCTTGCGCTTTTGCGCGTAATCGGTGCACAATCGCATCAGCTTTATACAGCAGTTTTGCTTGAAGCTGCAATACTTGGAGTTATTTCTGCGGCTATTGGCGTGCTTTGCGCAATCGGATTTATGGGCGCAATTAGTAACGTGAATATTAATTCTGGACCATTATCTAAAATTCCTTTGATTGTTTCACTTCCGGCGATTGTGTGGCCAATAGTAATTGGCGCGATTGTAACAGTTCTTGCATCTATGGGTGCTGCGCGATCTGCTACAAAAGTAACGCCTATGGAAGCGTTGCGACCAATGGATTTGATGAAAGATAAGCGTGCAAGCATTATTCGCGCTGTTTTTGGCGTTCTATTTATTGTTGTAGGTATTTTATTTACGGCTTTAAGTTCTACTTCTTTGGCAAGCATGATTGCTCAGCAGTCACCTAATGCTGGTGCTGACTCTTGGAGGACTTTGATTGGAGCAGTTTTTGGATGCGCGCTTGTGTTTATTGGAATTATTATTACAGCAACATTCTGGATGCCGTTTGCTATGAAGGCAACTGGCGCAGTTATGGCACTTTGTGGGCCTGCTTCTAAAGTTGCTAACGCAAACGTGCAACGAAACCCTAGAAGAGTTGCAGCAACTGGAACAGCTTTGCTTATTGGAGTAACGCTTGTTTCAACAGTAGTAACTGGCGCAATGTGCGGTAAAGCAACTCTTAAAGGTGTTGTTGATGACCGTTACAGTGTTGACATTATTATTCAAGGCAAGAATGTTGATGAATCTTTAGCTGCCGACATTTCAAAGATTAGTGGAATAAAGCATACTGAGTTGCTTCCTGCAGTTCCTATGACTTTTAAGAACGCTAAGGGCAAAACTGAGTACGCTATGGCAGCTGGAGTTGATAATGTAAATCAACTTAGAAATGTAATGCACACTGACCTTGATGGCGTTAATATAAACAAAGATTCTGTGCTTTTGCCTAAGTTTAATGATGAAGGTGGAGAGCCTTTTGATCTTAAAAAAGGAAGTCTTAATCTGCAGGCTTATGTAGAAAAGTACAGTTCTGGTGAAACAGACAGTGATAATATTACGCCATTTACTGGCATGAATACAGACTCTAGTAATAACGATAAGAGCATTACTGTAAAGCAAGTTCAGTTTAAGAAGTATCGAAATGTTGGTGTGTATTCAAATAATACTGCTTTTGTGAGCAAATCCTACTTCAATAACTACCTTAAGCCTACAACGCATATTTTGCTCATTTCGGTAGACTCTAGCAAAGCTAATCTTGTAGATATTGCTAAAAACATTCGAAATGTTACATCTAGTTATGCGGAGGTTGTGTCTACTGGAAGCGTGTTTGAGCGAGCAAAGTGGGAGAGTACTATCGACGCAATGATGATGGCGCTTGTTGGCTTAATAGCAGTAGCTGTTGTGATTGCTTTAATAGGCGTTGCAAACACATTAAGCTTGTCTGTTATTGAGCGAACCAAAGAATCTGCAACTTTGCGTGCAATAGGCATGACAAGGGGTCAGGTTAGAAGGTCTCTTGCGTTGGAGGCAACGTTAATTTCCTTAACAAGCACTGTTTCTGGATTGGTTATTGGAACAGCATTTGGTTGGATTGGATCCTACATGGTATTTAGCGTAATTGGCAAAGTTCCGTTTGTAGTTGATTGGACTATTTACGCGGTTCTTGCTCTCATCGCTTTGCTTGCAGCGCTTCTTTCCAGCGTGCTTCCAGCTCATAGGGCAGTAAAGTCTTCGCCAGTAGTTGCGCTCGCGGAGGACTAAATTTCGTAAGAACATATGTGAAAAGATAGTCTGTAGAAGCTAAGTTGCAGAAAAAATAGAGATAGTGCCGGTATGTAAATTTTACTTATCGGCATTATCTTTTTCTTAGGCTTTTTCGACACTCTGAAAAAATTTGTAATATTGTTATTATTTTTTTATTGAAACGTGCGTATAATTATGCGACTAGCATAATATTATGTAAAAAAAAGAGCATTTTTTATTAGTAATATTCAAAAATAATACGATTATTATTCATCATGACAAGTTTTATCGGAAATATTCCGAATAAATGGCATTGAAAATGTATTTATTTCTTTGTTATGCTCAAAATGACTGCTGACATAAGTTAGACATGAAGGCCGCTACGAGCAAGGAGTAACAAATATGGTAACGGTCAAGAAAAAATCTGCCGCAGCAATCGCAGGATTTGTTTTGTTCCTGCAAGGTCCAATGCCAGCATGGGCGCAAGAAGCTGCTGAGGTTGTACAAAATACGCAAGCTCAAACAGAGGTGACTGCAAAAGCATCTACTGAAAATAAATTATTGCAAGTTGAGCATAACATTGAAGAATTAAAGTCTAAAATTGATGAGCAAACTAAAAAACTTGAAGATGTAGTAAATAAGTTAAATAAGACTATAGAGAATATTAATACTTTTACAAAAGGTATTGCTAAAAAAGAAAAAGAACTTGATGGAATAAATAAAGTTATTGGAACTGATTTAGCTCAAGCACAAGCTGTTCTAAAAGATCTTAAGAAGAAAAAGCAGCTAAAAGAAGTAGAACTTAAAAGTCTTGAGATTCAGAAAGAACAGTCTAAAGATAATTATGAAAAATCAAAAAATGAATTAGATTCTCTTATTTCTCTTGAGAGTGAAGAATCTTCTAAGAAAGATTCATACGAGAAAATATATAAAAACTATGAGAATAAGATGCAGAATCTTAATTCAGACATTAAAGTTCTTTCTGAAGAAATAGAAAAGGATAGAGCTGCTCTGCTAAAACTTAGTGCTAAAGTAGATGAAGATGCGAAAGCATTGGAAGATGCAGAGCATCAAGATAATGCAGATTTTGATAAATTGCGTTCTAATCTTGAAAATGCTGACAAAGAGTTTAATTCTTTAAATCAGGAAATTGGTGTAAAGAAACTTAAGCTTAGCGATATGAATTCTTCTTTAACTCAGCTTGAGCCTAAGTTTAATGAAGCTGTAAAGTCGTTCGAAGAACAATCTAAGCAGCTTGAAAGTATTAAGCAAGATTTAGACATTGCAAAACAAGATACAGAAGATAAGCTTAAAGATTTGAATGATAAGACTAGTTCTATTGAAAACATTAAAGAAGAGCTTTCTGCAATAGAAGTAGATATCAACAGTTATGAGCTTTCTAATAATGAATCTGAAAGAAATAAAAAGATTGAAGGTTTGCGAACAAATATTGCTGTACTTAAAGATCTTCTAAAAAATTTCCAAGTTCAAAAAGTAGACAATGAAAAAGCAAAGAAGAATTTAGAAGATACTTTGAATGATCTTAAGAATCAGCATAGTCTTGCATTAGCTGAACTTGACGCTTTGAAAGCTTCTCAATCGGAAAAGAAGAAGAGCTCTGAAAGTGACTCTACTTCACCTGTTCCTAAAAGAAATAATTCTGATTCTCAAACACAATCTAATGATTCTGAAAGAAGAATTGCTCCTAATAATCCGCAATCTTCTGTAAATTCAAAAGATAATGCTGATTCTTCTATGCATCCTAAAGTTTCTACTCCTTCTGATGTAGAAACTTCGGGAGCGCCTTCTGTAAAGCATTCTGGAACTTCTTCTAAAACTCCTTCTGAAGCGCCTTCAAGTGCGACTAAAGAAACCTCTTCTTCTAGTGAAAGCTATGTTCCTCCGGTAACTGCTGTTGAAGAACAGAAACAGAATGAGAATATTTCTCAGGAGCAGCCTGCAGCTCAGTCTTCTAATCCTGTTCGTACTGTTGCAGTAAAGGATATTGTTTCTGAAGATGCTGCAGATAAGCAGTCAAAGCCTGTTGAA
Organism: Gardnerella sp. DNF01159; assembly: GCF_049244215.1. Classification (NCBI taxonomy): domain Bacteria; kingdom Bacillati; phylum Actinomycetota; class Actinomycetes; order Bifidobacteriales; family Bifidobacteriaceae; genus Gardnerella; species Gardnerella sp. DNF01159. The sequence continues at coordinate 942,912 of NZ_CP058387.1, read as the reverse complement.
AGCAAGACTGTTGAATCTGCAAAGCCTTCTGCAAAGACTTCTGAATCTAATGTGGCTAAAGAAAACGCTAAAACTGCAGAAAGTACTGAAACTGCCGAAAATGATGATGTTCAGGATCGTCCTGCTAACGAAACTGACGAAAAGATTTCGGATACAGTAAGCGAAAAGCCAAAAACTCAAGCTAGTGCTACAGCCGAGAACAAGTCTTCTGGCAATATGCTTAGCAATATAATGTTGGGTGTTTTGGGTGTGCTAACTATTTCTGGAGCTGCTGCTGCCGGCGTTACTGTTATGCGTCACCGTCGCCTTCCGAGAGCATAAATTAAAAAACTACTCGGTACGTTGATAATCTAAATTTGCGGCTATTTGTGTCTATGCATAAATAGCCGCAGATTTATATGCTTACGGCTTAACTAAGCCATTTTCATAAGCGAAAACTACAGCCTGCACGCGGTCTCGAGCACCGATTTTTCCTAAAATATGCGCAACATGAGTTTTAACTGTTGGCAAACTAATAAATAGTTTGTCAGCAATTTCCTGATTTGAAAGTCCGTGAGCAATTTCAACAAGAACTTCGCGTTCTCTATCAGTAAGTTCTGTAATAGCTGAATTTGTGTACGCGCAGCTTTGTGTTGCTTGCGCAGCCGGATTTGCTTGTACATCGTAACTTTCTTGTGCAGCGTAATTCGCAGTGTAATTCGCAGCACTGTTTTCTGTAGTATTTGTTGCTACTTTGCCTTGCTGAATCATATTTTCAATCAAACGCTTCGTAGCAGTCGGAGCAATAATTGCGTTTCCTTGATACACTGTTCGTATTGAATTAAGCAAAGTTTCAGGTTCAGTATCTTTCAAAAGGAACCCGGAAGCACCAGCATGAATTGCAGCCATAACATATTCGTCTAAATCAAAAGTTGTTAGAATAATAATTTTAGTATTTTCGTTAGTTTTTTGCTGCAGAATTTTGCGAGTTGCTTCCAATCCGTCCATTACAGGCATGCGAACGTCCATAAGAATAATGTCTGGATTTTGGCTTTTAGAAAGCTCCACAATTTGTGATCCATTAGAAGTCTGAGATACAACGTGCATATCTTGCTGCGAATTTATTACCATCGCAAATCCTGCTCGCACAAGCTCCTGATCGTCTGCTATTGCAACGCGAATTACTTCATTGTTTTCCATATTTTCCATAGTATCAACTTACTATTGCTTATTTAATGCGTTGTGTTGAATTTGCTCATCAAGTGGGGCAGCAGGGCGAATAGCAATCTCAGTTACATTCGCAGCATTATTTGCTGAATGAACGCTTGAACCTGTTTCTCGCAAAACTCCAAGCAATTTTCGCATATATTTCAGTGCCGAACGACCTTCATCTCCAATATTTTTAAAGGCTTTACTAATTTCTTCACTTTGTTCCTGTGATTGCTTTGGTTCTGATAACTTTCGATTTTCTGCATTGCTATTTGTTTTTTCGTATTTATTTAGCATATCAATTCCGCTATTTGCGGCATCGATTACTTTATGCAATGTAATAGCAACTTTTTGCTGAATATTTGAGCTAAGTCGTTGCCTTTCTGCGTTAGCTGCAAGTACTTCTAGCTGTTTTTGCTCTTGCTCTAATTCTGTTCTGCGCGCTTTTAGAATCAGCAAATTATTGTCATCGTTTCTGCGGGAATAAGCAAATGCAATGGCCGCAAAACAAATTAACGCAACTATAAAACCAAAAACTAATCCAACGGACGCAAATTGCATAAAGTCATAAAAATTGGTTGTGGCAATATTTGATGTAAAGAATCGTATTGGAGTTTCAGTTTGTGGAATATTTTTTGATGAAATACCAATTTTTACGGCGAAAATAGCAGATTCGGCAAGCACTACTGCGCTAACCCATTGCCATGCGCGTTTTTTACCGTAGAGCACAGCAGCGTAAATAATATTTGGTATGAAAAAATTAGCGAATAAAATATTCGGCAAGAGTATAAGCTGTATTGCAGAAAATACTGCTGCAACAATTGCGCATGCGGTTGGAGCTTTTCTGCGAAACATGAATGGCACCATGGTTGTAAGAGTAAATACTTTATAAAGTATTTGTAATGAAAGCGAGTTGGAATATTGTGAAGACATTCCAACTCCAACAATAAAATCGTAGGTTGGCAGAAAGAGCATCATAACAACCCAAGGTGATGCATAAATAATGTCTCCAATAAGCCAATGTTGTTCAAACCATTGTGATACTTTCTCAATCCTATTTTTTGAAGTATTTGCTTCTGGTAAAACGTATGGCAAAACGTTTGTCAAAACTTCCGATGATGTTGAAACGTTTGCATTTTCCGGTTTTGTTTGTGCTTCTGCTTGATTATTAACTTTTGCATTCTTATGAGTAACGTTATGAATACTATTTAATACAGAAGCAGTACTGTTTGACTGGTCTGCGCTGTAGGAATATGGAATAAAAGCAACAATACTAAACGTTCCATCATTCATTTTTCCATAATCAAGCGTTCCGTGAAGATTTTCAATTCGCTCTTTCATGCCAATCAAACCATAACCGTTTTTATGTGGCGCACCGCTATTTTGCTCTTGATTAGCTTCTAGCTTGTTTATTTCATTTGTAATTTTTAGTGTTAAGCCTTGGTTCTTCCACTGTTCGTGAATGTTTATTTTAATGCCATCTCCTGCATGCTTTCGAATATTAGTAAGAGACTCCTGAACAACGCGGTATGCAACGGTTTGTGCGTCCGCGTTAAGCCTATTTTGAGAATTTATGCCATCAACAGTGTGCCAAAAAATATTTTTAGGAGATGCAATTTTTGCTTGCTCAATAAGAGAAGGCACGTGATTGAAGTCCAATTGACCCGATGGAGCGTCTGTTAAAGCTTCTAGAAGTCGGCGCATATCGTGAACGGCTCGCTCGGCTTCATTTTTAATAATATGCATTGTTTTTTTAGCAAGCGAAATATCTTTGGTTGCTGCATAACGACCACCATCTGCTTGCACAATAATAATAGAAAGCGTGTGGGCAACAATATCGTGCATATCTCTTGCAATTCTTGCGCGTTCTGCAGTAACAGCAATGTGTTGAGCTTTTCGGCGGTACGCGCGAATAGAATTATTGTGATCTTGCAAAAGTTGAATAGTATGCACGTGAGTGCGCTGCCAGTAGCCAATAATAACCGTAATAGTAGTAATAATAATCGCAAAAATTATTGAAGGAATTGCAAAATTAAGTATATTTGAAACGCAATTTTTTATGTTACTACTATTTATATTTTGTACACTACAAGTGTAACTAGCTTTTGAATGATTGTTGCCATATATTGGCCCCATTACGATATTCCACGATATTATTGCGCAAGATAATACTGTTGTTACGTAAGCTGCAATAACAAAAGCTTTTGAATGTTCTGGATTTCCGCGCGCAATAGCATTAACAAGTAGCACGAAACCAAAGAAATCAGCGAAAAGTTGAGTAGAGCCAAATGCTACTTGCACAATGCAAATAACAATAAAAATAGTAGCCGATTGTTCAGGCCATAGTTTTCGGACTGAAAGTAGTAATGCAACAACAATATTGATAAGCGTTACTGTAATAAGCGAACCTTGAGTCAAAAAGCCATCAACGTTGCTTATAACGTAGCGATCGCTTGAAAGCATAAAAAGAATAAACGGAATAATACCCCACAATATATCGTTTAGCGTAAGTTCAGTGCGTAAGCGTTGTATGCAACTGTTAAACGTGTGAGATATTTTCATATTTACTAGGCTAGTGCATAGTACTTTATAGAACAATCAAACTTGAGTATGATTTATAAATAGAGTGTGTAATTGATAGTTGCAATGTAGCACGAAAATAAAGAAAGGGATGGCAAGATGGCATTGCTTACAAGCTATTATGTTCCGGGATTGCATATTGAAGAACGAGCGATTGATGTGCCGCTTGATTGGGAGGGTAACACTCCGGGTGGTGCTATCAAAGGTGAGACTATTCGCTTATTCTGCAGAGTAGTTTGCGCTCCTGAGCATGTGCATGACGATTTGCCGCTGCTTGTGTTCTTGCAAGGAGGCCCAGGCGGGCAGTGCCCACGTCCGCTTTCACCTTCTAGCGATGGTTGGATTCAAGAGGCTATTAAGCATTTTCGCGTAGTTTTGCCGGATCAGCGCGGTGTTGGACGTTCCTCAAGGGTAGATGCTTCAACCATGAAGCGTATGTTGGATGACGGCGTTAGTGTTGAGCGTCAAGCATGGTATTTGAAGCGTTTCTTAGCTGATTCAATTATTCGCGATTTTGAGCATTTGCGACTTACTGAGTTTGATGCGAAGCCGTGGGTGTCTTTGGGACAAAGCTACGGCGGTTTCCTTACGCTTACATATTTGTCACTGTTCCCGCAAGGATTAATTGCAAGCTTCACAACCGGCGGTATTCCTCATGTTCCGGCGAATGCGCGTGAAGTTTACGAACACACGTTCCCGCGTATGGCTCGCAAAACAGAGCAATTCTATGAGCGTTATCCGCAGGATGTGGCTCGCGCCGCTGCTATTGCAGACCGTATTGCTCAAGGAGACGTTATGCTTCCAAATGGCGAAAAACTTACGGTTGAACGATTCCAAATGTTGGGCTCTTCCTTTGGTATGAAACCAAGTTTTGAGCGAGTGCACTGGCTTCTTGATTCCGCTTTTTCTGACGGTGACGGTTCGCTTAAAGCTTTCAAACACGCTGGCGGTTCTGTTGCTGGTAGTTTAAGCGACGAGTTTGTTTACGGTGTCATGGACTCTACAGCTTCTAGTCCACTTTATTGGCCGCTGCAAGAATTTATTTATGCTGACGGTGAATTGGAACACCCAATTTTGTGGGCTGCTCAACAGGTTCGAGAAACTATGCCAGAGTTTTCTGGTTCTGCACGTCCGCTTCTTTTTACGGGCGAAGCTATGTTTCCTTGGATGTTTGATCAAGAAAAAGCTTTGCAGCCATTCTTGCCAGCAGTTGACTGCTTAATGAGCGACAAGCAGTTTGGCAAGATTTATGATCAAGAGCAGCTTGCTAATAATGAAGTTTCACTACAGTCTGCAGTCTACTTTGATGACATGTATGTTGATTCTGGTCTTCAGTTAGATACGCTTTCTCGTATTGCAAACTCCCATTATTGGACAACGAATGAGTTTGAGCATGATGGTTTGCATGGAAACATTGTTTTCCGTCATCTATTTGATGAGGCTTTAAATCGCGGTGATTTAGAGGGAATTTACAAGAGATAAGCCGTATACAAAGGTAATAATTTTAATATGCGCAATGATTATAGTGCACTCTTTGCTATGCTATACATCTGTTTGCTTAGTAATGAGTGCACTACTGTTTTATCAATGCGCTAAAGGGAGTCATGTATGGGTACTTGTGTATCTGGAACTGTTGGTTTTATAGGCTATGGCAATATGGCACAAGCAATCGCTAAAGGTGCGCTGAATGCAGGAGTATTGCAAGGTGAAAATATTGTTGCGTGCGCGCATAATTTTGAAAAACTCGAGCGTAATACTTCACTAATTGGCGCTCGCGCTATGCGTACTGCTCAAGAAGTGTGTGAAGCAAGTGATGTGATTATTATTGCTGTAAAGCCGTATCAGGTTGCTGAAGTGCTTAAGCCAATTTGTGAAGTTATTAATGAACGAGGTATTGCTGTTATTTCCGTTGCAGCCGGTTGGACGCTTGAGCGTTACATGGAACTGCTTGGCAAGAATGCTCATGTTCAGTGCATTATTCCGAATACTCCTATTGCGGTCTGCCAAGGCGTGACTTTAGCTGAAACTACTCATACGCTTAGTGATAGTCAACTTTCAATGTTTAGTGCTTTATTTGAGCCAATTTCTTTGGTAGAGCGAGTGAATAGTGATCATATGAATATTGCAATGTGTATTTCTAGCTGTGCTCCAGCTTTTACAGCAATGTATATGGAAGCATTGGGCGATGCTGGTGTGAAATATGGTTTGCAACGTGATTGTGCTTACCGTTTGGCTGCAAAAATGATTGAAGGAGTAGGTGCGTTATATATGGATTCGCGCACTCATCCAGGGATTATGAAAGATGCAGTGTGCTCTCCTGGAGGAACAACTATTCGTGGCGTTGCTGAGCTAGAATCTCGCGGATTTAGGGGAGATGTGATTGCTGCAGTTGATGCTATTGAAAATAAATAGTAAATAAAATCAAGTTGTGTCGGCTTTCCCGGCGCTGGTCTAAACTAGGTAAATATGTCTTTAACTATTGGAATTGTTGGATTGCCAAACGTTGGTAAGTCCACTATGTTTAATGCTTTAACCCGCAACAACGTTTTGGCGGAGAATTATCCGTTTGCAACTATTGAGCCTAATACTGGTATTGTTCCGCTTCCGGATTATCGTCTTCCAGTTTTAGCTAAATTAGTTAATACTGAAAAGATTGTTCCAGCAACAGTTACTTTCGTTGATATTGCAGGAATTGTTAAGGGTGCCTCCGAGGGTGAAGGCTTGGGCAATAAGTTCCTTGCTAATATTCGCGAAGCAGACGCTATTTGCGAAGTTGTTCGCGCGTTTAATGACGACGATATTGTGCATGTTAACGGAAAAGTAGATCCTGCTGACGATATTGACACGATTAATACTGAGCTAATTCTTGCCGATATGCAAACTATTGATAATGCTTTGCCAAAGCTTGAAAAAGATTTGCGCGGTAAGAAAGTTACGCAAGAATACGTAGACGCTGTAAATAAAGCTAAGGAAATTCTTGAATCTGGCAAAACTATTGACCAGGCTCATAACGAAAAGCTTATTGATAAAAACGACGTGTATGATTTGCACTTGCTAACTGCTAAGCCATTTATTTACGTGTTTAACGTGGATGATTCGGAGTTGGCTGATGAAGATTTAAAGTCTAAACTTTCTGCATCTGTCGCTCCTGCAAAAGCAATATTCCTTAATGCTCAATTTGAGTCCGAACTTACTGAGCTCGACGAAGCAGATGCTCGTGAAATGCTTGAAGATGCTGGTTTGAAGGAATCTGGTTTGGATCAGCTTGCTCGCGTAGGATTCGATATTTTAGGTCTTCAAACCTATTTAACTGCCGGTGTTAAGGAAGTTCACGCCTGGCAGATTCATAAAGGCTGGACTGCTCCACAAGCTGCTGGTGTGATTCACACTGATTTTGAGCGTGGATTTATTAAGGCAGAAATTGTGTCATATGATGATTTTGTTGCTGCTGAAGGATCTATGGTCAAAATTAAAGAGGAAGGCAAGCTTCGTCTTGAAGGCCGTGATTATGTTATGCAAGACGGCGATATTGTTGAATTTAAGTTCAACGTATGAGATTGTTTGCGAAAATAAAAGCAGTATGATTCATATTTAATATTGCTGAATTAATAAGTGAAAAAATATTGCTTTTTGCGCGTTGCATCTAATAATTTCCTGCTAAACTATTGGATGCAACGCTTTTGCATTTATATAGGAGACATAATGCAGTTTATTCGTAACATAATGAATGACATTAAAAAGTGCATTCGCATTGCTGCGAAAATGCGCAACTGGTGGAGGAGAAGCTCTAAAGCTGCTCGTATTACGTCTTCTGTTTTATTAGCTTCTTTGCTGATTGCATGGTTGTGCTTTATTATTTTCGAAACTGTTAATATGGTTTCTTACTCGTCTAGATACAGCGCAAAATTGCAGAATTCTGTATTAATTCAGCGCGAAAAAAATGCTTATAGTGACAATCTTGGTAATAAAGACAATGAGGTTGCTGAGAATAAGTCGTTTGAAAAATATTTCGATAAATATTGCAAACAAAAGTTAGATAAATCAACGGTTAATCATGTTTTTTGGAAACATCCTACTGGTGGTGAATATCCAAATCTTTCAGGGGTTAAAGTTTCTGACTTAAAAGTTAATGTGGACTTAAAAAAGCAACGAGTGCATATTCTTGCCAATGGTAAAACTGTATATACAATGATTATGAGTTCTGGAATGGGTGATTCCACTCCTCATGGTGATTATCACATTAATATGCGCGGAAAACATTTCTTTAATCATGAGGAAAAAGTTGGTGCTGATTATTGGGTTGGTTTTATTGGTGGAGAATACTTATTCCATTCGGTTCCAACGCGCTACAACTTTGGTGAATATATTCCGTCGGAGGGCATGAAACTTGGTAAGCCTGCTTCGCATGGTTGTGTGCGTTTAAGTGTTGCGGATGCCAAATGGTTTTATAAAAATATTCCTGATGGAACGGCTGTGCATATTAGATAGATTTTTCAAGAATACGCGAAAATAAATTATCGAGAATATAAAATGAGGATCTTCAAACGAAGACCCTCATTTGTTAAGCAAAACTATTCTGTAATGTTTTATTTAGAAGAACAGTACTGCAGCTGCATAAGCCAAAGCAACTAAAACAATAGAAGCTAGGAAGCTTGCTGCAAATGCTGCGCGACCTTGCTTGAAAATAGCTCGGAAGTTTACGTTAATTCCAAGTGCAGCCATAGCCATGCCAAGGAAAACGTATCCTGCTTCTACAAGAGTTGATGCGTGTGCCGCTACGAAAGGAACGTAAGTTCCAATAACAGATGCTGCAATAAAGCCAAGCATAAACCATGGGAAGCTAATCTTATGCTTTCCGCCATTTTCAACTTTGCTATGACGAGCATTCCACCAAATTGCAATAAAGATGGAGGCTGGAACGAGCATAAGAACTCGCGAGAGCTTCATGATTGTTGCAACATCGATACTATTGAACGCTCCGCCAGCTGCAACAGCATGTGCAATTTCGTGAAGTGATGCACCTGCTGTAATGCCAAGCTGCTGCTTAGTCATGCCAAAGTTAGGCAGGATGAAAATTTCAGCAAGAGCGTAAATAGTGCCCATAATTGCAACTGTTGCAACAGCCATAACTTCGTTCTGTTCTTTCTCATCTTCCTCTTCTGGAAGAACTGGCATTGAGCCAGAAAGACCCATAACTGCAGCAGCTCCACAAATACTTGTGCCTCCTGCTGTAAGCATTGCAAGCTGAGGATTTACTTTCAAGAGTTTAGCAATGTTATAAGTTACGCAAACCATTATTGCAACTAACACAGCTGCAATAGGCAAGCATTTAATGCCCTTGGTAAACAAATCATGCAAATTCAGCTTAAATCCGAGGAGAATAATACCTAGGCGAAGAAGTTTGTTTGCAATCAAACCAGCAGCGCTTTTAACGCCTGCTCGCCTTGAATCATTATTCATTTTGTACACGTGCAATGGCAGCTGCAGAGCCATGCCAACAAGCAACGCAATAATAAGAGCACCAAGTAATTGGAAACCTGGGTACTGCTTAAGCCAGCTGCCAATAAAGGAAGCTAGAAGTGTCAATACAGCAATAAGAGCCATATCGATGGTGCAGATTTTCTTTTTCCATGTATCAAAGAAATTAACCATTTAGCCAAGTATTCTCCCATAATCGGACAAAAACGAACATAAATTAAAAAAATTAAGCAAATTTTATATAATTTTGCTGCAAATAAACGCGACACGCCGACATAAAATCACATAATCGAACATAATAACTCAATTTATATCGCAGATATCTTTTGCTAGTAAATAATTCCTTGAAAAAATAAATAAAGCTGCGATTATGGTAAACGTATAAAGGAGATTTTATGAACAAGTGCACTGTGAAGATTAAGCGTGTGTATGAAACGATTAGTGAAGATGATGGTGTGAGAGTCTTGGTTGATAGACTTTGGCCGCGTGGTATAAGCAAAGAATATGCTCATATTGATAAATGGCTTAAAGATATTGCTCCTACTTCGCAGTTACGCAAGTGGTTTAATCATGACCCGGAGCATTTTGAAGAATTTTCACATCGTTATGTTGAAGAACTTGATTCAAATCATGAAGCTGTTGGTGTGATTATGGATTTGTTTAATAAGTATCAAACTATAACTTTGTTGTATGCTGCAAAAAATCCAAAAGTAAATCACGCATTAGTTTTGCAAGAATATTTACAAAAATTACTTGCTTGAGTATGTGTTTACTAATTTTGCGATTGTTTAACTTTGCCTAACTTTAATTATTTTATAAACATAAGTTAGTAAGTATCAACTTTAGTTGGTGTTCGTTGCATTCTTTTCAACACGCCGACCTTGCTTGATATTCCAACAAAAATAAAAAACAAAACTGTAATTTTTTTCTTATGCTCGACACTTTCGTTTTGCGACATTAGAATGTCCCTTTGGCATATGGGTCGGTGGTGCAATGGACCTCCCAGAAGCTGCCATCCCAGCGCTCAATGAGTGCTTGTTTTTTTAGCGACACTTGTTTTACACAACATTTTGCATAGCTTGTTTTTGCAAGGAGAAGAAATGAATTCATTATTCACGTGGCAGCTTCACGGTAATGGCAAAACGTTAAAGCCTGGTGAAGTTGTAGAGCCAGACGAGCGTTTAACTTGGACTCGTACTGCTGGAATTGGTGCTCAGCATGTTATTGCAATGTTTGGTGCTACGTTCTTGGTGCCTATTCTTACGGGCTTTGATCCATCAACAACATTGATGTTCACTGCTATTTCTACAGCACTGTTCTTACTTATTAACGCAAATAAGCTTCCTAGTTATCTGGGAAGCTCTTTTGGTCTTATAGCACCTGTTATGGCTGTAACAACAGCTCATAAAGGTATTGCAGTTGCAAGCTTTGGCATTATGTGCACAGGTTTGCTTCTTGCTCTTATAGGTGTGCTTGTACATTTTGCAGGAGCTAAGTGGATTGACATTATTATGCCACCTGTCGTAAACGGTGCAATCGTTGCAATTATTGGTTTTAATTTAGGACCTGCAGTTTGGACTAACTTCCAGAAAGCTCCAGATACAGCTCTTGTGACATTAGTTGCTGTAATGCTTATTGCTGTAGTATTTCGCGGTCTTCTTGGTCGTTTAAATATTCTTTTAGGTGTTCTCGTTGGTTACGCTTATGCATGCTTCCAAGGTCAAGTCGATTTTAAAAAGATTGAAGAAGCTTCTTGGATTGGTTTTCCTAAATTCCACACGCCACAAGTTGATTTCTCTGTTCTACTTATGTTCTTGCCGGTAGTACTTGTTCTCATTGCAGAAAATGTTGGTCACGTAAAGTCTGTAGCTCAAATGACTGGTCGCGACTATGACTCTAAGATTGGAACTGCATTATTCGCAGATGGTTTTGGTACAGCTATTGCTGGTTTATTTGGCGGCTGTGGTACCACCACGTACGGTGAAAATATCGGTGTTATGGCTGCAACAAAGGTTTATTCTACTGCAGCTTATTGGTGTGCTGCAGCTTTTGCTTTTATATTGAGCCTTTGCCCAAAGTTTGGCGCTGTTGTAAATTCAATCCCAGCTGGTGTTCTTGGTGGCGTGACCACTTTGCTTTACGGCATGATTGGCATGATTGGCGTAAGAATCTGGGTAGAAAACAAAGTTAACTTCGATAAGCCAGTGAATATTATGATTGCTGCAATCGTTATGATTATTGGTATTGCTAACTTCCAGTTTGCTATTTCTGGAATTCAGTTCAACGGTATTGCAATCGGAACCGTTGTGGTGTTGGTTGTATACCACTTACTGAAGGCTATTGGAAAGCTTACTGGTACGATTGCTAAAGATGATCCTGATGTTGCCTAGCTTAAATACTCCAATTTGATTTAATTTAATCGCTTTAAGCGCGTTCGCATTAACTTGCGAGTGCGCTTTTTGTAATTAATTTTGATTACATAATATATAGATTGGGAATAATTAGTATAGTATCATTAACCTTATGTTGAAGCTCATCATAGAAGTAATTATTGGCATTATGTGGGTTGTTGCTGGTGCATATATGGCTAAAAATAATAAAAATAGTAAGAGCAGTGCGAGCAATAAAAGTAACAAAAATGTACAGACTATATTCTCAATGATGATGAGAAAGATAACAACAATAAGCTTAAGAATGAAAGAAATTGTTCTATGAAAGTTAATCTGAATTTTGCAAAATTTACTTATACTGCAAAAAAGTGGAAGTGGATTCTTGCGATAGTAGTGTTAATCGTCGCGTTTGCTGTAGCTGCAATATTTGCTCTCGCAAGGTTCATAACTGATTGCATGTGGTATTCACAGCTTGGATTTGAAAGTGTTATTTGGATTCAGCTTGCAGCAAAAGTGGGCGTTTGGGTGCTTTATGCAATATTAATGTCTGCTTTTGGATACTTGTCTGCAGCTTTGGCAATAAAAGCGCGTCCAAGCAATGCAGATGGAACTTATATTCGAATTAAAGGCAATGTTATTGATTTAAAGCAGGGAATTAGTTCAAAGCTTGCTTTGCATGTTGCAGGAATTTTTTCATTGATTGTAGGCGCAGTATTTGGATTTAAATTCTACAATCATTGGGCGCAAATTTTGTTAATGTTTAACGCCCAACCTTTTGGCATTAAAGATCCGCAATTTGGAATTGACAATGGCTTCTATGTATTTGTGCTTCCAGGATTAAGGTTATTTATAAATGCATTTGTGCTTTTATTGGTAATATCTCTTGTTTTCTCTATTATTACGCACATTCTTATGGGAGCAATTCGTTTTAATATGCCTATCGATGGTAAAGGCATATTAAGTATTACAAAACGAGCACGTAGACAAATTTCTGTATGGTTTATGCTTGTGATTTTGACATGGGCACTTCAACAGATTTTAGACATGTTCGCTTTAGTAACTCTTGATGGATCTCGAATTACAGGTGGCTCATACACTGACATGAATGCTGGTGTTCCTGGAAGCATAGCAATGGCAGTGATAACAGTGTTAGTTGGTTCTGTTATTGCATTTTGGTTTATGAAATCTCATGCTTTATCTGTAGAAGCACCAATTTCAGTGCGTTTTAAAACAGCAATTAAGGCATGGAAAACACCAATTATTGCTTTAGTTTTTATGATTGTTTGCTCAATTGTTATATCTTTCGCTTGGCCGGCACTTGTGCAGCGATTTAAAGTTGCTCCTAATGCTCAAGAATTGGAAGCTACTTATATTCAGCGTAATATCGATGCAACAAAGTTTGCTTACGGGCTAAATAACGTAAAGAAAGAATCGTATAACGCTACTTCTAAAGGTAAATCAGGTGCATTATCAAAAGAAGCAGAGTCAACTGCGCAAATTCGTTTGTTAGATCCACAAGTTACGTCTCCAACGTTCCGTCAATTGCAGCAATCGAAGCAATATTACACTTTCGCAGATACGCTTTCAGTTGATAAATACGATATTGACGGTGTAAGTCAAGATACGGTTATTGCTGCGCGCGAGCTTGATTTAGCTGGCAACGATAATCGAAACTGGGTTAATGATCATACAGTTTATACGCATGGCTATGGAATTGTTGCAGCTTACGGAAATAAAGTAACAACAGATGGACAGCCACAATTTATGGAGTATGGTATTCCTGCTCAAGGCAAACTTACTAAGTCACAAAAGTATGAACCGCGTATTTACTTCTCACCAAATGCTCCTGAGTATTCTATCGTTGGTTCTCCAAAAGGGACATCTCCATGGGAGTTTGATTATCCGACTGGCTCTCAAGGTGCTTTAACTACTTTCAAAGGCAATGGTGGTCCAAGTTTAGGAAACTTCTTCTCTAAACTTTTGCATGCAATTAGATTTGAGTCTGATCAGATTCTTTTTTCTGACCGTGTGACTTCTGAATCTCAAATTTTGTATGATCGTGATCCTAAGACACGCGTGTCTAAGGTTGCTCCTTACTTAACTTTGGATGGTCGAGTTTATCCTGCAGTAGTAGACGGTCGCGTTAAGTGGATTGTTGATGGCTATACTACTTCTGATTCTTACCCTTATTCTCAAATGACTGATTTTGGTAAGGTAACTCAAGATTCCACAACAACAACTTCTCATTCTATTAAAGGGTTGACAAATCAGCGCGCAAACTACATTCGTAATTCTGTGAAAGCTACAGTTGATGCTTATGATGGATCTGTTGATTTGTATGTGTGGGATACGAAAGACCCTGTGATTAAAGCATGGCGTTCAATTTTCCCAGGTCATTATCATGACATTTCTAAGATTTCTGGCGATTTGATGAAGCATTTGCGTTACCCAGAAAGCTTGTTTAAAGTTCAACGTCACTTATTAGCAAAGTATCACGTCGATACAGCAAGCCAATTCTTCTCTGGAGAAGACTTCTGGCAGATTCCTGTTGATCCAACTGAATCTCAAAAAGCACAAAAAGAAGATATTTTGCAACCTCCATACTATTTGACTTTGCAAACTGGAGACGCAAAGAAACCAGTATTTTCGCTTGTTTCTACTTATATTCCGGCAGGTAAAAGTACTCGTGAAATATTAACTGGTTTCTTGTCTGTTGATTCAGATGCGGGGGATACTCCTGGAAAGATTGGTCCAAATTACGGTAAGATTCGTTTGCAAGAATTACCTAAAATATCTAATGTTCCAGGACCTGGTCAAGCTCAGAATAATTTCAACGCTAATGCAAATGTTTCTAAAGAATTGAATTTGCTTGAATCCGGTTCTACTAAAGTTAAGCGCGGCAATTTGATTACATTGCCTCTTGGCGGTGGGCTGGTTTATGTAGAGCCCGTTTATGTGCAATCTAGCGGTTCTACTAGCTATCCTTTGCTTAAGAAGGTGTTAGTTGCGTTTGGAGATCAAGTTGGATTTGCAGATACGTTAGATGAAGCACTTAATCAAGTATTTGGCGGAAACTCGGGCGCTTTGGCTGGAGATGCTTCTAATAATTCTTCTTCAAACAATGCTGCTGAAAATAATGAATCTAAGGATGCTGATTCTAAAGAAGGTACTTCTAAGGAAAATGAGTCTACGAATTCAGAAAAATCTCATTCTATGAGCCAAAAAGCTAAAGAAGCACTTAAACGTGCGGCTCAAGCATTAAAAGATTCTGATTCTGCTATGCGATCCGGAAACTGGGAAGCTTACGGAAAGGCACAAAAAGAGTTGAGCGATGCTATTAATGAAGCAATGAAAGAAGAATCAGGTAAGTAAGTAGGTTTTCGTTAATATATCAGTTTGTGAGTTACAAAAGTAGCGAATGTTACGTTATTTTCGTTACTTTTGTAGCTCACATGGGCTATTTTAATTCATTTCACAATTGGTTATCTGGATCCTCATCTTCGTCTGCTGAGCCAAGCAGAATTCTTTCACAAACGTTAACGATGCACATAAAAAGCGCAGTAAGAATTATTATTACTATTGTTGCAGAAAAAATAAGTGGTGTTCTAAATGAGTTATAAGCGAATTGAAGCCAAATTCCTAGCCCATCTTTGGCTCCCAAATATTCTGCAGTTGAAGCAGTTCCAAAAACATAAGCTGCACTAATGCGTATGCCACCAAAAATTTGGCGAGCTGCAACTCTTAATTTAACATGCCACAAAGTCCAAGTTCTGCTTGCTCCACAAGTTAAAGCAACATCTGTATAAAAACTTGGAACAGCGTCAAGACCTCGTATAGTTTGCACAGCAATAGGGAACATGCTGAAAACCATTACTATTACAATTTTTCCAGATATTTCAAAACCAAACCAAATCAAAAAAATTGGCGCAATAGAAATTAATGGCATAGTTTGCGCTGCGCATAAAAGCGGGAATAAAGCAGATTTAACAAGCTTACAAACATGGAAAATAACACCTAAAAGAATTCCAACTACTATTGCAATAGAAAAACCGATAACTGTTTCTTGTGTTGTAATTAATGCTGCAGGTAATAGAGTTGGCAAAGAGTCAGCTGTTGATTGAGCAATTGAAGATGGTGTTGGAATCAAATTTTCCGAAATTTTATAATATTCGCATGCGTACTGCCAAAAAACAAGTAAAACTATTACAGAAAATACAGTTGGCAGATATTTAATTAGCATACGTTTAAAACGCGATTGCGTCATGAAAACTCGATTCCTTTCTGTAAATGACTTCGATTGCTGCCCCAACCGAATTATTTAAGACTACAAATAGCATGTACATTCCATTCTATTAGAAGCGCACAACTTCTGTGAATTTAATAGTGTACATGATTTTTATTTGTCTCTTTAACCGTGCATAATCTAAATGTTTCGTGAGTCAATGTGTGGCAAACTGTAGCAGGTTGAATCTGCGCAGGGGCATTGAACGGCGCGAGCTAGGCCCTTTGTTACCGTTTTCTGCCGAGTTCGTGTCACTTTCCCAGAAGAACGGTACAAGAAACAAAGTAGGGAACTCATGAATATGCGTATTGTAAAGCGTACTCTTGCGTTTGTTCTTTCTGCGTGCTGCGTATTTTCTTTCTCGGCATGTGGATCTGCAAGTAGTAGTAAGAATGCAAATCTTCGTAAAGTGTCGTTTATGCTATTTTGGGCACCGGATACTAATCATATTGGTATTTATGTTGCTAAGCATAAAGGATGGTTTAAAGATGCTGGATTAGATGTCAATATACTTGCTGTTGCTCAGACTGGTTCGGAACACGCAGTTGATAGTGGTGTTGCTGATTTTGCTCTTAGTACTTTGACAAATGCTGCTGATTTTTCAACAAAGGGAGCAAATCTTGAGCAAGTTATGCAAGTTCAGCAAAAGCCAAGTGCTATTTGGTGTTCACTTGCTTCGAACAATAAAATTCATTCTCCAAAAGATTTTGATGGTCGTACTTTTGCAACTTTTGGTTCAGCTGAAGGTGATGCTGTAATTCGTAGGATGATTCAACACGATGGTGGTCAAGGTAAGTTCGACAAAGTGACTGTTGGAACTTCAACTTTTAGAACTCTTGAATCTGGCAAAGCTGATTTTGGTGGTTTCTACGGCACTTGGGAAGGTGTACAGTCTGAAATGTTTGGGCCAAAGCTTCGCTGCTTCATGGAGGGCGACTACGGTGTACCAGGTCAGCCAGATACTATTGGAATAATCGCAAATAAGCGTACTGTAGCTAAAGACCCTAAGCTTGTTCGAGCATTTGTTAAAGCTGCAAAGCGCGGATATGAGTATGCTTATGAACATCCTGATGAGGCTTCTGAAATTCTTGTGAAAGAAGCAAAAGATGCTAATCTCGACATAAAGTTTGTTCAGCGTAGCATGAAGATGATTGTTGACGGTCAATATTGGGGCAATCGCGCGGATATTAAGAGCGGAAAATTTGTGTTCGGAACCACTGATGTTAAAGGCGCTCAAGCTTACTTTAACTTCTTAAGTAAGGAAGGTGCTTACACTGATTCTAAAGGCAAAGTAACTCATAAAACTCCGCAAGCAAAAGAATTGTCTACTGACGAATTTTTGAAATAAATAACATAATGACTTGAGTCTTGATAGAATAGGCTGAAGTATATAAGGGCGTATCGAGTAGTTGTGATTTTACGTTCAGCTACAATCGATGCGCCCGTTTTGTTGTTTTGCTAAATATTTGAATGGGGAGTGGTCTGCCATGGCATCGGATTTTTGGCTTATTGCTGGCTTGGGAAATCCTGGTACAAAATATGAGGGTACTCGACACAACATGGGTTTTATGGTTGCAGACGTTTTGGCACAACGTTGGTCAGTATCTCTTTCAGATCACAAAGGTTTAGCTAAACTTGGCAAAGGTGTTATGAATCTTGATGGTCGCGTAGCAAAGTTTTTCCTTGCTAAACCGTTGACTTTTATGAATGATTCTGGTGCTGCAGTATCTTCTATAAGCTCCTATTATCAAATAGAACCAGATCATATTGTGATAATTCATGATGATATGGATTTAGATTTTGGGCGTATTAAAGTAAAAGCAGGAGGCTCTGCGGGAGGACATAACGGTATTCGTTCTATCGATCGCTCTCTTGGTACTCCTCAATATTCTCGAGTGAGAATGGGTGTTGGTCATGCGCAGCGTGGTGCTCACGCGCACGATAATACAGTCAATTGGGTTCTTGGAGGTTTTGCTGCAGCTCAAAAATCCGATCTTCCAAACTTTTTAGCAGATGGTGCTGATGCTGCAGAAAGTATTATTTTCCATGGATTAGTAGCAACGCAGGAGAAGTTTAATGGCCGCTGATAGCAGGTCTAATATCAAAAATAACAAGAATGATAAGACTGATGATATTTCAGTAATAAGCTTGAGAGATATTCTTAATGATTTATCAACTAAGGACTCACTTTTTAAAGCTTTATCTGAATATGATCTTGATGCGATATCTGATTATTGTTGCGAAAGTGCAAATAAAAATCGTAAAGATTTAGATTCAATAAGTGAAGATTTAACAATTTCTTCTCCTATTGGAATTCGTTCTGCTATTGTTGCTGCATTAGCTAAGAAAAAGCCAGTTGTTGTTATTGTTCCATCGAGTAGAGATGCTGAAGATTTTATTGCGTCTGTGCGTGATTGGTACGATGGTGATGCTCAAGACGTTGCTAAATTAGAAGCGTGGGAAACGTTACCTCATGAAAGGCTTTCGCCTAGGGCAGATACTGTTGCTAGCAGGATTGCAGTGTTTCGTAGGCTTTGCCATCCTGAAAATAACACATCACTTTTTGGTCCGATTCGCGTGTTGGTTATGCCTGTGCGATCGCTTATTCAGCCTATAGTTGAAGGCATTGGTGATATAGATCCTCTGTTATTTGAGTGCGGAAAAGAATTAACTCTTGAATATGCTGTGAAACGTTTGGTAGAAAACGCATATACTCGTGTTGATTTGGTTATGGAACGTGGAGAGTTTGCTGTTCGTGGTGGAATTATTGACGTTTTTGCGCCAACGATGACGCATCCTGTGAGAATTGAATTTTTTGGTGATGAAATTGATACTATAAAGCAATTTCATGCTTCTGATCAGCGTACTTATGGCAATAATATTGCAAGTATTTGGGCTACGCCTTGCCGTGAGCTTCAGATTACAGAAAAAATTTGCAAGCGTGCGCGTTCTCTTATTGGTGCAATTCCAAATGCTGACGATATGCTTGAATCAATCGCAAATTCTATACCTGTAGAAGGTATGGAGTCTTTGTTGCCAGCACTAGTGGATCGCATGGAATCAGTGCAAAATATGCTTCCGAAGGAATCTGTTATTATTCTATCTGATCCCGAAAAATGCCGTAGAGCTGCAGATGACGTAACTGCTACAGCTAACGAATTCTTAGCAGCTAGTTGGCATGTTGCTGCTTCTGGACACGGTTCTGGAGCTCCAATAACATTCGATCAAGCTAATTTCTTGGATTTTGATGAAACGATTTCATCGTTAGAATTGTCTAATCATGACGTATGGAAATTAACATCTTTTGGTGTTGACAATCAAATTTATGGAAATATTGCTTTGCCAGCATCGGCGCCACAAGAGTTTCGAGGAGATGAATCGAAAGTTTCTGGCGGCATCACTTCTCTTGTTGACAATGGTTTTGCTGTAACTATTACTGCAGCGGCTTCTGGTACTCTTGCACGCTTGAGGCGCGCTATATATGCGACTGCTGTACATGAATTTACTACAGTGCGCTCAAGTATTTCGGATGGCTTCATTGATAATGTTGCGCGTATCGCGATTCTTACAGAGCGTGATCTGACAGGTAAATCTTCTGCATCAGCTCAACTAAAAACTCCAAAACGCAGGCGCAAAGCAATCGACTTAATGGAACTAAAGCCTGGTGATTTCGTTGTGCACGAGCAGCATGGTATTGGACGTTTTGTTGGCATAAAACAACGTAATATTGCTGTTTCGGGTGGTAGTGCAACTCGCGAATATTTAGTCATTGAATATGCTCCTAGCAAACGTAACGCTCCTAACGATAAGCTTTTTATTCCAACTGATCAGCTTGATTTAGTGAGTAAATATATAGGTGCAGAAATACCAAAGCTTAACAAGCTCGGAGGTTCCGACTGGGCTCAAACTAAAGCAAAGGCTAAAAAGCATGTTCATGAAATTGCTGAAAATCTTATTAAACTTTATTCAGCAAGGCAGCAATCTCGCGGATTTGCATTTAGTAAAGATACTCCTTGGCAAAAAGAGTTGGAAGACGCATTTCCTTATCAAGAAACTGCTGATCAGCTTACAACTATTGATGAAGTAAAAGCAGATATGGAAAACCCAATCCCAATGGATCGCTTAATTTGTGGAGATGTTGGTTTTGGTAAAACTGAAATTGCGTTACGTGCAGCTTTCAAAGCTGTGCAAGATTCTAAGCAAGTTGTTGTTTTAGTTCCAACGACCTTGCTTGTTCAACAGCATTACGAGACTTTTACAAATCGTTTTGAAGGATTCCCTGTAAAAGTTGCTGCAATGAGTAGATTCCAAACTTCTAAAGAGATTGAAGAAACTTTAGCTGGATTGCAAGATGGAAGCATTGACGTTGTTATTGGAACGCATAAGCTTTTGAATCCTAGTATAAAGTTCAAAGATTTAGGTTTGGTTATTATTGACGAAGAGCAGCGTTTTGGTGTGGAACATAAGGAAACGCTTAAAGCTTTGCGCACAAACGTTGACGTATTAAGTCTTTCGGCAACGCCAATTCCTAGAACTCTTGAAATGGCTGTAACTGGTATTCGTGAAATGTCTACTCTTGCAACTCCTCCAGAAGATAGGCTTCCAGTGCTTACATACGTTGGTGCGTATGATAATTCTCAAGTTGCTGCATGCATTAAGCGTGAATTGTTGCGTGGGGGTCAGGTTTTTTACGTCCATAATCGCGTTGAAGATATTAGTTCTGTTGCAAGTAAGATTCAGGAGCTTGTGCCAGATGTTCGTGTTGCTATTGCTCATGGAAAAATGGGTGAGAAGCAGCTCGATGCTGTTATTCGTGATTTTTGGCATAGAGATATTGATGTGCTTGTTTGTACAACGATTATTGAAACAGGTCTTGATATTTCTAATGCGAATACACTTATTGTCGATCACGCAGATAGATTCGGTTTAAGCCAGTTGCATCAGCTTCGTGGTCGAGTAGGTAGAGGTCATGAGCGTGCTTACGCTTACTTTTTGTATGATCCGTCTAAGCCTATGACACAACAATCTCACGATAGGCTCTCAACAATTGCTCAGCATACTGCGCTTGGTTCTGGTTTTGATGTTGCGATGAAAGATTTGGAATTGCGCGGAACTGGAAATTTGCTTGGAGATGAGCAAAGTGGACACATTGAGGGTGTTGGATTTGATTTGTATGTTCGTATGGTTTCTGAAGCTGTTGAAAAATATAAGGAACCTGAAAGAGTTGAGCCTGTTTGCGTAACTATTGATCTTCCTGTTGAAGCTTCTCTTCCAGTTGATTATATTGCCTCTGACAAGCTTCGTTTGGAAGCGTACAGGAAGCTTGCTGCTGCTAAGGATAATAGTGATTTGCAAGAACTTCACGATGAGCTTCTTGATCGCTTTGGTAATCCACCTGAAGAGTTTGAGTCTTTGTGTGATGTTGCTCGTTTGCGTTTTAAAGCACGCGAGATTGGTATTACGCAAATCAGCTCTCAAGGAAAATCAGTGCGAGTTGTTGGCATCGATCCAAAAGAGTCTGTGATGATGCGTTTGAAGCGTATTTATAAAGGATTGCAGTATCGTCCTCTTACTCATATGCTTATTGTTCCAGCTCCTTTTGAATCTTCACTCGGTGCTGGTTCAATGAGTGAATCAGATATTCTTAAGTGGTCTAAGCAATTACTTGAAGACTTAGCGTGGTGATTTGTAATATCTGTTGCAATATAAGTGTTAAAAATATTTATTGCAATGCCATGCGTAGTTCATCTTCTATTTCAACGTGATTATTTGGACGCTTTTGTGCATCAAGTTGGCTTCGATCAATATTCCAGTTTTTCTCGATGATTCCGTCTTTAATCATAAGAATTCTGTCAGAAAGTCTTACTGCTTCGGAAATATCGTGCGTGACCATTATCGTGGTCCAGCCATGTTTTTGCCTTAGATTATCAAGCAAATCTTGCATGTCTAAACGAGTTAAAGCGTCTAATGCTCCGAAAGGCTCGTCTAAAAGTAGTAATTCAGGATTATGAACTAAAGCTCTAGCTAATGAGACTCGTTGGGCTTGACCACCTGAAAGTTCTGATGGCCATTTCGAACCATAATTATTAAGTTGCATATCGTTAAGAGCTTTTTCTGCAATAGATTTTAGTTCTGATTTGTTTCCTTGCATGCCGAAAACTACGTTCTTACTTACTGTTAGCCATGGTATTAATCTTGCATCTTGGAAACCTATTGCTTGATGTTGTGTGACGTTTATTGTTCCAGAATCAGGTTTGATTAATCCTGAAATAACTTTAAGAAGAGTGGTTTTTCCGCATCCTGAGCGTCCTATTAGAGATACGAATTCGCCTTTTTTAATATTTAGATTTATATCTCGTAATATTTTAGCGTTATTTTTAAAAGTCACGCCAATATGTTCTAGAGTAACGCAGTAAGAGTTATCTTTAGTCTCATAGTTTTCTTCTATTTGAGTGTTCATATTTACTCCTACTGCGTTGCTCTAAATCATGTTTATATAATCTTGTTATATAACTTTGTTTTAATTTTGATTAATCAGTTATTTATTATTTTATTTTGATATTTAATTTTGTTTTTTATGAATATGTGTTTTATGGATAAATGATAAATGAATTAATTTACTTTGTGCAATCCATTACAGAATCTTTCAAATTCTTTGGAGCTTGCTTAATTAAACCATATTTCACGTATTCTTTAGCCTGAGTTTCCATCATTTTCAAACCTTTTTCATCGATTGGACGAATAGTTGGATTGTCAAACTTTTCAATTTGCTTAATAATAGTTTCGCTTGCTCCGAGCTGCTTGTATGCGTTTCCAATAACATTGTTTTCTTTATGAGACTTTTCTGCTTCGCGAACAAGAGCCTTGTACATCTTCTTAACAAGATCTGGATGCTTTTTGGCAAAGCTCTTAGAAACAATGTGAATAGTAACGTTCATATTGCCGTACTTTTTAGCATTTACAAGCAATTTTGCGCCTGGAGTTGTCATTGCTGCAGCAAGATTCTGATCGAATGAGGAAATTGCGTCAATCTGTCCAGAAGTAAATGCTGCCTGGAAGTTCTTAGGGCTCATCTCAACTTTGTTAACTTTAGAAACGTCTAAACCGCTTTTATCAAATGCGCGGTGAAGCATGTAATCGCCAGTGTCACCGTTGTGAATAATAGCAACTTTCTTACCATATAAGTCTTTTAGTGTTTTCACTCCGCTTTTTGCGGATGCAACGATTCCTTGAGAATCACCATTGTAATATTCGAGCGCAAAAGCTACCCATGGCTGTCCTTCAGCAATCAAATCAATGAAGCGTCCAGTTCCAGTAGTTGTAGCATCTGCATTTCCGCTCATCACAGCAGTAAGACCGTCAACTGGAGTGTAAGGACCAGTGTAAGTTACTTTAGATTTTCCAAATTCTTCTTGAAGGAATTTCTCATTTTTCAAAGTAGTTAGATAATTTGCTGTAGAAAGATAAGCAACTCTCATAGTTCCAGCATCTTCTTTTGAAGAAGCGTTTGATGATTTTTGTGAGCTTCCGCAAGCTGCAAGAGATACAGTTGCACAAGCAGCGCAGATTAATGCAATAATGCTCTTTTTAGAAAATCGCATTTTTAAATTGGCCATGATATACAGCTCCTTTTGTTTGTTGTTTTGTTTGTTGTTTTGTTTATCTGTTGTTTGTTTGGTTGTTGTTATTTGGTTGTTGAATCTAAATATTGACTAATTCTTAAAAAGCAATTTAATGCATTTTAAAAAGTAGTTAACTTTAGAAAAATGTTGATATTACTAGATTATTGGCGTGATTTTTTATTTAATCTGCGTTCAGGTATAAGAAGATACTCTAATATGTTTGCAGTAAGCTCAGATCCAAGACCTGCAATTGCGTACATAATAACGCATGCCATCATTTGATCTGGTCTAAAGAATTCTTGTGCTCTTGAAAGAATGTATCCAATTCCAATAGAAGAATTAACTGTTTCGCAAGTCACTAATGCAACCCATGCTACAGATATTGCAAATCGCAAACCTGTCATAAAACTTGGAAGTGTGCCGCGAAGCAAAATAGATATAAAAATAGTAGATTTTTTAACGTGATAAACCTGCGCTAATTCAAGAAGTTTTGAATCAATATTACGAACTCCGTCGCGAATATTAACGTACATAGGTCCAAAAACACCGACAGCTATAAGTGCTATTTTCATCGTTTCATCTATTCCGAGGAAAATTATTAATATTGGAGCTAAAGCCGGGAATGGGATTGACCTCAACATGTGGCTTGGTTTATCAACTACAATATTGCCAAGCTTACTGCCTCCTGCAAGTATTCCTGCTGGAACAGCAAAAATAATTCCTAACAAAAGTCCTAAAAGAACTCGTAAAATACTTATTCCTAAGGATTTTAATAATATGTCTTCGTTGTTTAAATCAATAAAAGCTTGTATTACTTCATATGGGGATGGCAAAGAACGGTCTTCGGTTGGAGAAAGAGTTGTGAAAAACCACAAAACCAAAATGAGGATAGTTGAAATCCACACTTTACATGAAGATACCGCTTTAAATGCAATCTTCAATATGTTCTTCGCTTTATTAGGCGAACTGTAAGTCATGCGACAATCCCTTCGATAGTTTTAGCTATATCAGGTTCAACGAGTGTATTCTCAGCGCAACACTATATGTATTGTTGTTTGGCACGATGTAGTTGCGCACCCCGTGTCTGAGGTCATTATCACTTAAGGGTATGGACAAGTATATTTTAAATCGATATTTATAAACGATATTGCTTAAAAATATACAATTGGCTCATATGACTCGAGTTGAATCAAAATATTGTGAACGTTCACGGCATAAATACGCTGGTACTCAATATAACGTCCATAAAACGCACTAGTCTTAAAAGAGTCATCACAACCCATAGGTATAAAGGAGTAGTTGTGGCAGCTATTGAAAGCGTATATGCACGCGAAATTTTGGATTCTCGTGGAAATCCTACTGTTCAGGTTTATTTGGAGACCGAAGATGGCGCTCAGGGTATTGGTTTAGTGCCTTCTGGTGCTTCTACTGGTGAAGCAGAAGCTTGGGAGCGTCGCGATGGCGACAAGTCCCGTTATCAGGGCAAGGGCACGTTGGAAGCTGTTAAGGCTGTCAACGAAGTAATCGCTCCTAAGGTTATTGGCATGGATGCCACCGATCAGCGCGCTCTTGATGAGACGATGATCGAGCTTGATGGCACGCCAAACAAGGGCAAGCTTGGTGCTAACGCAATTCTCGGCGTTTCCCTCGCTGCTCTCTACGCCGCTGCTGAGTCTGCTCAGCTTCCGTTGTACCGCTACATTGGCGGCACCAATGGTCACATTCTTCCAGTTCCAAACATGAACATCATGAACGGTGGTGCTCACGCTGATTTTGCAACCGATATTCAGGAATACATGATTTCTCCATACGGTTTCGCAACCTACAGCGATGCTTTGCGCGCTGGTGTTGAGGTTTATCACACCTTGAAGAATGTTTTGAAGAAGGAAGGCTTGGCTACTGGTCTTGGCGACGAAGGTGGCTTCGCTCCAAAGATGAAGTCCAATGAGGATTCCTTGAAGTACATCATGGATGCAATCGCAGCCGCTGGCTACGAGCCAGGCAAGCAGATTGGTATTTCTCTTGACGTTGCTTCTTCTGAGTTCTACAACAAGGAAACTGGTAAGTATCGTTTCGACGGTGAAGAGCGCGAATCTGCTTACATGCTTGATTACTACGAGAAGCTCATCAACGAGTATCCAATCGTTTCCATTGAAGATCCATTCCAGGAAGAAGGATGGGATGATTGGGCAGAAATCACCAAGCGTCTTGGTGATCGTTTGCAGTTCGTTGGCGATGACTTGCTTGTCACCAATCCAAAGCGTTTGGCTAAGGGTATTGAGCTTGGTGCAGCTAACTCCTTGCTCGTGAAGTTGAACCAGATTGGTTCCGTCACCGAAACCCTCGACGCTATTGAGCTTGCAACTAAGAACGGCTTCACTTCTATGGTTTCCCATCGTTCTGGCGAGACTCCAGATACCACCATTTCTGATCTTGCTGTTGCTAAGAACACTGGCCAAATCAAGACTGGTGCTCCTGCTCGTGGCGAGCGTATTGCTAAGTACAACCGCTTGCTTGAGATTGAGGAAGAGCTTGGTTCTACCGCTCAGTATGCTGGTTACGGCGCATTCAAGGCTTGCAAGAAGTATATGAAGTAACTTTTAGTTTTAAGTAACTTAGTGGCTTCTTGAGTCTTTGAGTTTTAACGGTCAGTCGTGTTTACGGCTGACCGTTTTTCGTATATTTTAGCGATTTTTTGAAAAAATATATAAATTTTTCTAACATTACTTTTATTCTCATCAAAATAGTGCTATTTTTTATGGAAAACTAAAAACGGAAGGAGATGTTTCATTATGCGAAAAGTAGCAGTTATAGGCATGGGAAACGTTGGTGCAGCAGTAGCGCATCAACTTGTTGTTGGCGGTCACGCTGATGATTTGTACCTTTATGATACAAACGAGGCGAAGGTGAATGCCGACGCATTGGATTTTGAAGATTCAATGGATAATGTGCCTTTTAACGTTAATATTACGGTTAATGATTATGAAGCATTAAAAGACGTAGAGGTAATCGTAAGCGCCTTGGGTCACATAAAGCTTTTAGACGTTCCTCATCCAGATCGTTTTGCAGAGCTTAAGTATAATCGTAAGGAAGTTGCAGAAGTTGGTGCAAAGATTAAGGCTTATGGATTCCACGGTGTTTTAATCGACATAACAAATCCTTGCGACGCTATTTGCCAGCTTTACAAGGAAGCTACTGGTCTTCCTTACGAAAAGATTATTGGAACTGGCACTTTGCTTGATTCTGCGCGCTTGCATCGTGCAGTAGGCAAGTTCTTTGGCGTGCATCCAAAGGCTGTTAAGGGATATAGCTTAGGAGAGCACGGTGATTCGCAATTCGTTGCGTGGTCTACTGTTAAAGTCTTTGAGCAGCCTATAACAGAGCTTATTAAAGAAAAGAACATGAATTTAGACGCTATTGATGAGGAAACTCGTGAAGGCGGTTTTACTGTGTTCTACGGAAAGAAGTACACAAACTACGGTATTGCTGCTGCTGCAGTTCGTTTAGTGGATGCAGTTCTTTCGGATTCTAAAGAGCAAATGCCTGTTTCAAACTATCGCGAAGAATACCATTCTTATCTTTCTTACCCAGCAATTGTTGGTAGAGAAGGAATTGTTAAACAATGCCAGCTTGATTTGACTCAAGAAGAGTTGCAAAAATTGCAACATTCTGCAGATACAATTTTGAGTAAAGCTCAAGCAGAATAGATAAGTCAAAAAATAAAATAACTAAAAAATACTACTTTTGAATCTAAAATATTTTACAGATTTTAGATAAAAGCGTATTGGAAAATGTCGTTGTAGGTTTGATTGCTCTTCAAGAGTATTGAATTTACAGCGACATTTTTGTTATAAAAATTTTTGATATTAGATTATTTATTGTTTGAATTCATAAAGTTGGCTAGTCCTAATTGTTTATGATATATACTTTTAACTATAAATGACATTATTTTTTGGGGGAAATATGATTTCTAGTGCATACATAAGTGTTGGAAGTAATATAGGTGATAGATTACTTAATTTGCGTCAAGCTGTTTCGCTATTGAAGCAAAATTCGCATATAAGCAATATTATCGTTTCTTCAGTGTATGAAACTGAACCAGTTGGTGACGTAGTGCAAGACAGTTTTTATAACATTGCTTTACGCTTGGACACTGATTTAACAGCTTTTGAATTGCTTGATTTTATTCATGATATTGAACAGCGTCTTCACAGAAAGCGCATAGTTCGTTGGGGTCCTCGAACAATCGATTTGGATATTATTGATTTTGGTGGTCAAACTATAAAAAGTGAAAATCTTACGATTCCGCACAAAGAAAGAGATAATCGCAGATTTGTATTAGTTCCTTTGCTTGAAATAAGCGCAGACGATGTAAATTATCATGAACTTATACAAGATAAGCTTAATAAAACTAGCGACACTAATTGGATTAATATTATTGAAAGTAGCGAAGTTTTTAATTAGTTTGGAATATAAATTTAGTTTTTTAAATATGAGGTTTTAGAAAGAAAGACTACAAATGCGAATTATTGAAAGCAATTTGGAGAATGCGTCTTCTAAAAGTATTGCAGATATAGCGTTGCTGCAGGATCTTTGTGTAAATCAAAAAATTTTATGCACGTGGGAAAATATTAGCGAAAACGATTTAAGCAAAGTAGCTGATTTTCTCGATCATTTTGATACAGCTATCAAAGTTTCCGAGTCTTCTATTGACTTCATTTTGCCGCTTATTGCTCTTAAACCTTTTATGCAAGAGTGCGAAAAAGCATGGTACGAAGATCAAGAATTACTTGCAAGTTTGCGCTCGCTATTAAAGCAAAAAGCAATTGTGTGGAATGCAGGGCGATTCTGCTTTGATACACTTGACAAGCCGATAGTTTACGCGATTTTGAATATTACTCCTGACTCATTCTATGATGGCGGCAAGTACCAAAGTGAAGACGAAGTAAATAGCCATATTAAAGAAATAGTTGAAGCTGGTGCTGATGTTATAGAAGTAGGCGGTCAAACTACAAAACCTGGCGGTTATTTAGAAATTACTCCAGAAGAGGAAATAAGTCGCGTTATACCTGTTATTAAGTATATTCACAAAAATTATCCTCAAATTGCTGTAGCAGTAGACACTTACAAGTTACCTGTAATGGAAGCTGCAATTGAAGCTGGCGTAGATATTATAAATGATGTTCGTGCGTTTGATTCTCCAGAAAAAGTAAAGCTTATGGCAGATTCTAACGTTGGATTAGTAACAATGCATAGCAATAGAGATACAGAATATGACAATTTAACAAAGGTTATGTGTCAATTCTTTAGCGATAATTTAACAATGCTTGTTGATGGAGGAGTTGACTTAAATAGGATTATTCTTGATCAAGGAATTGGCTATGCAAAGGTTGCTGATGGTGAACAAGATTATGCAATGATGCGCAATATTAATCAATTGCATCGTTTTGGTCGACCAATACTAGTTGCGATTTCTAGAAAAGGCTTTGGTAAGAAGCTTTTTAATTTAGATAAAGAAGATCGTTTGCCTGTCACTTTAGTTGCAGAAACAGCGATGTTTATGGCTGGTGGACGTGTAATACGTGCTCATGATATTGCAGAAACAAAGCAATTAGTTGAAATGATCGATGTTATTAATAGAAATTACTGGTTTAAGTAGAAAAATTTGAATATTTTTTTGCAGTTTTGTTCGTCAGTTTTTTTAATTTTAATAACGAATAAATGTGAGTTACTGTAAATGTAGCGTGATTGTAAATGTGGCACAACAGCATTTTGCATCTAAAAGCGCGTAAGATACTAGCGGAATGTATGATGTTTTCACGTCGAATACATCAAGTAATTTAGAGAGTATGGTTATGAAAAAGCGTCGTAAAACAGCATTAGGTGAAGATGTAGCACCATTGCAACAGCGTCGACTACTTTCAGGACCACTTGTGTTTTTATTTATGGTTTTTGTAGTTACTGTTGGTTCAATTGAGTGCATTTCAACAGTTAGAAATTATGCGTTAAGCTTATCTGAGCTTCATGCACTTCAGCGTGAAGAAAGTGATTTACGTGAACAAAAACGTACGTTGGATAATAATATTGACCGATGGAAAGACAAAGCATACGTTACCGCTCAAGCTAGAGATCGTCTCGGCTTTATTTTTCCCGGTGAGCAGGCTGTTCGCGTAGAGCATCCTGAAGCAGTAACTGGAAAAGTTCCGAATGAATTTGCTCAAGAAAATAGCGAAACTAAGACTCATTCAGTCTTGCCTTGGTATAGTGACTTAATGTATGCAATACATAAAGCAGACAAACCAGATACTGTGCCATCCTTATAACATATAAACTGATAAAATATATAAACTGATAAAGTAAAAGATTATTTATTTGTAAAACAGCTTTAACAGGAGTAGAAACGCATGGCTAACAGCCAAGAAAGTTCAGATAAAATGCAGAACAGTAATAAAAAATATATTCCAGAAGAAGCTGTGAAACGTTTATTTACTACACCTGCAAGTGATGCTGAGCGTACAATTGTTGAAAAGCAACTTGGAAGATTCCCTAGAGGAATGGTAGCTGTTGGTGCGCGTTGCGTTTGTGGTAGACCTCTTGCTGTTATTACTAGACCATGCTTAGAAGATGGCACACCATTCCCAACTACATGCTACCTTACCTGTCCTGAAGCTGTAAAAGCGGTGTCTCGCGTCGAAGCAGACGGTATTATGCGAGAATATAACGAGCTATTACAATCGGACGAAGATCTAAAGAAACAATATGAGCGTGCACATAAGTATTATTTGGAATTCCGTCATGAATTAGCTGTGTCTTTGGGGGATAGTGAAGAGCATATTAGTCAGATGAGCGCTGGTGGAATGCCAGTTCGTGTTAAATGCTTGCATGCTTTGCTTGCGCAAACATTGGTAATGGGCAAAGGTGTAAATCCTATTGGTGATATGGTGTTAGAGCGCATTAAAGATGAGTTTGATCCTAAAGTGTGCCGCTGTACTACTCCGTGGAGCGATGATGCATATGCTACTGAAACGGAAGTTGTTGTGGAAGACGAAACGGTTGCAAAAGATAAAACTGCAGAGGGTGAAGCTGTAAAAAGTGAAACGACTACTTGCGCAGAAAAAACAGTGCAGGTTGCCGCAATTGACTGTGGTACGAATTCTATTCGACTAAAAATTGCGCAAGTTTCTGAGCATGGAATGAAAGATATTGTTCCGCGTATGCTTCGCGTCGTTAGACTCGGCCAGGGAATTGACGAAACTCATCGTTTCGCAGATGACGCTTTGGAGCGAGTGAGGGATGCTGCGCACGAATTTGCGCAAGTTTTGAAAGAACATCCAGTTGATGCGATTCGTTTTGTGGCAACTTCAGCTACACGAGATGCTGAAAATCGTGAGATTTTTGAACAAATGATGATTGATGAGCTTGGTGTTCGTCCTGAAGTTATTAGTGGTACTGAAGAGGCAGCTCTTAGCTTCCTTGGTGCAACAAGCGTTGTGTCTCGCGATGAGTTGCAGCCACCGTATCTCGTAGTTGATTTAGGTGGAGGTTCTACTGAGTTAGTGCTTGGAGGGGATGGGGACTGCTTGCCGGCGCACAAGGTTTCTGCAGCATACTCCATGAATGTTGGTTCTGTTAGAATGACTGAAAGGCATTTGCATACTGATCCTCCTACGGAAGAGGAAATTCAAGCTGCGATTGAAGATATTGACAAGCATATTGATGACGCTTTCAAAGTTGTCCCTGCAGGACGAGCGCGCACTATTATTGGCGTTTCTGGAACTGTGACAACTATGGCTGCTTTGACTATGGGATTGCAGCATTATGATCATACTGCTGTCGATGGTGTGCATATTGGATTAGAGCAGGCTTATGCTGTTAATAATCGCTTTTTGCGTATGCCTAGGGACTGCAGGCGCACGTATGCGACGATTCACCCAGGGCGTGTGGATGTTGTCGGCGGTGGAGCAGTGATTTGGAGCCGTGTGTTGGAGAGATTAGCAAAAGCTGCGTATGAGGATCACGGTGGGGTTTTGGATACGTTTGTTGCAAGTGAGCATGGTTTGCTTGACGGAATTACGCTTGATTTGGGAAGAAAGTTACTCGCCACACGCTGAGCTTGTTCTTTGCTTAGATATATGGCATAATAAGTGATTGCTGCCTCTGTGGCGGAATTGGCATACGCATCAGACTTAAAATCTGACGCCCTTACGGGCTTGTGGGTCCGAGTCCCACCGGAGGCACAAACAAAGCGCTGCACAGTTTTTAGCTGTGTGGCGCTTTTGCTTTTCTGTTGGTTTTACCTATAACTCATAATGCATGCATGTTGACAGCTTGTGATTACATAGTCATAGACAAAGTAATTGATAATAGTGAACCCCGGCTTAGGCTGGGGTTCATTACGTATAAGGCAAAATGCGAATGATATTGAGAAACAATATCGTCCAAATATTTTAATATTTTAGGAGGCTGGAAAGTGCATAATCATAACGATGTAATTCGAACTAGTGACACTGATTCACACTCAAGCAGTGCGAATGCAAATGCCAACTCTTTCGATACTAATTACAACAATGCCAACGCAGCTTCCCAAGCAGAAGCAATTCACGCAAGTCATGCGCATCAGCATCGTTTGCTTCTTACGCTTTCTCTTACTGCAACTGTGTTTTTTGCTGAGGTAATTGGTTCTTTCATAACCAATTCTTTGTCGCTGCTTATAGACGCAGGTCATATGCTTACAGACATTTCCGTTCTTGCAGCTTCAACAGTTACTGCAATTCTTATGCGTCGTCGTCCAAATAGTAAGCGCACGTGGGGTTGGGCGCGTCTTGAAGTTATTACAGCTGCTGCGGGAGCTCTTATTTTACTGCTTGTAGGAGTGTATGCTCTTGTTGAAGCTGGAATGCGTCTTTTTGGTAGTGGACATCAAGGCATTCGCGATGTAAATCAGCTGCTATTCTTTGGTGTCCTTGGTTTAGCTGCGAATTTAGGTTCTCTTGTAATTCTTATGTCTCAATCGCAAGACAATATGAATATGCGTGCTGCTTTTCTTGAGGTTATGAACGATGCTCTTGGATCTGTTGCAGTTGTAGTCTCAGCTATTGTAATGATGAGTACAGGTTGGGCAGGTTTTGATGCTTTAGCTGGCGGTATTATTGCGCTTCTTATGATTCCTCGTGCGTTAAAGCTTCTTAAGAATGCTGTTAAGGTTCTTCTTGAGCAGACTCCTGAAGGTCTTGATTTAAACAAAGTTCGTGAACATCTAGAGCATGTTCCTCATGTTCTTGCAGTTCACGATTTGCACGCTAGTACTGTCTCTACTGGTATGCCGATTTTTATGGCACATGTTGTTGTGGATCCTAATATGACAATGTCTCAATGCTCTCAGGTGCTTTCCCAGCTTCAGGACTGCTTACGCGAGCATTTTCCTGTTTCTGTCTCTCACACTACTTTCCAACTTGAGCCTAAGGGTTATACCACTTCTAGTGCTTCAGAGCATCATGAATAGAGTTTCTAAGGTTTTGCTTATAAGTCTTGTTGCAAAGAACGTGACAAGTTTGCATAAATACGTGAATGCGTATTTCCTGTGTCGTAATTGTTTTTGAAGTAAAGTTATATTTATGCCGTTAAAAGAACTAATTGATAATACTCACAGTGAGCGCGTGCGCAGACTCGTTTCTTTAGGTCGCGCAAAGTCGCATGATTTGCAGCGTTTTTTAGTTGAAGGTCCGCAAAGTGTGCGCGAAGCTGTACGTTATGTCACAGATTCGTTATGTGATATTTATGTTACTAAAGATGCTTGTGAAGGTAATGAAAAGGAAAGTTCACAATTTTCTTCTTTGCGGGAAATAGTTAAAGAAGCTTTATCTCGATCTTGTTATGTTCATCCTGTTGAGTCGAATATTATGCAAAAAATTAGTGCTGATTCACAGGGAATTGTTGCGGTTGCTAATTCGAAATCTTTGGACGATATTTATTTTAGTGAGTTTAAAAATTTACAGCAATCAGCACAAGTAAAAGTAAAAAACGATTTTAAGCCTCTTCGTATTGCAGCTTGCTGGCAGGTAAGAGATCCTGGCAACGCTGGTGCTATTATTCGTGTTGCAGATGTTGCTGGATGCGATGCTGTTGTTTTTGTTGATGATTGCGTAAGTCGTTGGAATGCTAAGCTTGTGCGTTCGACTGCTGGCTCACTATTTCATCTTCCTGTAGTGCAATTAAGCGTTCAAGACTGGTTTGAATGCGCTACAAAATCAAATATTCGAGTTATTGCAGCTGATATTTACGGAACTGACAAGATTAAACCTGTGCCATTTCCAAAAATTTTAGTCAATTCCGAGGTTATTAGCAGTTCTTTGGCTATTTTATTTGGTAACGAAGCTAGAGGCTTACCTAAAGAAGTATTGCAGCAGGTTGACGATATTTCAATAATTCCAATATATGGAAAAGCGGAATCAATGAACCTTGCAACAAGTGCAGCAGTAATGCTTATGGGCTTGGCTATGTCGAGTCATGAGCGAAAAATATAGCTTTGGGCAATATTTTGCAATAGCGTATATAAACAATGAATATACGTATAACACAGATAGGAAAGGTGCTGTGACCGATAATAAGCCATTCGATATTAAAGCTGTAAGTAAAGCAGTAAAAGAAGGTATTGCTAGCGTTACAGCTGCTCAAACTATGGAAGAGCTGAAGGCTGTTAAAACTAAGTATGCTGGCGCGCAATCAGTGATGACTGTTGCAAGCAAAGCAATTGGTTCTTTGCCTGCGGATCAAAAGAAGGAAGTTGGCAAGGTGATGTCAACTTTGCGAGCTGATTTTGGTCGAGCTTTTGCAGAAGCTACAGAGCGAATTAAAGCTGTTGAAGAGGCTAACATGCTTTCTGCAGAAACTGTAGATATGACTCTTCCAATTAATCGTAAGCCTTTAGGTGCTCGTCATCCTATTGCTCGTATTATTGAGGATTTTGAAGACTTCTTTGTGTCTATGGGTTGGCAGATTTCTGCAGGTCCAGAAGTTGAAACTGAATGGTTTGATTTCGATGCATTGAACTTTGGTCCGGATCATCCTGCGCGTCAAATGCAAGATACTTTCTACGTTCAGGGCAATCAAGCTAAGGACGCTGCAGGCTTTGTCGGTTCAAATATGGTTTTGCGCACGCAAACTTCTTCTGATCAAGTACGTGCGTTAATTGAGCGTGGAGTTCCTCTGTATATTGCTTCTCCTGGTAGAGTGTTCCGCACTGATGAACTCGATGCAACACATACTCCAGTTTTCCATCAATGTGAAGCTTTGGCTGTAGATAAGCATTTAACAATGGCTGATTTAAAGGGTGTTCTAGATCGTTTAGCTGTTGCGATGTTTGGTCCAGATGCAAAGAGCCGCTTGCGACCAAGCTACTTCCCATTTACTGAGCCTAGTGCTGAGCTGGATCTTTGGTTCCCGGATAAAAAGGGCGGTCCAGGCTGGATTGAATGGGGCGGTTGCGGAATGGTTAATCCTAATGTGTTGAAGTCTGCAGGTTTAGATCCACAAGTGTATACCGGTTTTGCTTTTGGTGTCGGCTTGGAGAGGACTCTGCTTCTTCGTCACGATATTAACGATATGCATGATTTGGTTGAAGGCGATAAGCGCTTCAGTGAACAGTTTGTGATGGGGGAGTAAAACTCATGCCAATGGTAGATATTGACTGGCTCAAAGATCATGTTGAAGTGCCAGAAGGTTTAACTTACGAACAGCTTGCTAAAGATTTAGTTCGTGTTGGTTTAGAGGAAGAAGAAATTCATACTTCTCAAGTTACCGGTCCAATTGTTGTCGGTTACGTAGTTGATGCAACTCCTGAACCGCAGAAAAATGGCAAAACTATTAATTGGTGCCATGTTGATGTTGGAGATAAATACAACGATGTTGACGAGAACGGCAAGAAAGTTCCTCGTGGCATTGTTTGCGGTGCTCCTAATATGGCTGCCGGTGAAAAGGTTGTTGTAACTCTTCCTGGTGCTGTTCTGCCTGGAGATTTTAAGATTGAGCCGCGTAAGACTTACGGTCATATTTCTGACGGTATGTGTGCTTCAGAGCGTGAGCTTGGTTTAGGAGATAGCCACAATGGCATTATTTTGTTGCGTGAATATGGCTTCTCTAAGGCTGAATACGATGAGTTGAAGCCTGGCGACGACGTAATGGAGTTGTTGCATCTTAATAAGCCGATTTTGGAGATTAACATAACGCCTGATCGTGGATATGCTTTCTCTTATCGTGGTGTTGCTCGCGAATATCATCATTCAACTGGTGCTGTTTATACGGATCCTGTTTCAAAGTTGAATGAGCAGGTATCGCAAATTAATGATGAAGGTCACAAGACTTCAGATATTGACGTGAGTATTGAAGACACTAATCCAATTCATGGTGTACCTGGTTGTGATCGATATTATGCGCGTGCTGTACACGGTTTTGACTCCACTTGTGCAAGCCCACGTTGGATGCAGCGTCGTTTAACGCGTGCAGGTATGCGCAGTATCTCTCTTGCTGTTGATATCACTAATTATGTCATGCTTGATTTAGGTCAACCTCTTCATGCTTATGATTTAGACAAAATTGAAGGTCCAATTGTAGTTCGTCGTGCACATGAGGGCGAACATCTTACGACTTTGGATGGCAAAGATCATGAATTGCATGTCGAGGATTTAGTTATTTGCGATTCTCCTCGTGGAAACCATGGTTCACGCGTGCTTGGCTTAGCAGGTGTTATGGGCGGCATGTATGGCGAAGTTACGAGTGAAACGAAAAATATTTTGATTGAGGCAGCGCACTTTGATCCCGTTTCAATTGCTCGTACTGCTCGTCGACATAAGATTCCTTCTGAGGCTTCTCGTCGTTTTGAGCGTGGCGTTGATACCCAATTGCAGCCAGCAGCTGCACAAATGGCTGCAAATCTTTTGGAACAGTTTGGTGGAGCTAAGCCATCTACATCGCCGTGTGATGTCAATAATACTCAGTCGCGAAATGTGATTGTGTTTAAAGCTAATGAAGTGCAGCGAGTTGCCGGTTTGGATGTTGATTTGAATCGCATTAGCGATATTCTTACCGATATCGGTTGCTCTGTTGCTGGTGGTGGCAATGGATCCTTCTCCGTTCTTCCTCCAACTTGGCGTCCTGATTTGAATGAGCCTTGCGATCTAGTAGAGGAAATTGCTCGACTTGTTGGATATGATGAGATTCCTGTTAAGGTCCCTGCTGTTCCTGTTACTGGTCGAACTGGCTTAACTGCGCAACAGCAAACTAGAAGAGCTATTGCTTATGAGTTAGCGGAAACTGGTTTTGTTGAATCTTTAAGCTATCCATTTGTTGGTGAGGAAGATATTAAAGCTTTCCGTCAAAATGTGGATGAAGTTGCTGAAGTAAGTGTTCGTATTGCTAATCCTTTAGCTGGAGACAGGCCTTGGCTTCGTCGTTCTGTTTTGATGACTTTGGCTGGTACTGTTCGACGCAATCTTCATCGTGGTTTAACAGATATTTCCATGTATGAGCTTGGTCATGTGTACTTTAGCGATCCAAATGCTCCTGCAATTCCTGCATTACCTGGTTCTGTTAGACCTTCTAATGCTGAGCTTGCTGCGTTGGATGCTGGATTACCGGAACAACCTTTGCATGTTGCTGCTTTGCTAACTGGTCATGCTGAAGAAACTGGTTGGCTTGGTACTCATAGAGATGTTGATTGGAGCGATGCTGTTGAAGCACTCCAGCGAGTTGGTAAGAGAATTGGTGTTAAGTTCATTCTCGAACAGTTTAAAGCTCAAGATGCTCCATCTTCTTGGCATCCTGGTCGTAGTGCTCAAGTTTGTGTTCTTGCTGAAGATGGTTCAAGCGTCAATCTCGGTGTTGTTGGCGAATTGCATCCACATGTTTGTGAAGCATTAGATTTACCTAAGCATTCTGCAGCATTCGAGCTTGATTTAACTGAATTGTTTAAGAATATGCTTATGAAGCCTGTTCAAGCTAAACCAATTTCGACTTTCCCTCCTGTAAAGCAAGATTTCGCTTTCACTGCACCAATTGAGTTGAAAGCGAATGAATTGCAGTCTGCTATTGAAAAGTCTGCTGGAGATTTGCTTGAATCTGTTGAGTTGTTCGATGTGTATGAGGGTGAGCAGCTTGGAGAAGGCTTGCGTTCTCTTGCTTATTCCGTAACGTTCCGAGCAAATGATAGAACACTTTCTGGCGAAGAGATGGAAGAAGTTCGTAAGAAGATTACGGATGCTGCTGAAGTCTTGCACGCAACTTTGCGAGTGTAAAACATAATATATTTTAGTTAATGCGATTGTGCATACGTTCTAATAATAGTATGCATAATCGCATTTATTGTATTATTAACTCTTTTTCTTTTTATGTAAAGTAACATCTATTTTTTAAATAAAATATAGCATTTTCATGCATAATAGATATGTGTGACGAAGAACACACAAATAATTTTTTATGCATGTAGATATGTATACACATATTCGTATATATTTAATTGAAAATATGTTTATGAAAGGTTTTGATAAAACTATGATGAATCCAGAAACGGATGCAGAATCAAATAACGAAGTGTCAATAAAACAGCAACGTCCTGCAACAAAAGCAGCGCGTTTAAACGCTATTGAACAAGCGTTACTGGCAGAAGTGATTACTTCTCAATCTCAACTCGCTAAAGTGTTGGCGCGTCATGGTTTTAATGTTACTCAAGCTACTTTGAGCCGAGATTTAGATGAGTTAAATGCTGTTAAAATTCGATTAACGGATGGCAGGATTGCGTATGTGCTTGGCGATGGTACTGGCAATCGTCATGCTATGGATACTGTGCGAATTGATCAGCAAGTTGCTCGCACTTTAGCGGGTCTTGTCACTGAAGTTGGGCATGCAAATAATATTGTTGTTATTCATACTCCATCTGGTGCAGCACAGTACGTTGCAAGTGTTATAGATCGTCAGCCTTTGAAAGGTATTTTAGGATCAGTTGCTGGAGATGATACAGTTATTATGGTTTGCGTTTCAAATGAAGAAGCTGAAAATCGAGCAAATTGGATGCTTTCAGTAGCTTCTCGTTAAACAATTTATTAAAAAATATTGTGGCTATTTAATTAAATATTGTATTAAAAAAATAATTTTGCAGTAACGAAAAGATTTATACGCGTGCAGTGCATTGTTGAGCTGCGCGCGTTTTTATATGTATAACTATAATTGATATATTTTTTATATTTTATAATAACTCTTCGAAGATGGTAAAAATATAATAATTTTTTGGCGCATCTGTTGATTTTATTTTAGATGTATAATATGCTCTTTATTGTTTATTTATTCAATACATGACCTGGGAGGTCACAATGACTAATAAAAAACGTATTGTCTTGGCGTATTCAGGTGGTCTCGATACTTCGGTAGCAATTCCATACCTTAAAGAGCAAACAGGTCAAGACGTTGTAGCTGTGTCGCTAAACGTTGGTCAAGGCGGTGAAGCGCTTGAAGTAATTAAGAATCGTGCTTTGGCTTGTGGTGCAGTTGAAGCATATGTTGTCGATGCTCGCGAAGAATTCGCAGATAACTATTGCATGCTTGCATTAAAAGCTAACGCAATGTATGAAGACGTGTATCCATTGGTTTCTGCTCTTTCTAGGCCTTTGATTACTCGCCACTTAGTGAATGCAGCTCATCAATTTGATGCAGACACAATTGCGCATGGTTGCACCGGCAAAGGAAACGATCAGGTTCGTTTTGAAGTTGCAATCCAATCTTTGGATCCAGAATTAAAAGCTATTAGCCCAATTCGAGACTTGTCACTTACTCGTGATGTTGAAATAGAATTCGCTAACGAGCACAAGCTTCCAATTGAACAAAGCAAGAAAAGCCCATATTCGATTGACCAAAACGTGTGGGGTCGTGCAATTGAAACCGGTTTCCTAGAAGATCCATGGAATGCTCCGACTGAAGAGTGCTATTCTTATACGCAAAATCCTCTTGAATCTCAAGAACCGGATGAAGTTACAATTACTTTTGAAAAAGGTATTCCAGTCGCAATTGACGGTCATAGCGTAACGCCTTTGCAAGCAATTGAAGAAATGAATGCAAGAGCTGGAGCGCAAGGAATTGGACGAATCGATATTATTGAAGATCGTCTTGTAGGAATTAAATCTCGTGAATTGTACGAAGTTCCAGGTGCTCAAGCTTTAATTGTTGCACACCAAGAGCTTGAAAATTGCTGCCTGGAGCGTGAGCAGCATAGGTTAAAGCGTGCTCTTGATAAAAAGTGGGCTGAATTTGTCTATGATGGTCAGTGGTTCTCTCCAGTTGTGCGTTCTCTTAACGCATTTATTAATGAAACTCAAGAGCATGTTTCTGGAGAGATTCGAATGACTATGTATGCTGGCAAAGCTGTAGTTACTGGACGTCGTTCTGAGGAATCATTGTATGACTTTAATTTAGCAACGTATGATTCTTCAGATACATTTGATCAGCGTGCTTCCAATGGATTCATTGAAATCTACGGATTGTCTAGCAAGGTTGCAGCAGCAAGAGATATGCGCGTTGCAGACAACAACTAATACGATATATATAAAAAAGATATAAAGGTAATAAACTATGCACGATGCAACAAAAGCAGCAGCCGCAGAACTAGAAAATAATGAAAGTAATAATACTAATCACCCTATTGCATTGTGGGGTGGACGATTTAGTTCAGGTCCTTCAGCAGAGCTGGCGAAACTAAGCAAGTCCACACAATTTGATTGGCGATTAGCGGATGATGATATTGCTGGTTCTAGAGCTCATGCGCATGCGTTGCATCGTGCAGGTCTTCTTAACGAAAAAGAGTATGCTGATTTATCTTGTGCATTAGATGAATTGCAAAAGCGTGTAGATGATGAAACTTTTGCACCCATTGAGGAAGATGAAGATGAAGCTACAGCATTAGAGCGCGGTTTACTTGAAATTGCTGGAAATGAGCTTGGTGGAAAGCTTCGTGCAGGTCGATCTAGGAATGATCAAATTGCAGCTTTAATACGTATGTTTTTGCGTAGGCATGCGCGCGTTATTGCATCATTATTGTTGTCAGTTTGCCAAGCGTTGCTGAATCAATCAAAAAATGCAAAAGACGCGGTGATGCCGGGTCGCACTCACATGCAACATGCTCAACCAATTTTGCTTGCGCATCAGTTAATGGCACATGTTTGGCCGCTTTTACGAGATGTAAATCGCTTCATAGATTGGGATTTGCGTGCAGATGAAAGCCCTTATGGAGCAGGAGCTTTGGCAGGCAATACTCTTGGTCTTAATCCAGAAGAAGTAGCTAAAGAGCTTGGTTTTTCTAAAGTTTGCGCTAATTCTATAGACGCAACTGCAAGTAGAGACTTAGTCGCAGAATTTTCATTCATCGCAGCAATGATTGGCGTTGATATATCACGATTAAGTGAAGAAATTATTATTTGGAATACTCAAGAATTTGCATTTGTTCGTTTAGATGATGCTTATTCAACTGGCTCATCGATTATGCCTCAAAAAAAGAATCCAGATATTGCTGAACTTGCTCGCGGTAAAGCTGGTAGATTAATAGGCGATTTAACTGGTTTAATGGCAACTCTTAAAGGTCTTCCTACTGCTTATGCTCGCGATTTGCAAGAAGATAAAGAAGCTGTTTTTGATCAAATTAACACTTTAGAAGTGCTTCTTCCAGCTTTTGCTGGAATGGTAGAAACTATGAAATTTGATCTAAATAGACTTTATGAACAGTCTTCTACTGGTTTCGCTCTTGCTACAGATATTGCAGAATGGCTTGTAAAAAAGGGCGTTCCATTCCGTAACGCTCATACTTTGTCTGGTTTGTGTGTAAAGCGAGCTGAGGGAATTGGGGGAGATCTTGCTGATTTAAGCGATGATGATTTTTCAAATATTCTAAGCGGTTTTGTTGATAGCGCAGAAATTGCGAATATCAGAACAATATTGACTAGTGCTGGATCTGTGTCTGCCAGATGCGGTCGTGGCGGTACAGCCTTCGCGCGAGTTAAAGAGCAAATTGTAGAGGCTGAAAATGCAATGGATAATTATTATAAATTTGCAAATTCAAAAAGCGATGGTTCTGCTTATATCTCGCCTATAAAATAATTTTAAAATTAGATTATTAGCTGTCACGTTATAGTGCCAAATATTGTACTTTATAATATTTGGCACTTTTTTA
The DNA here is from genome assembly GCF_049244215.1 of Gardnerella sp. DNF01159. Taxonomy (NCBI): domain Bacteria; kingdom Bacillati; phylum Actinomycetota; class Actinomycetes; order Bifidobacteriales; family Bifidobacteriaceae; genus Gardnerella; species Gardnerella sp. DNF01159. The sequence goes on along the minus strand of NZ_CP058387.1, from coordinate 901,170 downwards.
TTATGCGTGTCGCCATGTGCTGCAAAAATTGAAAGGCTTGTGGACGCGCAAAGCGCCCGATATTTATCGGTATTCTGTATTAAGGAGATACGAATGGCTCAGGTCAGGAACTACAAGGAAGCAGGTTTTGCTTCTTTGTTTGAAGAGCTTAAGTGGCGTGGATTAATTTCACAATCTACTGATGAGCAGCAGCTTGCTCAAGCGCTTGACGGAGAACCATTAACGTATTATTGCGGTTACGATCCTACTGCTGCTTCATTGCATATTGGTAATCTTGTGCAGCTTATTAATATGCGTCACTTGCAGGCTGCAGGTCATCATCCTATTGCTTTAGTTGGTGGTGCTACTGGTTTGATTGGTGACCCTCGTCAAAGCGGAGAACGCACTCTTAATTCTAAGGATATTGTGGCTGGCTGGGCTGAACGCTTGCGTAAGCAGATTGGTCGAATCTTGCCTCTTGATGGTGAAAATCCTGTTCGTTTTGTCAGCAATTACGACTGGGTTTCTAAGATGTCTGCTATCGACTTTTTGCGCGATGTTGGTAAGAACTTCCGAGTTGGAACAATGCTTTCTAAGGATATTGTGGCTCGTCGCTTAAATTCCGATGAAGGTATTTCTTTTGCTGAGTTTAGTTATCAAGTTTTGCAAGGCAACGACTTCTTGTACTTGTTTGATAATTACAACGTAACTTTGCAACTTGGCGGTTCGGATCAGTGGGGTAATCTCACTTCCGGCATGGATTTGATTCGTAAGGTTCGTGGCACATCCGTAAACGTGTTTACTAGCCCGATTATTACAGATAATCAAGGTCGTAAGTTTGGTAAGTCAGAAGGTAACGCCATGTGGCTTGATCCTTCTATGCTTAGCCCTTATCGCTTCTACCAGTTCTGGTTCAATCAGCCTGATGATGAAGTTGTTAAGTTGCTTAAGGTGTTCACTTTCTTGCCAAAAGATGAAATTGAGCGTTTAGCTCAGCAAATTCAGGATGATCCTGGAAGTCGTGAAGCTCAGCGCGTGCTTGCGTGGGAAGTTACAAGTTTCGTTCACGGTGAAGATTTAACGAGCCAGGCTATTGAAGCTTCTTCCGCTTTGTTTGGACGTGGCGATCTTTGTAATATTGATGAGCAGACTCTTGAAGCTGCTTTAGATGGTGTTAAGGTTAAGGCTGAAGACGGTAGTTTAGATTTCGCTAAGGCTAAAGTTGCAGATCGTGTTGTTGAGGCTGCAGTTGCCGCTGGTCTGTTACGTACTGTTTCCGAAGCTCGTCGTGCTATTGAAGCAGGCGGTTTGTATCTGAATAATGAACGTGTAAGTGGTGTCGACGATGTGTTAAGTGAGGGCTCTTTCTTGCACGGTCGTTTCGTTTTGCTTCGCCGTGGCAAGAAAGCTATCGGTGCCGTAGAGCGCGCTTAATAAATGTTTGTGATGTATTAAAAAATACATCTGTTGTAAGCTTGCTGCTTGATGTATGCTATAGCTTGCTTCAGCAGATGTTTAGTTGTTTTATGAATATAATTAAAATGTGATTTTGTAATAAAATTGCACATAGATGAGAGGTATGCCAGAATGGGCGAAGAACGCGAACACTCGCGGAGTGGTAAGAAATCTTTTGGTGAACGTGGTGGATTTGGTCATCGCAATGGTGGTAAAAGTAGCGAGCGTCGCGGTGGTTTCCATAAGGATGGTTTCCATAAAGGCGGTTTTAAGAAGGGTGGTTTCCGCCGTAATGATGATGACCGTGAAGAGAGCTTCCACTCTGGCGTAAAGCGTGATGGTGATCGTCGTTTTAACCGTCATGACGATCGTAAAGATGACCGTCGCGGTGGTTTTAAGAAGAATGGTTTTAAGAAGGACGGATTCCGCTCAGAGAATCGCGATAATGATCGTCGCTTTGATCGTAACCGTCATTTTGATCGTATAGATGATCGTAAAGATGACCGTCGCTCTAGAGATTTTGAACATTCTGGTGAAGAAGGTGGCAACCCACGCTACAAGAAGTTTGATGGTGAACATCGTTTTGATCGTCGTGACGATCGCAGGGATAGTCGTCGTGAGAACCATCGCAATGGCGATTTCCATAAAGATTTCCATAAAGGCTCTAAGGGTGGCTTCCGTGATGACCGCAGAGACGATCGTCGCGATGAGCGCAGAGATAATGAGCGTCGTTTTGATCGTCGTGACGATCGCAGAGATGATCGTCACGCAAATTCGCGTAGTAACTTCCGCTTTGAAGATGGTCCACGCCGCAATTCTGACGGAACTGTTTCTTATCCATCTCAAAATCCTTATACAGCACGTCGCCCTGGTGAACCTAAGATGCCAAAAGGTTTGGAATGGGCAATGCTTTCTAAAGAAGATCGCGAGCGTTTGCGCGGTCTTTCAAAGGAACACGCTGAAAATATTGGTCTTCATATTCTTGCAGCTTATACTTTGCAAGAAGAAAATCCTGAACTTGCATTAGAACATGCAAAGTGGGCTGCTAAGCAAGCTTCTCGTATTGATTTTGCTCGCGAAACTTTAGCTTTTGTGGCCTATCGTCAGGGCGATTACAAGCTTGCTTCTAAGGAATTCCGCACTGCAATGCGAATGAATGGTTACCTTGATTATTTGCCATTTATTGCCGATTGCGAGCGCGGTATGGGCAATCTAGATAAGGCTTTAGAAATTTGCATGTCAGATGAAGCAAAAACCTTAAGGGGAGAAGTAAAAGCCGAAATGTTCCTCGTTTATGCAGGCGTTTTGGCTGATACTGGTCATGCTGATAAGGCTATTGAATTGGTTCATGCAATGGGTCGTTCAAAGGGTCTTCCTGGGGAGTATCGTATGCGTGCAGTTCAAGCAGAACAATACTTCTTGGAAGAAGCTGGTCGTAGTGACGAAGCAATTGAATTAGAGTCTTTGCTTGATAAGCTTGAGCAACAGTATGCTGATGTTGATGACGAAGATATAAATCCTGATGATATTGTTATCGACTATGATTTAGAGCATTTGAATGATGACATGATGGATGAAATTGGCATGAGTGAAGATGATGCTCAATTTGCTCCTGATGAAGAATCTGATGAATATGCTGATGAAGAATCTGAAGCAACTGAAGATTCTGAAGATTTAGAAGACTCAGAAGACTCAGAAGAGACAAGTAACTCTGAGAATGCGGATAATACGGATACAATCGAGATGAGTGCTGTTCACGCTGACGAAGAGTAGTTCGTAACATTTGAATATTTGCGCCCGGCTGCTTTTAAGTAAGCCGGGCACTTGCTGCTTTGAGAGTTGATATTTATAAAATATATTTGAAAAATTTGAATCTAAATTAAGTGCAGTGTTTAGCAAACTTAAATGAGGTATAGTATGCAAGTTGAAACGAAAAAGAATTTTTCTTCATGTAATCGTCCGTTAAGCGATGCATTTCGTTTAGCACTGCTTGATTTAGATGGTGTTGTATATCGTGGTGGAAATGCTGTTGAATATGCGTCTGATTCCATTTTGTTTGCGCAAAAAAATGGAATGGCAATTGAATATACAACTAATAATTCTTCGCGTTTCCAATCTGTTGTTGCAAAACAACTGGAAAGTTTTGGCTTAAAAGTAGAACCATGGCAGATTATAACGTCTTCTGTTGTTGCAGCAAGGATGGTAGCTCGCAATGTTGAGAAAGGATCTCAAGTTCTTGTTCTCGGCACTGAACATTTGCGTCAAGAAGTGCAACGCGTAGGATTACAACTCGTAGATTCGTGCGAAGATAATCCTAAAGCTGTTATTCAAGGCTGGTATCCTCAAATGACTTGGCAAGAAATGGCGGAAGTTTCTTTCGCTGTTGAGCATGGTGCAAAATATTTCGTTACTAACCGCGACTTAACTATTCCAAGAGAGCATGGTATTGCTCCTGGATGCGGTTCCATGATTCAAGCTGTTATTAATGCTACGGGTGTAGAGCCTATTTCGTCTGCTGGAAAACCAGAATCTGCAATGTATGATGAAGCAAGGTTTTTGGTTGCTGCTAATGCTAAGCATGATGATTCTGAATGTGAAGAATACACTGAAAAAGACGAGTATGGGAATCCTGTAATTAGTATTGAGCATTCATTAGCAGTTGGAGATCGTTTAGATACTGATATTGAGGCTGGAACAAGAGGAGGCTATGCTTCATTACTTGTTCTTACTGGAGTTACAGATCCTCGCATGCTTATGCTTGCGCCAAAACATTTGCGTCCAAGTTTTGTTTCTAAAGACTTGCGAGGATTAAACGAATCTCATAACGCTCCTGAACGCGTTAACGGTAGTACTTTTACTTGTGAAGATGCTATAGCAAGAGTTGTGAATAATAATATTATTGAAGTTAACAACACTAACGATTGCAATGCTTTAAGAGCTGCTTGTGCGCTGGCATGGAGCTTGCAAGATTGCGGTGAAAATATGGAAAATTATACTCTTCCGGAGTTTTCCTTATGACTGTGAATGAGGATTTAAGTAAACTTTCAAATAGCAATATTTCACAACGCTTAGATTGCGCTTTGGTTAGTCGTGGTTTAGCAGAAAGTAGGACAACTGCTCAGCGTTTAATTCATGCTGGCGTAGTGAGTGTTGACAATCGAAATATTACGAAATCCTCATTTTTAGTAAACAATTCACATACAATAACAATCGACGAATCAAAAAATACGCAATTTTGTATTAGATACGTTTCTCGTGGAGCACTTAAGTTAGAAGGTGCTTTCGAAGCGTTTTCTAAAAATGGTTTAACTACTTCCAAATCAACTAAAGCTCTAGATATAGGTGCATCAACGGGCGGTTTTTGCGACGTTCTTTTGCAAAGAGGTGTTCATTCTGTAATAGCTTTAGATGTTGGTCATGGTCAATTGCATCCAAAAATAGCTAACAATTCACATGTAATTGAAATGAGTGGCGTAAATATTCGAGATGTGTACGAAGAGAACTTGCCATATAAACCAAATCTTATAGTTTCGGATGTTTCTTTTATTTCTCTAACGCTTGTTATTCCAGTAATTTCTAGAATAGCTCAATTGCATGCAGATATTGTGCTTTTAGTTAAGCCGCAATTTGAAGTAGGAAAAGGAAACCTTGGAAAAGGTGGAATAGTAACTGACGAGACTTTAAGAATTAAAGCTTTAGAAACAATAAAAAGTTGTGCAAATCAAAACGGTCTAAAGGTTATCTCCTCTTGCGAATCTCCTATTGAAGGAACGCATGGCAATACGGAGTATCTTCTTTATGCACGTTACGAGAAATAAATTAATCATTGAATGTTTAGCATTTTTCAATATGTATCCTAACAATTATAATAGTAGTAGTTGTGTTTAAACAGTACGAAGGGGCTGCATATGCAGGAACATTTCGATACTAATTCCGCTTCGTCGGCTCGTCGTGCTCTTGTAGTTACTCACGCTAGAATCGATGTTCACAGTGATGTGGTAAATCAAGTCAAGACTCAACTTATTAAAGCTGGATTCGTTGTTGACATATTCAACAGTGCTTCTGTGTCTGATTTTGCTAAAAAAACTACTCGTATAGTTGATGAAAATACGGAAATAGTTGTGGTGCTTGGGGGAGATGGCACCATGCTTCAGGCTGCTGAGTTAGTGCATTGTACTACTGTTCCAATTATCGGCATAAATCTTGGTCATGTTGGTTTTTTGGCAGAATTTGAAAGTTTTCAAATTAATGATGCTATTCGTAGGATTGCAAACAAGGATTACACTATTGACAGGAGAATGGAAGCTCATGTAGATGTGTGGCTTCCTGGCGAAAGTAAGCCTTTAAGTGATTGGGCGTTGAACGATATAACTCTTGATCGCGAAGACAGAGGTCGAATGGTAGAACTTTCAATACGAGTAGACGATGTTGAAATGTCATCTTTTGGTTGCGATGGTGTAATAGTTTCAACTCCGACTGGTTCCACAGCTTACGCATTTTCAGCAGGTGGATCAATCATGTGGCCAAATGTAGAAGCGTTACAACTAGTGCCATTAGCTGCTCATGCTCTTTTTGCGCGTCCTCTAATTATTGGTGCCGGTTCTACTTTTACTATTGATATTCTTAATGAATCGTCTTCTGGAGGTTGGATTTGTTGCGACGGTAGAAGACAGCGCGCTCTTCCTCAAGGATCAAGGATTCAAGTTCGTCAATCAAAAGATGACCTATTATTAGCTAGACTTTCTGGTGCTCCTTTTACGAAGCGTTTAGTTACAAAATTTGATTTGCCAATAGTTGGATGGCGTGAGCACAATAATAATTCTTTAAACTGAATTATTTAAGTAGAAAATAATATTAAATATAGCATTTATAAAACGAGGTACAGCGTGCTTGAAGAGTTAGAAATACGTAATCTTGGGCCAATTTCACATGCGCTTATTACTCCTTCGTCTCACATGACAGCTATTACGGGCGAAACAGGCGCTGGAAAGTCAATGCTTTTAAGTGCTATCAAGCTTATTTCTGGATCCAAAGCAGAAGTTGCAAGGATTTCTCCAAATGCTAAAGAAGCATGGGTTCAAGGCATATTTAGTATCCCTAAAACAAGTGAATTAGTAGATGCTGTTGGAAAATCCGGTATTGAATTAGAGCCTTCAGAAAATGACGAAAATAAATCAGATATGTATGTTTCTAGAACAGTGCCGCAAGAAGGTCGTTCAAGAGCAACAATTTCTGGTTTCGCAGTACCAAAAACAGTTCTTGAACAAGTATGCTCTCGATTGATAGTGATTCATGGACAAAGTGACCAATTACGCATAGCAACAAATTCAAAACAACGCGAATTGCTTGATACTGTATCTAAAAATAGTGAATTACTTAAGCAATACGCATGTGCGTATCAAGCGTGGAAAGATGCTAAAGAAACATGTAATCGACTAGAAAATCAAGCGTCTTCTTCGCGGCAACGTGCAGATTACCTTAGAGAATCGTTAGCGAGAATACGAGATGTGAATCCGCTGCCTAATGAAGATAAGGAATTGCGTGCAAAAAGAGAAAGAATTGAGAATTCTGCTCAAATTGTTAAAGCAGTGAGCATTGCGCTCGCATCCCTTGATTCCAGTCAAATAGATTATGGTGCTTCAGAATCATCTGAAGATGCTTGTTTTCTTGTAGATAAAGCTTCTCAAGCATTACGAAATATTCGTGTAGATGATTCTTTCAATTCTATTGCAAATCAACTTGACGATATTCATGCTCAACTTGACGATATTGTAATGCAGCTTGCTCAACAGTTGGATATCGATGTAAGTGAAAAAGATTTAGATGATTTAAATTCTCGTATTCATGATCTTACTGATTTAACTCGTAGGTGGGGTCCAACATTAGATGACGTACTTGATTGGTCCGAAAAAGCTCAGTTTGAACTTGAAGATTTAGATGATTCTCCTGAAGCTATTGCCAAAGCGCGTGCTAAGTGTGCTCAACGATATGATGATGCTCTTAAACTTGCTGAAGAATTATATAAAACTCGTTTAAATGCAGCTCATGATTTTGGCACTTTAGTTAGTGAAGAATTACATTCTTTGGCTATGCCAGGTGCTCAATTAATTATCAGTGTAAATAGGCGTTGCGAAGATTTATCTGGTTCTATTCCGCTTGATTCTAACGGATGTGATGATGTAGAGTTTTTGTTCCGACCATTTCCTGCTTCTTCAGATTTGCCGATGAGTAAAAGTGCTTCTGGTGGTGAATTAAGTAGGCTTATGCTTGCAATTGAGCTTGTTGTTGCGAAGTTGACAGATTGCGACGAAGAAAATATTACATTTGTTTTCGACGAAGTAGATTCTGGTGTTGGTGGTGTTGCGGCAGTAGAACTCGGTAAACGTTTGGCTCAACTTTCTCAACATGCTCAAGTTATTGTTGTTACTCATTTAGCTCAGGTTGCTTCTTTTGCAGATGCACAATTTGCAGTACAAAAAAATCTTGTTGAGAATAGCGAGAATAGTTCTTCTGCTATAGTTGCGGATACTTCTGTTATTGAGCTTAATGATTTGATGCGTGAACAAGAGATTGCTAGGATGCTTGATGGAAGTGAATCAAAAACTTCATTAGGACATGCTCGTGAGCTATTGAATGCAAGTAGGAAGATCATTGATGGATTTACAAAATAATTCGTCTATTGTTGCAGCGATTTTTGATTTTGACGGCACATTACTTGATTCTTTAAGCGTTTGGGATGATATTGATCGAGTAAGTTTTGCGAAACGTGGTATGAGCGTTCCCTCAATCTTTGCTAGTACAACTGCAACAATGAATCCTAGACAAATTGCAGAATATGTTATTAAAAATTACGGATTTACTGATGCTCCTGAAGCTTTGATGAAGGAGTGGTCAGATATGGCTTTTGACGCTTATGCTAATCATCTTCCGCTAAGAAAAGGCGCGTATGAATATGTGCATTATTTGCGTTCTAATGGTATAAAGCTTTTTCTTGTTACAACTCTTTCTAAACGCTTGTGTATTCCAGCTTTAAAAAGAGTTGGCATTTTTGATTGTTTTGATTTTATTCATTTTGGAGAAGATTTATCTGAAAAAGGTAAGCATAGTCCTAAAACTTATATCGATATTGCTAATCAACTTAAAGTAGATCCAGCTAAATGTGTAGTTTTTGAAGATTCTGCTACAGCTTTATGTTCAGCTCAGCAAGCTGGTATGCAAACATGTGGGGTAGTTGATAATTCAAACGTAAAAATTGATTTAGACTCGTCGTTTAATAAATGCTTAGCAGTATTTTCTGATTTTTCTTTCGCTCCAAGAATCAGCGATATAAGTTGAAAATATGCTATTGGTTGAGTTGATGAGGTTTCACATACCCCGGGTTTTGTCGCATACACAAGTGCATGCGGATGGCCATCCATCTCGATTTGACGTTACCGCCAAACTCTAGCAGTCTACCCGAAGACTTGAGCGAGCAGCTCTAAAGCGTCTTCTGCTTGACCTTGCTCCCAATGAGGCTTGCCATGCGGCTTACTGTTACCAGAAGTCCGGTGGTCTCTTACACCGCCGTTTCACCCTTACCCGAACGAAACGTTCAGGCGGTCTATTCTCTGTTGCGCTATCTCTCAGGTCGCCCTGGGCGGACGTTATCCGCCATTGTGCTCTGTGGAGCCCGGAAGTTCCTCAGCCACTCCGAATGAACATTGTGACCGCGGCCATCGTGAAACCTCAACCTTCCCAATTATAGCAGATGATATTAATATCGTAAAAAATTCGTTATTTTATAAGAAATTCCGTAATAAACGTTAATTTTTTTATTTTAATTTAATAAATTGCTAGGTTTGTATGGATTTAGCAGATATAATAGAAGAACCGACGGCATCGTGGCAGTCGGGTTGTACAAATCGAACTTAAGGTTCGAGTCTATATGGGGAGGTTTCGCATGGAAATCGTCATTACTGGTCGTCATACGCAGATTAATCAAAGGTTCCGTGACGTTGTAGAAAGTAAGATGAATCGTGTGACCGCCATTGCACCTGATGCGCAGCGCGTGCAAATCGTGTTGACTCATGAAGGCAATCCAAGGCAGGCTGACACAGCAAAGCGAGTTGAAATTACTGTTGTTGCAGGAAGCACTGTGATTCGCGCAGAAGCTTCTAGCACTGATCAATTTAGTGCATTAGATATGGCGCTTGATAAGTTGACGCTTCGTTTGCGTCGTACTCGCGATCGTCGTAAGGATCATCGCCGTGGATATACGGAAATGACTCCTGTAGATATGGGTGCTGTAGAGCCTGAAATTGAGACTACTGTTGAAGAGCCAGAAGAAAATGAGGTTAATAGCGCAGATGCCGCTGTTGCTTCCGATTTAGGTCCTGGTGAATCTGTGGAAGTAAGTGTTGGCGACACTCCTATTGTGATTCGTCGTAAGCTACATATTGCAGAGCCTATGAGCATAGATGAGGCTTTGTATGAGATGGAGCTTATTGGACATGATTTCTTCCTGTTTGTAAACAAAGAAACTATGAGACCATCTGTAGTATATCGCAGACATGGTTGGAGCTATGGCGTGTTTGAAATTGATACACCTGAAAATGTTGCTAAGCAAAAGTAATGGTTAAAAAACACGTCTAAAATGCGCGAATAAGTGCGTATGCCCGTCTAGCACAATGTTGGGCGGGCATTTTTATGTAGTAATCAGACTCGCTAACTTATAAAAATCGTAGCCGTCGCGTAATATGGGCACAGTTTACGTCTATGTTGGCTAGGCCGTCGTCATAGACATGACCTAAGGGAGCAAAACGTGGTAGATATCGTCGATAAAGCCTTGCGTATGGGTGAAGGCCGTCAATTGAAGCGCCTTGAGAATGTAGCAAAGGCTGTGAATGCGTTGGAAGATGAAATTTCCGCGCTTTCCGATGAAGAATTGAAGGGTCAAACTGCTAAATTCAAGCAGCGTTTAGACAATGGTGCAAAGCTTGATGATTTGATGCCTGAAGCCTTCGCTACTGTGCGAGAGGTTTCAAAGCGTACGCTTGGCCAGCGTCATTTCGATGTGCAGCTTATGGGTGGCGCTGCATTGCATTGGGGCAATATTGCAGAAATGAAAACTGGTGAAGGTAAAACATTGGTTGCTACTTTGCCAAGCTATCTGAATGCTTTGGAAGGCAAAGGTGTGCACGTTGTCACAGTCAACGATTACCTTGCTAGCTACCAGAGCGAGCTTATGGGTCGTATTTATAGATTCCTTGGCATGAGTGTTGGATGCATTATTACAGACCAGCAGCCGCCAGAGCGTCGTAAGCAATACAATGCTGATATTACTTACGGTACAAATAATGAGTTTGGCTTCGATTACTTGCGTGATAACATGGCGTGGGAAAAGAGCGAGCTTGTGCAGCGCGGTCATCACTATGCAATTGTCGATGAGGTCGATTCCATTCTTATCGATGAGGCTCGTACGCCACTTATTATTTCAGGTCCTGCTGAAGGTGATGTAACTCATTGGTATCGTGAATTTGCAAAGCTTGTTTTGAAGCTTACTCGCGATGTTGATTACGAGATTGATGAAAAGAAGAAAACCGCAGGTATTCTTGATCCTGGCATCGCAAAAATTGAGGATTACTTGGGCATCGATAACCTTTATGAGCCAAGCAATACAGCTCTTATTGGTTATTTGAATAACGCTTTGAAAGCTAAGGAGCTTTTCCTTCTAGATCGTGACTATGTTGTTACAAACGGCGAAGTTTTGATTGTCGATGAGCATACTGGTCGTGTTCTTCCAGGTCGTCGTTATAGCGAGGGCTTGCATCAAGCAATTGAAGCTAAGGAAAACGTGGAAGTCAAGGCAGAAAATCAGACTTTTGCTACTATTACTTTGCAAAACTACTTCCGCATGTACGACAAGATTGCTGGTATGACTGGTACTGCTGAGACTGAAGCTGCAGAGTTCATGGGAACTTACAAGCTTGGTGTTCTTCCAATCCCTTCCAACCGTCCAGTAATTCGTAAAGATAAGGACGATTTGATCTTCCGCACAAAGAAAGAAAAGCTTACTGCTATTGTGCGAGATGTTGCTGAGCGCCATGCAAAGGGTCAGCCTGTGTTGCTTGGTACAGCTTCTGTTGAATCTTCTGAGATTCTTTCTTCGCTTCTTGACGTTGCTCGCATTCCTCACCAGGTTTTGAATGCTAAGCAGAATGCTAAGGAAGCTGCTGTTGTTGCTGTTGCAGGTCGTAAGGGTGCTGTAACTGTTGCTACTAACATGGCAGGTCGTGGTACCGATATTATGCTTGGCGGCAATGTTGAGTTCCTTGCAGATGCTAAGTTGAAGGCTGAAGGATATTCTCCAGACGATACTCCTGAAGAGTATGAGAAGCGTTGGCCAGGCGTTTTAGCTGAAGTTAAAGAGCAAGTTAAGGACGAGCACGAAGAAGTTAAGAATCTTGGTGGCTTGTATGTACTTGGTACTGAGCGTCACGAATCTCGTCGTATTGATAACCAGCTTCGAGGTCGTTCTGGCCGTCAGGGTGATCCTGGCGAGTCCCGCTTCTACTTAAGCTTGGAAGATGATTTGATGCGCCTGTTCAACACTCAGCTTGTTGCTCGTGTTATGGCTAAGGGATTGCCAGAAGGCGAACCAATTGAGTCTAAGTACGTTTCTAACGGTGTACGCACGGCACAGAAGACTGTTGAAGCTCGTAACTTTGAAATGCGTAAGAACGTTTTGAAGTATGACGATGTTATGAATAAGCAGCGTACTGTGATTTATGCAGAGCGTCAGATGGTTCTTAAGGGTGAAGATATTCACGAGGACATCTTGAAGTTCATCAGTGACACCGTAGAAAGTTATGTGCGTGGCGCAATGAACGGTTCTGATAAGCCAAAGAATTGGGATTTGGACGGCTTAAAAGATGCTCTTAACTCTGTAATGCCTGTACTTCTTGATTGGGATCAGGTGCGTGAAACGATTATCAATCTTAAGGGCGAAAAAGCTGTTTCTGCTTTGCGTGATTTGATTGTCGACAGTGTAGTAAAGGTTTACTCTCTCATCGAAGATCGTCTCGGCGCTGATCCACTTCGTCAAATTGAACGTCGCGTTGTTCTTTCTGTTCTCGATCGCAAGTGGCGTGAACATCTTTATGAGATGGATTATTTGAAGGATGGTATTGGTCTGCGTGGTATGGGTCAGCGTGATCCGCTCGTTGAATATCAGCGTGAAGGCTACCAGATGTACAATTCGATGATTGAGGCAATTAAGGAAGAAAGCATTCAGCTTCTATTCCACATTGATATCAATCAGATTGCTTCTACTGAAGATATTTCTTCTGACGATGAGCTTGATGAAGATGTTGCACAAGCTTCGTCTGAGGTAGATGCTGAAGATCAGGCTGCTGGTATTGTTGGTCCTGCACCTTTGAGTCATGCTGAGGGAGATGTTCCGTTGAGCATGCGACCAAAGAATGAAGAATGGAAGACTCCATGGTCTGATGGTCGTACATTCCCAGGAACAAATAAGAATGAAGAGTGCCCATGTGGTTCTGGTCGTAAGTACAAGCTTTGCCATGGTCAAAACGAATCTGAAAATGAAGCTGAGTAACTTGAAAGCTGCTAAGTAAAATAAATAAAAGGCGGTGTGATTATAATCATGCCGCCTTTTTATTATATTCGATTGATTATTAGCTATACTCGAGCACCATCTCCATAATCGCTGTAATCTTCTTTATACGGATCAGGTTTTTTGCGATTCATAAGTAATCCTGCTCCACTAAGTAGCATTAATAGGCCGCATATAATACCAACAATGCTTGCTATAGCAGGAATAAAAGCACTTACAATAACACCGAAGATACCTATAACAAATAGAATCCACAAAACTACATTAACTAAATATACGTTATAAAATCGTGGATTTGGGGGCACAAAATCATCTCCATAGTCTTCCATAGTCTTATCTAAATCAAGCCAACTTGTGCGTGTATTATCACGAGGACCTTTAGCAGTTATGATCGTGTGAGGGTCTTGCATTCTAGTAGGAATAATATAGGATTTATGGCTGCTTAGATTTTTTAAGCTAAATTTATTTTTTATAGCATTTTTTTGATTTTTAGAATTATTATCGCTTGCTATACTGTTGCGTTCTTTCTTTTTTTCTTCTTTCTGAGCATGCTTTTCAAAGCTTTTTGCGCTATGTGAATTAGCAATATCATTCATATCGTCAGAATGCTCTGCAATAAAAGATGACCAATCATCATCAAAATTTCTATTGTTTTGTTTTTGATTATTCTTTAATGATTCTGACGTTAACTCGTCATCACGGCGAGGGTCGTTGGTATTCTTAGAAGAAGTCATGAACTATACTGTAGCAAGTCTTCCTGATTCTATGCTTAAAATGTTCGAAATTGGACTTGCAAGAAAGGATATGGTATGTTGTACTGGTTCTTCGTGAAGGGACTTGGGGGTATTGCCCGCATGAGGATTCATCCATCAGCGCAAGGTGTTAAAAATGTTCCTAAAAAGGGTGGAGCTATTATTGCTGCAAATCATCTTGCTGTTATTGATGACGCGCTTCTGCCATTGACTTGTCCTCGTATGATCCACTTTATGGGTAAAGCAGAATATTTTGAAGGCAAAGGTTTAAAGGGTCGTTTTAAGAAGTGGTGGTTTACTTCTGTGGGCGTTTTCCCTGTAGATCGTTCTGGAGGCGCAAAATCTCTTGGCGCTTTGAATCATGCTCGTGAAATATTAGAAAAAGGTCAGCTTTTTGGCATTCATATTGAAGGCACAAGAAGCCCAGACGGTCGTTTATATCGTGGTCATACTGGTGCTGCACGTCTTGCTCTTGAAACAGGTTGCCCGATTATACCTGTTGCAATTATTGGAACTAGAGAATTACAAGTGCATGGTCAAGTTATTCCAGCAAAAGGCAAGACTAAGGCGATTTATGGCGAGCCTATTCAAGTAGAGCGTGTTCGTGACGAAAGTGAGATCACTCACGAGCGTTTACGCGAAATTACAGATAAAGTAACTAAGTCTATTCAGCAAATGAGTGGTCAAGAATATGTTGATGAATATGCTCAAACCGTAAAAGAACGTATGCGTCAAAAACGTGAAGAAAGTAACGAAAATAAGTAAAATATAATGCTGATTCTCATGCTATTAGATTAACATTTTATATATTTAAATTTTATTTATGTTCAAATATGTAAGCGGCGAAAGTTATTGAGCTTCCGCCGCTTACATAATACTTAAGACACGCTTATATTACTGTAAGAGTAATAATAGAAGGATTTCCATTAGAATCCTTCAATGGCACTTCGCTTCCAGCTCCAGGGGATTGGAAGCGCACTACGTGCATTAAATCACCAAGTGGAGCAGAAATACGAACTTTAAGCCCTAGACTTTCAATAATCCTTCTAGCTTCATCACTGCTCTTTCCGCAAACGTTTGGCAATGTAACAGTTTTTGGACCTTTTGAAACAACAACTTTAACGCTATCGCCCCAATGTAAGTCAGAACCAGCTTCAACAGAAGCTCGGATAATCTTACCCTTTGCTACAGTATCGCTATTTTCTTCTTCGTACTTTACATCCAGCTTAGCGTCAGTCAAAGCTAAGTCAGCTTCACTCTTTGCCTTCCCAACAATATCTGGCATTTGTACAGGCTTAGGTCCCTTAGAAAGTAAAATACTTACTTCTTCGTTATGGTTCATGCGCGTGCCAGGTTTAGGGCTAATATCAATTAAGCTGCCAGCTGGTATATCTATAGAATACGTATCTCCTGACTTATCGTGAATAATGTTAGTAAAGCCTGCTTTACGCAATGTTTTCAAAGGATTTTTGCCATTGTAAGTCTTTGGATCTGTAATATCGTCCGGGATTGTAGCCTTACGAATTCCACGCGAAATTACAACATTAAGAGTGCTATTATTGTGCTTTTGAATATGGCTTCCGACAACATCAGGATTTGTTGAAACTACTTTTCCTTCTGGCACATCGTCACTATAATCTTTTGAAACTGTGTAAGGAATTCCAGCAACTTTAAGCGTGTGCTCATATCGTTGCCAATTGACATCAGTTATTTTGCAAGATGCATAATTGTTGCATTGAAGGTCGTCAGGCTTAGGTAGCGTCCAATAACTGCCAGGACCTAAGAAATACCAAAAACCACCAATAGCAGCAATTGCTAATACTCCAGCTGTACTTAAACCTGCAATAATGAAAACACGCTTTTTAGAAGAGCGGTTAGACTTGTTTCCTAAGTCCTTTTCTGTATATGACAGGCCCAATGGTTTTGTTGCATTTAATTTGTTGTTAAAATTGCGAGAGCTAATAGCAATTGTTGGCATATTGCTATCGTCAAATTCTTCTAAAGGATTATCTTGCGAATTGTATGACACATCTTCTGCATTAGTAGTATGCCATTGCATAGCTTGTGTTTTTTGAAGATTATTCGCATCGAAAGCACTGTCGGACTTTGCTAGTGAATTGTCTATTGCTACATTATTGACTTCAGGATTATGTAGATCATTATTTTTGTGTGAATCGAGTTCACTTACAGAATTATTTCTAGGTATTGCAACAGTTTCGTCTGTAGCATTTTGCAATAAAGAGTTGGAATTAGCAGAAAAATTAGAGCCTGAAGTATTTATTGCTCGTGTAGCATCTGAGTCATTATTAGGATTCAATTTGTCCGAATAATTTGCTTCAGGGGAAACAAGCAAATTATTAATAGGAGAAAAGTCTGTTTCTTCTGAAAACTCTTGTGGTTCTTCTGCTTTGTATTGCCAATCTTCAGAGTTTAATTGTGTAGAAAGTGCACGTAATTTTGCTAATGCTTCACTTGCATCTTTAGGTCGTTCGTTCATGTCGCGAGCAGTGAGGTTTGCTATGAATTGTGCAACTTTTTCGCTAATTCCAGGGCAAGCTGTAGCAATTGAAGGAGTGTTTTCATGCACATGCTTGAAAACAAGCGTAACAGGATTATCTGCAGTAAAAGGCACTCTTCCTGCAAGCATTTCCCAAGCCATCATGCCTGCTGAATACAAATCACCTTGAGGAGTTGCAAGATTATGCTCAATAAGTTCAGGAGCAAGATAAGCTGCTGTGCCAAGAAGTAATCCTGTAGAAGATAGTGTTGCTTGCGAAATTGCTCTAGCTAAACCGAAATCAGTAATTTGAACATGACCTCGATCGTTAATTAAAATATTTTCCGGCTTAATATCTCTATGTACAACTCCAGCATTATGTGCAGAAGCGAGACCATCCAAAGTTTCTGCAAGTAGACGCAGCGTATCTCGCGCACTGAATGTGCCTTGCATATTCATTTCATAACGCAAATTAACGCCATGAACATATTCCATTACGAGATAATCGAGCCCGTCATATTCGCCTGTATCATAAACTTGTACAATATGTGGATTTGCAATTGCTGCAGCAGAAGTTGCTTCTCTGCGGAATCTAGCAATAAATTGCTGGCGATGCACCCCTTGAGCAAGTTGAGTGTGCATGATTTTAATTGCTACAGGTCTATCAAGGCGTTCATCTTCTGCTTGATACACAGTAGCCATGCCACCCTGAGCTATTTTGCGCACAATGCGATAGCGATTTTCAATGCGCATACCTGGCTGCGCCTGCGTAGCTTCATCCATTGTCACAATCCTTATACGCGTAAAACCATTTTTACTACTTACGAGTGTACAAGCAAGATAGTAAAGAAAGCTAATTTCGAGCGTTATTTGCTAGATATTATTGTACATTACGCCATGCTTCAGGTATAAATCGTTTGCTAATTTCATGCAAAATAGCTTTTCCACTGTCGCTCAATGTACTTGATTCGATTGCTTGTTGTGAATCATTCCACAGATTCTCAATTCGCTTTTTTGATTTTTCAATAGCACCAGAAGTATGGTAAATCTGTATTATTTTATTTACATCATCTTCGCTTCGAGTACTACTCGTGTAAGCTTTTAATAGTATTTCTCTTTCGTTATCGTTTCCGTATTGCAAAGCATCTGCAAGAAGAACCGCACGCTTACCTTCTCTAATATCACCGCCAATAGGCTTACCTGTAATCTTGCTATCTGAAACAATATCAAGCAAATCATCAGCAATTTGGAAAGCAACACCTAACGAATTGCCAATAGAATTAGCAAGATTGTATGCTTCAGTTGGTTGCATATTTGCTGCAAGAAAGCCGAGAGTTAATGGAGCAACAGTAGTGTAACTGGCTGTTTTCCATCTAAAAACATTCAAAGATGATTCCGCAAGTTGTATTGGATTATCTAGTTGCATCATTTCTATTGACAAATCCAATACTTGACCAATACCAACATTTCTTTGCATAGACGCAAATGCTGCTAACAATTCCTCGCCATAAGTAAAATTCTTCGCACGATTTCTTGCAATATCGAAACTTTCTGTGGCAAGTAGATCTCCCAGCATTAAACCTAAGCCTGTGCCAATATGCTTATTATTGCAAACTTTACTTAATGCACAATACGCACTAGGCTTTCCACGTCTTAAATAAGATTCGTCAATAATATCATCATGAATTAATGCAGCTGTTTGAAATACTTCTAGAGCACAAGCTATGTCAAATACAGACTGTTCATGGATTTTTTGAATATTGGTTTCTTTTGATGCAGCGTAAAATGCTGAAATCGTAAGAAGAGCTCTAAGACGTTTTCCGCCTTCGCTTGAAACAATAGCTTGCTTTATTACTTGCTGTAGTATTTGCGCACATGTGGATGAAAGATTATTTTCTAATCCCGTATTAAATTGCTGAGAAATTAAAAAAGTAATTCTAGATTCAATATCGTTAAGACTGTAATTGTTGCCTATAAATGTGCTCATATTATGAAAGTTATCCACAGGGCTGAACATTACAAAACGCAGTTATTATTATGGTTTAATAAGCTTTTCACCGCGGAAATAGTTTTTTATTGAATGCTGACTCATATCTTGAGAAACTTCAATATATCAAAAATGCTATTGCATAGTTTGATTATCAAAATAAAGAATCATGTAAAAAATGAGGGGGAGTATGCATGGAAATTGTAGAGGATGATTTGAAAACGAAGATATCGCATAATTGTATTGATGACTTTGATATGCAAAGTCTTATGCAAATTTATGGTGAAAGTGCTAATTCTTTTAATGGTTGTTTAGATTTTGCAGGTTCAGAAGATTTTGAAAGTTTTGCTGGAAGAGAAATTTCAGATATTAATGGGACTATATATCCTTCCAAAGAGTGCAGCTTTTTTATGACTTTTTCTAAGGAATATATTTACAACAACTGTAGTGATAGTGCGCAATGGATTAAAGGATTAGAATATTGGGTTCCGGCAGTTTCGGAAGCTTTTATAGAAAATGTTGATCAAAATGGCAAGCAATATGCTATTAGAGATATTGCAAGCAGAGCACTTATGCGATGGTACAACATGTTTGCTTACGATGAAAAAATGTTTGGATATGATTTAGTAAATCTGCCAATAGCAATGTTGCATAATATTAATGTTCGTGATGCAATGCTTATTTCTATTCTGGATGAAAATCAAGAATGGTATGACGAAAAAACTTTGTCGGAATTTGCTTGGTGCCCTCATACACCTGAAGTATCTCGTAATTTGCGGCATTGTTTAGAAGCAAAATTCACTCAAACAAATAATAAGCCTGATATAAAGAGAGCTATTTTCGCGTGCAAAATTTTAAAATCTATGGCTATTATTACTAGAAGCATTCCAAAATTATCTGTGCAAGTTTACGCTTTGTTAGCTTATATCAGCTGGTGGTTTAGGCTCGGAGAAGTAAAATATTATTGTGATTGTGCATTGCGCATTGATCCTGATTGTTCTATGGCAAAAATAGTGTGTGGAGCATTCGAAAATGGTCTTGAGCCAGCATGGATTGAATAATTCGCCACGCCGCAAAAATTAGTTGTGGAATAATCGTCTTGCTTAAATGGTTTACTACTTAAGGTAAAACTTGCCCTTGCATGAACTATGCCTATATGCGTTACAAGGGGATAATACAGGAGGAACAGTTTGACGAGTGAAGTTGGATTAACGGTCGACAGCGACGAAATGCAAGATGATACTAAGCCTGTAAAAACTCGCAAGGCTAGCGTTGCGCGTAAAACCAGTACTCGAACTTCGTCAGCTGATAGCAAGACGCGCAGTTCTCGCTCAAAGAAAACTGAAGACAACAAGATTGATACTGAATCAGTATCGGCTGATGCTGAACATGACGAAACTGAAGATAGCGTAGACATTGAATCTCAAGATCAATTATCTATTGACGATCCTTTAGATGACGATTCACATCTTGATGTTGGTGATGAACATTTGAATCTTGATGATTTGGACGATATTCAGCCAGAAGATATATCTGATGTTGACGATTTAAGCGATATTGACGTTGCAGATGATCTTGATGATGAAGAGTCTGAAGATCTTGATGAAATTGATGATCACGACGAAATTAAGCATGATGCTCCGCAAGTGCCACAAGCAAAAGGCGCATTTGTTGTACGTGATGATGACGATGACGATAATCTAACTCCATCTGGTAATCCTAAGCGTCGTGTAATTGCTACAGGTGCTACTGCGGATCCTGTTAAGGATTATCTAAAGCAGATAGGTAGAGTTAGCTTGCTTAATGCTGAGCAAGAAGTTGATTTGTCAGAGCGTATTGAAGCTGGATTGTATGCTCAGCATTTGCTTGATACTCAAATTGATCAAATGGAGTTTAAGCGTAAACGTGAGCTTAAGTGGGCTGCAGCAGATGGCAAGAAAGCTAAAGATCATCTTCTTGAAGCAAACTTGCGTCTTGTTGTTTCTCTTGCTAAGCGTTATACCGGTCGAGGCATGCTTTTCCTTGATTTAATTCAGGAAGGTAACCTTGGTTTGATTCGTGCAGTTGAAAAGTTCGACTGGAAGAAGGGCTTTAAGTTCTCAACCTACGCAACTTGGTGGATTCGCCAGGCTATTACGCGTGCTATGGCAGATCAGGCTCGTACTATTCGAGTTCCAGTGCATATGGTTGAGGTTATTAATAAGCTTTCTAGGGTTCAGCGTCAAATGCTTCAAGATTTAGGTCGTGAACCTACGCCGGATGAGCTTGCTCGCGAACTAGATATGCCAGTAGAAAAGGTTCAGGAAGTACAAAAATACGGTCGTGAGCCAATTTCTTTGCACACTCCTCTGGGCGAGGACGGCGATTCCGAGTTCGGTGATTTGATTGAAGATACTGACGCAATCGCACCGTCTGATGCTGTTGCGTTCTCGCTCCTTCAAGAACAGTTCAGGCAAGTTTTGGAAACTTTGGCTCCTAGGGAGGCTGGAGTTATTAAGATGCGCTACGGCTTGGAAGATGGTCAGCCAAAAACTTTAGACGATATTGGTCGCGTTTATGGTGTTACTCGTGAACGTATCCGTCAAATTGAGTCTAAAACAATGTCTAAGCTGCGTCATCCTTCTAGATCGCAAACTTTGCGTGACTTCTTAGATCAGTGATTGTGTGAAGTTATATTACAAAGTGTCGTATTGTTGCTTTTGCGATAGTACGACACTTATTGCTTAAAATAATCGGTTGTACGTTTAATAAGTGCAAGGGGTAGAAGTGGTCTCTCATAAAGAGCAGTATGATGCCGACAGTTTGACAGTGCTAGAAGGCTTGGATGCTGTAAGAAAGCGTCCAGGAATGTATATTGGCACTACAGACAGCCAAGGATTAATGCATTGCCTCTGGGAGATTATTGACAATGCGGTTGACGAGGCTTTGGCGGGTGCTTGTGACCATATTGTTGTTACTCTTCACGATGATGGCTCTATTGAAGTCGCAGATAACGGTCGTGGTATTCCAGTAGACGTTGAACCTAAAACAAAGCTCACTGGTGTTGAAGTCGTTTTAACTAAGCTTCACGCTGGAGCAAAGTTTGGTAACGCTTCTTATAATGCTGCAGGCGGTTTGCACGGCGTTGGCTCTTCTGTTGTAAACGCTTTAAGTTTACGTTTGGATGTTGAAGTTGATAGAGACGGTAAAACGCATCATATGGCGTTCCATCAAGGGCATCCTGGTGTTTATAGTGATGCGGATCCGGAGCATCCATCTCCAGCATCTCCGTTTAAGCGCACGCGCAAAAATAAGCCTACTGAGCTTGAAATTATTGGCACTGTTTCGCCAAAAACTACCGGAACTCGTGTACGCTATTGGGCGGATCCAGAAATCTTCAATTCTACTGCTCATTTTAGCTATGAGCAGCTTATTGCTCGCGTGCGTCAAACAAGTTTCCTAGTTCCTGGCTTAAAAATTACTGTTATTGACGAGCATGTTCCTGAAGGTGAATCTGCAAATATTGAAGAAATTGATTCTCCTGAAGATAATGTTGCAGAAAATAATATTCTTGAAAATCAGTCTGATAATAGCGATGACTCTGTGGCTGAATTTGAAGAATTAGAATCTGAAACAACATTAGAAGATGAAGATAAGTCTGAAGATGAGACTGAAAATATAGCGATTGAAAATTCTGAATCTGAAGAATCAACAGCACAATCTATTGCAAATGCTGAGTCTGCTAACTCAATGCAAAATAAGCATCACCCTCGCGTGATTGAGTTTTTGCATAATGGTGGCGTTAAAGATTTCGTTGATTTTCTTTCAAAAGGTGAAGCAGTATCCGATATTTGGCGTATTTCTGGCGAAGATACGTATGTAGAAGAAACGCAAGCCGTTGATTCTGCAGGAGATTTACACGCGCAGCAGGTAACTAGAAAATGCGGTGTTGACATTGCAATGCGCTGGGTAAACGGCTACGATTCAACGATTATTAGTTTCGTAAACGTTGTTGAAACTCCTGGCGGAGGCATGCATGTTGACGGATTTATGCAGGGATTAACTAAGCAGATTCGTAAAGCAGTGGAAGATAATGCTAGAAAGCTTAAAGTAAATCTTAAAGACGCCAACACAAAAATTGAGCGTGACGACATTATGGCAGGATTGGTAGCAGTCGTAACTGTTCGAATTGCTGAACCTCAATTCCAAGGTCAAACTAAGGATGTTCTTGGAACCGCACAAGTTAAGCCAATCGTTACCAAAATGACTGACGCTCAATTTGGCGAAATGATTACCGGTTCTAAGCGAGGTTTTAAAGAGCAGTCTGCTAGAGTTTTGGAAAAAATAGTTTCCGAAATGCATGCGCGTATTCAGGCGCGTAAAACTAAGGAAGTTACGCGCAGAAAGAATGCGCTTGAGTCCGCTTCAATGCCGCCAAAACTTTCCGACTGCCAGCCTGGAAACGACGATGTTGCAGAACTTTTCATCGTCGAGGGCGATTCTGCACTTGGTACTGCAAAAGCTGCTCGAAACTCTGCTTTCCAAGCGCTTCTTCCAATTCGCGGTAAGATTTTGAACGTGCAAAAAGCAAGTCTTGCGCAAATGCTTTCCAATAAAGAGTGCGCTGCAATTATTCAGGTTGTTGGAGCAGGATCTGGCGCAAGTTTCGATATTTCACAAGCACGTTATAACAAGATTGTTATGATGACCGATGCAGATGTTGACGGCGCGCATATTCGTATTTTGCTGCTGACGCTGTTCTACCGTTATATGCGCCCGCTTATTGAGCACGGCCATGTTTATGCTGCAGTGCCACCTCTTCACAGGATTGCGCTCGCTGGAAAGCGCAAGGGCGAGTATATTTACACGTATTCCGACGATGAATTGGCTGGAAAGCTTGATGATTTGCAAGCTAAAGGCATTGATTTTAACAGCGATATTCAGCGTTACAAGGGCTTGGGCGAGATGGATGCAGATCAGCTTGCAGACACAACCATGGATCCTAGAACTCGCATGCTTCGAAGGATTCGTATGGAAGATGCTCAGCAAGCGAGTGAAGTATTTGATTTGCTAATGGGCGATGATGTTCCTCCGCGCAAGCAGTTTATTGTTGATAACGCAGACGACTTCGATCGTTCCAAAATCGATACCTGATATCGGTATGTTGCTCGCGTCGCTTTATGTCGCCTTGTATATTTGTATTCCTTTATATTGCTTTATAAAGTCGCGTTGGCATTACAAATATGAAGTACTAGTGTTGGGGAATTTTTATGATTAACCTTCTTCTTGCTGTTATTTATCTTGCTTTTATAAGCTTGGGTTTGCCGGATGCTCTTCTTGGAGCTGCGTGGCCTACGATGAGTCATGATGTTGGTGCGCAAATTTCTTGGGCTGGTGGAATATCAATGGTTATTTCTGCAGGAACAATTGTTTCTGCGCTGCTATCTAATAGGTTTACGCATAAGTTTGGCCCTGGGAAGGTTACGCTTATTTCAGTTGCTTTAACAGCTTTAGCGTTACTAGGTTTTTCTTTTGCTCCGAATTATCTTGTGCTTATTTTTCTAGCTATACCATACGGTTTAGGTGCTGGAGGAGTGGATGCGGCTCTTAATAATTACGTTGCAATTCACTATGAAAGCTGGCACATGAGCTGGCTTCACTGCATGTGGGGAATTGGTGCTTCCGCAGGTCCTTATGTTATGGGTTTCGCACTTTCTCACGGTCAGCGCTGGCCTGCAGGCTACCAGTATATTGCTGTTATACAAATTGCTCTCACTCTTGTGTTATTCATAAGTTTGCCGCTGTGGAAAAATAATAATAAAAAGGCAGAGACGCATAATCTTACTGAGGTAAAGAAACAATCTTCTGGGATGCTATCTTACGCAGAAGTTTTGCGCATTCCAGGAGCTAAGAATATTCTTATTATGTTCTTTTGCTATTGTGCGTTGGAGCAAACTGCAGGATTGTGGGCTAGTAGTTACATGGTTTTGCATGGAGGAGTTAGCCGCATTGTTGCGGCAGGTTGGGCAAGCTTGTTTTATGTTGGCATTACAGTTGGTCGTTTTGTAAGCGGATTTCTTACTATGCGTTTTAACGATGCAACGATGATTCGTATTGGGCAGTGCGTAATGCTTATGGGCATTCTAGTATTGTTGCTGCCTTTGCCGAATCATATTGAGCTTATTGCAGGATTTGTAATTATTGGACTAGGCTGCGCTCCAGTTTACCCATGCATTATTCATTCCACGCCGCATTATTTTGGTGCAGATAAGTCTCAAGCTATTGTTGGCATGCAAATGGCAAGCGCATATATTGGGTCTATGGTAATGCCTGCGATTTTTGGACTAATTGCGCAGAATGTTTCTATGGTGCTTCTTCCGGCTTATTTGCTTATTCTTCTCGCTGTAATGACTTTTATGCACGTGCGCTTGCTTCGAACTTGCGAAAGTTGAGCGTGAAAGTATTTGTATGCGCGATTGCTTATATTTTTTTGATGTAGACTTGTGTTAGATGTGTTATGTGTGCTAGGTGTGTTAGAACTTGTTGCATACGCATTATCTAGTAGATGTATTTCTAATAATGTTTTTACAAAAGGAGGGGTTATGAATGATATTAAGCAAGAAGTCTTTGACAAAGATAAGCTTGATTTTGCAATATTTTGTATTGAAAATGTTGCTAAGAAGCTTAATCAAAACCCTCGCGATACGTATGATGCTTTGACTAAGAAGAGTAATATTCTTATGTCTTATATTGTTCCATCTTATGACGTTTTGCACACTCAAGGCAAAGAGTATATTACAAACGATATTATTTCCTTCATGCGCGAAAAAGGTGTAAAAGTATGATTGTTTATCACGGTTCTTTTATGCCTGTTGAATTTCCAGATGTATTGCATTCGCGTAAAGATGTTGATTTTGGCGCAGGATTCTACGTTACATCAATACGTAGTCAGGCTGATAATTGGGCGAAGAAATTTATTCGCAAGGACAAAGATGCTTTTGTTTCTTCTTATAATTTTGACAATAATGTTCTTAATGAATTATCTGTTCTTAAGTTTGATTCATATTCTGAAGAATGGCTTAATTTCATACTTAATGCTCGTTCTGGAAATGATACAAGCAGTTTTGATGTAGTAATTGGCGGTGTAGCAAACGATAAGGTTTATAACACACTTGAATTGTTTTTTGATGATTTAATTACTAAGTCTGAAGCTTTAGGCAGACTAAAATATGAAAAACCTAATAATCAAATATGTTTTAGAAGTCAAAAAGCTATTGATTTGTGTCTTACATACATAAAAAGCGAGTGTGTAAATAGTAAGTTTTTAGGGGAGTGATGGATTTTGAAGGCGAATCCTATTTTGTTGCAAAAGAAGTATGCTAGGGTTGTAAGTCTTCTGGCTGAGCGTGCTGGGTTGAGTTATGAGCAGGCGCTTGACGTGTTTTACCATTCTGTTACTTACGATTTGATGCGTAATGGTATTTCGGATATGCATTGTATGAGCGACGGATATTTGGTTCAAGATTTGCTTGATGAGATGCATAATTCTAAAATGTGTGTTAATGCATGACTTTTGTAATAAATTAAACGATTGTGTGATATACCATGCTTGCATTTGTATTTCGACTATAAAGCGTACAATGTGTATACGTTTTTACATTATCTCGTTATCTATTTTTTAAGAGGGTAAATGAATAAGAGAACTGGTCTTATGTTGACTAGCACTATGATGGGTATTGCTACTGCTGCTTGTGCTTTCTGCATGGCGCAAAGTGCGAATGCTGCCGAAACTTCAGCTTCTTCTGGTGTTAATACGACTGTAAATTCTTCTACAAATAATTCTTCTACCACAGCTTCTAATACAGAAACTTCCTCTACAGAAGGTTCTTCTTCCGTAACTTCTTATAACGCAGCTTCTAATACGCCCAATGGGGGGGTCTGCTTTAGATAGCACTTCCGCAAAACCTTCTGGAAATACTGTACCTTCCAAGTCTAGCGAAACTGCAAAAACTGCCGAAACCACAAAATCTACTAAATCTTCTAAAGCTTCTGAATCTGTAACTGATGCTGAAAATTCTGAAAATGCTAGACTTACACAAACTCTTATAGATGTAAGCAATACTAATCTTCAAACAAATAATCGTGAAGATAGAAGCGTACACGCATCTGCAGAATCTAAAGCAGCATCAACTGATTCGGGTACTACAGATGATGCATCTTTAACTTGGACGAAGGACGACTTTAACATTTCTGCCGATGGTAAAACTGTTGGTGGCAGGAAAGATGTTTATCATCCTGAAACGAATCAAACAGTAAATGAATATGTGGATGGACTTAGCGCCAAAGGCAAGGAAAAGCTTAAGAAAAATCATCACATAGTTATTCCTGAAGGTATTGAAGTTATTCATGAATGTGCTTTTACTGGAAGTGCAAAGCAGGTTGGGAATAAGCATGAGCACATTGATGGCGAAACTTATATTGAGGGTGTAACTCTTCCGCAGTCTCTTAAAATCATAGAATACGGTGCGTTCGGTTGGAATAAGATTAAAGGAACCGTTGTTATTCCAAAAAATGTGGTTTCAGTAAGCGATGCAGCCTTTGTTGCTAATGAAATTGAAAAAGTTGTGTTTGAAGGCGTGCTTGATGATAAGGGAAAAGAGCACGATACAGATACTAATCCGTATTATCTTGCTGGAGTTGGTAGTGTTGCTTTCCAAGGTAATAAAATTTCTGATATTGTCGTAAAAGGTAATTTAGGACAATATAAGTTTCGCTCAGGGGAAAATGATTCACCGTTTGACAATCAAAATCCTGGACCTTTCACTATTGAAGTGGGAGAGGAATACAAAAGTCCTATCAAAATTACGCAAGAAAGCGCTGGTCATACAATCAGTGTTATGGAGGGTTTTGAGGAGAATGGAAATCCTGTAACGATTGACCTCTCACCATATTTTAAGAAAAATGCTGATGGCAAATATGTAGCTGTAAAAACTGGCACACTTGAAGGTCAGTGCATTTTTTATGACTTTGTTCAGCGTGTGCCTAGGATGATTGGTAGATCGCATTTTACGTACAACATTGTTCCTAAAGCTACGATTTACACAGTTACTTTTGTAAATGGCGCTAATTCTCATTATGCTTCTGTGCAAGTTAAGGAAGGCAAGAGCATAAACGATAAGAGTGTTGATAGTCAGTCGATGCCTAAAGATCCTACGAAGATTGGGTACACTTTTGAAGGGTGGAATGAAGATCAAGACGGTACTGGTGCAGTGTTCCTTGCCAGCACTAGTGTAAACAAAAATTTGAAAGTTTACTCCATTTTTAAGAATTACTTACCAGTTATTACAGTTCAGAATAAGACTATTACTGAGGGTGATTCACTCGATTTGAATAGTCTTGTTGTGTCTGTTAGTGATATTGAGGATAATTCTATAACAACTAAGGTTAGGCGTATTAGTGACGGTGGTTTTAATAACAATGTTCCAGGCGTTTACACTATCACGTTTAGCGTAACGGACAATGGCGGTGCTACTGCAACAGCAGTTGCAACAGTAACTGTTAATAAGAAGCCAACGCCTCCAACTCCACCAGCTCCTGCGCCGGAGCCGGAGCCAACTCCAACTCCTGTTCCAGTTCCTGAGTCGCCGACCCCTGTCGCTCCAGGTCCGATTCTGACACCCTCTGAGTCTGAGACAGAACCTGAGTCCGCTCCAGCTCTTTCGCAACCCGAGCAACCGGAAGCTAAGCGCGTTGTTAAGCATCTTCCTAAAACTGGCTCTTCAGTAGCTATGGTAATAAATTATTTGTTTGCATCTGTGACTGCAGGAATTTTTGCACTTGTAGAAGCTAGAAAATCACTTCGCAGATATTCCAAGCATGCTCGCAAAAACTAGCTTTAAAAAATGTAAAACTAGCAAGCAAAAACATTACTACCCAATATGTGCAATTGGGGAAACAAGCTCAGTTCCAGAAGCGTCCCTACGCATATCTGGTTTAGGTAACTCAACATTGCTTCCGCCTTCCGTAACTGCTTGCAATGGATAGTATCCAACATATGCGTGTATCAACGTATCTTGACCTTTAAGGAATCTTTGCGAGCGCACGCCACCAGTTGCGCGACCTTTTGTTGGGTACATGTCAAATGGAGTAATCTTTGCAGAACCGTTTTCGGTTCCAGGAAGAGCTTCACTGTCTCCAGCAACGGTGAATACAACTGTTCCAGAAGCGGAGAATAAACCATTTTCACCTTCTTCGTAATGCCACTCTATTGATTTTTCTGGCACTACTGCGAAGGTTGCAACTTTAGCACCTTCTGCTAAACGAATGCCTGCCATTCCGCCTGCTGTGCGTCCTTGTGGTCTAACTTGTTTAGCGTCAAAGGCAAGTAATGAAGAATCACTACTAATGAACACGAGTCTGTCGTTGTCTTTTGCTGGAGCTGCGGCAATAAGGGTGTCGTCGTCTTTTAAGTCAATTATGCTCCATGAATCCATGGTAGTTGGAGCTTCAAAATTCCATCTTTTAACTACACCGTTTCGTGTTCCAATTGCAAGTGGAGTAGCGTTTTGTGAGGCATCAAATGCTATTGCTGAAACTACGCGTTCTCCTCTTACTGGATCCGTGCTTTGCGTGGAAGTTAGCAGTTCTTGTGCTTTTACTCCGTGGTTGAGCAGCGCAGGTTTTCCTTCTTCATAGTTAAGTTGTGGCAAATCTGCAACATGAGCTAGAACTAGTCGACCAGATGAAGTAACAAGAGCACAAGTTGAACGCGTTGTTGTTGCAAACATTGTTTTACAAGGAGTGTTAAATACGTTGTTGTTGTGCGAATTCCAATGTTCTAACACTGCAATGCTTGTTCTGGCAATTAACCCTGAAGTGCTTAATGCTACTGCGCAAGGTTCGTCACTTAATTGCATTGCAACAGAAGATGCGTCAGCTTCTCCAGTTTTACGAGCTGCATTAGCTGCTGCAGCCAAATCTGCTTGAGTTGAAGTAATTTTATTTGCTGATTGAACGGCTTTAATCGCAATATCCTCACTGTTTTTATTTATGCTGGAGGCTACTGGAGTAAAACTACCATCTTCATTTTCGTCAAGCAAAATTGTTCTGCGTGGAGTATCCCATTGTTTAACTGCAGAATCCATATCTGCTATTACGACGTTGTCGAGTTTAGCTTCAGAACTTAATATTTGATTTAGCTCTTCAATTTTTTTGAGCAAATCGTCGCGTTCAGCTTCGAGCTCTATTCGGCTCATTTTAGTAAGTCTGCGAAGACGTAAGTCAAGAATATACTGTGCTTGAATTTCATCAAGATCGAATACTTTAATTAACTTAGTTTTTGCACTATCTGCATCTTCAGATGAACGAATGACCTGAATTACTTCATCAATATCAAGAAGTGCAAGAAGCAAGCCATCAACCAAATGTAAGCGTTCTTGAGCTTTTTTGCGCCTAAATTCGCTGCGTCTGCGTACCACGGTTCTGCGGTGAGAAATCCAAACGTCTAATAGCTCTCGCAAGCCCATTGTGTGAGGTCTACCGTCAACAAGTGCAACATTGTTAATAGTAAAGCTCTCTTGCAAAGGAGTGTGCTTAAAAAGTTGAGCAAGCACAGCGTTAGGATCAAAACCTGTCTTAATCTCAATAACAATACGAGTTCCGTTATGTCGATCTGTTAAATCAATAGCACCTGAAATACCGTCTAATTTTCTTGATTTAACTCCTTGAGAAATTCTTTCCAAAACGCGCTCTGGGCCAACCATAAACGGAAGTTCTGTAACAATAATAGCTTTTTTGCGAGCAGTAATATTTTCGATATGTGTTGTAGATCTTGTAGTGAATGCTCCGCGACCTGTTGCGTAAGCTTCGCGAATGCCACTTCGACCAATGATAATTCCTCCGCTAGGCCAGTCAGGTCCTGGAACTAGTTTCATAAGATCATCTAGGGTTGCATCAGGATGTTTCATAACATATTTTGCTGCAGCAACTACTTCGCCTAGATTATGCGTTGCCATATTTGTTGCCATGCCTACAGCAATTCCAGAAGCGCCATTTACTAAAAGATTTGGAATAGCTGCAGGAAGCACAGTAGGTTCTTTTAGTTTATTGTCGTAATTTGGTACAAAATCAACTGTGTCTTCGTTGATATCCGCGTTCATACCTAGTGATGCAGGAGCTAAACGCGCTTCGGTGTATCGAGAAGCTGCTGGACCGTCGTCAAGAGAGCCAAAATTACCGTGTCCGTCAACAAGCGGCAAGCGTAGGGAAAATGGTTGAGCTAGACGAACCATTGCCTCATAGATTGCAGAATCACCGTGAGGATGAAGTTTACCCATTACTTCACCAACAACACGCGCTGATTTCATATAAGCATGATCAGGACTCAAATTCATATTGCCCATTTGATACACAATGCGTCGCTGCACTGGTTTCATTCCGTCTCGTGCGTCCGGTAAAGCTCGAGCATAAATAACTGAATAAGCATATTCCAAGAAGGATTTGCTCATTTCTTCGTTTAATGGTGTTTCAACAATATGCTCTTTAACTTTTCTTGGGTCGAAAGCTTGCTGTGTTGAGTGATGGCGTGAGGGCATATTTAGAACTCCTTGAATGACATTACGGCTATCAATCTTACCAATTTATATGCACAAACAGCATGTTTTTGCTGAATTTTTCAGCAATTTGACTAGTTATTTATATAAATATTTGTTATTCGCGTTTTGTTCAATGCAATATAAGTGGTTCAATAGTAAGTATGAGTGCTGAAATACCGTCTGAAAATGATCTTTTGCAATTTGTTGGTAATGTTAAGTACGGTGATTTTTCTAATTCCGCAGTTAATGAAAATTTTTCTTACGATTTTAATGAAAAAAATCTTGGTGGAGCGTTACATATATCTTCGGTTCTTCCAGCTTTAAGTGATGCAATAGATGCTCCTGTTAAAACAGCTATTCATAACGATCCACACGCTTTGCGAGAAAGTCTTGGTTTCCCTAAATCTAATTCTGCAATTGTAGTGTTAATAGATGGTTTAGGATACTGGAATATTCTTATGCGCAAAGGTCACGCTCCTTATTTACGATCCTTGCTTAACGAATCAATAAATCAACGACCAATTAGCACGTGCGTTCCAAGCACAACTGTTGCTGCAATGGCTACTTTTGGAACAGGCACATGTCCTGGTCTTACTTGCATGACCGGTTACACGCAAAAGAATTCTCAAACTGGTAAACTTGCGCAGCTTATTCAATTTAATGATGCGCCTGATCCGCTAGTTTTGCAGCAAGAGCCGACTATATTTGAAAGTTTAGTTTCTAATGGAGTCCGTGCAGATAGCGTGGGATTACCAAAGTTTGAAAATACTCCTCTTACCAAAGCTGCTTTTCGTGGAGCAAATTATATTACTGCTGGAACTCCTAGAGCTCGCATTCTTAAGGCTGCTAATAACAGTAAAACTCCAGGTTTAACTTATATGTATTTACGTGACGCTGATAAAACCGGTCATAATTATGGTTGGGATTCTCAGCAGTGGGTTTCTGTTTTTGAGCAAATTGACGAGCAGTTGCGTCTTTTGCGAGCAAATTGTGCTCCTGGAACATTAATTGTTATTACTGCAGATCATGGGATGATTAAATCCGATCCCAATAAGCGAATTGATATTGCTAAACATGATGAGCTGATAAAAGGCGTATCGATGGTTGGCGGTGAACCTCGTTCTGTAATGTTGTATGCTAACAGTGACGCAAATCCTGAAGATATTATTTACCGTTGGCGTGAATATTTTGGAACTAATGCAATTGTACGCAGTAAAAAACAAGCCATTGACGATGGTATTTTTGGTTTAGTAAACAACAGGGCAGAGGATGTTATTGGCGATGTTATTGTGCAAGCTTGTGGAGCTTACACAATTGTTGATTCTCGCATTCAATCTGATAAAGCTATGAGTTTACCTAGCGTTCATGGATCGATGACTCATATGGAAATGGATATTCCGTGCCTCATAGATTTAGTGTAAGCGATTTTTGCTTCTATTATTGAAAATATTTTATAAATCGTAACTTAGCAAATAAAATGTGTGACACTCAAATTTTACTAAGAGTGTCACACATATTGTTAATAAGCGAAAAATTTATTTTTAAACTTCTTATTTAGCTTTCGCCAAATAATATTTCATCCCAGCTTGGTACTGCTGCTCTTCCAGCTTTACGTTTATTGTGCTCAGAAGATGATTTTTCTTGGCCATTAGTATTAATTTCTTGATTATTTTTAGCAGAATTTTGATTACTTTCAGCAGCATTTTTTTGCAAATTCGTACTAACAATATCTGCTTTTTCAGAATTTTGAACTTTCGCAGCCAATGATTTTTGTGCTTCATTAGACGCATTGACGATTTTGCTATTCGTTTCGTTTCTATTAATAAATTCAGCATCTGGTTGTATTAGCGAAGTCTGCTGAGGATTATCTTCTTTAATAAATTGCGTATTTGTTTCAGTAGAACGCTTAGAATAGCCTTTTTCTAATACTTGCTGTATGTCAGAATTATTGTCCTGATTTTCGAAGGAAGATTGGGCTTGTGCATCTGCAAGTTTGTCACTGTTTCTAAGTTCCCATTGAGAAACAGCTCGTTCGATTCTGGCAGAACGAATAGAATTTCCTGGAAGCTCTTCAGTGTTGAATGGGAAATTAATGCTTACAGTGTCTCTATAAGCTCCACCATATGGAGATTGTTTAGAAGTATCCGCTGCATTAACATCTTCACCAAGCAATAATCTAGACGAAGGGTTCGCGCATGTAACAGAGTTGTCATGCATGTTCCATGTCCACTCAGCTTTAATAGTGCGAGTAGCAGTTTTGAAAGTAGCAGTAATTCGCCATGGCTCTAATCCTCTGCGCGTTGCTTTCCATTGCACTGTTTCCATGCCAATATGTGCTTTAGCTAATGTTCTTTCAATTAAATCTGCAATAGTGCGCATATTGCTTTGTTTAGGAGTAGGTACTAGAAGGAACTGCTCAATTGCATACTGCTTTTCGGTTTCAACGCCTGCAGAAAAACGCCTAACTTGTGCTTCACTAACGTTGTATCTTTGCGCCACATGTGAAGGTGCAACTCCTGCGCGAATCAATGCCTGAATTTGCGAAATAGGCAATGTTGCATTAGATTGTATAGAATTTGTGCCAGCATCTGCTGAGTTATGTTCATCGCTGTTTTTACTCGTAATTTTATGTGAACCAGCGATGGCGCGTTCCAGCGTGTCGTCCACTTGAATACGTAACGGCGTGTTTTCACAAATGAAAATCAAATTACCGTCTGCGTCAATATGGTCGAAACTCGCCTCTTTTGGCGGATTTTCAAGCATTATGCACCACTTTCTTCGCTTTTAACAATACTATTTATATACTTTAGTCCATACACTGCATTCTTTACCATTTTATTTAAAATAAAAAATGTGTAATATACGGGGTAGCATTCGTGTATGCTATGCGCGTAAGTAGCTTTAAAAACGAAAGGACCATAATGGCACAGGATTATGATTCTCCTCGTAGCAAAGATGAGGACGAAGAGTCGTTGGAAGCTTTGAGTAAAGGTTCTCAAAATTCAAACAGCGATATTGACGATGATGAAAATGCTATTGCTGAAGACTACGAGTTGCCAGGTGCTGATTTAAGTAACGAAGATGCATCCGTAACTGTTATCCCTATGCAAGGCGATGAATTTATTTGTTCTGAATGCTTCTTAGTTAAGCATCGCAGCCAGTTAGCTGAAACTAATGCTGATGGTCAGCCTGTTTGCAAGGAGTGCGCAGCTTAAATGGCATATGACGAGACCTATACTGGCCCCGAACAGGTTGAGGTATTAATTAAGTATCTCGATGATGAAACATCTACATTACAGCCGCTTTGCTACGCGCATGCAGGTGATGCAGGTGCCGATTTAAGAACTACCCAAGATTTTACTTTGCGTCCTTTCCAGAGAGCGCTTGTTCCTACTGGAGTTGCTATAGCTTTACCTGCAGGTTATGTTGCTTTAGTGCATCCTCGTTCTGGTTTAGCAGCAAAACAGGGTGTGACTGTGCTAAATGCACCTGGAACAGTTGATGCCGGGTATCGTGGTGAAATTAAGGTTCCTCTTATTAATTTAGATCCTGAGAACACAGTGCAATTCCATAAAGGTGATCGTATCGCTCAAATGGTTATACAACGTTATGTAGAAGCACGATTTATTCCCGCATCTAAATTACCTGAATCTGATCGCTCTGATAAAGGTTTTGGCTCCACTGGCGTACAATAATCTTTTTATAAATATCCGACCGGTTTTTAAAACTGAGTCGGATTTATTGTATGTATTTTTTGTTTTGGTAGTGTATTGAGCGAATTGCAGGTAGGATAGTAAAAAGTACCAGGAGGTGCCAAATGGGTGAACTTCAAGAGGATATAAAAGGATCCAATAGGCTCGGATGTGAAATCAGCGAAGATTCTCAAAATCCATTATTGCCAATATTGAGCATGTGCAAATGGCATCATCCTAATGAGGATATGAGCATTCTTCATAGAGCTTATGATCGTGCTGTAAAGCAGCATACAGGTCAAAGACGCAAATCTGGTGAGCCATACATTATTCATCCTCTTGCTGTAGCTCAAATTCTTGCAGATCTTGGAATGGGACCAATTGTTGTTGCTTCAGGATTATTACACGACACTGTAGAAGATACAGATTACACGCTAGAAGAATGTCGAGCTGAATTTGGCGATACTGTAGCAGGTCTTGTAGATGGTGTTACAAAAATATCCAACATGGAATATGGCGAAAGTGCTCAAGCAGAAACTATTCGTAAGATGGTTGTTGCAATGAGCCGCGATGTGCGAGTGCTTGTAGTAAAGCTT
The DNA here is from genome assembly GCF_049244215.1 of Gardnerella sp. DNF01159. Taxonomy (NCBI): domain Bacteria; kingdom Bacillati; phylum Actinomycetota; class Actinomycetes; order Bifidobacteriales; family Bifidobacteriaceae; genus Gardnerella; species Gardnerella sp. DNF01159. The sequence goes on along the minus strand of NZ_CP058387.1, from coordinate 866,026 downwards.
GCGGATCGTTTGCATAATGCTCGTACTTGGAGGTATGTTAAGCCATCAAGTTCACATAAAAAAGCAAGAGAAACTCTTGACGTATATGCGCCTCTTGCTAACCGTTTAGGCATGAATGCAATTAAAACTGAACTTGAAGAGCTGAGTTTTAAAGTATTGTATCCAAAAATTTATAATGAAATTGTTGTTTTAGTTGCTCGTAGAGCAGGTCAGCGTGAAGTTTATTTACGACAAATTCTTGAAGAAATTAATGCAGATCTTGCAGAACAACATGTTAAAGCATCGGTAAAAGGTCGACCAAAAGATTATTTCTCTATTTACCAAAAGATGATCGTTCGAGGTCATGATTTTGCTAATATTTACGATTTAGTTGGTGTGAGAATAATAGTCGATTCTATTCGTGACTGTTATGCAGCATTAGGTGCAGTGCATGCTCGATGGAGCCCTGTTCCAGGACGTTTTAAGGATTACATTGCAACTCCAAAGTTGAATATGTATCAAAGCTTGCATACTACAGTTGTAGGCCCTGGTGGAAAGCCAGTAGAGATTCAAATACGCACATGGGATATGCATAGGCGTGCTGAATTCGGCATCGCAGCTCATTGGAAGTACAAAGCTAATGGTCAGGCTGGTCGCGCTTTAAGTAAGCCTGATAATGATGATTTAAAACGCGAAAATAATATTGATGACAAAAAAGAGCTTAGCGAAGCAGATAATCTTAAGTGGATTCAACAGCTTGCTGATTGGACTAGTGAGACTCCAGATTCAGATGAATTCTTAGGTTCATTAAAACAAGATCTTGGTGCTTCTGAAGTTTATGTTTTTACTCCAAAGGGGAGTATTGTTGCGCTTCCGCAGGATGCAACTCCTGTTGATTTTGCATATTCTGTGCATACTGAAGTTGGTCACCGCATGATGGGTGCGCGTGTAAATGGACGCTTGGTTCCTCTTGATACGAAACTTTCAAACGGTGACACTGTAGAGGTGCTTACTTCAAAGTCGGATACAGCTGGACCATCTCGCGATTGGCTGAGTTTTGTAAAATCTCCTCGTGCTCGAAATAAAATACGTCAATGGTTTAGCAAGGAACGCCGCTCTGAGGCGATTGAAGAGGGCAAGGATGAGCTAACTCGCGCTATGCGTAAACGTAACTTGCCTTTAACTACTTTGATGACGCAGCAGGCATTAATTGGCGTTGCTGATGAATTGAATTTGCCTACTAATGTTGAGTCTTTATATGCGGCTATTGGCGAAGGTCAAGTTTCTACACAGAATGTTATTTCGCGTTTAGTAAAAGATGCGGGCGCTGATGAAGTTGCAGAAGAAGTAGAACAAGAAGCATTGCCTTTACGCCATGTTGAGCGCAGCCATAAGTCTAACGGTGCTTTGGGAGTATCAGTTAAGGGTGTTGGAGACGTTTGGGTCAAGCTTGCAAAATGTTGCATGCCAGTTCCAGGAGATATGATTATTGGTTTTATAACACGAAACCAAGGTGTGTCTGTGCATAGGACTGACTGCCAGAACATGCTCGATTTGCAAAAAACTCAATCAGAGCGCGTTATTCCTGTTCAATGGACTAGCGATAAAGGCTTGTTCTTGGTTAAGGTCCAAGTTGAAGCATTGGATCGACAACATCTTCTTTCGGATGTTACTCGCGTTCTTTCAGATCATGGAGTAAATATTCTTTCCGGAACTATTGCTACAGGCGATGACCGTGTTGCAACAAGTCAATTTACCTTTGAAATGGCAGATCCTCAGCACTTAGCAACTCTACTTGCTGCTATCCGTAAAATTGAAGGCGTTTTTGACGTTTACCGCATTACGGGAGCAAAAGATAGCGCAGAGCCGCGTTTGCGAAAAATGGAACGAGGAAATCTATAAAAGATGGGCACCCCAGCTTTGGAGTGCCCATCTTTGTTTTTGCGCAAATAGTATTTGTTTAATGTAATAAATACGAAAAACGCTTAATTTCAGGCAGTAACAGCCTTCTTCAACAAGGAGCCAGCGGAAATACGTACACCGTAAGAAGCTGGAATCTTGATGGTTTCACCGGTACGCGGGTTGCGGCCAGTGCGCTCAGCACGCTTTACGCGTTCTGCGGAGAACAGACCAGTAAGCTTCAAACCTTCACCGGACTGTAAAGCCTCAACGAACACATCCTGGAATGCGTTGACGGCGGCTTCGGCCTGTGCCTTGGTCAGGTTGGACTTCTGTGCGATCTTAGAAACGAGATCAGACTTGTTGTATGCCATGCAGCATCCTTTGTGTCAGGGGACCTTCTCTTCAAAGGTCACGTTCATACTAGATATTAGTACATTTTCCCTACAAATGTAGCCATTTTTGCAATTTTCTTAATATTTTTTATTTATTTTTTGCTATTTTTTATTTAAAACGTACTTGCATTGAAACAGATACGATATTTGCTAATAAAAATACACAAATGTTTGTAAATCTCACTTATATAAGCTCATTATTGCTGAGCCACTTCATTGCAAACGCGCCTAACGGAATTCTCAACCAGTAGAACATAAGCCTATACAGAAGAGTGGCAGACAAAGCAACTGTTGGAGGAACACCTACAGATGTAAATGCGAAAGTAAGAGAAGCTTCAACAGCACCCAAGCCGCCTGGCGTAGGCACTGCCGATCCAGCAGCGTTAGCAAGTAAGAATAGTAAGATTGTTTCCCAAGGATTTGCGTAATATCCAAATGCAAGCAAAGAAATCCAATAACCCAATCCAATGCATGAAACAAGCACAATAGCACCAAAAGAGCCTGCAATAAGTTGCATAGGATGTGAAATAAGTTCCTTAATTTGATGGCCGTAATCAGATAATATTGGCAAATAATGCTTTCGAATTGCTTTACGAGCGGACGGAATAACCATTAAAACACAAACTATAAGTGTGATTATTCCAATGAAAGTAATGAGCATATGAGTAGGAATCATTCCAGAAAGCACATTTTTACCAGTGAAAACGCCTATAGAAAGTAATACTAAAGTTGTCATTAATGCTTGAATAAGCCATACTGCACTAGTAATTGCTGTAGCTTGAGCTGAAGTGTACCCGCTTTTCTTTAATAATTGCATATTTACAAATGCAGGACCAACACCAGCAGGCATAGAAACTGCTGTGAAACCAGTAGCTGCTTGAGATGCAAACAAAACATGTGCAGAAGGTTTTTGATCATCCATGAATGAGCCGAGAGTAATTGCAGATCCAATCCAAGCAAACATGCTGCAAGCAAAGCACATAAATACCATTACATTATCTGCGTGACGCAAGGCAGCAAATACTTCCTGAGGATGCCACTGTGTAGCAATAACAGCAACAGCAACAATCGAAAGAACCAAGCTAACAAAGAAACGTATATTGAAGCGCGCTAAACGCACAGTATCATAATCTTCTTCATCTGTGTGTAAAGCAACTATTTGACTTAACTTATTGCAAAGATTTTGGAAAACTTTTTTATTCCAAGATGGCAAAGATCTCGTGGAAGCAGGAATAGCAGCTTTCTGCATAAAAGGCAATAGTGCAGATAACTTTTCTGCACCCCATGTGTTAATAGCAGCTTTAAGAGCAGTGTCAATATCTGTGCAAGATGCAATAAGCGTTAAAAGCTGAACTTTATCAAGTGCAATATTTGTATCATCGCTGGCAACGTCGCCGTTTTGCCAACCTGCAATAACTGGTGTTCCGTCTTCAAGCCTAGCAATAGTTTCAGGAGTGATGCGTCTATGCGTAATACCGCGAGTGTTAGCAGCATCTACATAACGCATTAATTTTGCTGCATCATCAATAGTTAAAGTGTTCAAATTGCAAGGCAGTAGAGCGTTAGAAGCGTGAAAAACCATTATTGAAGATTTATCACTGTCGCTTACTCCATAAACATTCGCTGTTGGCAAATGCATATTTCGTAAAACAAGAAGCATAGAAAGGTGGTGATGAACAGAATGTCTAGCAGAACGATCTCTACGAGTTGGTATATCTACTAAACGCACCCACTGCCATAATTGATTTAAATAACCTGGTAAATGAACTTGATTATCTAATACTGAAATTACATAACGTATGCCGTGGATGTCTGTTGCATCATACAATCTTGAATTTTCAATTAAATCGTCATCAAGACTTGAACGAAGAACTCCAGTATGATCAGCTTGCTGAGTTCTACGAGTTAATTGAGTAAGATTATCTATGCCAATATTTTTTAAAGCAAGAACAATATCGTCACCCCAAGCACCCTTACTGCGTGTGCCTTTTGCGAAACGAATAAGCGTACCAATTGCTCTTCCTAAGCAACATGATACAAGAATAGCAGAGTAGGAATCCCAAGATGAAAATAGAAGTATTGCTGTAACAATGAATAAAGCATTCCAGCCCCACATTACATGCTTATATTCGCGTCTAGGACCACTAACTGTAAGAAAAGCAACCAGAACAGCATACATGTCTGGAAGCAAATCAGCCCAAGTGTTATTAGACCGCATTTGTAAAGATTCAATCAAAGCTATATTGTGTGTAGAAAATATCGCAATAGATAACAGCCATACTGAACCATAACTTATAAACAGCGTAATAACAGAAATAGCGGTATCAATCCAACGCCTGTCAGAAACCATGTGTGCAATAACTTCTGCAACAACAATAAGAGTAAGACCTTGCTGTATCAGAACAAATGAAAGATTATTAAAAGATAATCCTATAATTTGAGTAGCACTTCGTGCATCAATCTTCATAGCATCAGCCGTTGCTGATAAACACATTGACGACAACAAAGTAAAAACGCCAATTACAACTGATGATATTGCATACAACAAATCAGCCCAACTACGTACTAAGCTAGGCTGAGTATCTTCAATAACAAGATTTGGATTTATGCTAGATTGCATGGCTTTACCGTCTACTTAATCAATAAAGTCCACCAATTGTGAAGCAAATCCAGTGTAAGATTCTGGTGTCATTGCTTGCAAACGAGCTGCAGTATTGGCATCAAAGTTACGAGATTTAATGAATTCTTCTACGTCACTTTGTGAAATATGGTGACCGCGCATTAATTCTTTTACTTGCTCATATGGTCGTTCCATACCAGGTACGCCAGCAATTTCTTCAGCACGCATTGCTGTTTGAATTGGCTCTCCAAGAACTTCCCAATTTTCGTCTAATTCTTTTGCCATAAATTCTTTATTAGGATGAATAGACTTCAAACCGCCTAAAAGATTATTCAAAGCAAGAAGAGCATAGCCGAAAGCTGAGCCAACATTCCTTTGAGTAGTAGAGTCTGTAAGATCACGCTGCCAGCGGCTTTCAGTAAGAGTTGCACATAATGTGTCAAACAGTGAGCAAGAAATCTCAAGATTAGCTTCAGCGTTCTCAAAACGAATAGGGTTAACCTTATGAGGCATAGTAGAAGATCCTGTAGCTCCCTTTACAGGAACTTGCACAAAAATACCTCTGGAAATATACATCCATACGTCAACTGCAAGATTATGCAGAATATGGTTTATGTGACTTACAGTGCTATAAAGTTCAGCCTGCCAATCGTGGCTTTCAATTTGAGTTGTTAATGGATTCCATTGGAGACCCATTCTATTTTCAACAAACTCTTGAGATACGCTAATCCAATCAACTTCTGGGAAAGCAGCTAAATGAGCTCCAAAAGTTCCTGTAGCACCATTCAACTTTCCTAAATACTCTTGAGTATCAAGATGACGAAGTTGACGACGCAAACGATATGCAAACACTGCCAATTCCTTACCTAAAGTAGTTGGAGTAGCAGGCTGGCCATGAGTTAACGAAAGCATAGATAAATCTCTATATTCGTTAGCATTCTTAACTAAATAATCAACTATCGCTTCTAAATTCGGACGATAAACGTTTAAAACAGCTTGCTTTACGCAACGCGCAATAGAAAGATTATTAATATCTTCACTTGTGCATGAAAAATGTACTAAAGTTTTTAAATTTGAAAGCTCAGTAGCATGACCAAGCTTATTTTCTGCTTCGTCTAACGCATCGTCAATGTAGTATTCAACAGCTTTAACATCGTGATGAGTAATAGCCTCATGCGCAGCATGACGAGCAATTCCTTCAGCATCAAAATTTTCAGGAATAGAACGTAAATATGAGCATTCTTCATCAGTTAAAGGATTAACACCCTTAACAATTGGCTGGAATTGATTAGCTTCATAACCATTTGCGAGAAGAATCATCCACTCAACTTCTACACGCATGCGCTCGCGATTTAACGCAGGTTCGCTTAAATATTCAACGAGTGTGGATGTTTGATTATGATAACGTCCATCGAGAGGAGTCAGAGCTATTGCAGGAGAAATATCGGTAAGCTTCATAGTTTTAAGGTTACATCATGCTGCGAATTAGCTTAATTTTGCTCAATAAGAATTTAATTATTTTATTTTTTCATTACTCCTTGCCACAATGTAGTACTTTGCAATTTGCCATTAATAGTATTCTGAAAATGTCGATCTTGCTCGCGCACACTTTTAGATCCGAGTTGAAGAGCATCTTCATAAGCTGCAGTATGGTAATGCAAATCATGAGTTAAAGTTCTTTCTTCTGGAACGTCATTAACGAATATTCCGTCATTATTGAATTTTTTAGTCGAATATTGTTTGCCAGAAAAACGCGTGACTCCAGGAGGTAAAGAACGCTTAGATTCTTTAACATGAATTGCATGTCCATGAATAGTCACCCAATTATTTCTACGAGGATTCTCTTTGCCATCTAAAGAAGGCACAATCTCATCGTCCATCTCAATACTAGTAACCCAAGTTTTCTTAGGAATTGGATGATTTGCAATAGGAGATCCAGCAGTAACAACATGCTGTATGTTGTATTGCTTAGCGTAATCGCTTGCAATGCTTGCTGCAACAATACCTCCTTGAGAATGTCCTACTAAAGCAACAGGCTCGTTAGATTTAATTCCAGAACGTTTCATAGCTTCTACAACCATTCGAGTGCTATCAGCTTGTTTTCTAACTAAAGAACTATGACTCATTACTTCTGCGTTTTGTGCCCAACCAAAAGGAGAGTGTGCTTTACCGTCAGTTCCTGGAATTATTACTAACCATGACGAACTGCCATCGCTGTGCCTAAAACGTTGAATTGCAATAGTAGCAGCATCTGGATTAACAAGTGGTGGTCTAACGCCCAAATTTTCGCTTCCAAGTTCCGTTAAATTTTCTAAAGTTTCAAGCAGATTACGTCCAGGTCTAGCAAGAACAGATCCAGGTTTTCTCCACATCTCATTTACTTTAGTGAGAAGTAAATTATTACCTTGCTTTCGATCATTAATAGGCGCGCTTACGAAGCTAAGAGCACTAGAAATAAATGGAATAGCTTGTGATAAATATTTTTGAGCATTGGATAAAAAGTTTAGTGAGGTTTCACGCTCTTTTTTATTTATGGGGCCTTTCGCATTTCCGGCAATAAATATTGGCAAACTTGTAATAGGATTTAAAATAAGGTGCTGCGATAAACCTCGAATAATTCCTTGTTGTATATTCTTAGTTGTGTAGGACCATCTAGCAAGATTTTGGAAACCTGAATGATTTTTATTATCTTGATTAACGGCGAGACCTGCGGACAATAAAACATGTAAAGCAAAAATAGGGTTTGCAAGAGCCAAGAAAGAAATTTTATTGTCTAACTCGTCTTTTGCACGAAATTCTGCATCTTCATACAAATTATTTGCTCTTGCAATAAGAAAAGCAAGATTTTCTAAATTTTGAGACATTAAATAACATTTATGAGCATATTCATGACATATGCTTTCAGTTAAAAATGATTGCGAAGAATCATGAATATATGCTCCTGATTCTTTTTGTATACCATAATTTTGACCGGCAATAACCATCGCTGCATTAAGCCATAAATTTTTTAGCGTAAGTAATTCTTTAGCAATATTATTGAGTTTTCTGGAAAAACTAATATACGCTTCTCTATCAGCAACGCTAAGCGTCATTCCACCTACAACAGAGGACTTAACTTTCCAAGACATACTATATTCCTCCGCGAATGTTATATAACGCATACGCTTGTGCAGAAATATTTTTCATACTATGACGAAAATGTTCGGCTGCAAGCCCTTGCCAATCTTCTAATTCAGTCGCTGCGGATTCTGCCATAACGCAGCGAGCGCACTCTTGAGTGCGTTGTATAAGCCATTGCCATTCGTAATATGTGTGCATAATCGTTATTACACACGTTTATTAATGAAAAGTCACTAAAAAATATTCAATGTGGTTAAAAGGTTATTAATGCTTATTGCTTCGCTTATAGATAATCGTTGAAGATTTAATTACCAAGGCTTATTGCTGCTTTCATCAGTTTTAGTACGTTTTTCTGTCTTTTCTAAACCTTGCTGGTCTTCTTGATTCTGTGAAGATTGAGAATCCACATGATCGTTCTGTTTTAGCAAGTTTTCAACTTTATTGCGCTGAGCATTGCTCAATTGAGGCTTAGACGAATCTGACTGCTTTTTATCTTTAGAAGAATTGTTAGAATTATCGTTTTTAAAATGATTGTTATGCTTTTTCGGTTTCTGTTGCTTATTAGTATTGTTTTGATTCTGCTTTAATTTTTCTGTTAACTTTCGTGATAATTCAGCATTTTTGTCAATACTATTTCGAAGTTGAGGAAGCAGTATCATTTCTTGAGATTTAGCATCATCAAATTGCGCATCAGTTTGCTGTTGCTGAGTTAAAAGCACATTCTTGTCGCTATCGATACTCTTAGCAGATTTTATGTTAGAAATAAGGCTATCCGTAGCAGTATTATACGCGTATTGTGCTCTCCAATTTACGATAGCAAAATACGCTACGAATATCGCAATAATCAAGAACAAAAATGTAACAATGCGAATAATTGTGCGACTAGACATGTGCTTCATACTAATTTCCTTGAAGTTATAAACCACGACATTAATTCCCAAATTAAAAGTATCGACGCAAATATTGCAAACGGCCAAATAATTGGTTCAGGTCTCAAACGAGGTTTTGCTGTCTCGTTCATTCTCCATTGGTGTGAAAGAATTGGTTTTGCTTCGTCTCCAAATGTTACGTTTAAAGATGAGTGCATATACTTGCCGCTAAGCTCATCGGCAATATTTCGCAAGTTCTTTTCATCAAGCTTTGAAATTCCAGGATTTCCTGTAGCAGGATCAATAACCCATTGATTAGAGGTATTGTCTTCGCTGTAGTCGTCAAGTTGCAGCTGTGTTTTTTCCAAAGGTATTTTAGCTCCTTTAGATGAGCCTATTCCAATAACAAATGCGTTAGTAATATAAGCTCTGAGCGATGAAAATGTGCGGCGCTTTCGTTGAGTTGTTTCCTCACCGTCGCTTAAAACATACAAAACTGTTGTATCATCTGGATGAGCATCATGTATAGCTTTTGCAGTAAGCAAAGTTTGATCTATAGGTGCGTCAAGACTAGTTCCAGTAGCTACGCTAGTTGGTTCAGTTCGTAAAGTATTTATCCAATTGTCAACTGCTCTAGCATCAGGCGTTAATGGAACATCAACAGACGTAGAAGCACCAAAAGAAATAGCAGCAAAACTTGAGTTAGCATAGGATTTTGTTATTTGACGAATAATATTCCTTGCTGCATCAATACGCTCAATCTTACTATTTTTTGCATAATCAGCGTCTTTTGCTCTCATTGAACCTGTTATATCTAGAGCAATAATCACGTTTGTTGCATTTACTGCTCTTTGTAAAGTTGAACGCATAATACTTGGAGATAGCACGCAAATTATTAGCATTATACATATGCCAATACGTCTTAATCTCATGCAAAAAGTTTCATCACTTGATTCAGGTTTCCTACGTATAGGCACAATTTCAAAAAACATTGCTGCCAACAAAACCAATATTGCAATAATCGCAATAATCCAACCATATGATGGAGAAAAAACCAACTGACCTGCTTGAGAAGTGTCAGAAGCTTCAATTTTAGCGTGTGCAAACAGTAGGGTAGTAGCAGAAAATAGTGTTGTTGTCATCGCTTCATCCTCTTTGCAATAGCTAACCAAATCACAACGCTAAACACAGTAAACAAAACCCAAAGACCAGGATCGTCACTAAATGCAGACTGAGCAGCGCCTTGAGGAATTGCAGTATGTCTTTTTTCAATTTCTTTTACTAAATTAATAACAGAATCAGAATTGCGTTGAGAAAGGAAAATTCCACCATGAGATTCAATAAGCTGTTTCATTTCTAACGTAGCATCATCATTCTCATTCTGTTTTGCGCCAGAATATAACCCATCGACAGTAATTTTAGCCTGCTTTGTTAAATCTAAAGCTTGCTTTAATGAGTAAGTTTGTTTTCCAGAAACAACATTATCTGTAGCAAGAACAATAGAAGAACTTCTATTAAAACGGCTTTGCATTTTATGGTTATTATGAGCAGAACCATAAATAAAACCTGGAAGCATTGCTGCACAACTAACTAAACCGTCTCCAATAAGAGATGTTGCGTTTTTGCGATTTTGAGTTCCTTCAAGCCAGTCAGAAATTTCCTGATATTGGCGTTGTTGTAAACGATTAATACGACTTTGCGATTGAACTCCGCCAAGCAAATTTGCAGCATACTGCAATTGTTTTTTAGCCAATCGATAGTCGTCAGTCAGTGGAAAAACTGTCCTAGATGTGGAGTTAAAAATGCTCAATCCAATGCGTTCACCCTGAAAATGCTCAATAAAATTAAGATACGCTTGAATCACTTCGCGATCATATGGTAAAGCAGAACCTGAAACGTCTAAGCATAAAACAATGTCTCTAGAACTAACTTGCTCGTTCGCATTAAACACTCGGGCTGGCCTGGAAGCAACAGCAAGCGCACTGCACAAAGATACTACCAATGCAGCCGTAGCAAACCTTCTAAACATTCGCCACATATACCATGAATGACTAGTAGTAGTTCCTTGTAGATCATTGTCAAAAGTAAAAGTATAGAATTTTCGCGTAATATTACTAGTTTGACTCTTATACTTCTTTTTTAAAATATTGCTACGAATGGAATCTAAAATTAGTAAGACAGCAAAAATTGATGCAGAAACAACAACGCCTGCAACAAAAAGCAAAGGCCATTGCCATCTCCATGGCCATATGTATTCCCAAACATTATTACTCATCAACGTTTGTCCTTCGTTTGCCAGCCTTCAAGCAATACTAAAACCCATTCAGCAGCCTGCTCAACAGTAGTATTTCGCGCTTGCTCGTTTGCTTTGCGATCAGCAAATTCTGGAGGATACAAAGCAGATATTGTTTGGCGTAACATATCAGCACCTTTTTTATTGCGCCATTTCAAACGCAAAGAAGCCAATTCTCCCAAAGTGTGAGTTTGAATATCTTCACCGCTCATCTTCGAAATATAAGATCTAGCAATAGAAGCCAATTCTGCACAAGCCTGATCTTTAGTAAGTTCATTGTTATGATACTTCTCAACAATCGCATCAATATCTTTACGCCAAGCTTGTTTGTCTACATTATGAACGTGAACTGCTTCTGTAGAATTGCTACTTTCAGTTAATTTTTTTGGCTTTTTAAAAGAAAAATATAAAACCGCAAAAGCAATAAAGATAACAACAAACGATGCAGAAAGTAGTATTAAAAAAAGCGTTTCATCATGTAAAGGCTTTTGAATATCTTCCAGGCTCATTCTATTCAACCTCCTTGTTAAATGAGTCAGCAAGATAATTTGTACGGCTCACTTTTTGTGCAGAAATATGGAACACTTCTTCACTTGAAGAACCATGAATTATTGAAGATTGAACACCAAGCAGCATATCGTATAAAGCGTTTATTCTAATATTTCTACGAGCTTCGACTTCATTTTTATTTGATTCTTTTTTCAAAAACGCCGGTACTTTACGTAAAGTAATTCCATCAAATATTTGCAAATCAATTGCAGCATCAAAAGGATTAATAGGAGAGACAACAATAACTACAAGCTTATGATTTTGCGTAATTTTACGCAAAGATTCAGAGTTATGAGCTTGTAATGCATACTCATCAGTTATTAAAACTACCAGACCATTATTGTCAATATTTTTTAGTAACGAAGTAAGCAACGCATCAATGTCTCTGGTATTCCTACGAGTATTAAGCAACGTATAATCTAGATTTCGCTCAAAATCAGAAAGATTACTAGCAGAATGAACATTGATAACGTTTTTTCCATCTGCACACAACAAAGAAACAGCATCATGACGTTTTAAACTCAAAGATGCAAAAAAGCATGCAGAGTTAGACGCAACTTCATACAGAGATTCTCCAGAAACACAAGCTCCATTCATATTGATGCTTGTATCTAAAGCAATCCAAGTATGAGAAGACGAAGTACGCTCTCTAGAAGACACCATAGGTTGTCCAGTTCGAGCACTCGCAGACCAATTCATCATGCGAGCTTCATCTCCTGGCTGCCACGCGTGTATGTCAATAATATCACCTGTGCCAAAACGTCTGTGCGAAGGATGGTCTCCCTCTAATAAGCCTAAAGCTTTACGCGCAATAGGCAAATCAATTCGCTGATCCAAAAGCTCAATTTTGCGACGCACGGCTTTAGCAGGTTCAGATAATACTAACCGCTTCGTACGCATCATGGCACAGGAACCGTCTTAACTAATGCATCAATTACTTGATCTGTAGTAATAGAATCAGCTAAAGCTTCAAAAGTTAAAAGTATGCGATGCCTTAACACTTCATGCGCAAACAATTTAATATCTTCAGGTATCACATAATCGCGTCCAGAAAGTAAAGCGTGAGCTTGAGCAATACGAATAAGTGCAATTGATGCACGCGGGCTAGCTCCCATACGAACCAATGAATTAATTGTAGGAAGTGGATGCGTACCTTCACCGCGAGAAGTTGCAACAAAATCAACTACATATTTCATAACTGCTTCAGAAACGTGTATGCGACGCGCTGCAGTACGCATAAAAACAACATCTTGCAAACTTATGCGTTGAGTATTTAGCTTTGAAGGATCAACGACATCCAATCCGCGTTGAGTAAGTAATTGCAGCATACGAACTTCCTCTTCAGGATTAGGGTAAGTCATAACTGCCTTTACCATAAAACGATCCATTTGGGCTTCTGGAAGATTAAATGTTCCTTCTTCCTCAATTGGATTTTGCGTAGCAATAACCATAAATGGTTGAGGCAGAGGAATTCTTTCGCCTCCAATAGTTGTTGCTCCTTCTGCCATAGCTTCAAGCATTGCAGATTGAGTTTTTGCATTTGAGCGATTAATCTCATCCAACAAAATAACATTTGCATGGATAGGACCAATTTGCGTAGTAAAATGTTGAGAAGCAAAATCAAAAACTTGAGTACCAACTAAATCTGCTGGCATTAAATCCGGAGTACACTGCACACGACGGAAACTACCTGACATAGCTGTTGCAAGAGTTTGAGCAGCAGTAGTTTTTGCGAGACCTGGTACTGATTCAATAAGAATGTGTCCGCCTGCAATAAGAGTAAGAATAAGAGACTCTCGTAAAGCGTCTTGACCGACTAAAGTTTGTGCAAAACGTGCGCGCAAAATATTTGCAATTTGCTGACAACGACGTATGTCATCACTCGAAATAGTTGCAGTGACTTGCGCACTTGCATTAGAAACAGCAGACGGTTGAGGTACAGCTGATCCAATGCCAAGCTTAGAAGCAATTGAAGTTTTATCGGTTAACGGTTTCTTCTGTGGTTGCGGTGGAAATAATGCCATAAGAGACATTTTAACCGATATGCAGTACTGACATGTTCAAAAATGGCATTTTTATTGTCTTTATAAGATAATTTGCAATATTTAAGACAATTAGATTTCTTGAGAATCTAGGGACCAATTAATTGGCGAAACTCCCATATTAATTAAGGCCTGATTAGCTCTTGAAAATGGATGCGATCCAAAGAATCCTCGCATTGCAGAAAGAGGACTTGGGTGCGCTGAAGTAATAAGAGTTGCATTCGTCAGCAAAGGAGCCAAACTTTGCGCATTACGACCCCATAAAATAGCTACAAGCGGCAATGGATTACCATTGCAATCAGTTCTATTGTTTAATGCTCGAATAGCTGCATCGGTTACAGGCTCCCAACCTTTTCCTTGGTGGCTATTTGCCTTACCAGCCTCAACAGTTAAACATCTGTTAAGAAGCATCACACCCTGCCTGGTCCACGGTGTTAGATCTCCACTTTTTGGAGTTTCTACACCTAAATCGTTTACTAATTCTTTATAAATGTTTATGAGACTTTTTGGCAGTGGGCGCACTTTTGCAGCTGTGCAAAAACTTAAGCCTACTGGATGGCCCGGCGTTGGATATGGATCCTGGCCAACAATTAAAACTTTAATGCTTTTTAGTGGAATAGAAAAAGCACGCAAAATGTTGTGGCTAGCAGGAAGAATATGATGTCCGCTTTCTATCTGCTCTCGCAAAAATACTCCCATTGCGCGTATTTGTGGCTCAACTGGCTTTAATGCTTCAGCCCAATCAGGATCCATTAGCTCGTTTAAAGGTTTAATATTTTGAGGATTCATATTGCTACTGTATGTCAAGGCATACCATAAAAGGAAACCAATCAAATTTTCTAAATTTGTGCTTTGTGCTAAGCATTAGATAGTATAGATTCATTATTGTTTAAATGATTTTATAAGGAGTGCAATTATGGCGCGAAATAATCAGAACGTGTCGTATACGCCTGATGCTTTTGATGAGCCACCAGAGGGACCGATTGGAGTTCATCGTGGAAATCCTGCGTGGTATGCCGTAATACTTCCTTATTTTGTTGCATTAATTGTTGCAGCGGTTGTTGGTGTTTTGGTTTGGGCTATCGCTTCTGGCGAAATCTCACATCTTCCGTTGCCTTGGAATCATCAGCAACAATCATCTCAATCAGCATCGCCTTCTAAGACTTCTGAAAACAAAAAGTCGGTTAAAAGCGACGAAGATAAATCTTCTGAAGGCGAAGATGACGACGATAATAAATCTGAAGAAAATAAATCAGATAGGAAAGATGCTGGTGACTCTAAGGATAATTCAGCAAATGATTCTAAGACGCAAACTTCACTAGATAAATCAGTTGCTGTGAAAGTTCTTAACGCAACCAAGATAAGCGGTCATGCTGCTGCTGGCGCAGATAAGTTAAAGCAAGCGGGATACGCAAATGTGACAGCTGGAAATCCAACTGGTAAAGTCCCAGGCGAGTCTGTTGTTTGGTATAAAGACGATTCACAAAAAGCTGCAGCTGAAGATATTGCAAAGACTTTAGGTATTAGTGCTGTCGAAAATGAAAAACAAATCGTTTCTCCGATTGTAGTTGTGCTTTGCAAGTAATATTTTTCGCATAAAAATAACCGGTTAGAATTATTTTCTAACCGGTTTTTATGTATAAACGCCAAAAAGTTGGCACTCGGGTACATAGAGTGCTAATCTTCAAATTAGCACTCAAGCCTTGAGAGTGATAATAAGCAGCTGACGGCTTATTACTCAAGATTGCAGTGAAAAGTTCATAAATAACGTATGTGGAGGAACTATGGCAAAGATTATTGCCTACCAGGAAGACGCCCGCCAGGGTATGCTCGCCGGTTTGGATAAGCTTGCAGACACTGTTAAAGTTACACTTGGTCCAAAGGGTCGCAACGTTGTATTAGATAAGACTTATGGTGCACCAACTATCACAAATGATGGCGTTTCTATCGCTAAGGAAATCGATCTTGAAGATCCATACGAGCGTATTGGCGCCGAACTTGTTAAGGAAGTAGCTAAGAAGACTGATGATGTTGCAGGCGACGGTACTACAACTGCTACTGTTTTGGCACAGTCTTTGGTGCATGAAGGTTTGAAGAATGTTGTTGCAGGAAGCAACCCAATCGCTCTTCGCCGCGGCATCGAAAAGGCTGCTGAAGCAATCGTCAAGGAATTGCTTGCTTCTGCAAAGGATGTTGAGACCAAGGAACAGATTGCTGCTACTGCTACGATTTCTGCAGCTGATCCTGAAGTTGGCGAAAAGATTGCTGAAGCTTTGGATAAGGTCGGTCAGGATGGTGTTGTCACAGTTGAAGACAACAACAAGTTTGGTCTTGACTTGGACTTCACTGAAGGTATGCGCTTTGATAAGGGCTATATTTCCCCTTACTTCGTCACTAACGCTGACGATCAAACTGCTGTTCTTGAAGATCCATACATTTTGCTCACTTCTGGCAAGGTTTCAAGCCAGCAGGATATCGTCCACATCGCTGAGCTTGTTATGAAGTCTGGCAAGCCATTGCTTATTATTGCTGAAGATGTTGATGGTGAAGCATTGCCAACACTTGTTTTGAACAAGATTCGTGGCACTTTCAACACTGTTGCTGTTAAGGCTCCAGGATTCGGCGATCGTCGTAAGGCTATGCTTCAAGATATGGCTATTTTGACCGGTGCACAGGTTGTTTCTGACGACCTTGGCTTAAAGCTCGATTCTATCGACGCTTCTGTGTTTGGTCACGCAGCTAAGGTTATTGTTTCTAAGGATGAAACAACTATCGTTTCTGGTGCTGGATCTAAGGAAGATGTTGATGCTCGCGTGGCTCAGATTCGCGCAGAAATCGAGAACACTGATTCCGATTACGATCGCGAAAAGCTTCAGGAGCGTCTTGCTAAGCTTGCTGGCGGCGTTGCTGTTATTAAGGTTGGCGCTGCTACTGAAGTTGAAGCTAAGGAGCGTAAGCATCGTATTGAAGATGCAGTTCGTAACGCTAAGGCTGCTATTGAGGAAGGTTTGCTTCCAGGCGGTGGCGTAGCTTTGGTTCAGGCTGCTGCAAAGATTGAAAAGTCTCAAGCAATCACAGAGCTTAAGGGCGAAGAAGCGACGGGTGCTGCAATCGTGTTCCGCGCTGTAGAAGCTCCAATCAAGCAGATTGCTCAGAACTCTGGCGTTTCTGGAGATGTTGTGCTCAACAAGGTGCGTGAGCTTCCAGAAGGCGAAGGCTTCAACGCTGCAACCAACACTTACGAAGATTTGATGGCTGCTGGCGTTACTGACCCAGTTAAGGTAACTCGTTCTGCTCTACAGAACGCTGCTTCTATTGCAGGTTTGTTCTTAACCACTGAAGCTGTGGTTGCTAACAAGCCAGAAAAACCAGCTTCAGCACCACAAGCTGGTGCCGACATGGGCTACTAAATTAAAAGTTGTAAAAATTTTATAGCTGAATAGCTCATAGTAAATGGCGGTATGCTCACAAGTAAAGTATACCGCCATTTATATTTCATTAGATTATTCAGACTATTCAGCCCATTCCAAATAGGGAAGTAGCTTGAGCTTCCGCATCAAGATACACTCCTGACGCATGTTGCATAGCTTGCTGAATTGCTTCTAATGATTGTTCCATTTGTTGTTGCGCCGCTCGCCACTGCTGAGCGGTCGACGCAAATTGTGTAGCCGCCGATCCAGTCCACACGCTCTGCAATTGCTGTAAATTGGTATACATCCCGTTGACTGCATCTCTAATTGCACTAACCGAGGTTCCAACGGCTGCCGCAGCCTGCTGAATTTGCTCTGAATCAACTCGAAATTGTGCCATATTTCCCCTCCATTTGTTTTGCGTCTAAATAAACGCTTTTTTATAAATTATTTTGCGAAACATTCCAAATAAATTAAGCAAAGATTTTTATAATGCTACTTTTACTTGTGTGATGTCACGCTATTATGAATATATGCCATCAAAAAACTACGAAAAAGATTTATGCACCAATGTGGTTAAAAGCTTAGCTTGCATGCGTATTGCAAATTTTAACTACCAGCATTCTTATTCAAAACTATTTTTAGCTAAACGCGTATTGCTTTTATTAATGGCATTTTTATTTAGTTTTTCTTTTATTCTTCCAACTCTTCCAATAAATTCGCTCATATTTTCACCTTTAAATAGAGTAAATACAATTAATGCATATGCTGAAAGTAATGAGCAAAATTCTGGAATAGTTGCAACAGACTCAATAACAGACACAGAAAATTTGCTTGGGGATTCTGTCAGTAAAGTTGCTGACATGATTGAGACAACAAAAAAGCGTACAGGAGTAAATGTTAGGCTCTTATATTTGTCTACTTTTGGAAATACAAAAAATCCATCAAAATGGGCTAGTGATTTGTTGATTAGTACGCTTCCAGCTAAAAATACTGTGCTGCTTGCAGTAGCAACTCATGATGGAAGATTAGTTGTAGCTGTTTCGCCTAATTCCGATGAATGGCTCAAAAATAAAAATACTGTAGACTCGTTATCCGATGCAGCTTATAAGCCATTAGTAAGCACAACTGGAACGCATTGGGATCAATCTGCAATAATGATGATGAAACAAATAATGCGTGCAAAACGTACGTCAACAACTTCTTCTGCAAGTCTTATTTCTACAATTATTATGCTATTAATATTGTTGGCATTATTCTCAATAGTCGCGATTATTCTGTTTAGAAAGAATCGCATACAACGTCAAATACTTGCTGGTATTAGAAAAGCTCGTAGAAGGCACGCTCGTCACAGGTAGACAAAAATATTCGATAACTTGTTTTATTTTCAGCAATTATTCAGGAAACATTCAGCTTGATAAGTGATGCTAATCAATATGAGTAAGAACGTTGAAGCATCTATTGTCGTGGTCGATGACGAGCCATCAATCCGTGAACTTTTGGTAGCATCTTTGCATTTTGCTGGGTTTGAAGTAGAAACTGCTGCATCCGGCTCAGAAGCTGTTGAAGTAATTGAACGAGTAAATCCAAATCTTATCGTTATGGATGTTATGCTCCCAGATATTGATGGTTTTACTGTTACGAGGCGTATTCGTCAAAATGGAATTAAAGTTCCTGTATTGTTCCTAACTGCAAGAGACGATACACAAGATAAAATTATGGGTCTAACCGTTGGTGGAGATGACTACGTTACAAAGCCATTCAGCTTGGAAGAAGTAGTGGCAAGAATACGAGCAATTCTTCGCAGAACACAAGAACCTGATGAAGAAACTCATATTATAAAAGTTGCAGATCTTGAGATTAACGAAGATTCTCATGACGTAACTCGATGCGGCGTGCCAATCGAACTTAGCCCAACTGAATACAAACTACTTCATTATCTTATGGACAATGAAGGTCGAGTTCTGTCAAAAAGCCAGATTTTGAATCACGTATGGCAGTACGATTGGGGCGGAGACGCAGCAATCGTTGAATCTTATATTTCTTATTTAAGAAAGAAGATTGATGGCATTGAAATTACTGATGATTCAGGAAAACAGCAAAAAGTAGTTCCTCTTATTGAAACTAAACGTGGCATCGGTTATATGATTCGAGAGCCTAAGGCAGGTCAAGCCTGATCATGCAATCTAGTAATAATAACTACAATAACGCTGAATCAACTATTAGCAACAGCACAAATAATAACTCTAAAGATGATTCAGATGTTAGAACTGCTGGAAAAAGTGTTGCGATAGAGCTAAGTGAAAATAACAAAAAAAACAAAAAGCCTCGTAAAACCTGCTGGCTACGTCGTCGCATAAATGCAATACCACTGAGTACGCGTTTAGTTGCATGTACTCTCGCTATTTTAACTGTAGCCGCTTTTTGCATATCACTATCAATTCAGCAGCTCGTAGGAAATTATTTGCTAGAAAAAACTGATGTACAATTAGCAAGTCAAGCGCAATTTGTTTATGACAATGTTGATTCATTGCGCATGAAAAACTCAAATCAATCTTCAGTAGGTCCAAATAATTACTTTATGCAAGTTAGAGATACGCATAATAAAATTATTTCTACTCCATTAATACCAATTAAAGGATCGGTTGTTTCGGTTCCTAAACTTCCTGCAGACGGTTTTGATAGTAAAAAAATTGTTACCCACAAGCCTTACACAGCACCTGCAATCGTCAAGGGGAATACTAATAAAGTCGATGCAATCACTAAAAAGGCTGCAACAGCTCCATGGAGAGTTTTAGTATTAACGTGGGGTCAAAAAAATAGCTATAACTCAGAGTTAAGTGTTAGCGGTTATGTCTATATTGCTTTATCTCTTAGCGATCAAATTGATACCGTTAGCACACTTACTCGTTACTGTATAATGGTGAGTATTGCAGTTATTTTGTTTGGAGCAGTATTTTCAGCAATTATTATTCAATCAGCTTTAAGACCGTTAAAACGAATTGAAAAAACAGCTTCAAAAATTGCTTCTGGAGATTTAAGCAAACGAGTTCCATCTGCTCCTGAAAATACTGAGGTTGGATCTTTAGCAGCTTCTCTTAACTCTATGCTTGCTCGTATTGAAAGAGGATTTAATGAGCAAGAAGATATGACAGAAAAAATGAAGCGATTCGTTTCAGATGCAAGTCATGAATTACGTACTCCATTAGCTGCAATTCATGGATATGCTGAGTTATATACAATGTGGCGCAACATGCCAGGAGAGCAGGAGAGAGCAGATGACTCTATTGCCCACATTAAGGCTTCTAGCGAGAGAATGACTGAACTAGTAGAAGATTTGCTTTCTTTGGCGCGTTTTGATGAGGGTCGTGGAATTAATATTTCACAGCAAGTTAGCTTATCTCCAATACTTTCTGACGCGGCTAATGATCTACATGCTCTTGATCCTGCTAGATCCGTTCAACAAGGCTATTTAACTATTTCGGATGAGTGGAAGCTTATGAGTTGCACAAATTGCGATTTTGAGCGTAAGCTCCAATTCCATGTTGGTACACTTCCAACTGTTACGCTACTCGGTGATGGTGCTAGATTACGCCAAGTAATGACAAATATCGTAGGAAATATTCATAGATACACCCCTGTTGATTCTCCTGTAGAAATTGCAGTAGGAGTTATGAAGGCGTCTATAACTCCAAATGAATTATCTAAATTACCTTCTGTAAAAGAATCACTGAAGGAGTTTTTGGAAGCAGCGGAAGTCAGCCAATCTACTGATACGGGTCATAAGTATGCTGTAATTCGAGTTGTTGACCATGGCCCTGGAGTTCCAGAAGAATCATTGTCTAGAATTTTCGAGCGTTTCTATATTGCTGACCCATCAAGAGCTAGAGAAAAAGGTGGAACTGGCTTGGGTATGGCAATTGCGCAATCTGTAGTAAAAGCACATCATGGTTTTATTTGCGCAACTATATCTTCTCCATTAGAAGCATCGACCAATTCTAAAACTAATCTTGATGACACTATGGATGGGTCTGAGCAAATAGATGTTAAAGCTCATGGCCTAACTCTTACTGTAGTTCTGCCAGTTAATGAAATCGATGAGCCTTCTAAAATTGTTAGCGATTAAAATATTGGCATTAGCAACACTTGCGTAGGTTAAAAAAATTTTATTGCCCGCGTGTATGCGCTACAATGTAATAAGGAAACAAGTAATAACAATATTTGGTACACTATCTATAAACCTATCGCATATGCTGATACTTTATGCCTTGTGCACTTCAGCGTGCGAAATGAGAATTATTTGGAGTGAGGTGTGTTATGCCCAATGGGCGCGTGCGTTGGTACGATACGCAGAAGGGGTACGGCTTTATTGTTGGAGATGATGGTAAGGATGTTTTCTTGCCAGCAGCAGCATTGCCAGTTACTGTAAAAAGTTTACACAAGGGTACACGAGTTGAGTTTTCTGTAATTGAAGGTCGCAAAGGACCACAGGCTATGGGCTTGAATGTTATTGCAACAGCACCATCGCTTGTAAAGGCTACTCGTCCTAAAGCCGAAGATATGGCAGCTATTGTAGAAGATCTTATTAAGCTTCTTGATTCTGCTGGTAATGGTTTGCGTCGACGTCATTACCCATCAACTGCTGAAAGCAAAAAACTTGCTACATTGTTGCGTGCAGTGGCAGATAATTTTGACGTTCAGGAATAGTGTCTGGAATATTATTTATGACTGATGAAGTGATGGATCCACAAGAACTAGCTAGAAGTATAGCTGTGGAAACTTCAGAACGTACTGATGCAGTAGGAGATTTTGTATCTTCTATAGAGCTTGGCAACGGAGTTACAGACTTTCGTTTCGTAAGCAATTTAGTTGGGTATGAAGGCTGGCAGTGGTCAGTTACGTTGTATCATGATGAAGAAACGCAACGTTGGACCGTGAACGAATCAACGCTTGTTCCTACTGAAAATTCTTTGCTTTCACCACCATGGATTCCGTGGAAAGACCGCTTGAAACCAAGTGATCTTTCTGTAATGGACTCTATTGGCACATCTGAAGACGATTCTCGACTAGAAGATGGCTTCCGCCAAGTAAATAATATTGATGATAATAATTCTGAAAAGAATATAGAATCAACAAATTCAGATGATCATTCTGAGTCTAAAACTGAAGATGACGCTAAAGCTAATACTAGCGAAGAAGATGCAGACACAAACGCAAACGCAGAAAAAGATATTAATCAAAATCAAGAATCTTGCGATGCAAATAATGATTTTGACGAAGATCTTGAAGAAGCTGTTTCAACGCTAAGACTGTCTCGCAGACGAGTAATGACTGCGGAAGCAATTTCACAAACAGCTAAACGCTGGTACGCAGGTCAACATGGCCCAAAGTCGTTATCTACAAAAATTGCCGATGGCAAAGCATGTTCATCATGCGGATTCCTCATTCCTCTAGCTGGAAGTTTAGGCTCTATGTTTGGCGTATGCGCAAACATGTGGAGCCCAGACGATGGGCGAGTTGTATCGCTTGATCATGCTTGTGGTGAGCATTCTGACATTGAACCACCTGAGCCATCGCAGCTTTGGATTCAATCTGAACCTGCATACGACGATTATCATATTGACATTTTGCAACAAGCTCCACGAGATGAGCGAGCAGACGTTGAGCTTATTGAGGAAGCAATCGAAGACAGTAAGATGCATCGTCGTAAGCGCAGAAAATTAGATTCAAAATTGCGCAACAAAAAAGAAGCCTCAACAGACAAAGATGAACAAAATAATTTATCTGAATCTGATTTAATAGACAATTCAACTATTGACGAAAAATCATATGAAAATAATGATGACAAAAATCGCGAAATTGAAGTTGAAAATCAAACTGAAAAAATTGAAGAGACTGTAGCTAATGAATCTGAAAAATTTGAAAAATCCCAAAAAGATACAGATTATCCTGATTCTTCAGAAGTAAACTTAGTAGACGAAAATTCTGTTACAGAAGAAATACCGTTAACAGGAAAAGTGGAAGAGTCACAAGAATCTGAAGACACTTCAAAAACTACAGCATCCACATCAATGCGATTATATAAAAGAAAATCTCGCAGACAACATAAGTAATTATGCAAGAAACGAGAATATGAATATTTAGGTTCATCATTCATGATTATTGTGATGCTATGGAATGCTGTACGAATGAATAAATATATACGACGCTTCGCGTCATGGCGACTCGTTACCATGGAATGAAAGAAAAGAACGGAAGGTAGTTATGTTTGAACGGTTCACTGATCGCGCACGACGCGTGATTGTGCTAGCTCAGGAAGAGGCTCGCTCACTTCAGCACAATTATATTGGTACTGAGCATATTTTGCTCGGGCTTATTCGCGAAGGTGAGGGCATTGCCGCGAAAGCGTTAAGCTCAAAAGGCGTAGGCCTAGAAGGCACTCGCAAACAGGTTGAAGAGATGATCGGCAAAGGCACTGTTTCGCCTGCTGGTCATATTCCTTTTACGCCTCACGCTAAGCAAGTGCTTGAACTGAGTTTGCGCGAAGCTCTTCAGCTTGGTCACAGTTATATTGGTACTGAGCATATTTTGCTAGGGCTTATACGCGAAGGCGAAGGTGTGGGCACGCAAGTACTTATAAAGATGGAAGTTGATCTTGGAGACTTGCGAAGCACTACTGTTGATTTAATTCGTGGAGATAATGCTCCTAATGGTAGCGAGAAGGGCGAGTTAGCTAATGCTGGAAGTGTGCAAGATAAGCGAAATCAATCCGGCTCTGCTCTTCTTGATCAATTTGGACGCAATTTAACATTTGAAGCTCAAGAAGGAAAGCTTGATCCTGTTATAGGTCGTTCTGAAGAAATTGAACGCGTTATGGTTGTACTTAGCCGACGCACGAAGAATAATCCTGTGCTTATTGGAGAGCCTGGAGTTGGTAAGACTGCAGTTGTAGAAGGTCTCGCACAGAAAATCGTTGAAGGCGATGTGCCGGAAACGTTAAAAAATAAGCAAGTTTATTCTCTAGACTTAGGTTCAATGATTGCAGGATCTCGCTACCGTGGCGATTTCGAAGAGCGCTTGAAAAAAGTGCTTAAAGAAATTAAAACACGCGGCGATATTGTGCTTTTTATTGATGAGATTCACACTATTGTTGGAGCAGGTTCTGCTGATGGAGCTCTTGGTGCATCCGATATGCTTAAACCAATGCTTGCGCGTGGAGAGCTACAGACAATTGGTGCTACTACTACTGACGAGTATCGCAAGTATATTGAAAAAGATGCTGCTTTGGAGCGTCGTTTCCAGCCGATTCAAGTTCCAGAACCTACAATTGCTGAAACTATCGAGATTCTTAAAGGATTGCGTTCTCGCTACGAAAATCACCATCATGTAACTATTACCGATGGAGCTTTACAGTCTTCTGCTGAGCTTTCTGATCGTTACATTCAAGATCGTCACCTTCCAGATAAGGCTATTGATCTTATTGATGAAGCTGGTGCGCGCTTGCGTATTAAGCGCTTGACTCAGCCGCCTGAGCTCAAAGAATTAAACCATAAGATTGCTAAGATTTCTGAAAAGAAAGATGAAGCAATCAAGCAGCAAGATTTTGAAGAAGCTGCCAATCTTCGCGACGATCAAGAAAAGCTTGAGAATGAAGCTGCAGAGAAGGAAAAGGCTTGGCGAGAAGGCGAGTCTAATGTCAAGATGGTTGTTGATGAAGACATGATTGCTTCCGTTGTTTCAAGCACTACAGGCATTCCTGTAGTAAAGCTTACTCAAGCGGAATCACAGAAGCTTCTTCAAATGGAATCTGAACTTCACAAGCGTATTGTTGGTCAAGATGAAGCTGTGTCTGCTTTAGCTCGCTCGATTCGTCGTGCTCGAGTTGGTTTGAAGGACCCTAAACGTCCTTCTGGATCGTTTATTTTTGCTGGTCCTACTGGAGTTGGTAAAACTGAGCTTGCCAAGGCGCTTGCAAACTTCTTGTTTGATGACGATAATGCCTTAATCAGAGTTGACATGTCAGAGTTTGCAGAAAAGTATGCTGCGTCTAGGCTTTTCGGTGCTCCTCCTGGATATGTTGGATATGAAGAAGGTGGCGAGCTTACTGAAAAAGTTCGCAGAAAGCCATTCTCTGTGGTGCTTTTCGACGAGATTGAAAAAGCTCATCCAGATATTTTCAACACGCTTTTGCAAGTACTCGATGACGGTCACTTAACAGACGGTCAGGGTAGAAAAGTGGACTTTAAGAATACGATTATTATTCTTACCACCAATCTTGGTACTCGCGATATTGCGAAGGCTGCAAACACTGGCTTTACACTTGGAAATAACGCTGATTCCACGTATCAGCGCATGAAAGATCAGGTTAATTCTGAGCTTAAGCGTCATTTCCGTCCAGAGTTCTTAAACCGTTTGGACGACACTATTGTGTTCCGTCAGCTTACGGAGCCAGAAGTTCGTCAAATTGTTGACATGGACGTGAAGTTGCTTAACGACAGGCTGTTTGATCGTCACATGTCTCTAGAAATTACGGATGCCGCTAAGAATTTGCTTGCACAGAAAGGCTTCGATCCTTTGCTTGGTGCACGTCCGTTGCGTCGCGTAATTCAGCGAGATATTGAGGATACTATTTCTGAAAAGATTTTGCTTGGTGAACTTTCTGACGGCGAACACATTAAGGTGGATGCTGAAGGCGAAGGATTGCTGGGGGAGTTCACAATTAAAGGCGAAAAGTTTGAGACAATAGACACAACTGCTGCTGTTGCTACTGAAGAAAATAAATCTGAGGATAATAAGTCTGAAGATAGCGCAGCTAAAGAAGATAGCAATAAGAATAAGTAAAGTTACACAATAACTAACTGAATACACTAAAAGCCCGGCGCGTAAACTCGTCGGGCTTTTTGTTTGAATAAATTTTATAAAAACGTATAAATTACTTAGCAGTTATGTCAGACGCAGTGCACATTACATTAGCAGAAGTTCCAGTTGCGCTCTTATGAGACACTTCTTTGCCATCAACAGTAATTGAACATTCAACTTTGTAATTGTCTGGCGTTGGATTATCAACGTCTATTTTTGGCGATGCCATGATTGTCCAATCCTTTTGAGCATCCTTGCCAGTAAAGACTTTCTCCCAAACACCATTATTTGTGCTTTCATTGCTGTTAGAACCAGAAACTAATAAGTTAATATCAGTTGGAGCAGTGCCCTTAACTTGAATCTTCATCTCTTTAGCATTCTCATTGGCAATACCTTTTGCCATATTGTCTAGCTTTTTACTTGCTTTATCTAAGCCAGACTTAGCTTTATCTATAGAAGCACTAAAACTTGCTTGCATAGATAAAGTAATTACTATTGAAAGGATACCTAGAACAAGACCAGCGATTACCATTCCATGACCACGCTTGTGTCCTTTTTTACCAGTTGATTTCCAAGAGCATCCAGCAAAAACTATTGCTAGAACTCCCAACACTATGCACAAATTGTTAATAATTGGAACTACAGAAAATACAATGCTAATAATACCCAATACAAGCGCAGATACTCCAAGCCCACTCAAATGCTTGTTATTGTTATCATTATTCACTGGAGGCATTTCCATATTCTCCCCATTCATCTTTCTTCCTTTCTTAATTCGATTTGAAAATTATGCAAAATTAGAGTCAGCCCCAAAATTTGCATACATCACAATAAAGTTTATTCACTTAAAAAAAAAGCAATATTTTTTTCGAACTATGAGGATAAAAGGTTCAGTTACGAGTTTCACAATTCAACTGCGTATTGTTTCAGAAGAATGAATATGCTAGAAGGTCACACAAAACTTGTGACCCTCTGCTAACAGCAATCAACACTTCTTAATATAAATCCTGACTTGTAGAAACTACAGATTTGTTTTTAGTTTTGTGGGTTTGTTTATATTAAATTCATTCCTTAGTCATGTGAATATAGGATTTGAAGAGAATTTCTAGGCGCTCGTCGTTATTAGTGCAAGGCTTTGTAGCACCAAAAGCAACATCTACTATTTTATCTAGCTCGTTGTGAGCTTTGCGCAAATCTGGAGGCATGTAGGTCGGTCTAGTTTCTTAACTCTTGGATACTCTGAAACTGTTTGCTTTCGTACTCTGAAACTGTTCCTTCTAAACTCTGAAACTGTTTGCTTTTATACTCTGAAACTATTGCTTTCTGTGTTATATATCCCAACACTCATCACGTCGAGACTGTCGTATTGATGTCAAAGGCTGATTAGGTGGGTGCATTTTTGCCCTTGTGTAGCAGGGGTTTGCGAGGGCTATCGTTAAAAGGTTTAATGAGTGGCTGCTTTAGGCTGGCTTGGCGTGGTTTTTGGGCGCAGTTTGGCTGTTTGAGGAAACATGTCGACGCTCTAGGGTCGAGTGCACAGGATGTTAACGTTAAAAAGTGCACCCACTTTGCACCCAGCTGGTGAAGTGGGAAATTGAAGTCATAAAACAAAAATAAGGTAAGATTTCACATATAAGGTGTGGTCGTACCTTATTTTTTGGTCTATAACCCGATAATTGAGAAAAATGAGCAATCGTAATAGAGGATAGTCTGCATATTTTCATGTGAATTTTATTTTCAAAATCATACATAATTCGCGATAATTACATTAATGCCAGGATGAAAGTTGGTGGAAATATCTGGTATATATGTGTTATAACATTTTCGTTGCAGTGTATTGACAAGACATCATAAATGATTTATAACTATGGTGAGAGTTGAGAATGCAACATTCGTCTATGATGTTGCGGATTTAGCTCTATAGGAGGTTTTTACTTGAAAGAGAGGAGATGATTATTATGAAGAAGCTAACACTAGAAGAATCTCGCTCGATTAGAGCTGGATGGATGTGCGTTGTCTGGGGTTTCATCTGCTGGGGATGATTCTCTAGTTCTGCATATGATTATATTACCAGATTTCATTACAACAGTAGATTAGGTTAGTCTCATTGTAGTGTTCTAACTGTAATCTATTTGCGTAATTTAGTATTTGAGAAAATTGATTTGATTGTATGATGCTTTTTAACATTTGTGATTAAATCTGTAGCGTGGAGGCTATGATATCCTCCACGCCTTGAAACTTTGAGGAGCTCAATAGATGGTGGCTTATCCTCATAATATGCAAAATTTGACTTCAGATTGCGGTATTGCAGTTATCAAATCATTGCTAGAAAATTATCATAGATTTAATGAAAGAAGTTTTAAATCGGTTGTTTCTAGTTTAGATATTGAGCAAGGTTTATCTTTGTTTAATATTGAAGAGGTTTTGAAACAATTCGGAGTTTACGGTTCTAGTTATGAAGTTGAAGATTTTCATCTTCTTGATTTTACTAAGCCTATGATATTACTGGTTGATAGCAATGGCGAAAATCATTATATTCTATCGTATGGTGTTAAAGACGGTAAAGCGATTGTATCTGATCCTTCGCATGTAGTTCTAGAACAGGTTAATTTAAACGAGTTAAAAGGGGTATTTAAAGGGTATGTTTTCATAATTGAAAATGTTGTGGAGCGTACTCATCAGGAAAAGTTACTGCAAAAACATAGTCATGTAAAAAAGAATCTTAAATTACATGTTGATCTTTTATATTTAACAGTGTTGTTATGCATAATTCCAATTATAATTATTTTCTCAATTCAATATTTTTTGATTTATCAATTGCGGAATCTAGTTATATGGCAAGTATTGGTAATCTTTATTTTTGAGACATTGCTCACGTGTATTTATGTAAAATTAAAGACGGAATATAATGGAATTGTATCAAATGAAGATTCTCTAAAGCAAGAAGCGTTGGCTTTTTCTTTTTTGGAAGATATAGACCAGTTAAGTGAAAAAGATGAGAATATCTATAATAGGCTGATAAAGTTTTGGAATAATTTTAATGCGTCGGACTGGCAGTTAAAGAGGTATCTTTCATATTTCGAATTAGTTTGTGTAGTTCTTATTTTTAGTGCGACTTTTGCTTTTAGTAGAGGGATAGCTTTGTTGTCGATCGTATGCATGCTTACCTACGTCATTATCTTCAAAAAAGGCATCGTGACAAGAAAAAATTATAATAGGAATTATTTCAATAATATGGGAGAGCTTTCTGTTTTCATTGAGGAATCGATTCATAATAAGCTGGATAGATCCATATTCTCAAGTAAAGAGGAAGTATCTACTTATCTGAAAAGCATATTGCTCAAAGTGAAAGATTCATTTGCTAAACAGCGAGAAAGCACAGCTCATATTTTGACACTTTATGATGGGGTTATGTATCTGAATTTAAGTTTGATTTTTGTTTATGTAATGCTTATGTATTCCATCAAAATGGATATGAAAGTTGTCAGCGTTTTTATCAGCTTTGTAATCGTTTATATGGTTTATAGTCTTGGCAAGCCCGCTATACAAAAATTTTTAGATTTGGAGAGATATTCTTCGCTTGATTCCCATTATCGTAAACCACCTGCTATTGATAGAAACAATGCAGCAGATTTTACTATTACTGGAATATCTTTAGAAAATGTTTCAGTTTCGTACAGTCAAGACACTTCAGTCTCAGTCCTTTCTGGAATATCAAAGCAATTTCGTAGTCATAGCTTGATTTTGGTTAAAGGGAAGAATGGAATAGGCAAATCGACTTTAATGTATGTTATTATGGGCGTAGTACCAGTGTCTGCTGGAAGTGTGCATTATTATGACTCTGATAGGGATTTGTATGGTTATCCAATAGAAATGATTCAGAGTAGAATAAGTTGTTATCAGCAAAATCAATTTTTAAACTATGCTTCTATTTGTAAGAATGTTGCATATGATATTTATAAGAATGCAAGACAGCCAGTAGATAATATTTTTAAACTTGATTTAGATAAGATAATTTTTTATAACGGTGTGAATTTATCGCAAGGGGAACGACAGAAGGTTTTATTGTCTAGAAGTTTGAATAAAGAAGCAGATGTGTATATTTTTGATGAGCCTACTTCAAACTTGGATGATTCTTCTAAGAAGATTTTTATAGACAAAGTCTTGGAGTTAAAAAAGACTGCGATGATTTTTATTGTTACTCATGATGCAATGTTCGATAAAATTGCTGATGAAATAATAGATTTGGATGTGATTAAGAAATGAAAAGCAAAAAATGGATATTTGCAGCTACCATAGTAATCCTCGGTCTTATCAGTCTGCTGTATGTAGGGTATAAGACAAATAATGTTCGTTTTGGTATAATTCGTGATGATTTGCCAACACTAGTTTCAGGAGATTATAAAAATAACGATAACTTATCGTTAAATCCAGGAGTGTATGCTATTTATGCAAAGAGAGGCAAAGGAGAGATACGCTTTGCTGGAAAGCTGTACAAGCTTGATGATGCTCTTTTTGTGCGTGCTCAGAAACAGCCAGGAAATGTTAAAAATGCTGTTATCTACGAAGAGAGTCCTAAAATTTTTATTGGTGAAGATAGTAAGATTTCTGTAAAAGGAGATCGGAAATTTTTAGTTTCATTTGTTAAGAGGTAATCTTATGAAGATATCTCATTTGAAAAAATCATATGGGGGAAAAGTCGTTTTAGATGACATTTCTTTGGAAAGCAGTGCTGGGCAAATTATTGCGTTAGTAGGCAATAATGGTTCAGGAAAAACCACGTTAATGAAGTGCATTGCAAATTTGATAGTTGATTATCAAGGCAATATTGAATTGGACGGTTCACTTTCATTTGCTATTGAGAATCCATCTTTTTATGACGAATTTTCTGTACAGGATAATCTTAGAGTGTTTGCTGCTTTGATGGGGAGAAAAGACTTTAATTGTGATAAATTATTGCATCAGGTGAGTCTCGACGAAGCAAAAAATAAAAAGTTTAAACAATTGTCGCTAGGTATGAAGCAAAAATTAAATATTGCTAGAATATTGCTCTCAAATAGTGAAATTATTCTTCTTGATGAACCTTTCAATGGATTAGATGTTCTTACTATAAAGCAGTTAAAAGACACTATCTTGTCATTGCGCTCACAAGGTAAAAGCCTTGTAATTTCAAGTCATATATTAGATGAGTTAGGTGAAATTGCTGATATTGTATGGTATTTAAAAAAAGGGAAAATTCAAAAAATTGTTAATTTTAACGATAATCTAAGAATTTATAATGTGATTGTTGTAAATGATGTGGATATTAGTAAATTGCTTTCTAACAGATATGAGGTTTTTTGTCGTAGCAAAGATAACAAAGAATCAACTTTTAGAATTAAATTGCCTAGAGAGGATATTGCCAAGGTTCTTAAATTGCTGATTGAGCATGGGGTACAAATCGTGGAATACAGTGATATTACACATGATATTAAAGATTTTATGTTGGAGGAAGATGATAATGAAGTACTATATAAAATCAGAAATTATTAAGTTTAGTCATCAGAAGCTTTTCTTATTGTCTTTTGTTTTGTATTTGGCATGTTGCGTGTTTATAGTATTTCAAGCTAAAAGAGGTGCATTTTTATCACAATATAAATTCTTTTCAACGATAACTATACTATTTTTAAGCCTATATCAGATATTATCAATTGGTGAATGGCAAGAGAAGAAAATTATTCATCATTATCTAGAGTATATTCCTAATAGGATTAAATTATTGTGTTTTATATATGGTGAATACGTAAGCATTTATCTAGTCGTAAATTTGGTATTTTTGTCACTAAATTACTCGTCTCTAGGGATAGTTATGCATCAACTGCTCGTATATCCGATAATTTTCCTTTTGTATATTGCTATAAATATGAATCTGTTGATATATTTTGAAAAAGTTGGTGTTACGATGATTCTTTCCTTTATATTATTATGGATATTGCCGAATTTAATAAACATAATATTGTCTCAAACATCCGTGTATTCTTTTCAGATATTTTATTATTTATCACCAGACTCGTTCACCGCTCTTACGTCTGCAACTTGTATTATTGCTCTAATGTATATTGTTATGTTTTTCCTATTGTCGTTATTACAATTTACGAAAAAGGAGTACTGAGTTATGAAAAGTGTAATATCTCGTATACTTCCAGCTATTGTCATAATGTTATTCGTTGGTTTTATTGCATATATTCATTTGAGTGGCTTAAGACCCTCATTTTCAGTATTACAGGAGAATAATATCTCAAATCTTAAAACTGGAGAAGTGCTCTATTTTGGTAGTTCAGGCTGTGGAGCATGTCAGGAATTCAATAAAGTTCTAAAAGAATATCAAGATGAAACGCATGCTAAAATTTATTATTGGGATGCCACAGACATGAAGATTGTGAGAAAGGCAGCTGAAATAAAGATTTACAATACTCCAACTATTGTAATGAGGAAGCGTGGGAAACTGGTAATTTCTCAAGGATATAAGAATTTGAAAGAGTTAGAGACTTTTGTAGAAAGCTAGTAGCGATGAAGAAGATTATTTTATACATTGTTTTAGTATTCAGTTTAATTGCAAATGCTTATTTTATTGTTGGACAAACTTACGAAAAGGATATGACGCATCCTACATTGACTATGTATGATAAATTAAATAGCCTGTTGGAAAAAAATTTTGTGTTGCGCAATAATGATGGAAAGAAGCTTATAGTTTATTTTGGAAGGCCGGGTTGTGGTGATTGTAATAAATTTGATCAAATATTGGGGGAAATGATCGACAAATATAAAATTAGTGATAGATTATATTATGTCAATGTTGAGAGGATTCACGAAAATAAATCTGAATGGCTTCAGTTTAAGAAGAAGTATAACATTAAAGGTACTCCGACGTTGGCTATATATAATCATAGAAAATTGTTAACAAAACTAGATTTTGAGGAGCATGGCGGATTCTCTCTTAAAGAACTAGAGATGTGGATTAGTAGAAATCTTGTTTCAGAATAACTAATAATGCAAATGCTTGATTTTTATGGTTATTTCCTAGAAAGTGTGCATAGAATTGGTGTGTCGTTACCATATTCTCATATTCATGCCAACCCTTTTCGTATAAACAAGTATGAATCCTCCCATGGTTTGTACGGGATTAATCGCGTTACCGTACCCTGTTATTTCTTCTTTTCCTCGTGAGGAGTATTTATAGTTTCTTGTTTAAAAAAACTTAACAGTCGTTTCATGACCAATTGTAACGGTTTTTGACGTGTTATATATTGACGATGTTGCTTTGAATAAGCGCCACATGTTTTGCATCTCCATCGTGTTTTCTTTGCACCGGTTTTACCATTCCTAACCATCTTGTTGCTACATACACTACCAATGGGATTATTGCAAGAGTTCATCATTTAATTACAACAGTAGATTAGGTTAGTTTCATTAGAGTATTCTAATTGTAGTCTATTTGCATAATTTAGTATTTTGGGGAATAACCCTATTTCTATTTGTTACAAGTAAAACTTAGAACACCTTATACATTTTATGTGTTATCAAAAATAGCAACAACAATTGTATGGCAAAAAATTATTGGATAGAATGAGTATTAAACCCAATGATAGGTCTTTTATATATTGTAATTACAAAGGAGAATTTCTATGAAATGTCATATTTTTAAGTCTATTGCTGTAGTTGTTGCAGCATTATCAACCTGTGTTTCTCTGGTATCAACTGCTCAAGCTAATGAGATAGTGGATAACGGACCAAGTGTTGTAGAAAGCAATGTCGGTGATGCGAATATAGATAATTATGCTAAGCGTCTTGAAATTATTTTTTCAAAGTATCTCAAGTTTGATGAAATTAATAAAAAATGGACTGTAACACAAGCAGGGGAGTTTTCTCATGTTCCGAAAGAAGTGCTTGAGAATTTAATTCATAAGCTCAATGCAAATGCATCTGTTGGTGAGATTTCGTCTAATGATAATCATGCAGTGCGTTCGAAGGATTATGTTAAATGTATAATTAAGACTACTGGTCTAATCGGTATTACTGGAGTATTTACTGCTACTTTCAAAAAGTTACTTGAAAAGCATCTTTGGAAGCAAGCTGCTATGTATATTTTAAAGGCAGTTGGTTCATCCGCATTTAGAGGTGGAGTTATGGGTCTAGCTACAAGTTTAGCAGCTTCTGCTATTTGGTGTTCGACTCCGTTTAGTGAGTGAGGAGGATATTCTCATGTACAAGGTTCTTATGTTCGTGCTGAAGTTGGTTATGTTTACAGCTGTGAATTTTATGTTCCTTTACTTGTCGATGGTGGTATTCGGCCATGATTTTGGTGTGATGTTCAAAACGTATGGGAATGCGCTCGGTCCGTTTACGTTCATGCTTGCTTTGATGACAACGATGTCGTTGCCTAATGAAGGAACTATTTTTGAGGGTAAGCGGCAAAAAAGTGTGTCTAAAAACCCGAGTTATCGTTGAAATACCAAGGAAAACTTGCTGTAGTTAAGCTGAAAAGCTTAACATTTAGTATTACTTGACATTGAAAACAAAAGGGGCTTAGGACAATTTTTAGACATTTTGTGCAATCATAGCACGATGTTCCATAATTGTCTTTTAAGCCCCATTTTAATTCTGTGATTGTTGTAAAAATCAATATAAGTATGAATAGCTTGACGTAATTCTTCTGTACTATCCCAGTTATGTTGCAAGAAGGTTTTCTCTTGCCAGAAGCAGGCTATCTTCTTGATATTAAAAACCATAAATAGATTCAAAAATGCATGTTTAGACCATTTGAGCCAGTCTGTTTCATTATAATTATTCTCTTTAACTACTCTAATCTTGCGCTCTAAAAGTCCAATACGTTGCTTAAGTGGAATTATTTTGCCAGTTGTTGCATTAGAGAAAATACTGAAGCATATAAAAGTTTACTTAATAATTTATTAGCTCTTACTGTTGTTATTACTGATGGGAACGCTGGCGCGTTGAGCGCTATTAAACAAGTTTGGCCAGAGACTCGAGTACAACGCTGTTTAGTACATATTAAACGTAATATACGCGTATTAACTACAAGCAAGCCTAGGCTGCAATCACATAAGGCTTTGTGGGGTTTAGCTAAAAAGTTAGTTAAAATCAGAACGTTGAAAGAATCTGATTTATGGGTTAATTTACTACAGAAATCTTATAACCAGTGGAAAGATTGGCTTAATCAAAAAACGTTCCGTAGGAATGTTTCTGAAGAAAATATTCCTTCTTGGGTAAGAAGTAATCAACAATGGTGGTATACGCACCAGACAGCAAGAAAAGCTTATAATCTGCTTGCTATACAAGTTAAAAATGGTACACACTATTTACCTTTCTTGATCCTTTACTATTAGAGAAAACGAGCGTTCCTATTCCTAGTACTACTAATGCTTTAGAAGGTGGTATAAATTCACAGATAGATAAATTGGTAAGTGTTCATAAAGGATTATCTGAAGATCACATGCGTAGAGCTATAGAATGGTGGTGTTACTTCAGTCGTGAAAATCCTTCAAATCCTAAACAATTTATAACTTCTGAATGTTTTAAACCAAAAAATAAAAAAATTATTATTGATGATAATCCAATCGGACCAGCTCATTTAGACACTGGGTTTAACTTATGTAAAGCTGACTATCATCCAGATATTGCAATCAGAAAAGGGACTATGTGTTAAAGACACGCCGACTAATAGACACACTTTTTGCCGTTTACCCTTAGTTTCCCCCTACACGCACGACAGAATAAATCGGGCTTGACACTGCAAAATCATTCACAAGCATCAAGCCCAATACGTCAATTTCCGATCATTGCAACCATTTTGGATTCACAGCTGGAATTCCCGGATATAAATTCGTATTTTTCTGAGCTGTCAAATAGAGAAAATCTTTATTAACTTTTATTTTTTTCAATAATTTTCCAGTCTTCCTATCAAATCGTTCGATAACAAAATCTTTCAAATCAGAGGTATCGATAATCGATGGTATACGAACTATTTCATGGTTTCCTACCAGCAAACGATAGTTGACGCCCGCTGACGACTCTTGACGCGTAGTTTTATCTAACAATCGGCGAAGAACACCTGTTTGCGTATCAAGAGTAAACACTCGTCCATTCTCGGTATCAACAATATGAAGAAGCTTTTCATCGTATGCCTGTGCGTTTATGTAACCAGCAATCTCATAAGAGACCGTGGTCGGACCATACAACACTTGACCTTTGCTGTTCTTCAATGGAATTGTTGTTATTTTACCAGTTTTCACATCCCATCGCACAAGAAAATGTTCCTGAATAGCTTTAACATCATCAGCAGAATCGCTGTGTTCTACTGCCATATCCTTTGTGCGAGCAGACGATGGACCATACGAATATAAGAAAGTAATCACACCATTGTTGCATCGTGGGCTATAAGCAGCATCAATTACTCCTGTAGATTCATTTTCTCCTTGATATAATTGCTCACCCACCATGTCTTTTTCATGGTGCCGCGATACCTCATTTAGGCCAACATTTGCTTCATTGACCATGCGATACAACACAACTTCATGCTTGTCTGTTTGAGCAATTGCATACGCTTGATTGCCACAGGTAGAACAAGTTTTAATAAATAGGTTCTCTGAAAATTGTATTGTTTGCTGCTTACTCTCACCTTTAGAAGTCGTAGAAAGAATCTTATATGTTGTTTTACCTCTATGCTTCATCATGCTTTCGTCATACAGATCAACAAAACCGCCATTAGCAAGAGAAAATGCAAAATTCTGACGTTGCACCTTTTCTATAGAGTTTACCGTAGGTTTTCCAGCGTTCACTGGTATGAAATAACTATCACGGGAATCTGTATAGTGAAGCGCCTCAGTATTCCAAATTGGCGTTTGGCCTTCTATATTGCTCACCTTATGCAGCTTAAAACTGCCATCTTCATAAACAATTGACATAAATGCGCTGCCATTGGGAATAAGAGATGTCTGAGGGTTATGCAGCGGGATTGCAACAACCGCATGCTGCAACCGAAGATTTTCAAATTTCTCCGAATGAGCAGATACTGTATATTCTGTCGATAAAACCCAATGAAAGGCACCTACAGTAACGGCTGCAATTACAGCAATTATACCTATAACCCCGAAAATCCAGACTACTACTCTATGAGTTTTATTCCCAGTTGTGAATGAAGATTGAGGTGCAGCATTACGCACATAATCATCATTCACTCTCTTGTGAGCTTCAGATTCATGAATAAATTTTTTCCACATAATGACCGCACCTCAACTACTGAACATATTGATATTCCCTAACATATCCAGAATTTTTAATATCATATGGCCACACATATTCACCACTACCAGTATCCAAATCAATACCAGCACCATAATAATATGCAGCCCACACTAATTGAGAACAGTTAAGACCTCCCCAATCATTTCTATTAGTATCAGTAATATCTGCATTGTAACCCCTACCAATATAACCAATTGCCCGACGCGCCGCTTTATCGCGGTTTCCCTGGGAAGTTTTTACTTCAAGAATAGAGGCACCGCCGGCTGCGACACTATTTTTCCTTGATA
The DNA here is from genome assembly GCF_049244215.1 of Gardnerella sp. DNF01159. Lineage (NCBI taxonomy): Bacteria > Bacillati > Actinomycetota > Actinomycetes > Bifidobacteriales > Bifidobacteriaceae > Gardnerella > Gardnerella sp. DNF01159. The sequence continues at coordinate 828,403 of NZ_CP058387.1, read as the reverse complement.
CTCGATGAGCATTCTGGAACATCCCTACTGCTTCGACAATATCATCACGATTAACATAAATTCCAGTATGCCCATGCTTCCAAACGAAAAATGATGAATTATTAGAAACAAAAATATCTCCTGTATGACGAGCTCTTGGTAACTGTGTATTCCCACTTCTTACAGAGAACCTCGCAGTATCTAACACTGAATCACGAACCGATTTCTCCACCCTACTAGCAATCGAGTCAGGGCTCTCACCAGTGCGACGCGAGGTCTCCTTTATCTGCTCATCAATTTCTTTTTCACTGAGTGTGTGATTCAGATAAGTTGATATATCCCCCAGTCTTTGCTGATAATTCTCATTATTATCTTGTCCAAATGCCAATGGGGAAAAAGTAAATAAACAAGCAGCAGAAACAACTACAGATAGACTTCGCATTATTATATTTTTCATAATATCTCTTTCTCGATAAGAAGGCATACTATGCATCTTTACAATAGTAAAACACCTTGCTCTTATTGTACGCTTCTATGAAAAAATATGCAATACTCTTTCCCTGCAATCTCGTGTATACGACCTCGTATATGTGCGTATTTGTCAGGTTTTTGAAGAGCCTTTTTAGCATAGTAATAACTTGAACGTTTTATCTGAAGTGTTTTAATCAGAAGCTCTAACGGTAACACTAAAAGTAGTTAGGCCTATAACACTTTTTGCGGAGTGAGGATTTCTGATATTAATACGGTTGGGATTATATTAGATTTGTTGGGATTGTATTAAATACAGTTGGGACTTTATTAGCTACGGTTGGGACTCTATTAGAGCGTGGCTAATGCTCGTTTTGTTTTCTAAAACGGGTGTTCTTTAACGAGAAGGGGGGTGAAAACATTGTTAACGCTTAAACCTCAAAGCACGTAGCTTTCAAGGCAAGTGTGGTTTTTACATGTCAAACTGTTATAAAAACGAGATTATTCCACTCTTTTTCACACTCATGATACGGGTTTTAAGAAAGAGCGGGTAAATGTTATAAGAATTTTTGGAACAATTAACAAGATTGTGGTTAATGATTAATCAATAAGACACTACTAATAAACAGTTAAAGCCTGATTAGCTATAGGGCGATGAGATACGTCAATAGGATCCTCATGGTTTTTTCATGACTCCTATGAAGTACCTCTATTCTACTATGGCTGTTTTTCAGGTATTAGAGTCGGTACTTCATAAAGTATCGGCTCTTTTTTGTATGTGTCTTCACCCTACCGCTGCAGGCGGGAAGGGTGAGCATGAGGACTCGCAAAACTAATAGCAACGATCGAGCAACATATAAGTATACAAGTTGTGTTCGTAATGAAGATGGTAGTTATAGTGAAGAAACTATCGAAATCAAGCCAGGCGAAAACGGTGTCACTGAAGCGGATATTAAGATGCTTCACTCAATGGATGACAGAGAGGTTTACTACAACAATAAGAACCTGCGTCCTACTAGAACTGCTGAAGAAAAAGCTGAGATTGAAGCGTGGAAAGAAGAATATATCCGGAATTTTAATCTTAAGCACGGTTATGAGCCTAACAAGGATGATGTTGATTATGCTGCTAACGAGCATTTTCCACGTAACTATAATCTTTCACTGGATTTTGATGCAGATGGTGAGCTTGAAGTAGATAAAAGTCATCTTGCTGAAGCTCTCAGTACTACTGATGATTATGGTTTTATTACCAACGATTATGGTTTTGAAATGTCAGAAGAAATGGAGAATGCGTTTTCAACACTCACTGACAAGCAACGTCAGGTTATTCGTTTGATGTTTATTGAAGGATACACTCAGTCAGAGATTGCAAGCATGCTTGGTATCTCGTCTGCTGGCGTGAAAAAGCATCTGGATAAGGCTCTCGAAAAGCTTAGAAAAACGCGTTAAAAAAAATTCTAGAAATTTTATTTGGAGGAGGTTAAAAACTCCTCCTTTTTCTTTGCCTGTGATGTGTAAGGAAGAAACCCCTTACAGAAAGGAGGCAAAACTCGTGAAACACAAGATCGTTATTAACGTCACCGGTGAAAACGGTGAGAAGAAACAGGTTCTACGTGGAGCTGTGATGCGATTACCTCAACGGTTTATCCGCTGGCTGTTTGGTGATTACTCGCAAGTCTACCTATTAGATCCCGGAAAGAGCGTTCAGTCAGTTGATGTCAAAGAAGTTTAAGGAGGAAAAACCGTGAACAAGGAAATATTGAGAGAAGTCATCAAAGACTTGGAAAACTTAACAGCTCATCTTAAAACGCTATTTGATGAGTCTAACGTTAGTAAAGAAAAACCATCTAAACCGGTAGAGAAACCAAAGCAGAATACAGTCAGTCTTGAGCAGGTTCGAGCGGTTTTAGCAAAACTTAGCCAGATGGGAAAGACAGCTGAGGTGAAGAAACTCATCGTTAAGCACGGTGCGCAAAAGCTCTCGGATGTTCCTGAAAGCGAGTATGAGAGCCTGTTGCATGAAGCGGAGGGAATTAAAGGTGACTAAGCATGCTTTACTTTCCCCATCTTCTGCTCACAGGTGGATTAAGTGTACTCCTAGCGCTGTTTTAGAAGAAAAGTTTGAAAACACTACTTCTGCAGCGGCTGAGGAAGGAACGGCGGCACACGCGTGGTGTGAGTACAAGCTGAATAAGCTTCTTAACCGTCCGTGCGAAAAACCGTCCACCGAGTATGACTCAAACGAGATGCAGGAATGCTCGGATGCTTACGTGGATTTCGTAATGGAAAAATACGAGCAGGCAAAACTTAACTGCCAAGATCCTATCCTTCTCATCGAGCAGAAGGTTGATTTTTCAGCTTACGTGCCTGACGGGTTTGGAACAGCGGACTGCATTATTGTAGGCGAAAAAACGCTGCAGATTATCGACTTTAAATACGGTCAAGGCGTGCTAGTGGATGCTTACGAGAATCCTCAGATGAAATGCTACGCTCTTGGAGCTTTAACGCTTTTCGACAGCTTGTACGAGATACAAACTGTTGAGATGAGTATTTTTCAGCCAAGACGTGACAACGTATCCACTTTCACACTACCTGCCACGGAGCTTATCTCTTGGGCTGAAAAAGTGCTTAAACCAAAAGCAGAGCTTGCTATTAAAGGCGAAGGCGAATTTGAAGCCGGTGACTGGTGCAGGTTTTGCAGGGCAAAAGCCACGTGCCGTAAACGTGCGGAAGAAAACCTTAAACTTGCAGAACTTGAGTTCAAACCGCCATCTGTTTTAACGGATAGTGAGATTGAGGAGGTTCTTAAAACTATTCCAACTCTTACGAAGTGGGCTGATGATGTTTTAGCGTACGCCACAGATTCCGCGATAAACCACGGCAAAGAGTGGAGTGGTTTCAAACTCGTGGAAGGCAGATCAGTTCGTAAGTTTAAGGACGAGACAGCTGTTATTGAGAAAGCAAAAGCCGCAGGCTTTACCAACATTTTCAAAACTAGTCTTATCGGTTTAACTGAAATGCAAAAGCTGATGGGCAAGAAAAAATTTGAGGATATTCTGGGCGACCTCATTATCAAACCGTCCGGAAAACTTACGCTCGTACCAGACTCGGATAAACGGGCAAAAGTTAACGTAACAAATGTAAACCAAGAATTCAAAAAGGAGAATTAGTACTATGTCTAAATTAAATAACACGAAGGTTATCACTGGTAAGAACACGCGTCTTTCCTATTTCAACGGTTGGGAGCCAAAGTCTATTAACGGCGGCCCTGAAAAATATAGTGTTTCACTGCTTATCCCTAAAGATGATGTTGAAACAGTAAACGCTATTGAGAAAGCTATTGATGCTGCTATTGAGGAAGGTGTCGGCAAGTTCGGTGGTAAAAAACCAAACAAGGCTGCTCTTAAAACACCACTCAGGGACGGGGATATTGAGCGTGATGATGAAGCGTATAAAGGACATTACTTCATTAACGCGAACTCAACCACGGCTCCGCAGATTGTAGACAAGCAGGTAAAACCAATCATGGATCGCAGTGAAGTGTATTCAGGCTGCTATGCGAGGGTTTCCATCAACTTCTACGCGTTTAACTCTAACGGTAATAAGGGTGTTGCTTGCGGTCTTGGCAATATTCAAAAAATTCGAGACGGTGAGCCACTCGGCGGACGTAGCCTCGCAACCGATGATTTTACGACTTTAGAAGATGATGACTTTCTAGCATAAGGAGCGTGAGTTAATTATGGAAATTGTTATAGCGGTTTTTATTTCAGTGTTTATAGGAGTATTACTTCTTGATTTCACGGTAAAGAAACTCGTGAGTCTTTACGTTGATATTAAACACATTCTAAATAGGAATTAGAAGATTCCTGAAAAACAGGATTTAGAAGATTCTATAAGTGGGGTGGCAGGTTTTCTGTCACCTCTTTTATAAGCTTGGAGGTGATGTAATTTGGAAAATTTGAGTATAGATTTAGAGACGTTTTCGAGTGTAAATCTTGGTAAATGTGGGGTTTACAAGTACGCAGAATCAGAGGATTTTGAGATACTGCTTTTTGGCTACAGTGTGGACGGTAGTGAAGTTCAGGTCGTTGATTTAGCGCAAGGTGAAACCATACCCGAGGTTGTGCTTTCTGCTTTAACGGATGAAACGGTTATAAAGTGGGCGTTTAACGCTCAGTTTGAAAGAGTGTGTTTATCACGCTACCTGCGAGATAAAGGCATCAATCTTAACCCTGGTAAGACAGTGAAAAGTGAATGCTTGTTTTTAAACCCAAGCTCCTGGCATTGCACAATGATTTGGTCAGCCACCCTGGGGCTTCCCATGTCTTTGGAAAGCGTGGGAGCAGTATTGGGTCTTGATAAGCAGAAGCTCACTGAGGGTAAGAATCTTATTAAATATTTCTGCCTGCCGTGTAATCCTACGAAAGTAAACGGTGGAAGAACAAGAAACAAGTATTTCCACGATAAGGAAAAATGGGAGCAGTTTAAATCGTATAACAAGCGTGATGTGGAAGTTGAGCTGAGTATTCAAGAAAAGCTCTCACGCTTTCCCGTACCAAACTTTTTATGGCAGGAGTTTTATCTCGACCAAACTATAAACGACCGTGGGATAGGAATAGATCCTCTTTTCGTTGAGTCAGCCATAAAACTCGACCAGGAGGTGAAAACGCATCTCATGAGTGAGCTTAAGCATGTTACAGGTTTAGAAAACCCGAACTCCGTGTTACAAATGCGCTCTTGGCTTAAAAAGCATGGTCTTGAAATGGAGTCGCTTGGTAAAAAAGAAGTAGCTAAAGAACTTAAAACAGTGGGTAAAGAGTTGGCGGAAGTTTTACGGCTTCGTCAGCAGCTTGCTAAATCTTCGGTGAAAAAGTATACGGCGATGAAAAACGCTGCCTGTATGGATTATCGGGAGCGTGGCATGTTTCGCTTCTATGGGGCAAACCGTACAGGAAGGTTTGCGGGAAGGCTCGTGCAATTACAAAACCTGCCACAAAACCATTTGCCTGATCTAGCTGAGGCTAGAAGTCTTGTTAAACAAGGAAATGTTGAAGCGTTGGAAATGCTTTATGAGGATATTCCGGATACCTTATCCCAGCTTATTCGCACTGCTTTTATTCCACGCACGGGATTTAAGTTTATTATCGCAGACTTTTCAGCAATCGAAGCTAGAGTCCTTGCCTGGCTTGCAGGTGAAAAATGGCGTATGCGAGTATTCGAGGAAGGTAAAGACATTTACTGCTCGTCAGCCTCTCAAATGTTTGGCGTACCCGTTGAAAAACACGGAGTAAACGGGCACCTGCGGCAGAAAGGGAAGATCGCGGAACTCGCTCTTGGATATGGCGGCTCTGTTGGTGCGTTAAAAGCCATGGGTGCACTCGACATGGGGGTTCATGAGGATGAGCTGCAGCCACTTGTTGACGCATGGAGATCATCTAACCCGATGGTGACCACACTGTGGTGGGATGTGGACAGAGCGGTAAAACAGTGTGTACACGAACACGCATCTGTTCGAACACACAATATTGTGTTCACTTACAAGAGCGGGTTTCTTATCATCAAACTGCCTTCGAAAAGATGCCTTTACTATGTGAAACCACGCGTGGAAGAAAACAAGTACGGTGGCGAATCAGTCACCTATGAGGGTGTGGGATCTACTAAAAAATGGGAGCGGCTGGAAAGCTACGGGCCTAAATTCGTGGAAAACATTACGCAAGCTATAGCTCGTGACATTCTACTTTACGCCATGCAAACACTGAAAGAATATCGCATCGTCGCGCACGTGCATGATGAAGCCATTATCGAAACCGATAAAAGCGTGAGTGTTCAAAGCGTGTGTGAGCTAATGGGAAGAACACCACCTTGGGCAGAAGGGCTTGTTTTACGAGCTGACGGCTACGAGTGTGAGTTTTACAAAAAAGATTAAAAAATTTTTAGGAGCAGGGTTAAAAACCTGCTCTTTTTCTTTGCCTGTGATTTAGAAGGCAATACCGCCTTCAGAAAGAACGTAAAAGGATACGCGAATGACTATTAAAAACAATATTAGTAAGCAAAAACGTGGTGTTAAAGGAGACTAAAAGTGGGTAAGTCTTATAAAAAGCATTTAGAAACGACACCGAATTTTAAGCCTATCGTCTACATTTGTGCTCCCTACCGTGGAGATAAAGAGAAAAACGTGCAACACGCTATTCGGTGTGCGGCTTACGCGTATTTGCACGGGGCAATACCAGTAACACCACACCTGCTTTTTCCGTTCATGGATGATGAGAATCAAAAGCATAGAGGGGATGCAATGTTTATGGACATTATCCTCTTAGGCAAGTGCAACGAACTATGGGTGTTCGGAGAGAAAATCACAGGCGGCATGCAAGTAGAAATCAATCTGGCAGAAAAACGAAACCAGCCGATTAAGTATTTCACGGATAAGGATTTAGGGGGTGAATATTGATGCGTAGTTTAGCTATCGCTTACGGTAACAACAGGCAGGCAAAAACATGGGTGAATAAGACCATCACCTATGATGAGCTGAAAGACCGTCTTAAAGTGACAATTCGCACCTCAGAGTCAGCGGAAGAGTATGCGAAAATGAAAAAAGCAGACCGTGATCTTGCAAAAGACCACGGTGGTTTCGTTGCAGGAGCGTTGGCTTATGGTAGGCGAAAAGTCGACAGTGTTGAGTTTCGCTCCATGCTTGCCTTAGATGGTGACCACATAGAAAAAGACTTTATTGCACTCTATGAGAGTGTTGCTCCATACACGTCTTTTCTGTACACGACACACAGCCACACGCCTGATAATCCGAGGGTGAGAATTGTTTTTCCTTTAACGAGGAATGTAACGCCTGACGAGTTTGTAGCAGTATCAAGATATTTAGCTGACATGCTGGGTATTGACCAGTTTGATGAATGCTCTTACTTGCCTAACCAGCTCATGTACTGGCCTTCCACGCCACGAAACGGCGTGTACGAGTATAAAGAGGTTGAAAAAGACTGGCTTAATCCTGATGATATTTTATCCGCTCACCCAGAGTGGGTGGATCCAACCAGGCTTCCGACCTCGTCTCGTGAGAGTAAAGCGAATCAGGTGCAGAAGCAGAAAGTGCAAGATCCACTCACAAAAAATGGCGTGGTTGGATTGTTTAACCGAGTATTCTACCCAGTAACTCTTGCTTTGGAAAAGTTTTTAAGCGACGTGTATGAGCCGACTGATAACGAAAACCGCTGGCATCTTGTAGCCTCACACAGTATGGCAGGAGTTGAGATTATCGAAGATAAGTTCGTTTACTCTCATCATGCTAAAGACCCAGCGTATTTGAAACTGTGTAATGCTTTTGATATTGTTCGCACGCACAAATTCGCTAGCTTGGACGAGAAAGAGTCGTTTAAGAAAATGAGCGAGTTTGCGATGAGTCTTGATGAGGTAAAACTTCAAGCGGCAAACGAGAGACTCTCGGAAGCGGAAGATGATTTTATTGACAGTGAGGATTGGAAGAAAAAACTACGCTACACGTCTAAAGGCGCTGTTTTAGAAAACTCGCTTTATAATGCGAAACTCATTATTAAACATGATCCTTTGCTTAAAGGAATCGTTTTTAACCAGCTGGCTGATGGTCTTGAAATTAAAGGCGACGTGCCTTGGCAGCATCCTGCAAAGTTTTGGAGGGACGCGGACGACGCGCAGCTTATCTGCTACGTGGACGACCATTATGGCTCGTTTTCACAGAGAAACTATGATATTGCTGTAACGAAAGTATCAGATGATAGAAGTTATCATCCGATAAGACGCTATTTTGAGAGTCTTCCTCAATGGGATGGTGTGAAACGTGTAGACACGCTTTTTATCGACTATCTTGGCGCTGAAGACAACGCGTATATTCGTGCAGTGTGTAGAAAAACACTGTGTGCAGCATACATGCGTATCTACCATCCCGGCATTAAATTTGACTACCTTCCTGTTTTTAACGGTGCGCAAGGTATCGGCAAGTCAACGTTTATAGCAAACCTTGGCATGGAATGGTTTTCAGACAGTCTCACGCTTTCAGACATGAACGATAAGACCGCGGCTGAAAAACTCCAAGGATATTGGATTCATGAAATCAGCGAGCTTGCCGGCATGAAAAAAGCTGACCTTGATAAGGTAAAAGCTTTTGTTTCAAGACGTGACGATAAGTATCGTGCTTCTTTTGGAAAACGTGTAGCACCACACCCGAGGCAGTGCGTGTTCTTCGGTACAACGAATAGTGAAAACGGTTATTTAAGGGATGTTACTGGTAACCGGCGTTTTTGGAATGTGAAAGTGTCGGGAAACGGTAAGTATAAGCCTTGGGAAATGACACGAGAACTGGTTGAGCAAATATGGGCGGAAACCATGGTTATTTCTAAGGCGGGTGAAGAACTATTCCTTGACAAGAGCTTGGAGGCTTTCGCTCAAGAAGAACAGCGTGAAGCCATGCAGCAAGACGACCGTGAAGGCATTGTTAGAGAGTATCTTAACATGCTTCTACCCGATACTTGGGATGAAATGGATATTTACAGGCGGCGGGATTACTTCCGTGACATGGAGGATCCGACACGGCCTAAAGGCACGATTAAACGCATGGAAGTATCCAACATTGAAATATGGTGCGAATGCTTCGGGAAAGCCAAAGAAGATATTAAGCCTATCGACAGTTACGCAATATCGGCGATTATGAAACGTTTGAAAGACTGGCAAAGATCTGACAATCGTAGAACCATACCAATCTATGGAAGGCAAAGAATTTATACCAGAATTTGAGTGGACAAGCGGTTAAAAACAGGACAACTGAATGTAGCTTGTCCTGACCTTGTCACTTGTCCCACCCATAACAACAGGCTTTGGACGAACAGGGACGGACAACACATGAAAATCTATATTAAATAAAATCTTTATTTATTACTTATAGCGTACACGTAACACGTGTATTCGCGCGTAAAGGGATTTTTAGTCACTTGTCCGTCCTTGTCCCGATAGAAAGGATAAAAAATTATGAGAAGTAAACAAGCAAGAACAATGGAGAGATACATGAAAGCAGGAGCTGAAATGAGACTGCTTAAGAGCCTTAGTGCAAGGCTTATCACAGATACAGGCTCTATCCTCTTAAAAACGCAGCAGGATAAATTGATGAGAGCTATGGATAAAGTCCGTCAGCTATGTTCGCTAGCAGAAGAACACATGTTTAAAGACTATCCCGATTTAAGCAAAGACTATATTGACGTGTTTTATGGCGATGTTGCTAATGAGCCGAGAAATGAAGTGGATAAGAAGATAATCGAGATTGCAAAAGAGGTATCTGATGGGCTTTTTAAGAGAAAAGGAAACTGAGCGAAAACTCGTTCGTGAAGTCAAAGCTATGGGAGGACTTTGCTTAAAGCTTACGAGTCCTTCAGTTGACGGGCTTCCTGACAGGCTGGTTTTACTTAACGGCGGGAAGATTGGTTTTGTCGAGCTTAAAGCACCAGGTAAAAAGCCTAGAGTTTTACAGGTGAAACGGATGAAGGATTTACAGGCTTTAGGTTTTAAGGTTTTCGTGGTTGATGACAAGAGTCAGATTGGAGGTGTGATTGATGCGATACGAGCCACATGAGTATCAAAAGTATGCGACTGATTTTATTATCACACACCCGGTTTCAGCGGTTTTGCTTGAAATGGGACTTGGTAAGAGTGTTATAAGTCTTACGGCAATTAACGACCTGATGCTTGACTCGTTTGATGTTTCCAGAACTCTTGTTATCGCTCCTCTTAGGGTTGCAAACACTACGTGGCCTTTAGAGTTAGAAAAGTGGGAGCATTTAAAACACCTGACTTATTCTGTGGTAACAGGCACTGAGAAGGAGCGGATTCAAGCACTAAAAACGCCTGCTCACGTTTATATTATTAACCGTGAAAACGTGGAGTGGCTGATAATGAAAAGCGGCCTGCCGTTTAATTTCGACATGGTTGTGATAGATGAGCTTTCAAGTTTTAAATCGTATCAGGCGAAACGTTTTAAAGCATTACTGAAGGCTAGGCCGAAAGTTAAAAGGATTGTTGGTCTTACAGGCACGCCTTCTTCTAACGGGCTAATGGATTTGTGGGCTGAGTTTAGGCTGCTTGATATGGGTCAAAGGCTAGGTCGCTATATTACGTACTATCGGCAGAACTTTTTTAATCCTGATAAGCGTAACCAGCACATGATTTTTTCTTATAAGCCTAAAGATGGTGCTGAGAGTTTAATCTATAAACAGATAGCTGATATTACGATTTCGATGAAGTCGAAAGACTATTTGAAAATGCCAGCATGTGTGATAAACGAGGTGAAAGTAGAGTTATCCGGAAAGGAGCGAAAACTCTATGATGAGCTGAAACAGGATATGGTGGTGTCGTTGGAAGGTAAAGAAATTGATGCGATTAACGCAGCGTCTCTTTCAAATAAGCTTCTTCAAATGGCAGGCGGCGCGGTTTATAACGAGAAAAAAGAAAGCGTTCATATTCATGATCGTAAGCTGGACGCGTTAGAGGATTTAATCGAGGCTGCTAACGGTAAACCGGTGCTTGTAGCTTACTGGTTTAAGCATGATCTTGAGCGGATTAAGAAACGTTTTAACGTGCGTGAGATTAAAACGAGTGCTGATATTGCTGACTGGAATGCCGGCATGATTCCTGTAGCATTGATTCACCCGGCTTCTGCAGGTCATGGTCTTAACCTACAGGCTGGCGGTTCAACTCTTATCTGGTTTTCCCTGACTTGGAATTTGGAACTTTACCAACAAACAAACGCCAGGCTTAACCGTCAAGGGCAAACCGACACGGTTGTAATCCATCACATCATCACTAAGGACACGATTGATGAGGATGTGATGAGGGCTTTAAGCATGAAGGCTAAAGTGCAGGATGCTTTAATCGAGTCGGTTAAAGCAAGACTATCAATTAATGAAGTGAGGGAAAGGGGTTCTAGAGAGAACTTACCTCAAAATGGAGGTAAGAATGAACAAAAAAGAATACTTACGGCAAGCCTATCTTCTTGATAAACGGATTAAGGCTGACATGGATGAGGTAGTAAGACTGCGTGAGCTTGCTACAAGTGTTTCTTCATTAAGATACGACCGAGAGTATGTGCAGACGACTCGAAGTATAGAAGCTCCGTTTGTGAAAGCTCTTATAAGGGTTATGGATTTAGAAGCGAAGATTAACATGGAGATTACGATGCTTATCAGTTTGAAAGAGCAGATTTTGGATGTGATTTCAAAGCTTGAAAGCGTGGATGAGCAGATGATTTTACGCTACCGTTACATGAGTAACATGACGTGGGAGGATATTGGTAAAGAACTCCATGCTAGCAGAATGACGATTATCAGGTGGCATGGTAAAGCGTTAGAGCACATGGTTTTACCAGATAATCTAATCCAAATCTGAAAAATGGTACGGTTTGGTACGCTCTGATACGAGACGTTACAGCCTTCTATATGGTATTATAAACTTAGCAAAAATTATAAATACTAAGCCTTGAAAGAGTAATCTTTCAGGGCTTTTTTCATGCCTAAAAGGAGGGCACAACATGGATCAGATGGTATTACTAACACAGCAATGGTTAAACAAAACCTATGGTGATAAGCCTGGGTTTGGTTCAGTTATTACTGATGGGAATACTGGTTGGGATACAATTAATGGGCTTATTCGTGCTTTGCAGATTGAGCTTGGTATAACAGAAACGGCAAATAATTTTGGGAAAGGTACTCAGTCACGATTTAAGAAGCGCTGGCCAAATGGTATTGATCAGACAGATGAAAGTAATAATATTCATGGAATTATTCAGGGTGCTCTTTGGTGCAAAGGGTATGAGGCTGAATATGGAGGCATAACAGAAGAATTTACATATAATGTAGCAAACTCTATTTCTGATCTTAAAAGTGATATTGGTCTTTCAGATATTTCATCTACTGTGGATCTAGAACTAATGATGGTTCTTTTATCAATGAAACAATTCAAATTGTTATCGTTGTATGGAGGCAAAGAAGACATTCGTGTAACACAGCAGGCTGTTAACAGTAAATATAAGAATTATACTGGAATTATTCCAACAGACGGTCTGTATGGTCGTGAGATGAATACAGCATTGATTCAAGTGTTACAAGCTGTTGAAGGGTTTACTCCAGCTGAGGCTACTGGCAATTTTGGTAATGGCACACGATCACGTTTAAAGACAATTAGTGAGGGAACGAGTGAGTGGGTTTGGTTGGCAAGCGTAGCGCTCACATGTAATGGGTATTCGCTTACGCCAACTTCAACATGGAATAATGCAATAGTGTCGGCATTGTATAAGTTCCAAGCAGAGCATGTTATTCCTGTTACAGGTAAGGTTGATCCAACAACATGGATGAGCCTTTTAACTTCGAAAGGTGATCCTAATCGTTCTTGTGTAGCGTGTGATACACGTTTTGAGATTACTGACGAGTTTGCTGAGTGTTTGAAGGCTGATGGTTATAGGATTGTTGGTCGTTATTTGAGTGAACCTGATCAAAAAAACACTGCTGAAAAGGACTATTTTAAGGCATTGCGTACTGGAGAATTGGAAAGAATTGTGAGCCACGGTCTTCAATATTTCCCTATTTTTCAAGAGTATTCAACTGAATTACGTCATTTTACAGCAGAAAATGGAGCTCGTCATGCAAAAGAAGCGGTTGCTTCAGCTAAACGTCTTGGAGTTCCGCCAACAGTAATCTATTTTGCGGTTGATTATGATGCAACGAATCCGGAAATTAGTAGCAATATTTTGCCGTACTTCAAAGCTGTTAAAGAAAATATGCATGGTGGTTATCGGATTGGAATTTATGCATCTAGAAATATTTGTACTCGTGTTAGTAAAGCAGGATATGCGGTAGCATCATTTGTGTCTGATATGTCTACAGGTTTTAGTGGAAATCTAGGCTTTTCTATTCCAAGTAATTGGGCGTTTGATCAGTTCCATGAAATCCCTGGCTATAAAGGTAAATGGGATCTTGACAGAGTAGCATATTCTGGACGTTTTGGAGCGGTTGGAAGTGTAAATCATTCAACTGGCAATCCACAATCAAAGATTACTTATGTCGCTCCACCTAATCCAGATACGTCTCGTTTAACAAAAATTGAAAAAGTGATAGACCTCATTCAACAATTAGAAAGCGTGTATGATAAATGGCGAAAAGTATATCAAAAGTATGCGGTGGTTCTAGAGTATCATCCTTTAAGCGTGACTCAAGGTGTGATTAATTATCTAGCTAAGGCATATATGACGAATTGGAAATTTGCTATTGCTGGCGCGTTTGCAGACCCATTTTTCATAATATTCATGGAAAAAGAATATCCTGCATTAAAAGATAAGCTGGATACTTATATTGGTAATAAGCGTGACGAAGTTGCTGATATAAGTGGTGGTAAAAACGATATAGCACACTTTGCTTATACGCTTTATTGTTATGCTTATTCTAATTTAGCTCCAGATCATTGGACTGGTTGGGCAGGAGATCTTGCAACAGGCATGGATGACTTACATAAGTACCTGCAAAAGTATCCATCTCTTGATCGTATGAAAACAGCATATGCTCTTATTGGTTCAGACAGTAGTGCACAGTCGGAGTATTTTAAAGCAAATCATGTCAGTAATAAACTTGGTATTCGCTGCAATTTTACAGATTTTTGTGATGATGCAGACGCTATCTATTTAGGAATGAATCTACGTAATGCTAGTGATGAAAATTTGCATACTTTAAGCGATATGATGACAACTTATTATAGTAGTATTACTGCTCAAAAGAGATATACTGCTTATGCTCAAGATGGGTTAGATTTCAGTTCATTTAAAGCACTGGAAAATTCTATTAAGGCAAAAATGTATGGATGTCTGGAAAAAATTCTAGGATTTGGATTGCTGGCACGGCTTGCTGGCGAATCAACTGATGAAGAACGAGATGCATGCTGTATTGCTATGGCTCATTATTTGCTGGCAAAATCAAAATAATCATAGAGTTAAATTATTGAGATAACAGGTCACGGAGGTGATTGAGGGTGTCTTTATTCTCAATCACCTTTGTGCTTTTGGTTTCTTCTTCGTAAAAACTCTTTAACAATGATTGGAATTATAGTTGGGATACATTCAAGAGTAATAAAAAATGTAATGTACGTGCAAGTCCAGCTACTACCTAATTGCCGAGGAGACTCTTGTAATATCAATAAATCAATAGCAGGGGCGATAAGCGCGATAGCGATGGTTTTACAAACTCCTAAGTTTTCGAGTGTTTTTTGATTGACAACAATCGAGTAAAGAAGAATTTTTGTTAAACCAAGTGCATGAGCTATAACAATGAGTAAAAAGGGTGAGTCATAAACAATTTCCCAATCGAGTGATTTAAGAGAATTGATAATAAGTCCTAAAAGAGGGAGTAATAATGAAAAAAGGAATAATCGTATAGCTTGATACATAGATTTCTTCATAACTAACCTCCTTAAATTTATATAGCCAAGCAGATGACTACTGTCGTAGACGGACTATTTTCACTTATTTTACGTTAATTTATCTTACTTGAAAAGGGAGGATGAGTCTTGCCAAGAAAACCTAAAAGACCGTGTTCTTATCAAGGCTGTCCGAACCTAACTGACGGCAGGTTTTGTGAGGAACATTTAAAACAAGAGAACAGACGATACGAAAAATACGAGCGTCCTTATGATGCTCACAAGCGTTACGGCAGAGCATGGCAGAAAGTCAGGGATTCTTATGTGAAAGAGCATCCTTTCTGTGAGCTTTGCTTTAAGAACCATATGCTTGTACCTGTTGAGCAGGTTCATCATATTAAACCGATTGCTGAAGGCGGAACGCATGAGAGGAATAATCTTATTTCTCTATGCAAATCCTGTCACTCTAAAATTCACGCTAAGCGTGGAGATCGCTGGCATAACAAATAACCCACCCCCTAGGGGGGGTTAAATCTCTACGAGCCTACCCCATGGGGAACGGGCGCAGGGTATTTTGCGTAAAAACAGCGAAATCAAAAGGGCAATAGGCAAAATCAAACACGAAATTTTTTAATAGTTACAACTCACGTGGGAAGGAGGCGGAAAGTTTGCCTACAAAATCAAATAATATCGGCGGTCGTGGCGGCAGACGCGTATGTGCCGGGCGTAAAAAGAAAGCAGTTGTTGAAAAAGCGAGTGAAGGAAACCCTGGTGGCAGGCCTTTAAGCGTTCTTGATATTCCGGAGCTTGAAGGTGCTGAAATGCCTCAGCCTCACGAGTTTTTATCCGCCACGCAAAAAGACGGTACTCAGCTTCAGGCTAAAGAAATTTTCGCTGAAACATGGAAGTGGCTAAAAGACATTGGTGTTAGCAGTAAAGTCCCGTCTCCTCTTATTGAACGGTATGCGATGAGTTGTGCTCGTTGGATTCAATGTGAGGAAGTAACCAGTAAACTCGGGTTTCTTTCCAAGCATCCGACCACGGGTAAACCGATACCATCGCCTTTTATCAATATTGGTATTAACTACATGAATCAGGCGGTCAGGCTTTGGAATGAGATTTTCCAGATTGTGAAAGAAAACTGTTCGACTGAGTTTGATGGCGTTTCACCTCAAAACGATTTAATGGAACGCCTGCTTATTACACGTAAAAACATTTAGGAGAAAAATTATGATAGAAAAAGTAAACCCGTCGCATGTCGACAAGATTGCGGATCGTATTGCTGGAGCAATTGTTGATCTGGCTTACAAGCTGGATGAGAACCCGAAGATTGCTGTTGAAGTGATGCTCGGGCATGGTAAGTGTGCCGTGTTTATTGAAAGCACGGTGATGTTTAAGTTTAAGGATATTAAAAATATTATCCACCGTTTAAGCCCTGGGAAAGTAAAGATTGATATTACGGTTGTGCCGCAGGATAAGCATCTAAGCCGAAACCAGGATGGTATGGTTCGCTGCGCTGATAACGGGATTTTTAAAGGCATGCCACTAACAGGCGAGCAGAAGAAACTCTCGGCTATTGCTCGAAAGGTTTATGAAAAGTATCCGTATGACGGCAAGTATGTTCTTGATGGTGAAAAGCTTATCATCTGCCAGTCTCACGCTAAACGAGAAGACTTATTGAAAGACTATCCGAATGCGTTTGTTAATCCTTTAGGCGACTGGACGGGTGGTATCAGCGTGGATACGGGAGCGGTTAACCGAAAACTCGGGTCAGATATGGCTGATGCTGTTACGGGCGGCGGTCTTCATGGTAAGGATCTTACGAAAGCTGATGTGTCGGTTAATATTTACGCGTTTTTGAAAGCGCAGGAGACCGGTCGGGTGGTTGAGTTTTCTTGTGCTATCGGGGATGAAATGGTTGATGGTAAACCGTATGCGCAGATTGTGAAAATTGCGAAAGATTATATTGACTCGGTGGGTGGTTTTGAAAAGCTGGCTTGCTGGGGTCTTTTCTAACGGGAGGAAAGCTTATGGAAAAAGAAATGCAGTATTATTTGGCTGACGTAAGTGAGCTTATCCCGTATGTGAGAAACGCTCGCACTCACTCTGAGGCGCAGGTAGCTCAGATAGCGGCAAGTATTCGCGAGTTTGGTTTTCTATCCCCAATTCTAGTGGCGGAGGATAATACGATTCTCGCAGGCCACGGCAGGCTTGCCGCGGCATTAAAACTGGGTCTTAAAAAAGTTCCGTGTGTGAAAGAAAATCATTTAACTGAAACACAAAAGCGTGCTTATATTATTGCGGATAATAAGCTTTCACTTAACGCAGGCTGGGACAATGAGCTTTTAGCAGTCGAGTTGTCGGAGCTCGAAGGAGCTGATTTTAATCTTGATCTTCTCGGGTTTGACGAGGCGGAGCTTTCCAGTATTTTCGATGCTGATAAAGACGTGAGTGATGATGATTTTGATGTTGAAAAAGAGCTGGAAGAACCGTGTTTTTCTAAAACAGGTGACATATGGACGCTTGGCAGGCATCGTGTTATTTGCGGTGATGCTACTAAGTTAGAAACATATAAGACGCTTCTTGAGAATACTAAAGTGAATCTGGTGGTTACTGATCCGCCTTATAACGTGAACTATGAGGGTTCTGCTGGGAAAATCAAAAACGATAATATGGAGGATGATAAGTTTTACCAGTTTCTTTTCAACTCGTTCGTGAACATGGAGCAGGCGATGGCAGATGATGCATCTATCTACGTGTTTCATGCTGACACGGAGGGATTGAATTTTAGAAAAGCATTCCAGGACGCGGGGTTTTATCTTTCAGGTTGTTGTATTTGGAAGAAACCGTCGCTGGTGTTGGGTAGAAGCCCTTACCAGTGGCAGCATGAACCATGTTTGTATGGGTGGAAGAAAAAAGGTAAACACAAGTGGTACGCGGGTAGGAAAGAAACTTCAGTTTGGGAGTTTGAAAAGCCTAAGAAAAACGCTGATCATCCAACCATGAAACCAATAGCTCTTTTAGCGTATCCGATTAAAAACTCGAGTATGACGAACTCGCTTGTGTTAGATCCGTTTGCTGGAAGTGGTAGCACGCTTATAGCCTGCGAGCAGACTGGTAGAATCTGCTACGCTATCGAGCTTGACGAGAAATATTGTGACGTGATTGTGAAACGTTATATTGAGCAGATTGGAAATGATAAGAGTGTGAAAGTTTTAAGAGGCGGTAAAGAATACTCGTTTACTGAAGTATTTACTAACAAGTAAGACTCGTATTTTATATGAAAAATAGTTTACGACCGCTTGATAAAAACCTTCTTTAGAGTGATTTATATATGTACCCGAAAAAACCTAAAGGAGGCAAAATGGAATTAAAATACGGGTTAAAAGGAAAAGATAGGCAGCCGCTTATTAAAGCTATAGAGGATTCTACAGGAGTAAAGGCTGTTTACTTAAAAACTCCAAGTATGTCTTACAAGATAGGTGTTTTCAACATTAGTAAAGATGGTACGGTCACGTGTAGTAGTGAAGAAAATTTAGATGATTTAAAAAACATGTTAGACGCTGACTATGGTATAAGTCTTCCAGTCTGCGCGTGTGATGGTACGCAATATTTTAGTGTTGAGTTTCCTAAAGATAAGGCTGATGTGGTAAAGCTTAAGAAAATACTTGATAATAAGGGCGATCTTATTAAAAAAGCGTTAGGAGTGAACAGTCTTAATATTAAGGAAGAAGATGATAAGCTTATTTTTCCTTGGTTTGAGCAGGCTAACCAACCAGGCTTGGCATCCTATGCGAAGTTTATAAACAGTCTTTGTAAAATGAGCGTGGAAATTAAACGCGTAAATAATAGTAAGCGTGAGACAGTTAACGATAAGTATGCTTTCAGATGTTTCCTTCTTAGACTCGGGTTTATAGGAGACGAGTTTAAACAAGACAGGAAAATTATGCTTTCCCGTTTAGAAGGCTCCTGCGCTTTTAGAAACGGGGGTGAGCGTAATGCTGTATGCGAGTGAAGACCAGGCGTACGAGTTGAGTGAAGACTGTACTACAGGCTCTTTGGTTGAAGAAATTTTCGCGAATTTAGAGCAAGAGAACGAGGTTTTTGTAAAAGCATGTTTTACTGTAGTAGATGATTTTTGGGTGATTATTATTTCAGCATGATTTTAGAAACATTTTAACGGTTTTTAAGAGTAAAAAAATTAGCGAAAACTGGTGGGGAAAAACGTGTAAATACCCGGTGTTTCTTGGCTTAAAAGCTTGCTATTGCGCGCTTTTAGAGTGATATATAGTATCAGCAAAAAGCACAGAAACAAAGGAGAAACCTTATGAAAAAAGAAATCTTACAAAACCTTACAAACGAAGTTAAAACATGCAGACGCTACGCGCTAAACGCAATCAAAAAAGCTGAAGAAGGGAAAATTAGTTCGGCTATCAGCATGCTCGACATTGCACAAACAGCAAAAACCTGCGCCAGTAAAGCTCACGAGGAGCTTTGGAAGGTAAGCGGAGGAAAACTCAACGATACGGAGTTTGAACTGTTTGCGGATGCTGAAACCTTGGACAAGGATATTCAAAAAGCTTATCAAGCGATTCAACAAGCAAGAAGCTAAAAGAAAGGGGGATAGTCAGCCATAGGGTTGGAAGGCTGGAGAAAAATCGTGGAATTATCCGCGATTTTTTCTCGTTTACGGCTTGCTATTATATGCTTTTAGAGTGATATATAGTACTAACAAAAAACACAGAAAAAGGAGAAAAATCATGTGGGAACAAGATACGCTTAGGGTTGAAGATCAGGTTGTAAGCTACAGTATGAAGGTTTTTGAAGAGCCAAGCGAATATGGGATTAACCAGGGGCGAATTTCCAAGCTTACTTTGAAAAACAATAACAAGGTTATCGCAAACTATGATAGAGGCTGGGATATTATGCCAACAGGCAAGCTTGCAAACGAGGCTTTAGAAATGATCCTTGACGCAAGAAACTAAAAACTTTAAGTCTAGTTAAAAGCAGCAGGGCTTTTTAAGGCCCTGTTTCTCGTAGGAAAGATAAGAAATGATGTGGACGCAAGTAAGCGTCTTTTTTTATGCCTAAAGAAAGGAGGAGCTTAAGTTGCAAAAATACGAGGTTACTAAGTTTAAAAAAGAAGATTCAACCTATAGTAAAGAGCTTGCGGATTATGCCGTGAGTTTTATCGAATGTTTAACACACACGAAAGGCACGTGGGCTGGTAAGCCTTTTAAGCTCCTAGCCTGGCAGGAACAGATTATCAGGGACTTGTTTGGCGTGGTGAAACCGAATGGTTACCGTCAGTTTAATACTGCTTATATTGAGATACCTAAGAAAATGGGTAAAAGTGAGCTTGCCGCGGCAGTAGCCTTGCTTTTATGCTGTGGGGATAATGAGGAGCGAGCGGAAGTTTATGGTTGTGCGGCGGACCGTCAGCAGGCAACAATCGTGTTTGACGTGGCCGCGGACATGGTTAGAATGTGTCCGGCTCTTAATCGTAGGGTTAAAATTTTAGCTTCGCAAAAACGTATTATTTTCCTACCAACTAACAGTTTCTACCAAGTGTTGTCGGCTGAAGCTTACTCTAAACACGGGTTTAACATTCACGGTGTCGTGTTTGATGAGCTTCACACGCAGCCAAACCGTAAACTTTTTGACGTGATGACTAAAGGCTCCGGGGATGCTCGCATGCAGCCACTATATTTTCTGATTACCACAGCCGGTACGGATACACATTCTATCTGCTATGAGACTCATCAGAAAGCAGTGGATATTCTCGAGGGTAGGAAAATTGATCCAACTTTTTACCCAGTGATTTATGGTGCAAAAGATTCGGATGATTGGACTGATCCGAAGGTGTGGAAGAAAGCTAATCCTTCTCTTGGAGTGACGGTTCAAATGGAGAAAGTTAAGGCTGCTTTCGAGTCCGCTCGGCAAAATCCTGGTGAAGAGAATGCTTTCCGTCAGCTTCGTCTTAACCAGTGGGTGAAACAGTCTATTCGTTGGATGCCGATGGAAAAGTGGGATGCTTGCGGTTTTCAGGTGAATGAGGAAGAACTCGAGGGCAGGGTCTGCTACGGGGGTCTTGACCTTTCAAGCACCACTGATCTTACGGCTTTTTCGCTTGTGTTTCCGCCTTTAGATGAGTCGGATAAGTTTCGTATCCTACCATATTTTTGGGTGCCTGAAGAAACCTTGGATATGCGCGTGAAACGGGACCATGTGCCGTATGACGTGTGGGAAAAACAAGGGTTTATTAAAACTACGGAAGGAAACGTTGTTCACTACGGGTTTATTGAAAAATTCATCGAAACATTAGGTGAACGTTTCAATATTCGTGAGATTGCTTTCGACCGTTGGGGCGCGGTGCAAATGGTGCAAAACCTTGAAAACATGGGGTTTACCGTGGTTCCGTTCGGACAGGGATTCAAGGATATGAGTCCGCCTACCAAGGAGCTTATGAAGCTTGTGCTCGAGCAGAAAATCGCACACTCCGCTCATCCGGTGCTTCGCTGGAACATGGACAACATTTTTATCCGCACTGATCCTGCAGGAAACATTAAGGCAGATAAGGAAAAATCAACCGAGAAAATTGATGGTGCTATCGCAACCATCATGGCACTTGACCGTGCTATCAGATGCGGTAACGCGAACACTCAAAGCGTGTATGACAATCGCGGGATTTTGTTTATGTAGGAGGTGACAATGAACATTTTTAGCAGACTATTTAAATCAAGAGATAAGCCTGAAAACAGGATGTTAGGCGGTGGTTATCGTTTCTTAATGGGTACGTCCTCGTCGGGTAAGAGGGTGAATGAGCGTTCGGCGATGCAGATGACGGCAGTTTACTCGTGTGTGCGTATCCTGTCTGAAGCGGTGGCGAGTCTGCCGCTTCACGTGTATGAGCGGACGAGTACGGGTACGGCTAAAGCGATTAAACATCCTTTATATAAGGTGCTTCATGATGAGCCGAATCTTGAAATGACAAGCTTCGTGTTTAGAGAAACTTTGATGACGCATCTACTGTTATGGGGTAATGCTTACGCGCAGATTATTCGAAACGGTAAAGGCGAGGTTTTAGGCTTATACCCTTTAATGCCTGATCGTATGAGAGTTGACCGGGATGAGAGTGGTCAAATTTTTTACGAGTATACGTTAAATGATAGTGATGTTTTAGCGGGTAAAGAAACGAGTGTGAAACTTAAACCTTTTGACGTGCTTCATATTCCCGGTCTTGGTTTTGACGGTCTTGTTGGCTATTCGCCTATTGCGATGGCAAAAAACGCTATCGGTATGGCGATAGCTACGGAAGAGTATGGTGCATCGTTTTTCGCTAACGGTGCTACACCAAGTGGAATCTTGGAATACCCCGGTACAGTGAAAGATCCTCAAAGTATGAGGGATAGTTGGAATAAGGGGTTCTCGGGTTCTAACTCGCATAAGATAGCGATTTTAGAGGAAGGCATGAAGTATACGCCTATTTCTATTTCGCCTAACGAAGCACAGTTTCTTGAAACTCGTAAGTTTCAGATTAACGAGATTGCTCGTATTTTTAGAGTCCCACCACACATGGTTGGTGATTTAGAAAAGTCGAGTTTTTCTAATATTGAGCAGCAGTCGTTGGAGTTTGTGAAATACACGCTGGATCCTTGGGTGGCGCGTTTTGAACAGTCTATTACGAGGCGGCTTTTTACTGATAAGGAGAAAGAAACTTATTATGTGAAGTTTAACGTGGATGGTCTTCTTCGAGGAGACTATCAGAGTCGTATGAATGGTTATGCTACCGCTCGTCAAAACGGTTGGATGAGCGCGAACGATATTAGACAGTTAGAAAACTTGGATAAGATTCCCGCCTGTGAGGGTGGTGACTTGTATTTGATTAACGGTAACATGCTCCCGCTTAACCGTGCTGGAGCGTTCACTGTAATTGGTAGAAATAAGTTAGGTGATTAAGATGAATTTGTGTCTTGATAATATTAATATAACATGTTATATTAATATTATTATAGTATAACTGTTTAGACAGTGGATGAATCATTTAGGCAACGAAGACATAACGAATTATCTTAACGTTAAGCGAAAAATAGAATTTAATCTCTATGGATACTTAGCTAAGATAATATCCTACACTATGAGAGTATACAACAAATTAATAATAGCAGAAAGGATGGAATAATTTATGTGACATTATAAAAAAAATCATAAAATGTACAAGAATAGTGATCATTCGAGATAAAATCTGATTAATCTCAATCTTAGTTAAAGATGTTGTTTTTAAGGAGGTGCTTACAAATGATTAGAAAAAGAAAGATGTTATCAGCAATAACCACTTATGTAATGGTTGTTGGAATGTTGTTTTTCACATCCAATTCTGTTGCTTATGCGTATACTTTATCTCAACCAAAATCGTTTTATGATAGTATTTCATGGACATGGTTTTATAGCGATAAGGCTACGCCAGCATATAATTGTCTAGGATTTGCAACTGGTAGTATGACGTACGAATGGCCTAGTGACTTTGGTGATGATGGTGCTACTAAAGCGCAATTGGATAATTATCTGGCAAAGAAAGGTTATAGACCTTATAAATATGATCCATTTATTCTAGCGTATGGTCATTCTCCTGATAAAATTGTTCATTTTGCAAAGGTTACTGGTCTTAAGTGGTGCCGTGCTAAATGGGGACAATTGGAGCTGTTTAACCATGGTAGTCATGATCCTTATTACCCTAATTCTGTTTATGGTTCTTTGCAACACAAATACACTGCGAATTAGAATTCTAGGAGGTGTAATACTATGTCTAAGAAAAAAATGTATATTTCGCTAGGAACTTTACTTTTATTGGTTCTATTTGTATTTACTGGAATTTTTATTATTGGAAATAATCCAGCATCAAAGAATAGTGGGAATATAGCTCATAAATTGATGCCAGTAAACGTAGCTTATGCTGAAACGTTAGATGATATAAAGGGATCCATGAATAAGTTGATGGTGGAATTAGAAACTGAGACGAAGACTAATCCACAAGTGGCTATGCAGGCACATCCAGGAAAGTTTATTAGGAATTCTAAAAACTATCAAAGAATATTGAAACTGGGACTGAAGGCAATTAAACCTCTTTACGATGCTATTTATGATAGTAGAGATGCTGGATGCTATGAATATATTCTAGCTATGGCTATTGAAGACATAACTGGCGAAAAGTTTGTTTACAATTCTGACTATGGTTGGAAAAATTCGTTAGAGTTTAGGATGGCTTATGACGAAAAAGTAAACAATACAAGGTTTAATGTTGAAAGAATCAGTAATAATGAAACTTTGAATGATCATGACCGAACTCAGAAATTTAAGGAATTAGGGATTTTTGCAGTTTCTGATTTAATTAAAGAGTATAGGAAAAGTGATTCCAAAGTTTCTAAACCATCGATATTAGAAGCTGTTAAGGGAATTACTAGTAAGTATAAAGAACTTGCAATAACGGAAAGAACTCCAACTGAGAGTATTCTAGATGAAACACAATTATTTGATTCTCTAGTTTCCTTAAATGGAAGAGCATACAAGTAAGGTGGATTATTTAACTGTAAAGCTAGTTCTTTAGGTATTATATGAGTGTTATACGAACATGAAGCGACCAAGAAAATCTTGGTCGCTTCTTTATATAAGAAAGGAGGAAAAAGGTAATGAGGAAGTTTTGGCAGTGGAAAAACCAGAAGGAAAATCAGGAGTCAAATGAAATATTGGAGAGGACATTGTTTCTTAACGGTACGATTGCTGAAGAATCATGGTTTGATGATGATATTACACCACAACTTTTTAAAGACGAGTTAAACGCTGGTAGTGGAAATATTACCGTGTGGATTAACTCACCTGGCGGCGATTGTGTGGCTGCGGCACAAATCTATAACATGCTCATGGATTACAAGGGTTGTGTGACGGTAAAGATTGACGGTATAGCAGCTTCGGCTGCATCAGTGATTGCTATGGCTGGGACAAAGGTTTATATGAGCCCGGTGTCAATGCTTATGATTCATAATCCTATGACTGTTGCTTTTGGTAACAGAAATGAAATGGAAAAAGCAATATCAATGCTTGATGAGGTAAAAGAGTCCATTATTAACGCTTACGAGATTAAAACAGGGCTTAACCGTGTGAAACTCTCGCATTTAATGGATTCGGAAACGTGGATGGATGCTAACAAGGCGGTAGAACTCGGGTTCGCTGACGGTGTTTTAACTAGAGGTGAAACCACTGATATTGGCATACCACAAGTTTCAACATTGTATTCGAAAGCAAGCGTGCAAAACACGTTATTGGAAAAAATATCTAAAGCCTGCCGGATAAGCGGTAAGGAAACAAACAATATTAGTGCAGACGATCTTATGGATCGTCTTTTTTTAATCAAAAATTGGAGGTAAACATGATGAACACTATTTCAAACATGGTTGAGAAACGTAATAAGGCTTGGCAGGGTGCGAAAGCTTTCCTTGAGTCTAAACGTGACAAGGACGGGCTTATTTCAGAAGAAGACGCGAAAACCTATGATGAGATGGAAGCGAAAGTGAAAGCTTACAGTACGGAAATTGAACGCTTGGAACAGATGGAAAAAATGGATAAGGAGCTTTCAAAACCAACATCTGAGGCGATTGTTGCAAAACCTATGAAAACAGGTGTGAACCTTGAAAAACAAGGTCGTGCGCGTGACGAGTATAAGCAGGCGATGCTTACAGCTCTTAGAAGTAATTTTAAACGAGTCGATAACGTGTTGCAGGAAGGCGTGGACGCTGACGGCGGGTATCTTGTGCCGGAAGAATACGATAATCGTCTGATTGAAACGTTGAAAGAAGAAAACATTATTCGCTCTCTTGCTACCACGATTACTACTAGTGGCGAGCGTAAGATTAATGTTGCGATGAGTGATCCTGCGGCGGCTTGGATTGAAGAAGGCGCAAGCCTTAACTTTGGTGATTCCAAGTTTGCTCAAATCCTGCTTGACGCTCATAAGCTTCACGTTGCGGTAAAAGTTACTGAAGAACTCTTGTATGATAATGCGTTTAACCTCGAGAATCATCTTCTCACATCCTTCGGCATGGCGTTGGCTAACGCTGAGGAAGACGCTTTTCTTAACGGGGATGGCCTGGGAAAACCGACTGGTATTTTCAACAAGAAAGACGGCGGCACGTTCCTTAAAGAAACAGCCGGTATTAAAACTGATGATCTGATTGATCTTATTCACGCTTTGAGGCGACCATACCGTAAAAACGCGAGTTTTATTATGAACGATAAAACAGTCGCGAGCATACGAAAACTTAAAGACAATAATGGCGCGTACGTTTGGCAGCCTTCATACCAGGATGATGAGCCGAACAGGATTCTCGGATACCCGGTATACACGTCTGCTTACGCGCCTGAAAACATGGTAGCTTTTGGCGACTACTCGTACTACAACATTGGTGATCGTGGTTCACGCTCGTTTAAAGAGCTTACCGAACTTTTCGCTGGAAACGGCATGATAGGTTTCGTCGCTAAAGAGCGTGTAGACGGCAAACTCGTGCTTAAAGAAGCAGTACAGATTCTGCCTGTTAAAACAAGCGTAGCAGCTTAAAAGTTAAGGAGGGGTGTTGATGATAGTTACAGTTGAGGAAGCAAAAAACTATCTTAGGGTGGATAGTAGAGAAGATGATGAGCTTATCAACACCCTTATTCGTTCTGCTGAAAAACTCTGCCAGGGAGTAGCTCGTAAAAACGATAGTAGTTTGATTAGTGAAAACTTTGACGAGTATCGGCTCGCAGTCTTATACGCTACAGGCTACTTGTATGAGCATCGGGAAGAAGCCGACCACCACGCGCTTATGCTTACCTTACGTTCGATGCTTTTTACTGTTAGAAAAACGGGGTTTTAAATGAGAATAGGCTTATTAAACGAGCGTATTGTGCTGCTTAAAAACAGTGTTGAAATTGATGATATTGGTAACCATAAGATTAAGTGGAGTAAATATTACGAGTGTTACGCCACGGTGAGTGCTGAAAGCCCAATGGAGCAGACTTCGGCGGGAAACGTGTGGGATGAGTCAAAAATAGATTTTACTATCCGCTATTCGAAAGAAACAGCCGTAGTCTCATCTCTTGGTTACAGGATTATTTTCCGTGATACGGTTTACGAGATTTTAGGTGTTGACCACATGAATTATAAGAAGAAAAGCCTGAAACTTCACTGTAAGAGGTGTAAAAAGTGAGCAAAGTAAGTATTGGCAGCCTCTCTAAAGAAGTTATTAGAGAGCTTAAAACTTACGCGAAAGTTACAACCGGGAAAGTAAAAGAAGCAGTAAAAAACGCTGGTAAAACAGCAAAAGAAGAAATTAACATGACAGCTCCTAAACGAACTGGAGCGTACGCGAAAAGTTGGGCGGTTAAAACATTAAGCGAAACAGGCAGCAGGCTAGTTCTCGTAGTGCATTCTAGAAACAAGTATCAGCTTACACACTTGTTAGAGTACGGTCATGCTAAACGAGGCGGCGGACGCGTGGAAGCTAGAGCACACATTGCTGAGGCTGAAAGTAAAGCAGTACGAAGTTTTGAAAAAGAAATAGAGGAGGCGGTTAAAAATGGGTAATCTTTTAAACATTATGAGGGAGATAGGTTTTCCTTTTGCTTACCATCATTTTGCTGAAGGAGAATCACCTAATCCGCCTTTCCTCCTGTTCTTAACGCCTGCGAGCAGTAATTTTGCGGCAGACGGGAAAACGTATTTTAAAGCAAACGAAGTCCATATTGAACTATACGCAGACTATAAGAACCCCGTGCTGGAAGAACAAGTTGAAGCCGTGCTTGATAGGCACGGCATTTTTTATAACAAAACAGAAGCGTTCATAGAGTCGGAAAAGCTTTATGAAACACTCTACATTTTTGAAATGGAGGTAACAATAAATGGGAAACAAGGTTAAATACAATCTGAAAAACGTGTACGCGGCAAAACTTAAAAAAGATTCGAGTGGTTTCTCCTACGATGAGCCTAAGCCGATTCCGGGGGCGGTGAGTATAAGCCTTGAGGCTGAGGGTGAATCCTCACCGTTTTACGCTGACGGGATTGTTTACTTCAGGTCGACTGCTAACAACGGTTACAGTGGCGACTTGGAAATTGCTCTTATACCTGAATGGTTTAGGACGGAAATACTACGAGAAGAACTAGATAAAAACGGTGTTCTGGTTGAAAACGCGAAGATTAGTGAAACAGAAAAATTCGCGCTCCTGTTTGAGTTTGATGGTGACGTGAACGCTATCAGACACGTTTTATATAACTGTTCAGCAACACGACCGTCTATCGAGTCAGAAACTAAGGAAGACACTATAGAACCGGGCACGGAAACTTTGTCGCTTACGGCTGATCCTAGAGAAGATGGTTTGGTGAAATCCCGTAGCGGTGACACTACTTCAAAAGAAACCTATGAGAAATGGTATAAGAGCGTGTACGTTCCGCAAGTTAACACGGAAATCAAATAAGTTTTAAAGGGGTAAAAGTGTTAGAAAAAACAGTAAAAGTAAATGGTAAAGACGTGAAGTTTCGTTCTTCCGCCACTATTCCAAGATTGTATCGTATTAAATTCAAGCGTGATATTTTCAAAGACCTGTCAAAATTAGAGCAGTCGTTTAAAATCAACGAGGGTGTTTTTGAAATAGCAGATCTTGAAATTTTTGAAAACGTAGCCTATATCATGGCTTACCATGCGGATAATAGTATTCCAGCGAGTATTGATGAGTGGCTTGACGAGTTTGAAATGTTTTCTATCTACGAGATTCTTCCTGAAATTCTAGAACTTTGGGGAGCAAACTTGGAAACTGAAGTAAAATCTAAAAAAAATTTAAAGCAACAACACGGCAAATGACAACCGCGTTGTTTCTTCTTAGATGCACCGAAATTGGGATTAGTATTGGCGAACTGGATCTTTTAACCATCGGCATGGTTTTAGACATGTGGACGGAGAAAGCAAACGATAGTGTGAAATACGATAAGCTCGCAAGCCAAGCAGAATTCGACAGGTTCTAGACGAAAACCAAACGTTCTTATACCTGACGTTAAAATATCTATTTTTTCACGCGTAAATTAAGAGAAAAAGGGAGGTGAAGTTATGGCAAACAGGATTAAAGGTATTACTGTTGAAATTGGTGGGGATACTACAGGCTTAGATAAGTCTTTACAACAGGTGAATTCGACTATTCACTCAACCGAACAGTCGCTTCGTGATGTTAATAGGCTTTTGAAACTTGATCCGACAAGCACGCAGCTTTTAAGCCAAAAGCAGGCTTTTTTGCAGAAAGAAATCCAAGAAACGTCTAATAAGCTTAACGTTTTGAAACAGGCGGATAAGCAGGCTAAAGTACAGTTGGAAAACGGGGAGCTTGGCAGAGACAAGTATGATGCGTTGCAGCGTGAGATTGTTGAGACAGAAAATAATCTTGATAGTTTAAAAGAAAAATTAAAACAGGTAGGTAGTGTTAGTTTAACCAAGCTTAGTAGCCAGTTTGATAGTACGAGTAAAAAGATAAAGAAACTAGGAGATGGTATGTCATCTCTTGGTCAAAGTTTAAGCACGAAAGTTACGCTGCCGATTGCTGCTATTGGTACTGCTGGTTTTACTGCTGCAGCAGACTTACAGGATGCTATGGGTGCGACAGAGCAGATTTACGGTAAGTCTGCTAACAGAATGCTTAAATGGTCAGGAAGTTTGAAATCCTATTATGGTATTGCTCAAGGTCAAGCTTTAGAGTATGCGAATACTATGGGCGCGATGTTGAAAAATATTGGTGGGAAAAGTGATGCTGAAGCAGCTGAGATGAGTCAGAAGCTGGTTGCTCTTGCAGGCGACTTGTCTGCTATGTTTGGTGGCACAACCGAGTCTGCTGTTCTTGCTTTAACAGGCGCGCTTAAAGGTAATAATGCGATGCTTGACAATTATGGTATGGGTGTTAACGAGGCGACTATTAAAGCTAAAGCTCTTGCCATGGGTTTGCATGATGGTAGAGGCGCGATGAGCTTGCAAGCGAAACAGGCTGCTACTTTGGCTCTTATTATGGAGCAGACTGCTGACGCTCAAGGGCAGGCTGGGCGTGAAGCCGCGGGCGCTTCGGGTTCTATGAAGATTCTAAAAACAGAGTTGCAGAATATTGCTGCGACTATTGGTAATGTTTTACTTCCCGTCATAACACCATTAATGCAGAAAATTTCAGCATGGCTTTCTAAATTTAAACAGCTTTCTCCAGAAAGCCAAAAACTTATAGTGACACTTGGGCTGATTGCTGCGGCAGTCGGCCCTTTTTTAGTGGTTCTTGGAACGTGTATTTCTAAAATAGGTGTTGCTATACAAGGGTTTTCTAAACTAGCTTTGTTTATAGGTAAAATGTTCGCAAGTTTTACTTCCGGCTCTAGTATTCTTGAAGGGTTAGGCGCTGTTTTAGGTGGAGTATCCGCGCCAATACTCGCGGTTGTTGCGGTTATTGGTGTTCTGGTAGCAGCTTTTGTAACCTTATGGAACACTAACGAAGAGTTTAGAAACAGTGTTATTGCTGTTTGGGAGAAAATTAAGGAAACTTTCACCGGTTTTGTTAATGGTGTTAAAGAAAAACTGTCAAGCCTTGGTATTGATTTCACGAGTATTGTTGAAGGGCTTAAAACAGTGTGGAATGGTTTGTGTGCTATTCTAGCTCCACTGTTTGAAGGCGCTTTAAATTTAAGTTTTACTAGTTTCAAAACCGTTCTTGATTTAATCACAGGCGTTTTAGACGTTTTTATAGGCTTGTTTACCGGTAACTGGTCTCAGCTTTGCAATGGTGTAAAAGAAATTTTTACCGCTGTTTGGAACGCGGTTAAAAACACGTTCATAACAGTATTTAACACGTTAAAAAACGTTTTTAACGTGTTCTTGTCTTTCTTTGGCACTAGTTGGAACAAACTGTGGTCGAGTGTGAAAAACTTTTTCATGAACGTTTGGAATAGTATCGTATCGTTTTTCACTAACGTTTTAAACGGTATTAAAAACACGGCAACAAGTGTTTGGAATGGTATTAAAACTGCGATCATGAGCGTGGTAAACGGTATTAAAACAAGCATTTCAACAGTGTTTAATTCAGTAGCAAACATGGTTAAGTCTGTGTTTAACGGTATTAAAAACACGGTTGTGTCAATTTGGAATGGTATTAAAAACGCTATCATCACTCCAATTGAAGCGGCGAAAAACAAGGTTAAAGCAGTAATCGACGCTATAACAGGGTTTTTCTCTGGCATAAAACTTAGTCTTCCTCATATTAAACTGCCTCATTTTAGTATTAAAGGACAATTCTCTCTTACGCCACCGTCTGTACCGTATCTTGCTATCGACTGGTATAAGAAAGCAATGAACAAGCCAATGCTGTTAAACGGGGCGACTATTTTCGGTGAGAAAAACGGGCGTATGCTTGGCGGCGGTGAAAAAGGCCCGGAAGTGATTATGGGGTTGAATAGTTTAGAAAACATGACCACTGGAGCGAACACGCAAATGCTTAATGTTATGAACCAGATTCTAACGATTATGGACGCGTATTTCCCACAGTTTTCCAACCAGAGTATTGTGCTCGACACTGGCGAACTAGTGGGTGGTATCGCGCACAGGATGGACAGTGAGCTTTTCAAGCTTCAAACAAGAAAAACAAGGGGGTGGTAAAAGTGTATGGGATGCTAATAAACGGGTTGCATAGTTTTAACGATCTAGGGCTTGTTGCTACAAGCCGTCCACGCGTTCAACTTCCAGAACCTAAATTAGAGTATTTGCAAATACCAGGCAGGCAGGAAAGTATTGATATTAGTGAAAGTCTTGCCGGTGAAGTGTTATACGAGATGCGTGAAGGCTGTTTCGAATTCATTGTCGCAAACAAAAACAAGTGGAGTGAAACATGCCATAGGGTTAAAACGTTAATCCACGGCAAGAGTGTGAAACTGTCTCTTGATGATGAACCATTGTTCTACTATCAGGGTCGAATGTGGGTTAGTGGTTTTAAATCGGATAAAAACTATTCAACTCTCACACTCAACTATAAGCTGCAACCATATAAGTATAGTGTAGATGATTCGGATGGTGTTCACACAATATGGGGTGTGCAAGTAGATGATAAGCGGGAAATAACACTCGTTCACGATTTTGACATGACACTGATTCCAGAATTTAACAACCTGTCATCTAACAGTATGCTACTGGATTCTAATGGTAAAAAGTATGAGATTAAAACAGGTGTTAACCGTTTCCCACAGCTTCGTTCAAAAATAAGCATGCGCTTAACATTCGTTGGAAACGGGATGGTAAATATTTCCTATAAAAGGGGGTGGTTGTGAGTGTACAGGATCATGCTTGACGGTAATACGATTTACTATCCGAATGATGACAAAGCGGTACTTGATGATATCACGTTAAACTTGGAGCTTAACACTGCGGGAACGTTAACGTTTACTTGCCCTAGTCAAAACCCTTGCTATGAGCTTATTAAAAACCGGAAATCAATAGTAAGCGTGTGGCGTGACGATGAGGAGATTTTCTTCGGCGAGGTTAGAGAACAAGTAAAAAACTTGTATGGTAGTAAGAAAGTAACTTGCGTAGGGTTGTTAACTTACTTAGCTGATAGTATTCAACCTCAGAAAGAATACCATGATCAGAGTTCATACCAGCTTTTAGAAAAACTTTTACAAGCTCATAACAGTCAAGTAGATGATTATAAGAAAATAAGAATTGGTTTCGTCACAGTATCTGACTCGAATGATTCACTCTACAGGTTTACTAATTTTGAAACCACGCTTGAAGCGATCATGGGAAAAATGGTTGAAAAACTTGGCGGATATGTGCGTCTTAGAAAAGAAGACGGGAAACTTTACTTAGACTACCTACGTTTAGAAGAAATAGGTAAAGCTACAAGCCAGCATATTAGTTTCGGCTTGAACCTGCTTGAATATGCGGAAAACCTTTCAGCAGAGGATGTTACTACAGCGGTTATTCCTCTCGGAAAAGAGTTGGAAAACGAGAATAGTGAAAACGAGGTTCTTAAAAAGCATGTTGATATTACTTCAATAAACAATGGGAAAAACTATATAGTATCTCGCGAAGCGCAAAAAACATTCGGCTGGGTTTGTAAAGTTATTAATTTCAATAATGTGACAGTCCCAACTAATCTTATGCGCAAAGCTACTAAATGGTTACAGGATAACCAGTTTGAGCATGTAGAAATAAGCCTTAGCGCGGTTGACTTATCCGAGTTAGGTTTATATTATGCGACGATTAAGTGTGGGGATAGGGTTCGTTGTCTCGCTCCACAATTTGGCATGGACCGCGTGTTTCCTGTAGTAAAACAGACTATACCGATTCAAAAACCAGGCGAAGTGAGAATCGTGCTTGCGAGCAGGATTTCTAAAGGGTATGTGCAAAACGTGTCGCATGCTGTTCAAACGTTAAAAGAAGAAAGCGGTTGAAACTAGAAAAATAGACAACGAGCGTGTTAAAGCTGCGATCGATAATATTAAAGCGCAAATGGGTAATTCTCAAAGCGGCTATAAGATAAGCGAATACGATAGTAAAGGCATGTGGGTTCGTGACCTTTACATGGATACGCCTGATAAGAACACTGCTACGAAAGTTTTACAGGTTAACATGAATGGTATTGCTGGAAGCCATAACGGTTTTTCAGGCCCTTACAATACTGCGATGACTCTTGACGGCATGGTGTATGGTGACAGGATTATCGGGACATTCGATTGACGCGGAAAAACTTTCAGTCTCTTACACTTCGCAGGTAGAAAAGCAGATTCAGTAAAGCAAAAAACGAGGCTATAAAAGACACTGGTAGGCGGCTTGAAAACTATTACACGATAAGTGAAATCAACACGAAACTGAAATGTTACAGACGGTAAGATTGAGGCTGGTGTTGAAAGCGTTAACCATAGTCTTAAACAGAAAAACGGTAACTATTACGGCTCGTATACTCCAAGCCAGTTTAACGCTCCTATGAGCTTGTGGCTGACTGATAGTGAAAAAATGCAGCATGTTGGTGATTTTTTCTACGACACGTCAACCGGCTACGCTTACAGGCTTATTGTTAAGCAGGAAAGTTTAGCCGTAAAATTTAATGAGAAGTCGCATACGGAATCAGCTTTTGACGATTTTGTAGACATTTTTTACAAGTATGAGGATAAAATTTACGCTATACCTGGTTTAACTGGTGAAAAAATTTCTGGCGCAACAGTGTTTGTTCCATCAAACGAGTTTTGGCTACATTTTAGAACTAACTGGTCTCCGTTTGACAATTATGGTTTTAAGATTGATAGCATTAAAAAAGAGTATTCAGGAGAAATTTCAGGATACGTGTCTAAACTGCCTGAAGATATTAACATTATTGAGGTTGAAGGTGAAAATTATCCTGAGTCTGAACACCCGTATAAAGGTGGAACAAGCAAACTATGGCATTACGTTTCAGCTGACAGTATAAGTAGTTTTAGAACGTTCGATTGGATCAGAGTTAAAGATAAAGACATTGAGGCTGCTAAATCCACGGCTGATAAGGCTATTTCTAAACTAACCATAGTAGAAGATTCCATATCTTCAATGGTTAAAAAAGGTGATTTTGGTAGTTTCATGCAGCAAAACTATAACAGTTTCCTTCTCGGGTTTAACCATTCGAGTAAATACGTGCAAATAACACCCGGGCAGATAGAGCTTTACGATGGTGAAGTTGATGAGGATCATAAAAGAGCTGTTTTTGATAAAAACTGGAACAACTTCTACCGTAACGGCGTGTATATTGGCTATGTTGGAACCGGCGAGTGGGAAGAAGATAATTCTCACAAGGGTCTAGTTTTTCATCTTACTAGCGACGGAAAGTATATGGCTTTCGCGCAGCGTAAATCAGGCTGATGAAGAAACATACGCTACTATGCTGTGTTTTTCACGTTCGCAAAGCATTTATAAAGAGTATGGTATTCACGCTGGATGCAACTTTTACATGCACGGTAACAAGATTATAGATCCTGTTTGGCAAGACGGTGCAGGAGTAGAC
Source organism: Gardnerella sp. DNF01159 (assembly GCF_049244215.1). Classification (NCBI taxonomy): domain Bacteria; kingdom Bacillati; phylum Actinomycetota; class Actinomycetes; order Bifidobacteriales; family Bifidobacteriaceae; genus Gardnerella; species Gardnerella sp. DNF01159. The sequence goes on along the minus strand of NZ_CP058387.1, from coordinate 793,465 downwards.
GCGGATATTAACTATGTGCAGATTATTGAGATGAACCAGGATGGGAAAGCTTCAAAATGGGGTTCTAACGCTCACATGGTGTTTAAAAACGGGATACTCATGAAAGTTAAATACTATTAAAAACGCGGAAGTGAAGCGCGGAAGTGAACGTGGTGGAAGCGTTGATGGAAGCGTGGAAGTGAACGTTGGCGGAGAATTTGTTATAGGGAGAATAAAGGGAGAATTTGTTATGGAGAAACTCATTATTCACACAAACAAAATAGTGGCTAATAAGGGTACGCGCTTAAAAGACGTGACAGAAAGTATTACAACGCCTGTAGTTGATAATACGAAAATTTTATGCGAAATCAGCCACAAGCTGGATATTATTCTAAAAAGATTGGAGGAGAGTAGTGGTAAAACCGACAATTAGCTACGCGGTAGCTGTGCAAAAATATAAGGCTGAGTTAAACGAAAAAATAGTCGAGTTGAATAAGCAAATACCAATACCTACTTACATGATAGAAGGCATTGTTGCAAGCGTATTATCTGATATGCGTTCGGCGGTGATTGCGGAAAACTCGATGGAATATGAAGTGTATGTGAAACAGTTAGAAGACTATTTTAATTCTAGAGAACGCGAACTTAACGACGAGATTTTGAAAATAAAAGCCGAAAAAGATGAAAAAGATGAAAAAGATGAAGCGGCTGGGAAAGGTGTAAAAGGTGGAATGGTTGAGGAAGGTGTAAAAGATGGTAAGGAGTAGTCATGTGTTGAAAAATAATATCAGTTGAAATGCTGAAATGCTTGAAATGTTAGGGCAGGTGTGGTTTAAACCATGCCTGTCCTTTTTTATTACTTTCTACTTTTTGTTTTTATAAGAGTACTGGCAAATGTTAGGAAAACTTGTAAGGAGAATTATGAGAGGATTTTGGAATAGTGCTCAACTGGCTTTCACACTAGGTAGGCGGCTGGCTGGGATACTTTTTAGGCGGATGCGACGGGCTTATCCTCGCACTCGTTTTATTTGTGGTACTGATTATATTACAGGCGTGATGTGTGCATGTCACGGATAAGAAACTGTCTAGCAGCATTGGTTTTAAGGGCATTTTTAGAAAGGTGCTCATTTTTATGCTTGTTGGCTATAGCAAACATTATAGATTTTCATGTTTTGAAGCAAGGAAGCGTGATGAGAACCGCAGTAATTTTCTTCTACCTATCTAACGAAGGATTATCTTTAACCGAAAACGCGGCTCACCTGGGGCTTCCCGTGCCTGAGAAATTAAAAAACGTTTTAGAACAATTACACGACAAGAACAGGAAGGACAATACTCATGAGTAAAAAAGGAATAGACGTATCAGAATGGCAGGGTGACATTGATTTCAACGCGGTGAAAAGCATCCGGCAGTCGAGTTTGTGATCATTCGAGCAGGATACGGTATCGGATGCAAAGACAAGTGGTTTGAACAGAACTATCGTAAAGCAAAAACAGCTGGTCTTGACGTGGGAGCCTACTGGTATTCGTACGCAAACTCCGGTTCTGAAGCGGCTGAGGAAGCTCAAAGCTGTGTGAACACGCTTTCAGGTAAAAGTTTTGAGTACCCAGTTTACTTTGATTTAGAAGAAAAAAGCCAGCTTAACCGTGGGCGAGCTTTCTGCGATTCGCTGATTACCAGTTTTTGCAGCAAACTGGAAACTTACGGGTATTATGCAGGCTTTTACACCTCGCTTTCAGTGGCTAATAATCTTGTGTCATCTCATGTTAGAAACCGTTACGCTTTGTGGATTGCACAGTGGAACACGCACTGCAGTTATCAGGGTTCGTATGGTCTTTGGCAATACTCGTCAAACGGCAGCGTTCCTGGAGTAGCCGGCAGAGTTGACATGGATTATGCTTACGTGGATTATCCGAGCATTATTAAAAACGTTGGATTAAACGGGTGTAAAAACGGCGGCTCTGACCAAGCTGCGCGCACCTCGAGTATTGATGAGGTGGCGCGAGAAGTTATTAACGGCGCTTGGGGTAACGGAAATGAGCGTAAACAGCGTTTAACTTCTGCCGGATACGATTATGCGAGCGTGCAAAATAAGGTTAATAAGCTTCTTGGTGTTAAGACTCGTAGAAAGTCAGTTGATGAGCTTGCACGTGAAGTAATCCGAGGCACGTGGGGTAACGGAAATGAGCGTAAACAGCGTCTAACTCAAGCCGGATACGATTATGCTACGGTACAAAAACGAGTAAACGAACTCTTGTAAAACAGTTTGAAACATGTAAAGCCCGAGGCTTGTTCCTACATTGGAGCAATCCTCGGGCTTTTTTTTATTTTTAAGGTTAAATTATCAAGCCAAGAGGTTAAAAAACACTGTTTTTTCTTTGCCTGTGATGTAAGGAGGCACAGGCAAATGAATGTGGAAGAAAAAAGTAAGATTGGAAAACTAAGAAACATGGGGTTTGGCTATACGAAAATAGCTAAACAGTTAAATCTTTCAGTTGATACGGTTAAAAGCTACTGTAAGCGCAACAATCTTGGCGGCGTAAATGTTGGCAATAGCGTTCAATTATGTGATTTATGCGCTAAGCCTGTTAAACAGAATGCTGGTCGTAAAGTTAAACGTTTCTGCTCTGACGCGTGTAGAAACACGTGGTGGAGTAAGCATACACAGTTGGTAAAAAGACAGGCAAACTATGAGTGTGCTTGTCTTAACTGCAAAAATTCTTTTATCTCTTACGGTAATAAAACTCGAAAATACTGCTGCCACGCCTGCTATATAGAGCATCGTTTTGGAGGTGAGCATCATGCAGATAAGTAATGATGTTCACGGGCTAGAGGATGTTAAAGCTAGAGCTTGGACGAAAGAGAGTATGCAGGCGGATTTTCGTTTTGAAATAGCCGAAAAACTTACCGTTTCACTCTTTAAAAAAGGGCTTATCAGTGAGCAGGAAAAAGAAAAAATAAGCCGTCTTAACAGGGAAAAATTTCACCCGTTTTACAAGGAATTATTGGGTTAAAAGCTTGATAAACACTGCTTTTAGAGTGATGAATAGTATTAGCTGAAAGTGAGGGGAAATAGTGAAAGAAATAATAAAAATAGACTCTACAATGCGAAAAACTGGTTTTGAGAAAAAGACGCGGGTTGCAGCGTATGCGAGAGTTTCTAGTGATAGTGATGAGCAGCTTCTCAGTCTAGAAGTGCAAAAGGAGCATTACGAAAACTATATTAAGTCTAATCCCTGCTGGGAGTATGCGGGGCTTTACTTTGACGAGGGTATTAGTGGCACGAAAATCGGTAAGCGTGAAAGTCTTAAACAACTGCTTAAAGACTGTCAGAGCGGTCAGATAGACAGGATTGTTACAAAGTCTATTAGTAGGCTTGCAAGAAACACGGTTGACTGTCTTGAAATAGTTAGAAAACTTACCGGTCTCGGTATTTATTTGTATTTTGAGAAAGAAAACATTGATACCGAGCATATGAGTTCAGAGCTTATGCTTTCCATCCTGAGTTCTATTGCGCAAAGCGAGTCAAGATCCATCTCGGAAAACAACACGTGGGCAATTCAAAAACGGTTCGAAAACGGAACCTTCGTCATTCCCTGCCCTGCGTATGGGTATAAAAACGAGAATAAGAAAATGATTATAGTTCCCGAGCAAGCCAAGGTAGTAAAAGAAATTTTCAACATGACTCTTTCCGGCATAGGTGGAGAAGCAATAGCACGAGTATTGACCGATAAAAAGATTCCAACTAAAAAGGGCGGAAGTTGGACTTCAAGTACCGTGAATGCTATTTTGAACAATAAAACATACACAGGGGATGTGATTTTTCAAAAGACATTTACAGACGATAGTTTTAACCGTCATAAAAACTGTGGCGAGAAAAAACAGTATGTTATTGAAAACCATCACGAGGCTATCATCAGTCATGAAACTTTTAATCTTGTAAAAGAGATTATCGCGTGGAGAAGAAGTGAAAATAACATAGTATGTGGTAGTGGTAAGTACAATAAGCTTTATGCGTTTTCAGGTAAAATTCGTTGTGGTGAGTGTGGAAGCAAGTGTAAAAGACGAATAATTTATCAACATAATAAGGCGTATGGCATATGGGTTTGTATAACGCATCTTGAAGATATTCATGCTTGTTCACAAAAGTCTGTTATGGAAAGTTATCTTAAAATTTCCTTCCTGCAAATGTTAAACAAGTTAAAAGCAGGATACGTTCAAATGTTGACTCCTCTCGTAGAAAGTTTGAGAGGTGTGAATAATAAAGACGGTTTGAACAAGGTTATCGAACTTGAAGAAAAAAAGCTTAAGCTGCAAGAACAAGAGCAAGTACTCAGTAAGCTTTTAGCCGGTGGCTACATTGAGATGGATTCCTACTATCTGGAAAGCAATCAGCTTAAAACGGAAATAGATACTTGTCTTAAGGAAAAACTTCAGCTTTCCAACAGTTTAAACGGTAACTTAACGCACTTAAACGAGGCACAAAAACTTCAACGGTTCGTAAGCGTCACAGAAGTATTTAGCGAGTTTAAGGATGAGGATTTTCTGGATTTTGTAGACGATGTCGTAGTTAAAAGCAGAACAAGATTTCTTTTTATTTTGAAATGCGGATTGGAATTAGAAGAAGAGGTGAAAGAAACATGGCACGCATCCCATATGGTTACAGAATAGTAGACGGTAAAGCGGTTATAGATGAAGTAAAAGCTCAAGAAGTAAGAGAGTTTTTTCGTTTCTATCTTGAATTTAAAAATATTTCTCAAGCTGCTAAAAAATCAGGTATAAAAAGGGATTGGCCAGTCACGGGCAAAATTCTTAGCAAGAAATTGTATTTAGGAACAGAGTTTTATCCTCAGATTATCGATGAGGATATGTTTAGACAAGTGCAACAAATAAGGCATGAGAATGCTATCAGGAATCATCGTTATAAAGAGCCTAAGCCAATAAAGGAAATTCGGCTTATTACAAGCTACCAGTTAGAAAAGGTAGAAAAGAAATACGATGATCCTTATCGGCAAGCAGCATACGCGTACAGTCAAATCAAGGAGGTGTAAAATGAATGCCAACGTTACAATTATTCCACCAAGAAAAATAGCGGGGAATACGGTAGATAAGCATGAAGATAAGCCGAAGTTAAGAGTAGTAGCGTATTGTCGTGTCAGTACTGACAGTGAAGAACAGGCAACAAGTTATGACACGCAAGTTCAGCATTATACGGATTATATTTCAAGAAATCCTCTCTGGGAGTTTGCCGGCATTTACGCTGATGACGGTATTTCAGGAACTAGCACGAAAAAACGTGTCGGTTTCAACGACATGATCCACGATTGCATGAGCGGTAAGGTAGACATGGTTATCACTAAGTCGATTAGCCGTTTTGCGAGAAACACTATCGACTGTTTAAAGTTTGTTAGACAGTTGAAAGACAAAAACATCCCGATCATTTTTGAAAAAGAAAACATCAACACCATGGAAGCAAGCGGAGAACTATTACTTACTATCATGGCTTCTTTAGCTCAACAGGAATCCGCGTCGCTTTCTCAGAATGTGAAGCTTGGACTTAAGTTCCGCTACCAGGAAGGCAAAGTGCAAATCAACCATAACTGGTTTTTAGGATACACAAAAGACGATGAAGGGAATCTTGTAATTCTTGAACAGGAAGCAAAAGTCGTAAGAAGAATCTATAGAGAATATTTAGAAGGAGCAAGCCTTAGAGACATAGCGGAGGGCCTTGAAAAAGACGGCATTAAAAACGGTGCCGGGCATTTAAAATGGAATTTATCTAATATTAAAGGCATCTTGCAAAACGAAAAATATATTGGTGATGCTCTTTTACAAAAAACCATCACGACAGATTTTATTAACCATGTTCGTATAAAAAATGATGGAACAGAACCACAGTATTATGTAAAAGATAGCCACACGCCTATTATTCCAAGAGATATTTTCTTTAAAGTTCAAGAAGAAATGGTAAGACGAGCCAACATGTTTAGCGGTGAGGAGAACAAAAAAAGAAGAGTTTATTCCAGTAAGTACGCTCTATCCAGCCTATGTGTTTGTTCTAAATGCGGGGATGTTTACAGAAGAATTGCTTGGAACAACCGAGGAGTGCATTCTGTTGTTTGGCGTTGTTGCACCAGAGTGGAAAATGGTCCTAGTGCTTGCGATGCTCCGACAGTACAAGAGAACGAACTGCAATCTGCCATAGTGAAAGCCATAAACAAGGTGTTTAGTATATCGGATGAAGTGTTGGATACGTTGAAGAATAATATTAGAGAAATTATCGCGGGCAACAACTTAAACGAGATTGAAACGGTTGATAAAAGAATTGCAGATAAACAGGCGATACTGCTAACCTTGCTTAAAGCTAAAAAAGACTACACGAAAACTGCTGATGATATTGATGAGCTTAAAGGTAAGAAACAGCAGCTTCTTATAGAAAAAGCAGGTCAAGAAGATGCTAAAAGACGAATCAGAGAAATGGAAGATTTTCTGAAAAGTGAGCGTCACGATATTAGTGAGTATGACGAGAAGCTAGTAAGAAAGTACATCAAGAAAATAAAAGTTTACGAGGACAGGTTCAGTATAACTTTTAAGTCAGAGATTAGTGTGGATATTGAAAGGGCATCGTAAAAGCCAAAAGAATGTGAGCGTTTGAAATGTTACAAAAGTCAGCCTAGGGGGAATCATCTCTAGGCTGTTTTTTTGTTTTTATGCTAAAATCAAGCTATTAAGCCAATCTTAAACCTTTTAACGATAGCTTTTCCTATCGTTAAAAAGTGCACCCACTATCAATAGTGTGCACTCAAAAAAGTGTAGCTATACTAGGAGTTCTCTCAATCCACGTCGAGAGTGTTGTATTGATGTCAAAGGCTGATTAGGTGGGTGCAAGTTTGCCCTTGTGTAACAGGGTTTAGCGAGGGCTATTGTTAAAAGGTTTAATGCGAAGCAGCTTTAAGCTGGGTTCTCGCGGTTTTTGAGTGCGAGTTTTCTGTATGAGGGAAGATATCAACGCTCTAGGGTCGAGTGCACAGGATGTTAACGTTAAAAAGTGCACCCACTTTGCACCCAGCTGATGAAGTGGGGTTTTATAATTCTTCATGCTGAATTATTCTTTTCTTTTTTGAAATAATGGTGTTCAAAAAAGGAGTAGATAATAAGTATGCGCTATGGGTATGCGAGGGTGTCTACAAAGGATCAGTGTGTAGACAGACAGTTTAAGGCCTTGGAAGACAATGGCATTAGAAAAGGCTGTATTTATGTTGACAAGGCATCAGGGAAGGATTTCAACCGTAGAAATTATTTGAGATTGTTTAGACGTTTGAGATCTGGTGATGAGTTGTTTGTGAAGTCGATTGACCGTTTAGGTAGAAACTATGATGAGATTATTGAGCAGTGGAACAAAATCACGAAAGAAAAAGAAGCAAATATTGTAGTGTTGGATTGTCCTTTGCTGGATACGAGAAAACATGTAAATGGTGTAACAGGTAAGTTTATTGCCGATCTTGTATTGCAGATTTTATCGTATGTTGCTCAAGTTGAGCGAGAAAATATTCATCAAAGACAGATGGAAGGGATTCGTGTTGCCAGACAAAGAGGTGTGGTGTTTGGTAGGGCAAAGATTGAGCTTCCTGATGATTTTTATGCTGTGGCGACTAGGTGGCAGCGTGGACAGGTAAATTTGCGTGAGGGTGCAGAAATGCTTTCTGTTTCGCATACTACCTTTTCTAAGTGGCTACATGCAAGAAAAATTGAAAAAATTTGTAAATAAATCTAGGAATTAATTTACAAATAAATATTGCAAATCAACCCTACCTTTTCCTTGATTTTACTACGCTTGCTGACAAAAAGCCACTGTGTAAATTAAACCCTACTTTAGTTGCCATCAACATGAAAATGCGGGGTGAATAAATATGACAGCAAGAATAATAAAAAAATGGATGATCCTATTACTGGCGGTGGTCATGCTTATAAGCATGGCTCCATTAAATGTGAGTGCAAGTGCAAGTGCAAGTGAAACTGATAAGACTTATCAGGCATATGATGCTAGTCAGCATAGAAAAGTTATAAGTGAAAATGGGACAACAGATTCAGAATGGTCCTTATGTATGGATCATCATAAACAATCTCCAGGAAAAACCGATAAAGCCACAGGGAAATATTCAAAAAACGAAAATGCTACGAATGATACGTATGCTAGTAACGGTGGAAAAGGAGATTTTCAGAAAATCAAAAGGATGCTATTTTATAAATTAAAACATCCGCAACTTAATTATACAGTCTTACAAAATGAATATTACTATCAGCAAGACAATAAAAAAATTTATGATACAGATTATAGTCAAATCCCAGAATTGAACAAGCAAAAACAAGACTTAAGAACTTTTGCTGAGGATTCTTCTCATGATGATGAGATTAATAGCACAATGGAAGTTTTTATTTATAAATCAAAAAACCCAGAGATGCAAAATTTAATTAGCGCGAAGCTGAAAGAAGTTCCAACACCAACAAAAGTTAAGTTTTCTAAGAAAGCATTAACAGAGAATGGAGAAGATCTTAAGGGCGCAACTATCCAATTGACAAAAGCAGATGGAAGCTTAGTCAAAAAATGGGTAACAGATGGAACGGTAACAGAGTTTGAATTAAAAGACGGTAAGTACACATTCACAGAAACATCTGCACCAGCTAAATATCAAGTAGCGACAGCAATAACATTTGAAGTAAAAAATGGAAAAGCAATAGTGAAAGGTATAGCTGTAACAGGAAATACGATAGTGATGGTAGACAAACTGAAAGAAGTTCCAACACCAACAAAAGTTAAGTTTTCTAAGAAAGCATTAACAGAGAATGGAGAAGATCTTAAGGGCGCAACTATCCAATTGACAAAAGCAGATGGAAGCTTAGTCAAAAAATGGGTAACAGATGGAACGGTAACAGAGTTTGAATTAAAAGACGGTAAGTACACATTCACAGAAACATCTGCACCAGCTAAATATCAAGTAGCGACAGCAATAACATTTGAAGTAAAAAATGGAAAAGCAATAGTGAAAGGTATAGCTGTAACAGGAAATACGATAGTGATGGTAGACAAACTGAAAGAAGTTCCAACACCAACAAAAGTTAAGTTTTCTAAGAAAGCATTAACAGAGAATGGAGAAGATCTTAAGGGCGCAACTATCCAATTGACAAAAGCAGATGGAAGCTTAGTCAAAAAATGGGTAACAGATGGAACGGTAACAGAGTTTGAATTAAAAGACGGTAAGTACACATTCACAGAAACATCTGCACCAGCTAAATATCAAGTAGCGACAGCAATAACATTTGAAGTAAAAAATGGAAAAGCAATAGTGAAAGGTATAGCTGTAACAGGAAATACGATAGTGATGGTAGACAAACTGAAAGAAGTTCCAACACCAACAAAAGTTAAGTTTTCTAAGAAAGCATTAACAGAGAATGGAGAAGATCTTAAGGGCGCAACTATCCAATTGACAAAAGCAGATGGAAGCTTAGTCAAAAAATGGGTAACAGATGGAACGGTAACAGAGTTTGAATTAAAAGACGGTAAGTACACATTCACAGAAACATCTGCACCAGCTAAATATCAAGTAGCGACAGCAATAACATTTGAAGTAAAAAATGGAAAAGCAATAGTGAAAGGTATAGCTGTAACAGGAAATACGATAGTGATGGTAGACAAACTGAAAGAAGTTCCAACACCACCATCAACATTACCTAAGACTGGTGAATCCAGCTCTCTTGGCGCATTTCTTTCTGCATTGGGACTATCTTTAGCTGGTCTTGGAGTACTTTACAAAAAAATGAAGGCTTGTGAATAACGTCTTAGCATAAAAGGTTGGCAAGCCATGAAAAGACTGACAAAATCCTTGACAGATAAACAGACAGACAGCATAACTCTGTCTATTTTCACGTAGAATTTTTTAATTTGCAGAATTATATACCTGATGGATAGGTATGTGTTTCTGCCTATTTTTATGCAGTTTTTTCAAAGTAATAAAAAGAACATTTTTAGATTAATAAGGAAATGTGAATAAGATGAAATTGTTAGCAAAAAAGACAATGGGGCTACTGCTGGCAACATTAGTAGCATTTGGCGTAGTAGCTGGAACTACGCAGGCATTTGCTGGTGGCGATGCGGTAGCATCTAAGCAAGCCGACAAATATACGGAAATAGACATGCAGGAACCGTATATAAAAGACGCAGAGCTGCATGTTTATTCTGTAAAAGACGATAACGGCTCGCCTGCAGCCGCGATAACTATCACTCACAAAAATTCGGGTGGAGTTGACCCTCAGCTTACAGGCGTAAGGGAGTACACTGCCGCTGCAAAAGAAGGTTGGGTTTTTAAGAATTGGACGTACGAGCAGTTTTTTAAAGACAAGGACTACGGAAACTACAAAGGTGTTTTCTATTCATTTTCGAAAGATCACAACAACAAGAGCATTCCTTATACATCGGGAAATGTGATTTCCGTAAACAGAACGGGGACTATAGGAGAATCAACATTAATTAAGCGAATTTATAAGGTCTATGCAAACCTTAATCCTACTATCACGGCAACTGCCGGTGAAGGCGGATCGATAACTCCTGCCGGAAAGACAGAAGTCACATACGGAGAAAATCAGAAATACAATTTTACAGCCAACAAAGGATACATAATAGCTTCGCTGAAGATAGACGGAGTAGAACAGACCGTCGAACATACAGCTTCGGGTTCATATGAATTCAAGGCTGTAAAATCGCCTCACACTATAGAAGTAAGCTTTGTAAGAGAATACACGATAACTTATACTGATGGCGTTGACAACGAAGCAATTTTTACCGATCAGGTTTACAAAGCTGCTTCGGGTTCCGATACTCCTGCTTTTGAGGGAACCGCTCCAAGCAGAACAGATTATGTTTTTACAGGCTGGACTCCTACCGTTGCGAATAAGGTAACTCGTGACGTAACATACGTCGCTCAGTGGAAGGACGACAAGAACAACAATGGCACTCCTGATGATCAGGAAGATCACTTCACAGTTACTTATACCGACGGTGTTGAGGGAGAAGAAATCTTCCAAGACCAGGTACATCAAAACATACTCGTCGACATGCCTACTCCTGCTTTTGAGGGAACCGCTCCAAGCAGAACAGATTATGTTTTTACAGGCTGGACTCCTACCGTTGCAGATAAGGTGACTGCTAACGTAACATACGTCGCTCAGTGGAAGCGGATTCAAAGAACAGTTACTTTCAAGGATGGCAATAAGACTCGTGCAAAAGTGAAAGTGGAAACTGGTAAGGCTATTAATACTGATGCGTTGACTAATGAGTCCATGCCGAAGAATCCAACGAAGGACGGTTATACCTTCAAGGAGTGGAATACGAAGGAAAATGGTAAGGGTAAGACGTTTACGGGAGAAAGCGTAGTTAATGGTGATATGACTGTGTATGCCATTTACGCGAAAGATTCTGCACCAACTCCAACACCGGCTCCAACACCAACTCCGACACCGGCTCCAACTCCAACACCGACGCCAGCTCCTAAGCCGCAGCCTGAAAAGCGTATTGGCATGATTCCTAAGACGGGTGAATCGGCGTCGTTTGCAGGCTTGCTTGCAGCACTTGGTTTCTCGATTGCCGGACTTGCAATTCTTCTTAAGAAGAAAATGACGGAAGAAAACAATAAGTAAGCACGCTTGTTTTAAGTAACTAGCATTGTTTATTAGAAGATGGCCCTAGCGATATGTTAGAGCCATCTTTTTGTATGCTATTTTTTAAGTGTTATTTGAGATATAAGCTTTCTTATTCTCAATAAAAAACAGTATGGTGCTCCAAGCTCTAAAGTTTCAGAGTTCAAAGTTAAAGTTTCAGAGTACAGAGCAATAGTTTCAGAGTTCAAGGTCAAGGTTTCATTGTATCCAACACGTAATGAAACTAGAAGTAACTCATGTTTGTACACTTGATACGTTAAATGGCATGAGTATTTTAGAAGGAACAATCACCAAGGATGCAAGCCTTGAAGTAGTTTGTGAGAATTGTGTCACCGAGGTTTCTGATAAGAAGAAGGTAAATTGTAAAAACGATGGGTTTGCGCATTACATGGTGCACTGTCTTAATGGGAAAGCTGTAGTGAAGTAATACTGTTGTGGTGTTTTATGTCCGCTACTTTGACCAATCGCACGAAATAGAGTTTGGCATGTTCTAAAAATGCTTCGGAATGTTGGAGTATTAGGCTTGGTGGTTTTTAATCCAAGTGTAAAGGTCATTTTCATTTGCTTTGCCTGATGCAACTTTGAGAATAATATCAATCAGTTCTTCATCTTTATAAGACAACATAATGTTGTTGAGTGCTAGAAAGATTAGCATGATATGTGTGCAGATACGCTTGTTTCAATCAGAGCTTGGTGAAGTTTAATCACTTGTTCTCGCTTTAAATACTTCATTTGGCAAGTTCCTCATAGACTTTTTTGTTCTTTTTTATGAACATGTTGGATAAAGCCATAACTTCATCGTCTGTTGGAACAGTAACTTTTTCAGTTTTGGCTTTCGGGAATTTTAAAATTACGTAGCGAGGAGCGTTGTTTTTCAAAATAACAGCTGATCCGTATGTGTCAACAAGTCGCGCAACTTTAGAAAAGTTTTGATTTGCTTCGGAAATAGAAACAAGTGTGTCTGTATTTACATTCATAACGATAGCCTCCATTTTTAGGAGGATTATAGCATATATTTTAGGATAAATAAATCCTAAGTATTTCAAATCTACGTCATAACTATTAACTCAGAAAAGATGTGGCAGGTGTCAATCGGAACTCATGGTTTGTCGATTGAAGCTGTATAAATACAACAGTCTTAGGTTGAGCATTAGACGACAACGCTAGTAAAAAATACTTGACTAAAATACTTGACTATGACGTTGCGTAATACTTTATTCTAGTGATAAGGAAGGAGGTGAGATAGTGAAAACAGTGAATGAAGTCAGCAAGATAGCAGGAATTAGTATTCGTACTCTTCAGTATTACGACAAAATCGGTTTGTTAAAACCGTCCGCTTATTCGGAGTCAGGATATAGGTTGTATGGTGATGAGGATCTAAAGGTACTACAATCCATTTTGCTGTTTAAAGCTTTGGAATTTCCGCTCAAAGAAATTAAAGAAATAATAACCAGTGAGCATTTCGACAAAGATTTAGCGCTGGAACAACAAATCAAATTATTAATCCTGAAAAAAGAGCATTTGGAAAATTTAATTCTTTTTGCAAAGGGATTAAAAGCATTAGGAGGTAACTATATGAACTTTACAGCATTTGACACAAGCAAAATTGATGAGTATGCCAAACAGGCAAAAGAGTATTGGGGAGATACACCGGAATTCAAGGAATTTGAAGCTAAAGAACAAAGGAGAAACAGCGAGGAAACAAAAATGCTCCATCAACAACTCATGCTGATTTTTGCAGAATTTGCCAAAGTAAAATCACAACCCAGCGATTCAGTTGAAGTTCAGGCTTTGGTAAAGAAACTGCAGGACTTTATTACAGCTAATTTCTATAAGTGCTCGAATGAGATTTTATACGGACTTGGGAAGACGTATGCTTCTGGTGGTGATTTTACGAAAAATATAGATGCGTTTGCAGGCGAAGGGACATCAGTATTTGTCAACAAGGCAATCGAATATTATTGCAAGTAAGTTTTATAATCGAATTATTGATTAAAAACACCTAATTAACTAATGTAATGCTCCCAAAAGTTGGACCAAAAATCTAACTTTTGGGATCATTGCAAAAAGGTGCTTTAATTTTCTACCAGAATAAAAAATTGTTTTGTAGAAAATAGATTCTTAAACTTTTTAACGATAGCTTTTCCTATCGTTAAAAGGTGCACCCACTATCCATAGTGTGCACTCAAAAAAGTGTAGATATACTACCCGTTCTCTCAATCCATACAGAATCAGTGGCGCTCCTTTACAAATCGTGACTGTTTCAAGATATCGTTTTGATGACACCTACTTGCGTATAGTCTAGTTCCTGAGTTTAAGAAGTTGCTTGTTGAGTATTATGAGGGTGAAGATTTGCAGGTGATTGCTTCGTTTATGAGGGAATATTGTTGGAAGCATTAAACGCTCGCGATGATATTGGTTCTTCTGTTTCTTCGAATCTTGCTATTTATGAAAGAGTATAGTTTGCTAGTAAGTGAAGAGATTAGCGTCGATAGTATAGACAAATTAATAAAAAAAATAGAATATTTATTAAGATTATTACAGTAATCAGAGAGAATGGGAGATCTTGTTTACTTAATAATCTGTTTTATGATCATTTGATACAGAGTCGTGTTATAGAAAAGGAAGGTAATGGTGTTATGAGAAGTAAAATTATTTTTTGTAAAAACATTTTTCAAAGTTGTCTTGTTATGCTTCTGCTGCTAGGCTCTCTCTTTTCTCTTTCTGCATGTGCTGACGATAAGGAGAAGGCGGAGCTTGCGTCGTATCATTGGGAAACGGTGGCGGTGTCTCGGGAAGAGTTTCGTATACCAGAAAACTATATGAATAAGAATGAGTTGTATCTCTTTGCGTCACGAGATATTCTTGATTCTCATTATGATTTGTCTAAAGTCACTCTTGGCGGTGAGCGTATTAAGTTAGTTGACTCATCGTTTAATTTACCTGGTCCAGGGCTTAAAGCTTTATTTTTAGTTGGGAAATTTGATTTAAAAGACAAGTCAAGCTCTTGTGTTCTTAAAGTACCAGGTATTGATAAAACAGGTAATGTTGCTATAGGTTATAAGAAGAAATAGTAGTATTTTGCGCTAAATGCTTAGTGTGAATGTTGAAAGTGTTTATATCAGTCGAGGAATCCTATTCATGTAAATTGTGTTGCAATATGCGACACAGTATTTTATGGTGTGTTTATGGAGGTTGGTTGATATGGCAGTTACTAAAAGTGCGAATGTGAATGTGAGAATACAAGAAAATATTAAGCAGCAGGCGGAGAAGATTTTGGAAACTATTGGAATTTCTAGGGCTACTGCTATTGACATGTTTTATCGTCAAATCATTCTTAATAAGGGTATTCCGTTTTCGCTTACTATTCCGAAGTCGCTTCCGGCACAAGATGATATGGATGAGAAAACGTTTAACGCGTTGATGGCTAAAGGTTATGATCAGGCGGTTCAAAGTGATAGTTATTCGATAGATGAGGTTTTTGAAGAGCTTGAACGTTGATTGGAAGCTGTGGGGGTAAAGCTGGGTTTTAGAAGAATACGCGTAAAAAATTATTACGTTTATTTTTGTGTTGATTAGAAAGGAGAAATCAATGAGCTTAGATGAATTGAGGAATGATATCATCATAAAGCAGAAAAAAGGTCTGCCGTTTATTCTTACCTCCGTCGTAATATGGTTATTGATTACGGTTGTCGCAGCATTGGATATAAATATTGCGATGAAAAATATCTTGGTGTTTTGTTGTTCAACGCCTATGCTTCCGCTGTCATGGCTGATAGGGAAGAAAATTGGCGTGGATATATTTTCAAAGGACAACGAGCTGGGAAATTTAGGGTTTTTATTTACAATGAATCAGATTTTATATCTTCTCATTGTAATATGGGTGTTTAACACCGTACCTGATAAAATGATTATGGTGTATGCAATGGTCTTTGGCGCACATTTACTGCCGTATTCATGGCTGTACACATCAAAAGCCTACCGGGTTTTCGCAATTATCATTCCTGTTTTATCGCTTGTTTTAGGAAATTTTTTTGGTGGATTTGTTGTTGCAGGAACAGCTGCAGCTGTCGAAATTGCCTTTGTCTTTATTTTGCGAAATGAACTGAATGGTATATAGATAAGTAAATGGAATTCTTTATTGAATATGTTCACAAACGCAATAAATACGAAAAGGACACATTTAGCATATGATGAAAGAGAAAACAGACAGAGTCTTAAGCATAATCATTTCATGCATAGCAATCAGTGCTGCTGCTTTCGGTTTATTTTATTCAAATGCAGGTGAAGCTTTCTGGGTAAAGAACTTATACGACCAACAAGTGGAACTGTATGGAAACGGAATATATGCCTACAATTCTTGGATAAAATTCTAAAAACTGCTTGTGCCTTTGCCAATAACTATATGAACAATGAGATAGGCTTGTTGTTTGTTGGTATTGAAGAAGTCGATGATAAAGAAACGGGAGAAAAAGCAATTCCTAAAAGACCGATTGAAGGGATAAAGGAAGCAAAGTTAGAGGGAATTGAAAATGAAATTAAATCACTCCTTGCCGATATCCATCCTAAAATCAACTATCACATTATTACGAATCAAATTGATGATAAATACTATATCGTAGTTGTGGTAGAAAGTAGTAGTAACGATCCGTTTCAAACAAGTGAAAAGGCAGAAAAAGATAAAGATATTCGATTAAAGGCAGGAAGATATATTAGAGTCGGTAGAGATTCAAGACTTCCAAATCCAACCGAAGAATTTGAATTTTTGAAGAAATTTGCAAACTTTTCTTTTAGCTCAAACTTGAACGATACAGCTACCATAGATGATTTAAGCTATGAATATATGAAAGAATATCTGCTTCAAACAGGAGCAAAGAAATATATTAGGGAAATGTCTAAGCTGGATATAGCAAAGAGTATGGGGCTTATCAGTGAAAGTGAGTATGGTGGTTATAGAGCTAAAAATTTTGCTGTGCTGATGTTTGTAGATACACCAAATAAATTTATTCCAAATGCCCATGTTGAAATCATAAGAGAAATTGATGGAACTGATAAAATGGAATCAAAGAAATTTGATGGTTCGGTTTGGATACAGGCAAAGCAAGTCAGCAAATATTTTGAAGATAATATTATGGCTTCATATACCATAAGGGAAGCGGATAAAATCGAGCATAAGATTGTCTATAACTATCCTCTTACAGCATTTGAGGAACTTGCTACAAATGCCATTTTGCATAAGGAATACGATACGCCTGAATATGTCGGGATATAACATTTACAAGGACAGAATTTCTTTTATGAATCATAATAGGTCGCTCCCTCCTGTAACCATTGAGACTCTTAACAGGGACAGAAGTTTTGATAGAAGGCAGTATCTTAACAAAGAACTTAAAGATATGTTCTTTTCTCTTAACTTAATAGAGTCTTATTCAGGTATAAGGCGTGCAAAGGATGCACTATTGGAAAATGGTTCTCCTGAGCTTAAGTTTTATCCGGATATGAAGAAGATAACTATACCAATGCAGTTATGGGTGTGAATAAAGAATTTTTGAAAGAGTTTAATGGTAGTAATGATGAAAAAACTACCACGAAAACTACTATGAAACAGGAAGAGATTATTAAGATAATAGCTGAAATCCTCACATAAGCGCGAAAGAAATGGCAGAAAAATTAAACCTTACTGTTGATGATGTACGTTATCATTTAAACAAAATGAGGAAAGCAGGACTTATTCGATATGAAGGCTCAACAAAATTAGGTCAGTGGGTAATTATGAAATAGTGGTAAGTTGCAATACACAGAATTAAAAAGTGATTAGAGTAAAATCTAACCGCCTTTTTTGTTTGGAAAAAACGAAGGAGGTAAAAATGCGAATAAATGATTTTCATAACATTTTGGAGCTTGTAAAACAAGATATTTTGCAAAGCAAAGTAGAATATCTGAAGCTCTTAAAGGTTGTCGGAAATAATCAAAGATACAATTTTAAAAGTCAATTAAGTATATATGACAAAAATCCTGAAGCGACAGCCTGTGCCAAGTTTGATTGCTGGAGGGAACGCTTTAATCGAACAGTAATGCGAGGACAGAAGGATATCCCCATTTTAGAGAACTATGGCACATACAAAAAAGTGGACTATATTTTTGATATAGGTCGGACAGTTTCAAGAAATAGAGATTTCAATGAAGTAAATCGAAGGTTGTAAAACGAATTTTCAGAGAGTACCTAGAGGGTGCAAGTTTTAGGGATATTGCAAATTGACTGGAAAAAGACAAAATAAGGACTGGGCGCAAAAGATATAAATGGCATATAAGCACAATTCGAGGGATACTTAGAAATGAAAAGTACATTGACGATGCACTTTTACAAAAGGCAATCACAACAGACTTCATTGAGAAAATACGAATCAAGAATGATGGAACAGTGCCACAACATTATGTAAAGGATACTCAGGAGCCAATCGTAGCTAGGGATATATTCATGTTCGTGCAGGAAGAAATGGTCAGAAGGGCGAACCTAACAAGAAGAGTAGGCAGCAAAAAGAAAAGAGTCTATTCCAGTAAATATGCCCTCTCAAGTATTTGTACCTGCACAAAATGCGGTGATGTTTTTAGGAGAATTGCATGGAATAACAGAGGAAAGAAATCTACAGTATGGAGGTGTTGCACCAGAGTAGAGCATGGTCCATCAGCCTGTGATGCTCCTACCATTCAAGAGTCGGAATTGCAAGTTGCAACAGTCAAGTCAATCAATCAGATCCTAAGATGTTCGGATAGTATGATGCAAATTCTGAAAGAAAATATAGCCATGGTTATTTCAGATGATAATTCAGAGGAGATGGAAAAGCTAAAGGTTATCCTTAAGGAAAAACAGAAGGAACAGGTAAAGCCTGCTCATGCTAAGAAAGATTACTTTATACTAGCTGATGAGATTGATATTCTTAGAGATAAGAAGCAGGAACTTTTGGTAAAAAGAGCAGAGACAGAAGGTATGAAAAAACGAATAGAAAAATTAATAAACTTTCTTCAAAGGAAAAAATCATCACTTGACAGAATATGATGAGGGGATGGTGAGAGAATACATTGAGGAGATAAGAGTATATGAGGACAAGCTTACGATTTGTTTCAAGTCAAAACTTGAAGTTGAGATAATTAGATAAATACTGTGATGTAAGGCAGGATCTTAGTTCTGCCTTTTTTGTGGTTTTTGGGCTTTAAGGAATATATTATAATAAGTAAGCAGAAATCAGTTTGATAAATTTAGATTGACCTACGGTCAAGAAGATATGTGGTATATAATTCCTGTTTGTCGAGATAATGCATTGTATTGGCTATATAAAAGATGTACAGGAACCAGTAGATAAATACAATAAAGAACGGAAAGAATATAAAAATAATATGAGGTGATTATATGGCTGAAATTAGATTTAAAAATCTACCTAAGTTGTTAAGTAGTATGGAGAAGAAAGCATGGATTATTGATAGCTTTTTATTCAAGTATAAAAATGAGAATTATGTTGTAATATTAAAGCTATATAGTGATATAGAAAGAAAGCCATCTAAATATGCTAAGGTAAAATTAGAATTCATTAGGGCTAATAATACCAATGAATCTATACAAGCGTATGCGGATTTTTACGAGGTTCACTTCCATTCTTTAGATGAATTTGCGAATTTCTTTAAGATAAAAAGAGGTAATGCAAATAGAGATTTATTTGTAGATTTCTCTGAAATTTTTTCAAAATTTATACCAGATGAAAAGCATGAGGAAAAGCAAGGTTTGATTCGACAGCTTCAAGGTTCAAGATGTGAGGAAAACAATCCTAATGCAATATACTGCTATGATGTAAGAAGGAATGGAGAGACTGATGGAAGAAAAAATATCAGATCAAAGGCGAATAGTAATAAGGCTTATACTCTAAGAAAAAGTTTGTATGAAAAATATAAAGAAGATAAAAATCTTAGTTTCATCTTTTCTGATAAATCAGAAGATGAAAGAACTGATGAGGAAATAATAAATCAAGTTGCTGCTAGACACTGATTTGTTATATATGGATTAAACAATTTAACGATAGCCCTCCCTATCGTTAAAAAGTGCACCCACTATTCATAGTGTGCACTCAAAAAAGTGTAGATATACTAGGAGTTCTCTCAATCCATACAGAATCAGTAGCGCTTCTTTGCAAATCTCACTGAATCGCAATAGCGTTTTGATGATTTCTACTGTGCCTGCAGCCTGTTGTAGCGTTTTCGTTCTGACATTTATTTGTGTTCATAAAGGTGAGTGTAAGACTAAATAATCTTGTTAGAAAGAAAAATTTGTTTTAGTTTGCAATATTTAATAAAATACTCTCATTGGTGTAGCATACGCAAATAACAGTACCCGACGCGCATCTTAACAATGCGGATCAATTCGGGTTTTCTGATTTTTGAGGAGAGAGAATGATGCGTAAAGCAATGAAAATGTTATCTGTACCGATTGTTAGTGTCTCACTAGTATTGTGTTCAGCTGAAGTGTCTTCCGCTAACACATTGACAGAGCGCGGTAACTTCACATATGCTGCTGGTAGCCTATCTTCTACTACAACTATGACAGATGCAGACTTGGATGCGTTGATCCGTGCATTTGAATCAGTGCCTGCTGATTTGCAGTATGCTAATCCACGTACAACTTCAAATTATGAAGCACGCTTAAATGCAGCATTGCATGGCTTAACGTTTAAGTCACTGATGCGTAGGAATAGGGTTTCTATGTTTGGACATTATGCACCGATGGTTAATTGGGTCGGATGTGCATTAGCGATAGCTTCATTTGTATTTCAATATGGTGTGCCTATTGCTAAGGCACTTGGTTGGCTGAAGCGAGCGAAGCAAATATATGGAACTGTGTCGGCTATCTGGAAAGCATTTAAGCGAGGAGAGCTTCTAGCTCATCTTGGTTCTGATGGAGCTAAGTTTTTGGAAAGTATTCTCGGTATCGAGCCAATTACTCGTAATTGCCTTTCCTAGGGTTAGATGATGAGTGAGATGAATGTAAGGCCAGTGCTTTTCAAGCATGCTTTTTGGGGTCATGTGATTACAGAAACTGTTGCTGGTATTTGCACGCTTATTATTGCGCTGCTCGTACAACAGTTCGTAGGGCACCGCGTACTAGGTTGGGAAACTGTGGTCATACTCGCGCTGAGTGTTGTGGTGTTTTCGCTGCTAAGCACAGCGTATCTGCAGTGGGACAGGCATCGTAGACCAGATGACAGGTCTGGTGATTTGCTCATCGGAATCATCGATTTTGTGCTCAGGCTTCTGGTGACCTCTGGTATTGCTTCATTGCTTGTTTCCAATACTACGCTGCTAAGCATTATTATTGGCGCAGCGATTACTAGTGTGTTGCTGTTTGTTTTTGAAAAGTCTTGGCAGCCAGGTATGACGGATGCGCAATTACAGGAAGCTTCAAAGAAATCGGTTGAGCTTGGCGTTCAAATGCTTGAAGAAGAGCGCGTAAAGCGCGCCGAGGCGAGAAACATGATTGCATTACAGCATGCGAGCGCAGGTAAAACAGGCACTCCTAGAAGTACGTCTTTAACATTCTCCTCGTTAATCGTTGCGAATATGCTGATGGAAGCAGTATGCGATGTTGTCACATTTTTGCTTGCATTGATACTGCAATGGTGGATGCTTTGTACTATCGATGGCTGGCGCACGCTACTCGTCATATTCTTGGGCAATATGCTATTTTCTTGCGTGGCGGCTGCGGTTATGGTTCTGATGGGTGCATTGAAGGCTGATCAACAGAAATGCCTAACAAAAAGTTTGCCTTTCTTGGTTATTGTTGTACTGCTTCGGCTGCTGATTTTCGGTGTTCTCGCTTGGCTTCTTACGCCGAGTTTGGCATGGGTAAGCGTAGTTGTTGGTATTGTGCTTACCGATATTGTTCTCGTTATCAAGCAGCACCCATGGAAAAGAACCGCAGTAGCAGCATAAGATTTTATAAGACTGTTTTCTTCTCTTTTGAGCAAAGGGCTCTACGTACGTTGAGAGTGTTGTATAGTATTGATGTCAAAGACTAGTATCGAAACGAGCTGAGTGTACAAGATTGATGTAAGAAAAATGCACACCCTTTGCACCTGGCTTTGCAACCGCTTTTTACGCAGAAGGAAAGAGAGTTTATTATGGGTAATGGTAGTTCGAAAGAAGAGTTAGCTGCTGACATAAATAATGCTAGAGAAGCATATTCTGAGATAAAAACATTGAATAAGTATTTAAGTAAATTTAAAACAATTAAAAATAAAATTAAGATGCGTAGAGGTAGAGGAAAATTATTAAAAAATTTATATTGGTGGGAAATAGAACTAAAAAATAATGTGGATATTTACGAGATTAAATATAACAAAATTCTTTTAATGCCATATACTTTTGGACTTACAGAAGATGATTTAAATACAAATACAAGTACGGAAATAAATTTGAAAAATTATGAAGAAGATGATTTCTTGGGAGATAATCGCTTATTTGATATCATAAGTAAGGAAAATAGAAAAGAAAAATATAAAAAAGCTAAAATACATTCTAACAATTATAACGTAGATATAACTACAGGTAATTTTCACCCGCATGATGCTTTGAAGGTAGTAATAAAAGGAAAAGAAATTAAACAGATCATGCTAGTAAGAAATACCTATACCTACAAAAAGGGGTCTCACTACGGAGTTTTATACGACAATAATTGCCCTAAAGGCGAAGAAAAAAATTTCATAATTTTAAGAGATGAAGCCAATAAATTACGCTACATTCCTAAAAAATGCATAAAACCAGTAAAAGAAAACGAAGAACTAGGAAAAACACTTATTGATTTTTTAAATTCCATAGGAGTTGAATAAATAATATTACTTAGAACTAAGAAATAGTTATCAGATGTAAATGTGATGTACCCCACAAAAAAGTTAGACTTTTGTGTTTGAAAAAATAGGGGGTATTTGATAATTTTACGTAAGAAAATAAGTAAAGCTGCTATAGGCTATAAGAAAAAATAATATTTGTATATCCCTATTTTTCATATTCGTGTATAACACGTTTTATAAGAGCGTCTTTACCAGAGCCTGGTTCAATCATTGATAAGAAATGACGGGATGAAATTGTGGTCATCAGATCAATTAGATATCTCACGCTTTCATCAGACCCAAGAATAGTATCTTCTTTGTCAATATGTTTAAGTATGTAATGCTTGTAGTATTTAGCCGTACTATTGGGTTTCCAACCATTTTCTTTTAGTTCGTTGTATAATTTGTCAAGATCTAAAGTAATGGTGACCTTCGTAGGTAAAGTAATATTTTCATTTTTATCCATAAATTTGCACCTCCTATTGCTGATAACATACTTCAATGTAGAAACAAAGGCAACAAGTAGGTATGTGGAAGGCGCGAGTGGATGGGAAAATGATTGAGGGGTTGCTAAAATGTTGGAAGTATTAAAGCTGTAGATTTAATTTGCAATTGTATTGAAGATCGTAACAAGAATCTATCTATTTGATGAGAAAAGTTTATAGAAACGGTTTTTGAGGTTTATTTTCTTAAGGTAGATTGTTTTATAAGACCTTGAGTGATGCGAACTTAAGGTGAGTTGAATGATTAACTGGAAAATGGTATTACCGAGGTTTCTGATAAGAATAAAGTAAATCTTGGTTGCATAATATTGTGTGCAAAACAGATGGATGTGCTCACTGCGTTGTGCACTGTTCAATGTGTAGAATTATGTGATAAAAAACACTAAAATATGTATAATTATGTGATTAAATGCACCAAAACATGTGATACACGATAAAAGATAACGCAAAATATAACAGAACAGCAGTGAAACTAAGCGTAGAAACAGCCGAGCGTTAATACGGCTGCAATATCTAATAGTGTAATGCAAGATGAAAGGTGAGTAATCATGAAAAGGCTGATTATACAGATAAACTTATAGAACTTGCGCTGAAGGAGAATAATTGAGAAAGAAAGATAATCTACAAGGGGGAAGAGAGAAAGAGAAAGAAAAGCAGGAACATACTCCCACAGATGAGAAAAATCCTCTATATTGTGAATCACATGAGCAAATATGTGAAAACCTTAACAGTGCAAATAAGGAATTATCCAAGTATAAGGTTTTGCAGCCGAGTGCGGAAATCTTTTCCATCTTAATGATTATTGGAACTGTTTTTATGGCATCCAATAAGCTACAGCTTTTTGGATGGATCACCTATTGTTTTGCAATTCTGCTTCTTGTTGTAGTTTCTCTTATTTGGGTTATTGGTGTTATTTGGCAGCGCAATATACACAGCCGTTTTAGTAGTGCAAATGTAGAGCGTAACAAATCTTTTCTTAGCTATGGCAAGCAACAGTGGAAGGGTAGAATCTCGCTGGTTCTTTATTGCTTTTTTGTGTTAAGTGGTATTCTAACTGCATTCTTTGGAATAACTGCAGTACGTCTTCCAAATCAGTGGCTTTTGCAGACTTGGGTATATGTTATATGCGCGGCAATGCCAGTTGTTTGGATGATTACGATTGCTCTTGTATGTGTCTTCTATAATCTCTATCTTATTTCGCGTGTACGGAAGATAGGTATAAGAATTGTACTTCGTTGTCTACATGTTCTGCTTTGTGTGCTGATTATCTTAGGTCTTGGATTTTTTGACGTTTTGTTTATTGTTGGCAGATATTCTGTGAAACAAAATGATAATGGTACATACACAGAGCACGTGGACGATATGTATGCTCCTTTTGAGTATTATCTTTATAAGTCTGAAGGCCCATTTTTCCTTAAGTATCTTCGACCAATGAAAGATTCAAGTGATACTGATCCAAAAATAAGTGAATCTGAGTGGTATAGCAGAATTGATCGTAATAACAGGAAAGATACAAGATTAAAAGATACAAGATTAAAGGTTGAAGAGCCAGATAAAAATTACGATTTGCATGATTCCGCTGAGCATGATTTAGAATCAAAGAAGGAAAGAAATGCAGCGCTTAAGATATTTGATAAGTATTTTGCGGCGAAAGGCTTTGCGTTCAAGGAGAACTATACCGCCAAGGGAGATATGTACTTTGTTCTGAGTGAAAGCCGTTCGGACATTACCTATCTGCAGTATAACAGGGACTCTCAGGATGGAAAATGTGGTCTTTATATTCTGTTTAAGGCTTCAAAATCTTCAAATGGAAGCTGGTCGCCGAGTGATGCTCATATGCAGAGCACCTACACGTATGAATATAACACTGGAGTAATTGCAAAGAGCAGTAGGGCATATTGGTAGTAGGGTTGATTGGTTATATGTAGGAATATAAGACTATCGGAAGATTGCCAGATAGTAGCATCCATAGTTGTATACTCTAGTTGCTTATATTTTGGAGAACAAAACGGTGTAAAAATTGTAAAAAAGTTCTCTACATTATTTGATTTCTCATGGCAGGGGCTTGTTGGTTATTCCAGAAAATAAGGTTCCTGAGTTTAAGAAGTTGCTTGTTGAGTATTATGAGTGTGAAGATTTGCATGTGATTGCTTCGTTTATGAGGGAATGTTGTTGGAGGCGTTAAACGCGCGCGATGATATTGGTTCTTCTGTTTCTGTAAATCTTGCTGTTTATGAAAGAGTATAGTTTGCTAGTGAATGAAGAGATTAGCGTTGATAATAGTTTTAGTATTGCTTGTAAGTATGTTAAAAGTTTAGGCTTGCAGTCTGTGACGAATGCGTTTGCTTGCGTTCGTGAAGATGATTGGAAAGCACGGTATGTGAAATACATGTTATCGAGTCATAAAGGGCAAGATATTTAGTGCGTGTGAAGTAATTTTTGCTGCGTGTTTTTACGTGTTTTTATGCTCAGCATTGCTCAATGCGTATAATTATGTGATAAAAAACACTAAAATACGTATAATAATGTGATTAAATGCGCCAAAACGTATATAATAATGTGATATACGATAAAAGATACCGCAAAATATAACAGAACAACAGTGCAACTCGCGTAGAAATAGTCAAGCGTTAATACGGTTGCAATATTTAATAGCGTAGCGTCAAGTGAAAGGTGAGTAGTCATGAAAAGGCTGATTATGAGTAAACTTTTAGCATGGAAGAACTCACCGTATCGTAAACCATTGATATTAAAAGGCGTGCGTCAAGTTGGTAAAACTTGGATACTAAAAGAATTTGGTAAGCTTTACTACAAAAATATTGCTTATTTTAACTTCGATGAAAACAAAGAATATAAGCAATTCTTTGAAACCACTAAAAACGTGGAGCGAATTTTACAAAATCTAATGCTTGCAAGTGGTCAAAAAATCGAAGCAGAAAACACGTTGATTATATTTGATGAGGTTCAGGATTGCCCAGAAGTAATAAACTCGATGAAATATTTTTGTGAAAACGCTCCGCAATATCATGTTGCTTGCGCTGGATCGTTGCTTGGAATAACACTTGCAAAACCATCTTCATTCCCAGTTGGAAAAGTTAATTTTATGCAAATAAACCCAATGAATTTCACTGAGTTTTTACTTGCTAATGGAGATGAAAATCTAGCGAAGTATATTAAACAAATCGATAAAATAGAGCAGATTCCAGACGCATTTTTTAACCCTCTATGCGAGAAATTAAAAATGTATTATGTTACAGGGGGAATGCCTGAGTCAGTTTTAATGTGGGCTAAAGCGCGAGATGTAAACGCAATGCAAGAAACGTTGTTTGAGATCATAACAGCTTATGAACGAGATTTTGCGAAACATCCTAGTGTTAGTGAGTTTCCTAAAATATCAATGATTTGGAATTCTATTCCGTCTCAACTTGCGCGTGAAAACAAAAAATTCTTGTATAAAGTTGTTAAAAATGGTGCGCGAGCAAGAGAATATGAAGATGCTTTGCAATGGTTGGTGTCAGCACAATTGGTGTATAAAATTTATAGAAATACTGCGCCGAGTTTACCTATTGCTGCTTATGATGATGTATCTGCTTTTAAGATTTATTTGGCAGATGTTGGTTTGTTAAGGCGATTATCTCAACTTGCTCCGACTGCGTTTGCGGAAGGCAATAGACTGTTTACTGAGTTTAAGGGTGCTTTAACAGAAAATTATGTTTTGCAAGCGCTGCTTACTCAATTTGAAGTGATGCCTAGATACTGGTCTCAAACGAATCCGCCGTATGAAGTGGATTTTCTTATTCAACGAGAAAATGATATTTTCCCTATTGAAGTTAAATCTGAAGCAAATATTAATAGTAGAAGTTTGAAAAAGTTTAAAGAATTATTCCCTAATCAAACGAAATTACGTATACGATTCTCGCTGAATAATCTCAAACTAGACGATGATATGTTGAATATTCCGTTATTTATGGCTGATTACACGGATAAGCTTATAGAACTTGCTCTGAAAGAGAATAATTAAGAAAGAAAGAAAGATAATTAAAAAAGGAACGATTACAAGATATAGAAATAAACTAGGGCAAAAGTTAAATGAGTGTCAATCGACGAAACGTTGCAACCAGCCTAGGAGGGCTTCTAGGCTGGTTGCATTCCCAAAAATCAAGCTATTAAGTCAATCTTAAACCTTTTTGCGATATTTTCCTATCGTTAAAAAGTGCACCCAATATCCATAGTGTGCACTAAAAAGTGTGAATACGTTGCCAGTACTTTTCTATCCCAAATCGCGCATTAATTGTTTGAGTCGTTAACAATGTTTTCAATATTTCTGCCTGAGTAGAAGATACGAATAACTGTTACAGTCATTTGGTTTTCGTCTACTTGGTAAAAAACTGTGTAGTTATCTATGGGAACTCTGCGTATTCCTTTAGAACACCACGGATCCCAATTAACAAGTGTATATCGTATAGGCATAGTCTCAAGAGAACGTATAGCATGCTTAATGCGGTTGACTTGTTTTTCCGCCGTTCTTGGAACTTGTAATGTAAAACAAATGTATTCGTATAGCTCTGTAAGATCAAGGAACGCTTGCGGAGAATAGATGATGTTATAAGTTGTACTCATGCACCATATTCCTTTGCAAAGAACTGATCTACTTCATCTGCACTATATTGTTTGCCAGTCGAAATAGAGTCGATGCCTTTTTGCAATTCCTTATCCAACTCATCTCTTGTTAAGCTGCCTAAAGCAAGCGGCTTTTCTTGCTTATTAGTTGGCAAGCGAAGTTCAAATGGCATGCCTTTTTGTAAAACAATCTGGCTGTAAAGCATTTGAATCGCAGAAGACGGTGTTATGCCAAGCTGGTTCAATATGCTTTCAGCGTTTTCTTTAAGATTTGTATCGATTCTTGCATATACAGCATTCGTATTTGACATTGTGTTCGCATCCTTTCTGTGCTTATTTTACAAAATAGTTGCAAGCATACGCAAGCAGATGAAAGCAAAAGTTTAATCACCTGTTCTCGTGTTAAATACTTCATTTGGCAAATTCCTCATAGACTTTATTGGAGATTTGGAGATAAGGAATTTATGAGGTTGCTTAGCCTTGTAATAAGTAGTAAATAGGCAGGTCTAGTTTCTTAACTCTTGTATGCAATGAAACTTTTCCTTTTGCACTCTGAAACTATTGCTTTCTGTATTATATGTTTCGCAAGTATCACGCTACTTGAGACTTTTGTTAACACGTTAAAAATTGCAGTGGGGTAGTACAAAAGAATTACATATCAGTTTTTGTCTCAACAAATTCGTACGTACGTTGTTTCTATTAAATTATTTTCATAATCTGTACGCACTTTTAATGAGGAGAGTGTTTAGTTATGGGATCTTCAGTTACACAACGCATTAAGAGCATTAAACAACCTTATGGTGGATATTTGCCACGAAAAGATTTTGTTGAAAAATCATTAGGTGAAGGAATAGAAGACTTATATGATAAAGGGAACATTCACCCAAGTTTAGTTGGTATAGTAGTTGACTACATGACTCGTTTAATGTCTGGATCGAGTGCAATAGACGCGTTTAAAATTTCTTTACTGGGCGCAATGATTATAAACGAACGCGATAATGCGTTGAAACTTATGTCCGGCATTAAAGGACTTAGCGATGAAGATATAGTTAACGCCGTCAAACTTGTTGGATTCGACGTATGCTTTAGATATGATCCTATTGGCTACAGGCCTTTTGATGAAATCAATCCCGATGAGCACACAATCCAAAACATCAGAGTTATGGTTCAGCGCTCGCTTCATTTTCTTGAGTGTTACGGTCCGAAAGTGCTTGACGGTTTTACGCTAGAGGGCGGTTACACTAATACGGTAAGTGCTGGTGATGGTGATTTTATAACAGCTGATACTTTGTGGGATTTTAAAGTTTCTAAAGAAAAGTTGGATAAGAATCAGACTCTTCAACTGCTTATGTATTGGCGTATGGGTTTGCATTCTATTCATCCAGAGTTTCAGAATATTAAGTACTTGGGTATTTATAATCCTCGCATGAATAAGGTCTATCGTATTGCTGTTGAAAACATATCCGAGGACGTTATACGCGAAGTTGAGAAAGATGTGATTGGGTATTAGGATCAGACGGTTTTGCGTGCTTTAGGCTGTTGTTCGTACTTAGTGAAGACTATCGCTAAAAAGTTTAGTGCACTGCGGCTTTAAGCTGGTTGATTCAGAAAGCAGTATGTAGCAATCGTTAGACACCGTTATTTTCTCAGTTCGTTGACCGAGTTAGTAACGGTGTTTAGATCTTGGATTATATCCCCGGATATTCACAAGCTTTTCTCTACACATTTTGCCGATTACTCATGATTCATGTGCTATAAGCCAAAAAATAATGGAGACCGCACAACACCTAAGGTGAGTAAATCAGCCGACGGCGTGAATCCGACTTTCAACTAAATATATCAAATATTTAGAACACATTGATTATTCACACAACAATTACAATATTCAATCTTCAGAACTAACAAAATTAGATTAATTTCATTGTTTATTTTCAGAAAATAAGATAGATTTGGCATTTTTATATATCTTTCAAAACAAAGGGTTCTTTATATTTAATTTTGGCGTAGGAATGTTATTAGGAAAAATTTTTGGCATTTTTTATTTCAAGATTTTGTCTATAAAATTTAGCAAATGCTTCAGTTATTGCACTAAATGATTTATTATCCAAATGAATCATATCGCTTATTGAAGCGGAAATATTTTTTACAGCTTCTTTAGATAATGAATTTGAAATTTCACTCAAAGCGGGCGAAACAGCTTTGATAAAATGCTCATTGATTCTATTCGTTTGAATGATTCTAGTAAACGAAGATAAAACATTTTCTAAATCTGTAACGCTCAAATGCTTTCTGTTCTCAAAATCAGCAACGGCAATATCTAACTTCTTTATATATTGCTTAAGTATATTTCTATATTTGCAAAATTCAGTATCAGAAATTTCTTTGTTGTGCACTACTTTGTTTCTTATTTTTCTAATTTCATCAAGACTATTTCTAGTTAAATCTATATTTCTTTTACTAAAAAGTCTTTCCCATAATGATATCTTTTCACCCTTATTTAATATATTAATAATATTATTTGAAGATTCCCGTTTTTTCAAAGCTAATTTTGCATCTTCAATTACCTCATTTGCATCTTCAATAGATTGTTCCTTAAATAAATAATCAATATAATTTTGAAAAGTAAAACAATCTAAAGCAATCTCAATATAACGATTTTTATTCCTTATATTCTCTGCAACATCATTCTTAATTTCTTCGTCGACTAAAGTTTTTTTAGTCCATTCTGTACCATATGCGCTTAACACAGTAAGGTATACAAATTGTCTTAATTTCCTTTCAAATGTGAATATATACTTAGACAGGTTATTGCAGTAATAATCTGAAGCTCCATCAAAAATGACAACAACGTTATATTTGCATCTTAGATTATTTTTTATAAAAGCGAACTTCAAAGACTCGATTGAAATTGCTTCTTTTCTTGTAGTTTTCTTATTAATAGTTAAAATTTTTAGCCTAATTTCTTCGCCTATTTTCTGAATATTATAATTAAATTCTTGATCATCGTTGTGTAAGCATAATGTTTTTTCTTTAAAAGAAATCAGGTCTGCGAAATTTTCCTTAAATGAATCAATATCATTTTCGCTATCCTTATTTTTTAGCATAAATACAAGGTCAATAAACATAAGTCACTTCGATTCAGATTTTACTTTTCCATTTGTTATACAATCTACTTCTAACAACACGTATATTGGGATTAATGCCTTTTGCAAAATACACTAATTCTTGATAATCAAATTCTTCCATCATTGGGCCGCATATCAATTCCATGTCGTCAAAATATTTACCATCAATGTTAAAGTCTGCATAATGAACGATGGGTTGATTATTTGATAATAAATCATTAACAATTTCTTGACCAACATTAGCACTATATTTCTCATCCCTAAGAAATTTTATTTGATCAAATGGAATATACATTACTGAATATCTCCATTCTTTTTGGAACTCCCACTCAGTACTTTTATATTTCCCTAACACATTCGCGTCAAAACAAAAAAATTCACCATCCTGTCTCAAACATCTAGGATAGATAAGTGATTCATCGTCTGTATATGTTACTTTTGCATTTAAGCGCTGGGTAAGAATGTCTCTATCTTTGTCACTTATAATAAATTGCGGCATTAGCTTAAATCTACATCCAAAACAATATTGCGCAGGTACTATAAAAGTTTCATCCGTTGACTTTTCCGATGGTTGATCTTCTTTATTAATGCAATGCTCAACGTAATCATCATAATTATTTTTTAAAAGGAAAACTTCTTAATTTTATGCAAACGCCTCTGCTAGAATCTCCATACATAGACCATTGTGGTATGCTGTCTCTATTCTCACTCCAGCAGCTTGAAAAAATAAATTTCCCCAAATTGCGACCTTCACCGGTAATTGCTTCAGTTTTATCATCCATACATTCAAGTGAAGTTAGTCTCAAAGTTTTATTCATTAAAATTAGCTTTGCCGATTTCAAACTAGTGTAATGATATAAATATTCTGGTATTCCTTCAACTATTTGCATAATAAACTTCCTTATCCTCCCCTATATTTCTTTTAGCACAGCAAAATCTCTTTTTTATCATTTAATTTATTATCAAGTAGAGCCCATTTTAGATATATTTCACCATTTTCAATCACTTCAATTCTAGCAGGACATGCAGTATTTGACTGTCAAGTTAAACAATAAGCACATAATCCCTAGCAAGTTAGATAATATACTCATGAATATTGCAGATCAGCACAAAAAGGCAGCAGAGTTTATTGAGCGCTGGCAAGGTCGCGGCGATGAAAAGCAGGAAACGCAGAAGTTTTGGCTTGAACCTTATGCAAAACGTTTTGGGCATTCCAGACGCAATAAACAATACCGAGTTTGAGTATCGTACCGCTAACCGTGGGTACATTGACATGTTGTGCCCTGATTCTCGTTTTCTTGTTGAGCAAAAAAGTAAGAATGTTGATCTTGATAAGCCTGAAGAACGTCAAGGTGATTCTGTTACTCCAGCTGAGCAAGCCGTAAGATATTCCGACAATCTTCCGCTTCCAGAGCTTACAAGTGATATGCGAGAGAAAGTTATTGAAGCAGGTAAAGCCATACTTAAAGCGCGTGCGAATCACCCAGGCCAATCTCTAGCAGACTTGTATGATCCAAAATGCATGCCTCAAGATTTGCGCAAAGCTCATGACGAGCTAGATAAAGTAGTAGATGTTGCTTTTGGTTCTGCAAAGCCTTGCTCTAATAACGACGAACGTCTAGAAATTCTTTTCAAATCCTATATTCGCATGACTAAGGAATGAATTTAATATAAGCAAACCTATAAAACGAAAAACCAATCTGTAGTTTCTACAAGTCAGGATTTATATTAGGAAGCGTTGATTGCTGTTAGCAGAGGGTCACAAGTTTTGTGCGACCCTCTAGCATATTTACATTAGAAAATGTCGTTTTGTATAAGATGCTTCATTGGGAAATATACACCACTGTTACAAATAATATCGTCAATTATATGAGCTGTTTTTAATACTGCTTTATCTCCACGAGAAAGTTGAGATGATTCTAATGATTTATCAATCATTGCAGCGCGCGAAGCGATAAATAATGCCATATCAATCATTTGCAATCCAAAGTATTGTCTTGAATCTTCCCAATGGAATGGCATCACAATATGAGAAAGATTTGAATTATAAAAACCCTCTGTATTACCATTATTCTGATATTGCTTAATGCGACCTTCATGTGCTTCAGGATCAGCCACTTTATCAGCAACAATAGTTATATCAGTTCTATATAATTCAGCAATAAAATTAACTCTCTCGAGACAATATTGAAGTGCAACATCGTGAGGTGTATGAGCATGTTCTTTATATCGTTGTTTTAATTCAGTAGCAGCAACACCGCGAATAATAACTTTTGCACATGATTTTGCCAATATACGCATTGCAGATCTATAAATACCAGTGGATTGTGTATATAGCCCATTCATGCATTTCCAATCACCCTTAAACTGGAACATACAATGACCATGAAATTCAACATTACTTGGAACATTAAATTTTTGTATAACGCTTTCTTTTAATTTTGCAAGCTCATGTTCTATAAATTCTTTTTGCTGCTCGTCAACAATTAACGCACCAATATAATATATATCTCCGCCAATTTTTCTATCTACAGGCGAATGAGATTCATCAATATAAGCAGTTAACATAGAATTATTATCACACATAATTATTCCAACCATCGAACTAGAAAAATAATGTGCATAACTAATATGAATTACTTCTCTATTTACTACAAATTGTTGCATAAAATATTAACGATATTAAAAACAACTTCATATTCGTGCTAAAATATGGCGAATATATTCTTCTATGTTTATAACATGTTTTTGTATTCAAAAATTATCAATGCAACACGTAGTCCTAAAATTTGTAAAAATAACCAAATTTGTATATTCTTGTATGTACGACAAGCTCACTTCACTATAGGAAGTGTTGATTGCTGTTAGCAGAGGGTCGCGGTTTTGTGCGACCCTCTAGCATATTTACTTTCCCAAAACAATGCGCATTAAGGATAAGCGGCAATTTAGGTTTATTTCCCAAAATGTGGGGTAAGCGGCAAAAAGTGGGGTAGTGGCAAGACATCTATTATTAACATGGCAATATCTGAGATTCCAATAAACGAAGACAAAGCCAAAAGAGTAGAGAAAGAAAAATGGTATTCAAAAGTATACAAAAGAATCAAAAAAATTTTTACTTCACAAAAAACTGAAGAAGAAGATCAATGTCATTATCCAATAGTTATTAAATTCTCACCATGGAATTATTCCGACAAGAACAATTTAATCAGTTTGTTCTTTTATGAATTGAAGAATAAATTAGGTGTAGCTAAGGGGGAGGGACATAAACTATGTATTCTAATGCATCCAATAAGATGGACAGTAAAAAGAGAAATGAAAAAACTATCATACATGCAGAAAATTTATTATTATATGTACGAGAAACTTCGCCCTTATGATAATAAATACATGGATAAAACTATAAAATGAGACAACTACTCTAATTATCTCGCAGGATAAACATTACTAGTAGTTGGTATGGCATTTGAATAATAATCTTTATTATGATAGTCATTGCACGAATTGAACAGAAAAACAAGACATATCGCAACAAACATTAAAGTCAACATAAAGTGTACATAAGATTTGGAATTCAATTCATCAGATTTCTTATTACTACTAGGTGGCATCCTGTGAACCTCAAATGGCAGATACCCTGTTAAACATTTTTCTGAATCAATTTTTTTGTTTATCAATACATTGCGCTTACGTTTTTTATCAACTTTATTTTGAACATGTAACGTAGCTTTACAATCCTCTAACGCATCATGCGCATTATAAGAAAATTTACACTCTTCGGCAGCCCATTTTAACGCAATTGTTTTTGAACCATAGAAAGTTTCGGCATATTCACGCATAGTATCAGTAACTTTGTTCCTGTTAAGGCGTATACCAATCTCAGCGAGAAAAGCCAAATCAAACTTAGCATTGAATGCACATATTTCTCTAGCTCTATTAATGATATTTTGTATAGCCTCCACATCTTTAGTAATACATTCACATTTTCTAACATCAAAAGGATTTATATGATTTATTGCTTCAGCTTGAGGCCAATGAGTAACATATTCTGGTTTATATAGCTTATTCCATAAGACATTGCCATTCCCATCAATTATAGACAACTGCAGTATTTCATCATATTCAGGATCCAAACCTGTAGTTTCTGTATCCAAAACAATTCTTGGAATTATATCTTCACATGGAATGCTAACAGTATTCATCTCAACCTTTAAACTAAATTGAATCAAACTAGAACTGCTATTAGAAGACGTTTTGGGCTTGTAAGAAAAATATTCTAGTCTATTACCTACTAATGGCATTAATACATTGTTAGCTTCTGTTAATACATTTTTTGTCTCAAAAATTATATTTCCATAACCATTTTTTACAATTATATATTTTTCTTCATCTTTACATTCAGTTGTAACAATGCAATTCTTAAAGCTATGAGACCTTGAGATATCAATAGAATCTGCAACAAAACGCGAATCAGCATAAAAAGAGTACTTACCAGATAATTTCATGAGACTTCGCATAAAATGATTTTTTACCAAAGCTTCCTTCTTCTCAAATATGTCTGCTGCGCAATCATCTGCTCTCTATATAAGTCTAATAAGAACTAAAGATTTAAGTTTAAGTATGGGTCATTATGCTTACCCATACTTTTTGCCTTTTACAACAAGACATTTGATTAATAAACACAATTTTTGTCTATAACACAATTCATTAGCCTTAAACATTTAGAAGATATTGAAAAAATTTATGCGGCAAAAATTAAATACATTTCAAAATCCGAAGATATATTAAGTTCTTACCAATTTCGTATAGCATTTTACGTATGGAAATGTATTAATAAGAAAGCTGCTCTCACGTATGTTACAAATCTATTCAATAATGAGACAAATAAGCTTAGATTCTTATGTGTAACAACATACAATAAACTAACAAACTGGAAATTTTATTCAGAAAATTGCTTTAATCTAACCGCAAAATATTTAAAGACATCACACACCCGCGTATCAAAACTGTTTCCTTAACGCAACAATTTTGATACACTTGCGTTATATCTATTTTTGTGAATGATACTCTTCTTAAGCATTAAACATCTACATCTGCTTTACTTTTGTAAGAGTTATACCACTTTGAACAATTTTAAATTTATACTACAAACGGATTAACCGAATGCGTACAAGATCTAGATTAAAGGAATCACAATAACAATGCTGTTGATGTATAATCGCTTTTGATAGAGCTTCCCGCATGCGCGGGTGTGATCCTTCTGTGTTTCGTGTTCTATCGTCTTTCTCGCATTGGCGAGGCAATTATTTGGGCTTCAAATGCATGCAATACGTTTGAAGCCCAATTAGTTTAGTAACGAATATGCAACACAATCTTTCTTAAAGCTCTTATTGAGAGTATATTTACCATTATTTAGTAATCATTGTGGATTAAGGGGATAGTAGGTATGAATTGTAATCATATTATTAATCCTGCATTATGGGGTAAAAAGAGAGAAGTCAATGGTACTATGCAATGGCTTCCTCTTGCTCAACACCTTGAAGATACTGGAAATGTTATTGGTCAATTATGGGATCATTGGCTTAGTGATGGTCAGCGAAGATTAATTGAATTCTCATTAAGTAAACATGTTGATGCAAAAAAATTATCTCAATTTTTAGGATGCATACATGATATTGGTAAGGCTACTCCCGTTTTTCAGTTTCGAAAATCGTATTCAAATTCAGAAGATTTAGATATTGCGTTAAAAAATAAGTTAGCTACTGTTGGTTTTACAAATATCGATGATTTTATTCTTAAGGCAACAGATTGCTCAAGTAGTCATCACACTATAACAGGTCAAGCTATTCTTTCTAAGGCTGGAGTTCCTGAAGGAATTTGTGCAATCGTTGGCGCTCATCATGGTAGGCCTTTAGATGATGATTCTGTTTATAAAAATAATATGTCTAAATATATTGATCATTATTATCAAAGTGAATCTGAGAGTGAAAATAGTAAATTATGGCAAAAATTGCAGAATGATATTTTAGGCTGGGCTTTAGAAAGGAATGATTTTTCTAATGTGAATGATCTTCCTGAAATAAGTGAACCTGCGCAAGTTTTGTTGTGCGGATTAGTAATTATGGCTGATTGGATTGCTAGTAATGAAAACTATTTTCCGCTTATTCCAATAGAGAAAGATTTGATTGAGAATCAGGAAGAAAGATATAAAAAAGGCTGGGAAAAGTGGTTACAGCATGGTTCTAAAGACGTATGGGAATCATTAAATTGTTGTAGCAGTGTTTCAGAACTATATAAGCATCATTTTGGTTTTTTGCCAAATGATGTTCAGATAGCGTTGTACGACGTAATTTCTCAATCTAAAGAGCCTGGAATTTTTATTCTTGAATCGGCAATGGGTTCAGGTAAAACAGAAGCTTCTTTAATTGCTGCTGAGCAATTGGCAAATCTAACTGGAAGAAGCGGAGTGTTCTTTGGTCTTCCTACTCAAGCCACTTCTAACGGAATGTTTAGGCGAGTTGAGAATTGGCTTAAAAGTGTGAATAGTGATTTTCAGGGCGAAATTGGTTTACGTTTAGTTCATGGTAAAGCTGAACTGAATGCAGATTATGCCCATTTGCCTCGTGGAATGCAAAATATGAATGATGGTTGTGAAAGTACTTCAAGTAATAACGATGCAAATAACAATGGAGTAATACTTAATGATTGGTTTACGGGGCGAAAAACCGCAATGTTGGATGATTTTGTAGTTGGTACAGTAGATCAATTTTTGTTAGCTTCTCTAAAACAAAAACATCTTATGCTTCGTCATTTGGGTTTAAGTAAAAAAGTTGTAATTATTGACGAAGTGCACGCATATGACGCTTATATGAATAAGTATCTTGAAGAATCTCTTATTTGGATGGCAGCATATGGTGTTCCTGTAGTGTTGCTTTCTGCCACCTTACCTGCAAAGCGTAGAAAAGAACTTATAAAATCTTATCTGCTGCGCGGGTTGGGATTTAAATGGAGTGAATGCAATAAGTCTAATGTTGATTTTGAAACAAATGGTTATCCTTTAATTACATACAGTGATAAAAACTGTGTAAAACAAAAATTTATTGAAAATGATAAAAGTGATAATAAATCTATTTCTGTAAGAAAAATAACAGACGATAACTTACATGAATCGCTTGTTAGTAAGCTTAAATCTTTGTTAAATAATGGCGGTATTGCTGGAATTATAGTAAACACCGTTAAGAGAGCGCAAGAAATTTATAATGCTTGCGTTGATGAATTTAGTGATGACGAAGTTATACTTGTTCATTCGCAATTTATTGCTACTGATAGAGTTAGAAAAGAACAGCAGATTTGTAATATGATTGGCAAGAATGCTCATAGACCTGCTTGTGCAATAATTATTGGTACGCAAGTATTAGAACAGTCACTTGATATTGATTTTGATGTTTTGTTTACTGATCTTGCTCCTATAGATTTATTACTTCAGCGTGCTGGTAGATTACACAGGCATACGATAGAACGCCCAGAAAATTTCACAGAGCCAATTTTATATGTGTTGGGAACCAACGATCGTTATGAATTTGATAAAGGTTCAGAGTCTATTTACAGCAAATATTTACTTATGAGAACCCAATACTATTTGCCAGATGTTATAAACATGCCTAAAGATATTTCTCGATTAGTGCAAATAGTTTATGGCGATAATCCTTTAGAGTTACAAGAAGATTTGAAAGATGTGTATGCTGTTGCAAAAAGAGAACATGATTCAGTAAGAAATAGTAATGAAAGTGCTGCAAAAACATATAGAATTGAAAATCCAGAATCAGAAATTGGTGAAAGATCTATTGTCGGCTTGTTGAAGAATCCAATTACAAATGAATCTGATGAATTTGCATGTGCTCAAGTTCGCAATAGTGGTGAATCTATAGAAGTTATTGCTGTGAAAAAAGTTGGGTTTGGTTATGGAACTTTCCATGATTGTGAAGATATTTCACAAAATATTGATGATGCGGAAGTTGCAATAAAACTTGCTCAAGAAACAGTAGGATTGCCGTGGATGTTTACACTAAACAGCAATCGTGTTGATGAAACAATTGCAGAGCTGGAAAGAATACGAAAACAAAAGCAATTCAAAGACTGGGATAATCAGCCTTGGTTGCGAGGTTCTTTGGTGCTTCTATTCGATGAAAATAATATTTGCGAATTATCGAAATACAGAGTTGCGTATTCTGAGAAAAGTGGTATTGTGTGTATTAAGAGTTCAGAAGAAGACAGAAAGGAATAAAGGGTGAGCAGATTTAATTTATTAGATGAGCCTTGGATTTCCGTCATTGTAGACGAAAAAGGCCACAATAAACTCGTATCAATTACAGACGTGTTTAATCATGCATCAGAATATAAAGCTCTTGCGGGAGATATGAAAACACAGGATTTTGCATTGCTTCGCATTTTGCTTGCTGTGCTTCATACTGTTTTTTCTAGGTACGATATTCATGGAAATTCTCGTGAATTTGATTCAGGTGAAGATGATGAATATTATTTCAATAAAGAAACAATGAATATTTGGCGCGAAGTTTGGAATTCAAAAAAGTTTCCAGACGCAGTTTTCAAATATTTAGAACAATGGCATGATCGTTTCTACCTTTTTGATGACAAGTATCCATTTTTGCAAGTACTTAAACAAGATATAGATAGTAAAAAGCTTGGTGGCAAATCTCCTAGTGAGATATCTGGTAAAAATATAAATCGATTGATTTCTGAAAGTAACAATAAAATAGCTGTATTTTCTCCAAAAGATAATGTTGATAACAACAAATCGTCACTTACTGAAGCACAATTAGCAAGATGGATTATTGTGTTACAGTCATACGTTGGATTGGCAGATAAGACCATTTTTGGTACGGAAAAATATAAAGCTTCTAAAGGATGGCTTTTTGACCTTGGTGGCATTTACATAGAAGGCGAAAACCTATTTGAAACTCTTATGCTCAACTGTGTACTTGTTGGCGAAATGCAATCTCCTGAGAAAAAACAAAAACCATGTTGGGAATATTCAGGAGCGGAAAATATTGAAAATTCGTTTTATGAAACATTTATTGACAATATTTCTCAACTTTACACTCGATGGAGTAGAGCAATATATATAAATCCTGATATTAGCATTGATAAGCCAATATCGGTTTCTATAGTGAAACTTCCTGATATTAATCATCAAAATGCTTTTATTGAGCCAATGACAGTATGGCAGTACAACAAGGAACGTGAAAACAAGGACAAATACACTCCAAGGAAGCATAAAGTAGAAGAATCTATGTGGAGATCATTTGGGTTACTTACATTGCAAGAATCAGATGATGGGATCCTAAAAAATCACAAACCATGCATTATGGAATGGTTAAACAAAATTAGTAAAGATATTGAAGGTTCTTCTATTTCATTACAGGCTGTGAGTATGAAAGATGATGGTAATGCTACATCTTGGGTTCCTACAGATGAAATATGCGATACTCTGCATATTGATGAAGTTGTAGTAACTGATAATTCTGACAACGGATGGGTGGGCAGAATTAACAATGAAGTCGAGTATACAAGATCTGCCATAGGATTTATTTACAGGCAATTTCTTCTAGACATATGTGAAATACGTAATAGAAATAAAGATGATGCAACTAAATATGCTGATAAGTGTATTAGTCATATTTATTTCTTAGTCGATAAGCCGTTTAGACAATGGTTAGCAAATATTAAACCAAAAGATTTAATGAATGAACGATGTACTCAATGGAGAAATACTTTGCATAGCATACTTATAAATGAAGCAAAAGGCATGTTGGAAAATGCTACATTGCGTGATTTTACAGGTAGGTCTGCTATGCAAAGTGAGAAAGAAACTACAAAAAATATAGTTACGGCTTACAGCATTTTTACTAGTCGCTTAAAAAAATTATCAAAAAAATAAAGACATAGAAAGGAGGCTATTATGGCTGAAAATCAAAGCAAATCTGTTGAAGTATCTAATGCTGTTAGAAAAATTATCAATCAATTTTTGAATGGCTCAGATATTGCATCAAGGCGAGCTATGCTTGCTCAACTGCGTCACACAATTGGTAAGCCATTAAGTCAGTCTGTAGAAATATGGCCATGGATACTAAGCAATGTTCCAGAAAGCTTTATCAATAAATATGGTGAAGTTAGCTATCAAATGCGATCTGTTATAAATACTTTGCAAATATACGCATTGTATGAACAAGGTAGTGTAGAAAAATCAAGTTATAAGGATTTGAACAAATCTGAAGATTCAGAAAATGAAAAATCTTATAACAATATGGGAACAGCTTTAAGAGCACTAAGAAGTGACGAAGGTGTGCGTGGAGCGATGGATAGACGCTTTAGTGTTATGATTACTGCAAGCGATTACGAAAGTTTTTACTATTACCTTCGTCAACTAGTTCGACTACTAAAAAGCAGAACAAAAGAAAATCAACAAGCGATTGATTATTCTAAACTAGCAGGCGATTTATATTTGCTTCAGTTTGAAGATTCAGAAAAAGTAAGACTTTCCTGGGCGCAAGAATATTATCGCTTAAGCAAGTAGCAATAACTTTTTAGCAATATCACATATTTTAAAAATTACATATTTCAAAAACAACGTTATTAAACAATTAACTAAAATTTAGAAAGGCAAAACAATGAACACTCATTTATTCTTAGATATTCAAGCAATCCAAGCTGTTCCACCATGCAATATTAATCGCGATGATGCAGGTAGTCCAAAAACTGCTCAATATGGCGGTGTAACTAGAGCTAGAGTAAGCTCTCAATGCTGGAAGCACTCAATGCGCGAATATTTCAAAGAACACAGCGGAGATTCTAATGTTGGAATACGAAGCAAAAACATTGTTAAGTACGTTGCAGATAAAGTTATTGCATTAAAACCAGAATTATCTGAGCAAGAAGCATTAGATTTAGCAAATAAAACGTTAAATAATGCTGGCGTTAAAACTAAAAAAGATAATGATGAAATAGTTCCTACAGCAAAAGCTTTATTCTTCTTAGGAGAGACTCAAGCAAATTCTCTAGCGCAAGCAGCAATCAATAATGTTACTGACAAGAAGCAACTGCAAGAAATCTTGAAAGATAATCCACCTATTGATATTGCTTTATTTGGTCGCATGCTTGCAGACGATCCATCGCTTAATGAGGATGCTTCTTCTCAAGTTGCTCACGCAATTTCCACTCACGCTGTTCGTGCTGAATTTGATTACTATACTGCTGTTGATGATTTATCTGCGGATGATAATGCTGGAGCTGGGATGCTGGGCACAATAGAATATAATTCTTCAACACTGTATCGTTATGCAAATGTTGCAATACATGAATTTAGTCATCAGTTGAGTGATAACAAAGAATCTACAATTAATGCTCTTAAACTTTTTATTGAAGCTTTCGCTAATGCTATGCCTATTGGAAAAGCAAATACTTTTGCGAATCAAACTTTGCCGCAAATGCTTGTAGTAACTTTGAGAGATGACAGACCAGTGAATTTAGTTAGCGCATTTGAAGATCCAGTAAAAGCAAAAGACGGATATGTTTCAAAATCTATTGAGAAACTATCTCAAGAATACG
Source organism: Gardnerella sp. DNF01159 (assembly GCF_049244215.1). Taxonomy (NCBI): domain Bacteria; kingdom Bacillati; phylum Actinomycetota; class Actinomycetes; order Bifidobacteriales; family Bifidobacteriaceae; genus Gardnerella; species Gardnerella sp. DNF01159. Next base: position 751,035 of record NZ_CP058387.1, on the reverse strand, counting down.
AGAAAGTTCAAAAATTTGTTCATAAGCCGCTTGCATCATTCTATGTGACAACGGATTCTTCAAATGAGGAGATTAAATTAGGAGTGGAAGAGCAAAGTATGCAGCAATTATTGGATGATTTTTCTTCCAAAGTCTCCGAATTGCTTCAGTAAATTTCTTAATAAATAACACTTATTGGTTGATGTTTAGTGTTTAACAGTTAGGAAGCTTATGAAAAGTTTATTACTGAAGTTCGCTGGACCTTTGCAATCATGGGGTACAGATTCTCATTTTGAAACTCGTCACACAGACTACTATCCATCTAAAAGTGCGGTAGTAGGCATGATTGCTGCAGCTTTTGGATATAGAAGAAGCGCAGATTGTGATGAAGAGATTGCAAAGCTTAATGATTTAGACTTTGCAGTACGAATAGATCAGCAAGGAAATTTGCTTAGAGATTATCATATTGCTGCAAAATATAAGTCTAACGGTGACTTTGAAAAAAATTACGTTACAAATCGTTACTATCTAGAAGATGCCATATTCTTAGTTGCAATAGGATCCGATAATGAGAAACTTATCGATAGCATTAACGATGTTTTGCGCTCGCCATATTTTCAATCTAGTTTGGGTAGAAGATCGCTGCCTCCTACAGCTGATTTTATTTTAGGCGTAGAAGATTGCGGAGTAATTCAAGCATCATTAAAGTATAAGTGGCTTGCAAGAAAAGCAGGTAAAAACCAAGTACAAGTTTCTAAATTATCTATGCTCTCGCAATCTTCTAATGAATCATGTAATGCAGGATTTATATCTTTATATGCTGATTCAGATTTAGTAGATAAAGCAGAATGCGAATTAGCTAAAGATAATACTTATACTTATAAAATTCAGTCGTATGTTCGTAAGCTACGAAAGGATTACGTTAATTCTTTCTCAAATAAGGAAAGAAAATTTGGATTTCGATACGAGTCAAAAATGGAAATTCCTATTGAGAAGATTTCGCACAATAATTCGGATTCAGAAAGCAGCAAATCAGATAGTGAACATCTAAAAGATTCTGAAACTTTTAGTTTTGAGCATGATGCTTTTTCTGGATTGGAGGATTAAATGTCTTATTTGAGTAGAGTTGAAATTGATTATAAAAAACCTAAATCGCAGCTAGATCTTAAATCTGTAGGAGCTTTTCATAACTGGGTTGAACAAAGTTTTCCAGATGAATGGATAAATCATGAGCGAAGCAGAAAATTGTGGAGAATAGATTCTTTGAATGGGAAACATTACTTACTTATAGTGAGTGATTCAGAACCTAATTTACAACGTTTAGAGATGTATGGAGTTGCTGGAACAGCTTCAAGCAAGAATTATGATAAGTTCTTGTCGTCTTTAAAAAATGGTATGAAAATGCAATTTAGAGTAACTCTTAATCCTGTTGTTTCTATTTCTGATACTTCTGAAACTCGCACTACTAGAGGTAGGGTAGTACCACATGTTACTTATGATCAGCAGATGAATTTTTTGCTTAATCGTGCGCAAAAATTAGGTTTTTCATTGAATGAAAGTGAATTTACTATTGTTGAGCGCGGGTATAGCTTATTCACAAAGTCAAAAAAACCTATTCGTTTGAGTAAAGCTGTTTATCAAGGCGTTTTAACAATTAGTGATGAGGATGTTATGCGTAAAACTTTACTAGACGGTATCGGTAAAAAGAAAGCATATGGTTTCGGAATGATGACTGTTATTCCATTGGAATAGCTTGAGTTAATGAATCTTTTGTGTCAAAGGCTGTAGGAGTATGAAGAAGAAGTGTGGTGCTAAGAAGGCTGAAATTCAAGAGCTTCCGCGCATAAGTGATAGAGTAAGCTTTATATACATAGAGCATGCAAAAATCAATCGTCTTGATAGTGCTATTACAGTCTTTGATGCAAACGGAACTGTGAGAGTTCCCGCTGCAATGATTGGCGTTTTACTTTTAGGACCTGGCACTGAGATTACTCATAGAGCTATGGAATTACTTGGAGATGTTGGCGCAAGCATAGTTTGGGTTGGCGAGCATGGTGTTCGCAATTATGCTCATAGTAGAGCATTGTCAAGGAGCTCAAGATTGTTGGAAAAACAGGCAAAACTTGTTACTAATAGTAGATCAAGATTGAGCGTTGCAAGAAAAATGTATCAAATGCGTTTCCCTAATGAAGATGTATCCTCATATACTATGCAACAATTAAGAGGTCGAGAAGGAGCTCGCGTAAGAAGCATATATAGGGAGATGTCTAATAAATACAATGTCCAATGGAATGGTCGCGATTATAAAGTCGATGATTTTGAAAGTGGTACTGTCGTTAATCAAGCATTGTCTGTAGGCAACGTATGTCTTTACGGTTTAGTTCATAGCGTAATATCTGCCTTAGGTTTAGCACCTGGATTAGGTTTCGTGCATACTGGACATGATCTTTCTCTTGTATACGATATTGCAGACTTATATAAAGCTGAATTAACTATTCCTGCATCTTTTGAAATTGCCGCTCGGTGTGAATCCAACGATGACATTGAACAGTTAATGCGTTTGAAGATGCGCGATTGCTTCGCAAATTGCAACATAATGTCTCGTATCGTTAATGATATACAAAATCTTCTTGAAATCCCGATTGACAACCAAATTACTGTTGATGTAATACATCTTTGGGACGATAAGGAACTTCTAGTAGCTTCTGGCGTAAATTACAGTGAGGTGAATTGATATGCCGTTAACTGTGATTACGATGACTAATTGCCCATTATCTTTAAGAGGTGATTTAACCAAGTGGATGCAAGAAATCGCTACAGGCGTTTACGTCGGCAATTTCAATAGTAAAGTTCGAGAGGAATTATGGAAGCGTATAGAAGACAGTGTTGGAAATGGTGCTGTAACAATGAGTTTTTCTTCCAGAAATGAAATTGGCTATGATTTTAAGACTATACATTCGCATCGTGAGGTGGTTTATTCGGATGGATTACCTCTGGTACGTATTCCAACAGTTGATACATTAGAAAACGATATTAAACATGGATTTAGCGATGCTGCTAAGTTTCATAATGCAAGGAAATTTTCAAATGATAGTAGTAGAAAAAATATTAATACTTCTTCTAATTTAATTGAAAATGATTTAGTAAATGAAAATATTAGTTCTGTAAGTTCTGATAATTCTATGCAATCTACGATATTGTCCGTGAATGATGAAGAAATTACTTGTAATGACTATTGGAAAGATTATATAGGCAAAACAAGTAAAAAATTTGTTGTGTTAGATTGTGAAACTACAGGTTTAGATAGCAAAGTTGATAAAATTATTGAAATTGGGGCTGTCAAGTTTATAGATGGAAGAATTGAAGAATTTCAGACTTTAATAAATATTAATGATTGCAACAATAATATTTGTAGAAAAAATAATATAATTCCCAATGAAATTACCGAGTTAACTGGTATTACGTGCGACATGCTTGAGTCTAATGGCGTAAGTTTAGACTTAGCATTAAAAGAATTTATCGATTTTATAGGGAAATTACCACTATTAGGATATAACGTATCGTTTGATATTGGTTTTTTTAATTCGGCTTTATTCTCATTAGGTGAGAAGTTCAGCAGCGCTTTTTCTATTAATAAAGTTATTGATATTTCACGTTTTGTGAAGCATGATAGGAGATTTTTGAAAAATTATCAGTTGAAGACGGTTCTTCAGGAGTACAACATTTCTGAGTCAGTTCCTCATAGAGCTCTCATAGATGCTAGGCTAACGGCGCGTCTTGTTTTTCACTTGAAAGGATTGTTAAAATTTATTTCATAAAAATAAAGCACTATTGTACTACTCTATGTGATAGTTTGAATTTGAAAAGTAAATGAGATTTGACTGTTTCTGTTATAGAAATGGCCATTTTATTAGGATTTTTAAGTGTCTTTCCCGCATACGCGGGGGTGATCCTCAAAGTGCTAGACGAACAGTCACAGAAAGACAGTCTTTCCCGCATACGCGGGGGTGATCCTGCAAAGGATGCAAAGCACACAAAGGATTATGCGTCTTTCCCGCATACGCGGGGGTGATCCCCAACAAAGGGGACGGCACCAACACCGTCCCCTGTCTTTCCCGCATACGCGGGGGTGATCCCGCTTTGTGTTTCATGCGCGCATTATGCAAAAGGTCTTTCCCGCATACGCGGGGGTGATCCTGTAGCTGAGTACACCAATTGGGTTGAAAGCTGGTCTTTCCCGCATACGCGGGGGTGATCCTTAAAGAGTTTTCCAAACCACGAACAGACAGCAGTCTTTCCCGCATACGCGGGGGTGATCCCAGTCTCCTAGTCCGCAAACCAAACAAAAACAAGTCTTTCCCGCATACGCGGGGGTGATCCCGATATTCGAGGTTCCTGGGCACGCGTTAAACAGTCTTTCCCGCATACGCGGGGGTGATCCCAAGCAGTAAACAACATGCACATGCCAATAGTAGTCTTTCCCGCATACGCGGGGGTGATCCTGGGTACCGGTTAATTTTGGCTTTAGAAATGGCGTCTTTCCCGCATACGCGGGGGTGATCCTTTATGGACATATGCACCCTTGTTGCGAGAATGGTCTTTCCCGCATACGCGGGGGTGATCCCATGATTAACCGTGTGCAAGGTCAAACAGCAACGTCTTTCCCGCATACGCGGGGGTGATCCTGTTATTTCCCTTAAAAGATCCGTAAGTTTCAGGTCTTTCCCGCATACGCGGGGGTGATCCTTTCTGTATCAACATCATTATACTGTTTTAATTGTCTTTCCCGCATACGCGGGGGTGATCCTAGTCCCACAACCACAACGGTTCACCCCAAACAGTCTTTCCCGCATACGCGGGGGTGATCCCTTTTCTATTACATTATGTAGAAGATAAAGAGTGTCTTTCCCGCATACGCGGGGGTGATCCTAGCCTTTGCTTCAGGCGCGCACACTTTAGTAGGTCTTTCCCGCATACGCGGGGGTGATCCCAAAACGCAAGTGTTTTTTTAAGTAATCGCGTAGTCTTTCCCGCATACGCGGGGGTGATCCCATCTTCTACAAAATAGCAATATTTGTAAATTCGTCTTTCCCGCATACGCGGGGGTGATCCTGGAAAAATATTAACACCACTGATATTAGAAAAGTCTTTCCCGCATACGCGGGGGTGATCCCAATGTCACCTTTTTTCACACCTTGCAAACGATGTCTTTCCCGCATACGCGGGGGTGATCCCACCGGCTCGATGTGGGGTGAACTCACAGCCGCGTCTTTCCCGCATACGCGGGGGTGATCCTAATATTGCGAACACTACTAAAAATAACGCTAGGTCTTTCCCGCATACGCGGGGGTGATCCTAAACATTGCGTGCGATGAGAAGTAGCGTATCAGTCTTTCCCGCATACGCGGGGGTGATCCTAATCCTTGGTGTTGGACATCGCACGCGCTAAAACAATGGCAAGATACAGTAAATAAAAGCATCGAAGAGTACAATAAGAAGAGCATCAATAAACAGAAAGAAAGGAACAGCTCATGATGGGCACAATAATGGTAATCAGCATAATACTATTCATTGCAATGTTGATATTTGGATTTGCGGCTTGGATCTATGACTTGCTCCATTGCAAACCACACAGTGAACTCGGGCAACGTATCCTACGACTCGATGAAAACAATAATCCAATTGAAGATAAGAAAAAATAGTAAAGGAAACGAATGCACGATAGTAGCGTCTTTCCCGCATACGCGGGGGTGATCCTCACTGTTTACTTCTGCTAGTAGAGTACACAAGGTCTTTCCCGCATACGCGGGGGTGATCCCCTACACATGCAGCAAGTGCGGTTGCAGTAGTAGTCTTTCCCACATACGCGGGGTGATATCAACACCATAAGGGTTTTTATTAAAAAATTTCATTTCTACATTTTCTATGATATACTAAAGGAAAGCACAGAGCGTAGGGGCTAGCTACGCTCCATGCAATCCGCTACTTGCCTTTCTTTATGACATATAGTGCGACCATTGAAGTAATTATGACGCCAATAATTGCGAATATTTTATAAGTGACGTCAATAATTGTGAGTATGGTCTTTCACGCATTGCTGAGCGCTATGACATAACTGAATAGTTAAAGCATAGCTCGCGAAGGCAATGCGTGTCTTATAGCGAGCGTAATAAAGTGCGAACACTTTAACAATTACTGTAAAACACAACATATAAATCTCAAACACTATACGACCTGCTTGAGCGATTATTCCTCACGGCTTCGTAGCGGCTGATTTGGGAGCTTGCAATCCCATTGATTTCAAGCTCCTGCAAAGCACGCGAAAGCACTTTAGAATGCCGAGCGTGCTCAAAGTCGAAAGCACAGTGCGCTTTCAATGCAAGCGAGGACTGACTTCGTAAAACTAACAAAGTCAGTTGTTCTACACAAAGATTTATGCAAATGTGTTTACATTCGATATGTATAGTGATAGCCTAGCAAAGCCGTGACGCAAGGGCGGTTTTCCTTTTCATCCTCTTGACAATGACGCGCCATGGCACTTTAGATCCTTTCTGAATATGTGTGTGATTCCTAGAAGTTATAGCCATCTAGGTTGACTGGAATCGTCTTTTTCACCTATGGGGTGATCTTAATGCGCGTGTGATCCTCGACAACCAGCTTTTAAGACTGGAACATTAGTCTGAGGAGTACCATTTTCAATATTTTCTTCAAAGGTTGAATGAAGAAAAGAAAAAGTGTGCGTGTTAATACTGCGTTCACAGTTGTAGAAGATAAGAGAGGAGTCAAAAGCTGATGAACATGATGAAATTTGTTATGACATGGTTGAGAAACTTCGACCTTATGCTGAGCCATACATGGATAAACTTTGCAAAGAAGCTGCTAGTAATGCTACATGCGCAGGAGAGCCTTATGAAGCGTTAGCAGATTACTTAAGCTTTGCATGGGAACACCAAAATACTCCTCGCAAACTTATTATTGAAGCATACAATCTTATTGACGATGACTATCTTGATTCATATAACGAAATGGCAGATAAACTAGGGATTCCGCGTCGCCAACATTCTGCAGACTACGACGAAGATGAATAAATATTATATTAAAACGAGGGTTCCAACCAATTGTGCTGGCTAGAACCCCTAGTCCTCAATCTTTCCACACGATTATAAGCAAAGCAAGAGCATTAGTCGTTATTCCGTCAATATGCGTTATTAAAGCTGCAACAAACGCTATCCTGCAAGTAGTACCATTCACTAGTATTAGATTCACTCTAGCCACTGGCATCGCTGGCTTAACAGGCAACAGTAAGAAAAAATAAAGTAGCCTATTATGTCAGGCTAAAACAGGAAAATTAACTATTACAAAAGAGCTGGTCATTCCCCCAAACCTACCCCGTGAAGGGTCAAGGGTAGGGGGAGCCCCAGCTCTCAATTCGGTTCTATCATATATATGGGCGCCTTCCTTATACGCAAAGAGTCACCCATATTCTTGTTATTGTTTAGCTAGATTTATCATACGCAATAAGCGCGTATCAAAACTGTTTCCTTAACGCAACAATTTTGATACAAGATATAAATAAAAAAACGACTGAAATAAACTACATCTTCTATATTTATACTTATTTTTTCCATAAAAAATTATTAGTACAATTTATGTTACAGGTATAATATTTTGCAGTATTTACTATTTTGGTGAATACAAAATATGAGAGTTGGGAAGCATGACATGGAGAAATTAAAGGTTATGGCGTAAAAGTCTATCCAGAAAAGGAACCTTATTGATTGAGCGAGAATAAAAAGCAAAAAGCTCTAGGCATAACACCTAAAGCTTTCGCTGACCGAGTACTCCCAATCCATTTGTTCCATCATTGTATCATATATAATCTTATTTACTAAATTATTTAATTTAAAAATGTAGGGTAATCAGAAAGAGTCCGTAAAGATAATCTTGTGAATACTCTGGTCTATAAGCCACAATCCAAACACTGTTAAAAACTTAGTAAAGTATCGGAGAAAGTAACTGTAATCACCCAAACACTGTTAAAAACTCAGCTAACAAACTGGGAAAGTAACACTTGCGCTCGCAAATGCTCCAATACCATACGCATAACAAACTTCCAACCAACACGCGCAAACACCACAAAACGACACGCCAAATAGGCGAAGGCTTGCATTTGAGAATATTTCGGGTATAGTAGTTACTCGTGCTTCGGCGCTGACATTGTTCAGTAAAGTTGCATTGCGGACATAGCTTAGTTGGTAAAGCGCAACCTTGCCAAGGTTGAGACCGCGGGTTCGAGTCCCGTTGTCCGCTCTAGGTCCGATGAGTTATTCGACCTTACGGTGGGTTAGCCAAGCGGTTAGGCAGCGGCCTGCAAAGCCGTATAGATGAGTTCGACTCTCGTACCCACCTCGATTAAGCTTCAAGCTTAATTAACAACCTGGGCGGTTGGCGCAGTGGTAGCGCACTTCCCTGACACGGAAGGGGTCACAAGTTCGAACCTTGTATCGCCCACTCGAAAGGATTGCCTTTCACGCATAATTAAAAAATTTTGGGTGATTGGCGCAGCGGCTAGCGCACTTCCTTCACACGGAAGGGGTCATAGGTTCGATTCCTATATCACCCACAATATGTTCGCAGTGTAGAAGCACTGCGTTTTTTGTTATCTGGCTATTTTTTATTTGCTAACCTTCATATGAAAATTTTTCGCAGCCGAACACACATGCAACCACAAATGGAAGCAATATCTCATAGCAGTCAACCAATCAGTCAACCAACCAATCATTTCTTCACAGAAACACACATGATAATGTTCATTTTGAGTTCATTTAATATCGTGCTATACTCATCCGAGTACAAGTGAAAATTGCAGGGGTACTGGAAACAGTTGAGAAACACCCTTTGAACCTGTTTTGTTAAGACATGCGTAGGGAGCAATTACAGTAAGTGATTTCTTTCTATCACGATTTTCGTGATATCTTGCGTTGCCACAAAGTAGTAGCAATTACACGAGTATCAACTAAACAATTAAAAAAAAACTAAACAACCAAAACCAAAACCAAAAAATATCCGCCTGAATGTCACTTTTGGGGAAACTTGCACAAGTGAGGAGGAATACTGCAGATGATTAATAGCAGCATAAGTGCTGAAACTATAGAATCAGCCATAAGCTGGCTTGCAGGATTCACAGAAAAACCAGGAGAACAAGGAGTTACTCGACCTCTTTACACAAAATCTTGGAAACAGGCTCTTTTTGCTCTTCGTCAACGATTTGAAAAACTCGGTATGACTGTAGAATTCGACCAAGTTGGAAACCTAATTGCAACTGTTGAAGGATGCGAAAAGCCAGAAAGCATAATAGCTTGTGGATCGCATATTGACACAGTTTCAAGAGGAGGTCGTTTTGACGGTCAACTTGGAATAGTTGCAGCATATTTAGCAATTAAGAATTTACTTACTAGATATGGAAAGCCAAAGAAAAGTCTTCGCATTATCTGCTTAGCAGAAGAGGAAGGCTCACGTTTCCCATACGTATTCTGGGGTTCAAAGAATTTCTTCGGACTAGCCAAAAAAGAGGACGTAGAAAATATTTGCGACAGTGAAGGTGTTCCTTTCGAAACAGCAATGCGTGAAGCTGGGTTCAATTATCAAACAACTCAACCTAAGTTCGCAAATCTTGAAGCCTGGATTGAGCTACACATTGAGCAGGGACCAACGCTTTACAGCAATCACGAAGATTTAGGTATTATCACTAGCATTGCTGGTCAGCATCGTTGGGATATTCATCTTAAAGGCGTACAAAATCACGCTGGCACAACAATGATGTCCTACAGGCACGATGCAGTAGATTGCATGTCTCATATAATCGCCAAGAATCTTGACAAAGCTAAGCAAGCAGGCGACCCACTGGTACTTACTTTCGGTAGAATCAGCGTAGTTCCAAATCAAGTAAATATTGTTCCTGGAGAAGTTACTTTTTCAATGAACTGCCGTCATACAGATAAAGCTTTTCTTGATAAATTCTTGCAGGAACTCGACGAGGACATTCACGAAACTGCCAAGTCTTATGGCATTACAGCGCAGATTGATAAGTGGATGTCTGACGATCCTACACCACTTAGCAACGATATTATTAATCTTTTGAAAGATCAAGCTAATAAGCAAGGTTATGCGTACAGAGTCATGCATTCAGGTGCTGGTCAAGATACGCAAATTTTTGCTCCGTTTGTAAAATCCGGAATGATTTTCGTTCCTTCAAAAGATGGTATTAGTCACGCTCCAGAAGAGTACACAGATCCACAAGACGCTGTTCACGGAGTAAAGCTTTTACGAGATGCTCTGCATAGTTTGGCTTATGAGGACTAACGAAAACCAACTAAAAGATAACGGAAACCAAACGAAAACCAAACGAAAACCAAACGAAAACCAAAAAGAAATAGAAATTTAGGAAGGACGTAAAAGGCATATACGATGCAAACTTCACTGCTTAATTAATCGCAGCGAAGAAAAGTGAATATCGAATGAGAGTACAACGCTTATTCACGAATAAGAGGCTGATACGAAGGGGCGCACCACCACGGGTACGATATCCTTTCGTATCTTTTTTATTTTTGAGCAAAGTTGCGATTATTACTTTCAAAAAACTCAAAACACAAAACACAAAAAAGAATCAAATTTACAAACAAGAAAAGTAAGGAGGTGCGCATGCAAATTAGTAAACTGCTACAAGACGAGCCAGTAGCTAGTAAAAACTTGGAATGTTACCGCGAGCGCGGCTACACTAACGAAGATTTACTGCCAAAGCCGCAAGAAAAACGCACAATGAGCGCTCTTAATTTCTGCACTTTGTGGATGCAGTCTGTACACAATATTCCTAATTATGCTGCAGTTGGCGCATTCCTTTTAATGGGATACTCTCCAATTTACGTAATGATTGGTATCATGCTTGGCGCAATTCTTACAGCAATTGTCATGGTTGCTAACGGTGTTGTAGGTTCCAAATACGGCATACCGTTTTCTATGCATTTGCGCGCAACATACGGAAAAGCAGGCGCTCAACTACCAGGATTCCTTAGGGGAGTAGTTGCTGCAATATGCTGGTATGGCATTCAAACATATATAGGCGCGAAAGCTTTAGAGATTCTAGTTGGCAAAATTTGCCCTGAGTTTCTTACGCTTGGAAGCAAAATACCATTTGTAGGTTCGCACATACCTATTATTATCTCCTTCGCAATATTTTGGTTGCTTAATTTGGCGATTGGCTTAGGTGGAGGAAAGACTCTTAATAAGCTAACTGTAGTATTAAGCCCACTTATTTACGTTGTTTTTGGTTGCATGAGCGTATGGGCTATTAGCTGTGCTGGTGGATTATCTGCAATCATGCAATATCATGCTACTGTTCAAGCGCCAACTAATTGCGGTCTTGGGCTTTTCATGATGATGGTTGTAAATTCTGTACTGGGCGTTTGGGCTGCTCCTGCCGTTTCTATTGCTGATTTTACGCAAAATGCAAAGTCAACTATGGCTCAACTAAAAGGTCAAATTGCTAGCTTCTTGCTAAGTTACGCGCTTTTTGCCTTTACAAGCGTAGTTATTTTAGTGGGCGGATCGCTTTTTTACCATGAAACCATTACAGATGTTCTTGTTATCATAAACAAGTGGGATAGTCTTCCTGCAATTGCAATAGCTACTGGGTTGCTTCTACTTACTACAGTTTGTACAAATGCTACTGGCAATATTGTTCCTGCAGCATACCAGCTAACTGCTTTAGCTCCGCGATTTGTAAATTATAAGCGTGGCGTAGTTATTGCAGCTCTTGTAAGCACTGTGTTAATGCCGTGGAAGTTTATGGCTAATATTACAGGCTTCTTGAATCTTATTGGCATGCTTTTAGGCCCTATTGCAGGTGTTCTACTTGCCGACTATTACGTAGTAAAGCGCACGCATATTGATCTTGATCAAATTTATTACGATACAAATAGCTCGTCAAAATCTGCTTATTCTGGAACTAACTGGATATCTTATACTTCTACGATACTTGGGCTTTTATTTGCTCTTTCCGGGCAGATAATTCCTCTACTTTCACCACTTACTCAAATCTCATGGATTGTGGGATGCGCTGTAGGCTTCGTGTGTCAAATATTACTATCAAAAGTTTTTCAGCCAACAATGGCTAAAGAAAGGAAATAATATGAACTACAATGTAGTAATCACAAACGGTTTGGTTGTATTCGATAATGAAGCCACCAAAGCCGATATAGCAATTAAAGACGGCAAGTTTGCCGCTTTTGGAAGCAACTTTACAGCCGATAAAACTATTGATGCAACTGATTTAATAGTTGTTCCTGGAAAAGTTGATTCTCACGTTCATATTAACGCTCCAGGCGGCGGCGTTCGCGACGATTGGGAAGGTTTTGTAACAGCAACTTCTGCCGGCGCAAAAGGCGGTATTACTACAATGCTGCAAATGCCTTGCAATCAGATTCCTGCTACTACTGATGGAAAGTCATTTGAAGCAGTGCTTAAAGAAGCCGACGGAAAGCTCAAGGTTGATGTTGGTCAAACTGGTGGCTTGGAACCACAAAACCTCAATGGCGGAATATGCGAGCAAGATAAGCAGGGTGTCGTTAATTACAAAGCATTCCTTGGAACTACAGGCGACAAGGATTTGCAAGTTGATTTATACAATTGCGACGATTACTCCTTGTACACAGGTATGCAGCAGATTGCAAAAACCGGCAAAATTTTGATTATGCATTGCGAAAACGCTCCTATTACAGACCAGCTTGGAAAGAAAGCTCATCAAATGGGAGCTAGAAAGCTTTCTGAGTTCGTAGCAACCAGACCTGTTTTCACTGAAGTTGAAGCTATTGAGCGCGCTTGCCTTTTTGCTAAAGAAACTGGATGCAGAATTCATATTGTTCATGTTTCTTCACCAGAAGGTGCTCAAGCTGTTGCTGACGCTCGTAAGAATGGCGTTGACGTAAGCTGCGAAACTTGCAACCATTACCTGTATTTCGACACTTCTGAGCTTGACGAGATTGGAAATATCGCTAAGTGCACTCCGCCAATTCGTGACAAGGAAAACCAGAATGGCTTGTGGGAAAAGGTTTTTGACGGTTCTATTAACTTCATTGTTTCCGACCATTCGCCAGCTCCTTTGAGTTTGAAGCAAACTGATGATGCTTTCACAGCTTGGGGTGGTATTGGTAGCGTTCAAAACGATGTTGACGTGTTCTTTGATGAAGCTGTGCAAAAGCGCGGAATGTCATTAACTCAATTTGTGGCATTGAATTCTAGCAATTCTGCAAAACGCTTCGATCTGAAAGGAAAAGGAAGCATACGTTTGGGTTACGACGCAGATCTTGCATTCATTAAGCCAAACGCTCCTTATGTTCTTAAAGCTGAAGACCTTGAGTATCGAAACAAGTTCAGCCCATACGTTGGTCGCACTATTGGCTGCCAGGTGGTAAGAACTTTGCTTCGCGGCGAAGAAATTTACAGCCAAGAAAATGGCGTTTGCAAAGGCTTCAAGGGCAAGTTTATTCTTCATCCAGCTAAGGATTAGGTAGAATCTTTAAACGTAATATTTAAAACTTAAAGCATATTCTACAGAAAGGAGGTAAGTGTGCTGAAACTTAATCACGATACTGTGGATTATGTTGAGAACGAGAATTTACTTGAACTACTTAAGCGCGAAGGCTACGACAGTACTTTTGTTGCAATAGAAGTTGATGGTGAATTAGTAAAACGCAAAGATTTTGAAACTTTCATAGTTAAAGATAACGCAAAAATTGAAGTATTTAGCATTATGGGAGGAGGATGAATGGAAAGTGACGATATTCGCGCAAAAGTTCTTAAACGTCAGCTAAAGGAAGATAATGATTTGTTTGCTCAACAATCAGTTTCAATACTTGGCTGCGGCGGTTTGGGATCAAATATTGCGTTAATGCTTGCGCGAGCCGGCGTAAAAAAGTTGTACATTTACGATTTTGACAGTATCGAGTATTCGAATTTAAACCGTCAAAATTATACGATTAACGAAATTGGACAACACAAAGTATCTGCTACTAAAGCGCGGCTTAATGAAACTTTGCCGTACGTTGAAGTAGAAGCTTTCGTGCAAAAAGTTACGCCGGAATCGTTAGATGAGATTGCTGAGCGCTCCGACTTGTTTATTGAAGCATTCGACAATCGCGAATCGAAAGCAATGGTTCTTGACTATTTCATGAATCATCCTAACAAATATGTTATTACCGCTTCTGGCTTATCTGGACTAGGAGATATTAAGAACGTAAAAATTAAGCATCTTTCAAACGTGTGCTTAGTAGGTGATTTTAAGTCTTCTCCTGAAGAAGGCTTGTATTTGCCTTATGTTTCGATTATCGCAAGTTTAGAAGCGTTAGAAGCGTTGAAATGGATAAAAAATGGAGGAAATTATGGAGAATGAAGATTATTTAGAATTAGGTGGTAAGAAGTTTACTTCTCGATACATTTTGGGTTCTGGAAAGTATTCTGAGGAGCTTATTGATGCCGCAGTAAATAGTGCTAAAGCTGAAATGATTACTGTAGCAATTCGCTATAGCGAGAAAGCTGCAGGAATTTTAAAGCATATTCCAGAAGGCGTTACCATTTTGCCTAATACTAGCGGATGCGTAACTGTAGAGGAAGCAGTTAACACTGCACATATTGCTCGCGAAATGGGTTGCGGAAACTTCATCAAGCTTGAGATTATTCCTGATCGCAAGTATTTGTTGCCAAACAATGAAGCTACTTTGCAAGCAACAAAGATTTTGGCTGACGAAGGTTTTACTGTTCTTCCTTACATGTATCCAGATTTGTACTTTGCTAAGGCAATGCGCGACGCTGGAGCTGCCGCAATTATGCCTCTCGGCTCTTTGATTGGCTCTAACAAGGGTCTTGAAACTAAGAAGTTTATTCAGCTTATTATCGACGAAATCGATCTTCCTGTTATTGTCGATGCCGGCATTGGCGTTCCAAGCCAGGCTGCTGAAGCAATGGAAATGGGTGCTGCAGCTGTAATGGCAAATACTGGAGTTGCTACTGCAAACGATATTGTGCTTATGGCTAAAGCATTCAAGCTTGGTATTGAAGCAGGCCGCGCAGCTTATCTTGCAGGCCCTGGTCGAGTGCTTGAAAAGGGTGCAACACCATCTTCTCCAAAGCGCGATGACGAAAGCAAGTAAGCAAACAAATAAAATAAGTTTTCAACTTAAAACACTAAAAATCTGAAACAAGTAAGCCTTACAAGTGCAGCAAATACTTGTAAGGCTTGCGACATACCTAATTTGCACTTTTTATGAAAATGATATAAGGTATTCATTTGTTTGCGGACATAGCTTAGTTGGTAAAGCGCAACCTTGCCAAGGTTGAGACCGCGGGTTCGAGTCCCGTTGTCCGCTCCATTTTTTCTCAATATTCGAAGTCGTCGTATTCTCTTATTAGCAATCTATTGATGAAATAATTTCGATAAATAATGTCGCGCATTTTATAACATGCATAATTTCTTATATACTAAAATAATGTGATTAAACGCCACATTATGTGCGCTAAAAATATAAAACAAAAACTCACATGCCACAAAGCAAAGTGAAAGAATGGGGATTATGACTAACAACATGCAAACTACTGAAAATTCAGAATCTCAGGAAGATAGTATGTTGCAACTACAAGAATCTCTTAACTCGTTGTGGGCAGAAGGCAATCCAATAGATATTTCGTCGCGCGCTAAAAAGTACGTTATTAAAGATTTTCCACAAACAAATATCAACAATCAATTAGGCTGGGTTCAACTTAACAAGAAAAAAGAATACACATCAATTGGATTATTTAAAGAAGACGGAAAAAAATTCCTTCAACTAGCAGTAGCAGATTCAGAAGGGCGAATATTTCTCGGCAGCAAACTTAGCTACGAAGATATTCAAGACATGAGACCGCAACTTTCATTTGTAGAAAAAAATAATTCTTCACTGAAAGATTTACACCGTTTTTATGGAAAACAATATAAAAAAACAAAAATTACTCTAAAATGTGCATTTTTGGAAGCGTTTGACGAAACATACACCAAACATACAGACTATGACGTGGATAATATCGTAGAATCCTATTTAAATGGCGACGCAACCGTAGAAGATTTTCTCGCTTCTTTAGAAAGCAGTAAGTCTAAAAGCGCATTAAAACCAGAACAACGCTCTAAAACTTTTGCCGGAAAAATAAACCACTTTTCTAAAACTTTTTCAAAAATTAGAAAAGAAAACGTATTTTGCGTATCAAACGGAGACTTAGTTTTACAACTTTCAGAAGATAACGGTTTAATTAAAATCGGATCATGGATCTCACACGGGTTCGGAACTAAAAAAACTTATACTCTCGAAGAGTTACGAACTAAACTTCCAGAAAACTTACGATGCAATCTTACATACAGAAATGCAATAACAATAGCATTCTTTGCAGCATTATTCATTCCAGACATGCACAAGTCTTTAACTGGATTTGGTTACAGCAATGTACTTCGCAGACTAGAACACGAAGCACCTTTAGGAGCAATACGAAGAAGTGTAGAAGACATAAAAATAGCGAAAAAAGAAAATTTAAGAGTTTCAGGTTTAGAAGAATATTTCGAAAAATTAATGCGCTCAACTGGAGCTTTAGAAACAGAACGCAGCCTGGAAGCAGTGCATGGTGCAGAACGCCTACACATGCAAAAATCTCAGCAAACAGAAGCAAACTACTTACTTTGGGATGATGCTTTGGAACCAAATGCTGCACTCAAAGTACTTAAAATAGAAGGTGCTATTAACCGTTTATATTCAATTTATGATTGTCTGCAAATTAACTCCATCGTGGGAGGAAAAACTTGCGAAAATACTATAAAAGAAGAGCAGGCATCACAAATCGACATGGCAATGATTAAAGATGTTGCTTTTGCAGCAAGCGGTTCAATAGGTATGCAATTTTTTGGCAATCCTCTGATGGACGACAAAATAAGACCTATTTTGCACATGTGGAGAAGAGCAAAGCAGGTAAAAAATAACGATAAGTATTTCAATAAGATAGATAACGACAGTGAATGGTCCTATAGACAGCGTCTTTCTAATCTTATTAGAAGCGTATACTTGCCGTTCCGTTTTGACGCGGAATTTAGATCTAATTTAGAAGATGGTAACGTGGCAATAAACCTTACTACAGCTGGAGCTGCACTTATGCCATCTGTAGCTTACGTTAATGAGGATAAATCTTGGAAAAATCTGAACGACGACGATAAAGAAAAACTAGCTACAAACTACAATCTTCAAGTTGGAATGATAATGTCTACTCTAGCTTTTGGAGCAAGCGGTAAAGTAAAAAATGTTTCTATACGCTTAGATTCAATAGGCTTAGAAGAGATGGTTACAGCACAAAACAATGCTATGAACAATCTTGTAAATCGTACTCTTAATGCGCTTAACGTTATGAATAGTGACGCTGCAAATAATGATTCATCCAAGCCAAAAGGAGATCCAAAAGACGGTGACATTCATGGAGACCCGTCTAAATTGCAAGAAATGCAGCAGACTAATATTAGTAACGCAAACAAGACAAACAATAATGTCATATCAATGCATGCGAGCGCAAGCAGCCAAGAATTAAACTCAGAAACAGGCACAAACGCAGATTCTAACGAAAATCAACTGTCCGAAAACAGCATGGATAAGTCTAAAGAAGAAAATTCATTTGCAGCTTTTACTACAGCACCATCCATACGAGCTCTAACTACAGTTACGTTTAGCAGAGACAGATTTATAAAACTTATTCACCAAAACGGATTAAATAATCCTATAAAAACATACGAAAAATTTAATGCCAAATTAAACATTGATTCTCATGGAAAATTAAATACCATCGAACCAGATTTTGATGTTCACAGTAGCCGCTTTTCTCCTCATGGATCACAAGAAGAACCTGAATTTTCTGACAAAATTTTTACAGCAGATCAGGAAAGCATACTGGGAACACAATACGCACAAGGGCTTTCTATACAACGTGAAGATCTTCTGCAACAAGCTGTTGCCGACTTCCATCATATTGCTTCAGAACTTATGCCAACAACTGCACAAAAAGCTCACGAAGCTATGAGTATTATTGAAAGCATTGACGATCCTGAACTTAACGCTCAAGCAGATTCAATAACGCGAGCGCTAATTGACGAAACAGATTTACCTAATCTTTCATTTACTACAGCAAAACGTATAAGAGATATTCGTACAAAAGCTCACGAACAGTTTATGAATGGGGACCTTAGCGAGGCTTTAAAAGAGTACGAAAATTCTGTAGCACAATTCGATACTATGTTTACTAGCAGCGAAGCTGTACCAAGATACTTTAATTCCTACGCTGAGAGAGTAATTTATAATCATCTATTTGCAACTAAAGAAGAACGAACAAGACTTATTCCTGACGGTCTTTTCTACGCGCATATGGAACTTGCTGATTTACTTTCGCAATTAAACCAACATGACGAAGCTTTACGCCATTTAAATATTATGGTTTCGTACGCTCCTACTTACGCTCTTTCTCATTTAAGATTAGCTGATATACTTGCGCAAAAAGAGGATTGGTCATCTGTTATTGCAGCTTGCATTAACGCTTTGAATGTGTCTCTCGATAGGGATGATGCTGCTTTTGCTTACTATAAGCTCGCTTATGCGGAATGGATGCAGAATAATTTCCTCATTGCTGCATCTTCATATAGAATGGCACAATACTTAGCTCCAGGAAAGATTGAGCCGCTAGAAATGGAACTTGATGAGCTTCTTTCTAGAATGAGATCGCAGTGCAAGCTAATACCGAGCAATATACATGAAGCACAGATGGCTCTTCTTTCTGAAGACGTACCAGCTTGGCCTGATATTGAAGCAGAAGAGATTATTGATAAAGCAGCAAAATTAACTGTGAACGATGGAATGTTTGTAATTGCAAGAACTTTATGTGTTGCAAATATTCGAATGACTTCTAACGAAGATCTAAGTAGCACAGTACAAACACAGTTCTTAAGATCTTTAAACGCTTAAGAAATAGAGCAAGCAGTTTTAAAATTTATTAGCTTAATACTCAATACATCATTGAATAGTTTTTACTGTGCTTATACAGTCTTATTAGATACTGTTTATAGGCATTAGTAAAACGTAGCTGAAGGGAATATTCATGAGTGAAAATAGTATTCGCGAAGAGTCAACAGAGAGCGAACAGTTATCGCTTTTTTACGATTTTGACGAGCAAACTATATCTCATGAAGCGCCAAAAAACGAAACTAATAGCATAAGTACAGTTAAAACAGGGACTGTTACTCAGGCTGATAGCAAAACTGATAACAAAACTGACATGCATGAAGCGAATGAGTGGAACTCTACAATAGACACCGAAAAGTGGATTGCAAACTTGAAACCAACAGACACTGATGCGTTGACTCTTGGAAATTTGCAGCCAGCGACACTTACTATAGAGCAAGCTGCGAAGCTTTGGGCGAAATTGGCAGCTTGGGCACAATCTGATCAAATTGCTTATTATGTAGAAGATTCTCCAACTAGTTCAGACGCAGCATACGATGCAAGAATGCGAGCGCTAAGCTCTTTAGAAGCTGCCTTCCCAACTTTAGATACTCCTCAATCTCCAACACATCGCGTAGGTGGAACTTTTTCTAATGATTTTACTTCTGTAAAGCATCCGTCTCGAATGATGAGTTTGGATGACGTATTTTCAATTGAAGAATTACATGATTGGTATAACAGCGTAATTCGCGATTTACAATGGGATGAATCTCAACCTCTTCCTATGACTTGCGAAGTAAAAATTGATGGTCTTGCTTTAAATCTTATTTATCGCAACGGTACTCTTGAACAAGGTCTTACTAGAGGCGATGGCGTAACTGGCGAGGATATTACATTAAACGTAAGAACGATTGAAGCAATACCAACACAGCTTCATTCTGACAATACTGACGATATTCCTGAGTTCGTGGAAATTCGTGGCGAAGTTTTTATGAAATGGGAAGACTTTAGAAAATTAAATGATGAACAAGAAAATGCTGGACGAGTTGCTTTTGCAAACCCTCGTAACGCTGCAGCTGGCTCTTTGCGCCAAAAAGATCCACGTATCACGGCCACGCGTCGATTAAGCTTTTTTGCACACGGACTAGGTGAGCTTCGTTGGAAAGAAAATACAAGCCATAACAATAGTGAAACAAAATTTAATCAGTCTGACGCATATAAGTTCTATCAACAGTGGGGAATACCTGTTTCTCCATACACGAGAAAAGTCACAAATTTTTCTGAAATAGAAGAAATGATTGACTATTACGGAGAGCATAGAGCAAATATTTTGCACGCTTTAGACGGCATAGTTGTAAAAGTTGATGACAGAGCATTACAGCATCAACTAGGAGCTACTTCTAGAGCTCCACGATGGGCTATTGCATACAAGTATCCTCCTGAAGAAGTTAATACTTATTTGAAGGATATTATTGTCCAGGTTGGAAGAACTGGAAGAGTAACTCCTGTAGCTGTTCTTGAACCTGTTACTGTAGCAGGATCGACAATTTCGCGTACAACTCTTCATAACGCTTACGAAGTTGAACATAAAGGTGTGCTAATTGGCGATACTGTCGTAGTTCGTAAAGCTGGGGATGTTATTCCGGAATTAGTCGGACCGGTACTTAAAGCTAGGGAAGGGCGAGAAAATGAACTTAGAAAGTTTGTTATGCCAGAATACTGCCCATCTTGTGGAACTAAGCTAGCTCCTGCAAAAGAGGGAGATAAAGATATTCGTTGCCCAAATGTAGAAAACTGTCCAGCTCAACTTACAGAACGAATAATTCACTTGGCTTCCAGACAAGCTTTTGATATTGAAAATTTGGGCGATAACGCTGCGCTAGCTCTCACAAATCCTGAGGATTGCAGGCCTACAACTGCAGAAGTTTACTGCCCAGATATGGATAAAATTATAATTCAGCGAGGCGCAACTCAACAACCATATATACCTTCACCAGATTTAACGCTACCTGAACCACAAACTCCAGTACTTAGAAATGAAGCTGGATTATTTAGTATTACTGCCGACGATTTACAAAATGTAATGGTTTGGAAAGAAATTCCTCTTGTTGAAGAGTGGAAAGAAGTTAGTAAAGACGGTAGCTTTAAAAAGCGTACACGCAAAATAGGCGGATCTGGTCTTTGGCATCAAGTTAGAGCATTTTGGACTCGCACAATCGAAGCAAAGTTATCTACAAATTACGAAGCAGCAGAAACTTCCGAAAAAACTACTTCACCAAACGAACAATGGGATCCTCAATATCCTAAATTCCAAGTTCCAATTGACGCTAAAGTAGTACTTTGGAAAAATAAGCGCATTACTAGAAATGCTAAAACTAGCGACAACGCTAAAGAAACAATAAATGTGCCATGGTATACAAGACCTTCTGAAACTACTCGTAGTATGCTTGAAGAAATAACTCAAAAAGGCAAAAATGCAGCACTGTGGCGAGTTTTGGTTGCTTTATCTATTCGTAGACTAGGTCCACCAACTGCACGTCTTATAGCGGCAAATTTTGGATCTTTAGACAATATTTCCAAAGCATCTATTGAAGAACTTACACAAATTGATGGAGTTGGTCCTGAAATTGCGCAAGCAGTATACAACTGGTTCCAGCAAGCTAAAGACCCTGCTAATTGGCAATTTGAAGTATTAAAATCGTGGCAAGAAGCAGGTGTAGTAGGGAAAGTTGAAACATCATCTTTCGCTCAAACATTAGTAGGTAAAACAATAGTTGTTACAGGATCTTTGCAAGGATTTACACGAGACAGCGCAAAAGAGGCTATAGTCTCAAGAGGCGGCAAAGCATCAGGATCAGTAAGCAAGAACACATATTGCGTTATTCTAGGCGAAAATGCAGGATCCAAGGCAACTAAAGCGCAAGAACTTGGCATTCCTATGCTTAACGAACAACAGTTTAATACTCTTTTAAAAACTGGGAACTTAGAAGAAATACTACAAATTGCAAATAATACTGTGCCAAATCTCATTGCTGAGGAATCATAACGCATGAATACAAGTGAACTCGAAAAACAAGTTTACGATTTGCTGGGTAGCGTTATTGATCCAGAATTAGGTCGCTCTGTTACCGAATTAAATATGGTAACCGGAGTGCATGTGATAAAAAAAGCTGAAACCATTGATGCAACAAAGTTTGCTTATGATGTAGAAATAAATCTTGAACTTACTGTGCCAAATTGCCCTCTGGCAGAAGTGATTACAGGACGAGTTCAAGAAGCTATATCTAAATATCCTCAAGCAATACTCATACCGCACGTTAACGCTACTGCAATGAGTAAAACTAAATTAGAAAAGTTAGTTGCAGATTTAAAAGCTGAACGCAAAGAAAATCCATTTAATAAAGCTGGCACTCGCACGAGAATTTTTGCTATAGCTTCTGGAAAAGGCGGAGTGGGAAAATCTTCTATAACTGCTAATTTAGCTGCAACTTTTGCAGCATTAGGTTACGATACTGCAGCTATCGACGCCGATATTTACGGCTTTTCTTTACCGCGAATGTTTGGAGTTAATTCTCAACCAACAAATTTAAACGGAATGCTTATGCCTGTAGTTGCTTGGGGAGTAAAGCTTATTTCTATTGGAATGTTTGCTGGAACCGATCGTGCTATTTTGTGGAGAGGACCACGATTACAACGTTCTTTAGAACAGTTTCTTTCCGATGTTTGGTGGGGCAACCCCGATGTTTTACTTCTTGATTTAGCTCCAGGCACAGGAGATATGGCATTAGCTGTAGCACAATCCTTACCAAATGTAGAGCTTGTTGTAGTAACAACTCCACAGCCTAGTGCATCAGATGTGGCAGTTAGATCAGGTCTTATGGCTTTGCAAATTCCTGTAAAAGTTCGCGGAGTTGTTGAGAACATGAGCTGGTTTGAAAATAACGGCGAGCGCTTAGAATTGTTTGGTTCAGGAGGAGGAAAGAGAGTAAGCGAACAACTTTGTAACGCTCTTGACACTAATGTGCCTCTTTTAGCTCAACTTCCTTTAGATCCTGCGCTTAGAGAAACTGGTGAAGCAGGGCGACCTGCTGTTCTAACCGAAGATGGAAAATTGGCAGATTCTAATTTAGCTAATACTTTTATTCATTTAGCTAAATCTTTAATAAAAAACTCTTAAAAGCAAATAAATCTTAAAATACAGCCGAAAAATAAGTATGGGGTCGCTTGATTTTTAAGCAACCCCATACTTTTAATTAGTTATAAAACTAATTTACTTAACAGCGTTAAGCCACTGCTCTTTAGTAGCCTTTTCAGCTTCCAACTTAGCTTTACGCTTATTATCGGTTTCCTTAGCAATAGCAGCGTTAAGCTCTTCGAGTTGCGCTTCCAACTGTAAAGCAAAACTGGATTTACGAGCATTAGCTTCAGGATCAGCCTCACGCCAAGCAGCGTCTTCAACAGCCTTAATCTTTTTATCAACGTCGTTCAAGCGAGACTCAATACGACGCATATCTTCACGAGGAACGAAACCAATAGCATCCCATTCTTCCTGAATCTGAGACAAAGCCTTACGAGCCTTCTTAGCAGCTTCTTCATTTTCTACTGGCAACAAAGCCTCTGCTTTTACGAGCAAAGCTTCCTTCTTAGCAAGATTTTCGTGTTCTCCAGCATTAACCTTTTCACGGTCATTTTGACGAGCATGATAGAAAGCATCAGCAGCTTCGCGGAACTTAGCCCACAAAGCATCATCGTGCTGACGACCAGCATTGCCAGCTTTCTTCCAACGATCCATCAAAGCATTGAACTTCATAGAAGTTTCACGCCAATCTTTTGAATCTTTTAAGCTTTCAGCTTCTGCAATAATAGCTTCCTTAAGCTGCTTAGCAGTATTACGCACATGCTCACGTTCTTTAACCCAAGAATTGCGAGCCTGAGAGAACGCAGAACGAGCCTTTGAAAAACGCTGCCACAAAGCATCGGCATCAGACTTATTTAAGTGAATAGTAGTACGCTGATGCTCCTGCCATTCGTCAAATAAAGCACGTAACTTATCGTTTAATTCACGCCAGTTTGTAGATTCATTCATTTGTGCTACTAACGATTCTGCACGTTCTACAATATTTGTACGTTCTTTCAAAGCTTTTTCTAGAGCTTCTTTTCGAGCTTTAGAGATTGCTTCCTTCTTTTCATTACCTTTTGCAGCCAATTCGGCGTGTCGCGCACGTAAAGCAGCAATATCGCCTACGGCAGCAGGATTTTCCAATTCAGCTTTCAAAGTATTAAGCGTTTCGTCAATTTCTTTTGCTTTTACATTGGAAGCTTCCAAGCGCTTAGCGAAAAGATCAAGCTTAATCTTCAAATCAAGATAACGATGAATATAGAAAGTCAACGCTTCTTCAGGAGTGCCAGTGGAGTATTGACCAACCTCACGCTCAGCACCGTTTTCAGTAACGTAAACAGTGCCATTTTCATCAACACGGCCAAAGGTTTTTGCGGCTTTAATATCCTCTTCACTATAAGAAATGGTTGGTGCTTGAGCAACAACACGAGTCTTATGCGCGAAGCTTGCTGGAGATGGAGCAACTGGCTTTGGCGCGGTAGTAGTTTTAGTAGTTTCTTCAGGTTTAGTCTGTTCGGTCACGGGACGACTCCTTACAGCAGATGCACGGTAACATTGTTACGAATAAGTATGACGGTAAGCCATGATTTTTCCGCAACACCACCTATTATAGTGGACATGGTACAAGGCTCATCAATATCGGGTTTCCCTGAATGGCTTCCTAGTGAACGCGCTGTTGAACAGCAAGTAATTGACACACTAAGAGAAGTGTTTGAACTCAACGGTTTTATTGGAATTGAAACACGTGCAGTAGAACAGGGTTCAAGCTTATTAAAAAAAGGCGAAACCAGTAAAGAAATTTATTTATTGTCGCGTTTACAAGAAGTTGGTCACGAATCCGACACTCCTGTAGAAGAACGCATTGGTTTACATTTCGATTTAACAGTTCCGCTCAGCCGTTACGTCGTTGAGCATACTGGTGATTTGACGTTCCCATTTAAGCGCTGGCAAATGCAAAAAGTTTGGCGAGGGGAGCGTCCACAAGAAGGTCGTTTCCGTGAGTTTGTACAAGCTGATATCGATGTAGTAGGAAATGGCGAATTACCTTCACACTACGAAGTTGAACTTCCACTTGTTATGGTTGAAGCTCTTGAACGTTTACGTAAGTTCGGTCTTCCTAAGGCAACTGTTCATGCTAACAATCGAAAGCTTTCTGAAGGTTTTTATCGCGGTATTGGATTAAGCGATATTGAGGGAGTTCTTCGAGAAATCGATAAGCTAGACAAAATTGGTGCTGAAGAAGTATCTAAGCTTTTGGTAAAAGAATGCGGCGCTACGGCTTCTCAAGCTGATGCATGCTTAGAATTAGCTGAACTTACTGCCGAAACAGGAGATGAGTTGAAGTCTCGTTTCGACGAATTATGCGATAAGCATAATATTTCTCGAAGTGATGATAACGAGTCTTACGTTTTAGCTTCTCAAGGTGTTGAAACTCTTGCGATGATTGTAGACGAAGCAGCACGTATCCGCCCAGGCGCTGTTGTTGCTGATTTGAAGATTGCTCGTGGACTTGACTACTATACTGGTTCTGTTTACGAAACTTTCCTTGACAACGCAGAATCTCTTGGTTCAATTTGCTCTGGCGGTCGTTACGATAATTTAGTTTCACAAGGCAAGAAGAAGTATCCAGGCGTAGGACTTTCAATCGGCATGTCTCGACTGCTTTCTTATATGCTTCACACTGCAGGTGCTACTGTTTCTCGAGTTTCTCCTGCTGCAGTACTTGTTGCAGTTTGGAATGAAGAAGATCGCCCTGCATGCAATGCTATTGCTAAAACTTTACGAGATCGAGGCATTGCAGCAGATGTTGCTCCTAGCGCAGCAAAGCTTGGTAAGCAAATAAAATATGCTGACAAGCTCGGCATTCCTTATGTGTGGTTCCCTGCTGATAGCACTGAATCAGAGTCATCTCACGATGAAGTAAAAAATATTATTACTGGCGAACAGGAAACCGCGGATGCCACGTCTTGGCAACCGGATACTGTTTATGCCCGGCAGACAGTTTCTTGCGCTAAATAATGTCTTGCAAATTTGCTTGAATATTGTGCGCAAAATCATGTCAATAGAAACAAATGAATATCAATTAGATTGTAGAGGAAGTGGACTTATGAGCCAGACGGCGTATCGCACACATCATGCCGTTGAAGTGACTGAAGAATTAGTCGGGCAAAAAGTAACCATCGCTGGTTGGGTTGATCGTCGCCGCGATCATGGTGGAGTTGCCTTTGTTGATGTCCGTGATAACACAGGCTTAGTGCAAGTTGTTATTTACGATGAAGAAACTGCACGACCATTGCGTAGTGAATTCGTTGTGCAAGTGACCGGCGAAGTTCGCTTGCGCCCAGATGGCAACGAAAACGATCATTTAGCAACCGGTAAAATTGAGATTGTTGCAGAAACTGTTACTATTCTCGCAAAGTCAGACGCTTTGCCATTCCAGGTTTCAACAGCTTTGGAAAACGAGTCCGAGAACAAGCTTCCAAGCGAAGATGTTCGTTTGAAATATCGTTACCTTGATTTGCGTCGCCCATCTATGCAGCGCAATTTGAAGCTTCGCTCTGATATGGCTAAGGCTGCCCGCCATGCTTTGGAAGACATGAACTTTACTGAAGTTGAAACACCAACTTTCATTAAGTCAACTCCTGAAGGTGCTCGCGACTTCGTTGTTCCAGCACGATTGGTTCCAGGCTCTTGGTACGCACTTCCACAGTCTCCTCAGCTTCTAAAGCAGTTGCTCATGGTTTCTGGCGTCGAGCGCTACTATCAGCTTGCTCGTTGCTATCGCGACGAAGACTTCCGTGCAGATCGTCAGCCTGAGTTCACTCAGCTTGATATGGAAATGAGCTTTGCAAGTCAGGAAGACGTTATGGCTATGGCAGAGCGCGTTATTGCCGCTATTTGGAAGGAAGCCGGTCACGAGATTACTCTTCCTTTGCCTCGTATTACTTGGCAGGAAGCAATGGATAAGTATGGTTCCGATAAGCCTGATTTGCGTTTTGGAAACCCACTTATTGAGTTGACTGACTACTTTAAGAACACTCCATTCCGCGTGTTCCAAGCTTCATACGTTGGCGCTGTGCTCTTTAAGGGCGGTGCTGCAACTCCTCGTCGCCAATTTGACGCTTGGCAGGATTGGGCTAAGCAGCGCGGAGCTAAAGGTTTGGCTTACGTTGTGTTTGGTGAAGATGGCGAGTTAAAGGGTCCTGTTGCTAAGAATCTTAGTGAAGAAGAGCGCGCAGGTCTTAAGGAAGCTGTTGGAGCAGAAGATGGCGATGCAGTGTTCTTCGCAGCAGGTTCTCGCGAGTCTTCGCAGCTTTTGCTCGGCGCAGTGCGCGTTGAACTTGCTAACCGCGCAGGATTGCTTCACCCAGATGAGTTTGCTTTCACTTGGGTTGTTGACTTCCCACTATTTAAGCGCACTGATGATCCAGATGATGACGACGTCGCCGTTGGCCACTCAAAGTGGACTTCTATGCACCATCCGTTTACAATGCCATCTGCTGATTGGATCGATAAGTTTGATAAAGATCCAGAGCACGCTATGAGCGATTCTTACGATATTGTGTGCAACGGTAATGAAATGGGCGGCGGATCCGTTCGTATTCACCGCGACGATATCCAAGACCGCGTTCTTAACGTTCTTGGAATCGACAAGGCTGAAGCTGACGAAAAGTTCGGCTTCTTGCTTGAAGCTTTCAAGTACGGTGCTCCACCTCACGCTGGTATTGCTTTGGGTTGGGATCGTACTGCTGCAATTTTGGCAGGTGCAAGCTCAATCCGCGACGTAATCGCATTCCCTAAGGCTGGCGGCGGTAGAGACCCTCTAACCGGTGCTCCTGCTCCAATTTCTGACGAGCAGCGTGCTGAAACTGGTGTTGATTATGATCCAGAAGAAGACGAGTAAATAAAAATACTTGTAAAAAATGTTATTGATAAGCCGTTGATTGTTGATTTTATAATCACAATCAACGGCTTTTTTGTAACGTAAGAGTTACAAAACGTAACGATAGTGATAAATAGCTGTAACACAGATTAGCTAAACTTCTTGTTATGGATAAGCAAGTATCAAAGTCAAATCCAAACGCCGAGGATATGACTAATCGCACTATTTCAGTGCAAAAAGCGGCAAATCCCCTCGTAGAACTAAGTCATGTCGAAAAGCATTATGGAAAACTTCATGTGCTTAAAGACATCAATCTGACTGTTAACAAAGGCGAAGTACTAGTTATTATCGGTCCATCTGGTTCTGGTAAATCGACAATGTGTCGCACAATTAACCGTCTCGAAACTATTGATTCAGGTGACATACGTATTGACGGTGAGCCACTTCCTCAAGAAGGAAAAGAACTTGCAGCTTTGCGAGCAGAAGTTGGTATGGTATTCCAGTCCTTTAATCTTTTCGCTAACAAGACTATTTTGGAAAATGTTACTCTTGCTCCAATGAAAGTGCGCCATATGGATCAGCAAAGTGCTGAATCTCTTGCTATGGAATTGCTCACTCGAGTCGGAGTTGATAATCAAGCAAACAAAATGCCTTCACAACTTTCCGGCGGCCAGCAGCAGCGTGTTGCAATTGCTCGAGCTCTTGCTATGCAGCCAAAAGTTATGCTTTTTGACGAGCCTACATCTGCACTAGATCCGGAAATGGTTAATGAAGTTCTTGATGTCATGGTTGAGCTTGCAAAAGAAGGCATGACTATGATTTGTGTTACCCACGAAATGGGATTTGCACGCAAGGCAGCTGACAGAATTGTATTTATGGCAGATGGTCAAATTCTTGAACAAGGCACTCCTGAAGAATTCTTTGAACATCCAAAAACTGATCGTGCAAAAGATTTCCTTTCCAAGATTCTTACGCATTAATCTGCTTTTTTGTTTTATCTTTCAGTAAAAATTCTGAAACTTTAAAACAGTTCTTACGAAGGGAAAAGATATGAAAATATTACAAAATCGCATTTTTCGTGCGATACTAGCGATGCTTTGTACCGTATGCTGCGTTATGCCGCTTACAGCTTGCGATCGTAGCGATGGTAAAAAAGTCATACGCATTGGTATTAAATTCGATCAGCCTGGTATGGGTTTCAAAAAATCAGGAACTTACGTTGGATTCGACGTTGATGTTGCTAAGTACGTTGCCAAAAAGCTCGGCTATTCAGAAGATCAAATCGTATGGAAAGAATCACCATCTAAACAGCGTGAAACAATGCTTCAAAACGGTGATGTAGATATGATTGTTGCAACATATTCCATTACTGACGCTCGCAAGAAAATGGTTTCGTTTGCAGGACCTTACTTTATTGCCGGTCAGGATTTGCTAATTCGAAAAGATGAGCATAAAGTAAGCGGTCCAAATGATTTGGACGGAAAGCGTTTATGCTCAGTTTCAGGCTCAACATCTGCAATTGCTATTAAGGAGCGTTACTCTTCAAAAGTACAGCTTATGCAACAGCCTGGTTATGCAGAATGTGCAACTGCATTATTCTCAGGAATTGTAGATGCTGTAACTACCGACGACATTATTCTTGCTGGTTTAGCAACCGCTTCTCGAGGTCGTTTAAAGCTTGTAAACAAGCCATTTACCGCAGAATATTACGGAATTGGCATTAAAAAAGGAAATACAGGCTTAGCTAAGAAAATTAATGCAGCCTTAAAAGACATGATTCGTAACGGATCATGGAAAAGAGCTCTAGACGACAATTTACGAGGCACTGGCTTTAAGCCGAACGCAAAGTATAATCCGCCAATTCCTCAAGAAGGAGAGAAGTAATATGCAAGATTTTATGCAGCTATTTACCTCCTACAATATTCCAGGAGCATTCTTGGTTAATATTGAAATAACTTTATGGAGTGTACTTTTTTCATCAATTATTGGCGTAATTCTTGTTACTATGCGCATTTGCCCTGTTTCATCATTACGCATGATTGCTACAGTTTATGTTGAATTGTTTAAAAACATGCCACTTACCATCATTATGGTTTTCATGGTTTTAGGCGTTTACGCTCAGCTTAAGATAGGATTCTCCTCAATTTTTGAAGTGAATTTCTTCTGGCTGGCAGTTGCTGGATTGTCGCTTTATACTGCAGCATTTGTTTGCGAATCTTTGAGATCTGGTCTTAATACCGTACCTGTTGGTCAAGCAGAAGCTTGCCGCGCCCTTGGATTAAATTTCTTCCAATCTGCAACACAAGTAATTCTTCCACAAACTTTCTGCGGTTCAGTAGCACCATTAGGTAATACATTTATTGCTTTGCTTAAGAATTCTACAGTTGCTGCTGCTGCATCAGTTGCCACTGAGACTTCAACAATGATGAGCGAAATGATTGAGAAACATGCAGATTTGATTGTTCCAATCTTCTTAATTTTCGCTTGCGGATACATTATGCTCATCATTCCTATCGGCATTTTGACTACTTATTTGTCAAATAAACTTGCTGTGAGAAGGTGATAACAATGGCTAAACAACGTGAACAATCATTATTATTCGATGCTCCAGGTCCAAAAGCTCTTAAGAAAATTCGCATAGCTAATATTATTGCCGGTTGCATTTTTGTTATTTGCATTATTGCTATTCTCGTTCGTTTGAGCAATCCTCCAGAGGGAGAAAACCAACTTTCTTGGACGCTTTGGAATCCTGCACTCGAATCTGAGGCCTGGGTTGATTTTTATCTTCCTGGATTATGGATGACACTAAAAGCATCGTTACTTGCAGTAGTTGGTTCTATTGTATTTGGCTTATTCTTCGGACTTTGCCGTTTACTACCTAATTTTATTATTCGTAGTATTTCCGCAATAGTAGTAGAATTTTGCCGCGCAGTACCAGTATTGATGCTTATGATTTTCTTGTGGAGAGCATTCGCACTTTCTGGTATGAAAGAATCATCATACTGGGCTGTTGTTTTGGCACTGATTATGTATAACGGTTCTGTTGTTGCAGAACTTGTTAGATCAGGTGTTGGCAACTTGCCAAACGGTCAAAGAGAAGCTTCACTTGCATTAGGATTGAGCGAGTACCAATCATTGACACAAATTGAAATGCCTCAGGCAATTATTGCTATGATGCCTGCAGCAGTAACTCAGCTTGTAGTTGTTTTGAAGGATACTGCACTTGGTTCAATTATTATGTACACTGATTTGCTTCAGGAATCGCGCAGACTCGGATCAATGTACTTTAATATTTTGCAAACATTAAGTGTTGCAGCAGTAATATATTTCCTTATTTGCTTGGCATTGTCTTGGTTTGCACAATGGTTGCCATCGCACTTGAAGAATCGAACTGCCGCTCCAACAGAACCAGAGCCTGTTGCTCCAATTGCTATTATGGATCCTTCTAATGTGAACCAAATGGCAGTTGCTAGCGAAGTTAAAGAGCTTCCTTATGGCGGTACTCCACGTAAGTATCACGTACATCATCGCGGTACGAACGCTTCTATTCACCATTGGCGCCACACTCGTTACTTGCAAGGCTACGACGAGCATCATCTAAAAACTGGCGATGAACCGGAAGAAAATGATGACAACAATGCAGAAAATAACTAAATTTCATATTTAGTGGTGTTTAGTAGCAAATTTTCTCATAAGCGCAGTCGGTATTTATTATTGGCTGCGCTTATTATTTTCTATCTTGCAATTTCTAACTTTGGTAGAATCATAATAGTATTTCAAAATAACCGTTAAAAGCAATATTTGCGCAGCAACGCACAAATCGCTAAACTATTAAGGTCACATGCATACGAGGAGGCTTTTACATGGATGACGCGTTTGAGTTGTCCGCTGCAAAGATGCGCGAACAAGGCATGAGCGAAATTGCTATTGAACAATTTAAACACTTATATAATGCTTGGAATTTAGATAAATCAGGGGATAAGTCTGCGGAGTTTATTCGCGAGAGCACGGTTGAGCCTATTAAAAGCGTTCCAACTTTCCACGAAATTTACGAAACTATTGATCACGACAAAGCTGTTAACGCATTCGCAAAAACTGCTTTTATTAAATTAAATGGCGGTTTGGGAACATCTATGGGCTTGTCTTGCGCAAAATCTTTACTACCAGTTCGTAGGCATAAAGCTCGCCAAATGCGCTTTATTGATATTATTATTGGACAAGTTCTTACAGCTCGTCAGCGATTAGGAGTTAATCTTCCGCTTATTTTCATGAATTCTTTCCGCACGTCTCATGATACTTTGCAAGTACTAAAACGCAATCGCAAGTTTGTGCAAGACAATATTCCTGTAGAAATTATTCAACATCAAGAACCAAAATTAGCAGAGGAAACTGGAGAACCGGTTTCTCACAAGGAAGATCGATCTCTTGAATGGTGTCCTCCAGGTCACGGCGATATTTTTTCAACTCTGTGGGAATCTGATTTATTGCATACTCTTAAAGAAAATGGAATTGAGTATTTGTTTATTTCAAATTCTGACAATTTAGGTGCTAGACCGTCGCGCACTCTTGCTCAACATTTTGAAAATACTGGCGCACCTATCATGATTGAGGTTGCGAAGCGAACTCAAGCAGATCGTAAGGGCGGTCACATTGTTAGGGACGCGAAAACAGGAAGACTAATGCTACGAGAAATGACACAGGTTCATCCTGAGGATCGTAGAAGCGCACAAAGCATTAAAAAACATCCATACTTCAACACAAATAATATTTGGGTTCGTGTAGATGCTCTAGAAAAAAAGTTAAAAGAGCACAAAGGGATTTTGCCTTTGCCTGTTATTTTTAATCACAAAACTGTTGACCCAACTGACGAAAGCAGCACTCCGGTAGTGCAATTGGAAACAGCAATGGGAGCAATAGCTTCACTTTTCGATGACGCAATTTGCGTAGAAGTTGATCGCATGCGTTTCTTGCCTGTTAAAACAACCAATGACTTATTTATTATGCGATCAGATAGATTCCATCTTACTGATTCATATGAAATGGAAGATGGTAACTATATATTTCCTGATATTGATTTGGATCCACGTTATTACAAAAACATCAATGATTTCAACGAAAGATTCCCATATTCTGTTCCAGCTTTAGCTGCTGCAAAATCAGTAACTATTAGGGGAGATTGGACATTTGGAAACCAAGTTTCAATGTTTGCTGACGCTGTTTTAGAAGATACAGGAGAACCAAGTTATGTGCCAAATGGAGAATTCGTGGGACCGCAAGGAATTGAACCAGACTCTTGGGTTTAAAGCAGATTTCTTGCAAATATGCGATTTTTATTGATAGTAAATAAAATTATCTATAAAAAATTATATGGCGTGTCGCGAAAAAATGGCGTATTTTCAACGTTGTTGATGTTCGTGTGAATAAAAAATATATAATTATTAGAAGTTTTTTAAAAAAATGTCCACACGTACCGCAAAACACCATTAAAATAGAAAAGGTGTGCGCAATATTGCAACACAAGTTTTGCTGCATTTCGTAGTCGCTTGTATGCAAGGCGCATAAGTAAATTGATACAAACATGATACGTGAGGACTAATGGTAGAAGGAAGCAACGGAAGGCGACGTTTTTCCGACAAATGGGGCAAACACGAGTTAGATGTACTCGCTGTATTGTCTTCCGCATTCCCGCAATGGCTGACTTCGCGTCAAATTGCACAGCGCGTAAAGGCATATGCAGATTCATACGGTGAGCTTGCAGATCAAGCAGCTAAAGCAGCATTCGCAAAACAGTTCCAGCGAGATCGCGCAAAGCTTGCTGCTATGGGTATTGCAATAGAGTCTAGGCAGCCAGAATATTCTTCGAAGTCCGAAGGTCAAGACTTTGCGTCTTATCGTTTGCAATTAGGCGATGAGCCTCGCGTACGTTTACGTTTCGACCAATCTGAATTACCAGTTTTAGCTGCAGCAAATTATCTTGCTCGTTCAATGTCTATTTCTTCTCTTGATTCAGGTCAACACGAGCAACAGCGCACTTCTCGCACTGCTCCTAGAGTTCCACAAACTCCTATTCCTGGCTTAGGATTAGATTCAATCGCACCTGGTCTTGGAACACAAATGCTACCTGATTCATTGGTAAAAGTTATTGATTCTCGCAGATTTGCCGCAACTGTGGATGTCGATGGTGAACATTTAAACGTTGCTTATACTGATGCTGATGATTTAGCGATGTTCGTGCTAGAACATCCTGGATCTAGCGTAGTAAGCCCTCAAGAAGCAGTTGATGCTTTCCATCGCCGTTTGCACGCAGCAGTTAATTTTGCTCAATATGACGAAAATGAGCAAAAAGATGAAGAAGGTGCTATACAAGAAGCGCAAAATATTGAAGAACAAAATAGCAACACTGATAAATCGCATACCAAAAAAGGCTCTTCATTCCAAACTGGAAGTGAAGTAGATCGTAGGCTTCGATTGATGCTTTTCTTGTCTGCTCATCTTGGAGAGGAATTCCCATTAGACGAGCTTGCTGAGCGTTTTATTGGTAGACCAAAAAGCGATGATGAACTTCGTCGATTTGTTACAATTCTTCACAAGGATATAAATACTCTTACTACTGTTTCTGACGATGGGGAAATGGCCGGAAGCCAATTCTTTGATATAGATTGGACTCTTCTTGAGAACGAGGGAATTGTTTCTGCTACTAACTCTTTAGGATTGGAAAGACTTGCTGGAATTTCACAGCAATATTTGAGCATGCTTACTGCGTCTGCTAATTATTTGGCGCATTCCTTGCTTTTGCCTATTGAACAGCGCACACAAGCTGAATCCTTGTATAAGCGTCTTCGCCGTCATGTTCTTCCTGGTCAAACTCCATGGCTGAGTTTAACAGGTTATGAAATTGAGCCTCGAAATTGTTCTATTGTTCGCAGTGCTATTAACTCTGGATCTTTACTAGATATGGAATACACTGACGGGGCAGGACGTATTCGTCGCAAGATTGTTGCGCCGTCGAAGATTTACGTTGATGAAGGCGTTTACTATGTTGCAGTATGGACTGATGTAGAGCAGCAAACACCAGAAGATAAACGTGAATTTGTTGCTAAAGATACGACAATTAATAAAGCGAATGGATTGCCTCGCATTTGGCAAGTTCTTCGCGTAGCACGTATTGAACGTGCAGAAGTTGTAGAGCCTGTATCTCAAGTTAAAATTCCAGATGTGCCAGTTAGTGAACTTCGCAAGTGGAGCTTTGATAACGGAACTGAAACTTGCTTCATTACCGATGAAACAGAATTGAACTTTTTGAAGAATCTTTCTGGAGCCACTATGGAAACTTGTGGCAGCGGAGTAAAAGTCCATCTTACTGTTTCTTCTGATTCATGGTTCGTTGCTTTTTGCATTGCTCACGCACGTCATATTACAGCTGTTGCTCCTGAAACATTGCGCAGTATGATTATTGCTCGCGCTCAACGTGAATTAAGCGTTAATCACGCTGATAATGCGAATACAGAGGAATAACAATGCCTTGGTGGATTTGGCTACTCATAACAGTTTTTATGCTGATAATGGTAGCGCTAGGAGTTGTTATTGTCATTTTAAGCGCAATAAAAATAGCTAAGGTCTGTTTTGGTATTTCCGAAGACGTTTCTTCTAGATTTGAACGTTTGCATGAACCAAATAAAGAAGATAATGAAAATCCTCGAGATCCATTATTTACACTTCCTATTAAAGATGCAACGAATCGATATGAGCGAACGCACACAAAAGTTATTGAGCGTCATCAAAAAATTCGCGAAAATCACCGTAAAATATGGCAGCATTGGGATAAAAAATCTCTTCGCGAAGAAGACATTCAGCTATAGCATATAAGAAAGCGACTAATACTTTTTATGTCTCATTTATCACAGAAAAAAGACTGCAAAAATAAATCAGGCAATCCAACTGACTGCAATGAGAATGATGTAGTATTATCTCCTTCACAACGTTTCGCAGCTTTTAAAAATATAATGAAGCACGAGCACTCGATGGCATCTAAATTTGAGCGTTCTTTGTCTTTTGAACTTGATGATTTTCAACTTGAAGCTATTGATGCACTAGAAAATGGCAATAATGTTTTAGTTGCTGCTCCTACTGGAGCTGGTAAAACTGTTGTTGCGGATTTTGCTGTATTTCTTGCGCAAAATCGCAATGTAAAAGCTTTTTACACAACACCTATTAAAGCTTTAAGTAATCAAAAATATCACGATTTCTGCGAACTGTACGGCTCAGACAGAGTAGGGTTATTAACTGGCGATACTTCTGTAAATCCTGAAGCAGACATTGTTGTAATGACTACTGAAGTTTTAAGAAATATGCTTTACGAGCATTCGATTACGTTGCAATCTTTAGGTTTTGTCGTTCTTGACGAAATTCATTATCTTGCAGATAAATTCCGCGGAGCTGTGTGGGAGGAAGTTATTATTCACCTTCCGAAATCGGTGAAAATTATTGGGTTGTCTGCAACTGTTTCAAATGTTGAAGATTTTTCTGCATGGCTAGAATCAGTGCGTGGAGAAACTCATTTGGTTGTCGACGAACACAGACCTGTGCCTTTAGAAAGACATGTTGTTATTCAAGAGGATTCTGCAACTGAGCCTGAGTTACTCGATTTATACGACCATGACAATAATGGAAACGTAACTAAGCGCGTTAACCCTGCATTGACTAGGAAACTTAATGAATTCGAGTACCGAGCTCGTCGCCGTAAAGAATCTTACAGCGATAGCAAATACCGTTACAGAAAAGGTAAGAAACACAGAGTTAACGGGGGAGTTGCACAGTTAGATAAATGCGCGAAACGACATACTCCTCGCCGCTGGGCTGTTATTGACGAATTAGATTACCTAGGAATGCTGCCAGGAATTTATTTTATCTTCTCTCGTTCCGGATGCGATCAAGCTGTTCAACAATGTTTAAACGCAGGATTAATACTTACCTCTGATGAAGAAATGTACGAAATACGTAAAATTGTCGACAGTATGGTTGCAAATCAACTTTCTAAAGAAGATTTACACGCTTTAAGCTTTGAACGTTTTCGTTTTGCTCTCGAACAAGGATTTGCAGCACATCATGCCGGTATGATTGCATTATTCCGTCACATTGTTGAAACACTATTTGAACGCGGACTTATTAAAGTTGTTTTTGCAACAGAAACACTTGCTTTAGGCTTAAATATGCCAGCTCGAAGCGTTGTTGTAGAAAAGCTAGTAAAATTTGACGGCACTGGGCATGTACCTCTTACGCCTGGAGAATTTACGCAACTTACAGGTCGTGCTGGAAGACGTGGAATTGACGATATTGGTTACGCAATTCTTGTAGATCATGCTGATTTCGTCCCTCAACAAGCTGCAGCACTTTCTAGTAAACGCGTATACCCGCTACATTCCAGCTTCGTTCCTACGTTTAATATGGCAGTTAATTTGCTGAACTCAAGCGATGCAGACACTGCTAGAACAACACTAGATTGTTCTTTTGCTCAATGGGAAGCTAATGCTTCTGCTGAACGTTTACATAATCGCATGAACGAACTTGAAACAGCTCTTAAAGGCTATGAAGAAGCATTCCACTGCGAACATGGAGATTTTGCTGAATTCTTACAATTACGCATGAAGCTTAAAGAAGCTCAACACGATCAACGCCGTAAACTTAAACATACTTTATTCCGCACAGATGCAGAACGCACAGCAGCGTTTAAAGCGTTGGATGATGTTATTGCAAATCTTAGAGAAGCTGAGCGAACGCATCCGTGTGCAGGTTGTGCAGATATTCAACAACATTTGCGTTGGGGCTACCATTGGATTAGAGAACATAAGGAACTTGATCAAGTACGTGAACGCTACGAATCTCGTACTGGTTCTGTTGCTAGAACTTTTGACCATATTTGTGACGTATTGTACAGTTTGGATTATTTACAATCTGAAGATTCTTCACAAAACCAAATTTTGCACCTTACTGAGCGCGGTCAATTGTTAAGAAGGTTGTATAACGAACTAGACATTGTATTTGCTGAAGCTATTTGCGAAGGAATTTTTAATGATCTTTCGCCGCTTGAATTATTATCGTGCTTGTCTGCATTAGTTTATGAATCTAGAGGACCTGCAGGGGGAGAACCTAGACGATATCCAGGCGGCAAAGATGGCGCGATATTTAATACAGTATTGCGAATGAAAGAATTATTTATGCGTACTAGCGCATTATGCGCAGACGCTCATTTGCCAGCGTTAAGACCGCTTGAATTTGGTGCTGTAGATATTATGTACGATTGGGCTAATGGTGCTGATCTAGCTGAAGTTTTGCGCAATACCGACAGCACTGGAGGAGATTTCGTGCGTCAAACTAAACGTCTTATTGATTTACTTACTCAACTTTTTGCAACAGGAGAATATTTACAAGCTATAGATGGCGTAGATAAAAATCTTGCTTCATGCGCTTATGAAGCTGCAAAACTATTAAACCGTGGAGTTGTAGCATACTCAGATGTATAAGTATGAGCATATACAAATAAAACGCATGTATTTTGTATATATAAATCGTTTTTATATATATAGTCCGTGCAATTCGGTAATTTTATAAAGTACTACACAAGGAGATACTATGGCAGAACGCAGTTTACGCGGTATGAGCATTGGTGCGAAATCATTGGAATCTGACGATAATGTAGATTTCGCTGCACGAAATGATGTTGTGTATGTGTGCCCAAAGGGGCATCGCACGATTCTTCCTTTTGCTCAAGGCGCAGAAATTCCTGAAGAGTGGGAATGCCGCTGCGGCACGATTGCACATCGCGAAGGCGACGATGATCGCCCAGATGATGATTTCAACAAGCCGTCTAGGACGCATTGGGATATGCTGCTTGAACGTCGTAGTGAAGAAGAATTAAAAACTTTACTAGACAAGCGTCTAAAAATGCATCATGAGGGCTGGATTCCTGACTATGAGTGAATTCTCAGTGTCTTCAGGATGTACTAGTCGTCACATTATTCTGCTTGATCTTGATGGCACATTAACAAAGTCAGATGCTGGTATTATTACTTGCGCAAAGCTTGCATTGAAAGAGTTGAAACAGCCTATTCCGGACGATGCTGAAATGCACCGTTTTATAGGTCCTTCAATTTTAGAATCTCTTCAACGCAATAATGTGCCTGAATCGCTGCTAGCAAAGGGACTTGCTACGTATCGCAAGTATTATTCTGAAGTAGCAACTTTTGATGATCCTAATAATCCTGGTAAAAAAATTCCAGGATGCCTACTTAACAAAGTATACGATGGAATACTTGAGCAACTTACAAAACTTCGTGAAGCTGGATATTATTTAGCAACCGCATCTTGCAAGCCAGAATATCAAGTAAAGCCTATTTGCGAATATTTTGGTTTGACGAAGTATCTTGACGGAATTTATGGCGCGAGTAAAGATATGTCGCGTATTAGCAAAACTCAAGTTATTCGTTATGTTTTTGATGTGATTGATTACAATCCAGAAAAAGGCGACAGAGCTTTGATGGTTGGAGACCGCTGGACTGATGCTGACGGAGCAAAAGATTGCGGCTTGGATTGCTTGGGATGCGCTTGGGGCTATGCTGAGCCTGGCGAGCTTGAAGCACACGGATCTTACAGAATTATTGATAGCGTAAACGAATTAAACACTGCAATTTGCGAATATTTCGCTTAATCTAATCAGAATTTTTGTCGTAACGGCTTTTTCTTTACACCCTCGTAAAGTTTCGGTCGTTTTTTAGTGAGAAAACGACAGTTTCTTTACAACGCTGCACAGTTTCTGCCGGTTGAGCTTATTATTTGACTAGATTTACTTGATATTTATCCGATAATGTACGTTATGTCAAATTAGAGATAATAATCAAACGCAACCAACAAAGTCTCACACTACTATCAAATAATATCCCTACGATATACTTCTTGCTAAATAATCTAAGACTTGCAACTTCGGTACGCACAAAATAGCATTGCAAAAATATTAGCAAAAATAAGCGCGATAATAATCGCATATGACGCAATCAGCGTTGATCTCATTAATAACCAATAATCATCACAAACAAATCCAAAATCGCGAACAATATGCAAAAGCATGTATGCAAGCATTGCGCAAGGAAGCCCACAACAATGCGTAATAACAATACTCCAAGGCATTAAACCAATAGAACTTCTCTTATCACTATTGCTAATACTATTTGATTTCAAATAAGCATTTTTTCGAAATTTTACTAAAAAACGTACGCAAGCAAATAAACTATATAAAAACAATGATACTGAAGCAAACCAGCAAATAACAGCGATAATAACAACTACGAACATGCCATTATCCCCACGTTTCCTGAACAAGACTCCATGAGTTTGAAGATGTATGAGAAGTAGGTTTTGAACAAGATTTGCGAGTAGACTTACTACTTTTTTCTTCAACTTGCGTAGCATCAACAGAATTTTCAGAAGATAAGTCCTCTTCCACTCTAGAAACAATGCGACCAACAGCAATAGCAAATACTGCTAAACCAGAAGCAAGCATACGACGCATATTATCTTGATTCTCATCGCACTCTTGAACAGATTGACCATCACAAATAATAGTCATACTTCTCAAACGTTCTTCTGAGTATCGATTAAGAAAAATAATAGCCGTAGTAACATTAACTAAATTAACACCAGCATCAAGCAGCCTTTTAGCTACAGCCATAATCGCAATATCTTTAAAAGAATACAAACGACGAGAACCAGAACCGCTAGATGCATGAATTGAAGGCTCTATAATGCTTTTACGAGCCCAATAATCGAGTTGCCGGTAAGTAATACCGGCAACCTTCATAGCGACACTACCACGGTATCCTGAAGCGTGATCAGCAGAC
Source organism: Gardnerella sp. DNF01159 (assembly GCF_049244215.1). NCBI lineage: Bacteria > Bacillati > Actinomycetota > Actinomycetes > Bifidobacteriales > Bifidobacteriaceae > Gardnerella > Gardnerella sp. DNF01159. The sequence goes on along the minus strand of NZ_CP058387.1, from coordinate 710,121 downwards.
AAGGAAAAGTTAAAAAGCTCCCCCTGTACTGCATTAATCACATTATCGGACTGTGACTGCGTCATGTGCGAAAAATACCAGTCTGAATTTGCCAATCATAATTTCATCGCCATTATGCAGCACTGATTCATCAACACGTTCACGATTTACATACGTACCGTTTAGGCTTCCAGAATCTGAAATGCTAAACACGCCATTATGGCGCTTAAACACTGCATGCGCACGCGAAACGGTAGAATCGTCTAACAAAATATCAGCATGCGAATCACGTCCAACTGTTACTAAATCTTCATCGAGAAGATAGCGAGAACCAGACACTGCTCCCCTAGTTGAAATCAACAACGCAGTACCAGGAAGTAATTTCGCTATAGTATCAAAATCATCCTGCTGCATAGGACGATCTGAAGTTGTATTCATTGGAATATGAATAGCTGGCATACCAATAATAGTGGTTTCGCCAGCTGTAGGAATCGGTTCAGTCATACTTGCTATTCTACCTTGTTACTCGACTGGTTTTGCATATTCGTACTGTTTTGGTTCGCGTGTCGAAGTAATTTCTACTTCATCAGGCACTGAAACCATTACAGAAGAACCAAATTTAATTTTTAAACGCGACCCAACACCGCCTGCAATATTAACAGCATTTTGCAAATTCTGAGGGTCACCAATTGCTTTCACAATATAAGGAGGATCAATTATAATATTGTCGCATATAAGACCATGTTTAGTTTGCGAAATATAGCTTGAAGTAACTATTCTTACATCGTTAATAGACATAACTTCTACGCCAGCATTTCGCAATTCCTCTATTAGCTGAAACATCGTAGCGGCATCAATATTCTCTTTTTCACCTGCAGTAATGTGAACTACAATACCTTTACCTACTGCCGGCAGACGTCCAGAAATAAGACCATTTGCTTGAGCATTCTGCTGAGCAATACGACGAGCTTCATCTTGTTTATCTACTGCTTCACGCAACGAATTAAGCTGACCTGTTAATTCACTTTTTCGGCTTTCCAAACTCTGAATTTGAGAATGAGTTTCTGTAATAAGACGAGTCAATTCTTCTTCGCTCATTGTTTCATACAAAAGTGAGTTGCTACGATTAACTTGAATCATGTACGCAAAACCTAATAAAGCGCAGAGCAACATCATTAAAAAACCCGTAAATATACGCGCTCGAGTAACGTGACCGCTTAGTGAAGATTTTACTTTACGATGAACTGCTGGGAAAGATCCAGTTTGAGTTTCATCACTTTCACGATCATGCGATTTTTGACGACGCATTTTATGAAGAATATCATCATCTTGTGGAGAATGAGAAAACATTGAAACCATATGCTAACTCCTGAAGATGAAACGACGAATTGCAGAAACGTTAGAGAAAATACGAATTCCTAAAACAACGATAACTGCAGTTTGTAATTGCGCACCTACGCCAAGCTGATTTCCAAGCAAAACAAGCAACGTAGCTGCTATAACATTTGAGAAGAATGAAATAACAAAAACTTTATCCGAAAAGTTTCTTTCAAAATATGCACGTGCAGCACCAAGCAACGCATCTAGTGCTGCAACGACCATAATAGGTAAATAAGGTTGAATGACAATAGGAATATCTGGATGAACAACAACTCCAATTAATACTCCCAAAATTAATCCAAAAATCGCTGCCATGCTTATCTCCTAATTCTCTCATTGGCAAAACTAATATCGCCTGTGTTTGCTGCACTGAGTCGTATAACTCTCGAAGGTGAAACCTGTGGATTAATGCCTGCATTAACTAAAGATGCGTACCATTTCATGCGTTTCATATCATTACATTGTTTAATTAAATCATCAGAATCGCCAATAACTTCAATAACATATGGACTTTGAGTTTGATTAACTCCAATAAGAATAGTTTGACCAGCAACACGAATAGAAGTTTGCGCTCCAAGTCTATGCCCGTTAACAGAAATAGCTTCAGCACCTGCTTCCCACAATAATGACACAAATTGTTGAATATCACGATCTGTAACTAATCGCATTCTTGCGCCATTACTTTCGCGAGGTAAAGAACCGCTATTCACATCGCTCGAAGCAGAAATAGGATTAGCAATAGTCAAAGTAATCCCAGAACCTTCTACAGCATGAGTGCCATTAACCATATCATCTGATTTACTAACTTCATCCTCTTCAGGCGTAGTAATTTTTTGCGACTCATGATCTACGTTATTTCTCAATGACGTTACTTCTTCTACAAGCTTATCGAAACGAGACGTATAGCCAGACAACTCATTAGCTAATGAAGAACGTATTGCTTTTCTAGGATCAGTGTGCAATTTGCGAACAAACTGGCTCCCAACAGTACCAATAGAAACACACAATAAAAATACTATAGCTCTAGTGAACCACAGATTAAACGGTTTAACAGGTTGTTTACTTAATCTTGCATCCATAAACATTGGATCAACTGGACGATTAGTTAAATCATCAATAAGACGCAAAGCATAATCGTCAATATAACGTCTACGATCATGATTGTGAGCAAAACCACTGGAAGACATTACAACATGATGCGTTGAAATACCAGTAAATGAGTGCGAAAATAATGCCCTACGCCTAGTCAGCGACATCCCATCAGGAGCAGCAAAAGACATTGGCATAGTGCTTTTATGAGACGTATGTTTTACATCTAAATCTTTGATACTATCTTTTAAACTAACAAATTCATCTTGCTTAGTCATATGTGCGTACACGCCTTATTTAGTTTTTGTTGACTTAGCAAGTAACAAATAAGCTTGCATATAGTAAAGCAGACCAGCATACCAATATAGAGCAATACCCCACACTCCACATGCAAGTGCAGCAGCATAAAGTACGAGCATAGACTCAGTAGGTACAGCATAAACAATCATTAAAGAAACAATTGAAAGCATAAGAAGTGCTGTGCCAGCTTTACCTACAAAGTTAACAGGCAAAGGACCATAATCTCTTTGCGCAAGTACTATTACAAGTACAGCCATAATAGCATCACGCAATACTACTAATAAAAGTGCCCACCAAGGGATAATCATTGCAACAGCTAAAGCTAACGTACTGCAAAAAATCAATAGACGATCAGCTATAGGATCAAGGATTTGACCCAACTTACTAACTTGATTCAAAGTACGAGCAATATAACCATCAAGACAATCAGAAAACGCAGATATTGCTAAAACAATAAGAGCAAAAGTCATCTGATGCTGTGTAATAAGCCAAGCAATGTAAGGAATTGAACATATGCGCAAAAAACTGATTAGATTAGGTATCGTCAAAACTCGATTCATTGCTTCAGGACTATATTCCTGATTAATAGCGAACTTAGTCATAATATCTTCCTCATACGAAATCACTCAATTAATCAGCATATATTCGCATCAAAAAAACTCGCTTGTTGTGCAATACTTAACATGTTGGGGACATATTTCATGTCCCCAACATACATCTAATATTTATTCGCGCCAAGCAGCCTTTGCAGTATTACGAATAGCTTCAATCGCTTCTTTAGGACTTTCTGCTCCATAAACTGCAGAACCTGCAACAAGCACATCAGCACCAGCTTCAGCAACTATTGCTGCAGTCGAAGGGCTAACTCCTCCATCAACCTGAATATGAGTATTAAGACCACGACGAGTAATTTCGTCGCGTAAACGGCGAACCTTATTCATTTGATTAGCTAAGAACTTCTGTCCACCGAAACCAGGCTCAACAGTCATAATAAGAACCATATCGAATTCATCAAGAATATCGAAAATAGGTTCAACTGGTTCCGCAGGGCGCACAGCAAAGCAAGCTTTACAACCCATATCGCGAAGCTGACGAGCTAATCTCACTGGAGCATGAGTAGCACCCATATGGAAACTCACAGAAGCAGCTCCAAGCTTAGCGTATTCTGGAGCCCAACGATCTGGATCCTCAATCATCAAATGTACGTCAACTGGAAGTTTAGTAACCTCACAAATTCGCTTAACAATTGGTTCACCCAAAGTCAAATTAGGTACAAAGTGATGATCCATTACATCGACATGAACAAGATCCGCATTAGATATTGCATCAAGGTCACGCTCAAGATTACAAAAATCTGCGGAAAGAATGCTAGGTGCTATTTGTATATTCATGTGTACTATTCTAGAAAATGCAAGCGACTAGTTTTATAAAAACAAAATTTTTAAAATTGCTTTTTCAAATACTTGAATCTTATTTACTAGAAGTATTCTGAGACTCACGTTCTCTTTCGTCTGAAGTTATATCTATAAGTCGTTCAACAAGAGACTCACGAGTACTAGCACTCTTTTGCAGCAAAGCAAAAACAATAGTTGCACAAATAAATACGATAATAGAAACCCAAACATTAATGCGAACACCTAAGAAAACATGTGAAAAATCAATTCGCAATGCCTCAATCCATACTCGTCCGATTGTGTACCACATAACATAAAGTGCGAATACGGAACCGGCTTTTAATTTCTTAGCTATAACTTTGCCAAAATAAATAAGCAATGCAGCACCGATGAAATTCCAAATCATCTCGTATAAAAATGTTGGATGGAATAATGTGCCTTCTGGGCACGTTAACCCATCATAACATCTTTCGCTATGACCTATTGCTTGAGTGGTATCATAATTTAACTTCAAACCCCATGGCAAGTTAGTAGGAGCTCCGTAAAGTTCTTGATTAAACCAATTCCCCAATCTTCCTATACCTTGAGCAATAAGCACTGCAGGAGCTGCACAATCAGCTAGTAATCCAATAGGATATTTACGATACTTGCATAATACACAAGCAGCCAATGCGCCTAAGAATATGCCGCCCCAAATTCCTAGACCACCATTCCAAATTCTAAAAATTTCTAAAAAATCACCATTAGAGCCAAAAAACTTTTCTGGAGTTGTAATAACGTGATACAAACGCGCACCAATTATTCCAGCAGGAAGACTGACTAAAACAAGATCAAGTATCTGGTTAAAATCTCCTCCAAGACGCTTCCATCGACGCGTAGTAATCCACATTGCAATCAAAATACCGGCAAGAATACTAAGAGCGTAAAACTTTATGTTTACAAAGCCAAGAGAAAATTGCGAAATACTTGGCGACGGAATAAAACAGACTGTCATGGCGTCGATATTAGTCTAAGCCCACGATTGCGACAGATAAATTCAGAAATGAGCAAGTTGCAAAAGCACAAGCAGCACAGGACCGCACAGCAAAATAGAATCTACTCGGTCAAGAACACCACCATGACCTTTTAGCAAATGTCCCATGTCTTTAATACCAATATCTCTTTTAAGCATAGAAGCACACAAGTCACCGAATGTGCCAATAATTCCAGAAGAAATACCCATGACTAATGGCATCCACCAGAAATTGAACCAAGAGGAACCATAAAAACCTGCAATAATTGCATATGCTCCTATAATTGCAAAAAGCATTGAGCCTATTAAGCCTTCTACAGACTTCTTAGGAGAGATTCGCGGAGAAAGCTTATGTTTGCCCAACCATGCACCAGCAAATAATCCGCCAGTGTCACTTAATGCAGGTAAAAATACCAAAAGCATAGCGTGAGCAACTGCGTATTTTGTATTTGTAAGAGCTAATACGATGCAAGAAGCTAAAAGTGGAATGTACAACACCACGAATAGCGAAACAGACGTATTCGTAAATAAAGTATGTTCGTATGATGAGCGGTTAGAACCATCGAGCTTTTTTTCTACAGCTTGCATCGTTCTATCTGAAATAGTACTGCTAAGAGTCGCACAAATTACTGTAAGAAGCAAAGATGCAGTAATTCCACTAGCCATAGCAACAGCATGCCATTTTGCATAGTATGTTGCAAAAATAGTTACAAGCGAACATATTGATAACGTCACGAAAGGAATACGCAAACCGAGAGTTGCAAAATCAACATGTAATTCCCACAATGCCAGAACCATAAAAATGGCCATAAGCACGATAAAGACATCAATGCTAATAATTAAGCAAGAAACAATTGCAACAACTAGTATTGCGGCGGTAGCAACTGCCTGAGGCATATTCCTGCCTGTGCGACGATTAATATCACTTAAAGTTTCATGGGTGCCATGTGTAGCAGTATCTGCTTTGTCAGAAGACAATCCTACTTCTGATGCAGTTTTTTCAGCATTTGCTTTACTGACTTCATTGACAAAATTATGCTGTTTTATTTGACTCATACGGCACCCATTCAGTTTGAAACTACAAAAATCTCAGACTTCCATAATTTCTTTTTGCTTACCTTCAAGCAAAACGTCTAAAGAATCAGTAACTTGCTTAGTTACTTTATCAAGCTCTTTTTGTAAACGATCGCCTTCATCTTCGCCAAGTTCACCATCTTTAACAGACTTGTCAATAGATTCCTTAGCTTTGCGACGAATATTGCGAACTGCAACTTTGCCTTCTTCTGCTTTATTCTTAGCAAGCTTGACGTATTCCTTGCGACGCTCTTCCGTGAGCTCTGGCATAGTAACACGAATAACATTGCCATCACGATTAGGGCTTACACCTAAATCAGAATCGCGAATAGCCTTTTCAACAGCATTCGCTTGAGAAGCGTCAAAAGGCGTAACTGAAAGAGTTCTAGGCTCTGGAACACCAATAGATGCAACAGCTTTAATTGGAGTTGGAGCACCATAATAATCAACCATAATTCCGTTTAGCAAAGCAGGATTAGCACGACCGGTGCGAATACCCATAAAATTCTCTTTAGTAGCTTCAACAGACTTATTCATCTGTTCACGGGCTTGATCAATTATTGCTGACATGTGTTCTCCTTTATAATATTTAAGCAAATGTTGGCTCTGCATTAGACACTAATGTGCCAATAGATTCTCCAACAAGAGCACTAGTTACGTTACCTTCGCCCTCAAGACCAAACACACGAATTTTTTGATTATTATCGCGAGCCATAGAAAGCGCAGACGCATCCATAACAGCTAAACCATCAACGATAGCGCGCTTGTAGTTTAATGTTAGGAACTTACGAGCAGTAGAATCTTTACGAGGATCAGCACTATATACGCCATCCACACCATTCTTGCCCATAAGAACTTCATCGCAATGAATTTCCAATGAACGTTGAATAGAAACAGTATCAGTAGAAAAATATGGCATTCCGGCACCAGCACCAAAAATAACCACACGACCCTTTTCAAGGTGACGAATTGCTTTCAACGGAATATAAGGTTCTGCAACCTGACCCATTGTAATAGCAGTTTGTACGCGAGTTGCTTGCCCTGCTTGCTCAAGAAAATCCTGAAGAGCCAAGCAGTTCATTACAGTGCCCAACATACCCATATAATCGCCACGGCTACGATCAATACCTGCTTGCTGCAGTTCTGCTCCCCTAAAGAAGTTACCGCCGCCGACAACAATAGCAACCTGAACGCCTTGATTCACTGCAGCTACTATTTCGCCAGCAATCCTACGAATGACATGAGTATCAATACCAACAGCACCACCACCGAATGCTTCTCCAGAAAGCTTTAATAAAACCCTACGGGACTTTCCTTCATCCGTTTGTGCAATAGCCATACAGATTCCTCCAGTCATAACGGCGAATGAGGTATATCTTTGTCAGTTTATCTATCAATAACGACACTCAAAACGCACGTTAAGCTGGACAATGAATATAAAAATGGGTTGCGCACAACTTGTGCACGCAACCCTATATACAAGAACAAAAATAAATTCTCATATAATTAGTGCTTATTCAGCAGCACCTTTGCCAACCTCAACGCGAGCAAAGGCAAGAGCGGTGCCACCAACTTCCTTGAACAAGTCACCAACGCTCTTGGATGGATCCTTAACGTATGCCTGCTCGAGAAGTACAGTTTCCTTGAAGAAGGCGTTCATACGTCCTTCAACAATCTTTGGAACAATCTTCTCTGGCTTGCCTTCAGCTAAGGACTTCTCGGTTGCAACGCGACGCTCAGATTCCAAAACTTCTTCTGGAACATCTTCACGGCGAAGCCACTGCGCACCCATAGCGGAAATCTGCAAAGCAGCTTCGTGAGCAACCTTTGCACCAGCTTCGTCAGTAGCAATCATGGAAACGATGCTTGGAGGCAATTCCACAGACTTCTTGTGAGCGTAAATCTCAACGTGTGGACCGCTTACCTTAGCAACCTGACCAACCTTGACATGCTCGCCGAACAAAGCTGCTGCTTCTTCAACAGATTCCTTAACAGTTGCACCATCAGCTGGGGCTGCAAGTACTTCTTCAGCAGTAGAAGCATTAGCTTCAACAGCATGGTCAAGAACAGTGTTTGAGAATTCCACAAACTTTGGTGTCTTTGCCACAAAGTCAGTTTCAGAATTCAACTCAACTGCGTAACCAGTTTCGCCTTCAGCAGACTTAACAACCTTAGAAGCGATGGTACCTTCCTGAGCCTTACGACCTTCACGCTTACCAGCTGCCTGAATACCCTTAGCACGGATGATTTCCTTAGCGCGGGCAACGTCGCCTTCAGCTTCAGTAAGAGCCTTTTTAACGTCCATCATGCCGGCGCCAGTTTCTTCGCGCACCTGCTTAATCAACGCTGCAGTAATTGCTGCCATTTTGTTCTCCTCGTATCAATATGATTCTTAAAAGCTGCAAAAAGCAAAATCAATTGGATTTTGCAGCTTCTAAATAAGAATCTGGTTGCAAATTAGCTTATCAGGCGTTTGCCTCAGTATTTTCTTCCTTGGCAGGCTTAGCTTCAGCTTCGCCTTCCTTGGTGAGCAATTCCTTCTCCCAAGCTGCCATTGGCTGAGCATCATTACCTTCAGACTTAGCGCCCTTACCGGCATGCTCAAGCAAACCTTCAGCTACAGCATCAGCCATCAAGCTAGTCAATAACTCAATGCCACGAATAGCATCGTCGTTGGCAGGAATTGGATACTCAACAGCCTCAGGATCAGTGTTGGTATCAACAATTGCTACAACTGGGATACCAAGCTTATGAGCTTCTTCAACAGCCAAAGCTTCCTTGTTAATATCAACAACGAACATGGCGGATGGAGTGCGGTTCATGTTGCGAATACCACCGAGCTGCTTGGAAAGCTTGTCCTTCTCGCGCTCGAGAAGCAAAAGTTCCTTCTTAGTCAAGCCGGATCCACGAACATCGCTAAAGTCCATTTCCTCAAGTTCCTTCAAGCGCTTTACGCGAGTAGAAACAGTCTGGAAATTAGTCAACATACCACCAAGCCAACGCTCGCAAACATAAGGCATGTTTACGCGAGTTGCCTGATTCTGTACAGCTTCCTGAGCCTGCTTCTTAGTACCCACGAAGAGAACAGTGCCGTTGTGAGCAACAGTCTGCTTGATGAAGTCATAAGCCTTGTCGATCATGTCGAGAGACTTGAACAAATTGATGATATGAATACCATTGCGCTGGGTAAGAATGAACTGCTTCATCTTTGGGTTCCAGCGACGAGTCTGATGACCGAAGTGCAAACCAGCCTTCAGCATTTCGCTCATGGTAATCTGTGCCATATCTATATACCTTTCTTGTCGGTTATTTCCTGGCCATGTCTGTTCGCATGCAACTTGGTTAACACATGTCTAAATCCAAGCCGACCGACACGAACGGACGCGTACATGGCGCGTATTTGCGAATCCGTGTAGACAATAAAAAGCGAGCAATCATACAACGCGGCAATACTCATGCTCAAAATGGACACGCAAAGAGCGATTATATCAGATGCTCAATACTAAAAATCGGCATTCTTGTAGTGATAAAAGCAACAAAAACGCCGATAATTTTTAAAAAATTATTTACGCATAAAGCATAAAAACTAAAACTTAGTTACGCATATTATTGCGCAACTCACGCAACGCTTGACGGCGCACGTCCTTTTCAAGCCTATCTAAATAAATATGACCATCTAAATGATCACACTCATGCTGAATCATTCTAGCCATAAGACCTTCACCTTCAAGCACTACAGTCTTACCATCTAAATCAATTCCACAAGCTCTAGCATAATTTGCACGCCTAGTTTTGTACCATAATCCAGGAACAGAAAGGCAACCCTCGTCGTCGTACTGTTCACCTTTTAGCTCTTCAATTACGGGATTTAAAATATAGCCGATTCGACCATTTATATTGTAAGAAAAAGCTCTAAAACTTACACCAATCTGATTAGCAGACAATCCAGCTCTACCTGGGTCATTTACCGTTTCCAATAAATCATCAACTAAATGTTTCACAGCTGGCGTAATTTCACGAATCTCATCACAAGGAGTTCGCAATACGGGATCCGGAACAATACGAATTTTTCTAATAGACACTCGATTACTCTTTCTTTTATGTAAGTAGAAATAACGAAAACAACTACAAATATGTAAGCTTTTTACTCGACATGTTCATTATGATCACTATGCGATGTCGAAGAGGAATCTGATGAAGATTCTTCACCAAAACGCTTCAAATGATTCGCAGCTTGATCGATAGCTTGACGTACTCGAGGAGTTACAGCTTCCTGAGCTTGCTTAACAGTCTCCTGTGCTTGCTTAACAGTCTCAGTAGTTTTATCGAGAATCTTTACAGTTGCTGGCAAAGGACGAGTATTAGGCTTTGGAGCATACAATTGCGTTTCGATAATATCAGCATAGCGAGCAAGAATCTTCGGACGAACAATCTTCATACTTGGAGTCAAGGTTCCAGCATCTTGAGTAAATTCATCTTGCAAAATAACAAACTTACGAACAGACTCAGCGCGAGAAACAGTACTATTAGCTTGGTCAATAAATTGCTGAATTACTGAACGCACTGCTTCGTTAGTAGCAATCTCACTCATAGTAAGGTTAACATCCATACCCTTATTCTTTAGCCAAGAACGAACCATATCTGGATCAAGCTCAATTAAAGCAGAAACGAATGGCTTACCATCGCCCACTACTACAGCATGAGAAACTAATGGGCATTGAGCAATAATACCTTCCATAGGAGCAGGACTTATATTCTTGCCACCGGCAGTAATAATAATATCTTTTTTGCGACCAGTAATAGACAAGAATCCTTCATCATCTATTGAGCCAAGATCGCCTGAATGCAACCATCCATCTTCATCAATAACTTCTGCAGTGAGCTCAGGCTTATTGAAATATCCCATAAATACGTTAGGACCTTTAATAAGCACTTCATCGTCGTCAGCAAGACGGATAGCTATACCAGGACCAGGTCGACCTACAGATCCAACTTGATTTGCATGCTCAAAATTAACTACACAAGGAGCGGCAGTTTCAGTCATTCCATAGCCTTGAATAAAAGTAATGCCATCAAGACCATTAAAGAAATGAGCCAAATCAGCATCCATTGGAGCTCCACCGCAGGCCAACCATGAAAGATTAGGGCCTAAAGCTGAGCGAATAGACGAGCCAACTGTTTTCATATACATCGCATGATTCATGCGTGCAGCAAGAGAATGAGTTTTACCTTCAACATTGTCGCGAGACCATTGAATGAAATGTTTTACAGCTTTAGCAAAGATACGACCCTTTATACCAGCACCAGCTTTTTGTGACGCAGCATTATAAACTTTTTCAAAAACTCTAGGCACGCCAAGTAAATACGTAGGCTTAAAACTACGCAAATCAGCCAAAAGATGCTTAGCATTAGGCACATATCCAATAACACCGTGAGCACCAATAGCAACATATTGAATGTACCGAGCAAAACAATGCGCCAATGGAAGGAATAAAAGCAAACGATTTGGCTTGCATAACATATCGTTAAGAACATCATAACCAGCAAAAACAATATGCGTAAAATTACGATTTGAAAGCATTGCGCCTTTAGGTCTACCAGTCGAACCAGAAGTGTAAACAATAGTAGCTAAATCATCTGCCTTAACAGCATCAACAGCTTTATTAAGCTCATCATCAGTAGTAGATTTACCAAAATCAACAACGGCTTCCAAGCCACCAGCTTTGAAATTAAATACGGTTTTCAAAGTTATATGTTTATGATCCTGACGAACACGCTCTAAGCATTGAGCATGCGCATCGTCTCCAGCAAAAGCAATAACTGGCTTAACTTCATCGATAATGTCAGCTGCCTGCAATGCTGAATCTGTTTCATAAATAGGAATGCTTACAGCACCAATACATGCACAAGCAAAATCGACAACACCCCACTCATAGCATGTAGCAGAGTAAATAACAACTTTGGAGCCATGCTGAACTCCGAGCGCTATTAAGCCTCGAGCTACTGCACGAACTTTCGCGAGCATTTCAGATGAAGTAACATCATGCCAACGACGAGTTTCATCGTCTTGCCATTGAGCAACCAAGTCTTGTGGGCTACGCATAGCACGATTGGCGAGTAAGGAATAAATGGTATCACCGTCTTGAGTTGGGTGAATGGCTTCTACAGCAAATTCTCGGAGCATATTATTTATTGTACTTGATAACAGAATCGACACGACTGCACGAAGTACAAAAAATAATACTTAATATTGTCATTTACAAACAAACACTGGGAAAAAACTTAGATTCTACAAGTCGTACAAGTTAGAATGTTTAATCTTACAAAAGTGAACCCCTTTATTGCTAAAATTGTTGAAAAATCAGCAAATCAAGCAATAAGGGGCTCATATTTATTTGAATATATGTACATAAGTCTTCAAACGCATTATCATAGATGTCTTATTTCAGCTACCTACTATAAGCGACGATTTTATCCTAGATCTGCATACGTGCAAATCCAACGATTATTTTTCAATTCCAAAGATAACGACGCCCAGTATTTCACAGGTCCTGCACAAATGCGCACAACACCTTCAAAATGATTCGGGCTGACTAACATTCCATTAAACAAACTCGGAACTGCAGGAAAACTACGCACAGCAGAGCGAGTTTCCGAATCGTTATTATCAGTGAAATACTCATCCATCAGTTTCCACATGTTAGTTAATTTAGTAATACAACTTTTTGTTAGAAGCTGCGACATTGCTGGAGAAATAGGCCTACCTCTCGAAATATCTGCAGCTATACAAGCAATTTGACAAGTTTTTAAAGCTAAATTAACAAAAGCCTGCTCATCTCTACTGTCGAAATAACACATTCCAACATGGTATTTCAAGCATTCACGAGAAAAACCAACACTAACTTCACCCTCATATACAGGCAAGCTAATACGAGGTCTACAGAAAACATGTGGAGGATCCTCGTCATTGTTTTTCTTAGTCTTTGAGGACTTATCTTTCAGCTCATCATCACTGTAATCGTTATCATCCATGCCATAGGCATCAGCAAAATCTATCTTCATATTTCTCTCCTGTTTTAACAATTATTTAAAACTGTTGTTATTTAAAACTTGTTAAGTTTATATTTCTACAAACTAAACGAGTTTAGATAAAAGCTTACAACGTAATTTTTCTCTAACTGCGTAATTAATAAAAATGTGGATAAATTACAAAATATTCGTCATTTTTATTGAAAATAAACGATTTTATGCGTGTTGAATTATACACATTACGGTTTAAGAGAATAGCAAATATAGCTAAAAATCATATTTATGCATAAATCAATAGAATGTTCATATAGATATAACAATTTTGAAAACAAAAATGGCGGCTCAGAACAAATTACTGAACCGCCATATTTTATGCAATAAGCATCATACTTATAACACTAACGAATATCCTGATGGAATGGGTTAAATACTACGCTACAACGCTGGAAGCTCTTAACATCAACATAACCTGTAGAAGCCATTGTTCTGCGCAATGCACCAACAAAGTTTGTAGTACCATCTGCTTCATGACTTGGGCCAAAAAGAATATTCTCTAACGGAGCCACAGTGCCAACATTTGAACGCATCCCGCGAGGAAGTGATGAATGACGAGCCTCAGCACCCCAATGAGTGCCATGACCAGGAGCCTCAGTTGCGCGAGCTAATGGAGTACCAAGCATAACTGCGTCAGCTCCAACTGCAAGAGCCTTAATAAAGCTGCCGGAATTACCCATTCCTCCATCAGCAATAATTTGCACGTAACGGCCGCCGGATTCATCCATATAATCCCTACGAGCTTCAGCAACATCCGCAATAGCAGTAGCCATAGGTGCTTGCACACCTAAAGTATTCATGGTTGCGGATACTGCTCCGCCGCCAAATCCAACTAAAATACCTGCAGCTCCAGTTCTCATCAAATGAAGAGCAGAAGTATAATCTGCGCAACCTCCAACAATAACAGGAACATCGAGATCGTAAATAAACTTCTTTAAATCAAGAGGTTCATGATCTTTAGAAACATGTTCCGCAGATACTGCTGTTCCGCGAATCACGAATAAATCAACACCAGCTTCTAGAACAGTGTTATATAATTCTTGCGTGCGTTGTGGAGAAAGAGCTCCTGCTACTGTCACTCCAGCATCTCTGATTGTATGCAAACGCTTTGCAATCAATTCTGGTTTGATCGGCTCAGTATAAATCTCCTGAATGCGGCGGGTTGCAATGTTTGACGGCAACTCAGCTATTTCTTTTAACAAAGGTTCTGGATTCTCATATCGAGTCCATAAACCTTCTAGATCAAGAACTCCAAGACCACCCATTTGACCAATTGCAATCGCAGTATCCGGGCTAGTAACCGAATCCATCGGAGCAGCAATAATTGGGATATCAAACGTATAAGCATCTACTTGCCATGCAGTAGATACAGCTTGAGGATCACGCGAGCGACGCGAAGGAACAATAGCAATATCGTCAAGCGAATATGCAACTCGGGCTTTTTTGCCCAAACCAATTTCAATTTCCTGAGACATACTTCTTAGGCTAGTGCCCTATGCTGACGAGTTGCGACTCATAGTAATTCATCATTATTTTTACGCAAAGCACTGTATATAGCTTTTGCTTTATTCTCACCAATTCCAGGCACTTTTTGCAAATCTTCTAATGAAGCATTTTTCAAAGATTTTATTGAACCAAAAAATGCAAGCAAACGTTTACGATACACTGATCCAATTCCAGGAATAGCATCAAAAGTAGAATGCAATGAACCTTTTCTTCGCAATTTACGATGATACGAAATAGCAAAACGATGAGACTCATCTCTAGCGCGCTGCAATAAATACAATCCTTCTGAGCTTCTCTTAAAAATGATTGGATAATCTTCGTCAGGAAGCCACACTTCTTCAAGCTTCTTAGCTAAACCACAAACAGTAATATCACTTACGCCAGCATCTTCCATAGCTCTTTTAGCAGCTTTTGCTTGTTCTTTTCCTCCATCGACAATAATTAATTGAGGCTTATAAGCAAAATGCCGCGCACTAGTCAACGAATTACCTGAAAAATGCTTATTAGAAATACTGTTGGAATCACAAATATTAATGTCAGATGAGTCAGATGTATCTGATGCATCTAATGTATCAAGCTTATCTTCTGCATAAACATCTTTATGCTTAAACCTTCGCAATAATGTTTCATAAACAGCACTTAAATCATCTGTTTTACCATCACCGTGTTCACCTCGAACCGCAAAATGACGGTACTCACTAGGACGAGCAACACCATCTTCAAAAACAACCATAGAAGCAACTTGATAACTGCCATCAACTGTATTTGAGATATCATAACATTCAATTCGCAAAGGAGATTTACTCATTCCAAGCGCTTTTGCTATTTCATTCATAGCTTCTGTTCTCATATCTATGCTGTTAATACGGCTAGATTTTATGCGTTTCAATTCCTGACTAGCATTATCGTTTGCACGATCCATAAGAGCACGTTTTTCTCCGCGCTCTGCAACTCTAATACTTACTTGAGAACCACGAATATTGCTAAGCCACAATTCAAGCTCTTGCTTACGTTCTTCAGAAATTTTAATTGGAACTATAATCTCACGAGGAACAGGCGAAATAGGAGCAAGTAAATCCTCACGACCTGTTCTCTCTTGACGTTCACGACGAGTTTTAGTAGCTTGTGCTCGCAATATTACATCAGTTGCAGTAGCTTGTTGCGTAGAGCTAACAGCGTCGCGAACTTTCTCAATGCTAATAGTATCTTCATGGTTTTGTGTGTAATTTTGTTCATATTCTGCGTATACGCGAGTTAATAAATCAGCTATAAGATCACTGTCACTAATATGCTCATTTCGTTCTACCGACCAATTTTTCTCTCCACGAATCATTCCAGCTCTGACAAAAAATACATGAATTGACGCTTCAAGCTCATCTCCGCAGAATCCAAAAACATCTGCTTCTACATCATTGTCAAACACAACTGCATTTTGTTGCAAAATAGTGTTCAAAACAGCAATTTCGTCACGCAATTTAGCTGCACGCTCAAATTCTAGCTCTTCACTTGCTTCTTTCATCTCATTCTTAATTTGTGAAATATAAGACTCTCCAACACTGCCTGTAAGTATGCCAACTACATGTTCTACCATCTTGCGATGTTCGCTAGGATCTATGTTTCCTATACAAGGAGCTGAACATTTACCAATCGAAGCAAATAAGCAAGGTCTACCAGTCCTATGAGCTTTGCTAAAAACAGAGGATGAGCATGTACGAATAGGAAAAGTTTTAAGTAAAGAATCTAAACTATGACGAAGAGACCACACTTTTGCATACGGACCAAAATATCTAGCATGCCGCGCACTACGATTTCTAGTAATCCATACTCTTGGAAAAGTTTCCTCTAGCGAAACTGCAACATAAGGATATGTTTTATCGTCACGAAAAACTACATTAAACCTAGGGTTAAAAGCTTTAATCCAAGTATATTCAAGTGTAAGAGCCTCAAATTCAGTGCTTACAACAGTCCATTCCAAACTGCGAGCTGTAAGAACCATAGATTGAGTTCTAGGATGAAGTTGGTAAAGAGGTTGAAAATAATTCGCTAAACGATTGCGTAAATTTTTTGCTTTTCCAACGTAAATAACTCGCCCCTCGCCATCACGCCACTTGTATACTCCAGGTTGCGCTGGAATATCACGAGAAGCTGGACGGAATAAATCACGAGTATCACCAAGCAATGGAGCTCCTAATGCATTTACTCTTTCATCATCAAATGATGAATCTTTCGAAAACTGTTCATCTATTATTGCTTGCGTTTTACGCCATTTTTCACTATCTCTCATCCTATTTTCTTCTTGCAAATCATATGCTTTATAAGAATTTTTATTAAGATTATTATCTTTCATTTTCACCTCCTTTCCTAAACAAGATTTATGCAACTATTCATAAGATTTGTCGAGTAAATTTCTCAGTTCAGCAAATTACAGATCGGTAACTTTTTTGAACTTTTAATGTAACATTTGCTTAAGGAATTTACCTGTCCAACTCTCGCCATTACGCGCTACGCTCTCAGGACTACCTTCTGCAACTAAGGTTCCGCCTTTATCTCCTCCTTCTGGACCTAAATCAATAATCCAATCTGCAGATTTCACAACATCAAGATTATGTTCAATTACAATAACACTGTTGCCTTTATCTACAAGAGATTGCAAAACCGCTAGAAGTTTCCTAACATCTTCAAAATGCAGTCCAGTAGTAGGTTCATCGAGAATATAAACTGTTTTACCAGTAGATCTTCTCTGCAGCTCTGTAGCAAGCTTTACTCGTTGAGACTCACCGCCAGAAAGTGTTGTTGCGCTTTGACCAAGACGAATATAGCCCAAGCCAACTTTTACTAAAGTATCTAAATATCGAGAAATAGAAGGATATGCTTTGAAAAATATTGCAGCTTCACAAATAGGCATATTAAGAACATCTGCAACAGACTTTCCGTTATATGTAACTTCCAAAGTTTCACGGTTGTAACGTTTACCATGACAAACTTCACACTCTACGTATACGTCAGGCAAAAAGTTCATTTCTATTTTTAAAGTACCGTCGCCATGACATGCTTCACATCTGCCTCCTTTAACATTAAACGAGAAGCGACCAGGACCATAGCCACGAACTTTTGCTTCTGGAGTCTGAGCAAACAATGAACGTATTTTATCCCAAACACCAGTGTAAGTTGCTGGATTAGAACGAGGAGTTCTTCCTATAGGATTCTGATCGACATGCACTACTTTGTCACAAAGCTCAATACCATCAATACGTTTGTGCTTTCCTGGAACAATTCGAGCACCATTTAGTTTGTCTGCAAGAACAGGATACAAAATTGAGTTTATAAGTGTTGATTTACCAGATCCAGATACACCCGTTATGCATGTGAATACTCCCAAAGGTATGCTTATATCAATATTTTTTAAATTATGCTCATGGGCATTAATTATATGAAGCATACGATTTTCGTCTACACTACGACGTTGTTTTGGCACATCTATTGAGCGTCTGTGAGCAATATAATCTCCAGTAATTGAACGCTGAGCTTTAATAATTCCATCAGACGGACCTGAATATACTACTTCTCCTCCGTGCTCGCCAGCTTCTGGACCAATATCAACAAGCCAATCGGACTGACGTATAGTATCTTCATCATGCTCGACAACAATAAGCGTATTACCAAGATTTCGCAGATGATGCAATGTTGCAATCAAACGCTCATTATCTCTTTGATGCAATCCAATAGACGGCTCATCAAGCACGTACATAACACCAACTAAACCTGATCCAATTTGAGTAGCTAAACGAATACGTTGAGCCTCTCCACCAGACAAAGTTTTTGCAGCTCTTGAAAGAGTGAGATAGCTTAAACCCACATCGTTCAAAAAACCAAGTCGAGCACGAATCTCTTTTAATATTTCTGTTGCAATTACTGCTTGAGAACCATCCAAATGCAAAGCATTTACCCATGCTAGACTTCGCTCTACTGGCATATCGCAAACTTCAGCTATGGAAGTATTAGATACTGTAACTGCAAGAACTTCTGGACGTAAACGCTTTCCATTACATTTTTGGCATGGAACTTCACGCATATACGACTCATAATATTGACGCATTTGATCAGAATCAGTTTCGTCATGTTTGCGCATAAGCGTACGAACTACACCTTCAAAGCCAGTAGAATATTCACGCTGACGCCCCCACCTATTTGTGTAGGAAACTTGAACTGTGAAATCATGACCATACATGATGTCATGTTTAACGTCTTCCGCTAGATCCTTCCACGGAGTATTCATATCAAAATGCAAATCTTTAGCAAGTCCTGAAAGTATGTGCTGATAATACATTCCAGCTGACTTATTCATTGCCCACGGCTCAATAGCTCCTTGCGCAAGAGATTTGTCTGGGTCTGGGATAACAAGTTCAGGATCAATTTCGAGATTGTATCCAATGCCGGAACATTCAGAGCAAGCACCATAAGGAGCATTGAATGAAAATGTTCTAGGCTCAATCTCATCAAGCTCTAATTGATGATTGTTTGGACATGCACGATGTTCCGAAAATGATTTACGACGCGTTTGTGAGTCTTCTGGTTCGTCAACAAAATCAGCAATTACTACTCCCTTAGATAGTTTTAATGCTGTTTCAATCGAATCAGTTAATCGAACACGAATGCCATCTTTAATAACTAAACGATCTACTACTACTTCAATTGTATGTTTCTTCTGTTTAGTAAGAGTAATATCTTCAGAAAGCTCATGCATTTGTCCGTCAATAATCGCACGAGCATAACCATCTGAGCGCAAAAGCTCAAGCGTGTCTTTAAATTCTCCTTTACGACCACGAACTACTGGAGCAAGAATTTGCAATCTCGTACGTTCTGGCATAGCAAGCAATGAATCAGTCATTTGCTGAGGAGTTTGAGAACTTACTATTTGACCGCATTCAGGACAGTGAGGCACACCAATCCTTGCAAACAATAATCGCAAATAATCATATATTTCTGTAATAGTTCCAACAGTAGAACGAGGATTACGATTCGTAGTTTTTTGATCAATAGAAACAGCAGGACTTAGGCCCTCAATAAAATCAACATCAGGCTTATCCATACGTCCTAAAAATTGGCGAGCATAAGCACTAAGCGACTCAACATAGCGTCGCTGACCTTCTGCAAAAAGCGTATCAAACGCAAGCGAGGACTTACCAGATCCAGAAAGACCAGTAAAAACAACCATACGATTCCTAGGAATCGATAAACTTACATTTTTTAGATTATGCTCTCTAGCACCCTGGATAGTTATTTTCCATTCAGAAGGAATACTAGATAAATCAGCTATAAAAGTACCGCTGTTAGCGCTCATAGGAGCATTATCAAGCAATTCTTGCAACGAGTCATTTTGTTCATTCGCCTGTTTTGACACAATTACCTCCACACTTCCCCATAATCACTTGAATATTCCCAACCAATACCCAATTTTATTACCAACAAGAAAATTATAGAACAAGTGTTCGAAAAAGTAAAGTATTTGACTATCAACCACATGCTGTATTCGTTACCAGTAAGCAGTATAATAGTGAGTTTGGTTATGACTTTTATAAGTAATAAATACTAACAGCCTAAATTTTGGGGAACGGAACAGACATTATGCCTATTGACGCACAAGCTTTAACCATTCAGATTGGTGCGCGAACGCTGTTAAATCCTACCGATTTTCACGTCACAAAAGGAGATAAGATCGGTTTAGTCGGCAGAAACGGCGCAGGCAAAACTACGCTTACTCGCGTTATTACAGGAGACATGCTGCCAGCAGGAGGCTCGGTTAGAGTTAGTGGAGGTTTAGGCTACTTACCTCAAGACACGCACGCAGCAGACCCAGAGCAAAGTGTTATAGATCGCATTATGAGCGCTCGAGATATTGCTTCTATCGTTTTGCGTATTCGCAAAGCGGAAAAAGAAATGACAGATCCAGATCCAGACATAATGACTAAAGCTATGAACCGCTACGACAAAGCAATGCAAGATTTTGAAAAAGCAGGCGGTTATTCAGTGCAATCTGAAGCAATATCGATGGCAACCAGCCTGGGACTTCCACAAGAAGTTATGCAACAAGCTTTAGGCACACTTTCAGGTGGTCAACGTCGCCGCATAGAACTTGCTAGAATTCTGTTTTCTGACGCAGACACATTAATTCTCGATGAGCCTACAAACCACTTAGACGCAGACTCAATAATATGGTTGCGCAATTATCTTAAACGATTTGAAGGTGGATTCCTAGTAATTTCTCACTCCACAGAATTACTAGACGAAGTAGTCAACAAAGTATGGCATTTAGATGCTCAACTTGCAAAAATAGACATGTACTCAATGGGTTGGAAAGCATACTTGCATCAGCGCGTAGTAGACGAAGAAAGACGTCGTCGCGAACGAGAAGTTGCAGAAAAGAAAGCTGAACGTCTTATGAAACAAGGCATTCGCTTGCATGCTAAAGCTACAAAAGCAGTTGCTGCTCAAAACATGATGCGAAGAGCTGAACGCTTATTAAGCGAAACAAGTGAAGCTCAAAAACAAGAAAAAGTTGCAGATATTCGTTTTCCAGAACCAGCTGCATGCGGAAAAACTCCAATTATGGCAAAAGATATTTCCAAAGCGTATGGTTCTAATATTGTTTTCGCTGGAATTAACCTTGCTATAGACAAAGGTTCACGCGTTGTCATTCTAGGCTATAACGGTGCTGGAAAAACAACAACATTACGCATTTTGGCAGGAGAAGAAACAGCAGATACTGGTGAAGTTCAATACGGACACGGATGCAAAATAGGTTATTTTGCACAGGAACACGATACATTAGACTTGGATTCTACAGTTTTGGAAAACCTTCAGCACGTTGCACCAAACCTGGATGACACGCAAGCACGTTCTATGCTTGGCAGCTTCCTGTTTTCCGGCGACGACGCAATGAAGCCTGCAAGAGTGCTTTCAGGCGGCGAAAAAACGCGTCTAGCACTTGCAACACTAGTAACTTCCAAAGCCAATGTGCTACTACTAGACGAACCTACTAACAACTTAGACCCAGCATCTCGAGATGAAATACTTAAAGCTATTGCAAAGTATGAGGGAGCAATTGTTCTTGTTACACACGATGAAGGTGCAGTTCAAGCCTTACAACCTGAGCGAGTGCTACTCATGCCTGATGGCGACGAAGATTTGTGGAATGACGAATATCTCGATTTAGTTGCCGAAGAGTAAAATGTTGAACTGAATTACTTGAATTGTGCAATAGAATGGTTAAGCAGTGATTTCAACATACGCGTCTAAGACTTTGCCAAATACGGCGAATAGTGCCAACAGTCGTATAAGCAATCAAATTGACAATCATTGCATAAAACGTGCGCTACATTTTTTGCGAATACCATTCATCGTAATAATTCTTATAACCTTATTTGAATGTTCTATTGGAAATCTGCCATTTTGGAGTAGTGTTACAGGAAGTACAGATAGCATTTCTGCGCACAACGATATAGGTTCTGGAATTAGACGCTTAGATTCCGGCGGCATTCTTATAACGGATCCTTCAGAAGCATATTTAGAAGTAACATCCGACGGAAGTTCGCCTTATATTCGCTTAGAGCCTGCGATTATTAAAAAGAAAAGCAAAAATAATAATCTTATTTCAAACATCAATGTTTTAGTTGAAGCAAACAAATACTTAAGCAAACCTCAAAGCACAAACACTGCTTCTCTAAACCCATCTTTGCTTAAACTTCCAAAACAAGCAATAGGGAAATCTTGCATTGTTAGAGTGTGGCTGCAACATCCAATAGGATCAATATTGAATATTGAAGACTCAAGAGCAAACGTTCGAGTGCCTTTTAGATGGTCATGGGGTCGCGTATTAATACTTGCTATTTTTGCATTTTTTGTTACGCTTTGGAATCCTTGGTCCAAGCTTTGGAAAATTAAACTCAACACTCATAGTCTTATTCAATGTTGCTGCTTTGCTGCTTCTCTTCTTCCATTTATTGCTGTTGGTTTAATAACTATTTTTTGGAATTTACGAAACGCAACTCCTATGCATTTTTATACAAACGGTAATTATGCATATGATTTTGATCAATATGCTCACACTGCAGACGCATTGTTAAAAGGTCAAGTGCATTTAAATCTCCCTGTTCCTAATGAATTAGAACACTTGCAAAATCCTTACGATCCTACGGCTAGAAATAATTTGTTAAACCACTCAGTACAACATATGTATTGGGATTACGCATACTACAAAGGTCACTGGTATTCCTACTTCGGAGTTCTTCCAGCAATATTGCTATTTTTGCCTTATCGCATTATTTCAAGACTATGGACTCCAGAAGGCTCTATGCTTCCAACAACAGTAGCTACGATAATATTCTTAATTGGTTTTCTTATAGCAGGCTCCCTATTGGTTATTCGAATTATTGAGCAGACTTCAAAAAAAGTATCTTTAGGAACGACATCCATTGTTCTTGCTTTATTCTTCATTACTTCAAATACAGTGTATTTGTGGTTTAGAACGTCATTTTATTCCGTACCTATGGCAGCGTCACTTTTCTTCACATCTCTTGGATTGTGGTGCTACCTAGGTTTTAATAAAACACACTCTTTGCTAAATATTGTTTTAGGTTCTTTCTTTATTGCATTAAATTTAGGATGTAGACCTACTTTTTCTATAGCTGTTCTTTTTGCACTTCCTGCAATTTATTCGCATATAGAAAAAGATTTACCAAATATTTTGCGCAACTGGAAAAAAGTTTCTTCATGGCATAAGCCTTTTAAATATTTTGCAGCTTGGATACTGCCATGCGTAATGACTGCAATTCCATTTGGCGTTTATAATCTTTTGCGCTTTGGCTCACCGTTAAATTTTGGCAATGAGTATCAAATAACTATTACTGACATGACGACTATGCGTTTGCCGTCACAAAATATTTTGCCGTCTATTTTTAGCTATATTGCGCTACCTTTGCGTTTTATTCCAACTTTTCCTTGGATTGGTATTCAGCCTATCGCATTTGACCGTTGGCAATACGCAGAGCCTATGATTGGCGGAATGTTTACACTTTCACCATTGGCATTAGTTGGCATAATATGCGTATTTATTATGAAAAAACGCTGCCACACGCATATTGCTTGGCGCACAAGCGTAATAGCTATAATAGTTGGGCTTGTTCTCATTGTTTTCGACAGTTTAAAAGCTGGTATCGGATGGAGATATATCGCTGATTTTGCGTGGGCTTTTGCTATAGCTGCCGCAATTGGAATTAGCTTGCTTTTAGAGTATGCGTCCACCTTGCAATCAGAAAATTCTTTACATAAAAAAACTATTGCTTACACAATACGCTTACTTGTAGCAGTATTGCTATTTGCTTCTATTGCTATCGCTGTACTCAGTTGGTTTGTTACAGGACGTGAAGACAGCACGCTTCGTTTTAATCCAAACTTATGGTTCGCGTTTAGAAGTTGGATGACATTGTTTTAAATAATTATTTATATAATTACTATTCTTCTAACAATGCATCTACAGTTCGAAGAAGCGCATGTAATCCGCTAATAAACTGTTGCGGCTCTGGCAATAATGACAATGCTAAATACCCATTAACTGGCATATCGAAATAATATCCAGGTTGAGAAACTAGATTATAATCTTTCATCAATCTCAAAGCTAATACATCATCGTCAATGCAAGATGGTACACGCAATAAAATATTCCATCCGCCTTCTGCACGCAACGCGCTAACACAGCATTTAGGCGTGGATACCAATGTTTCTCGAAGCGTATGCAGATTATTAATAACACGATTCCGTACAATAGCGCTTTGAGAAGATGCATATTGCAATAATTCTGGTATTCGCTCAGAAACAGTATTACCAATAGGCAAAAAATCATCCGCTATAACGTCAAGCCTTTTTTGTGCTTCATAAACATCATCTTTAGGACCTGAAACTTCAATCCAACCAACTTTGGCGTGAGGAGCAGCAAGCATTTTGGAGAATCCATCAAGCGCAAAAACTAAAGTAGAAGATTCTCCAGCAAAACGAGCATTGCCAGCAAAAGATTCAAGCGAATATTCATAAAATACTTCGTCTGCAATAATCGCAACACCATTATCACGACATAATTGCAATAGTATTTCACGTTCTTCAGGCTTAACATATGAGCCTGTAGGATTATTTGGATTAATAAGCACAAGAGCTTTAATACGCAAAGACGCATCTTCTAAAAGTTCTCTAACACGCGCAATATCAATAGTCCAAGAACCATCATAGTGCAAAGGATACGGTATTGCATTCACGCATTGCAAGCGTGCAATAGACTCTATAAGAGGATATCCAGGAGTTGGTCCCATAACAGCATCCCCTGCATCGCATAAAAGCATCATAAGCCATGCGTAAGCTTGAGAAGTTGAAGAAAGCACATAAAGCTGATCTGGATTAAGCTTTGGTGGAACAGACTTTTCAGTGCGGTTATCTCGCTTATTGATGAAGTTTGAAAGAATATCGCGAATTTCCTTAGGACCTCTAGGGTCTGCTGTGTAACATCCGCTTAAACATTGAGGAGCTAAGCCGTGAGACGTTGGATTGGAATCGTTTAATTTAGTAAGCTTTACGCCATTAAAAATAGCTTTTCGCTGAGCTAAAATAATAGGATTTGGCTCACTCACATCTACTCTAGAAGAAAATCGCACGAAACTACCCTAACACTTGGCATAACAAAAGCTGGGCTGCAGCATAAACTGCTCACCCAGCTCAATAGATAACAAATAATATTTAGTTATTTTTTAGTTTTGCTGCATTTTTTGCATTGCATAGTAAGCTGCACCAATAATTCCAGCCTCATTATGCAATGTTGCAACAACAATAGGAGTTTTAATATCGATATGCGGCAAGAACTTTTCGCTTACGCGGCTAACACCACCACCGACAACAAACAAATCTGGGTTGAAATACTTTTCCATCAAGCCGTAGTACTTAGTCAAACGCTTAGCCCACTTCTTATAGCCCATATCCAACTTTTCACGAACAGAAGAAGCAGCGTACTTTTCAGCATCGCCTTTACCTTTTTCAAGCTGAATATGACCAAGCTCAGTGTTTGGAATAAGCACACCGTTGTAAATCAAAGCCGTGCCAATACCAGTGCCCAGAGTAGTAGCAATAACCAAGCCATCCTTGTCTTTTGCTGCACCAAAACGCTGCTCAGCTAAACCAGCAGCATCGGCATCGTTAACTACTGTTACAGGACGACCACAAGCCTCGCTAAAGACTTCAGTAACATCAACACCAATCCAAGACTGGTCAAGATTTGCCATAAAATCAAGCTTCTTACCAGGCTTAATTGGAGCAGGGAACGCAATTCCAACAGGAACATCTGCAGGTACTTCAAAATGTTCAAGCTGCTGACGAACAATATCTGCAACTGCTTGAGGCGTAGAAACCGCAGGAGTGAGAATTTTGTATCGAGGTTCTGCGAACTCTCCCTTTTCCAAATTTACTGGAGCAGCCTTAATACCGGATCCACCAATATCGACGCCAAATGCTTGTGCAGTGTCAATCATTTCACTAACACTCCCCTCTGAATGTGTGCTGTATGGACAATTACCAGTATTCTATCGTATATCTGATACGACACGCTTACTGTTTACTAACTTCTACTTCAACGAAGGCATAGGTTTCCAGTCTTGATCGTGCAAAATTTTTCGAGAATCAATCCAACCGGTAAACAATTTACCAATACCCGAAATAATATGCTCACGATCGACAGCAATCAAACGAATAATCTCTTTAGCAGCTGTTAAAGCAGTTCCAAGCGCAAACATAAACGGACGAAAATCACCATAAACCATAAAGTAGCGAGCCATAAAGCCTCTATTTCGCATAATATGATAACGATTCATGTCCGATGTTGAATTTAGCTGACGCACTCCTGCAATATCCCAATTAGGAATATCACGAGTGCGACGAAGAATAATATCCGGAACAACAATAGGGTTCGTAACCTTACTCGCAAGATACCCGTAAGTAGTATCATCCCAGTAAATAAAGTAGCGCGAATCCGGGAAGCCGATTTTTTCAACTATATCTCGACGAATCAAGCCGCCCTCAAAACACATCGTATTCATAACTTTGTATCCAGCTCTGCCGAAAGCAGCAGGAGCAATAGGATTTGGAATACCAAGCGGAACCAAAAAATCATACTGCCAGTAGAAATTACCGCCGTCGTAATCTAAACGACTTCCTTGAACAACAGCGTGACGCTTAGTCCAAGGAGCAAGACGCTCAATAGATTCAGGCACTGTTTCAACATCGTCATCCATAACCCAGAACCACTTAGCTCCAAGTTCATAAGCTTTTTTAACACCAGCACTAAAACCGCCAGCACCACCAAGATTTTCATCTTGCGGAGCATACACAACATGAAGTTCATTGCCTTCACAATCTTTTTGAGCTTTACCCCAACGATTAGTTAAAGAAGCTTCAAGACGAGCAACCATTTCGCCGGTTTTGTCACTGCACTCATTGTCAACAACGACAATACGCCAAGGGCATTCTTTTAAACATTCAAACGAATGGAATAAATTCTCCAAAAGCTCTTGACGCTTATAAGTGACAACAACAATAGCTAATTTATCAATGCTAGTTGCGTTATTAGTACTAATTTTTTTTGATGCACTCGTATTGCTCATACTTGTATTCTCGCACCTACCCTCGCCACACAATTATCACAACAATGTTCTTAGCATGAGATACAAAAGAATAGTTAGTTTCAGGGAAGGTGAAAATCCTTACTGGCGGTAACAAAATACGTGTTTCATGCGTTTTTGAAGCCCGCGAGCAGCTTACAAGCTGCTGATTCGGTTAAATTCCGAAGCCAACGGTTACAGTCCGGATGAAAGAAACGGAGACCCATCATGGGCATTTCTAATACAAATAATCACCAAACTTATGCAAAGAATTCTAACTGGTCTAGTGAAAAAATAGCAAAATACGCTCTATTCGTGGCGCTTTCAATGGCGGTAAGTTTCATAGAATTCCCGCTTATTCCAGACCTCAGCTATCTTAAATACGATCCTTCTGGAATCGTGTGTCTCGTAGCAGGATTCGCGTATGGTCCTGCAGCTGCAGCAATCGTAAGCATACTCGGCTTTGCACCACACTTATTTACCAATCCACTCGGCACAGTTATGGCAGTGCTAGTATCTTTAGGAGCTAGCGTTACAGCAGCAATCGTATACAAAAAAATGCATACCAAAAAAGGCGCAATCATTGCACTTTTGGCAGGCTCGATTGTTGCTATTGCTCTTGCAATAGGTGGAAATCTTGTTATTACTCCTCTTTACGCTCACATAACTGTTTCGCAGGTTGCGGCTCTTATTCTTCCAGCATTACTGCCATTTAATATTATTAAACTTGCTTTGCACGTAGTAGTAACTATGCTTATTTACAAACCAATTTCTAACCTGCTACACGAAAATAAATAATTATCCCAAACGGAATAGTTATGCATAATATCAGCACAAGTAATAGCATGAACGAAGCTAAGAAGCACATGATTGAAAACAATTCGCAAGTAGTGTTGCGAAATATTTGCTTTAGCTACGATGATGGAAAAACTTGGACGCTTAATAATTTAAGTCTTACAATTAATCCTGGCGAACGCGTGGCAATTGTGGGATTAAACGGTTCTGGTAAATCAACCTTAGCAAAAATTATTGCAGGTTTAACAGCTCCAGATAGCGGTTATGTTACATTGTGCGGCGAAAAAGTTTTTGAAAATACTACTGCTTGTGCTGAATCATATAAAAATGCACGAAAATATATTGGTGCACTTTTCCAAAGTCCTGAAGACCAGATTATTACCACAATTACTGAAGAAGATGTTGCTTTTGGACTAGAAAATTTGCAATTCCCTCAAAAAGCAATGTATAAGCGTATCAGTGAAGCTTTAAAAACTGTTCATATGGAAGATAAACGTTATGCTGACCCTAGCACTATGAGCGGCGGACAGCAGCAACGAGTAGCTTTAGCAAGTGCTATTGCTATGAATTCTAAACTGCTTGTTCTTGACGAACCTACTTCTATGCTCGACTCGTTCGCACGTAAAGACGTTGATGCTTTATTTGATAATTTGCACAAAAATGGCACTACTATCGTTCAAATTACACATAATTTTGAGGAATGCAAACGCGCAAATCGCATACTTTTACTAGAAAATGGTAACCTGAAAGAAATAAGCTTTAATGGTTTAAAAACTTACTTTTCTAATATTGAATCAGCAAATAATCATGTAACTAAAATTAGCGAGAACAAGAACTTAACAGATAGCAGATTCAAAGAAAATAAGTCAGATATCGCTGTAGAAATTTCCGGACTAACTGTTCAATATGATAAAACTTCTCCAGCTGTTATTGACGATTATTCACTAACTGTTAAAAGCGGCGAAACAGTTGCAATAATGGGCGAAAACGGCTGCGGTAAATCAACTCTTGCTAAAACAATGTGTGGATTGTTAGAAGCCAATTCAGGAAATATAACAGTACATGGCATATCTGTTAAAGGTAAAACATCTAGAATAATACGACAAAAACTACATCAAACAATTGGCTACGTTATGCAACTGCCAGAACAACAGCTTTTTGCTGATACAGTACGGAACGATGTCGCTTATGGGCCAAAAAATTTTGGGCTAAAAGACAGTGCTCTTAAAGAACGTGTGGATGAAACACTACGCTTACTGAACCTTGAGAATTTGGCTGAAAAATCACCTTTTGCGCTTTCTGGAGGTCAGCAGCGTCTTGTTGCAATAGCTGGCGTTTTAGCTTGCAAGCCACGCGTACTCGTACTGGATGAGCCAACAGCTGGATTAGATTTTGAAGCTGCGTTACGTATCCGAAAAATTCTTGGAATGCTACATAATCAAGGCGTAACCATAATACTTATTACGCATAATCTTCAAGAAGCAGAAAATTTAGGCGCAAGACTAGTAACATTAAAAACAAGGAATAAAGCAAGCAATAAAGAATGCAGCACAGCAAAAAATATTGAAAATACCAAAAACAAAGAAAGTTCCACAAAAGCAAAAACAACTTCGTTACTTCAATCTTTTGACCCACGCGCAACGCTTCTATCATGCTTTATTCTTATGCTAAGTGCTTTTAGTATTACTAACTACATACAGTTAGCTATTCTTGCTTTTGTAACATTTACTCTAACTGTTGCTGCAAAAATACCATTCGTTAAACTTATTGCTTCGCTGCACATGATTATTGCAATATTTGTTTTCTCCGGACTACTTAATATTCTCGCAGTGCGAACCGGCACAGTGCTAGCAAATATTGCAACTATTCCTATTACAACCGATGGAATTAACTATGCAATACTTTTTGCAACACGATTCTCGCTTGTTATTATCATTGGAGCAGTTCTAGTACTAACAATGAGCCAAACAACGCTTAACGAATCTTGCACACGATTACTATCACCACTTCGACATATTGGAATACCAACGCAAGAAATAGCACTTATTATGAGCCTAGCGCTACGATTCTTACCAACGCTTAGCGCAGAAGCGCACTCTGTGGCACTAGCGCAAATCGCTCGCGGAAGTAGCATTCGCGATGGTTCTTTTAAACAACGAGTACACGCTATAACAGCTTTAATTGTGCCAGGTTTTGCAGGAGTAATTCGCCATGCTGACATTCTTGCGCTCGCATTAGATGCACGCTGTTACACGCCTGGAGCTGAAAGAACTCACTTGCACTCATGGAAAATGCGTATAAAAGATGTACTGCTATTAGTAGTTACTCTTTGTGTTGTAAGCGCGATTATTGTGTGCAAAATGCTACCTTTGTAATAAAAAATTTTGAAAATATTTCACCTTTTGCAGCAAGCGCAATAAATACGGAATAACTACGGAATAAATGCGCAATAAATAAATTTGTATTATCACATGCAACAATGCGCAATATACTGTATAATCCGTTAAGCACTATGTAATTTATGTAATATTTGCGTTATAAAACTTGCATTTGAAAGGACTCCTTATGGCATTGACAAAGAAGCAGATTAAGCAACTTCGCGCGCTCGCTAATACGCTTAGCCCACTTTTATACGTTGGCAAGAACGATATTACTGATGCAGCTGTGAAGCAAGCAGACGAAACCATGCAGTACCACGAGCTCATGAAGTGTGCTGTGCAAGATGGTTCCGGATTAAGCGCCAAAGAAGCTGCTGATGCACTTGCTCAAAAGCTCGGTGCCGAAGTCGTGCAAGTAATCGGCAATCGTTTTGTTTTGTTCCGCGTATCCCCATTAGACAGCGTTGAACACATTATGCTTGTGCGTGAATAAATAAATAAAACATTTACGAATTAGTTTTATTATTTTTATTTTCAGAATTGTGAAGAATGGCACGGATTTGAGATAAGCGTTGAGTAAGCTCATGCTCGTAGCCACGATTCGACGGCTGATAGTATTCGCGACCAACTAGCTCATCTGGCATATACTGTTGCGATGCCACAGCACCCGGATAATCGTGAGCATACTTGTACCCATCATGGTTTCCCCAACTTTTCATCAAAGCAGTCGGGGCGTTTCGCAAATGAAGAGGCACTTGACCAATATTTCCAGCATCAACATCTTGCAAAGCCTGATTAATAGCATTATAGCTTGCGTTTGATTTAGGAGCGGTTGCTACAGCAATTACAGCTTCCGAAAGAATAATGCGTGCTTCCGGCATTCCTATTAAAGCAACAGCTTGAGCTGCAGCAACAGTTACTTGCAAAATTTGCGGAGCTGCCATGCCAACTTCTTCTGCAGCAGCAATCATAATTCGTCTGGCAATAAAACGCGGGTCTTCCCCAGCTCTAAGCATTCGCGCTAAGTAATGCAAGGACGCGTCAACATCACTTCCGCGCATCGACTTAATAAAAGCAGAAATCACATCGTAATGATCGTCGCCGTCTTTGTCATAGCGAACTGTGGTAGTGTCCATTACGTTAGAAACAACATCGGCAGTAATAACAGGTTTCTTTTTGCCATGCTGTAACGCAACATCTCCTGTTACTGCCCCTGCAGCCGCCTCTAAAATAGTGAGAGTTTTGCGAGTATCTCCCCCACTTAAGCGAATAATAGAATCAATAGCGTCATCGTCGATTTTAAGCTGATTATTAAGACCATTTTCGCTAGTTAGTGCACGTTCTATAAGAGTGTGTAAATCTTCAACGCTAAGTGACTCAAGTTTAACAACTATTGATCTGCTAAGTAGCGGCTTAATGATTGAAAAGCTCGGGTTTTCAGTAGTAGCACCAATAAAAGTTACGTCGCGATTTTCAACGCTTGGAAGCAAAGCATCTTGTTGAGATTTAGAAAAACGGTGAACTTCGTCAATAAATAAAACTGTTTCTTGACCATTACTAACTAAACGCTCATGCGCGCGATCAAGTACCGCTCGAACGTCTTTAACTCCAGAAGTTACAGCAGAAAGCTCTTCAAACACGCGACCAGACTGACGAGCAACAATATAAGCGAGCGTAGTTTTGCCAACTCCCGGAGGACCAAACAACACAACAGAACTTGGAGCAGTAAGAGAACCTTTAGATTGCGGATTTGCAAGCCTGCGCAAAGGAGAACCTTCTTTTAGAGCATGCGACTGCCCTAGCACGTCTTCAATACTGCTCGGGCGCATACGCACTGCCAACGGACGAGTTACATCACTCGGCGCGCTACTTGCTGCAAATAAATCCTGCTCCATAAATACCAGCTTACACTACATATAGAACAAACGTTCGATTGCATTTTGCGTCTTGCATTTCGTATTCTGTTAACACATTTTTAAAAATCACACGTGCGAAACTTGGTAATCAAAGAACACAACTTCACCTTCGTCTTGAGTTGTATCTAAATCGACAACGCCAGTAATAGCCCAATTATGATCCCCATCTGAATCGTCAATAATCTGCCGAACTTTCCACGAATGTTCACTTTTCTCAAGCGAATCATCCAAAATAAACAAGTCGCCACTTCGAGCCTTAGCATCTATTCCAACATACTCGTGCTCATCGTAATAGTCGTCAAGCACATCATTCCACTCGTGAACGCCATAACCCCAAGCTTTGTCAAGCTCTCCTAAAGTATCCGCATCTTCCAAATCCATAAGTTGCACACGTCGGAACATTGCATTCCTAATCAACACAATAAGTCCACGACGATCCTCAACCACAGACTCAGAAGTTCCAGGCGCAGCCGTAGTTACAGCATTAGCTTCAGCGTCCGAACCTCCTGCACTCTCCCACTCGTCAACAAGACTAGAATCAATAGAGCGCACAACAAGACGAAGCCACGAAATAATATCACGCAATTCTTCGTTAAGCATGTCTTCTGGCACAGTGCGAGCGAGCGAACGGTAAGCGTCCGAAAGGTAGCGAAGAAGCGTTCCCTCACTTCTAGCAATGCCATAACGAGAAATGTATCCAGTAAAATCAGAGACGGTTTCAACCATGTCTCGAAGCACAGATTTAGGCTTTAGCCAGTAGTCGTTTGCCCACGGCACGTCCTTGCGGTATTGCGCAAAAGCAGGAGCTAGCAAATCCTCAAGAGGCTTAGGATAGCTAACTTCAGCTAAGCGTTCCATGCGCTCCTCGTAATCAATGCCATCATCCTTCATACCAGCCATTGCAGCATCGCGAGCCTTACGCTCCTGCGCGCGAAGAACAGGCTTAGGGTCATCTAAAGTTGCTTCAACCATAGAAATTACGTCAAGCGCATAGCTTTGAGATTCTGGGTCAAGAAGTTCCAAAGCTGCGAGCAAGAACGGAGAAAGCGGCTGATCCAGCGCAAAGCCTTCAGGCATTGCAACATCAAGCTCATAATCGCAAGAACCGTTCGCGCGCTTTTTAGATTCAATAACTTGAGTATCGAGCAGAGTTTGGAAAATATCGTTGCAACGCTCAAGCAATTTCTCTTTATCTTGCGGCTTTTGCGCACTATCTTCAATAAGTTTTTCAACGCGTGCTCTAGCGTCTCCGCCTTGCGTAACTTCGTTCAAAATCATTGAATGCGTTACAACCATATGAGGATTCAAAGTTTCTGGAGCACTTTCAATAAGCTTAGTAAACGTTGGTTCGCCCCAAACAACAAAGCCCTCTGGAGCCTTCTTACGCTTAACTTTTTTAAGCTTCTTAGGGTCATTGCCAGCTTTTGCAACAGCGCGCGCGTTTTCAATCTCGAACTCTGGAGCCTCTGCAACTACTAAGCCCTCTGTATCAAACCCCATTCTGCCTGCACGACCTGCAATTTGATGAAACTCGCGAGCGCGAAGCTTGCGACTACGATTCCCATCAAACTTTGTTAGCGCTGTAAGCACAACAGAGTGAATTGGCACGTTAATACCAACGCCAAGAGTGTCTGTGCCGCAAATAACGGGCAACAATCCTTGCTGAGCTAGCTGTTCAACAAGCCTGCGGTAGCGCGGAAGCATGCCAGCGTGATGTACGCCAACGCCTGTGCGCAGTAGCCTTTGCAAAATTTTGCCGAAGCCTGTAGTAAATTTAGTGCCTTTAATCGCTTGAGCAATTTTGTCTCGCTGCTCTTTGCTAGAAACTCCCGTACTAGCTAGCGCTTGAGCTGTTTCTAGAGCTGCGTCTTGCGAAAAATGAACTACGTAGATTGGCGTTAAACCCTTGTTAAATAAGAGTTCTACAGTTGTGGCAAGTGGCTTATCTGTGTACTCATATTCGAGTGGGATTGGTCTTGGAGCGTCTGCAATAATATCGACGTTTCTTTTTGTTGATTTTTCTAAGCGTTCCGCAATATCCGTTACGTCTCCAAGAGTTGCACTCATAAGTAAGAATTGCGTATTTGGAAGTGTAAGCAGCGGAACTTGCCAAGCCCATCCACGCTCTGGATCACCATAGTAGTGGAATTCGTCCATTGCAACGCAATCAACTTCAGCATTTACGCCTTCACGTAAAGCTTGATTTGCTAAGATTTCCGCCGTGCAGCAGATTATTGGAGCATCCGCATTAATATGCGAGTCGCCTGTAATCATACCAACGTTGTCACGCCCAAAAATAGCTACTAAATCGAAGAATTTTTCGGATACGAGAGCTTTAATTGGCGCAGTATAGTAGGAGCGTCTGCCGGTGGCGAGTGCTGTGAAATGCATGCCGAGTGCTACTAGAGATTTTCCAGAACCTGTTGGAGTGTTTAAAATAACGTGGTCTCCTGCAAGCAAATCCATGATGGATTCTTCTTGATGCGGCCACAAATCTACATGTTTGTTATCTTTAACCCAATCAACAAATGCTTGAAAAATCTCATCTTCGCTAGCATGATGCAAATCGAAAGCTAACTCGCTCAAACCAGCCATATACGCTCCTACTTTACTTAACACCAACTTACTTGTGACTTAATCGCGCTTTATTTGCGCTTCTTCTTATCTCGTACTTTTACGGAGATTTGAATAGGAGTTCCCTCGAATCCAAATTCTTCTCGAAGTGATCGCTCAATAAAGCGACGGTATCCGTGCTCTAAGAAGCCAGTTGTAAATATTACAAAACGCGGTGGGCGCGTAGAAGCTTGCGTGGCAAACAAGATTCTCGCTTGCTTTCCGCCTCGCAAAGGATGCGGATGAGCAGACTGAATACGCCCTAAGAAAGCGTTGAGCTTGCCTGTAGGAATGCGCTTATCCCAGCTGTCTAAAGCTGTTCGCATAGCGCGCGCAAGACGATTCGTATGCCATCCTGTTTTTGCAGAAAGATTTACGCGCTCAGCCCAAGTTACGCGCTCAAACTCAGTTTTCCATAAGCGTTCCATGCGCTGTCTGGAAAATTCGTCCATCAAATCCCACTTGTTAAACACAAGTACGATTGCGCGACCTGCATCCACAGCCTGGCTCATAACTTTCAAATCCTGCTCTGCAATAGGCTGGGAAGAATCGAAAAGAATCAAAGCAAGTTCCGAGCGTTCAATCGCAGCTTGCGTACGAAGTGAAGAATAGTATTCAGCACCCGTAAGCTTGTGCTGCCTGCGCTTAATACCAGCAGTGTCAATAAACAGCCAATCCTCGCCGTCAACTCGCACAACCTCATCAACAGGGTCACGAGTAGTTCCAGCCAAATCGTTTACAACAGATCGCTCTTCATGAGCTAAATGATTCAAAAGCGAAGACTTACCAACGTTTGGACGACCTACTAAAGCAACTCTGCGAAGTCCTTCTGGAGTTAAGAATCCTGAAGTTTTATTCGCTTTCTTCAAAGAATTGAGAGCTGCATCAAGCAAATCTCCAACGCCTCTGCCGTGCATTGCAGAAATTCCGTAAGGCTCACCCATTCCGAGCTTCCAAAACTCTGCAGTCAAATACTCGCTTCTAGCATCGTCAACCTTGTTAACTGCCAGAGTAATAGGCTTACCTGCAGCACGAAGCATTGAAACAATACGCTCGTCTGTAGCTGTTAAACCAACTTGACCATCTACTAGGAAAATCACAGCGTCGCTTAAACGCACTGCTATTTGCGCTTGTTGAGCAATAGAAGAATCAATGCCTTCAACATCTGCTTCCCAGCCGCCAGTGTCAACCAGCTTAAAGTTAGTTCCAGCCCACTCAGCGTCGTAGCTTACGCGATCTCTCGTAACACCTGGAGTATCTTCTACAACAGCTACACGATGGCCCAAAATACGATTGACAAGCGTTGATTTTCCAACGTTTGGTCGACCTATAATGGCGATTACTCCAACAGCTTTAGAGTCTTTTGCATCGTCTTGACTTACTTCGTCGCCTCGAAGAAGCGCACGGTCTTCATCGTCAAGATCGTAGCCTTCAAGATTAGCAGCATAGCGGTCGTACTCATCTTGCTCGATAGCAGCGTCAACCATTTCAACAAGAGCATCGAGAGTCTGCTCAAAAGTCAAATCAGAATTATCTAGCGTTGTAACACCGTCTGCTGCTTGAAGAAAATGCGTAACTTTAGCATCTTTAGCGTCACGAGCGTGAATATCGTCTTCTTCAGATTCATTATTTTTAGATTCATTATTTTGCAAATTTTCTTGCGCAATATTCTGCTTGTTTCTGCGAGCTTGACGCACTTCTTCGCGTGCAGTAAGAAGCACTCGAACTTGAGCATTAGGAGCAACAACAGTAGTAATATCGCGTCCTTCTGCAACTATTCCCTCTCCGCCTGAGAAAGAATCTTCATCTGACTCTGAAGCAATATACGCTCGCTGAGCAGCAATAAGCATACGGCGAACTGCAGGAATCGAAGATACAGTAGACACATGCGAAGAAACTTCGCTGGAACGCAATTCTTCGCTAATATCCTCACCTTCGACAGTCACTACAGGATTCTTAGGATCAACACTAAAGTCAGCGTCACTTTCAGTAAATAAGGCTCCAACAGCTTCAATAATTTGATTAAAACGTTCAGTATCCGCTGGATTTACAGGATTTCCTTCTTCATCCAATTCAAGCTTCGTGCTTAAATCAATACCTTGTTTCAAGCACCACCAAGCAGCAGCTCTATACATTGCACCCGTATCTAAATACGCAAAACCGTAGTATTGTGCTAAAGCACGAGAAGTAGAAGACTTACCTACTCCTGCTGGTCCATCAATTGCTACACAAATCACAGGCCAACCTCCTTAGAAAGCGAACGCACTTCTGTTTGAGAAAGCACGCGATACGATCCAGCTTTTAAGTCGCCCAATTTAATAGGGCCAATTTGCGTACGAACAAGACGCTTTACAGGGAAACCAACGGCTCCAAAAATCCTGCGAACAATACGATTTTTGCCAGAATGCAACACAATTTTTACCATGGTTGTGTCGTGATTCTGGTCGATTATTGCGCAACGGTCGAGCTTAATCCAACCATCTTCAAGATTCACGCCTTGCGAAACCAAGCGGCGGCAAACCATACCGTTGATTTTGCCTTCAACAGTTGCAATATAAGTTTTCTCAACCTCATACTTTGGGTGCATTACGTGCTGGCTTAGCTCGCCATCGTTGGTCATTAAAATAAGACCTTCAGAATCGTAATCCAAGCGTCCCATGTGGAAAATTCGCTCGTACTTGTCTCCAACAATATCTCTTAAAGTAAAGCGACCTTTTGGATCGTCCATTGCGCTAAGAACTCGCTTAGGCTTATGCAATGCGAGCGTTACTAGCTTTGTGTTGAACTTTACGCGAGATCCATCAACGCGCACTTTTTGACGTTTTGGATCTACTCGAGTACCAAGTGTTGTAACCAATTCGTCGTCTACTTCAACACGCCCGTCAAGAATAATCTCTTCACACTTGCGTCTTGAACCAAATCCCGCTTCAGCAAGCAGCTTTTGCAGTCGAATGGCGTTGTTGTCATCTGAATGCGCCTGATTGGCGCGGGAATATGCGTTTGGCATCGTTCTCCCAACGTGACCTAAAGAATTACATACATACTTGCGCCAGAATTTACTTAAGAATACGCAGTATAAGCAATTCATTACTCATTAACTTACTAATTTATGTGGCAATTTATTAAATTTGCAATAAATCAAAAAACACCACGTCTTCCTATGTTACCGTATGGCATAGCCGTGATAGTATAGCCTAGGTTTCATTGTGTTGCAATCATTAACAAAGCGGCACAACTAAAATTAAGGAAAGTTATGATTAAAACTACAGATACACCGTGCAGCACAACTAAAACTGCTGCGCCACTTATTGTTCGTATTGGTACTGAATTTATTGCTACAGCTTTAGCGATGTTCGTTGTTTACACTTTTTATTCTCTTACTACTGTAATGTACGGAATCAATGTTTTAATGATTGCCGCCGGCACTGGTATCGCTTATGCTGCAGCGACATATATTGCATCTAAAGTTTCTGGAGGCCATCTTAACCCTGCAGTAACAGTTGCTTCGATGCTTACTGGACGCACTTCATACACTGCAGGATTATGCTACATTGTTGCCCAAGTTCTTGGTGCTATTGCAGCTGCAGGATTGTTTATTCTTATTATTCCTCAGCAGAATTCAAGCATTAATCCATCACAAGTTGGCCAAGGCTCAGGTTTTGACAAAAAGTATTGGTTTGTTTCAATAGTAAACGGATTCGAAAAGGCATCTCTTTCTGCACGTCAACTAAAAGAAATAAACTTGTCTTTCGGAATAGTATCTGCGTTATTAGTTGAAGTTATTGCTGTTATTTTGATTGTTGCCACTGCATTGCGCAGCACAGACCATGAAGGTAATACTAAATGCGGTTATGCAACACACATCGGTATTGCATACGCAGCTGGTGCTTTCATTACATATCAAATTACAGGAGCTGGTTTGAATCCTGCTCGTTCTACCGGCATTGCATTATTCGCAAACTCTCATGATTTGGAAGTTAAACCACTAAGTCAATTGTGGGTATTCTGGATTGCTCCAATTTTTGCTGCAGCGCTTGTTAGCCTAGTTTTGCTATTAACAAAGCTTCTTTCAAACTCAGCACAAAAACCTGCTGTATCAAATGAAACAAATCCTGCACCAATACAAAACTTTGCAGACACAAAAGCAGATGCTCCTGTAGCACCAGATATGAGCTATGAATACGTTCAAAACGTATCTGACAATAACGTTGCGAACAATCTTTAAGAATAAAATTATAGCAAAAATATAATTGAAGCGTATGTTATAAGCAAACCTATGCCGAGCGTAATACTGATGAAAGAATCAAAGCCAACTGAGCGAACTTTCCAAGGGCTACGCTGACGCATAATTAAGCGCATAACTCCTAGAAGTACAGCCGTCACAGAAATAACAACTGTGGCGGCTTTTACATATCCTATAAATGCCAATAATGCGCAAAGTCCAATAATAATTGCTACAATCCATTCAGCATAAGGTTTACCCTCACGTTTTTCCGACACGTACGGATGTTCCGTTTTAGTGCTTCTAGTCTGATGCTCACTATCTGTCATACTTGTATCATACCTGCTCCGCGATAAGAAAACATGAGTTGTTTTAGGTACTAACACAAAGATGCAGCGCTTGAAGTACACAAACGCTGCATCCATAATATTGATTAATTTATTTGTCTATGAATCTTAGCTAAAGCAATTTTAGTGGAAGAAGTGACGAGTACCGGTAGTGTACATCGTTACACCAGATTTGCGCGCAGCTTCGAACACTTCTTCGTCGCGAATAGAGCCACCAGGCTGCACGATTGCGCGAACGCCAGCTTCAATCAAAATTTGCGGACCGTCAGCGAATGGGAAGAAAGCATCCGAAGCCGCAACAGCTCCACGAGCACGTTCAGCACCATCAGCCAAAGTATTCGCACGTTCAACAGCCAAATGGCACGAATCCACGCGATTAACCTGCCCCATACCAATGCCAACAGTAGCATTATCATGCGCAAGTAGAATTGCGTTAGACTTTACACAACGAAGCGAACGCCAGGCAAATTGCAAATCGCGCAAAGTATCAGCATCAGCAGGATCTCCAGAAACAAGCGTCCAGTTTTCAGGATTATCACCAACTGCATCAATCTTATCTGCAGACTGAACTAAAGCACCGCCGTCAATAGGATGAACTTGCAAACCTAAAACTGGCGGAGTTGCAACCTTCAAAATGCGGAGGTTCTTTTTTTTAGTGCGAAGCAATTCCAAAGCTTCAGGCTCATAGTCTGGAGCCACAATAACCTCTGTGAAAATTGGACGCACACTTTCTGCCATTTCTAAAGTGACTGTAGTATTTGAAGCAATCACACCACCGTAAGCACTTACAGGATCGCAAGCGTGAGCTTTCTTGTGAGCTTCAGCTGCATTAGTTCCAATAGCTAAACCGCATGGATTATTATGCTTGCAAACAGCAACTGCAATTTGTGGAGCAAAATCCCAAACCGCACGCCAAGCAGCATCCGCATCCACATAATTGTTGTAGCTCATAGGTTTTCCGCCAAGAAGCTCAGCTTGAGCTAAACCGCCCTTATGCAGAGGATCTAAATACAATCCTGCTTGCTGATGAGGGTTCTCGCCATATCGAAGCGTATGCTCTAAGCTCCAAGTGCGCGTGTAGTTTGCAGGAAGCTTTACAGATTCAGCATTTTTACTATCTTCTTCATCATTTGTGTTCAAACTTTCAGGCTTCTGCCATGCTTTACTTGTCCACTCAGATATAGAAGCATCGTAAGCTGCTGTATGAGCAAATGCTTTACCAGCCAAATATTCGCGCTCTTGCAAATTAAAGCCTTCACCTGAAACGATTCTATTAGCTAAAAGCTGGTAATCTGCAGGATCTGTAATAACGGCAACAGACTTATGATTCTTTGCTGCAGCACGAATCATAGAAGGTCCACCAATATCAATTTTTTCAATAATTGCGTCACTATCAGCACCGCTCATTACAGTGTCTACGAACGGATACAAATTAACTACTACAGCATCAAACGGCTTTATGTTTAGCTTTTCAAGTTGCTTTACATGATCAGCATTACTCATATCTGCAAGAATTCCAGCGTGAATATGCGGATCTAAAGTCTTCACCCTTCCATCAAGACTTTCTGGGAAACCAGTAACGTCAGAAACTTCAGTAACACGAACGCCAAGTTCCGCCAATTTAGCAGCAGTAGAGCCGGTTGAAACTACTTCAGTATCAGCCTTTCTAAATGCTTCAGCTAATATTTCAAGTCCTTCTTTATGAAAAACTGAAACAAGAACTCTACGAATTTGCTTTTCACCTGTGGTTATCAGCACATTTGCGTTTGATTCTTTGCTCTGTGTCTGTTGCACGGCGGCCTTCCTTCCCAAAATAGTAGTGAGGAATTATTTTCTTTTAGCCTTCGATGAAACCGTCCTAGGAGCGGCTTTTTTCAAAGGCAAAGGTTGATTATTTTTATTACTAGCCTTATTTTCGATTAATTCTGCAAATTTTACAGGTTTATTCGACTTACTAGCAGCAATAAGATTTAAGCAATATCTCGCACCACAAATAAGTAGAATACTAAAAATTGAAATAACCAATGCTACAGCAGAAGCGTATAGAGTAAGATGACCAACAGCTCTAGTACTTTCAATAATGTCAACTCCAATATAAGAAAGTCGACATTCCCCTAATGAACCATTTGCTATTGAAAAAACAACAGTCCACATAATTGTAATTAAAGCGGATACGCCAACACTATCAGTTGCAGCTTCTATAGCGTTCAACATAAAAGACTCACGCTCAGTTTTATCAATAATATTTTTTATGCGCAAGCCACAGCCGCTTTTATGCAATAAAGCTACAAGCATTACAATAAAGCATAAAGTTGGAACTATAGAGTAAAAAACAGTGCGATGCACAACGTCAATAACAGCATCAGGAAATATTCCAAAAACCGGAATAGGCGGCAAAGATTTACGTTGAGAAACTGTTAAAGTAAATTGTGCAACAGATCCAATATTAAATCCAGATCCACAAATCCAAGATAATGCCCAAATAGCAACATTAGGCAACCAAACTAAGCAAGCAATA
This sequence comes from Gardnerella sp. DNF01159, assembly GCF_049244215.1. NCBI lineage: Bacteria > Bacillati > Actinomycetota > Actinomycetes > Bifidobacteriales > Bifidobacteriaceae > Gardnerella > Gardnerella sp. DNF01159. Next base: position 667,826 of record NZ_CP058387.1, on the reverse strand, counting down.
GTTGTAAGAATACGCGAACCATTTTGCATGCCTAATTTATTGAAATATGAATTAACATAACCAAAATTTGTACAAGCCCAAACCACAACAGTTATTAGTGCAACAAAAGCATATAAACCGAACAAAATTACCGCAGTTCGCTTAGTAATACGAATATTTTTTTGAATATACTCAGGACATATTTGCTTATAACGCTGCTTAGCAGATACAAACAGTGAGCTGCTTGGAAAAACCGCTATAAGTAACGAAATTAAATAAACACAAGAAGATTTACAAGCAACAATAAAAGTAGAATCAAGTAAAGTAACATGCGTATTTTGAGAAAGTATCGCATTAATAGCAGCCCAGACTACAAGCCCAGTAAAATATGCTATATTCCCACCTTTAATACGACGAATTAAGCATACAAGCGTTGAAATAAGTAGAAAAGTAAGGCCTAAAGGAATAATCGTAAGAATGCAATTTCCAAAAGTAAGACCCACGCCTTGAGCAAACATAAACACAGCCCAAGTCATAGACATTGCAGATTCAGAAAGATTACCTGTTCCTTCTTCGATAGAAACCACAAGAAGTGTGAGAGATAAGAAAAGACCTATCGTAAGAGAAAAAATAAGAATAACAATAACAGGAGTTATTACACCTTTAGACATGTTTATTAAGGATGACTTAAGCTTTTCAACCATGCCTTTTCCTTTCAATTCTTTTAGGTGCAAAACCAATATATTGTTTTAAATAGGATATTACTTTAATAATAAGCGATAATAATAAACTTTTAAGCTGGCATAGTAATTAAACTGCTGCAAGGATAATCGCATAATTCACTCATTCCACTAATACCAGTAAGTTCAATAACAAAACTAAAACCTGCAACTATTCCTTGAGCGCGCTTGACAATATTTGCAGCAGCTTTTGCAGTGCCTCCAGTTGCAATAAGATCGTCAACAATAAGCACACGTTGACCTGGCTTAATAGCGTCGCTTTCAATTTCAATACTTGCCTGACCATACTCAAGCATGTATGACTCAGTAATAACTGGAGGAGGTAGCTTACCAGCTTTACGAATAGCAAGAAAACCTTTGCCTAACCGAGATGCCAATAATGGTCCAAAAAGAAAGCCTCGAGCTTCAAGCCCAGCAATCAAATCAATTGAATCAGCTGGCACAGGCAAGGCATCAATCAAAGAATCAATAAGAATTCGCGAAGAGCGCGCATTTGAAAATATAGGAAGAAAATCACGGAATATAATACTAGGATTGGGGAATCCTGGAACGGTACGAATCAAAGAAGCAAGATAAGCGGCATCATCGTTGCTTACTGTTTTCAACGTTTTCACTGTAATATCCGTTGCTGTCATAATCCTAACGTTCTTTTCTTCACAAGACTTGTTATTGGAATATGGAAAGAATGTCACATATTCGCGTGATGCGTGAGACATGTGCTGACTCACACATCACGACTTAAGTATTAAATTATAAATTTATGAGATAAAAGTTATTACTTTTCAGAAGCTGCAGATTCTGATACTGGCTCGTTATCTTCGTTTACAGATTTATTTGCATCATCTTGCTTAGCTTCTTCAGCTTGTGCAGCTTCTTCTGCTTCTTCATCGCTAATAAATGCTGGACGCACATACAATCTGTTCACAGCGCGGAAAGATACTCGCATCAAGCTACCTTCTGAATCGATAACAATCTCTTCATATTGAGTATCTACGCTTACAATCTTGCCGATAATGCCGCCGATTGTAATAATTTCAGTACCTGGTTCCAAAGATTCATGGAAGGAACGCATTTCAGCTTGACGCTTCTTAGCATTGCGAGTCTGGAACATCATCATGCAAACCATTGCTACAACGAGAATAATAAGCATGCCATACTGCTGGAAAAATTGAGGCAAAGTAAACTCCTTAAGTATCCAACCCTAAGACGGTCGAAATGCCGTCCAATTTAATTATTTTAGGCTAGCTCACTGACATTACTAGGCTCTTTAAAGCCCAAATGTTTCCAAGCTTTACTAGTTGCAACACGACCTTTAGGAGTGCGAATTAAGAATCCTTCACGCACTAGATATGGTTCACATACTGTTTCAACAGTTTCAGCTTCTTCACCAACCATTGCAGCTAGATTATTAAGACCAACCGGTCCACCGTTAAACTGACAAACCATAGCCTTCAAAACTGCAATATCAAGTCGATCAAGACCTTGTGTATCAATCTGGTATAAAGCTAACGCTTCAACAACAGCTTCATGATTTACTTCTGACAAATCATGCACAATAGCCCAATCTCTGACACGTCTCAACAAGCGATTCGCTATACGAGGAGTGCCACGAGAGCGTAACGATAGCTCTTTAGCAGCTTGATCTATAAGGCGAATTCCTAAGACTTTAGCAGATCGCTCAATAAGTTTTTCAAGCTCTTCGTGAGGATAAAAATCAAGGTGAGCAGTAAAACCAAAACGAGCGCGCAATGGAGAAGGCAACATTCCTTCCCTAGTGGTAGCTCCAACTACAGTAAAACGAGGAAGAGTTAGCGGTATTGATGAGGCACCAGGACCTTTGCCGACCATAACGTCAACGCGAAAATCTTCCATAGCAATATAAAGCAACTCTTCTGCAGCACGAGGCAAACGATGGATTTCGTCAATAAACAACACCTCACCTGCGTCAAGCGCGCTTAGTATAGAAGCTAAATCTCCAGCATGCTGGATAGCAGGACCTGAAGTAATTCGAATAGGAACTTGCAATTCATTAGCAACAATCATTGCTAATGTAGTTTTTCCCAATCCAGGAGGGCCAGCCAATAACATATGGTCAGGCGCAATATCACGCTTTTTAGCAGCATCTAAAAACAGTTGCAATTGCGCTTTTAAAACTGGTTGACCAATAAAACCTTCTAATGCGCGAGGACGAAGTTCCTCATCACTGAGTTGCTCATTTCCTAAAGGCGTTGAAGAAACCATGCGTAAGGATTCTTCAGCAACACCAGTATTTAGCGCAGAAGTATACTCTTCACTCACTTCAACTCCCCCAATACTAGATTCTTTACAAACATGATTACCTACCCCTATCAAGTGAAGCTAATGCCATTCGTAAAACATTAGGCAAATCTGCATCAGATATAGGAATTGAAATATTATTCTCTGCACAAACTTGCTCAACTGCTCTTTGAGCGTCAACTTGTCTCCAACCCAATGAAACAAGACCCTCTATTACGCATTGCACGCTAGAATCAACAATCTGCTTATTAGATTGAGTAGAATCATTAGAACTATCTGCCAGTATTGAAGAATCAAGAGAACCCTTCAATTCCAAAATAATCTTCTGCGCACCCTTTTTCCCTAAACCAGGAGCAGAAGAAAGAGAAGTTACATCTCCCTCAGAAATAGCTTGTAAAAGACGATCAACATTCAAAGTTGAAAGCATAGAAAGAGCAACTTTAGGACCAATTCCACTAACTTTTTGCACTTGCAAAAACATTCGTTTAGCAGCTTGAGTTGTAAAACCATAAAGAGTTAAAGCATCTTGCGAAACTTGAAGCGACGTATAAACGCGAACTTCCTGGCCTTCATGCAAAGAAGACAAATCTTGAGAAGGCATATAAGTCTCATAGCCAACTCCAGAAACAACAATAAGAGCAGAACGAGCATCAATTGACGCAACTTGTCCAACAAGCATTCCAATCATAAACTCACTCCCACTTAACAAAAACTCATAGCTTAAAGCACATAAAGTCAAATACAATTATAATAGAACATCTGTTCTATTAATATCCTACATGCCTCGAACGACAGAAGAAGATTTACGCGCCTGAGCTTGAGCTAAAGCCCACTGTTTCTGCGCAGCAGTTAGATGCTGCTCGCGCTCGCCACCTTGTAAAGCACCAGAAGGACGAAGAGCATGACAAATAGCTTGAGCTAAAGCGTCGGCAGCATCAGCAGGAGTAGGCAAAACATTAAGTCCAAGTAGTCGCGCGACCATGCGCTCTACTTGAGGTTTTTGAGCTTTTCCGTTTCCAGCTACAGCAAGTTTAACTTCAGTAGGAGTGTGTAAAGCAACAGGAATATTGCGCTGAGCTGCAGCAAGCATTGCAATACCTGCAACCTGTGCAGTGCCAAGAACAGTATTTCGATTTTCTTGCGCAAAAACACGTTCAATAGACACAGTATCAGGCGAAAAACGCTCAATTTTTTCAACTAATCCATTATAAATCTTTAAAAGTCGCAAATCTTGCGAAAGATCAGGCTCAGACCTCAACACATCGACGTGAATAAAAGAAAGCCGACGCGAGACGCCGGCTTCAATCACGCCGACCCCGCAGCGAGTAAGCCCGGGGTCAACGCCCAAAATCATCATAGGAGACTATTCAGCTTCCTCAAGCTGAGCCATAACTTCATCTGAAGCGGTCCAGTTGCTGTAAATATTCTGAACATCGTCCAAGTCATCGAGATTATCGATTAAGCGAGAAACCTTTTGAGCATCTTCGAAGCTCAATTCAACCTCATTATTTGGATGCATAATAATATCTGCAGAATCATAGTCGAAACCAGCTTCCTGCAAAGCCTTACGCACAGTTACCAAATCACTGGAATTGGTGTAAACAGAATAAACATCGCCATCATCAGCAACATCTTCAGCTCCAGCTTCAGCTGCAACTTCGAAAAGCTTATCGTAGTCAACACCTTCGGATGGAACTTCAATCAAACCTTTACGTTCGAAGTTGAAGCTCACGGAACCGCTTGTTGCCAAAGAACCGTTGCCCTTAGTAAGAGTTGAACGCACATCAGCAGCAGCACGATTACGGTTATCAGTAAGGCATTCAATAATCAATCCAACACCTGCAGGAGCGTAACCTTCGTAAACAATCTCTTCATAGTTTGCGCCGCCAGCTTCTTCACCAGAACCACGCTTTACAGCGCGCTTGATATTGTCAGCAGGCATGGAAGCCTTCTTAGCTTTAACGATGGCATCGTACAGCGTAGGGTTACCATCAGGATCGCCACCACCCAAACGTGCAGCAATTTCAATGTTCTTAATAAGCTTGGCAAAAAGCTTGCCACGCTTTGCGTCGATAGCGGCCTTCTTGTGCTTTGTAGTCGCCCACTTGGAATGACCTGACATGATACTCCTAAAACGTACAGTTAATCAAACGAAACGATTTTATTGCGCTTTCGCGACAAATTTTATTTATCTTTTATATCAAGCCCATGCTTTACTTCAAAAATACGCTGGAAAACTGTAATAATACCGCCAATAGCAAGCAGAATCATAGCAAAACTTAACCAAAAAAGTTGATTTGTAAGACCAACAAGCCCCATAGCAACAAGAATCACAGCAACTCTATCTGCACGAGTTATTAAACCTTTTTTAGGATCTACATTTATTGACTGACCGCGAGCGCGAGTGTATGAAGTTACGAAAGCTGCCATAAGAGCAACCAAACAGCTTAATAATCCCACACACTTTATTGCATTGCCATTCAAAGTTGAAATCCAAGTGCACATATCTTTTTCGTGAGCTTCATACAAACAAATGCATACAGAGGAAAATAATGACCAGTCTGCAATGCGATCGAGAGTTGAGTCAAGAAATGCACCAAATTTTGTGCCGCCTGTTGTCAAAGCAGCAACAGAACCATCTAAACTGTCTGCAAGCACAAAAATAGTTAAAAATATAGTGCCAACAACAAACTGTTTAGTAAAAGCAGTAACAAAAGCAATAATAACTACAGCTATTGTGCCGACAATTGTTACACAGTTAGCACTTATGCCTAATCGGACTAGCAATTTTGCAATTGGAGAAATAGTGCGCTTAAACCCGCTGCGTAATGATTCCAACATTGAATGCAACCTTCCTAGCGTAATCAAGCAAATAAAACTTGGATTCAATAAACAATCCCATATTAGTCAACCATACTATCCAAGCGACTGTAAGAAGATAGTAAAAACCCACACAACGCTAAGAAGTGTGGGCTTTTTATTTACGATTCAGCTTACATTTAGATTTAGGCTAGCCAGCTTAAATCACTTAGTGTAACGCTCGAAATCTTCTGCAGTATTGACCTGAACGCGCTGCTTAATGATGGACAAAATCCACTCTTTAGCTTGCGAAACAGGAACGCCATTCAATTGGCTGCCATCGCGGAAGCGGAAGCTCACAGCATTGTTGTTCACATCCTCTTCTCCAGCAATCAAAGTGAAAGGCACCTTAGACTTAGAAGCGTTACGAATCTTCTTGCCGAAGCGATCGTCAGAGTTGTCCATTTCGCAACGAACCATATTCTCTTCCAAATCGCTAATCAATTTTTGCAAGTGTGGAGCGAACTCGTCTGCAACAGGAACGCCAGTTACTTGAACTGGAGCCAACCATGCTGGGAATGCACCTGCATAATGCTCAAGCAAAATAGCGAAGAAACGCTCAATAGAGCCAAAGAGTGCGCGGTGAATCATCACAGGACGCTGGTGGCTACCGTCAGCCGCAATGTACTCCAACTTAAAGCGCTCAGGCAAGTTGAAGTCGAGCTGAATAGTAGAAACCTGCCAAGTGCGACCGATTGCATCGCGAGCTTGCACGGAAATCTTCGGGCCGTAGAATGCAGCTCCACCTGGATCGTCCACGAGTTCCAAACCAGACTCTTTAGCAACCTCTGCCAAAGTATTAGTTGCTTCTTCCCAAATCTCGTCGGAACCGACGAACTTATGCTCATCCTTAGTGGAAAGCTCCAAGTAGAAGTCGTTCAAACCGAAGTCTTTAAGAAGACCAAGCACAAAGTTAAGCAAGCTCTTCAGCTCATCGCGCATCTGCTCGCGAGTGCAATAAATGTGCGAATCATCCTGAGTCAATCCACGAACACGAGTTAAACCATGCACAACGCCAGACTTTTCGTAGCGATACACAGTACCAAACTCAAACAAGCGCAAAGGAAGCTCGCGATAAGAACGCTGGCGAGACTTGAAGATCAAGTTATGCATTGGGCAATTCATTGGCTTCAAGTAGTAGTCAGCACCTTGGCGAGTTACGTTACCATTTTCGTCGCGCTCTTCGTCAAGCTTCATTGGAGGATACATGCCATCCTTGTACCACTGCAAGTGGCCGGAAGTCTCATATAAGCCACCCTTAGTAATGTGCGGAGTTTGTACGAAGCTGTAGTGATGCTTTCTGTGCTGCTCGCGCGAATAATCTTCCATTGCGTTAATAATTGCAGCACCCTTTGGATGGAATACGGCTAAGCCTGGGCCAATCTCGTCTGGGAAGGAGAACAAATCCATCTCTTGACCAAGCTTGCGGTGATCGCGCTTAGCAGCTTCTTCCATGCGAGTTGTGTAAGCTTTAAGTTCTTCCTTGCTAGGCCAAGCAGTGCCGTAAATGCGCTGAAGCATAGGATTCTGCTCCGAGCCACGCCAGTAAGCTGCAGCCACACGCTCAAGCTTAAAAGCCTTAATGTAACGCGTGTTTGGAAGGTGAGGTCCGCGGCACAAATCGCTCCAAACCTTGTTTCCTTCGCGATCTACATTGTCGTACATGCTAAGCTCATGCTTGCTGATTTCGCCAGAGGCAGCAGGATCAAGAGCTGCTTCCTTATCCCCAATCAACTCCAACTTATAAGGTTGATTTGCTTCTTCTTCGCGCGCTTCGTCCTCTGTTACAACGCGACGACGGAAGCTTTGAGACTCTTTAATAATGCGCTGCATATGCTTTTCGATTTGCTTCAAATCGTCTGGCGTAAATGGAGTATCAACATCGAAATCGTAGTAGAAGCCGTCTTTAATTACAGGACCTACGCCCAACTTTGCGTCTGGTCGAATTTCTTGAACAGCTTGAGCCATCACGTGAGTAGCGGAATGACGCATGATTGCGATGCCATCTTCACTATCAAGGGCCACTGATTCCACGGTATCGCCGTCATGAAGAGACGTGTACAAATCACGCAACTCGCCATTTAAACGCACGGCAATAATATTTTTATCTTCCGCGAAAAGTTCAACGCCAGTGAAGCTTGCATCCACCTCCTTGCGTTCCTCGTTTACGGTGATGGAGATGGTATTTTCAGCCATAATTGTCCTTTTCTATCGGGGTCTTGCGTTACTAATGTGCAGACCTGGACTTGTGTGGCGTCGATAAACTTACGCGATTAAACAATCAACAAAACGCGCAAAAACGACGTCAATCGCGCGCATTTTTCACGCGCAATTCGTTGACATTTTAGGACAACAGAGCGACTTTTAAAACTCTTTTGCTAAATAGCGTTTTCGGCTACTTTTTCTCGCCTTGCATGCAATCTTGATGAAAAATCATTAATTTTTATAAAAATGCTTTCGCCAATCTTGACTATTAAGAAGAAAGCTCCAGCGCAAATAGCAATAGTGCCACCGGCAGAAAGCTTCAGTATTACAGCTAAAGCTAGTCCAATTAAAGCAATCGAAACAGCAGTAATTACGCATGCAAGTACGAATTTATTTATAGAAGCAATTCTTCCCTTTAATGCTGCAGCAGGAGCAGCAATAAGAGATACTGAAACAACTGTACCAACTGCTGGAATAATGACGGAAACAGTAATAATAATCAAAGCAAGAACCATGCCTTGTATAAAACCTGATCTTCCGCCTGCAGCACGGTAATTAATAGGGTCAAACGAGCAATGCACAAGATTAGCAGAATTAAAAATCCATAATCCCAAAACAAGCAAGAAAGCAACAGATGCTGAAATCACGTCTGCAGGAGTGCAATTAAGCAATGATCCAGTTAAAAATCCCTCAATACGCAATGGCAATGGAGCAAACCACTTATTTAAAAAGTATCCACTAGCAAAGCCGACAGTTAAAGTAATACCAGCTGCAGCTTGCGAAGAAATGCCCTTAAGATGCGAAAGTGCATACATTACTAAGGAAAGTACAACGCACGCAACAGCAGCACCGACAAAAAGCCCAAGCGACAAAATATTTTGATCTATTGTATAAGCAGAAGTTAAAACTACACCTAATACTGCTCCAGGAAAAGCTGCATGAGTAATAGATTCAGTAAAGAATATTCGCTGGTTAAGAAGCGCAAGAGAGCCAACGAAACCGCATAGAGCACCTACAACAATTGCTTCAACTATAGGTAGAGCGATAATTTGCCAAATACTTACCATCTATTCCCTACCTTTATAAGATTTTGCTAAAACTTTTATATCGCTACCGCCTGTATGAGTTTTATGCGCAAAAACTATAGATGAAATAACTTGGAACAGCCAGCGCACAATAAGCACAACTACGAACATTGCACACATGCTTAATGCAATTGCTGCTTGAGGAGAAATAGGATGATCAAGCTCCAAATTCATAACGTACATACCAAGAACAACTCCAGCAATACCAACAAAGATACCAACTGCAACCATACGCCCAACTGTTCTAGACACTAAACGAGCACTAGCTCCTGGAATAATAAGGTACCCGATCACAAGAAGAACACCAACAGCTGAAGATGCAGAAACAACAACCGCAGCAATGCCAACGTTAAGAACAATATCGACAAAAAGAGTATGCACTCCCATTAATGGAGCACTTGCTCGATCGAAAGCAACAATAATCTGCTGTTTCCAAGTTGCCAAAAGCACAATAATTGCAAACAAGCAAATCCACATTGCTTGAGTCATTCGCTCATCAGTGACATCAAGCAGCCTACCAAACATCAATGCCTCGAGCTGACCTGACATATCACCTTTTTTTAGTGAAATTACTACGCCAAGAGCAAAGAAAGTAGTTAAAACAGTTGCGATAATCGATTCATTTATGCGAGTTGAACGAGAAGCCCACACTAATGCAGCAACTAAAAATACTGAACAAATTGCAGCACCAGGAATAATTTGATCTATGCCACCGTATAAAGCGCCTACAACAATTCCAGGAAATATGCCGTGCACAATAGCTTCCGCATTAAATTCAGTACATCTCAAGTTCACAAATACACCAACGATTCCGCTAGCTATAGATAGAACTATAAGTAAGCAGAACGGGCGAAAAATATAAGGAGCAGAAGCAATAAAATCAAAACCAGGAATTGGTTCCAGAACTTTTCTTAATGACTCAACTAATTGGGCAAGCATTGAAAATCAGCCTTCCGCAATTTCCGAAAAAGTAAGACCTGCAGAAGCAGCAGGCATGCTTCCACCATATGCGCGAGTAATATTTTCTTTAGTCATTACTTCTTTAAGCGCGCCAAAAGCAATCTGCTTACCAGCTAAAAGTAGCGCTTTTTCACAAATAGCATCTGCAATAACTAAATCGTGCGTAGACACAACAAAAGCAATACCTTCTTGCTTTGCTGATTTCATAATATTAAGAAGTTCTCGGCGATTCGGTTCATCAAGACCATTAAAAGGTTCGTCAAGCAAAATAAGCGTTGGCTTTGCAACAATCGCGCGCGCAAGAAGAATGCGCTGGCGCTGACCGCCAGAAAGGTCACCAAATCGCACATCTGCGCGATTTAATAAACCAACATGATTAAGAGCATCCTCAACAGCTTTTTTCTGATCTTTTTTAAGCAATCCAAGAAAACCTGTCTGTCTACTTAAGCCCATTGCAACAACTTGCCGTGCAGTAATCGGGAACGTTAAATCCAAATCAACCTGCTGTGGAACATATCCAATAGACAAAGCCTTAGGCATTTTCAGTTCACCGCGACTTACGCGCACGATACCAATAATAGCCTGCAAAAACGTTGTTTTCCCAGAACCATTTGGACCTATTAAAGCCAAAGCTTCCCCGGCTTGCACACTGCCATTAATACCAGTCACTACAGTTTTATAACCGTATGCCAGGTCGCAATTTTTCATTGCAAGGACGCTCTTATTCACTATATTTCCAGTCTTTTCAGTTTATTAATAAGTATTCGTAACAGTAACTTCTTGCTTTCGCTATTAAACTTTCGCTATTAAAGTTACTGTTACGATACTATTATTTTTACTGTTATTTATATGTTACTTCTTCAATGCAGTCTTAACTGAATCTGGAAGTTCAGGAACATTACCATTCCAAGCTTTCACCAATGTTTCAACATTGTGAACAATCGAACCGATGTAAGTTTCGCCTGCAGATCCGACTGGTCCAAGCGAATCTCCATAAAGTGCGTCGTCGCCAATAACAGCCTTTACTCCTGCTGCTGCAGCAACAGCCTTGATAGACTTGGAATTGTTAGAATTCTCAGCAAAAATCGCAACAGCTCCGGACTTCTTGACATCTTCTGCAGCTTTCTGAATATGATCTGCAGTAGCATCCTGCTGGCTGTTGAAATCAGAAAGTGCTGCACCAATGAACTTCACATTGTAGTCACGAGAGAAGTAACCGAATGCATCGTGAGAAGTGAAGAGAACACGATGCTTTTGTGGCACACTATTCAAAGCTTTAGTTGCCCAAGCATCCAAATCAGTCAAAGACTTAACGAACTTTTCAACATGCTCATCGAAAATAGATTTGCTCTTAGGAAGAGCTTTTCCGAGGAAATAACCGATATTCTTAACCTGAATCATCGTGTTCTTCGTGCTGGTCCAAATATGTGGATCGTACTGGAATTCAGGCTCCTTCTCGCCTTCTTCTGGAGGGAATGGCCACTTTTCAGCATGCACCTTAGCGATACCGCGATCAACCTTGTATGGAAGATCCTTTTCCTTAGCAGTCTCAGCCTTTGGATCCTTGATTTCGTCAGCAGTGAGAATACCGGAAGTTACACCCATAGTGCCCTTAAAACCGGTAGCTTTCACAGCTTGATCCAAGAAGTGCTCGAGATCTACACCAGAAACAAGCATCAAATCAGCCTTAGAAAGAGCTTTAGATTGAGCTGGAGTCATTTCATGCTCATGAGCAGAAGCGTTTGGCGCAAGCAAACAGGTCAAATTAATTGTTGACTTTGCTTTGTCTTGAGGAGCTCCGATTACAGACTTCTTGCCCTGAGAATCAGTCTTATTGAGGCTCAATCCAGATTTTGCGTCAGCAGTTGAAGCGATTTGAGTTACGTAATCGCAAATTTGAGTTGTAGTTGCCACTACATTTACTTGATTGCCCTTCGCCTTATTTTCGGCATTTTTTGCAGAGCCGCAAGCACCCATAGAAGTTGCTAATAATGCAACCGCAGCTGCAGTTGCGAAAATTCGTGAAGTTTTCACACTCGTTCCTTTCGGGAATCTTTAACTGTTATTGCATGGGTTGATTGTGAGAGGTACTCATGAAAGCTATTCATGAAAAAAATAATCATTCGCAATAACGCTTATAGCATAAGAAAAATATACGTGACGGTCAATAAAAAATGTGAAAAAATATAATTATTTTTGCAAAAATGCGTTTTGTGAATTTTTCATCTGCTATAATGCAAAATTTCAAAAAAGACCATGCTGCTTTCTGCTTTATCTTGCATTAAAAAACGTTAATATACCAACGAAAAAATAAATATGATTATAACATTTGGACAAATTTATTAATCAGGCATTTTTGTTTATTTTTTACGCAAAAACTAGTAGCGACACGCCATAATACTCACGACACGCAGAATAACAAAAAAATTACAAATATTTTCAAAATGTTTACAAATTGTAACAATACATAAGTTTAGACAGTAATACACATGTTTAGCCAACTCTGCATGTGCTTAACGACGATTACACTTAATACTATGTTTGGCAATACAGATGGTATGAATTACATTGCAAAACCTGACAGTTCGCACACTGACGATAAAAACTCTGCAAATAATGAAATATCAGTAGATATTCATCTTGCTTCCACACCATTGCGCACGCCTCATGCAAGCGATAATAAATATTCAAGAGGCGTTCTAGGCGTAATTACCGGTTCAAACGACTATCCCGGAGCAGCAGTGTTAAGCACAAGCGCTGCAATACATGCAAATATTGGAATGGTCCGTTATTCAGGTCCTCTTCGTGCACAAAATTTAGTATTGCAAGCATCCCCTGAAGTAGTAGCATACGAACAATTAAACGGAAAAATCGACGCAATAACAGTTGGATGCGGCATACCAGACGAAAGCCATTGCAACGACGAAACGGCTTTATCTCAAAGAAAATACATTGCTAGCATACTTGCAAAATACTCCAACGAAAACGAAAACGACAACAAAAACGACAACGCTGAAACGCAATTAAATAACAATCTTCCGCCAATATGCGTAGATGCTGGAGCATTAGACTTACTACCAAAACAAGTTTGCGAAAAAGTAGTTCTCACACCTCACGCAGGAGAATTAAGCTCGCTTTTTACTAGATACGATTTAGAAGTAAGCGCACAACAAATAGCCAGCAACCCAACACACTACGCTCAAAAAGCAGCCGATCTTACTGGAGCAACTGTGTTAGTTAAAGGCGCAACAACAGCAGTTGCATCACCATCAAAATTGCACTCTCCTATTTATATTGCACAATACGCTCCATCCTGGCTAGCAACTGCAGGTTCAGGAGATGTTCTAGCAGGAATTTTAGGAGCATTGCTGGCTCAGCACGAAAAAGATAACGAAAACAACGCGAACAACAACGAGAAAAACAATGCGAACAACAAAAATTACGCACTTATTGCAGCGAGCGCAGCTGTGATTCATGGAGTTTGCGCAGTATTTGCGTCACGCAGTAGCGGAGGAAACAATTACACTCAACTAGTGCAAGACATAGTGAAATCAAAGCGTGCTTTAACTTTGGAACATCCAATTGTGGCAAGCGACATTATAAATGCATTACCGCATGTTCTTGGGATTCTTATTAATATAAAGTAGCGCGCGGAATAATATCAGCAGTGTACAAAATTAACGCATGAAACAAAATACGCGAATTTAAAATAACGTATGAAACAAAATAGAAGGAGTAGAAATAAATGACTAACGCACAAAATATTGAGATCCATGACGTCATGTTTGATTATTGCAGAGTTCTACTCGAATGGAATTGCCGAAACTGTTTGCAAAACCAGTTCCCGAATTTAGTTGATACTATTTGCCCTAATGGAAGCTTTGGAAAGAACGATTTAGCCGGGTTCTATGAATTTGAGGACCGCATGGATGGCGGCGAGCTTTTGAAAGATCTTATGCCTGAATACGAACGTCGCTTTGGAAGCGAACTTGCTGAAGCTTTCCGTTGGTATTGCGCTCATTATGACCAAGTTTTGACACGAATGATGCCTGGAATGGTTGATTTATTGCATGATTTACGTAAAGCTGGATACGGCGTATGGGGCTTAACAAATTGGTCTAAAGAAACTTTCCCACTTGCGTTACGCAAATTCCCAGAACTTTCTACTCTTTTGCAAGGAACCATTATTTCCGGTGTTGAGCATTTGCATAAGCCAGAACCGGAAATTTTTGAACTTGCTATAAGTAGATTTGGATTAAATCCGCAAACAACTGTTTTCTTCGACGATAAGCCAGCAAATATTGATGGAGCTCATAGAGTTGGCATGCATGGATTTGTTTTTACAACTGCAGAGCAAGCGCGTAAGGATTTAGCTTCAATAGGAGTAAATCTTTAATAATTGCTTAAATATTTAGCTTATACTACTAAGATTATATATAAAACTATGGTTATGTGGAACTATGGTTATGACAACTAAGAATTAGGTTATGCCTATACCTTTTGCTAGATTCGTTAGCGGCTCATTTATGTGATTTTTGATGATTATCGTAACTTTTAGCTCACGAAAGAAGCTCGTATGACTTTGCTACAACTGAAGTATATTGTAAAAATCGTTGACTGCGGTTCAATGAATGAAGCAGCACGAGCACTATATATTTCACAACCAGCATTGAGCTCTTCTGTAAAAGAGCTTGAAAGAGAACTTAACATTGAAATTTTCACTAGATCCACTCAAGGAATTGCATTAACAGCTGATGGAGCTGAGTTTTTGACGTACGCTCGACAAGTAATTGAGCAGGCGGATCTTCTTGAAGAACGATACAAAAGTACGAAGCCTCGCCCACAATTATGCAGCGTTGCAACACAACACTACATGTTTGCTGTTGAAGCATTCGTCGATATGATTCGCAGTATTCATTCTAACGAATACGAGTTTTCAATTCGCGAGACGCGCACAAAAAATATCATTAAGCAAGTAAGCGATATGCGCGCAGACCTTGGAATTCTTTATCTTTCTGACTACAACAAGGATGTAATCGGCAAGCTGCTTCGTGAAAAACATTTGGAATTCCACCCGCTTTTCCGAGCAAAATTGCATGTTTTTCTTTCTAGAAATAATCCGCTTGCAGTGCGAAAAAGCTTGAGCTTGGAAGATTTGAAACCGTATCCGTTTATTCAATACGAACAGGGAGAAGAAGGAAGTTTCTTCTTCGCAGAAGAAGCGGTTTGGCCTACTCGCCCACCGAAAAAGATCAACGTTTCTGACCGCGCTACCATTTTAAACTTTATTATTGGGTTGAATGGTTACACTGTTTGCACTGGAATAGATAACGGCGATTTAAACAATGAAAAAATTGTCACTATTCCGCTTGAATGTGATGACACTATGCTTGTTGGCTGGATTACCAACGAGCGCACGAAGCTTTCAAGAGCTTCACTCGCTTATCTTACGCAACTTAAATCTGTGCTTGTAAGACATGGCTACGCGCTTATAGATTCACGAAATTAGTTTATTAACTTACTCGCTTATTAACTTATTGCATGTTGAACTATTAAATGATTAGTTCGCAAAACAACAATCAAATAAGTTGAACTTGCAAAATAACACAAACTAAAAAATAACTCATAATACAAGTTGTCCACATTTCTTTAATCGAATTGACGCTCACTTTTTCCATTCATAAAATCGCTATTAATTTGTTGCAAAGAAAAAGGAGATGCGTGATGGGCATTATTAATGTAGCGGCAAAAATATTGGAAATTATGGGACCAATGACAACTATGAAGCTGCAGAAGCTTGTGTATTATTCTCAAGCGCACAGCTTAGCTACAACTGGATTGTCACTATTTCCGGAAGATTTTGAAGCTTGGACGAACGGTCCGGTTTCATTGGAATTATTTAACAGGCATCGAGGAAGATTCACAATTCGCAAAGAAGAACTACTGATTTCTCTTCCAGAAAGATGCGCAACTTTAGAATATGAGCAGGTCAAGATTATAGAGGAAGTGTGCGCAAAACTTGGAAATCTTACAGGAAATCAGCTCAGCGAAAGAACGCATAAAGAAGATCCGTGGATTCGCGCGAGAATCGGCATATCTGCAAATCAAGGCAGCGAGGAAATAATTTCCAAGAAGTCAATGCGAGATTACTACATTAAGCATCCTATTGTGTAAATGCGCGAATGTCCGAAGAGCGCCAACTAGAGACCGTAACGCAGTATGCGCTCGCGCGCTTTGGCCGAGCTTGAAATCAACAGGATTTCAAGCTCTTTCAAAGCGTGATTTGGCTCAATTGTGAAGCACGGTGTGCTTCACATGCCAAATCAGCCGAACGGCTACCAATAGCCGTGAGGAATAAGCGCTCGCTTACGAAACTCGCGTTGGAAGTCCACTGGACTTCCAACTTAAGCGAGTTTCCGCTCCGAGTTGCTTTCGCGCGCTACGCTCTAAGCGCGAAAGCAGGTCGGAGCGCACACAAATAACTAAGGCGAGCACGTTGTTATTAGCAAGTGCCCACCTTAATCATTAAAAAACATTCTTATTTTATAAGTACATCTAAATCGCAGTGCCGTGCTCGTCAAGGCGCGGATTCTGCCTAGAATTACTAAAGCTAAAGAACAAGCCAAACACGCCTAATGCAAACAAAACGGAAACTACCACAACAAGCACAATAGGCTGGCTAGGAAGCCACATAATCACCAAGAAAGCAAGCGCGGAAAGCAAAATCACAGCCCAGGAAAACACTCCGACAACTTTACGAACAACATTCCAAGTATCATCGCCCACCTGAGATCGCTTAACATTGCGAGCCAGTCTCTCCTCCTCAGCTGTCACGTTAGAAGTTGGCTTCCAAGGACCAGTTCCCCTCTCTTGAAGTCTTCTAGAGCGTTCTTGTAAATTGTATTCGTCAATCATGCCTCCGCGAGCGCGACCTTTTGTTTCATCATATTGAGAAGGAATCCCCTTGCGGCTCTGCCTTTCCTTCGCGCGACGCTCTTTGCGGTTTGCCATGATTGTTCCTTTCTACATTGAATTTTCGTATATCAAGCATTTATGACACAATACGCACTATTTTAGCACGGTAAGGCCTTCTTCACACGCGTCGACAATTCTTTCTATTAATAAATCGTTGAGCAGCCTACCTTTGCGTGTTGCGATAATGCGATTTTCGTGCAACACTGCCAAATCTTCCTTACACACTTCGCGTAACACTTTTTGCAAATGCGAATCATCGAACACCTTATTAGTTTCGCGCATCTTTTCGCACAATTGCAAAATATTAAGACCTTCTTTAATGCGAAGCCCAAGCATTACTTCTTCAATAAGCGCATCTTCAGCATTTATACACTCGTAGTTTTGCCACGGCACATTTCCAAGATTTATAGCATGCGCCCATCGTTTTGGGTGCAAAATATCCCATGAGCGAAGGTTATAAAACTCGTTTGGATTAGCTAAAGAAGCACTATCATCCATGCTTTGTTTACTAATACGATTGGCAGCATTGTAGTGCGAATGTGCTCCAGGACCAATTCCAGCCCAATCAATATTTCGCCAGTAGCCAAGATTATGTTGAGATTCAAAACCCGGACGCGCCCAATTAGAAATCTCGTACCATTGTAATCCAGCAGAGTTAAAAAGTTCGTCTGCCAACTCGTATTTTTGAGCTTCATCATCGTCGTTTGGCGCTTGAATAGTGCCAGCAGCGATTTGACGACCCATTTTTGTGCGCGGCTCTACCGTTAGCGCATATGCAGAAATATGGTTAACACCTAGGCTTAAAGCCATTTCTACTGACTCTCGCCAATCGTCTAGACTCTCTCCCGGAGCGCCATAAATCAAGTCAACACTTGAACGCAAACCACATGCGTTTGCTGCTTTTACACCGCGAGTTACGTTTTCTGGAGTATGCGTGCGGTCAAGAGTTTTAAGAACATGCGGCACTGCTGATTGCATTCCGAAAGATATTCGCGTAAATCCGCCTTCTGCAAGCGTTTCAATATACTTTTCGTCTGCAGTATCCGGATTTGCTTCAGTAGTTATTTCCGCGTCTTTATTAAACCCCCACAAGTTGCGTATTTCTTGCAAAATTCGCACTAAATCTTGCGCTTTAAGAACTGTTGGAGTGCCTCCACCGAAGAAAACAGATTGCGCTTTAGGTTCGAAAATTCCGTGATATTCCTGCCATTTTTTTACAAGACGCATCTCTTGAATCGCAACATCCGCATAACCTTCGCGACTTGCACCTTCACCCAAATCGCGAGCAGTATACGTGTTAAAATCGCAATAACCGCAGCGGCGCAAGCAAAACGGCACGTGCACGTACACTTCAAAAGGCATACTTTCAGTTTGCATAGCTGATTTATTTAATTCAGCATCCAACTCTAAACTCATCCTTCAGACTTTTGCGCTGCGCGAATCTTATCTTTAGTATCGCGATCGTTTGCGCTCTCGTCTGTAGCCAAAGCCGCAACGAATGCTTCCTGCGGAACTTCAACATGTCCGAGCATCTTCATGCGCTTCTTACCAGCCTTCTGCTTTTCAAGAAGCTTACGTTTACGCGTAATATCGCCGCCGTAGCATTTAGCGAGCACGTCTTTTCGAAGAGCGCTAATAGTTTCACGAGCAATAATTCTAGAGCCAATTGCAGCCTGAATTGGAATTTCAAACTGCTGACGAGGAATAAGTCCACGAAGCTTCTTAGTCATCATAACGCCGTAAGAATAAGCCTTATCTCGGTGCACAATCGCACTAAAAGCGTCAACCTTATCTCCCTGAATAAGAATATCAACTTTCACTAAATCGGCAGCTTGCTCGCCATCTTCGTGGTAGTCAAGAGAAGCATAGCCTTTTGTGCGGCTTTTAAGCTGATCAAAGAAGTCAAAAACGATTTCTGCAAGAGGAATCCTGTAATGCATTTCCACGCGGTCTGCACTAATGTATTCCATTGTGCCCATTTCTCCGCGATGATCCTGGCACAAATCCATTACAGCACCAATAAATTCTTTCGGCGTAATAATATCTGCAGCAACCATTGGCTCAATAATGCGCTTAATCTTGCCTTCTGGAAACTCGCTAGGATTTGTTACGTGATGTTCTTTACCATCTTCGCTAGTGACGTCATAAGTTACGTTAGGAGCAGTGGAAATAAGATCCAAGCCAAACTCGCGGCTTAAGCGCTCTGAAACAATCTCCATGTGTAGAAGACCTAAGAATCCACAACGGAAACCAAAGCCCAACGCAACAGACGTTTCTGGCTCGTAAATAAGAGCTGCATCATTAAGTTTTAGCTTGTCGAGAGCATCTCGAAGATCTGGGAATTGAGCGTTATCAATTGGGAAAAGACCTGCGTAAACCATAGGTTTAGGGTCGCGGTAGCCATCCAAAGGCTCAGATGCAGGATTTACGGCGCTAGTAATAGTGTCTCCGACTTTAGATTGACTCACGTCTTTTGCGCCTGTAATTACGTAGCCGACTTCGCCAGCTCCAAGCGCCTTTGTTGGAGTCATATCTGGGCTAATAACGCCGATTTCAATAGGATCGTGCGTCATGCCGATTCCCATCATATGCAATTTTTCGCGCGACTTAAGTTCGCCATCAACCATACGAATATAGGTGACAATTCCGCGATACGAATCGTAGACTGAATCAAAAATGAGCGCGCGAGCAGGAGAATCAGGATTTCCGCTTGGGGCTGGAACTTCCAGCA
This sequence comes from Gardnerella sp. DNF01159, assembly GCF_049244215.1. Classification (NCBI taxonomy): domain Bacteria; kingdom Bacillati; phylum Actinomycetota; class Actinomycetes; order Bifidobacteriales; family Bifidobacteriaceae; genus Gardnerella; species Gardnerella sp. DNF01159. The sequence goes on along the minus strand of NZ_CP058387.1, from coordinate 648,015 downwards.
CAATTTGATCAAGTAAGTCTTTAACACCTTCGCCGGTTTTACCAGAAACGCGCAACACGTCCTCCGGCTTGCAACCAATTAATCCAGCTATTTCTTCAGCATGCTTGTCTGGCTCTGCGCTTGGCAAGTCGATTTTGTTAAGCACAGGAATAATCGTCAAATTGTGGTCGATTGCCATATAAAGATTAGAAAGCGTTTGCGCTTCAATGCCCTGAGTTGCGTCAACAAGCAGCACCGCACCTTCGCATGCTGCCAGCGCGCGTGAAACCTCGTAAGTAAAATCGACGTGACCAGGAGTATCAATCATGCCAAGCGAATACTCTTTGCCTTCAAAAGTCCACGGCACTCGAACAGCCTGAGATTTAATAGTAATACCGCGCTCTTGCTCAATATCCATGCGATCCAAGAAACGGTCTCGCATTTCACGCTCTGGCACGATTCCTGAAAGTTGTAAAATGCGGTCAGCTACAGTAGACTTGCCGTGATCGATATGCGCAATAATGCAGAAATTGCGTATCAACGATTGATCCGTAAATCCTGGCTGGTTATGCGGTGTAATCAAGGCAAATATCTCCTTTTAAGAATGCGAATACATGAAAACATGCAAACATAAATCAAGCACTATAACTAATCAATATTAGCAAATCTACTACCTTAGCGTAAAGTGCAAAATACGAAAGTTATTTATTAAATAGCATATTCAATAAGTTTTTAATTAAACCAACAATAACAAATTAATTATATAAACTACTATATTTATCTAATAAGCATGATACACTTATCATTTGTATGTCCTTATATAGCAAACGTCGTTTGGAGTAACAGTGGCAAACATTAAGTCGCAGAAAAAGCGTGTTCTCACTAACGAGAAAGCACATAAGCGTAACGTAGCAGTAAAGTCTGCTTTGAAGACTGCTATTCGTGCTACTCGTGAAGCCATCACCGCTGGTGATAAGGCTGCAGCGCAGGCCGCTTTCGCAGTAGCCGCTAAGAAGCTTGACAAGGCTGCAGGTCGTGGCGTGATTCATAAGAATCAGGCTGCAAACCGCAAGTCTGGTCTTGCTGTAGCGATTAACGCTCTGTGAAGTTTGTGCAGGTAACTGCATAACACAGCATGTAAGGAAAATCCCCAGTACCAATCGGTGCTGGGGATTATTTATATCACTCTATCGGCAACGTAATTTAGACGATATACGCCAATACGAGTACCACTACGAGTATAACTGCCACGGCAGCAGCAAACACCACGTAATCCATAGGCTTCACATGGTGATGCTGCAACAATGCATGGCATACAAACGCTGCGATCAGCAAGATTACCCCTGAAATAGCATTGGCATACCAAGGTAAATGATTGATGCACGAGAAAACAACACTCGTCAGCCAAATGGTAGCAAACGAAGCAAGCCATGACCGATGCCCTGTTGTGGCATGCTTCTTCGAAATAGTTGCATCATCCATATTAACACCCCAATGCTGCTGTCAAAGTGCCACCTGCAGCGCTACAAGCTATATCAGCCGAAACACCAGCAATTGGTGACGCCAATCCAGAAATACCAAGTGATAATGGAGTACAAACTGTTGCATCCCATAAAACATTCCATCCCACACCAATCCATTTAGGAATACAATGATGTTTCTTTCCACCACGTTCTAAAGCTGTCTCTAAGGAAACAGTAGGAGCAATCCTATGAAGAACTTTGCTATAACCAAAATCAACATGCTGCCCGTCATGAACTGTTAAATTGATAGTTGCTATAGTATGATTTGTTGCATCTCTCCAAGTAGCTATATTATTCTTTACTACGATAGTATCACCAGCTAGCGTATGCACATTCAATCCTTGTCCAGATACTGGAACAATTGAACGTCGACCATCTGGAGAACGCAATCCTCTCATTTCAGACTTAAAATTCCCATATTGTGATGTTGATTGAACTGCAAAAGATGGAGTTGCAAACACCATACTTCCAAGTAATGATGCTGCAGCTAGTAACAATGAACTAACTTTCTTCATCATAAGATGACCTCTCTAATATTGGCCTTATCAATTAGTGAGTAAGCGTATTCCAGTAAACAGCATGTTGGCCAAACATGTGGTGAGTGACTCACGTTGTTATGCTCACAAGGCGATAATATAATACTTGATTGATAGAAATGCCGTCATAATCAGGTAAGCGGCAAAAGTGTGTCTGTAAACGTGTTTATTCAGGCGTGTCGTTAGTGTAGTGTTCCTTTTCTAATTGATATATCTGGGTAGTAATCTGCCCTACATAAGTCAAAGCTTGTATCGAAACCCGAAGACCCAATTGATTGCTGGTCATCAATAATTTTCTTTGTTACACCATTGCAAAGCAATAACTTTACCCTTGCTTGCCGCGGTTAATAAACACCACCCGTATGGAAGGTATGTTCCATCGATTTGAACATAGTCATAAATTTCGCCTGTCTCGGGTAATTCTGGTTTAACATTCCAATACCATTCAATCCGATATCGCCATGTTCTATCAGAACCACTAGGACAGGCTTCACATTGAGTCTGGTTTCCCATAATCCAATGAATGAATTTATCAAATTGTGCTACATGTGTAATATCTTCACGTTTCCTTGTAAAAGACATTCCACATGCAGTACATCTCCAATGGATAGCACCTTTACGTGTTCTACCATTTCTCTTCATTGAATGAGAGCATATTGGGCAGCGTTTACTACTTAATCTAGGCATGTATTAAGCACATCGCACGCCTTATACCTCTATTTGTTTTCAATGTCAAGTAATACTAAATGTTAAGCTTTTTAGCTTAATGACAGCGAGCTTCCCTTGGTATTTCAACGAAAACTCGGGTTTTTAGACACACTTTTTTGCCGCTTACCCAATATTAACGATGACGACGATTATTAATACGACGAATACGAGGACGTCTAACCTTAATAGGTTCCGTGCGGTTCATTGCTCCAAATAAAGTTAAATCTAGTTTCACAGACAACAAACGCATTGCAACAACAAGAGCAACAATAAGGATATCAAGCAATATTTCAACAGTTAAACCAAAATAACCTGCATACCTTGCTTTTACAACACAAACGGTTAGTATACATCCCACTGAAGCAGGGAAAGCATACCAATGCTTATCCCGCACAATAACAGGAACTTGATTCAAAATCATGTCGCGAATCAAACCACCTCCTAAAGCAGTTGCCATTCCTAAAAATACTGAAGCCATACCAGACATGTGGAAGTCCAAACCTTTTGCTGTGCCATTCACAGCAAACAGGCCCAACGCCAAGGCATCAAGCGTAAGCATAAACCAACGCCATTTATCAATCTCAGGGTGAGCAACAGCCACAATAACACCAGAAAGCAGACCTGTAATAACAAAACCACGATCAGCAATACCAACAGGTGGCAATGCTCCAAGCAACACATCACGAACAATACCGCCACCCAATGCAGTTATCCAAGACGTAGTAATAATCGCAAAAACATCATAATTCTTACGAATAGCCCACATGCCGCCAACCATGCCACAACATCCCATAGCAACATACTCAACTATAAGAAAAAAGATGTTATCCCCTAACGCACCTTCCAAAGCATTTCCCTTCAAATAAATTCACCAAAACACTGCGCGCATAACAAACAAACGCGTTGTACTCTATACGATATCTAAATATATAGAGTACAACGCGCCATAAGCAACATTAGATTAGATAATATTAACTAACTTATATAAATCAGTCGCAAACTTTCCACATCCAGTTATGCTTATCTTCGACATCACCGAGCTGAATGCCAAGTAACTCATCGCGCAAAGCCTGAGTTAACTCACCAACGCCACCATCGGCAACCTTAAGATCGAATTCATCGGACTTAAAGCGACCAATTGGCGTAATGATTGCAGCAGTACCGCAAGCAAAGACTTCAGTAACCTCGCCAGAACGAATGTCGTCAAGCAACCCTTGAAGAGGAATCATGGTTTCAACAACCTTATGTCCTGCTTCCTCAGCAAGCTGAATCAAAGAACGACGCGTAACGCCAGGAAGAATACTGCCAGTAAGAGATGGAGTTTCCAAATGGCCATCCTTGTGGAGTGCGAACATATTCATGCCACCAAGCTCTTCCAAATAAGTCTTAGTTGCAGCATCGACGAAGCACACCTGCTCGCAACCGTGCTCAATACCCTTGTATTCACCAAGCAAGGAAGCAGCGTAATTTCCACCGCACTTAGCAAAACCAGTACCACCAGGACCAGTACGGAACCACTGATCTTCAACCCAAATGCTAACAGGCTTCAAACCACCCTTGAAGTATGGGCCGGATGGAGAAGCGATAACACAGTATTCAACTTCGTGAGCTTCGCGCACACCGAGGAACGGCTCGGAAGCAAACATGAATGGACGCATGTAAAGCGTATACTCTCGACGGCTCGGAACCCATTGCTTATCTCGCTTTACCAAGGCTGCAACCGATCCAATAAAATCATCAATAGAGAGTTCCGGCAAATACAAACGCTTAGCAGAATTTTGGAAACGAGCAGCATTAATATCTGGGCGGAAAAGCCAAATAGAGCCGTCGGCGCGCTTATAAGCCTTCAAACCTTCAAAGCACTCCTGAGCATAGTGCAACACAGATGCACCTGGATCCATTTTCAATGGACCATAAGGCTCTACACGACGATCAGACCATCCTTCGCCTTTAGTCCAAGACATATGAACCATATTGTCGGAGAAAATCTGACCGAAAGCAGGCTTATCAATAAGTTCGTTGCGCTTTGCGTCCGAAACTGGATTATCATTCGGCAGAACTTCAAAGTTGCCAGCCAATTTGTTCAACAGAGTTGTATCGCTATGATCATAAGACTCATAAGCGTCAGAAAACTCTGGAGCTACTTCTAAATCAGCCATTATGTCTCTTTTCTATGTGGATTATTTCTACTTGCCTTTTACCGCAATTAACGTATAGAATAATACGATTCTTGTTTTTCGCAAAACTTACACGCCAAAATATCTTAAGAAATATTTCAAAAAATATGCTTTAAAGTAAAAATTATTTAGCAAATTTGTTGATTTTATATGAAAAAAGCCGCATAAGAACTGACTTATGCGGCTTAAAATTTTAAACTATTTTATAAGTTATAAGTGAATACGTTAACTTACTTTTCTTCTGCAGCAGGAGCAGCAGCTGGAGCGGCGGCAGCAGCATCTGCAGCAGGAGCAGCAGCTTCGGCTGTAGCAGCATCTTCAGGAACAGTGACGCTCACAACGGATTCTTCGCCATCCATATCGAGCTCAACACCCTCAGGAAGCTTGACATCCTTAGCAAACACCTTGATGCCGTCGGTCAAACCATCAACGTTAACAACCAAACGCTCTGGCAAGTTAGCAACGTCTGCGCGAACCTTGAGCTCCTGGACATCCACGAATGCAACTGCAGCACCCTTTGGAGTGCCTTCAACGAAGACTGGAACTTCAACGTCAATCTTTTCGCCAGCCTTAACTTCGTAGAAGTCAATGTGTTCTACAATGCGCTTAACAGGGTTACGCTGAACATCCTTAACAACTGCAATGCGAGATTCCTTGCCAAACTTAATAGTGAACAAAGCATTAGCGTGACGCAAAGCCAAAGTGGTTTCGCGCATTGGAAGAGTAACATGCACTGGTTCAGCACCGCCAGCATAAAGGCTTGCTGGAATCAGCTTAGCTACGCGCAAACGACGAGCAACACCCTTACCAAACTCAGTGCGCAATTCGCCTTCAAGAGTAATTTTTGTAGCCATATCGGTCTCCTTATGGTCTGGATAGTTTAGTTTGTTAATCCAGCTTCAGGCGCACCGACGCGCCGAAAACCATAAGAGGCTATCAGCCCAGTCGATAACGGAACTCTGCCACAAAGCTAGCGGCATATTCCCTCGCCAAAGCAACTTTGCTATTCTAACGACAGGCTACGACTTATGGCAAATACAAAATTATTACTAATCAAATCGAATATAACTGCTACTTGAGCATACGAACGATTATTATAGTTAATAGTATGCAAGTGCATAGCATGATACTATGATGTGCGCTTAATCCGCAAGCCGTTTGGCATAATGAAGGAGCAAATGTGTCCGTTTTTAATGCACTCCAACAGCAAGCGTTTAATCTTGCCCGTAAAGCATTGCGTATTGGCAGTAACTTCGCGCACCCAGTCAGCGATGACCGTGCAGGCGAACCAGACTACCTTAATACGGATCAAGAAAACACAAATACTTTACTTTCACAAAAGCAACGCCTTCCACACGTAGAAGAGTGGGGCGCGCAAATGCCAACAACGACGTTTATCGATCCGGAAACAGGCTTGCTGACCACAAAAACCGAAAGCGCAGCACCTCTTGACGAAGGCACAAGCATTTATGACTTATATGCAGATCGCGCAGCACGTATGGGTGACGATCCGCTTTACACTTATAAAGAAAACGATAAGTGGGTCACAAAAACAGCTAATCAGTTCCTTCAAGAAGTACGCGATGCTGCAAAAGGTTTGATGCACTACGGATTGCGCAAAGGCGACGCCGTTGCCCTTATGTGCAAAACATCATATGAGTGGGACGTCACCGACGCAGCAGTTATGGCTTGTGGTGGTGTTCTTGCAACTATTTATGACACGGATTCAGCTGAGCAAATTCGCAATATTGTGAATAATTCCGACTCGCGTTTCCTTATTGTTGAAACAACTGACATGCGAGATAAAGCTGATGGAGCTATTGAAGAATGCCCAAGCTTGGAACGCATTATTTGCATTGAAACAGGCGGTTTAGCAGAACTTCAAGCTTTCGGATACGCTGTTAGCGATGAGGAACTAGATGCTCGCATTGATTCTGTAAAGAAAACAGACTTGTGCTCTATTGTTTACACTTCTGGTTCCACAGCTGCACCTAAAGGCGTGGAAATGACTCACGAACACTATTGCACTACAGCGTTGAATTTGCCTGTTTACTTGCCAAATTTGCTTAGCGAAAAAGACGGTTCTGTGCTTTTGTTCCTTCCTCAAGCACACTCTTTTGCAAGAGCAATTAACTATATTGTTGTTGCAAGTACGTTGCGCATTTATATTGCTCAAGGTATTCCTACTTTGATTTCTGATTTGCAAGTTGCAAAACCTACGGTTATGATCGTTGTCCCTCGAGTTCTTGAGAAGGTTTATAACGCAGCTTCGCAGAAGGCTGGTCACGGTGCTAAAGGCTTGGCTTTCCAGGGTGCTGTTGTGACGGCTCAACAGTATATGAAGGAAGTTCAGGAATTTGGTGATGCTAAAGCTCTTACTAAAGCTCGCCGCACTGCTTACGATCCGCTTGTTTATCGTCCACTTCGTCAAGCTCTTGGCGGTCGCGCACGCTGGATTGTTGCAGGTGGAGCTCCTCTAGATCCTGAATTGCTTTCATTCTTCCGCGGAGCAGGAGTTCCTGTCTACGAAGGTTATGGTCTTACAGAAACTACTGCACCATGCGCGTTTACTCCTATTGGAGTTCCATTCCGAGAAGGTTCTGTTGGCATCGCATTCCCAGCTTTTACTTTGCGAATCGCATCCGACGGCGAAGTTCAAATTAAAGGCACTTGCGTATTCCATAAGTATCACAAAAACGATGAAGCAACAGAAACTTCATTTACTAAAGACGGATGGTATGCAACAGGCGATTTGGGACGAATTGACGACGATGGCATGCTTTATATTACCGGACGTAAGAAGGATTTGATTATTACTGCTGGCGGTAAGAATGTTGCTCCTGGACCTATTGAAGAGATGATTAAGAGATGCGAACTTGTGTCTCAAGCTCTCGTTCTTGGAGATAAGCGTCCGTTTATTTCTGCACTTGTTACTTTAGACGAAGAAACTTTACGAAATTGGCTTAAACTCAAGGGTCTTGACGCCACTATGAGCATGGAAGAGGCTGCTAATAATGCTGTTGTTCGTGCTGAAGTGCAAAAATTTATAGATCTTGCCAATGAAGGCGTGTCACGCGCAGAATCTGTGCGAAAGTTCATTATTTTGCCAGAAGAGTTTACGCAAGAAAACGGCTTAATGACTGCGTCTATGAAGATTATTCGTCCACGAGTTATTAAGCGTTACACTACTTTACTTAATACACAAATGTATACGACGCGCAAAAAGTAGTTTGTTTAAATTAACTTAACTAAGTGCATATCGCAAAACCGCGGCTTAACTTGTTTTATTCAACTTGCTCGCCGCGGTTTTGCATTAATTTACGACAATTTTGTGCAAACACATTAGGCTTAAGGCACAATAAAATTAAGTAATTGTCCAATAATATCGAAATAAGCAAAATATGCTCTACTAGAACCCTAAACGCTCAAGCTTCTTAGGGTCGCTCTGCCATCCTTTTGCAACTTTCACGTGCAATTCAAGCACAGCTTTTGTTCCAGTAATACGATTTACCGCCGTGCGCAAACGCTTCTTTACGCGCACTAAATGCTCCGCACGATGACCAATAATAATCGGCTTTTGAGAATCACGCTCAACATAAACAGATACAAGCACATGCGCTTTGTTGTCTTCGTATTGAGTATCTTCGCCATCCCCCGGATACACAATATCGTCAACTACAACAGCTAAAGAATGAGGCAACTCGTCGTCCAACTCTTCCAAAAATGCGCCGCGAATAAGCTCCGAAATCATGCTTTCTGTGCTTTCCTCACTAAGCTGATCCGCCGGATACATTTGCGGACCTTCCGGCAAGTTTTGAATCAAAACATTCTTAACTTCGTCAACATTGTCACGTTCCAACGCACTCACAGGCACAATATCCGTAAAATCAGCAAACTGCTGAATTTGAAGCAAATGCGTAACTAACTCACTGCGACTAAGCGTATCGATTTTCGTAACAATACCGATAAGCGGAACTTTCCAAGTCCAATTGCCCTTCTCATCTTTTTTAGCAAAATCAGAGCGAAGACGGCTTAAAATTCGCCTATCTCCTGGTCCTATTTCCTGGTCTGCTGGGAGCAAAAATGCAATCGCGTCAACATCTGCAAGCGACTCGTCAACAATATCGTTCAAACGCTGACCAAGAAGCGTACGAGGACGGTGAATACCAGGAGTATCAACCAACACCATTTGTGCATTATCGGTAGTAACAATCCCTCGAATAGCCTTACGCGTAGTTTCCGGACGAGAAGACGCAATAGCAATTTGCGTACCAATAAGAGCATTCATAAGCGTAGACTTACCAACGTTTGGTCTACCAACTACAGCTACGAAACCGGAACGATAACCGTGAAAATCAGGAGTAGAAATCGTTGCGCAAGTTGAAGCGTCTAGATTTGCAAACATCTCGTCGTCAAAGTCATCAGTGTCATCGAAGTCATCAGTATCGTCAAAGTTGTTAATATTATTCACGTTATTCTTACCGTCCAGTTCTTTATTTCAGCATATTCGTTTGTTTCATAGTACTAGCTTGCTTCAAAGCATTGGTTTGTTTGCTTTCAGCAGATTTTTCGGAAGAGCTAATGTCATTTTGATTATCCTTAGACTCTTCCAAAACTTGCGCATCTCGTTCTACTAAAATAGTAGATACTTTCTTTCGCCTACCAGCTGAATCTACAGCAGTTAATTTTAGTCCTCTTGTAATAGCACTGGAACCAACAATCGGCACATTACCAATCAACTTCGTAAGCAAACCAAACACAGTATCCACATCGTCTTCGTCAATATGAACTTCAAAAATATCTTCCAAATCTGCGATTGACGTTCGAGCAGGCATCTTCCACACGCCGTCACGTATTTCTTCCGGATCTGCATGCTGAGTGCGATCGTGCTCATCTTCCAACTCGCCAACAATTTGCTCAATAGCATCCTCAATAGTAACCAAACCAGCAATTCCACCATATTCGTCAACCACTACTGCCACATGCTGGCGAATTCGCTGCATTTCGTGGAATAAATCGTCAACCGGCTTCGACTCAGGAACAAGCATAGGGTCTCGGCTAATTGTTTCAACTGCTCTAGAAGATGCTGCAGGATTAAACACAGTAGCGCGTACAGCATCCTTCAAATAAGCAACACCTACTAAATCATCTACAGAATCTCCAATGACGGGAACTCGAGAAAATCCTGAGCGAGAGCATAATTTAAGGAAATTTTCCAGCGTTTCGTCGCTTTTTACGCAAATCATATCGGTTCTAGGTACCATTATTTCGCGAGTCAAAGTATCTGAAAGCGTGAGCACATTGCGCATCATTTCCGAAACTTCCGGATCGAAATCATTCGCTTCAACAAGTCGGTCAATACTAGCCTTTGCTTGATCCAGCTGAATATCTTCCAAAGCTTCATCATCTGACGGATCAACATGCTTTTTCCTAGAAGTGACGTCAACATCGCTAGCAATATGCACTAAAGGATTAATCGCAATAGCAATAGACACAATGCGAGAAAGCCGCATCAACTTTGCTACAGGTTGAGCCGCACCAACCGAACGTGGGCGAACAAGAATAGAAATCACAGCTACAACTACTGAAACAACAACACCAATAATAAGAGTTACCCATAAAGGCGAGCCGAAAAATGCAGCTAAAGAAGCAAACAAAACTCCATCTAAAACGTTACATAGCACACGCACAAAAGCGCATGCTCCAGAAGTTGTATAACGGTCAGCAATCAGTTTTTTTACACGATGGATTCTAGCAATTCGACGCATACGCACTATGGCACTAGTTTCATCATCATGCGTTTGCGCTTCAATCATAAGATTATTTAAGCTTGCACGAGTAACTCTAGGCACTGCACCTTCTGCAGCAGCCATCGCAAGCGAAAGCCATACAAGCAGCATTGCCAGCATAAGCAATGCGGCTAAACCAATCCAGACATGCAACGGCAATTGCGGAACTGATATGCTAGAAAATATTCGTTTAATATATTCCATAATTATGCTCTTAATGCGCTTTAATGCTGTTTTTTATTTTTATTTTTGACGCTACTCGCTTCATGCTCAGCATCGTAACGCTCAAGCTCGTTTACTGCACCTTCTGGCAAAGTTGCATCATACAATTCTCCAGATCGAGCAGCGAAAAAAGTAAGCATTAGTTGACGTTGCAAACCAAACATTTGCTTTTCTTCTTCCGGAGTAGTGTGATCGTAGCCAAGCAAATGCAAAATACCGTGAATAGTTAGCAACAACATTTCTTCCATAGTACTATGCCCAGCTGCGAGCGCCTGCTGTTGAGCAACCCACGGGCAAATCACCAAGTCTCCAAGCATTCCTTCAGAAACTTTTTCATCGCTTCCAGGAGTAAGTTCGTCCATTGGGAAACTCATAACATCCGTTGGGCCTTCTAGGTTCATCCAACGTTCATGCAAACAGGCAATTGGCTCTGGATCAACAAAAGTAATTGATAAATCCGAATGCGTACTTACTTTCATTTGTTGAAGAACCCACATTCCAAGATCTGAGAAGATTTTAGCGTCAATATTCCACACTGTTTCATTCATGACTTCAATGCTCATGATTTATCCGTTATTCCTCTCAGTAGATTCTTTAGTACGTTCACGTTTTTTACGCTCAAGCATTGCATCGTAATTTTCGTATGCTTCCACAATACGACCAACCAAAGCATGACGCACAACGTCTTCTGCTTGCAAATGCACAAAAGCAATATCTTTAACTTCGCCCAAAATCTTCTCGATAGAAACAAGACCAGAACGTACAACTGCTAAATCAACCTGCGTGCTATCTCCTGTAATCACCATGGTTGTATTAAAACCAAGTCGAGTCAGGAACATTTTTAATTGCTGAACAGTCGCATTTTGCGCTTCATCAAGAATAACAAAAGCATCGTTTAATGTGCGCCCTCGCATATAAGCAAGAGGAGCAACTTCAACAACATTCTCGTCAAGATAGCGTTTTAGTTGTGCAGATCCAAGCATATCAGAAAGTGCATCATAGAGTGGACGCAAATATGGATCAACCTTATCGTTTAAAGTACCAGGCAAGAATCCTAAGTTTTCGCCAGCTTCAACAGCAGGACGAGTAAGAACAATTCTGCGGACTCTTCCATCTTCCAATGCACGAACAGCTTTAGCAACTGCTAAATACGTTTTTCCAGTGCCAGCAGGACCAATCCCAAACGTTACAATATTGCAATCCATTGCTTGCACGTACGCTGTTTGTCCAGCAGTTTTTGCGCGAACAGGATTTCCTCCAGCAAACGTAATCACGCCTTTACTCATTCGAGCTCTTCTACTCATAGCACGGCGATGCGCTTCTTCACTAGAAGGCAACAGCTCACTTGAATCTCTTGAAAACTCATTTTCAGTGCGCGAAACAGAATTATTAATTACATACGACGAAGAAGTAATACTATTCCCAAGCACTCCACCATCATGACCGATACGGTTTATACGCACATTGTGTTCACCGTTATGCAAAATATCACGCTCAAGCATGCGTCTTACTTCGTACGCATCCATAGGTTGTTCGTAAGCCGCATCAATCATGCGTCTAAACGCATACTCAGCTTTAGCTGCATCTTCATCTGCTCTAGCTGAACGAGCAACAATTTGAACATCTTTGCCTCGCACAGTAATATCTGCTTCTGGAAAAGCATGTTCTACTTCACGCAAACCAGCATCTGCAGCACCTAAAACTGCAACCGAGCTTAATTCGCTAGGAATTTGCACAAAACGCGTAGTACTTTTCGTCACGGTTTACAAGCTACCTTCTACAAGTTTTTCGCCAGTCAATACATGAGCATGAACATGAAACACTGTTTGACCAGCATCAATACCAGTATTAAATACGAGTCGATAATCACCGTTGAATTCATCATCAGCAATTTTTTGCGCAACACCAGCAATATGAGCCAAAGTTTCAGGAGCCTTACTAGCAAGCTCAGCAACATTCTTATAGTGATTGCGCGGCACAATCAGCACATGCACTTTTGCTTGCGGATTAATATCTTTAAAAGCAACTACCGAATCGTCTTCATAAACTCTGCTGCTCGGTATTTCTCCAGCAACAATTTTACAAAAAATGCAATCAGCATCAGTATTGTAAGTGATACCACTCATGGTTTCTCCCCTATTTGTTACTAAATGAAATCAATGCCTTAAGCTAAAAAGCAATCGACATGCTTCTTACTATTTTACACAATTATGAGCACTTTTAGATACGATTTATGCGATTATTCGTAACGTCCTAAAGCGCGCGAAAGAAGAGAAAGAGCTACAGGGCCTGCAGTAGATGCACGAAGAATATTACTGCCTAAAACGCAGCTTTTAGCACCAGCATCAATAAACATTGACACTTCATCGTCACTAATACCGCCTTCTGGCCCAACCAAAACGTAAACAGTGCGCTCTTTACCATCCTCCAAACAGCGCTCGCTAAGAGTATTTACTGCTTGTTCTATTTGATTCCAGCAATCAGTTGCGTCTTGATGCAATACAATTACGAGATTTCCGTAAACGCACGCACGCCTACATATTGCCACTATTTGCTTGCTTGAAACACATTCTTGAAGTTCAGGCATCCATGCGCGACGAGATTGCTCTGTAGCAGACTGTAAAACTTGGCTCCAACGCTTATCTGTGCGACCAGGTTTCCACTTTGCAATTGAACGATCCGCACACCAAGGGATTACTTCATCCACGCCAATTTGCGTAGCCATATCAATTGCTTGCTCATCGTGCCCTGTTTTTGCCAAAGCTTGAACAAGCGCAAGTCTAGTCATGCGAGGAGCTTCCCTAGTAAATGCTTCTACACAAACCAAGCCGTTTTCTACATCCGTCACCTTTGCGTGAATGCGCAAGCCTTTGCCGTCAGAAAGTTGCAAAGCATCGCCTTCTGATAACCGCATGGCGGATATAGCGTGACGTTTTACTTGAGATGGAAGCGCAATCGTCCACCCTTCTTCGATTCCTTCTGCAAGCACAGGAGCATTATCGTGATCAGTATCAAGCAAAAATAAAGCGTCAGTCATAGTTCAAGCCTAACGTGAGGATGCGCCAAGTACTAAAAAATGTTTCTGTGCAAGTATTGTGGCAAACTAGAACAGTACGTATTGGAGGTTTGCAATGAGTAATGAGCTTGGTGATAACACTGCGCTTGTTACTTTGCGTATTTCACGTTTTACTCCATTTGATAAATCTGAAGATAATTCAAACAGTAAACAGACGGAGCACAAGCGCAGAGAAAGTCCTTTTGCGCGCAGGAAGCGCAGTAATCCTTTCGCAAAACTAGATTCTTCAGAAAATAACATAAACAATTCTTCAGAATCTAGTGAATCCAGAATATCTAGTGAATCCAGTGAATCTTCCGAATCTTACGAATCTTCTCCAAAACGAATTCAAGGTAAGCATTGGGTTCAAGATTACAGTTTACGCGTTCATTCTACTGACACTATTCTTGACTGTTTACTAGCTATTAAACGCACAATCGACCCAACTTTAGCTTTCCGCTACTCATGCGGTCACGGCGTTTGCGGTTCTGACGCTGCAAACGTAAATGGCATGCCAACCTTACTATGCAGTGCAACTATTGGCGCAAACGCACGTCCTGAAAGCACAGATAGCGTGCAATCTCGAGGCTTTAGAAAAACTGGCACTACAAGCAGCTCCTCACAGCCGGCAAAATCGCCAACTTTAAAGCAAAAATCTAAAGAAACTACCACTTTGCAAAATGGCACTTTTGGTATTATTGAGCTTGCTCCACTTTCAGGATTTGCAGTTCAGCGAGATCTTATTTGCGATATTTCGCCTATGATTTCGCAAATAAAACGCTTAGAACCTTATTTGCAAGCATCTAACGTTTCTACGAGAAATACTGAAGGGAAACTCCAGCTTATTGAGTTTTTGCAACATCCTGAGGAACTTAAAAAATTTGAGCTTTTGAGCAATTGCATTATGTGCGGTGCTTGCGAAGGAATTTGCCCAATTTATGCAGGCGGAGAAGCCTTTATTGGGCCTGCAGCATTGGTTAACGCGGCTCGTTTTATTTACGATTCCAGAGACAACGCAACAGAGCATCGTCTTGATCTAATAGACAGCAGTGACGGTATTAGCGCATGCCAGTCAGTTAGAGCATGTTCAAGACAATGCCCTCGCGGAATTGATATTGGCGAAGAAATTTGGCAGCTTACAACGCTTGTAAACGAGCGCAAAAACTCTTAGATTATTCAATTCCAGATGCTATGCGCACCGCCTCTATTGGGTCGTCTGTAACAGCAAACAAGTGCGGATCGAGCGAAGAAATAAAACCTCGTTGAGTTACTGTAGACTTCAGCCAGTCAATCAAACCATTCCAGTACGAAGTACCGAAAAGAACAACAGGCACGCGCGCAACCTTATGCGTTTGCACTAAAGTCAAAGCTTCAAACATTTCATCCATTGTGCCAAAACCGCCAGGGCACACAATAATTCCAGAAGAATACTTCATAAACATTGTTTTACGCACGAAAAAATACCGAAATTGCATGCCAAGATTAATCCATTTATTCAAACCCTGCTCATGAGGAAGCTCAATCCCCAATCCTACAGACGTACCACCAGCTTCTGCAGCTCCACGGTTTGCAGCTTCCATAATTCCAGGACCGCCACCTGTAATAACAGCAAAACCACGTTTTGCAAGCTCTGAGCCCATAGTGCGCGCTAAAGAATACTCGGGATCGTTTTCTTTTATTCGAGCAGAACCAAAAATACTAACAGCTTTACCTAACGATGCAAGCGCGTCAAAACCATCAACAAACTCAGCTTGAATACGAAGCGCACGCCACGGATCCGCACTACGCCAATCCCATCTTTTATCTACTTCTACACCAACTCCAGAAACAAGCTGCTGATTGTTATCGTTACGAAGAAGCGTCTCTGTAGTGCTCTCCTTAGGAATCATAGAACCGCGCATCACAACAGAACCACGATGATACGTGTTATTCCAAGGTGGAACATCTACTGAAAAATCTTCTTTACTATTAAACATGATTTCTCCATTAGAAACTTACTTGCAAAGATGTTAAGAATATAATTGAAATTAGTCTTCAACTTCATCTAATTCTTCTTCCATATGCTTTGATTGCATAGAAAGTAAGAATCCAGAAACTCCTGCAGCAATAATAGAAGCAACAAGAACTCCAAAACGTGCTTCAGCAGACAAATCTGCGTCAGAATACGCAAGAGAAGCAATAAGAAGAGAAACAGTGAAACCAATTCCACACGCACATGCTGTAGGCATTAAGTCTACTACTCGAAGACCATCAGGAACTTTCAAGCCCAGAACACGCTTTGATATCCAAGCAGTTACCATAATTCCAACAGGTTTACCAACAACAAGAGCAATAGTGATGGCAATCAAAATTGGCGAGAAGAACAACTCCCAAGTCAATGTTTCAAAATGCACTCCTGTAGCGAAAAGAGCGAAAATTGGAAGAGCCAATAACGCAGAAACAGGCTGAATTTTTTCACGATAGCGTTCAGCCCGAAGCGTTTGTTCACCATGAACTAAATGCGCCGGAGTTAGCAAACCCACCATTACTCCAGCTAAAGTTGGATGCACACCAGCTTCATACATCATAATCCATGCCATAATTCCTACTATTACAACCAACGGCCACGGAACACGCTTTAAACGCACTAAAGTAGTCCAAACCAAACCACAAGCAACTACTCCAGCAAACCAATACCATGCGTTAAGAGACGAGAAGAACACAGCAATAAGTGCTATTCCAAGCAAATCGTCTACTGTAGCAAGAGTCATAAGAAATGCGCGCAAAGCATGTGGCAAAGTTTTTGCAAATAAAGCAAGAACAGCAAGAGAGAAAGCTATATCCGTTGCCGTAGGTATTGCCCACCCGTCACGAACCATATCAAGCGAAGGTAAAGCGCCAGAAGTAAGACGCATAATCTCCTGCCCGGCATGCAATTCAGAAAATACAGTTACCGTAGCAACAAACAGTAAAGGAGGTACAATCATTCCACCAACAGCACAAATCATTGGCATTGCAGCTGCACGAGGATCAGAAAGCGAACCAGCAATAAGTTCGTGTTTTAAATCTAAGCCAACTGACAGGAAGAAAATAGTAAGCACGCCGTCTTGCACCCAATGACCAATTGACATATGTATATTCGTCCACGGAATGCCTACATGAGTATGCGATATGGCTTCAAATATTGGCGCTGTTAAAGGAATGTTTGCAAGCAATAAGCCAGTAAGAGCAAAACCAAGCATAATTAATCCAGAAATTCGCTCATTATTTGCAATATTGCAAGCTATTCTCCAACTGCGTCGTATCATATTGTAAATATTTCCTCCACTAAATGCATTTATAGCATTTATAGCGTTTATAACGTTTTATAGTGCAAAATATGTGATTCGCACTTTCAAGTATAACTGAGAGGCATAAACCGAGCTAGTTGCATACGAATAAAAAAACGCGGAGCAAAAGCTTCGCGTTTTGTTTGTGCGCCAGACAGGATTCGAACCTGCAACCTTCTGATCCGTAGTCAGATGCTCTAATCCGTTGGGCTACTGGCGCATGTTTCCAGCCTCAAGAACCATGTCCTTGTTTCCGGCAACTTGACTAATATACAACCATCTGCACTAAAACACAAACCCCGGCGTGTCGACCGGGGTTTGTTGTTAAAAATACTGATATTGATAAATATCCGCTAAGTTGTAAAGATTGAATTATGCTCTACGCTCAAGCACTTCGTCAACCATTCCATAAGCTTTGGCTTCTGAAGCAGTCAAAATAGTATCAACTTCAATATCTTTACGAATACGCTCAATATCTTGACCAGTATGTTTTGCAAGCGTTGATTCTAACCAAGAACGCAAACGCAACATTTCCTTAGCCTGAAGCTCAATTTCAGTAGCTTTACCAAAATCTTGGCCCATTGCAGGCTGATGAATAAGCACACGCGCATTTGGTAAAATCATGCGCTTACCAGCAGCTCCAGCAGCAAGAATAATAGCAGCAGCAGAAGCAGCCTGACCCAAGCAAACAGTTTGAACATCTGGATTAATGTACTGCATGGTGTCATAAATCGCAGTCATAGCAGTCATCGAACCACCAGGTGAATTAATGTACATCATCACATCGCGATCAGAATCCATGCTCTCCAAAACAAGCAACTGAGCCATAATGTCATCAGCAGAAGTGTCATCTACTTGCACACCCATGAAAATAATGCGATCTTCAAACAGCTTAGTGTAAGGATCCTGAGTTTTCATGCCGTATGGAGTTTGCTCGCCAAACTGAGGCAATACGTAACGATTAGTAATGCGCTGAGCAGAAGTAACACCGCCAAAACCAGCTAAACGCTCGGCACGCGCAACAAACTTTGCTTCTTCACTTGCCATAATTACTCCTCACCGCGCATAGAAGCAGGAGTGGTCACAATCTTATCTACGAAACCATACTCCAAAGCTTGCTGAGCTGTAAACCAGTGATCGTATTCATTATCTCGGTAAATTTCCTCTACCGTATGACCAGTCTGCTTTGCAGTCAATTCAGAAAGCGTTTTTTTCATATCCATAATAAGCTCTGCATTAATTCGTACATCTGTAGCAGTACCACCGACACCGCCAGAAGGTTGATGCATAAGCACACGCGCATGCGAGGTAATATAACGCTTACCAGGAGTGCCAGAACTAAGCAAGAACTGACCCATAGATGCAGCCATGCCAACAGCAATAGTCGCAACATCTGGCTCAATTAATTGCATAGTATCGTAAATTGCCATACCAGCAGTAATTGAACCTCCAGGCGAATTAATATACAGCCAAATATCCTTCTTAGGATCTTCCGCAGCAAGCATTAACATTTGTGCGCAAATAACATTGGCATTCTCGTCTTTTACTTCAGATCCCAACCAAATAATGCGATCTTTTAGCAATCGATTAAAAATAGAATCAGTTGATGTAGACGCTTCAGCCTGTTCCATCACAGGAGAAGCTGTAAAAAGCTCAGTCACTATATCTCCTTGTTACCACGTAATTATTTCTACATTACCTTGTGCGCATGACCACATAGAAAATATTGCGAATATGATTTGAATTGAATGTTTTACACCAAATTTCTAGAATTTTATTCATATCAACAGATGTAATTTTTACTTATTATCCTACACTAGTATGCATTATTGAGTATATTTTTATCGGATTATCAATTCATTATAAGGAGTAATTATGGATTCTAACCAATTGCCAGATAACAACTACTCGCCTGCTCCGATGCCAAATAACGAGTATCCAAATAATGGTTACCAAAATAATACATACCCAAATAATGTAAATCCAAATAACGGATACCCAAACAATGGTTATGAAAACAATGAGTATCAAAACAACGTATACCCAAATAACGGATACCAGAACAACAATTACCCTAATAATGTAAATCTAAATAATGGTTACCAACCAAACGTATATCAGAATAATCAACAACCAGTCAACAACTATCCTGCAAACGCTTATCCAAATGCAACAAATACAAGTGCTCATAAGTCAAAATACACTTGGCTTATTGTTGTCATAGTAGTAGCAATAGTTGCAGTAGGTGGCTACGTAATTTCAAAACCACATTACAATTCAACTAATCTTAAGCCACATTACAATTGCTCTGCACCTAAAAGCGCAAATATTGAAGAATACGTACATTGCCATTCAGAAGAAGCTAAAAAACTCACTAATGGATTTAATGATGCCACTAGCAGCTCACCATTCAACATAACGTTTGCCACTAAAGGTGATCAGCTCAATATAAATGCAAAGTTCAAAAAGCACCTATCTGATTTAGAAATTACAGCGTTAAAGACTGGAATGCAAACATACGGCGATAGCCTCTCGAACTTGATGCCACAATCAGCATCGGATGAAATGAAAGAAAAAATTATTGCACCAGTGCGCATACATTTCTCCTTCTCAAACGATGATGGAACTTTTATTGCAGATAAAGAATTCAGTTCTAATAATTAATTAAAAAATAACTAAAATAACCAACATAACTAAAAAAATATTTACTAATAACAAATGCGCCTTTGCTAATACTGAACTAGCATAGGCGCATTTATTTTGCATATATTGTATTTTCTATACTAAAAAAATTTAAACATTATTTGCGGCTAAAAATTTTGGTATCATCGTTATGCTTCTAGATACAGCACAAGAAACAACCATTGGAATAATCATAATCATAGGCAAATTCACTAATTGTGCTACCAAAAAAAGCGCAAACCACAATGACTTTCGACTTGCAGTTAGCATACTTGCAGCACCAAAAATAGCAGCTATTACCAATATTTTGGGCTGACTTGATAACATGCCACCAACAACTGGAATGTTCATACTTATAAAACCTATAATCAGCCCTACGCAAGCTCCAGACGACATACTCGGCTGAAGCACACCACCACTTGCGCCAGCTCGAAGAGTGCAACTTGTTAAAATTATTTTTGCAACAACCAGTAGAAGCAAAGTTACCAAAGAGTTTTTGTCAATTGCAATACTTGTTTTTGCAATGTTATATGCGTATTGCGCTAAAGCTCGACCATTGCCCATAATGGCTGGATTCCATGATGCAACTAATCCTGTTACTAAGCCCATTAATGGCAAAAAATATAAAATTTGGTAATTGCGAGCACACTTAGAGCGAGCCCAACGAATCATCTTATGGAAAAGAGTGCCAACAATACCACAAGGAATGCCAACTATAATTGCAAGCAGCAACACAGTCGTATTGACAATATGGATGTCATCAAGACTTGACAAACAATAGTAAGGCTCATACCCAAGCACAAAAATAGTAGTCAATGATGCAATTTCACTTATACATAACGCAATAGCAAAAATACTAAATTTTTGTATAAGCCAATACCATTTCAAACGCTTTAAAGAAGATTTCGAGTCATGAGAAAAACGTGGAATTGCAACCAAACCTAGCGTCATAATCGCACCCGCTATTGGAGCGCGATAAACTCCAGCTAAACCAGCACCAGCAGCACTTGCAACCAAAACGCGAGCTTGAAATTCACTGACTCGGATAAAGCAGAGTAACTTCTGAGTAAGCATTGCAGCCAATTCTCGAGGCGCAACTTCCCTACCTAAACTTGCGCCAGAAGCAACTATAAAAATTTGTAAACATACATGGATAATCGTTGTATGCCATGGCATTGATTGACCACGAACAGCATGAGCTATATCGACAATACGATTAGAAGATTTTGTCCATAACCACATCCAAATAATTGCAGCAACAGACATGACAATTAATACAACAGCAACGTAGTGCAATACTGGCAATCCAACTGGCGAAGGTTTAAGAGCAGATTCTGAAAATCCGAACATTACATTTTGCACAGCATGTAGTAACAGAGTTAATAATATTGCACCAACCCCAGCCATAACTGCAACAAAAAAAGCAATAAGACTTAATCGTAAACATGTAAAAACATAGCTCAAACACTTACTAGGTTTTTTACTGCCTACTATTTGCAAATTGCGTTTTTCCATTAGCGGCAGCCTTCCTTATGTTATTTGTTTTTCATTTTATTTGTTTTTCACTTTCTTTAAAGTATAACAACAACACAAAAACCCAGAGCAAAAGCCCTGGGTTTTTAGCGAATATGAGAAAGTATAAACTTTTTCTTGTTTGAAAAATACTACTTAGAAAGTTCGTCAGCAACTTCTGCAGCAGCAGAAGCAGCCTTCACGCTTTCGTCTTCGTCATCATCCTCAGACAAGAATGCACTCAAGTCAAGAGCTTCTCCGCCAGAAACGAACTTTACAGCACGCATACCAGCAAGCAAGCCCTTAGAGCGAGCAACTTCCTGCACAGCAGAACCAAGCTGACCGTTGTTAACGATTGCGTTAATGAACTGGTTTGGATCCATACCGTACTGCTGAGCAACAGAAACCAAGAAGTTGGTGACATCAGCCTGGGAAACAGTCACATCCATCTGTTCAGCTAAAGCGTCAAGAACCATTTGGTCGCGAAGTTCCTTCTCAGCAGCCTGCTGCGCTTCGTCCTTCTGCTTCTTGGTAGCTTTTTCAGGATCAGGGGTCATGCCCTTCAAATGCTCTGAAACAGCCTTATCCAAAACACCCTTTGGTACAGGAATTTCAACTTCTTCTTGAAGCTTAACAAGGAATGCGTCACGGGCATTAGTTGCCTGACGACCTTCAGCAGCCTGCTCGCAAGCCTTGCGAATATCTGCCTTCAAATCCTTCAAAGTATCAAACTCGGAAGCTTCCTGAGCAAAATCATCATCAAGCTCTGGCAATTCCTGAGTCTTTACGGAATTAACCTTAACCTTGATTTGAGCCTTCTCGCCCTTATGCTTGCCGGACTCGAGAGTACCTTCAAAGGTGGTTTCTTCGCCGGCAGAAAGGCTATCCAAAGCCTCATCCAAACCGTCAAGCAACACACCGGAACCGATTTCGTAGCTTACGCCCTCTTGTGCATCAACTACTTCGTCATCGATACGAGCTTCCAAATCAATGTTAGTGTAATCACCCTTAGCTGCAGGACGGTCAACACCAACCAAAGTAGCAAAACGCTGACGGAGACTTTCCAAGCGCTCCTTGACATCCTTGTCGGAAACCTTTGGCTTCTCAACTTCAATCTCAACGCCCTTGAACTTGTTCAACTTGAAATCTGGACGACGCTCAACTGTTGCTACAAACTTAAGACTTGCATCTGCATCAGTCGACGTTGGAACTTCCTGAACGTCAAATTCTGGCTGATCCATTGGGCGAATCTTCTTTTCTTCCAAAGCCTTGGAATAAAGCTCTGGTACAGCGGAATTTACGGCTTCGCCGGCAACAGCTGCGAAACCGACGCGCTGATCTACAATCTTGCCTGGCACATGTCCCTTACGGAAACCTGGCACGTTAATTTGCTTAGCAATCTCCTTACGAGCTTCTTCCAAGAATGGCTTGAAGTCTTCGAGATCTGCGGTAATGGTGAGCTTAACTTTAGTTGGCTCAAGATTCCTGACGCTGATTTTCACGCTTGCGCTCCTGAAATTACGTTTTTTCTAGCTTCTGCCGTATGGCACAACCGTTACATGATAGCGCGAGTTACGGACTCAGCTACCAATCGGGTTTGCCATTCGCGAGCACCATGCTCACTTAAGAATGTTTTAACATCAATATCTTGCGCATCATCATGCCAGCAAAGATTACGAATAATCTGTGGTTTGATAATAATTTCTGCAGGAGTATGAGTGTATTCAGAAATTTGATTTAACTCAGCTTTTACTCTTTGTAAACGCTCGTAACGCTTAGGGTGATGTTCTCGCCAATATTTCATAGATCTAGGAGCGCTTTGGAAATCTTGCATATCCTGCAAGTACTGCGAATCCGATAAATCATGGCAATCCTGACAATCATTAGAACCTTGCGACTCGTCAGTATCTGTTGACTTAAGTACGTTCGTTTTACGAGATTCGCGCGAATTAAGTTGAATAGCTCCATTCGGTAATACTTGATGCACATCATCCATAGCCGTTTCACCAGATTTAGCGCGCAAAATAGCATTCTCTATAACGTTTTTCCAAATAGATGGTTTAACTTTGCGCTGAATTGGAGCGTAACGCTCGAACATTTTGTCTTGCTCACTGCCAGTGTGCATTCGCACTCGCTCATTCAAAGAACGAATAGCACGAAACGCACGCGCATTACTAGGTTTACGCTTACCAGCTTCAATAATCGCAGCGTCAGAAAGTAGCAGAGTTGGCGCAATATCATATTCACGCGCTAAAGCATCTCGCTTTTGCCACAATGCTTTCGCAATAACTAAACCAACACGATCGTGCATAAGTACGCTAATATGCGATATTTTAAGCCATGGACGTGGATGCGGAGCTTTCTTTTGTGCACCCTTACTAAGTAAGTGTTTAAATTCTTCTTCCGCCCAAGAAAGTTTACCTTGCTTTTTAAGTTCGACGCGCATTACTTCTTCTAGCTCAATAAGTAATTCAACATCTAAAGCTGCGTAATTTCGCCAATCTCTAGGAAGTGGGCGGTAAGACCAATCTGCTGCAGAATGTTCTTTTGCAAGAGTAAGACCCAAATAATATTCAGTTACAGAGCTTAAACCAAAGCGCTTTCTGCCAAGTAATTTAGCTGCGATTTCGGTATCAAATAATGCAAGTGGGCGCAAACCAATATTGAAAAATCCTGGCAAATCTTGCATCGAATCGTGAATAATCCAAGGCACATCCCCTACTGCCTTGTTAAATTCGTTCCAATCAGCTCCAAGTTTTGTAAGTTCTATAGGATCTAATAATCCAATTCCTGCACCCTTACGTTTGAACTGAATCAACCAATCTTCATGACTGTAGCGGAAACCGGAAGCTCGCTCAGCGTCTGCAGCTAAAGGACCGGAGCCTGCCGCCAACAAGCTGCAATAATCTTTATATGCTTCAAGCGTATCAATGACTTCTGGAACTCCTTCTCTAGGCTCTTTTAAAAGCTTTGGTTCCTCGTTCAAGTACGCCTCCCGATTGCATGCTTTACCCAAATTCTTACGCTTTTTGCAACTTATTCTGTACTTTTTGCAAAATATCCGTAAAAAATATTTAAGCCGTGTTACAGATTATGCATCTTTAACACGGCTTCAACTTTCGCACACAACTACGACTATTCAAAAATAAAAAATCAAATAAATAATCAATTAAATAATCAATCTGTTTTATTGTTTGCTACTTCGTCATTTATGCGCTTAACAAGCCTAGTTTTAAGGAATCTAGTAAGAGTAAATGCGACTGCCGAAGCTAAAACTGTTGGAACAACGTAGCCAGCATGTAAACCTAAATCCGAAAAGTTGACTATTGGAAAAGTGACAAGTTCTGTAACAACAGCTATAACAATAGATATTATTGGCACTTCAATAAGAAGTTTCTTATCGAAAGATGCAACAATGTTTATTGGCAATAAAATTATTGGCAAAATAACGAAAATAGTAAGCGCTGTAGCAAAACCAAACTGATCGTTACACCGCACAAAAACAGCTAACGCTAATGTAAAAGCTAATGCAATCCAACAACCTATTCTGCGCTTCATTGCGTATCCTTTCTCTAAAAAAGAGTATTTGTATAATTATACAAAAATCCTTCAAAAAAAAAACAATACGATACGCAAAGATTGCCTAAATTACAGTTACATTTTTGACGCAATTTAAATGCAGTCTAAATGCAATCTAAACGCAGTCTAGTACACAACAAAACCGTGATCTTTGAACTGGTTTACAACTCGTTCTTTAAGTGCTCTAGAAGGCCCTTTTTGATTCTCAAGAGGGTACGGAATCCTAAGCTCATGCCACTTTGGACGTCCTAGTTGATGGAATCCAAGCACGTCAATATGCTCAACAGCATCACCAAACGAATCGCAAATCTCGGCAACTTTTTCAACGTTTTCTTCACTGGAAGTCAAACCTGGAACAAGCACAAAACGCACCCAAATCTTCTTACCAGCCTTCGCCAAGCGCTGACCAAAGTCAATAGTTGGCTGAAGCAAGCCGCCGGTTACTTTTTTATACGTTTCTTCAGTTCCTGATTTAACGTCAAGCAAGCAAAGATCAATGTCGTCAATCATTTCATCTGTATAATTGCGATTCAAAAAGCCCGAAGTATCTAAGCAAGTATGAACGCCCATCTCTTTTGCAGCGCGAAATACTCTAGATACAAAAGCTGGCTGCATCATGGACTCGCCGCCAGAAAATGTGATTCCTCCACCTGTTGCTTTAAAAAGACTTTGATAGCGGTCAACTTTTTTAATCATTGCATCCAAATAGACTGGCTTGCCGTCACGCATTTTCCAAGTATCAGGATTTTGGCAATACTGGCAACGAAGTGGGCAACCGCTCATAAACACCGTCATACGAGTTCCAGGACCATCAACAGAAGTATTGATATCCCACGAATGCACAAATCCAATATCGCCAGTTTTAAGAGCAACTAAGCGATCTTTACGATCCAGCCCAATTGGCGACTCAAATCCAGAAAGTCCACCCATTAAAGTTTGGCGAGCATACTCTTTTGACTCCTTCAACATATGCTGAGTTGTGGTACGAAACGCTGTGTTTTCAGCCATCTAACTACCCTCCAAACTATTTATAAATAAATAATAAATAATATACGCAATTAACAAAAGCCGGGAGCGAAACTAGCCTCGCTCCCGGCGGTGTTTACTAATCAACCAAATCAGTCAGTAACTGAACCCTGGTGGAATGTACGAGAAATAACGTCGAGCTGCTGCTCCTTAGTGAGCTTTACAAAGTTCACTGCGTAGCCGGAAACTCGAACCGTCAAATGCGGATACTTTTCTGGGTGCTCAACAGCATCTTCAAGCTGTTCCTTACGCAACACGTTGATGTTTGCGTGGTACAAGCCGTGACCGTTGCCAGCATCCAAAATGCCAACCAAGTTGCTGATGCGCTCGTCTTCGTCACGACCCAAACCGTCAGGAGTAATGGTGTTCGTAAGCGAAATGCCGTCAAGAGCATCATCGTAATCAATCTTTCCAACGGAGAACATCGAAGGAAGCATACCGTGCGAATCCATGCCGTTTTCTGGGTTTGCGCCTGGAGCGTACGGAGTACCCTTCTTGTGACCGGATGGGAAGGAACCAGTGTTCTTGCCATACTCAACGTTAGAAGTAATAGTCAAGATGGACTGAGTTGGAACAGCATTACGGTACACAGGCAAACGCTTTACCTGACCCATAACAGTGCTTACAACCCACTTTGCTAAGTCGTCTGCACGATCGTCGTCGTTACCGTAAACTGGGAACTCGCCAACAGTCTTGTAGCCAACGATTAAGTCGTCGTCGCCGCCCTCGATGTACTCGTACTCGTGGCCTTCAGTGGTCTTAGCATCCTTGTTGTAGATTGGGTAAACCTTTGCATACTTCAAAGCAGCCAAGGAATCTGCAGCAATAGACAAGCCGGACATGCCGCAACCAAGCGTACGGTAGACTTCCCTATCATGCAAAGCCATTTCGATGGACTCGTAAGCGTACTTATCGTGCATGTAGTGGATGATATTCAAAGCCTCAATATAAGTCTCGGAAAGCCATTCCAAAGCCTTCTCGTAGTTAGCCTTAACCTTCTCGTAGTCGAGAGTGCCGTCAGCTTCTGGCTTGATTGGGTCAATAACACCCTTATCGATAACTTGCATGCCGGTCATTTCATCGCGGCCGCCGTTAATAGCGTAAAGCAAAGCTTTTGCAGAGTTCACGCGAGCTGCGAAGAACTGCATTTGCTTACCGACGCGCATTGGAGAAACGCAGCAAGCAATAGCAGCGTCGTCACCCCAGTGCTCACGAATGTCTTTATCGGACTCGTACTGGATTGCAGAAGTGTCGATAGAAATTCGTGCGCAGAAACGCTTATAAGCTTCTGGAAGCTTTGGATCCCAGAAAATAGTGATATTTGGCTCAGGACCAGGTCCCAAATGCTCAAGAGTCAAAGTGTTGAGCAAACGGAACGAAGTCTTGGTTACGAAAGTGCGGCCATCCTCGCTGAAGCCTGCATCGGACCAAGTTGCCCAGTAAGGATCACCAGAGAAGATTGCGTCGTAATCCTTAGTACGCAAGAAGCGCACAATACGAAGCTTCATAACAAGAGCGTCAATAATTTCCTGAGCGTCGGTTTCGTTAATTAAACCTGCCTTCAAATCGCGCTCAAAGTAGCAATCGAAGAATGCGGAAACGCGACCGAAGCTCATTGCAGCGCCATCCTGGCTCTTAACAGAAGCAAGATAGCCCATGTAAGTCCACTGAACAGCTTCCTTAGCGGTCTTAGCTGGACGAGTCAAATCCAAACCGTACTCGTTACCCAAGTTAATAAGCTGCTTCAAAGCCTTAATCTGCTCGTCATGCTCTTCGCGGAAGCGAATCCAATGCTCAATTTCGGTCTCGGTAAAATCGTTACGGTATGGAATCGAATCCTTGTCGCGCTTCTTAAACTCAATAAGCATGTTCACGCCGTAAAGAGCAACACGACGATAATCGCCAATAATACGACCGCGGCCGTAAGCATCTGGCAAACCGGTCAAAATCTTGTTGTGGCGAGCAATCTTAATATTCTTGGTGTAAACGCCAAACACGCCATCGTTATGAGTCTTACGGTAGACGGTGAAAATCTTCTTGATTTGAGGATCTACTTCCTTGCCAGCTTCTTTAATAGCTTGCTCAACCATGCGCCAACCGCCGTTTGGCATCATAGCGCGCTTGCAAGGCTCATCAGTTTGCAAACCGACGATTACGTTATCTACTTCTGGGCTTTCAATGTAGCCTGCTGGCATTGCGTCAATACCTGCTGGGATATGAGTTTCAACATCATAAACACGACGCTCACGTTCAACAGCTAAGTAGTTGTCGTCGAGATACTTCCACATGTGCTTCGTTTTTTCAGTGGCATTTGCCAAGAAACTTTCGTCACCTTCATATGGCGTATAGTTCTTTATTATAAAGTCGCGTACGTCAATGTCTTTCTTCCAATTGCCGTCAGTAAAACCATTCCACGCTTCGGTACGAAGATCCTCTTCACTGAGAACTGGCGCATCAACTGATGTCATGTTTAGACTCCTTTTGTACCCGCAACGCATCTTCACGCTGCCTTAATAACAATGTTAGAGCATAAGTAAACGCATACACGAG
This sequence comes from Gardnerella sp. DNF01159, assembly GCF_049244215.1. Taxonomy (NCBI): domain Bacteria; kingdom Bacillati; phylum Actinomycetota; class Actinomycetes; order Bifidobacteriales; family Bifidobacteriaceae; genus Gardnerella; species Gardnerella sp. DNF01159. The sequence continues at coordinate 619,369 of NZ_CP058387.1, read as the reverse complement.
TAGTTTTGCAAAAAATCTAGTGAAATATATCACATTTATTCACGAAAAGCTGTGGTAACAGGCATTCTGCGATCCCTGCCAAAAGCAATAGCACTTACTTTTGGTCCAAGCGGATACTGCCTGCGCTTCCATTCTGCGCGATCAACTAAACGCATAACCGTGTCAACAGTATGCTCGTCAAAACCATCTTCAAGCAAATCCGCTCTACCATGAGCAAGCTCAATATGAGCCTCTAAAACACGATCAAGCAAATCGTACTCAGGTAAAGAATCAGAATCCTTTTGCCCTGGACGCAACTCTGCACTCGGAGGCTTAATAATAGAATTAACCGGAATAAGCACACCATCTTGCGGAGCTTTCGCTTTCGTAACTTCTGTTTGCTCAGAATCCTCATATCCAACAATTGGCAGCATACCAATGCCTACTCCAGCATTCGCAGCGCGATTCCTCCAACGAGAAAGTGCCCAAACGCGCGTCTTAAACAAATCCTTAATAGGAGCATACCCTCCTACCGCATCGCCATAGATAGTAGAATATCCGCAAGCAAGCTCCGATTTATTACCAGTTGCGAGCGCCAAAACACCGCGCGAATTCGAGTAAGCCATTACGATTACGCCACGAACGCGAGCTTGCAAGTTTTCTGCTGCAACACCTTCTAATGAAAGTTGCGATTGGAAAGCTTTAAAAAGCGGTTCAATTGGTTGCACATCATAGTGAGCGCCAATTCGCTCTGCTAAATCGCGCGCATCGTCTTTAGAACCGTCCGAAGAGTACATGCTTGGCATAGAAATGCCATACACATTTGCTCCACCGCAAGCATCGGCAGCCATAGTAGCTACTAAAGCAGAATCAATTCCTCCAGAAAGTCCTAAGCACACACCCTTAAAACCATTCTTACGCATGTAATCTCTAAGACCTACAACACACGCACAATACACTTCTTCGTCTGCGTCAAGTTTTGGAGCAATGCTTGAAACTTTCTGCTTTTTCAGCGAGTTATCAAAATCAACAAACGACAAATCTTCATCAAACATTGCCGAGCGTTCAAGTAAAGTTCCGTCAGCATCAACAACAAAACTTCCACCGTCAAAAACCAAATCATCTTGGCCGCCGACTTGGTTCACATATACGACTGGCGCATTGACTTCAACAGCGCGCTTTTGAGCCAAACTCAAGCGCACATGAGTTTTACCTTCCTCATATGGAGAACCGTTCATAGTTATTAGCGCATCGATACCAAGTTTTGCCAAACGCGCAACAGGACCGCCGTCTTGCCAAATATCTTCGCAAATAGCAAAACCTAGACGCATTCCATCTACTTCCAGCAGCTCACACTTATTGCCAGAAGAGAAAATACGAAACTCGTCAAAAACACCATAATTTGGCAAGAAATGCTTGTCGTATTGCAACACAGATTTACCTTCATGCAATACGAGAAGCCTGTTTCGAGGCTTTCCAGCAGACTCGTCAAAGCCAACAGTTCCAACTACTACGTAAAGCTCCCCCAAGCCTTCTTCCGCAAGTTTTGTTGCAAGCAAGTCTGCAGCTTTTTGTGCAGTTGTGCGGAACGTGGCACGCAAGGCGAGGTCTTCAATAGGATACCCAGTCAAAGTCATCTCAGGAAACACAACCATGCGAGCACCCGACTGCTTTGCGCGCGCAGCATACTTCAAAACTTTTTCAACGTTGCTATCAATGTTCCCAACGCAGGTATCTATCTGCGCTAACGCCAATCGCAAAAAACTCATACATTACAGTCTAGTAGATAGCTTCATTGCAAGTAAGCGACGTGTTGAAAAACTTATTTTTTCTCTTTCCACACTGCAAGTATGCGAATTATTAACACGTCATAAATAATACTAATAAGCAAAGTGTAGAATTATTGATTTTTCTCGCCTATATTGATAATTCGTTACTCGCGAAGGGGATTTAACTTTAAACAAATTTCACCGAACAAGGAGCAGGAAATATGCGAAAAATTAAAGTTATTGCATCAATTACAGCACTGGCAGCATTAGCGACTTTCACTTTAAGTGGCTGCGGTAGCTCAAAAGCAGGCGCAAAGGATGACAAGACCATTACTGTTGCAGCTTCACCTACCCCGCATTCTGAAATCTTAAATAAAGTTGTAAAGCCAATCTTGCAAAAAGAAGGCTACAAGCTAGTAGTAAAGGAATTTACTGACTACGTGCAGCCAAATACAGCTACTGAAGAAGGCGAAGTTGACGCAAACTACTATCAGCATTTGCCTTATCTTGACAACTTTAATAAGGAAAAGGGAACTCACCTTGTTTCAGTAGGTGGAATTCATTTTGAACCATTTGGATTGTATCCAGGAAAAACCAAGACGATTAAAGCATTAGCAAACGGAGCAACTGTTGCAGTTCCAAATGATCCTACTAATGAGGCTCGCGCATTGCTTCTTTTGCAAGATGCCGGATTGATTAAGTTGAAGAATCCAAAGGATATTAACGCTACTACAAAAGATATTACTGAGAATCCTAAGAATTTGAAGTTTAAAGAACTTGAAGCGGCAACAGTTCCTACTGCCATTAAGGATGTGGATCTTGCTGCCATGAACGGCAATTACGCTATTCAAGCTGGTTTTAACCCAACTAAAGACCCACTTACTTCAGAAAAAGTTGGAGGCATTGCGGCTAAAACTTATGAAAATATTATTGTAGTAAAGAAGGGCTCTGAAAAGTTTGCAAAAATCAAAGCCTTACTCAAAGCTTTGAAGACAAGCGAAGTGCGCGACTATATTACTAAAACTTACAAAGGCGCTGTGCTCCCTGTTTTCTAAAAAATACTCACAATGTAGCCACCTAATGCCGCATGTGTATGCTTCGTGTATGCTTTGCGGCATTATTTTATAAGCGTGTAATATACGTAATGTGCGTGCTAGTTAATAATCTAGTTAATGACGCTAGTTAGTAACTCTAGTTAGTAACTCTAGTTAGTAACGAAGTATATTTCACACAGAAAGCAATAATCTGTTAAGGAAAAGCATGATTCAGATCGAACATCTTCACAAAAGCTACGGCAAAGGTAGCAAAGCGAACGAAGCATTACACGACATTAATCTGACTATTGAATCGGGAGAAGTATTCGGAATCCTTGGTTCTTCTGGTGCAGGAAAGTCTTCGCTAGTTCGTTGCATGAATCTGCTTGAGCGACCAACTTCCGGCAAAATTATTATTGACGGAAATGATATTAGCGAAGTAAAAGATAAAGAACTTGCAAAAGTACGCACTAATATTGGCATGATTTTCCAGAATTTTAGCCTTTTCCAGCAGCGTACAGTATTGCGAAACGTCACTTTCCCATTAGAGCTGAATCACACTGCAAAAAAGGAACGAGAAGAACGCGCAAACTACTTACTTGACTTAGTTGGTTTACAAGATTTTGCAAACCGCTACCCTAGCCAGCTTTCAGGCGGACAGCAGCAGCGCGTAGCAATTGCACGAGCATTGGCGAATAATCCGTCGATTATGCTTTGCGACGAAGCAACAAGCGCACTTGACTCCACAACTACTGCGCAAATCCTTGATTTATTGAGCCGAATTAACCGCGAACTCAACGTAACGCTTGTTATTATTACGCATTCGCTGGCTGTAGCACGAAATATTTGCGACCGAGTTGCAATGATTGATGGCGGACGCATTGTGGAATTAGGTGACACTGATACGCTTTTTGCAAATCCACAAAGCGATATTTTGCGAACTCTTATTGCAGATGAAAAACAGGAAAATCATCGCGCTAAAATTACAAGCACGATTGCAAGCGAGCTTAACAATAAGCCAGAAAACGCACAAACAGACGAACAAACAAACGCGCTTACCAACGAGGTGAAATAACAATGTTAGAAGCTGCTACACAATTTTTTAACGACTACGGCAACTTACTTATTGAAGGCGTGCAAGACACACTCGTAATGACATCAGTTGCAACACTTTTTGCATACCTTATTGGACTTCCAGTTGGCGTACTTCTCATTACATCAAACAAAAAAGGCATTTGCCCCAACGCGCCAATTAACGCAGTTCTAGGCTGGATTGTTAACATCGTGCGTTCTGTGCCGTTTATTATTTTATTAGTTGCAATAATTCCTTTCACTCGTCTCATAGTTGGCACTTCTTTGGGAGTTCCTGGGGCTATTGTGCCTCTGGTGATTACGGCTGCACCATTCGTTGCTAGAGTAGTTGAACAATCTTTAGCCGAAGTTGACGGAAGCTTAATTGAAGCAGCACAAAGCTTTGGAGCAAGCAAATTGCAAATTGTTTGCAAAGTGTTGCTGTGGGAAGCTTTACCTTCGCTAATTCGCGGAGCTGCGCTTACATTTATTACGCTTTTTGGATTCTCCGCAATGGCTGGAACAGTTGGCGCAGGCGGACTCGGAGATATTGCAATACGATACGGATACCAGCGTTATCAATACGATGTGATGACAGTTGCTGTTATCCTTTGTATTATTCTCGTGCAGATTGTGCAAAGCTTGGGAGATTTTATTTCACGCGCAATCAATCATCACGAACGCTAAAGAAATTCGCAACATACCCACCACCAATTAAATGCACATAATCGTGTAAACTTGCTGGTAATTCGACATTTTGCAGGGGTGCTTTCGAAAGAAGGCTGAGATGGTATTAGTTTGCCTAACCCTTCGAACCTGTTAGTTAATACAACGTAGGGAGCAACGATTTTAGTATGACATCGAATTATCCGTACGCATCAATGCGTAATCAATTTAATCTAAGCGCCTGCTTTATTGCAGACCCACAAGCTTGTAATAATCGTCCGCTTACCGATATTGTCGATGATGCTTTGCGCGCTGGAGCGACTTTTATTCGTCTTCATTGCAACAATGAAAACGCTAAAGAAATCACTACTATTGCACGCGATATTGCACAAATCATCGAAGACAATAACAAATGCGATTCTGTAACTTTTGTTATCGACGAGCGTGTTGATGTCGTTTGGCAAGCTCGCAATCAAAGCATCAAAGTTGACGGAGTGCATTTAGCACAAAGCGACATGGAGCCTAGAGAGGCTCGCGCTCTTCTTGGCGAAGATGCTGTAATCGGCTTATCTGTTGAAACCGAAAGCTTAGTTAAAGTAATAAACGAACTTCCAGATGGATGCATTGATTACATTTGCGTAACAGCAATGCGCAATCCTGAAGAAGGATGCGAAAGCACTACTGCCGCTTACGAATTGGAAGCAAATCACACAACGCTGGACGAAGCGAAAATTAATACGATTTGTTCCGCAAGTGATTTTCCAGTTCTAGTTGGCGGAAGAACTGCACTCGACGATATCGATACAATCGCTCACACCAAGGCTGCAGGATGGTTCGTTTCTGAAGCATTGTATTCTTCAGAAACACCAGAATCAACTATGCGTGAATTTGTTGAACATTGGAAAGCTGTGCGAGGTGAAGAAAAGCACGGCTACGCTAAGCGAGTGATAGTTGCAGAAAATTCTGAATCAAAATCTTCAGAAACTCAAGAAAAGAAGCCAACTTTTATTAATGCGAAAGAAGCAAAGGATGCTGCGAAATTAGCTAAACAACAGCGAGTTGACATTGCAGCTCGCGGATGCACTCAGCGCGATAAAGCTCATATTCGCAAAACAACTCCAATTCATTTTGAGTATGAATATGGTTCTTATGATTTGGAAGTTCCTTATACGGAAATTAAGCTTTCGGATACTCCTGGCGTAGGTCCTAACCCGCCTTTTAAGGATTACAATACAGAAGGTCCAAAGTGCGATCCGAAGGAAGGTTTGGCTCCGCTTCGCCTTGACTGGATTCGCGACCGCGGTGACGTTGTGGAATATGAGGGTCGCAGGCGCAATCTTCAAGACGACGGCAAGCGCGCAATTAAGCGAGGCAAAGCTTCTAAAGAATGGCGTGGACGCACGCATAAGCCAATGAAGGGCGCGGATCATCCGATTACACAAATGTGGTACGCTCGCCACGGAATCACTACTCCGGAAATGCAATATGTTGCAACGCGCGAAAATTGCGATGTAGAGCTGGTTCGCGAAGAAGTTGCAGCCGGACGTGCTGTAATTCCTTGCAATATTAACCATCCTGAAGCTGAACCTATGATTATTGGCTCGCGCTTCTTGACTAAGCTCAACGCAAACATGGGTAATTCTGCTGTTACGTCATCTATCGACGAAGAAGTAGAAAAGCTTACGTGGGCCACGAAGTGGGGTGCGGATACCGTTATGGATCTTTCCACCGGTAACGATATTCACACAACGCGCGAATGGATTTTGCGCAACTCCCCTGTGCCAATTGGAACAGTGCCAATGTATCAGGCTTTGGAAAAGGTTGAGGATGATGCTTCTAAGCTCAGCTGGGAGCTTTTCCGCGACACTGTTATTGAGCAGTGCGAGCAGGGCGTTGACTACATGACTATTCACGCTGGCGTGCTTCTTCGCTACGTGCCGCTTACTGCAAACCGCGTAACCGGTATTGTTTCTCGTGGTGGCTCAATTATGGCTGAATGGTGCTTGCAACATCATCAAGAGAGCTTCTTGTATACGCACTTTGAAGAATTATGCGAGATTTTCGCAAAGTACGATGTTGCATTCTCTTTGGGTGATGGTTTGCGTCCAGGTAGCTTGGCTGATGCTAACGATGCGGCTCAGCTTTCCGAGCTTATGACGCTTGGCGAGCTTACGAAGATCGCTTGGAAGCATGACGTACAGGTGATGATTGAAGGTCCTGGTCACGTGCCATTCGACACTGTGCGTATGAATATTGAGATGGAAAAGGCAATTTGCCAGAATGCTCCATTCTATACGCTTGGTCCTTTGACTACGGATACCGCACCTGGCTATGACCACATTACTTCCGCAATTGGTGGCGTGGAGATTGCGCGATACGGCACCGCAATGCTTTGCTATGTGACTCCTAAGGAACATTTGGGGTTGCCTAACAAGGATGACGTGAAGCAAGGCGTGATTGCGTATAAGATCGCTTGCCACGCAGCTGATCTTGCTAAGCATCATCCACATGCTATGGATCGCGACAACGCAATCAGTAAGGCTCGCTTTGAGTTCCGCTGGTTGGATCAGTTCAACTTAAGCTATGATCCAGATACCGCAATCGCCTTCCACGACGAAACACTTCCTGCAGAACCGGCAAAAATGGCGCACTTCTGCTCGATGTGCGGACCAAAGTTCTGCTCGATGGCTATTTCGCAAAATATTCGTAAGCGTTTTGGCGGAGCAGCTCAGCAGGAGCAGCTCGTTGAAGAAGCACGCAGTCAGGCAATTGCCGATGGTATGAAAGAGATGAGCAAAAAGTTCCAAGAATCCGGCTCATCGTTGTATCAAAGCGTGAAAGCATAAAATGATGAGGTACGGAAGTGCGGAAGCAAAAACTGAATTGCAAGTGCTTCAATAACAATACTTACAACGAATAATAATAGAAGAAGGTTGATATGAACCAAAGCGAGTTTTATAGTGAGCTATTATGCTTGCTATAAGACTCGCTTTCTTTATATCCGCATTTAAATTCTATTAATACAACCTTTCCGTTGCATGCGTTGTAAAGTTTCTGCCGCCTTACAGCAAAAATCCGACATTTTCTGTACACAAGCGTATAGAAAATGTCGGATTAGCAATTAAGAACTTTAGTACTAAAGAATATTAAAGAGTATTAAATCAAATAACGTTTAATCACAAAACTTCAATAGAAATAATACCTACAAGCTCAAGAGGAGCATCAGATCGATCCGTTGCGACAGCCTCGAGCTTATCGACAACCGCCTTCGATTCATCGTCAGCAACTTCGCCGAAAATTGTATGGTGGCCATCAAGCCATGGAGTTGGCACAGTTGTAATGAAGAACTGCGAACCGTTAGTGCCATGCAAACGACCGTCACGACCGCGACGCTTTCCAGCATTTGCCATAGCGAGCAAATAAGGCTTATCGAACTTCAAGGATGCGTCAATTTCATCGTCAAACTCGTATCCAGGACCGCCAGTTCCATTGCCGAGTGGGCAGCCACCCTGAATCATGAAATCCTTAATGATGCGGTGGAAAGTTAAACCATCGTAGAATGGCTCATGCGAAGGTTTTCCACTGAATGAGTCAAGCCACTCGCGCTCACCAGTAGCTAAGCCAACAAAATTTTTGACGGTTTCAGGCGCTTTACTGTCAAACAAATTGATTTTTATATCGCCTTCAGAAGTATACATAATAACTGTAGTCATGTGGTAATTCTCCCATATTTTCACGACTGTTTCAATTCGTGTTAGATAAAAATATTCGCATACAAAAATGCCTCACTTTGCGTAGTAAAGAAAGACGCAAAGTGAGACACTTTTACATTAACTTCATTATGCTAATTAACTCAATACTCAGCAAACTTACTGAATACAATTAAGCAAACATTAAGCAGCTCTAAAACTAGCTGATCTGCAATAACCAGACCAGCTAGCAAATATTCTACTTACTACTGTGACGAGAAGTACCACGACGCTTAGCTGAGAAAAGCGCAGCACCAGCAGCACTAAGAGTTGCAGCAAACAAGCCAAACACAGACACGTCACTACCAGTCTTACTAAGCTGAGCAACACTACCACTCTTCAACACCTGAGCGCGCACAGAAGCACGAACCTCAGCCGCATGAGCCTTAGCAGACGCCAAAGCCTTACGAGCAGCAGAAAGATTCTTAACCGCAGCATCAACCTGAGCCTGAGTTGCGTTAGGATCAGCAGCAACCTTCTTAGCCTCAGCCAAAGCAGCATCCAAAGCCGCCTGAGCCTTAGAAACTTTAGTATCCGCCTGCTTCACAGCAGGATTATTCTCAACAGCAGCGTTCACAGCAGCAGAACTTGCGCCATTAGCATTATTAGCGTTAGCGTTGGCAGCATTGGTGTTAGCAGCGTTACCTGCATTACCCGAGTTTACGCCAGCACCAGCGTCACCATTACCAGCATTTCCAGGCTGTGAATCAGACTCAGCACCCTGAATCTGAACATTCAACTCACCCTTATCCACAGTAGTAGGCGCATTATCATTCACACCATAACCAGCTTCAGAACCAGAACCAGGAGTTGGTTTCTTACCGTCAAGAGCCTCTTCAGCTGTCTTAAGCTTTGCAAGAGCATCATCAACAAGCTTCTGCTTTTCAGCTTGAGTCTTAGTTGTTACATCTTCCTCGCCTGCAGCAGCCTTCTTCGTACCAGTTAGCTTATCGATAAGATCCTTAGCATCTTGAAGAGCCTTATCAAACGCAGTCTTCTTTTCCGTCGTAGTAGAATACGTATACCTATCTGAGTTCTTAACGTTGCTATCCTTATCAATCTCATCTTGCAACGGCTTGGTATCAACACCATCAAGCGCCTTACGCGCATTTTCAAGCTTCTGAAGTGCGTCGTCTACCGCTTGTTGATCTTTAGCCTCTTGCTCGGGAGTGCGCGGAGTAGAGTCTAGATTCTTATCGTTTTCGTTATCTTCTTTAGCTTTCTTCAATGCCGCTTCCGCGTCAGAGAGTGCCTTGTCAAATGCTTCTTTCTTCTCCTTAGAAGCGGTCGTGTACAGAGGATCGCCAGGTGTAGCCGGCTTAGTGGAATCGTTAGGATCAGCTGGCGTTGGCTTAAGCTTAGAATCGTTATCTACTTCAGCCTGAAGTAAATCAGTGCTTACGCCCGCACCCTTAACTTTGTCATCAATCGCCTGCATTGCCTTAAGAAGATCCTTATACAGCTCATTAACCTGATCCGCATCCTTAGGATCGCCATTAGCTTTGTCTAGCACGGCTCCAGCAGCAGTAGCAGCATCGTCAAACGCTTTCTTTTGCTCATTGCCTTCTTGCAGACCCTTATACTTGTCGCCCTTAGCGAACTTATCAGCGATCTCTTTCAGCTTTTCAAGACGAGCCATGGCAGTATCGGTTGCAGTAGCATTGGCAAGCGCGTCGTCGATGTCGTCAGAAGTTGTACCGTCAGCGTTCTTGTGATCAGAAGCATCAGTATCTTCAATAATCTTCTTGAAAGCTTCCTTCTGCGCATTGTTCAAATGATCAAGCGCAGCAATCTGCTTCTTAGCATCCTCTATCTTCTTAGCCTTCAAAGCGCGATTAGCAATAGCAGTTGGGTCGCCAATCTTCTTTGCATCATTGATGTCATCAATAGCCTTCTGCTTTTCAGCATCTGGAAGATCACTATCTTGAATGCGTTTCTTCTGATCTTCCTTTTCTTTATTAAGTACAGACTGATCATCGTATGTGTTCTGAGAAATATCGCGCTTACCCTTAGCATCTTCGATTGCCTTGTTTGCGTCATCAAACGAAGTTTTCACGCCATCAACAGCATCCTTGATTTCAGAAGGCTTTGTTGCACTGTTAACAGTGTTCTTAGCATCATCGATTGCCTTAGTGGCAGCTTCATACTTATCTTTAGCTTTTGCTTTCTGCTCATCATTCAACGCCTTGTATGCTGCATCAAGTTCTGCCTTCTTAGCATCAAGCTTGGCAATACCAGCATTCTTAGCATTCTGCTCGTTAATCGCATTCTGGCGCTTGGCTGCGTCAAGATCATTCTTAATCTCTTCTGCAGTAGCAGCAGGATCCTTCTTTGCAAGAGCATCTTCCAAAGCAGTGAGTGCTGCATCCTTCTTGCTTGGATCAGAACCAATTAACTCCTTAAGAGCCTTATCGTCCTCGCTACTAGAATTGCCGTGGCTTAGGAACGGAAGCGCGCCAGCACTAACATCCTTGTGCGCTTCATTAAGATTATTAGCTTCATCTAAAATCTGCTGAACTTCTTCAGGAGTCTTAGCACCAGGCTTGGTAGCATCCCCACTCTTTCCATTCAGCTTTTCCTTGAGCTTATCCTTTTCATCTTGAGTCAGATTGCCAAGACCATCAATTGCATCAGAAGCTTTCTTTTTCTTATCCTGTAGCTCTTGCTTCTTCTGGTCCTCCTGCTTTTTATCTTCCTCTTTTTTCTGCTCTTTTTCCTTATTTTCTTTGTCTTTCTTTTCTTTTTCCTTTAACTGTTCAGGAGTTACATTATTCTTGCCAGCCTGCTCGTTGGCCTTCTTAAGAATATTCTGAATATCATCAGCACCTTTAGCATTATCAATCTCATTCTTATACTGGGTTTTTTGCTCCTCAGTAAGCTTTGGATTGCGGTCGATAAGCTTCTTCGCATCATCCTTCATCTGCTGGAGTTGCTTATCATCAGGCTTTGGAGTTGGCTTGGTTTCCTCCTTACTATAGGTAATAGGAACAGTGAAGAGCTGCTTGCCATTCTGATCCTTAAAGACGATAGACTTATAGTCTTTCGCCCCACTGGTTTCGCTGGAAGTAACTGACTTGATATTATCGTCAGCAATCTCCATGTAAATAGTGTCAGACTTTGGCTTAAGATCAGAAGCAGATGGAAGGTAAGGAATATTCATGCTTTCCGTTTTTATTTGGAAGTTATTCTGCCCATCATAGTTAGCGTCAAAGAATGCCTTAACAGCCTTCTTGAAATCTTCTTCAGTAGGCTTATTCGGATCTTTAACCTTAATTGCAGCAGGTTCGTTATACTTGCGCTCAGCTTTCTTGGCATCAGTAAGCTTGCGAATAAGGTCGCGAAGAGCCTTTTCATCCATACCATTGATGGCGTTATCCAACTTATCTGCATCGGTGATTCCAGCGCGCTTCAAGTCGTCATTGGTAAGCCCATCATCTTGACGCTGCTTCAGCAAAGCTTTTGCTTGCTCTTTGAGCTTATCAATTGTATTATCCTGAGATGGTTGAGTATTTCCCTTTTTAACATACAAATCTTTGGCTTGGATGGTAAACAGAGTCCCTTCCATGTCAGCAGCCCAATCGCCTGCACTACCATCATCTTCCATCCACTGGTGACCATGAACTGTAATAGCGTAACCGTTAGTATTATCTATACTAAATGAAGTCATTGGTCCATCATTCTTACCAGATGCACCGTAAGGACCCATATTCTCAGTACCGGCTTTTGGAGTCCAAGTTGTTTTAACAGCAACATCGCTCGTAACAGCTTGCAAATCAGAATCAGATACATTATCGTAATTGTCTTTTACAAACTGCTTTAAAGCCTTTACAGCCTCTTGAACAGTTGGTGTATCGCCTTCAGTCTCCGTCTTTGTAACATTATACTTAAAGGTAATTTTCTGATTATCTGGATCGTTATATGTCTTAGTTTCCGTAGAAGGCGTCTGAGACGTTTGCGTATTTGCTGTCTGCTTGAAGAACACGCTCATGGGATAAGTAGCGTCTTTATAGCCATCCGCCTTAAACGTAATGTAACCTTTACCGTCTTTCACGCTATACGAAACATCAGTAATAGTTACATCTGAATTATCTTTAGAATCCTTACCCTTAACCTTCATTAAGGCTTTTTTATTTGCATCAAGAGCTTGGCTGTTAGTTGTTAAATCTGCTTCTTTCATATTGAATGGATCAAATTTAACTCTTGTTTGGGTTGCAGGCGCTTCAACGATGAACTCTTTTTCAGCAGCAGGAGTTGGAGCAGGCGGCTTTGGAGTTGGATTTTCCTCAGCAGCCTTTTGCTTTAAGAATTGCCAGGAAGGAATCTCTGTTGTTGAACCGTCTGCCCAAGTGATGATGGCGTTCTTGAAGTCTTTATCGAAGCTTACAGGAGTTTTGCCATCCTTCTTGGCTGCATTATAAACATCCAAGTCAGCGTTTGCTGCGTCGAAGGCATCGGTTACTTTCTTTTGTTCATCTGCATCTAATTTTGCAGGATCTTTAACCTCAATCGCGTCCGGCACAACATACGGCGCCCAATCGGAGATTTTTGGCCCTTGGAACACAAGCTCAGACGCAGGAATCGTAGCCTTTGAGCCATCTTCGTAAGTCACAACAAGGTTCTTGCCGTCTTTATCGAAAGCAATAGCATTATCCTTGGCAAGATGCTTGCTAAATTCGCTGCTATCAGGGTTCGCCTTCTTGAACGCATCAATAACAGCCTTTTTATCATCATCACTTAACGAATCAGGCTTTACAACAGGTATGCGATCTGGCATAACTGGCTTATATCTGTCGCTGTCGGATTCATCTTGTGCAACAAGAAGGCTTGCAGGAATCGTGCGAGTCGTCTTGTCTTTGAAAGTGATAGTTGCAGAGCCATCCTTATTTACCACAACACCATTATCAGCAACTAATTCCTTGAAGTACTTGGTGTTTTCATTCGCTTTTTCAATTTTTTCTTTAATAGCCTTTTGCTCGGCTTCACTCAAATCGTTAGTCTTCTTAACCTTTGTAACCTCTGGATACGCAAGCGTCAAATGATCCGCAATCTTTGGCGTATTGTGCTTTTGACCTACTGCATAATGCCAATTACCTGCAAAACGGTAAACGCCAGCGGCAAAACGAAGCGGATTGATGTCACGCTCTTTCCATGCATTGTCTTCCATCTCGGAAACGTAAGTCATGTCATACCAACGCTGACCAGCAGACTCCCAGTCTACGAAAATACCCTTAAGGCCTTGAGTTTGCTTTTGGTATTCTTCCCATTGTTGTGCGGTATTGCCCGCATTATCGTAACCTTTATTGTCTTTGGTACCCAAGCCCATAAGCTGTTTCCAGCCTTTGCTGGCGAGAATATTTTCGTCACTAAAATAATAATTAGAAATATTAGTCCATTCCTTAGGACTATTAAAATGTTTGTCAGAAACAGCGCCATAACCGTTTGCGTCGGTTGTAATATATTGCGAAGAACCAGCAGGTTTAACCTGCTCCTTGCCATTTTTTGTTAACTTTTCAATACGCTTAAATTGAATATCTTGAGGATCTTTCAAACCAGCAGGAACACCAAACCACCACATTGGACGGAATCGCCAATCGTCAGCTGTAGCATTGTTGTGGCAATTAGAAAGATAATGAACGCGAACAAATTTACCAAGAGGGTCTATGCCTTCAGTACCGCCAGCTTTGGCGTGATCTAGAGTATCGTAATATTCAACGTCAATGTTGAAATGAGCCTCGGCATATTTTGCATCAGTTTTGAAACCGTAATAAACATTGTTGCCAGTGCCGTCTACATAACCGTCAGCATAGGCAGGCGAGGAAACGAATACCCCCCCCCCCGAGCACCATTGCGCCTGCGAGCATAGCTGCGCACACGCTCTTAGAAAGTGGCGCGTAAATAACGCTGTTACTCGACTTTTGCATAGACTTTTGCAAATCGGCAAGATGCTTCGCACTCATAATCTTCTTCGTCATTATTCCTCACTTCAATAATGTGTATTCTTTATGTTTCTGCTTATGCATAACTTGTAATATGCAATAATGCAGCAGCCAAACAAATTAGCATTCGCTTCTTTGTTTCATACCAATTTGCTATTTACACAACGCTTCATACTCTCTTAATACATTTCAAGCATGCATAAAAATGTGCAAACTGACATTCCTACAAGCTATATGGTACTCAACTATTCATACATTGCAAACCTTTTCATGCAATAATTTGTGTAGCGTAAATCACATAATTCGCAAATCACGCATGAATACGTATAAATTACATGTTAAGACGTCATAATATTTATGAAAAAAAATTACGACACGCCGCAAGATAATTGAATGCTTACGCAAGGCTATTAACTACTTACGCAAGATTATTAGCTACTTACGCAAGATTATTAGCTACTTACGCAAGATTATTAGCTACTTACGCAAGAATATTGCTTATTTAAGATACGGCTTTAACTCGTTAATAAGCAAACCGTTAGAAGCGACTACGTCATTTTCGCGTCGCCAATGAATAGGGTTTCCATCCCACTGGCAAACCTGACCCTGCGCTTCTAGCACAACCACGGCACCAGCAGAAACAGCTGGAATATCCCAATGATGCAAGTGAGGCTCAAAATAAGCGTCATAAGTGCCATCCGCCACCTTGCACAAGTCGAGCGACGCAGGCCCAATACGCTTAATATCCGCAGGGCAGCCCTCTTCAACAGAAGCGACTACGTCAAGCGCGCGCTTAGATTCACCAGGTATATAAGACATTCCATAACAAACCACAGATCCTTGCAAAGTAGAAGTTGTGGAAGGCGTAATCTTCTCACGCTTCTCTCCTTGCGGAGTTCTACGAATACGAATAGCACCCTGACCCTTTGCAGCCAAATAAGTCAATCCCAACGCAGGAGCGTGCACAACACCAAGAACCGGACGAGCGGAGCCTTCATCGTTAAACTCAAAAAGCGAAACCGTAAGAGTCCACTCAGCCATATCGCGATTAAAATTAATAGCACCGTCAACGTTTCCAACGCACCAAAAACGTTCTCCCGGATTGCACTGCTCCGGCTTAGTTTGCCAAAAACCTTGGAAAGGATTCACATAAGTCAAACGATTTTGAATAAAACGCACGAGCTTATCGCCAAAACCAGATTCAGATTTATTAGGATCACCCAACGCAATCGACGTCATATCTTGAGGGCTTAATTGATCCTGATACGCATGTTTACCAACATCTTCCAAAATACGCGCAACTTCAAGCGCAACTTCTCGTAAATTCAACTTACACTCCCTACCCTAAATGCATAAATTCCCGTATTTATGCACACTCTCTCTCCCATAAATTAACTTTATTTTACTCAACAATAGAAAGATTCACCAACACATTTAAGCTCTGCGGTTAAAAGATACAGAACTTTCACAAAAAATTTAATCATTAATCTTTAATCATCATTCGCAATTTTACATTGCCTACGTACATTACTCAACTTTTACTTTTAAAAACGTATTAATTCGCATTCAAAAAACGCAAGACAGCGCTTAAATCGCGAGTAAGAATGCAGTAAGGAGTAGCCGCTTGAACTGTTGGTTTTGCGCAAAAAGCTACGCCTAATCCAGCGAATTTAATCATTGAAATATCGTTCGCTCCATCCCCCACTACAACAGTTTGTTCGCGATCAATTCCAAGATTAGTTACCCAAGTTCTAAGCGCTTCAACTTTTGCATTAGCATTAACAATATTTCCAAGTACGTTGCCAGTAAGCTTGCCGTCAATAGACTCTAAATGGTGAGCCGCCCAAAAATCAATATTCAAACTCGGCAAAAATTCGTCCAAAATCTCATGAAAACCGCCAGAAACTGCGCCAACTTTCCATCCGTGCGCATGAAGCGTGTCAATTAAAACATTCGCGCCTTTAGTTACATGAATTTTAGAAATAATACGCTTTTTGCACTCGTCAATATTCAAATCGCGAAGCATACTCACGCGCGAACGCAAGGAAGTATCGAAAGTAATTTCGCCACGCATTGCTCGCGCTGTAATCGCAGAAAGCTCATCGCCGCATCCAGCTTCTGCACCGAGCAAATCGATAACTTCTTCCTCAATAAGCGTTGCATCAACATCCATAACCAAAAGCCCTGGTTTAGACAAAGTTGGCAACATCGAAGAAAAGTTCATAATCATAATTTTATGCGCAGTAAGCTGCTGCCGAAAGCCTAGCTCCGCGCGCCCAGTCTGCCGCTTTCATAGCTTTCTTTCCCTGCGCTTTTACTTCCAAAAGTTCAAGTACGCCGCTTAAAGTACCAACCCAAACTTGCTTCTTGCCAGCAAGCAATTTTCCAGGATCAAGCTTCATCAATTCCTCACCATGCGGATCGTTAGCATCTGCCGGAACTGCACGTAAAACATGCAAAGTAATCGGATCCGCATTATGTTCATCGTCCGCATGAAGCTCGCACCACGCGCCCGGATTTGGCGTACAAGCGCGAATTTGACGATCGACTGCAAAAGCTGGCGCATGAAAATCAATATGAGCATCTTCAACAGTGATTTTTTGCGCAACTTCTTGAGGAGTTTGATCTTGCTCAACCGGCACAATTTCACCAGTTTCCATGCCACGAAGAGATGCTGCAAGAAGCGGCGCGCCGTCGTTTGCAAGTCGTGCAAGAAGATCGCCAGAATTTTCGTGAGACTCAATTTTTGTAGTAAACTGCGCCAAAATAGGCCCACAATCCATGCCGCGCGTAATGCGAAAAACCGTAGCACCTGTAATATCATCCCCAGCCCAAATGGCACGCTGCACAGGAGCTGCACCTCGCCATTGCGGAAGAAGCGAAAAATGAAGATTATACCAGCCGAGCGGCAACGCGTCTAAAACATTCTGTCGCAAAATCTTGCCGTATGCTACAACTGCTGCAGCTTTTGCACCGGTTGCCGCAAGCTGTTCAAGAAACACATCTTCATTTTTAGGATCCGACTCAAGCACTGGCAAGCCGAGCTCAAGAGCAGCCTGTTTCACAGGGCTTGGCACAAGCTTTCTACCGCGACCAGTCGGAGCGTCCGGTCGCGTAAGAACAGCGCGAACATCAAAATGCTCACTATCTTTAGTTAACTCGCGAAGAGACGGAACCGCAACTTCCGGAGTTCCAGCAAACAATATTGGTAATGCCATATTTCCCCACTATTTTAAATCAAAGCCGTAAATTAAAGCCGTTTAAAGCAGTAAATTAAATCCGTAAAATCAGCCGGCAAAAGCTTCCTTTAATTTACTAAAGAAACCTTTACGCTCACTCGACTGCTCACTTAACGAATGCTGCTGCACTTGCTTCATAGAACTATCATGCAATTTAGCAAATTTTTCAATCAAAGCACGCTCTTCATCATTCAACTTAGAAGGCGTTTGCACTAGCACATGAACCACGATATTTCCGCGATCTTTAGAACGAAGCTTCGTCACACCAAGATTTGGCAAAGTAATAGTGTCTTCATTTTGGCAGCCTGCAGGAATCGTTATTTTCTGAGCACCATCAAAAGTGTCGATTTCAAGGCTACGACCAAGAACAGCCCAGCTCATAGGAACTGTAATCCAACAATGCAAATCATCCTCGTTACGAGTAAATTGCTTATCTGCACGAATATGAATATCAACGTACAAATCGCCGGCAGGACCGCCGCACTCACCAACGCTTCCTTGGGAAGCTAAGCGCAAACGACTACCGTCACGAATTCCAGCCGGCACGTTCACTCCAACTTCACGAATTGAACGCACACGACCATGACCGTGGCAGTTTTGGCAAATATTCTTAATAATCGTGCCGTGACCTTCGCAATGCTCACAAGGCATCGAAGACATCATTTGACCGAGCATAGTGCGCACAACTTTTTGGCAGAAGCCAGAACCGTGACACACAGAGCACTGTTCTGGAGCGGAATTGTCGGCAGAACCGGAACCAGAGCAATCCTTGCAAACGCCAAAAGTAGTTAACCGTACGCTAACATTTCCGCCAAAAATAGCGGTTTTCAAATCAATACGAGCCTCAGCTAACGCATCATCGCCAGGCTGCACACGCGAAATTGGTCCTTGCGAATTACCGAAAGAACCGCCAAAGAACTGGCTGAAAATGTCGCCCATGCCCATATCTGCAAAACCAGCACCTGAAGCTCCGGCACTTCCTGCAGAAGGATCGTTAGGATCAACACCCATGTCTACCATTCGACGCTTTTCAGGATTAGAAAGCACGTCGTAGGCAGCATTTACTTCCTTAAACTTTTCTTCAAACTCAGCGCCTGCAATATCAGGATGATATTTGCGGCTCATTTTGCGATAGGCTTTGCGAATTTCGTCGTCGCTAGCATTGTGATCAACGCCTAGAACTTTGTAGTAATCAGTCAATTAATTCCCCTTTTACCTTTTTCTAAAATCATTCTTGCATAAGGCACAGCCAGACATAAGCCGAATAACCAGCCATAAACCAGCCACGTTTTATGAATTTTCGGATATAAACGAATTAAGGTAGCGCGCAACAGCCTTAACAGCAGTCATCGTTGCAGCATAATCCATATGCGTAGGACCAATTGATCCAATAAACGCAGAGTCAGAATCAGCATTGTATCCGTAAGTGCTTGTTACAACAGAAGCGTTAAGCAAACCAGGAGTGTGCGTTTCCGATCCGATTGCAACACTAACACCACTTGCACAATCGCTTGCTTCCTCACTTAACGAAGTCATCAGTCGCATAATAACAGCCTGTTCTTCGAGTGCGTCAAAAAGTGAAGCAAAATCAACAATACTTTGTCTATGCGCAAGTTGAGAAGCTCCAGCCATATATAAGTCGTGAGTATGCTCACCGTCATGCATATCTTCTAAAGCGTTAGCAAGTTGACTAATAATTTGCAAAGCTGACGCTAAATCCTTGCGATTTGCGAGCGCATAAACGCGTTGTGAAGCAGATGAAAGAGATAGCCCAATGCAGCACTCATTAACCATATTAGTTAGATGCAATAAGTCATTTGAATTTATAGTAGTTGCTTGAATCATGTGCTGAGCTACGCCTCCAGTATCTGTAATCACAACAACCAAAAGCGTAGAAGACGATACTTGAACAATCTCAATTCTTTTTACTTTTGACTTAGACAATGCTGGAGATGCTACGAGAGCGACTTGACCCGTAATACTTGCAAGAAGACGCGCGGAACGTTGCAAAGTATCTTGCAAACTAACAGATCCGCTTAAAAAGTTACGTATAGCGCGACGCTGCGGTTCAGAAAGCGGAATAACAGAAGCCAAACCGTCAACAAAGTAGCGATAGCCTTTTTCAGTAGGAATACGACCTGCAGAAGTGTGCGGTTGAACAAGGTATCCCTCCTCTTCCAAAGCCGACATGTCGTTACGAATAGTAGCTGAACTCACACCAAGCTGATGATGCTTTGCAAGAGCCGCAGAACCAACAGGCTCTTGAGAACGAATATAATCCTCAACAACTGCGCGCAAAATCATCATGCGTCGTGACTGCATTACCACTCCTTACAAACACTCTAAATACTATATTCCTATAGTAGTCTATTTCTTAGCACGCAACAGAACATAAAAGCAAACTTTTGACACACTTTGTAACATATTCGTCGCGCGCGAAAGATAGGATTGAAGGGCAATGAGAGGGTAAAAAGCCAGCGTAAGCTGTGCTTAAAAACCCGGATTATTGGAAGGAAAGTAGATCACATGACCGATTTCAACTGGTCTGCATTAGACGAGCGCGCCGTAAAAATGGCGAAGGTTCTCTCGGCTGATGCTGTTGAGCGAGCAGGACACGGACATCCTGGCTCCCCTGTTTCATTAGCACCGATTGCGTACACATTGTACCAGCATTTCATTAAGCACGATCCAGCTGACCCAAAGTGGGCTGGCCGCGATCGTTTTATTCTTTCTGGCGGTCACGCTTCGCTTACGCAATACGTGCAGTTGTTCTTCTCTGGATACGGCTTGACTCTTGACGATCTCAAGTATTTCCGTGGCGGTGCAGACACGCGTACTCCAGGTCACCCTGAATACGGCTTGACTCCAGGCATCGAAATGACTACTGGCCCACTCGGTCAGGGTCTTGCTTCTGCTGTTGGTTTCGCTTACGGCCAGCGCTTTGAGCGCGGTCTTCTTGATCCAGAAGCTCCAGCTGGCACTTCCCCATTCGATCACAAGGTTTGGGTTATCTGCGGCGAAGGCGACGTTGAGGAAGGCGTTTCTTCTGAAGCTGCTTCCTTGGCTGGAAACCAGAAGCTTGGCAATTTGACTGTAATCTTCGATGCAAACCACATTCAGATTGAAGGTGACACTAAGCTCACCTTCTCTGAAGATATTCTTGCTCGTTACCGTGCATACGGTTGGTACACCGATGAAGTTAGCTTCATCCAGCCAGACGGCTCCTACAAGGAAGATGTTCAGGCTTTGGCTGCTGCTATTGAAAAGGCTCAGGAAGTTACCGATAAGCCTCACTTCATTAAGGTTAATACTTTGATTGCTTGGCCAACCCCAGGCAAGACTAACAATGAAGCTTCCCACGGCTCCAAGCTTGGCGAAGAAGCTGTTAAGGGCTTGAAGGAACTTTGCGGTTTCGACCCAGAAGTTCAATTCCCAATCGACGAAGAAGCTTTGGCTCACGCTCGCAAGGTTGCAGAGCGCGGCTTGGCTGCTCACAAGGCTTGGGACGAAGCTCTTGCAAAGTGGGCTGCCGCCAACCCAGATAAGGCTGCTCTTTACGAGCGTCTTAAGGCTGGCAAGCTTCCTGAAGGCTTCGACAAGGCTATTGACGACTTGGTTGCTGGCTTCGAAGTTGGCTCTAAGGTTGCTACCCGTAAGGCTTCCGGCGCAGTTCTTAACGCAATTGCTGCTGTTATGCCAGAACTTTGGGGCGGTTCCGCTGATTTGGGCGGCTCCAACAACACCAACATTAAGGGTGCTGACTCCTTCGGTCCATCCGAGGATGCAACCCGCACTTGGCCAAACGTTTCCGAGCATGGCCGTCAGCTTCACTTCGGTGTGCGCGAGTTCGCGATGGGTGCTATTACCAACGGTATTTTGCTTGGTTCTGACACTCGCCCATTCAACGGCACCTTCTTCCAGTTCTCTGACTACGAGCGTCCAGCAGTTCGCTTGGCTGCTTTGATGGAGATTCCAAACCTCTACGTTTGGACCCACGATTCCGTAGCTTTGGGCGAAGATGGTCCAACTCACCAGCCAATCGAACACTTGGCTGCATTCCGTGCTATTCCTCAGCTTGAGGTTGTGCGCCCTGCAGATGAGTACGAAACTGCTGAAGCTTACCGTTACTTCTTCGAAAAGAAGAACAGCTACCCAACCGCTATGATTTTGACCCGCCAAGGCGTTCCAACCCTCGCTGAGACTGCTGAAAAGGCTCGCGAAGGCGTGAAGCACGGCGCTTACGTTTTGGTTGATTGCGAAGGCACTCCAGACGTAATCATCATGGCAACCGGTTCCGAAGTTCAGTGGGCTGTTGCTGGCGCCAAGACTTTGGCTGCTGAAGGCATTAAGGCTCGCGTTCTTTCCATGCCATCCCTCGAATGGTTCGAAGAGCAGGACGAAGAGTACAAGGAAGCAATCTTGCCAAAGTCCGTCAAGGCTCGCGTTTCCATCGAAGCTGGCTTGGCATTGCCTTGGTACAAGTATCTTGGCGATTGCGGCAAGGCTGTTTCTATCGAACAGTACGGCTTGCAGGGTGACGGCGGTCAGAACATGATTGACTTGGGCATTACTGCTGAGCACGTAGTAGAAGCTGCTAAGGCTTCTATCGAAGAAGCTCGCGCCTAAGATAGCTTGGCAAAAAGCAAGTAAGCAAAATAAAGCTTGATGTATCAAAATAAAATTGGTATGTCACAAAACTAGAAGTGCTAACGAAACACTTCACAAGAGACAGCGACGGCGTGTTGATGCCGAGCTACCGTTGGTTCGACATCAACCGCTGTTTCTTGTAAAAACGCCAAACTACCGACGTGCCCCAATTGGTGGAGCACAGTGTTAAGGAGATAACATGACTGAAGCAACGCAGCGCACCAGCGATTCCGGCGTTTCTATTTGGTTGGACGATTTGTCCCGTACCCGCATTGAGTCCGGCTCTTTGCAGGATTTGATTGCTAATAAGAATGTTGTTGGCGTTACCACCAACCCATCCATCTTCCAGAAGGCTTTGAGCCAGGTTGGCCCATACGATGCGCAGCTTAAGGAACTCGGCAAGGTCGACGTTGAAACCGCTATCCGCGAGTTGACCACCACCGATGTTCGTAATGCAACCGATATCTTCCGCGAGATCGCTGAAAAGACCAACTTCGTTGACGGCCGCGTCTCCATCGAAGTTGACCCACGCTTGGCTCACGATACTGCTAACACTGAGAAGCAGGCTGAAGAGCTTTGGGCAAAGGTTGATCGTCCAAACGTTATGATCAAGATTCCAGCAACTTTGGAAGGTCTTCCAGCTATCACCGCTACCCTTGCTAAGGGTATTTCTGTGAATGTAACCTTGATTTTCTCCCTCGAGCGCTACGAGCAGGTTATCGACGCCTTCATCGAAGGTATTGCTCAGGCAGATGCTAACGGCCATGACTTGAAGCACATTGGTTCCGTAGCTTCCTTCTTCGTCTCCCGCGTTGATAGCGCTGTTGACAAGCTCCTCGAAGCTAACGGCTCCGATGAAGCTAAGGCTCTTGAAGGCAAGGCTGCTGTTGCTAACGCTCGCTTGGCTTACGAACTCTTCGAGAAGAAGTTCGCAGCTGACCCACGTTGGGCTGCTCTTGAAGCTAAGGGCGCTAAGAAGCAGCGTCCACTTTGGGCTTCTACCGGCACCAAGAACGCAGCTTACTCCGATTGCAAGTACGTTGACGAGTTGGTTGCTGAGCATGTTGTGAACACCATGCCAGAAAAGACTTTGAACGCTCTTGCCGATCACGGCAACGGCGCTCCTTCCGTCAAGGGTACTTACGAAGAGAGCCACGCTGTTATGAATAAGCT
Source organism: Gardnerella sp. DNF01159 (assembly GCF_049244215.1). Lineage (NCBI taxonomy): Bacteria > Bacillati > Actinomycetota > Actinomycetes > Bifidobacteriales > Bifidobacteriaceae > Gardnerella > Gardnerella sp. DNF01159. The sequence continues at coordinate 596,106 of NZ_CP058387.1, read as the reverse complement.
CGCTGAACTTGGCATCAGCATCAAGGACGTTACCGACAAGCTTGAGGCTGACGGTGTTGCCGCCTTCATCAAGTCTTGGGATTCCGTGATTGCTGACGTGCAGTCCGGCATCGATCGCGTAAACGCCTGATTTTGCTAATCGTCTGATAGCGAAACTGCTAATCAGCGAAACTGCTAAATAACATAAACCGCACATGTTCGTGGATTATAATTCACACATGTGCGGTTTTTGTTTTACGTTTTTATCAATCGTAATAAAATAATCTACCCACTATTACTTTCTCAGCTAATAAACTGAGAAAGTAACAGTAATAACCAAAACACTGTTAAAAACTCAGCTAACCAACTGAGAAAATAACGGTGATAAGCACAACACTGTTACTAACTCAGCTAACGAACTGAGAAAATAACGGTGATTACTTGCCAGAAAGAGTTCGCCAGCGAGATTTGGTTAAAACGTTGCGATGGCGCACGCGAGTTTCGTAAGCGAGCGCTTAGAGCGCGAGCATCATCTCGCATTTGGAGGGTTGCGGAGGGTTAGACGCTCCAAACGCGAGGAAATTTCCCCACAATTGAAGCGCTCGACGTATGACTCCGCCCAACTGCGCCAGTAACGAAAAAAGGTAAAGCGTGCGCGCTTTAAGCGCTCGATATTATCCAACGCGCATAATCCGCGGCACGCCAGCCTCAACAAGCTTCCGCTCAAGATTCTTAACGCCAACAACATCCGCAAAATTAAAGCGCACAATCTTACTCACTCCGCACTCCCTAAAAAGCACCGACTCGCGCTCCGCCTGCCTATCAATATTGCGATTAATAGCGGCCTGATTGTAGGAATTACGCAACATTTGAGTATCAGACGAAGAATTGAAGTTGATATTCGCATGCGTAGAATTAGTCGAATCAACAAAATACTTCCCATACCCATCAAGCTCACCAACAATCAGACCACCGCCCGAAACCCGCCACAAAAAATCACACCTATACTTAACCCTAGAATTTGACGCAACAAACTCATGCTGCAACTCAGGCACCATAAACCCAAGATCAATCATCGTGCCGCGCGCAAAAGACTCGCCGCCATTCTCACTTAAACCATTCTTAAAAAGGCAAAGGCGGCGCAGCATAAGAAGCGAATATTCCTTACTCCCATATTTTCCGAACCCGCCGCCAACGAATGCATTCGCAAACGACTCCGCAGAATTAGCAGTAACTACACTCTTCTCACGAGTACGCAAATCTTCATACTCTTCATTGAATGAATCGTACTCATCATAAACGTCGTCCGCGTATTGCAACTTATTAGCGCAACCATTTCTATGTCCGCCAGCAGAAGTCCCGTATCTTCTTCCGCAAATCTCAAGAACCTTGTTAAAATTCACGTTATCGCGCGCAGCAGAATCAAAAATCGGCAGCGCTGTCCTAAAATTCACAGTATTCGCAACATCAAAAAGCATCGTGCTCTTGTCAACAATATGACTTCTAATCTCATAACTTACCCTGTCACTTGAATGCGGAAGCGTAACGAGACGTCTACCATGATTTCGACTCGGCTGCACAATGCGCACGTCATCACTTGTACCATCCTGTTCTTTGCATGTTCGCATAATCCTATGCAAATACGGATTATCGTTAGCAGACTTGTGCACAGAACTACGAATATAAATCTTCGTTGAACTTACAGAAGAACTGAAGTTGCGCTGAATATTATCACTGCCATCTTCTACATCATCATAATTTTCCACAATATCATAGCCAAGTAGCGCAGCAGCAGTAGGACCAGTGAACTTCCATTCTGGATAAATCTCCATTAAAGAAATAGCTATGTGACGCATTTTTTCAGACGGATATAGCTTCTGCCAATACTCAGTTCGCGCGTAAAGATTGCGGAAAGTGCGCACAAAAGTGCCTTTCTTCACGCACCTATACGCATACTGCTTTTGCGCACCAGTAATTGGTCGTATGCACTGATGATTACTTTCTGCATTTTCGATCATGCGTATTATTTCGTTACTAGTATTGCTCATACAAATTATTATTCAAAGATACAATATTTGCGCAATAAATTTTGAGCGTTGTGGATAAGAGGTATTACAGGAAGGTAGTGAGCGTTACTAACTCAGCTAACGAACTGAGAAAATAACGGTGATAAGCTCAACACTGTTACTAACTCAGTCAACAAACTGAGAAAATAACGGTAATAAGCTCAACACCGTTACTAACTCAGTCAACCAACTGAGAAAATAACAGTGATAAGCAAGACACTGTTAAAAACTCAGTCAAGTATCTGAGAAAATAACGGTAATAAGCAAGACACCGTTACTAACTCAGCTAACGAACTGAGAAAATAACGGTGATTACTTGCCAGAAAGAGTTCGCCAGCGAGATTTGGTTAAAACGTTGCGATGGCGCACGCGAGTTTCGTAAGCGAGCGCTTAGAGCGCGAGCATCATCTCGCATTTGGAGGGTTGCGGAGGGTTAGACGCTCCAAACGCGAGGAAATTTCCCCACAATTGGAGCGCTCGACGTATGACTCCGCCCAACTGCGCCAGTAACGAAAAAAGGTTGGTTATTCACAATCTAGTAAAAAGGGTTGAATGAAGCCAGCTGGCAACACCGTCGTCATTGTTGGAATCGCAAACTTCGTCCGCAATCGCAAGCAAACGCGGATTACTATTCGCCACCGCTACCCCATAACCACCGGCATGGAACATGTCGATATCTATAATATCGTCTCCAAAAACGACTGTGCGACTAGGCTTTACACCCAAACGATTGCAAATAACGTTCAAAGCATGCCCCTTGTTCGCAAGGGGATTCGTAAGCATCCACAAAACATCTTCGCTAATATGCAAGGAAAAATCATCCGGAATAATACGCTGAAGCTGTTCCTTCTCGCAATCTCGCGGCACAATAATGATTTTGTCTGCTATGCCACTTGGAACATTGGAAAAATCTGTAATAATAAAATCCTGCTCGTTCCAAAGCATACGAACATCAAAATTAGTGTAACGAACGTCGTTCATCACAATACCAAGACGGAGCGTAGGTATTTTATCAAGCAATCGCAGGCAAACATCAGCAGCAAGATTAGAGTCAAAACCAAAGCGAGTAAGAGTATCAATGCTTCGCTGCGAAGTAAGTTCAGAAATAGTGCTGTGAACGCAATCAAAATCAATAAGCGCACCGTTTAGATACGCGCAAACTTGAGCTTTTAAATCGTGAACAAAATCAAAAGCGCTTCCAACAGGACGAGCCGTAATAATAGCAAGCGGAATACCAGATTCGTGCAAACGCTCAGCAGCCTGCACAGTTTCGCTGCTTAAAAAGCGGCCTTCAAAAGTATCGGAATCATGAAGCATTGTGCCGTCAAGATCAGCAATTACTAAAGAAGGAGAAAAACGAAGCATTATAGTTACCCACTATTTTTAATGTGCATAATGAATTTGTAAATCGCACAAATGCAAGCGCGTACGCAAGATCACACACAAGCCCATAAATTTTGATTTATAAAATAAAAAGCGCGCAATCTTTCGACTATGCGCTTAAAAGAATACTTAGATAAGTGAGAACTTAGTCATAAGGTTCAAGGCAACAATAACAGCCACCCAAATCAACGCTATAATAACCGTCCAACGATTTAAGTTCTTTTCTGCAACACCAGAGCTACCAGCGTTCTTCGTTAAACCGCCGCCGAACATGTCGGAAAGGCCGCCGCCCTTGCCCTTGTGCATCAAAATTAACAATGTGAGCAAAATGCTAGTGAGCACAAGCAACACCTGCAAAATAATCTTCACAGTGGACACAACCAACCTCCTGTTTTACAGTACTCAATTAAGTTTAATAATAACCTTTGACCGCTTAAGCTTATTTAGTCTCTAAACGTGTTTGCGCAGCCGTTAGTCGCACAATATTAGCAAGTTCTTGCGCATCAAGAGAAGCACCACCAATTAAGAATCCATCGACATCTGGCTCCGCGATAAGACTTGAAGCATTAGAAGAAGTTACAGATCCGCCGTAAAGAATACGAACAGTATCTGCAACATCGTCACCGAACGTAACGCGCAAGTCTTCACGAATAGCCAATGCAGCTTCCTGAGCTGAGTTAGCAGTGGCAACCATACCCGTACCAATTGCCCAAACTGGCTCGTACGCAATAATTAAACGCTTAGCTTGCTTCGCATCCAAATCGCGCGTTACATCATGCACTTGCCCTACAGCAAAATCCAGCGCAACACCCTGTTGACGTTCTTTAAGACTTTCACCAACGCAAAGAATTGGCTGCATTCCTGCGGCAAGAACAGCTCGAACTTGATCAACTATATTTGCATCATCTTCAGGATGATACTTGCGTCTTTCAGAATGACCAACAATAACCATTGAACATCCAAGACTTGCAAGCATATCTGCAGAAACATCACCAGTAAAAGCACCTTGAGCAGTAACAGAAACAGCTTGAGCTCCGTACAATATTGGCAAATGGTCAGACTCAACAAGAACTTGCACGCTTCTTATTGAAGTAAAAGAAGGCATAAGTGCAATTTCACAATCGTGATAGTCGTAATGCGCGTCACGCAGTAGCCACGCAAATTTTTGTATAAAATGCGTTGCTTCGCGGTGATTGAAGTTCATTTTCCAATTACCTGCGACTAGCGGCTTTCTTTTAACAACCATAATCACCCTTAAAAATTGAGGATTGAAGATTAATAGTATTGCGCAAATTAGTGTTATGCCGACCTCGATTTACAAAACGGATTCATAAAATCGAAAGTCGGCATAAGCGGAAATATTTAGTTTATACTTGCTCGCGTAAATACTACTTACTCAAGCAATATTACTTACTCAAGCACACTCAAACCTGGAAGAGTCTTGCCTTCCAAGAACTCGAGAGAAGCGCCGCCGCCAGTAGAAATGTGCGAGAAGCCATCTTCTGGGAATCCAAGGTTGCGCACTGCAGAAGCAGAATCACCACCGCCGACTATAGTGAAAGTGCCGTTCTTAGTTGCATCGACCAAGCCCTGAGCTACAGCGCGAGTACCGGCTGCAAACTCTGGAACCTCGAACACACCCATAGGACCGTTCCAAACAACAGTCTTGGAGTCAACAATCTTGTCGTGGAAAAGCTTCTGAGAGTCAGAACCAATATCCAAGCCCATCTTGTCTGCAGGAATAGCGTCTGCTGGAACTACTTCTGGAGCAACTGGAGTATCCCCTGCTGGGAAGCCAGCATTCACAACAATATCAGTTGGAAGCACAAGCTCAACGCCATTCTTCTTAGCGGTTTCAATGTATCCCTTAACCTTCTCGAGTTGATCCTCTTCAAGCAAAGAAGTACCAACTTCGTGACCCAAAGCCTTGAGGAATGTGAACACCATACCGCCGCCAATAACAAGACGATCAGCCTTAGAAAGCAAGTTTTCAATAACGCCGAGCTTGTCGGAAACCTTAGAGCCGCCGAGAACAACAGTCAAAGGACGCTCTGGGTTTTCAGTTGCGCGAGAAAGTGCCTTAACTTCCTTTTCAACAAGCAAGCCTGCAGCTGCTGGAAGATCGGCAGCAACATCGTAATTTGAACCCTGAGCGCGGTGCACAACACCAAAGCCGTCGGAAACAAACACTTCGCCAAGAGAAGCAATCTTCTTAGCGTAAGCTGCGCGCTCGGAAGCATCCTTGCTGGTTTCTTCCGCGTTGAAGCGCACATTTTCAAGCAAAACAACGTCGCCATTATTCATGGCAGCTACCTTAGCTTGAGCATCTTCGCCGTAAGTGTCTGCAGCCAAAACAACATTTGTGCCGAGCAATTCACCCAAACGCTGCGCAACTGGAGCCAAGGAAAGCTCTGGAACAACCTGACCCTTTGGACGACCAAGGTGAGCCATCAAAATCACCTTAGCACCCTGCTCACGCAAAGCCTTAATGGTTGGTAAAGCAGCACGAATACGACCATCATCAGTAATCGTCGTACCCTTGAGAGGAACGTTAAAATCAGCGCGAACCAATACGCGCTTACCACTCAAATCTCCCAAATCTTTCAGTGTCTTCATTGGTATCCTTTCCAAACCATATTGGCTTACCATATTTGACTTACATACTGGCTTACCGTGCCGGCTTACTTCGTTCAACAAAACGCAAAATCAGCCTCAAACATCAACACATTGCCGGGTGCAATTATACCGCACATCTTCAACAATCCCTATGAACAACGCAGCTTTGCACCAGTGCTCTGCTGACGTTGCGTCTGTAGCTTTGCAGTAATGCTTCTGCGAAAAGTGGTTTTGTAGCTTTGCAGTTGCGCTTTGCAAACGTTGCGTCTGAAGCTTTGCAGTAATGCTTTGCAAACGTCGACTATATGTTGCTTAGTGAACTTTGACATTAATGCTCTGCAGACGTTGAGTATTTATTGCTTGGCGAACACTAACATCGGTGCTGCTGCACACTCCACACCAATCACTCTTCCTACCACACCAAAAACAACTGCGATTGGAATTAACGAGTGAGGGGTGGGTGTTGCTTGGTCGAGCAATATAAAAGCGGAACGATAGTAATAATCTTGTTGACGAATACTATTTTTGCAGAGAAAGTAAGTAAAAAACTAAACTTAACTACGCAACCGCTAAGTCCAAGTAAGGTATAAGAGCGGAGCGCTGCGAGACAAGTAACACCCGCCGCTCACAGCCACATAAAAAAACCCGCCAGCCAATACAGCTACAAACCACGCAAAATCAGCATTAAAGCTGCTGCATACGCGACTTCTCAACCTTCGCTGAAAGCTGCAAAAGTCTACGAATTCGCCCTGCAATCGCATCCTTTGTAATAGGAGGATCAGCCAAGTGACCAAGCTCTTCCAAACTTGCGTCGCTATGCTCAAGACGAAGCTTTCCAGCCATCAACAAATTATCTGGAATATCGTCGCCCAAAATATCGAATGCGTGACGAACCTTTTCGCATGCCTCAGCAGCAGCCTTAGCACTACGACGCATATTCGCATCGTCAAAATTAGCCAAACGGTTTGCTTTTCCGCGAGCTTCACCGTCCGAACGCTTACCGGTCCATTCGCGAGCAGAACGAGGAGCACCAATCAAAATCAACATTCGCTCAATTGCGTCAGAATCGCGCAACGTCACTCGCTCAGAGCTACGAACCTGACGAGCCTTGGCGCTAATGCCAAGTCGCGCCGCCATAGTTTGCAAAGCATTTGCAGCCTCATGAGTTGGGCAAACAACTTCCAAATAGCTAGCTTTGCCAGGGTCGGAAATAGCACCGTGAGCCAAGAAAGCACCACGCCAAGCTGCTTTGATTTGGGCGATACTTCCACCAACAATCTCAGGTGCAAGACCTGCAACAATTCTCATACGTCGATCAAGAAGACCAGATTGCAAAGCCAGTGCTGCAGCACCACGCTCAACTACCACGTCATAGCGAACTACAGTGCCCGTAGGAGTTTGCCGAGAAACTTGAGCAATTGTTGCTTCCCTCTGGAAATAAGTTTTCAATACCTCAACAAGCCACTGAGCTGCGCGCTGAGAATCCAACTGAGCGCGAATAACAGCTTGATTATTTACTGGCCTTAAGCCGCCAGCAAAGCGCATCATTGCTGCAGCTTGAGCCATAATGACAGTCGGGAGCTCATTGTTGTTTGAAACGAGTTCATTTTTGACGTCGTCAAGAAGAGCCAAGGGACAACCTCCTACTTTTGTTCTTCTTAAAATATGAGTGCTGTTGGGTACTTGCATGATGCTGTGGCACACGACATGCCCGGCTTTCTGTGATACAGAATACGTTGGACATTTTACCGGTTTTTGCACATGCTTTACATGCTTTTAGTACAAGATTTTTTATATTTTATATAATTTACACAATTTTTATTTAATTTTTTAATTAATTTTAATTGATTAGTTTCATAATCGCATTTCACTACTTTACTTTTTCACTACTTTACTTTTTGCTACTTTACTTCTCCACTTATTATGATCTTCTCTGTAGCTCTCTTGCAGATACTGTAACTTGCAAACCGTGCAATCTCAAACGTCTAGCAAGCTCAATACTTACGGCAACAGAACGATGCTGACCGCCAGTACATCCTACAGCAATAGTCACGTAATGCTTGTCTTCTTTAGCAAATCCGTCGATAGCTGTAAGAAGCGCATTTTCGTAAGAATCTAAGAATGTAATTGCCGCAGAATTCGATAAAACATAATCTTGCACAGCTTGATCCTTACCTGTAAGCTCCCTTAATTCAGGAACCCAGAAAGGATTCGGCAAAAATCGCATATCGGCAACAAAATCAGCGTCCATTGGCATGCCGTATTTAAATCCAAAGCTGAAAATATGCACAGAAACAGTAGAAGAGCCTTTTCCAAGCAATCCTTCGTAAAGCTTTGTAGAAAGTTGGTGAATACTAAGTGCAGAAGTATCGATAATAATATTTGCGCAATCTTTCAGATGACTGAGCAGCTCTCGCTCTTCTAGAATACCGTCAATAAGTCTGCCACCGCGCTGCAAAGGATGCGGTCTACGCACAGACTCGTAACGCTTGATAAGCACAGCATCTGAAGCATCTAGAAACAGAATTCGCGTTTTTACACCAAGGTCATCAATATGCGCAAGAACTGCAAACAGGTCGTCGAAATATCCTCTAGAACGCACGTCAATAACAGCAGCAAGCTTATGCACTTTAGAACCGGATGAAGTCATCATATCTACTAGCGGTATGAGCAGTTTTGGCGGAAGATTATCGATAACATACCATCCCATATCTTCCAACGCGTTAGCAGCGTGCGAGCGCCCAGCTCCGCTCATGCCTGTAATTAGCATAACTTCAAATCTGTCAGATAGTTGCATACTAGTCGACGCGGAACGTTGCGTAGTATGTTGCGCATCACGTTGCACATCACTTTGCGTAGTATGTTGCGTATTATCGCTCATAATGCCTCCTGTAAGGCTTTTCGCATGAGACTACTTAAGTCATCGTAATATCTAGCCTTGTCAGCACTAGGTTTATAACCAAGCTCAGAACCAGTCTCAGCACAATCCTCAGCGCCAGTCTTAGCACAATTCCCAAAATTTTCTTTAGATTGCCTGTACTCAATCGTCATAAGACTTACTTGTGCTAAAGCTTGTTGCAAAAGCATTTCTTCTCCGCCAATAGCGCAACCGTATTGTTGCCATACACTAAGTAGCATGCTTGGGCGAGGATCGTAAACTACGTCAAGCAATGTTCCTAATTTCGTTTGATTATTCGCACTATCTTGACAGTACGCTTTCAACGCAAGCGCAATTGGATCTGCTACATGCGCTGGAACTGTGCTTATGACTATGTCTGCTTCTGCGATTGCACGAACAGCTTCGAGTGAATTTAAAGATTTCAAAATGAGAGATTTATCACATTCTGACAATTTTTCTGCACTCAATTTTTCTGCGCTATAGTCTGCAAATTTTGAAAATACTTCTTCGCTTATTGTTGGGAACTCAATACCTTGCACAGGCTCATACATAGCGTCATTTTCTTCGCTTTTATTATTTTGACCTATGCTTATTTTATTTGGAAAATCAGCGCAATACTTTTGTATAAGATTATTAAAACGTTCAACGCCTTTTACACTACCGTCATCTTCAGTTCTAGCAACAACTTGCACTTGCTCAAGCTTTGCTACTTGCGCAATTTCAATTAAAGCTGCCAATGCAGAGGACGCAGTGTTGCCACTGCCAATAATAACAGCCTTTTTTACTTCGCATATACGCTCATGTAATGCTTGCATAAATGTTATTAATATGCCACTTACGTCAGTGTTGTATAGCTTTATTTGCGATTGCGAAGCGGTTGCTGGGTTGCTAGTAAAAACTGCAGTATTTGCCACGTTAAGCGCGCGCGACCAGTAGTCGCAAGGTGTACCGAGTTTCATTACGGTTTTTTTAAGCGGCATAGTAAGGCTTAAGCCTTTCCAAGAATCGTCAAGATGCGCAATAAAATCGCGAAGCTCTGTTTCGCTTACTTTTTCCTTACTATATTGCCAATTTGTAAGACCTAAAACCTTATAAGCCGTGTTGTGAAGCACAGGAGACAGCGAATGCGAAATAGGATCTCCCAAAACTGCGCAATGATATGTTTTTAACATTTTTCTCTCCCCTATTAGTAAGTTAGTACGCTAATAAATCTTTTGGATCAACACAAAAACGCAACTCTCCTGCAGCACGTGTTGCTACGTGACGAGCTACTTCCTTGTGCAATCGGTTCACTAATTCTTGTCTTAAATAAAGCGGAACTCTTACTACAGCTTTTACACGGTCGTAAATATCGTCAAAATGCTGGTATCTGTCTGTAACAGGCGGATGCATTGGAACAATTCCTAATAATGGAGAAATTGCTGAAAAATCAGCATCTTGACTACTTTCGCACCCAAGATTTTCTTGCATTGCACCAATGTTTTCAAGCGCACGCATAACCGCATCACGAGCACCCCATACGCATGCTGCAGTTACACAAGGCGGCAATATTGCTTGAGCTCTTTCTGAAAGCTCATTGCAAGAAAGTTGAGTCGTATCCCACAATGTAAGCGCACGCGCAAGAACAGGATACGTTTCGCCAATCAAAAGCACACTTCCTCCGCGCGCTCTAGGAGCACATAAAGCAGAAGCTTTCATCCACGAATTAAGTGTATCTATTCGCGCATCAAGCCCCGAAGCGTACAAACTTACCCACGTATCGAGTATTGCTACAACACCATATTCTCCGTTACAATTTGCGTCTTGCGTTTGTACGCGAGGCTCACATCCAGGAGTTGCAACAACAATTACAGGTTTTTCATCAATACACTGGATAATTCCGTTCGGTTGGTGTTGTGACGAAATAATAATAGGCACGTTGCGAAATAGTTTAGATAATTCTTCTGCAACACCAGCAGCGCCAACTTGTATAACTCGCATATTGCTACTGCCACAATTAGAACAAGACCAATTTATTGCACTAGCACCACACCACGAGCAACGTGCTGTTTGCTGACTATTTGCAACATCGAGAGGCCCGGTACATCGTCTACAGCGCGCTTGACGTTTGCAAGAAGAGCATATAGCCGATTGCGTCACATCATCTTGCGCAATAGAAAGCAGCACAGGCTTACCATCCGAAAGAGCATCATTAATAGCTCTTACTGCGCTATGCGGTATGCGAGCGCCAATACTTGGGTCAGCTAATTTCAATAAAGCTTCACGATTAAGCCAACGAACCCACGGAACTAACTTTTCGCGAGCAAGTTTACTCGCACTTACAGGGATGCTAGATCCGCTTATTGTTTCAGCAGTTTTAGCAGATTGAGTAGTTTGAATAACTTTAGTAGTTTGAACAGATTGCTCACCTTGCGCATCTTGCGCATTCGACATATAGCAGTCTACTTCACTTTGACTAAGCGCGCTTCTGGAATACGACATTGACACAAATACGCCGCCATGCCTTTTCGCACGAAGCCGCATAACTCCACGCGCTTGAGCATACGGCATCATGCCATCAGCATATTGGTACGCGCAATCTTCAACAATCGCAAATAAAGCATCTCCCTCAACTGGAGCATACATTGCAGCTCTAGTGCCAAGAACGCAAGGAACTATTCCGGACGCGATTGCACGCCAAGCTCTATATCTATCAGCTGGAGGATCCGCAGCACAAAGTCGAGCTACATCGCCATCAAAACTTCCAGCAGAAAAACCACGATGATTCTCACTGACGCGCTTATATGGCTTTAATCCGTAAACCATTAGCGCGCGCATTACATCATTTACTTCTCTTAGCGTCGGCAAAACTACAACAGCTTGCTTACACGCGCTTAAAGCAGTGACAATCATCCACGCTAAATCTTGTGCAAGTCGGCAAGAACCTGGTAAAGCGTCTACAATAAAAGATTGAGAAGAATTATTTTCTGCTTGCTTGACTAATTGATTTTCTGTTTTATTTTCACTAAAACTTGCGTCAATAGATTTTTTGATTAATGCATTGTATAAAATATTTGCATTTTCGTAATCATAAATCATGCGAGAAGTTGTAGCGTAACCTGGGTTTGTATTGTTATCGTTTTGCAAACGCTTCTTAAGATTTTCACGCCACTGTTTTCTGCGTTGCAAGCGTATGTTGTCAAAAACTTCCTCATGCTCAACACGAGCTACGCGTTGAGGCACAGCAAGACGCAAAATATTTGAGCTAGTTCCACCATAAGCTTTAGCTATGGCGTCAATATCGTCTCGCAAAGATTTAGAAAGCAAAACATCTGAAGGAAACACGCGCTCTAAAAATCTTAAAGCAGTATGAGGGGTGTCTGTATGCGAAGAACGAGACCAAATAACTCCAGTGAGCTTTTGTGCTCCAAAACGAACGCGTACAAACGCCCCAGGCTGAGCAGATTCATCTTGATCTTGCGATATCAAGTAATCAAAAGTACGACCTAAATGTGAAGCTTGAACATCAAGCATCACATGCGCAATAGGGCATTCATTAGCAGGCACTAGAGAAACAGCATTGCGCTTACGTCTTGTTTTACGCGCTAAGCCGTCTAGCGAAGGTTGCTCTGCCATAAATAACCCTTAGTTTTACTTGAATTACATCACATAATTACTGTTATTTTACAGCAAAATTTATCAATAAAACTACTTTTTTAGCGCATCTTTCAATTGCTCAATACGATTCGTTTCTTCCCAAGGGAATTTGACATCCGTACGACCAAAATGACCATAAGCTGCGGTTGGAGCATAAATTGGCTTAAGCAAGTTAAGCTCATCAATAATCGCAGCTGGACGCAAATCAAATACTTCACGCACAGCACGCGCAATATCTGCACGCGTAATACCTTCAGCTTCAGTTCCGAAAGTTTCTACGTTTACGCTTACAGGATCAGCAATACCAATAGCATAAGCAACTTGAACTTCTGCCTTATGAGCTAAACCAGCTGCCACAATATTTTTTGCAACCCAGCGAGCTGCATAAGCTGCAGAACGGTCAACTTTGCTAGGATCCTTACCGGAAAAAGCTCCACCACCATGATGAGCAGCACCACCATAAGTGTCAACAATAATTTTTCGACCAGTTAAGCCCGAATCAGCTGCAGGACCTCCCAAAACGAAGGAGCCAGTAGGGTTTACAAGCATACGGTACGAATCGTGCGCAACTTTTTGAGCAAGAACTTCGTCCAACACAGGATTAACAACATGTTCAACAAGCTGATCTTGTAACCAGTCTCTAGAAACTTCTGGGTCATGCTGAGTAGAAATAAGCACAGTATCCAAACGTTTAGGCGATCCTTTTGAATCATACTCAATCGTTACTTGAGTTTTCCCATCTGGACGCAAATGCGCAACAGTGCCATCTTTACGAACTTTAGCAAGCTTTTGAGCTAAACGATGAGCAAGATAAATCGGCAAAGGCATTAAAGTATCTGTTTCGTCGCTAGCGTAACCAAACATAACACCTTGATCGCCTGCACCTTGAGCAGCGTAGCGCTCCTCACGAGAAGATGCACTCTCGCAAGAAGCATCCAACCTAGCAACACCTTGATTAATTTCTGCACTTTGCTCAGTTAAAGAAACCATAACACCACAAGAATCAGCATCAAGACCAATTGTGGAGCTCGTGTAGCCAACATTACGAACAACTTGACGCACGATTCCCGGAATATCGCTATAAACTTCACCACGCACTTCGCCAAAAACCACAAACTGACCAACGGAAGCACAAACCTCTACAGCAACATGCGCATGAGAATCCTGACGAAGCATATCGTCCAATATAGCGTCAGCAATTTGATCGCATAACTTGTCAGGATGACCTTCAGTTACAGATTCTGCAGAAATTAATTTACGTTCTTCCACATTTCCCCCTTACGTTTATAGTCGATAAGGCTAAATACAGGCTAAATAAAGTGAAAAACGCAGCCGTGCATCCGCTTTATTGAGCACGGATGATACGCGACTGCGAATACCCATAAAGACGTTTATTAGCAAGGCTTATTAATTACCTTCGCTTAAATCGTCCTCACCAAGAGTCTCTTCAAGCAATCCAGCATTAATTTCGCGGAAAGCAATAGCTAAAGGCTTTTCTTGATTTTGATACTCAACTAGTGGGCCAACATTTTGAAGCAAACCTTCATTAAGCTGAGTAAAATAAGCATTAATTTGACGTGCTCGTTTTGCAGCAAATAAGGCAAGCGCATACTTGGAATCCGCATGTTGCATTAAATCATCAATCGGTGGATTCGCAAGACCAGTAGGTGTTGGCTGAGTGCCTAATGCCATAATATTCTCCAAATTCTATGGTGCCACAATAGTTCCAAAAGGCTTATTATATGCTATCGATTGGATATTGCGTAAGTTTTAACTATAAGTCGTATTCGCTTGCAATAACATTCCACAGTTCATCTGCGGCACGCTCAGCATTATCGTTCACAATAACAACATCAAACTCTTTAGCTGCAGCAATCTCAACTTTAGCGGTTTCCAAACGTTTTGCTTGCTGCTCAGGAGTTTCAGTACCACGACCAATAAGACGACGCTTAAGCTCTTCAAAGCTCGGAGGCGCAATGAACACGTACACGACTTCTAATCCAAGACGAGCTGCCTCTTGTTTTACACGCCTAGCTCCTTGCAAATCTATTTCCAACAAAGTAGGAATATCTTGCGTAAGATGATCCAAAACAGGCTGAAGAAGGGTGCCATAATGAGCCATGCCATGAACCAGCGCAGTTTCCAAGAATTCGCCATTACGCTTACGACGCTCAAATTCTTCTTCATCTAAGAACCAATAGTGAATACCATTAAATTCACCAGGTCTAGGCGCACGAGTGGTAGCAGAAACAGATAGCCAAATATGTGGATGCTTCTCACGAAGTATGCCTTCTACTGTGCCTTTACCAGCCGCAGTAGGACCCGTTAATACGATTAATCGACGTCTAGACTGCGAAACTGCAGTCTCATCCGTGGCACCCATTTGTTTACCTCTCGTTTACACACATTCGCCTGAATCAACAAGAGCCTGACGAATATCCAATGCTATGCGTTCAGTTGCAGCCGAAAGTTCACCAATATTTGGACCATGCGACGCAATCGAACGCGAAACAGTTACCAATACATTACCATGTGTACCAGCAAAAACACGCTTTAAATCGTCAGCTTCTGCACCTTGCCACCCATAACCAGGAGAAAGAATTGGACCAGTAAAACTGGTTACGTCAATTCCACCACCGTTCATCCAGTCGCCAATAGTCGCTCCAACAATTAAACCAACAGAACCCATTCCTTTAGTTTTATTGTTAAAACTTTGAGCCGTTTGAGCAATTCCGTGAGCTACAGTAGTTCCGCGGTAAGTTCCGCTTTGCCTAATAGCAGTTTGCAAACTTGCGCCTTCGCGATTAGAAGTTAGAGACGCAATAAAAACACCGCGACCGTTATTAAGAGCTTCGTTAATTAAGCCGCCCATAGAACGTGCGCCATAATAAGGAAGCAAAGTAATAGCATCAGCAAGAAGCGGAGCTCCAGGCTTAAAATATGCGTCTGCAAGCGCAGAAATAGTAGTAGACAATCCTCCATGACCGCAATCAACAATAGTAATAATATCCATTTGACGAGCGGCATACAGCACACGCTCAAGCGCTGCGAAACCCTTAGAACCATAGCGCTCAAACATGCTGGATTGGAATTTAACTGCCGCTGCCCTACCATTCATAGCTTGCAGCATGCGCATAGAAAAAAGTTCAGCTCCAAGAGCATCCATGTTGTATCCCCAATTAAGCAGCATTTTGCGATGAGGATCGATTCCAACACACAATGGTCCATATTTTGCCATAGCGTTCTTCAAACGCAAACCAAAATCGGATCGTTGCGCCTGCACTTCTTGATCACGAATGCTCTCGGTCATGTATTAAGCCCGACTTTCTTGACTTTCTGCCTGTTCAATTGCAAACAACTGCTGAGCATGTTCTTGTATGCTCATCACCTGATAATCGTTGTTCTTAACAGCTTCAATAGCCATTAATACTGGTGCGAATTCGGTAATAGTAGTGAATTGCGGAAGATCAGCTGCTACAGCTGCTGCACGAATGGCATAACCATCAGTGCGCGATCCCCTTGAATTCGGCGTATTCAATACCATATCAATCTTACCATTTTCGATAAGCTCTACAACATTCTTACCGATTCTTTCATGTGCTTTCTCACTATTTGGCATATCCTTCGCCGTGTCGCCCTGACTAGAAAGCTTATCGACAATCACGGAATCAATACCATAACGACGAAGCACAGAAGCTGTACCTTCAGTAGCCCAAATCGTAAAACCAAGCTCCACTAATCGCACTGCAAGAAGCGGAAGTTGACGCTTATCTGCATCACTTACAGACACAAACACGTTGCCGCTGGTAGGCAAACCACCCTTGTATGCTGCAAGCTGGCTCTTAGCAAAAGCATGTGGGAAGTCACGATCGAAGCCCATAACTTCGCCGGTAGAACGCATTTCTGGTCCGAGCAAAATATCAACCGTACGACCAACAGGAGTGCGGAAACGCTTGAACGGCAGCACAGAAGCTTTAATAGCAACTTGCTGACCTGGATGAATATCACCACCATCGCCTTGCGGAAGAAGAAGTCCACGCTTGCGCTGCTGTGCAATTGTTTCACCAGCCATAATTCGAGCAGCAGCTTTAGCAAGAGCAACACCAGTAGCTTTAGAAGCAAACGGAACAGTACGAGACGCTCGAGGATTTGCTTCAATTACATACAAAGTGTTTGCCATAAAAGCGTACTGCACGTTAATCAGACCGCGAACTGAGCAGCCGCGCGCAATCGAAAGCGTGCCTTCGCGAAGGCGGCGAATTTGATCGTCCGAAAGCGTGCTTGGAGGAAGAGTACAAGCAGCGTCACCAGAGTGCACGCCAGCTTCCTCAACATGCTCCATAATGCCGCCAATATAAAGCTCGTTGCCGTCGTAAAGCGCGTCAACATCAATTTCAATAGCGTCCTGAAGGAACTTATCAATCAAAAGCGGCGAAGGCAAGCGGCCAGAAACAACAGTGTCTGCTCGAGCTTCATCCAATGCGCGATCAACATACTTTGCAAGCTGAGCGTCGTCGTACACAATCTCCATTCCGCGACCGCCGAGTACGTAGCTTGGACGCACAAGAACCGGGTAGCCGATTGCGTGAGCTGCATCTTTTGCTTCCTCAAGGCTTAAAGCTGTGCCGTATCGAGGAGCGTTCATGCCTTCTTGACGAAGAACTTCGCCGAAAAGCTCACGATTTTCAGCCAAATCGATAGCCTCAGGAGTCGTTCCCAAAATTGGAACTCCTGCAGCTTTAAGACGAGCAGCAAGCGAAAGTGGCGTTTGGCCACCAAGCTGCACAATCACGCCCTTAACAGGTCCAAGCTTCTTTTCTGCTTCGTAAATTTCAAGCACATCTTCGAAAGTAAGAGGCTCAAAGTAAAGGCGGTCAGACATGTCGTAATCTGTAGAAACTGTTTCAGGATTGCAATTAACCATAATGGTGTCGTAATCCTTGCCCAATTCCTGAACAGCGTGAACGCAAGTGTAATCAAACTCAATACCCTGGCCGATTCTGTTTGGACCAGAGCCAAGGATAATCACAGCTTCGCGATCGCGCTTCTTCAACTCGCTTTCGTCAGCGTAGCAAGAATAGTAGTACGGAGTTGCTGCGTCGAACTCAGCTGCGCAAGTGTCAACAGTCTTGTAAACAGGGCGCAAACCGTAAGCCCAACGAAGCTCACGAACCATGTTTTCGCCTTCGTCGCCAAGATTACGCAAATGCGCAATCTGCACGTCCGAAAGACCAGCAAGCTTAGCACGCTTCAAAACTTTAGGAGTTAAGGTTTCAGCTTCACGAACTGCGAGCGCAGTTTCGTTAATTTGAGCCAGCTGCTCTACAAACCAAGGGTCGATTTTTGTTGCTACAAAAATTTGATCTGGCGTTGCTCCACCCCAAAGCGCGCGCTGGATTTGCAAGTAGCGATGCTCGGTTGGAGTATGCATTTCTTCAAGAAGCTTATTAACTTCTTCCTTGCTTGGACGCTCGCCATCCCAGCTAAAGCACGCGTGACGCTTGTCGATTGAGCGCATTGCTTTTCCAAGGGATTCCTGGAAGTTTCCAGCCAAAGCCATTGCTTCGCCAACCGACTTCATAGAAGTTGTAAGCGTGGTGTCTGCTCCTGGGAACTTTTCGAAAGCAAAGCGCGGAATCTTCGTTACAACATAGTCGATTGTTGGCTCGAAGCTTGCAGGAGTTGAACGCGTAATATCGTTTTGAATTTCATCCAAAGTGTAGCCTAAAGCAAGTTTCGTTGCGATTTTTGCGATTGGGAAGCCAGTTGCTTTAGATGCGAGCGCGGAAGAACGAGACACACGCGGGTTCATTTCGATTACGATAATGCGACCAGTTTGAGGGTTGATTGCGAACTGAATATTGCAACCGCCGGTATCGACGCCAACGCCTCGAATAATAGCGATACCGATATCGCGCATCTTTTGATACTCTCGGTCGGTAAGCGTAAAGCAAGGAGCTACTGTAATCGAGTCGCCAGTGTGCACGCCTACAGGATCGACGTTTTCGATTGGGCAAACAACTACGACGTTATCTTTTGCGTCGCGCATAAGTTCAAGCTCAAACTCTTTCCAGCCTTCAATGCCTTCTTCAATAAGCACTTCGTTTGTTGGAGAATAGTGAATGCCGGCTCCTGCAATGCGGTGAAGCTCTTCTTCGTTATGAGCAATACCAGAGCCCAAGCCGCCCATTGTGAAGCTTGGACGTACTACTACCGGGTATCCTAAAGTTTCAACAATTTTGTCTACTTCTTCAATCGAGTGAGCAATAAAGGATTTTGCTGACTCAGCTCCGGCTTTTTCAACGACTTTTTTGAAAAGCTCTCGGTCTTCACCGCGGTCGATTGCTTCCAAAGAAGCGCCAATAAGCTCAACGTTATATTTTTCTAGGATTCCTGCACGACCCAAATCCATTGCAGCATTAAGTGCAGTTTGACCACCAAGCGTTGGAAGAAGCGCATCCGGACGCTCCTTTGCAATAATTCGCTCCAAAATCGAAGTGTCAATTGGCTCAATATATGTTGCGTCCGCAAGTTCCGGGTCGGTCATAATCGTAGCCGGGTTAGAGTTGACCAAAATTACGCGAATGCCTTCTTCGCGAAGAACTCGGCAAGCCTGCGTTCCGGAATAATCAAACTCTGCAGCCTGACCAATAACAATCGGGCCGGAACCAATTACCATAACCGACTTAATATCAGTACGTTTTGGCATAGTAAACTTCTCTTTCCGTAAATCTTAAAATCTTACTTGCTTTTTCGAGTGTTTTCGCGCATCAATTGCACAAAACGGTCAAATAGATAGGAAGCATCGTGCGGGCCTGCTGCAGCTTCCGGATGATATTGCACTGAGAACGCTGGAATATCAAGGCATTGCAAGCCTTCTACAACATTGTCGTTCAAGTCAATATGCGAAACTAGCACGCGACCAAAGTGACCGTTTCCATAAGGAGATTGGACAGGACCGTCAAGAGGAGCGTCCACTGCAAAGCCGTGATTATGAGCTGTAACTTCCACTTTTCCGGTTGTAACGTCTTTTACAGGCTGATTAATACCGCGGTGACCAAACTTCAGCTTGTAAGTGCCAAAGCCGAGCGCGCGACCAAGCAACTGGTTTCCAAAGCAGATACCAAAGAACGGGTAGCCCGCATCCAAAACTTTACGCAAAAGCTCAACTTCACGATTTGCTTGGCCAGGATCTCCAGGACCATTCGAGAAGAATACACCGTCTGCGTTAAGAGCTTGCAGCGATTCGAAGCTTATTGAGGAGCTCACGACGTGCACACGGCAGCCGCGCTCAGCCAAACGGTGAGGAGTCATGGATTTAATACCAAAGTCAACTGCTACAACCGTGTAAAGCGGATCTTTTCCTTCAAAATCACCGCAAGGCTCAATCGTATACGTTTCTTTAGTGCTGACTTCATCCGTTAAGCGCAAGCCTTGCATTTGAGGAGTCTGCTTAATTTCGTCAACGAAAGAAGCAACGGTACGAAAAGCCCCGGTTGACGGATCAACCAGGGCCTTATTAGAAAAAATGCCGGCACGCATAACGCCTACCGAGCGTAAATGACGTACCAGCTTTCGAGTATCAATACCACTAATGCCAACGATACCTTGCTTTTGTAAATCGTCTTCCAAGGAACCTTCAGATCGCCAATTGCTAACTACTGGGCTTGGCTCCTTAACCACGTAACCTGCAACCCAAATGTGGGCAGATTCTGGATCTTCATGATTCATTCCCGTATTACCTATATGTGGGAATGTTTGAACTACGATTTGTTGATCATAACTTGGATCAGTTAATGTTTCTTGATAACCAGTCATGCCCGTGGAGAACACAATCTCAGCGCGCGTAGAACCTTGCGCACCAAAAGGCTTACCAACGTAAACCTGACCATCCTCCAACACCAATACTGCATCATCACTGCCGAATCCGGCAAAGGTGTCGTTGTAATCCACCTTAACCCCCTTATGGCTTTAGGATATTCGTGGTAAGTCTACTCAGCTTGGCGGACGGGCGACGCGCCGGCAATAAGTTATTGCGCGTTATGTGTTCTTGAGTATCGTCTATGAGTTTTGTAACTGATTTAGTTTTTTGGTTTTGACGAGGCTGGAAAAATTGTGTTTGCGTGCGTTCCGTCCTTCGTGCGCTCTGGTTGCTAAAGACGCTTATTGTGTTCGCCTATATTTAAAGAATGTAGCTTCTCAGTCCTCTTTTAGCACTGAACACAATTTTTCCAGCCTCTCAACACACTAACCAACAACACAAAACTCATAGACTCGTGCAAAAAGTTACGCAAAGTGCGTGGAATAGCGCAATAACTTACACTTTGTCTTGTAATTGATAGGAATGTTTAGCGTGGCGTAAGCAGAGCATTAATGCTAGTGTTACCCAATCAACAGAAATCGATGTCTGCGAAAATACTAACTCAACTACTCCTGAGTGTCAGCAGTAGGTTCCGCAGCCTCGTCGCTAGAGTCTTGAGATTCGCCATTAAACTTTGCCAAGCAAGCATCTTTATCTGCCATAATCGCGCTTAGTAAGCCGTGAATAAACGCAATAGCTTCGTCATCGCTATACATTTTTGCGAGCGCAATCGCCTCGTCAATAGCAACTTTATCTGGAATCTCATCGTTAAGAAGCATTTCCCACACCGCAATGCGCAAAATATTGCGATCGATAACAGCCATTCTGCCAACTTTCCAGCCAGTCGAATAGCGGTTTAGCGTCTTGTCGATTCTGTTACGTCGCTCTCCTACGCCTCGAACAATCTCAATAGCGTACTCTGGGAGCGGAGTTTGAGCGCCAGGCTCCTTAACTCGCTCCTCAAGCAAAGAAAGAATATGCTGATTCTTCTCATCCGCCTCATACAGCGTATTCAAAGCCCTTTTACGAGCGGTAGAACGTGCCATCGTAACGCCCTTCTGTGTAACGTATAAAAATTACTTAATAAAGTTGTATCAAAAAATTACGCGACCCAGCAACGAATAATCGCCACCGGGTCACTCTATAAAAATTATTGAGAAATAAATAGCTAATTTAATTAGATAACTAATTATTTTAATTAGATAATTAATTCTTTAGTTTTCACGACCAAGATAAGAGCCGTCACGAGTGTCGACCTTCACCTTTTCGCCTTCACCCACAAAGAGTGGAACCTGGATTTCAGCACCGGTTTCCACTGTTGCAGGCTTAGTACCAGCGTTAGAACGGTTGCCTTGCAAGCCTGGCTCAGTGTGAGTAATAGTCAAAATCACTGAAGCTGGAAGCTCAACGCTCAAAGGAGTACCGTCATGGAAGCTTACGATGCAGTCGGTGCCCTCAAGCAAATACTTGCTCTGCTCGCCAACTAAAACCTTAGGAATATAAACCTGGTCGTAAGTGGTCATATCCATAAAGACGAAGTTGTCGCCATCTTCGTATGAATATTGCAACGTGCGGTTATCAACGGTCTCGAACTCCATCTTCATGCCGGCATTAAAAGTCTTGTCGACAATCTTGCCCGAGAGCACGTTCTTAATGGTGGTACGCACAAAAGCAGGACCCTTGCCTGGCTTCACGTGCTGGAACTTAACGACGGTCCAAAGCTGACCGTCAAGGTTCAAAACCGATCCATTCTTAATATCATTGGTAGTCTGTGCCACGAGTTACCCGTTTCTTTCGCTAATAGGCTGCAAATTAAGCAGCTAAGAAATAAACCTTGCTTATTATGCCACAAAGTGTCAACTTATGCATTCGTGTACCGATAGCAGCGAAATTATATACTTAATAATATGAAACTTCTTGGCAATATTGTGTGGCTGATATTCGGCGGTCTCTTCATTGCTGCAAGCTGGTTACTTATAAGTTTCCTTCTTTGCATAACCGTTATTGGCGTACCATTCGGTATTCAAGCATTCAAAATGGCAAAGCTCACACTCACGCCATTTGGAAAACACGTTATTTACCGAGGCGGCACTAGCACAATTTGGAACATATTATGGATTGTATTTTTCATTGGGCCAATGCTTGCATTAGGTTATATCGTTTCAGGATTCATTTGCTGCTGCACAATTGTTGGCATTCCATTTGGCATACAATCTTTCAAAATGGCAAAACTTGCGTTGTGGCCGTTTGGTTCCGAAATTGTAGAAGATAGTTACGCACCATACATACGCAAGTAATCTGCAGCGCGCGAAGCTAATTCCTCATCCATAACTGGCTTACCGTCACTATTAGTGAGTTTTTGAGCTGCAGCGAAAATTTCGCGCACATTTGCAATTGGCAAAACTGGGAATCCAAACTCCTGCTCTACTGCTTTTACTGCAGAAAGCTCACTGTCTTTCGTGCGTTCCATTCTGTCTACTGCCAAAATCAAGCCAACAACTTGCACATTTGCTTCCGCTTTAAGCTTTGGCAAAGTTTCGCGAACTGCAGTTCCAGCAGTCATCACGTCGTCAACTAACAGAACTTTCATGCCGTCTTTTAACGGTTTTCCAACCATCATTCCGCCGTCGCCATGATCTTTTCGCTCTTTTCTATCAAAAGTAAAACCGACTGGCATATTGTGATTATTCGTTAAAGCCATAGACGTAGAAACTGCCAACGGAATGCCCTTATAAGCAGGACCGAAAACAGTGTCGATATCTTGCGGAAGTTTGCCGTCTTCGATTGCTGCAACAACGCGCTGAGCATAGTACGCGCCTAAGCTCGCGATTTTCATGCCGTCGTCAAAAGCGCCAGCGTTAATAAAATAAGGTGATTGACGACCAGATTTCAGTGTAAAGTCACCAAATTTAAGCGCGCCTGAATCAAGCAAAAACTTTGTAAAACGTTCGTCTAATTCTGCCATAATTAGCTCTCTTTCTTAAAATATTTTTAAATACTTTCTAAATAATTTCTTAAATATTTTCTAAATACTTTTTAACTACCTTTTAAATACTTAATTTCAGCGCCAAGTCTTTCCTTCGGCAAGTAAAAACGCAAGCTTTGGACGAGAATCAAGCAAATCATCAAGCTCGCGAGCAATGCGAATAGGAGCAGTAGGATCCACCAAAGCGGCAGCACCAACTTCTACAGCATTAGCGCCAGCATACAAGTATTCCAAAGCTTTTTCGCCGGAATCAATGCCGCCAATGCCAATAATTGGAATATCTGGCATAGCTTGACGAACTCTCCACACAAATCCAAGTCCAATCGGGAAGATTGCAGGGCCGGAAACGCCGCCCGTACGGTTTGCAATAATCGGCTCGCCGGTTCGAATATCAATTCGCAAACCAACAAGCGTGTTAATCATGCTAAGAGCATCCGCACCAGCGTCAACAGCAGCTTTGCAAATCGAAACAATATCCGTCACATTTGGCGTCATTTTTACAATCATTGGCTTATCTGTCATTGCGCGAAGTCGCTTAATTAAGCGGTGAAGCGCCACAGGATCCGTGCCAACGCTCATTCCGCCGTGAGTTACGTTTGGGCAGCTTACGTTAATTTCAAGCATGTCTGCAGCAGAATCTGCAAGCTTTTCAACAACTTGCGCATAATCGTCGTCACTGTGCCCTGCAACATTAGTAATAACAAGCGCTCCCATTTTCTTTAGTTTCGGAAGCTCGTCTACTAAGTAGTGGTCAACGCCAGGATTTTGCAATCCAACTGCGTTTACCATTCCAGAAGGAGACTCTGCAGTGCGCGGAGAAGGATTTCCTTCCCACGGAACAGGTGAAACGCCTTTTGTGCAAATTGCGCCGAGTTGGCTTACGTCGTAAAAGCGTCGGCAAGCTGCAAGCTGGAAAGTTCCAGAAGCTGTACCAACCATGTTTTTCCACTTAACGCCTGCAACTTGAGTTGGATGTTTCCAAACGTGGCTAGTGTCAAAGCCAAAAGTTTCAGCGGAATTTGTTGCAGAATTTGCGTTATTTACAGAATTATTTTCGGCATTATTTACAGCACTCATATTTTTTACTCCCAACCCAAACGATTCGCATCAAAAACAGGACCGTCGTTGCAAACTTTCAGCCTGCCTTCCAAAGTGTCAACAACGCAAGCAACGCAAGTTCCGTATCCGCAGCCCATACGCGCTTCTAAACTGAGCTGGCACTCAATATTTCTTTCATGCGCCCAGTGAGCTACAGCTTTCATCATAGGCAAAGGTCCGCAAGACAAAATAACCGTTGGCAAATCGTCTCCAAAATTAAGATGCTGACTTTCTTCAAGTTCGTCAAGAAGTGTAATAACAGTTCCTTCAGCATTTGTAATACTGTGTACGTCTGAAATATATTCTTTCATTAAATCATCCGCAAAACGCTTGTTACGGTAGCCAAGCACTGCCGTTACGCTAGAATCTTCACGCTTTGAAAGCGTTTGAGCAGCACACAAAATAGGTGGCACGCCCAAGCCGCCACTGACCAACAGATAATGTGCAGGTTTGGAAATATTAAAGCCAAGTCCTAAAGGTCCAAGAGCGTCAATGCTATCTCCTGGCTTAAGCTCAGCAAACTTAGCAGTGCCTTTGCCAATCACAGCAAAAATCAAAGTAAAAGTATCGCCTTCTACGCTTGCAACTCCAAAAGGACGCGGAAGCATAGCAGTTGGATCAGGGGAATACAAGTTCACAAATTGCGCAGGAGCAGCTTTTTTAGCAATCTCAGAATCTCGCAAAGTCAAACGGTACACGCCTTCGTCTAGCTTCTCATTATTGAGTACTTCTACAGCTCTACGCCCCCAAAGGCGCGAATATTTTGCATTATTGCTTTCGTCTGCAGAACTTGAGCCGGAAGAATCAAAAGCGTCTTCACGTAACGTAATTATGGCGTTTCCAGAGGCTTTTCGCGTTGGAATAAACATGCCATCACTCATGTGGTTTCCCCTACCCTTGTATGTGTTTTGTACCGTTGCGTTTTATTTTTAATTTTAATTATATTTTTAGTTATATTTAT
Organism: Gardnerella sp. DNF01159; assembly: GCF_049244215.1. Lineage (NCBI taxonomy): Bacteria > Bacillati > Actinomycetota > Actinomycetes > Bifidobacteriales > Bifidobacteriaceae > Gardnerella > Gardnerella sp. DNF01159. Next base: position 570,621 of record NZ_CP058387.1, on the reverse strand, counting down.
TTTAGTTATACATTCTAGCGATACACTGCATTTCGCAAGTCGTCACGCATATTTTTCGCAGCAACAGCTGCAGAATCACGCACAATATCAAGAATGTCATCGAGAGACATGTGCCCTTGATTTTTAGCGTAATCTTCAGACTTTTTCCAAGCACCAATAATACCGCGCGAAGAATTGACAATAGCACCTTCAGAATTTGCATCAAACATTCCAGCAACATCTTGAGCAGTACCGCCTTGAGCACCATAGCCTGGAACCAAGAAGAAAGTGTGCGGCATAATCTCGCGCAAATGCTTGCCCTCCTGCGGATGCGTGGCACCTACAACTGCACCAACTCTTGAATAACCGTGCTTACCAATGCTTGAAGCACCCCAGTTCTCAATCAAATCAGCCATATGCTCATACACTGGCTTGCCATCTTGCAAAATAAGCTCCTGCAGCTCTTTGCTAGAAGGATTCGAAGTGCGAAGCAGCACAAAAATGCTTTTATCGTGCGCTACTGCTTCATCGATAAAAGGCTTCACACCATCCGAACCCATATAAGGGTTTACTGTAAGCGAATCTTCATGCCAAACGTCAAGATTTTTAGAGCTTTTTAGAAGATTTTTAAGAGATTGAGGAAGCACGTTACCAGTAGTATTTTCGTCTTCAAAATATGAAGAAAGATTAGCAAAACCGCTTAAATGAGCAGCATATTGACCAGCTGTAGAGCCAATGTCTCCGCGCTTTGCGTCACCTATTACAACTAATCCTTGCGATTTCGCATACTCGCAAGTCATTGCGTAAGTATCGATACCAGCAGGACCAAGTGCTTCGTACATTGCAATTTGCGGCTTTACTGCAGGCACAAAATCTGCAACCGCGTCAATAATAGCGCGATTAAACTCAAAATAGGCTGTAGCTAAAAGCGTTGGCAGCGCATCCTCGCCTTCTACTTCCTGTAAAACTTCGTCCGCAAGAGAGCTAATAATTTCGGCTGGTACAATACCTGGCTTAGGGTCCAAGCCAACAACGCTAGGATTTTGCTTGGCTGCAATCGCTTCAATAAGTTCGTCCATAATTTACTACCATTCCAAATTTATATTTAATCAATCACATTCTCGAGAAAGCAATTTCTGAACCAATAATCGTCGCAACAGGCCTTCCTGTAAGTTGCCATCCATCAAAAGGAGTATTTCGAGCTTTTGAATGGAACGAATTTGCATCAACCGCCCAATTTTCGCGCATATTAATCAGCACTAAATCAACGTTTTCAGGGTGCTCAGTAATACTTAAACGCAGCGTTCGCTTGTTTGCGCATCGCGAAGAAACGTTAAGCAAAGCCGCAATATCAGTAGGTCTTCTGCTCATCAATTGCATTGGATTTACTGCCATTAATTCGATTAAATGCTTATCGTCCGTATATCCTGCATCAACAAGCACTTTACGGCACACACCATACGCGCACTCAAGCCCAATAATTCCGTTAGGAGTGCTTGCAAAATCTCCTGACTTTTCTTCCGCAGTGTGAGGCGCGTGATCTGTTGCAATCATGTCAACTGTACCATCCGCAATAGCAGCGAGCGTTGCTTGCCTGTCTGCTTTTGAACGAAGAGGAGGATTCATCTTAGCCATCGCGCCATATCGCAAAACATCCTCATCACACAAAGCTAAATAGTGAGGCGCAGTTTCGCACGTAATCGGCAAACCCTCTTTCTTTGCCTTACGAATAGCTTCAAACGCAGCAGCAGTGCTCACATGCTGGAAATGCACATGTACGCCAGTTTCGCGGGAAGCATCAATATCTCGCTGAACAATTGCAAGCTCAGTAGAAGCTGGAATTCCACCAACACCAAGCATTTTTGCGATCGGACCCTCGTTCACAGCTCCCGTATCATGATGCTCACAATGCTCCACGAATGGCAAACCAGTTTGTTTTGCCATAGCTAACACATCTCGCAAAATCGGTTCAGGCACTGCAGCACCGTCGTCGCTTATAGCAGTAATCGGGTGCTTTTTCATAGGAGAAGTTTTTTCGTCATCGTCGATTCCAGCAACATACTTTTTCCAAAGCTCAATATTGCTTGGTTCTAAGCCTTTACGCCCCAATGATGCGCACACGCTCAAATCGTAGCGAACTGGCAATTTTACGCCGTAAATGCAACCATAGCGCTGCAAATAGTCAACTACATTATCTACATCAAATGGAGCATCTTCCCAAGGCTCGCCGTCAAGAGCTGGAACAGTATTTGGCATAATCAAAACTTGCGTATAACCGCCAGCCGCAGCAGCCTCACTGCCGGTCATCATTGTTTCTTTTGCTGTTTGACCTGGATCTCTAAAATGCACATGCGGATCTGCAAAGCCAGGAGCAACAACCCAATCGCTTGCGTCAATGTCGCCAGTAACGCGCGCATTCCGCTCTATAAGGGCATCCTGACGAACGCCATCAACAATAAGATCAATACGTTCGCCAGTATCCCACACAGAGATATTGCGCAAAGTTAAGGTGCCTGATTCGTTCATTTCACTCCTGGTTTTGCGTAATTTTTACAGTTATATAATAATATTATTAAATTTTTTATTTAGTTTCTGCTTCTTCGTCGCAATACATGCAGCGATACTCGTGCCTTACGGAATCAGCTTTGTAGAACTTGCGTTTAAGAGTTAGTTCGCTGTTTGTTATGCAACGAGGATTCGGGCAAGTAAGATCTTCAGGCACATTCACGTCCGTTACGTGCACGCGAGGATCCGCCAAAGAAATTCCGTGTGCGTCAACTGCTCGCAATTCGTCTTCTGGCACGTTTACAAAATCAGTTGGCTCGTAGCCGCAAAGCTCGTCTCCAAGAACGGAACTTTCCAAAGCCATACGCATAAGCATACCGTTTTTAACCTGCTCAAAGTATGCTGCGCGAGGATCATCATCAACGTCAAGAGCAATCTCGTTAATTCGAGGAAGCGGATGCAGCACAGGCATATGCGACTTTGCTTTTTGCAATTTTTCTTCAGTCAAAATGTACGTGTCACGAAGTCGCAAGTATTGCTCGCGATCCGTAAAACGTTCTTCTTGCACGCGAGTCATGTAAAGCACGTCAAGCTTGCCAATAACTTCCATCAAGTCGCGAGTTTCTTCATAAGTGCACGAAGGAGTGTCAATAATACGGTCGATTACGTACTGCGGAGTTTTAAGCTCATCCGGGCTAATCAGCACAAAATGAACGTTTCCAAAGCGGCACAAAGTTTCAATAAGCGAGTGAACTGTGCGTCCATAAGTTAAGTCGCCGCACAAACCGACAGTGAGATTATTAAGGCGACCAAAACGCGCGAGAATAGTTGCCAAGTCTGCAAGAGTTTGAGTTGGGTGCATGTGGCCGCCGTCACCTGCGTTAATAATAGGCGTGCTCACAGCTTGCGTTGCAACAAAAGCAGCACCCTCCTTTGGGTGACGCATTGCAACAACATCAACATAGTTAGACACGACTTTCAAAGTATCGTTTACAGTTTCACCCTTGCTTGCACTAGAAAGTTGCGCACCTGCAAAACCGATTACCTTTCCACCTAAACGCAGCATTGCTGTTTCGAAGCTTAAGCGAGTGCGCGTGCTCGGCTCATAAAAAAGAGTGGCCAACACTCTGCCATCGCAAGTGTGAGCCACTTCTTTACGGTGCGAATCAATGTATCGCGCTTTGTCTAAGAGCATTCGTATTTGCGCAGTTGAAATATCATCTAATGTAACAACACTTTTGCCAGCTAGAGAATTTGCAATTGTGCTGCGAGAAAAAGTTTGATGCAAAGAACTAGAAATTGCGTTCGTCATAATAAGTACCGCTCACCTTCCGTCAATTGGCAAGACGGTCGCAACCACACGCGACCTACGTAATTCTACTGATTAGCGTTGACGAATTTATATACGGAGTGGCGAACAACTATAACTTATTATGCAACATTTAATAAGCATTCAATCCAATAAATCTATTTGTTCCAATACAGTTTGTTGATTACGTTTACCATAAGTAACCTTCAAAATATAAACTGTATTTTCTTCTAAAACAACTCTGTAATAAACAAGAAAATTCTTTACAATAATACGACGCACACCAAGTGAATTCCAAGGCTCATACTTAACTACAGGTGCAAACTGAGGAAAAAGAGACAGTCTTTCGATACTAGATTTAATAAAATTAATAAATTCTTACGGAAGTTTTCTTAGAGATATTAGATGCAATATAGTCTCTTATATTTTTTAAATCGTTTTCTGCATCTTGAGTAACAAGAATATCAAAGGAACTCATTACAAGCCCTTTTCTAACTCAGCAAAAACATCCGCATACGGACGCACTAAACCAGAAACTGACTGCTTATAACTATGCATAAGTTTTGCAGCAAAACCAGTAGATAATAATTCGTCATTTTCTTCTAAATTTTCACCACTGACTGCTTGTTTTATAGGCGCAGAAACATCAGCATAAAAAACTGAAGTGTTGGCTCTTTCTTTTACATTATTACTCATTACTGCATTTTTCATTAAAATCACCTCCCGTCCTGCAATTATAACCTAAAGAAGAGAATGCAACAATAAATGTGAAGCGACTAAAGATTGAGAAATTAGCGAGCGTAGAAAAGACGAGACATGATTTCACGGCACTGACGCATAGTTGCTAAAAGATCGTTTTCAAAAACGCGGCCCTGGTTCGGCTCGTAGCCAAGGTAAGTTGCAATTCCGCCCAAAGAATACGAGTCAGTTGGAATAATATCTGCGCGAGCCATTGAGCCAGACCACAAGAAGTTTGCGTTGCGCACCGCGGAACACATATGCCAGCAGCGGCTTAAAACTTCAGCATCCTCGTCGCTTATAAAATGCTCAGATTGCAATGCTTTCAACGCTTGCATAGTTCCAACTACTCGTAAAGACTCATGCTTTGAAGCATATTGCAATTGCATCAATTGCACAGTCCACTCAACATCGCTTAAACCGCCACGACCAAGCTTCAAATGCCTGTCCCTACTCACACCTCGAGGCAAACGCTCCGCTTCCATGCGAGCTTTAAGCTTACGAATTTCAGCAAGCTGAGATTCACTAAGAGGATTTGCAGCGTAACGCAATTCGTTTACAACTCCGTTAAGCAAAGCATCCGCCAACTCCTTAGAACCTGCAGCAAAACGCGCTCGCAACAACGCTTGATGCTCCCAAGTGCTAGCCCATTGACGATAATACTTTTCGCAAGATTCTAGCGAGCGAACAAGCGGACCGTCTTTTCCTTCCGGACGCAAATCCAAATCGACCATGATTTTTGGTTCAAGTGTAAGAGGACCTTGCAAAATATTACGCAAAATATCTACAGTTTTTTGCGCAAAGCGGTGAGCTGCGTTTAAATCGCAATCTTCACCAACCGGCTTGTAAATTACCATAATATCTGCGTCAGAACAGAAGTTTACTTCTTTACCACCGTAGCGACCTAAAGCAATAATAGCAATTTCAGCTTGAGGAGCATTCAAATTCATGACTGACACAGCTTCACGCATGGACCATTGCAAAGTCGCATCTAAAATAGCATCAAACACATCACTCATTGCAAGCATAGAAGTATCGTCATCAATTAGACCACACATCCAAGCTAAAGCAACTCGCTCAATTTCCTGCCGGCGAAGCGCGCGCAAAGACTGCGCAAAATCCTCAATATTACTTGCATAACGCGCAACCATAGCACTAGTTTGCATGTCGAGACTTGCCCTATCGCGAGCAGATAACGCTTCGTCGTCACCAAGCCAAGTAATAGACTGCATCGACTGCATCATAGCGTCGCCAAGATAGCGCGAATCCGCCAAAACGTGGCAAAGACGCTGAGCTGCAGAAGGAGAATCACGCAAAAAACCAAGATACGTGTTCTTTCCGCCAAAACGCTCAGCAAGACGCCGCCACGCAAGCAAACCCATATCTGGATTCTGCCCATCGCCAAGCCACTTCAACACTGCTGGAAGCAAAATTCTGTGAATTTTAGCAGCCCTAGAAAGCCCCTCCGTAAGCGCTTCAACATGCAACTGTGCTGCACGAGCATCCGCAAAACCAATAGAAGCAAAGCGCGCGCGAGCAGCCTCCGGCGAAAGCACAATAGGATCCGCATCCGTTTGAGCGTTAATAGGAAGCATCGGACGGTAGTAAATATCCTTATGCAAGTGCCGAATTTCACGACGAGCTTTATCAAAACGCGCAACTAACTCTTCCGGACGAAGCCGCACAGCACGAGCAAGACGGCAAATCTGCTCATTATTATTAAGCTGCTCTGTAGAAATTGTGCGCGCACGATCCAAGCCGCCGTTTCCTTGCGCACCCAAATCTGGGAACAAATGCGTGCGATGCATACTCCACATTTGCTGACGATGCTCAAGAACACGCTCAAAACGGTAGTGTTCTGCCAAAAGCGCCGCCTGAGACCTAGAGACGTAGCCACCTTGAGCCAACGTTTGCAAAGCGGAAATAGTATCCCTTACTCGAAGCAACTCATCCTCACTTCCGTGCACAAGCTGCAACATTTGCACAGTAAACTCCACGTCACGCAAGCCGCCGCGACCAAGCTTCATATCCAAATCGCGTTGAGAAGCCGGAATAAGCGACTCCACACGCTGACGCATATGCTGACAGTCAGCTACAAAATGCTCACGACCAGAAGCCTTCCAAATAAACGGCTCGACCATATCGCGATAAGCTTTTCCAAGATCCGCATCCCCTGCTGCAGGGCGCGACTTCAAAAGCGCTTGAAACTCCCAGCTACTCGCCCACTTCTCATAATATTCCCTATGAGAATCAAGCCTACGAACAAGAGGGCCATCCTTACCTTCCGGGCGAAGCGCAGTATCAATCTGCCAAAGTGGAGGCTCCACAGAGCCCATAACCACCGACTGGCATACTTTTTGCAAAACCATCGCCATAGAAGCACCAACACGCAAAGCAGCATCCTGGTTCTGCTTGTTGCTTAAATCCGCAGGCTCCACAACGTAAATCAAATCAATATCGGAAACGTAGTTAATTTCTTGCGCGCCAAGCTTACCCATAGCAATAATCGCAAATCTGCATGCGGAAGAACCAGTAACCTGTCCGCGCGAAATAGACAACGCTGCCTCTAAAACAGCATCGGCAGCGTCGGAAAGCTTACGACTAATATCTGGCTGCACTTCAACAGGGTCAGTGCTCGCTAAATCAGCTGCCATAATTGCAGCAACATGCTCACGGTAGCGCGCACGAAGCGCAGAAACTGCTTGCGCAAAGCCGAGTGATGTTAAGTAAATTGTGTTGGAATTGCTGCTTTCAGAAGAAACAACTGTTGCAGTATACGCTTGTATTGCCTCGAGTAAGTCTTTTACACGCTCTTCCCTAGTCATTGCAAAAAGATGATTCGGGTCGTTTGCAGCGGCTTTTATAAGATTAGGTCTTGTGCGCATAAGCATTGCCAACGCGTTAGACGCACCTAATACTTGCATTAGGCTTGTTAATGAGTCAGATACTTGCGAATTTGAAGTTGAAATATTATTTATTATTTCGGGGTATGCTTCACTTAAATCTTGCAATGAAAGCAATGCAGAATCTGGATCTTCAACTGTAAGCGCGCTTCTTAGTAGTGTTTCAAAAGATATTTTATTGCAGTTTTTGCATATTGCTATCATTGCGCAACGTGCGGCATCCGGGCGAGAAAAACCGGCTTTAATAAGGCTTCTTGAGGTGAGTGCGGAAGAGTTTGTGCAGCTTTCGTTGCAGTTGGTTTCAGTAGTTGCACTATCTGTTATGTTCGCACTTTCCATACCGCAACTTTACATTGTGGTGGTGTACAAGGCTGCGAAACTACCTGCTTTCGCGCTCATAGCGTGGCGAGTTTTAGGCATCATTCTTAACGTGGCGCAAGTTTTGGGGGATTTCTCTCCTCGCACGTCCCGTCCTTCAGTCGCTTTGGCTGTTAAAGACTCTCATGCATACTTTGTTCTCTACGAACGTTGCTCCATCAGTCCTCTTTTAGTGCTCGTAAAGAAATCCCCCAAACTCTGCGTATTTAATCGTTAATAACCGTGTCTATCGCAGAGATTTTTCGATTTTTCTTCTTCGCTTGGCGAATCAGCAGCCTGCGGCTCTGACGTTCGCCGCGCTCAGTGCGAAAAATCTCAAATCTCACCACGCTAATATTCCTGCAACTAAGCTGATGCGGAGTGTGTAGTATGAGTGCCTGGCGTGATGTGTGCGACGACCTGCTTTCGCGCTGCGATTTAGCGCGCGAAGGCAACTCGGAGCGGAAACTCGCTTAAGTTGGAAGTCCAGTGGACTTCCAACGCGAGTTTCGTAGCGAGCGCGTTACCCGCGCGAGCATGTCTTCGCTCAGCACGGACGCTAGTGTTCTTTAAGCAACAAATAGTCACCGTTTGCAAAGCACTGGCGCAAAGCTACAGGAACAGCATGTGCAGCAGCATGAAGAAACAAAAATCCCTCGCGGATTATCGGAAGATAACCTGCGAGGGATTTTAGTTACGCGATAGACTACTCGTTAGAGTGCTTACGACGGCGAGAAGCTACGCCAGCAGCACCAAGACCGGAGAAGATTGCAGCAAGACTTGCAAACAAGCCAGTTGCAGCACCCGTCTTAGCAAGACCACTAGCATTAGCAGAAGCATTACGCCACGCAGCCTTAGCGTTCTTAAGATTCCTCAAAGCGGCATCAACCTGAGTCTGAGTAGCATTCTTATCAGCAAGCACACGCTTAGCCTCAGCCAAAGCACTCACATAAGCTCTAGCAGCAGCAGTATTCGCCTTAGACGCAGCAGAAGAATCTGCTTCAGAATTATTAACCTCAACTCTCAAAGCAGTCTTATCAACCGAAGCACTCTGAGAATCACTAGCATCAGCATCATAGCCGCTACCGCTTCCAACACCACTGCCTATGCCAAACGGGTGATTAATCTTATACTTAGCCGCCTGAAGCTTCTTCAAAGCCGCGTCAACCTCAGCCTGAGTAGCATTCGGATCCTTAAGCACACTGTTAGCCTCAGCCAAAGCCTTGTTATAGGCGTCAATATCCTCAGTCATTCCAATCATAAAGAATACAGAATCACGGAACTTAGCATCAGCATCTGCTTCTGTTTTCAGCTTGGAAGAATCAGTCTTGTAATCATCGGCAATCTTCTTCTTGGCGGCTTGGAGATCCTTTAGAGCATCGTCAAGTTGCTTTTGAGTTGGGACTTTAGTACCATCTGGAAGATCAGTCTTTGGCTTTCCAGTAGTGCGATCAAACTTATCAAGAAGATCCTTGGCAGCCTTGAGCTTCTTGTTATAGTCGTCAAGAGCTTTCTTAGCAGCGTCATCACCCTTAGCAGTCGCATTCTTGAACTCTGGAGTATTCTCGAACACGTCGGTTCTGGTGTCAGTATCTCCGCCCTTCGACTTATCAACTTCTTCTTGCAAGTCATGCGGGCTGGTGACGTAGTTCTTAGTAATCTTATCCTTAATTTCCTTCAGATTCTTAAGAGCCTCGTCAACTTCTTGCTGAGTTGGGAGTTGCTTTCCAGCTGGAATGTTGGCTTTTGGATTGCCACTCTCGTCGAATAGATCAAGAAGTTCATTGGCTTTCGCTAAAGCGTCATTGTACGCTTGTATGTCTGCGTTATCCTTGCTGTCAGCACCCTTCTTGGCAAGAGCATTCTGGTACTCGGTAGACTTTTCGAACTTCTCGGTGTCTGGCTTAGCTCCGCCGTCGTCCTTAAGCTCTTTCGTTTCTTTCTTAAGAGCGTCGACTTTGGTCTTGAAGTTGTCGTCGATATCCTTCTTGGCCTTCTTCAAAGCCGCAAGAGCATCATCAACCTGCTTCTGAGTTGGACGATCTTCTGGCTTTGCGTTTGGATCAGGATTCTTGACCTTTTCAATAAGCTCGTTTGCTTTAGCAAGCTTCTCGGCATAAGCTTTAAGCTTTTCCGTTGCAGTAGCGTCACCAGCGTTCTTCTTTTCAAGCGCATTCTTGTACTCAACCGACGCCTCGAATGGAGGTGTTACAGGTTGACCCTGTGCGTCCTTATCGCCGACTTCGTTTTCAAGAAGCTTTGCATCAGTCTTGTAGTTGTTAGCAATCTTGTCTTGAGCTGCTTGCAGTTTCTTTAGCAAGTTGTTTACAGACTTCTGAGTTGCTGTCTTCTTCCAGTTATCATCATTAAGCTTCTGCTTGATTTGATTGAGAACATTCTCGAAGCCAGTGTCTTTGCCAGTTTCACCCAAGTCATTTGTAGCACCTGGATCACCAGCAGTCTTCTTAGCAAGAGCATTCTTGTACTCAGGCGTCTTCTTGAAGCCATCATCTGCAAAGTCTTTGGCAGAAGTCAACGCTTCAAAATTCGTCTTGTAGTTGTCAGTAATTTGCTTCTTAGCTGCAGTAAGAGCATCGAACGCATCGTTAATCTGCTGTTGCGTTGGACGTTCGCTGTTCTTCTTGTTTGTATCCTTTGCATCACTTACTAACTTGCGAGCATTTGCAAGAGCATTCTTGTAAGCAGTAACGTCTGCATTTTCATTACCATCGCTTGTCTTAGCTTGAGCATTCTTGAACTCTGGAGTAGCTTCAAAGTCGCCTTCAGTAACAGCAGGAGCATGTTCAGCAGTAGACTTGTTAATTTCTGTCTCAAGACCAGTAGTAACAGTCTTATAGTTATCCTCAAGCTTCTTGCGAGCTTCGTCAAGAGTCTTCAGTGCGTCGTCGATTTCTTTTTGAGTTGGCTGCGCGTCTAGTGGCGTGTCTTTATCATCATGCTTCTTCAAAAGCTCCTGAGCTTTTGTTAAAGCTTCATCATACTCCTTCTTAGCCGCTTTGGCATCATCATTTTTCTTAGTATCAGGCTTGCCATCAGCAGTTAAGAAGTGAGGATCAGACGCATTGCGATACGCATCAGAAGTTTGCGTGCCTTCCGTAGGCGCAGGACCCTCTGTAGAACCGTGCTTTTTTACGCTTTCCGCAAGCTTGGTGGTGTCGGTGTTGTACTTGTCAAGCTCTTTGCGAGCGTCGTCAAGCTTCTTCAACGCATCATTGACTTCCTTTTGCGTAGCATCAGGCTTCTTGAGCAAGTCTTTGGCTTCGTTGAGTGCTTTGCCGTAGGCATCTGCTGCCGCTTTAGCAGCAGCGTTCTTGGCATCATCCGGTCCCGAGCCATCAGGCTTTTGGAAGCTTGGCTGCGACGCGTTCTTAAACGCAGGGCTTGGATGAGTGGTTGCGTCCTCGTTAATCGACTTAATCAGCTCGTCGGTCTTAGTCGCAAACTTATCCAGCGCCTTCGCTGCTTCGTTCATTTCCTTAAGGATTGTGTCAACATCCCTGTTCAGCGGCTCACCGTTTTTGTGCGCCTGAATGTCTTTCAGGTAGTCCTTATCGTTAGGGTCGCCATCTTCCTTTGGGATAATGTTATCAGGAATATCATGACCATTTGCTTGATCCTTCGGAAGCGTGTTAGTAAGCGCAGCTGTTAGTTTCGCTGCTGCCTTTTCATACGCTTCCTTAGCCTTTTTAGCAGCTTCTACCTTAGCTTTTTCTTCTTCACTAGGATTTTGCTTTTCGGCAAGTTCTTTCAAATTCGCGTAGGCTGGGCTGTGTTGTATTGCAAAGTCATTAAGCGCAGCAGCCGAAAGTCTGCTGGTGTCGGTTGCGTAGGTGTCAATAATCTTGCGAGCAGCGATTAGCTGCTCTTTAACCGCATCAACCTTTTTCTGATCTACGGTGCTCCCAGGCTTATTTAATTCATCCATCAAGTCTTTTGCAGCGTGATAAGCGTCGTTATAGGCTTTGAAGTCTTTCTTAGCCTGCTCGTCGCCTGCTTGCGCTTTATCAAACGCGTTGAAGTAGGCTGGCATCAAATAACCGCTGAAGTTGTCCGCAATAGCTTTACCAAGATCGGTTTTATCGGTAGAGTATTTGTCGGCATGAAGTGCTGCTTCAGCGTCTTCAAGCGCTTTCTTAGCGTCCTCAACGTCTTTCTTGGTAGCGTTTTTGTCTGCGAGGACGTCTTTAGCTTTCTTTAGCGCGTTGTCATAATTTGTGACAGCTTGCTGAGCAGCAGAATCGTTAGTCTTAGCCTTAGCGTTCTTGTAGAACACACTTTGCTTGGTAGCATCGTTTGGATCAGGATTATCGAAGCTCTTTTGCACCGCAGCGGCAAGAGGAGCCTTGTCGGTTGCGTTGGCATCAAGCGCTGCCTTAGCTTTCTTAAGATCATCAATAGCCTTGTTTACTTCTTTTTGAGAAGCGTTTGGATCCTTGGAGACCTTATCTGCTTCTGCTACAGCGTCGTCGTAGGCTTTGCGCTCTGTCTCGTTAGAGTTCTGGTAAGTTGGGTCGGCGGTCTTAAGCTTCTCGTCGCCTCGCTTAGACGCATCGCCCGTGTTCACCTTACCATGCTGAGCGATGGCATTATTCAACTCATCCTTGTTGGTGGTAAAGTCGTTAAGCTTTTCGCGCGCAGCATCAAGCTTAGCCTTAGCGTCGTCAACAGCCTTCTGCGTGGCGTTCTTGTCTTCCTTTACCTTATTAGCTTCCTCAAGAGCCTTGTCGTAATCTGTCTTTGCCTTCTTAGCAGCTTCGTTTCTGTCCTTATCATCAGAACCGTCTGCCTTCTTGAAGTCAGGGTCGCTTACGTTCTTGAACTGGTTCGTTGCTTGTGTACCAGTTGCGGCAGTACTACCTTCAGCGGCCTTGCCGTTGGCTTCAATCGAGGCGTTCAGCCCGTCCTTGTTGGTGTCAGGACCATCAAGCTCGGCGCGTGCCTTATTAAGGTTAATCGTAGCGTTATCGATTTGCGCCTTCTGCTCTTCGGTAAGGTCTTTTTCTTGCTTGTCCTTAACAGTTGCAAGCAAGTCTGTTGCAGTCTTTAATGCCTTTTCATATGCCTCTTTCTTATCAGCAGACGCGTTGTAATACTTCGACTGTGTTGGAACATCCTTGCCCTCAACGTTTTCGGTCTTGTGCTCGCCAATCGAATCCGAAAGGTCTTTCGTCTTATGATTCGTCTGCGGCACAAAGATAACGTTAATTGCTTTTGCTGTATTGCCTGGATTGCGGCCTTGCTCCAGATAAACATGCTTATAGTATGTCATTGCATACGGCTCAACAAACAGACGCGCCTTGAAAATCTTGTCCTTTTTGCCAGCTACCGTTACAGAGCCAGCCTCTGTATCCCATGAATACGAACCAGCTATTGATAAATTATCACCGAGGTCTACGTCAGAATTAGAAACTTTCTGATTCCCAGACCAATAAGCGCCACCCATATTGCCAAGCGTAAGCTCGCCCGTTGGCTCGCCATCTTTATTAAGCGCATAGTTCATGTGCGACTTGCGCGAATGAGTACTTGTACCTTCATAGGCAAGCGTCTCGCCGCCTGTAAGGTCGCGCAAACCAGACTTTGGATCCTTTGGTTTAGCTTTCAGCAAACCAAGAATCTTTGTTGTATCAAATTCTTCTGCTTTAGTTGGATCGTAACGGTAGATAATAGTGGTCTTCTGATCATTACTCCAAGAAATACCTTCGTCGGTATCGCGACCATCAATCTTGGTTTTAGTCCAAGTAACGTCGTAATCCTTGCGGATGTCTGGAAGCTTGGTGAGCTTGCTCTCTTTTACATTAGATGTAAACTCAGCAACTGACTTGTCAGTCTTGATCTTAACGGTAATCTTGTTTTCCGCCTGACCATTAGAGATACCCTTATTAGCATCACCAGATGCAGTAAGATCGCCAGTAAGGTACGAAAGCGAAATCTGATCTGTGCTGGTAAGACCAAGCTCTTTATTGCCTTTATTAGCTTCAAAAATAGCTGTTTTAATTCGGTCAAGTTCGGCATTGGAGTAGCCAAGTGGATTAGCAACAAAGACTGCCTTATCGCCAGTTGGAACAGTAACATCCTTTTCTTCAAGCTTCTTCAACACAAGGTCACGCAAAGCAATCTTAGGAACGTCCTTTTCATCAACACCATCAAAGTGGATTACAGCTTCGCCTTTGTCGTTGATACTTACCTTGTCTTGGGCAACATTGTTAAGCGCCGCAAATTTTTTGATGATGTCGGTTTTTACTTCTTGCGAAACGTTAGTTGGATCTTCAACAGTTGGCTTGTCGATACGCGTGTCGTAGCGCGCAACCGTAAGCGGAATAGCTTGCGACTTAAAGCCCAAATCCGTAACCATATAGGTGTTAAGCGTCTTCGCGCCAGCTACGTAAGTCTTATCCGTTGCGCCTTGAGCTGAGGTTTCCTTATTAATAGCCTCAAATGCAGTCTTGTCGTAAGCACCATCAGCTTTTACGTTAATATTTTCTGTAAATTTATCAGAAAGCTGATTATTTACAGACTTCTTATCACTACGCGCTGTCTCAATATTGCCAGCGGCAGTAATTGCTGATTGAACCTTTTCAGGAGTAAGCTGCTCGTTATACTTAAGCACCACAGAGCCGGAAGTTTTTGGCGGCACAAGCGTTACAGCACGGAATACGTTTGTTTTATAAGCAACAGTTTCGTTATTATCTTTAGTTACGTACACGAAAATAGAGCGACTGGCTGTATACTTCTCAGCGCCTCCATTAAGGTTACCATCCCTAAAAAGAGTTGTCATCTTAAGGTCAGCAGAACCATCATTATTCGCAGTAAACTCATATTCGCCAGAATAAGCTTGGTGTTTACCTGAATTTTTCGAGTAAAAATCAATACCTCTCTCACTTTTCTCATTATTGAAACCATTCGTCTTAGCAGGGAAAATAGCGATACTGGTAATATTGCCATCTTTTGGCTTTGCAAAATGGAAAGTAATAGTATGCTTTTCACCATCTACGCTGTATGTATTGTCTGAGCTTCCCCAGCCATACACGTTCGGCATAGTGTCAGCGTTATTCTCGTCAATATCAATCTTGGTATTAGAGGTATCCGTTGTGTCTGGATTAATTTTATTAGGATCTTGACCTGCTGAACCATCAGAAGCGCGATCTTGATTTTCAGTTGCAGTCTCGTCGGTTGGCTGAGCATCAGGCAACGAGCGCTTACCACGAATCTTTACAACAGTCGATTTATTTTCAGTACCATCAGTATTTACAGTATTCTCGGATTTCTGCTCAGCCTGCTTATTGGTATTCTCAGCCTTATACCCAGCCTCTTTATTAGCTTCAGTCTGATTCTTATCGCCAGCTTCAGCCTTCTTACCAGTCCCAGCATTCTCACCAGCAGTCACAGGCGTCTGAGCTACATCCGGCTTAGTATCAGGAGTACCACTCACCTCCGCCGCCATTGCCGGAGTTGCACCAAAAGCGAACGACGCACCAGCTAACACGCCTGCAGCGCCAACCGTAAACGCCGCCACCTTGCGAGCATCCACAGCCTTCGCAATCGCGTTACTTACTGCAGCATCCAATGTAACCTTGCGTGCGTGCTTTCCGGAATTTGAATTTATCATAATGATATCTCCTTAATATCGATTCTCTCTGAATAAGTCTTTATGAATTTATTAGTGAAGAGCTTTATGTAGTAATCAAACGCTGATTGAACTACAATCAGATACATATAAAACTTCCACTCAGCTTTCAAAAGCACGAATCCCTTGTTGAGATTTATGTTCAATAATACCTAATATATGAATATTTTGCAATGTATCTGTTATGATGCATAGCCTACTAACCCCCCCCCCGCGAGACTTTATTTCAACGTTTTCGGCAGGTTTTTGCGGTCAAAATTAATATAGCAAATGTAAGCTAGATTACATTTTTAACGTCGATTCTAAACACATGTTTAGAATAAATTGCATTTATTTTGTGCATATATACATAGATATACATTTATATACACTCACACACTCTATGTTAAATTTCAATACTCACTGCCCTTCAGTCGTGTGGATATTAGCGTGGTAGAGATTTGAGATTTTTCGCACTGAGCGAGGACGCATGCACGTTTATGAAGTTTTGCAGTTGCGCTCTGTGCAGACGCTGATTCCTGTTGATTAGTGAACACTAACATCCGTGCTACTGCATGTGCCACTCCAAGCACTCTTCCCACCACAACAAAAACAATTGTGAGTGAATTAACGTGTGAGTGATAGGAATTGCTTAGTCGAGCAATATAAAAGCGGAACGATAGTAATAATATTATTGACGAATACTATTTTTGCAGAAAAAGTAAGTAAAAAACTAAACTTAACTACACAACCGCTAAGTCCAAATAAGGTATAAGAGCGTAGCGCTGCGAGACAAGTAATTCCTATCACTCACCTTTGCATAAAATAAAACCGCAAATAAAGAAATCCCCCAAAACTCGCAAACGCTACCACCTACCCAATCTTCGTAAAAAGCGGCTTCACATTCGCCCAAATCCTGCGCGCAATGCCCGGGTGATTCATGGTATACAAGTGAATGCCATCCACACCTTCGGCAATTAAATCGTTAATCTGCTGCGAAGCAAAAATGCTACCGGCATCGCGCAAGCACTCAGCGTTACTACCCCAGCGATCCATCATTGCGGAAACTTGCGAAGTAATGCGAGACGCACACAAACTCGTCATGCGCTTAACTTGCGAAGCGTTCGCAACAGGCATCACGCCAGCTTCAATTGGCACATTAATACCAGCGGCACGAGCTAAATCACGGAAACGCAAAAAATCCTCGTTATCGTAAAAAAGTTGCGAAATTAAATGCGTAACACCCGCATCAACCTTGCGCTTCAAATTATCAATATCCGCTTGCAAACTTTCCGCTTCCGGATGCTTCTCCGGGTAGCAAGCACCCAAAATCGGCAAATCCGGGTGCTTTGAACGAATATAATAAACCAAGTCGCTAGCGTGCTCAAAAACGCCTGCCGCTTCCTGGCCTGCAATCACGTCGCCGCGCAAAGCCAAAACACCGGAAACACCAGCATTATCAAACATTTCCAAAGCTTCATCAACAGCATCGTAATCAAGGTATCGAGCTGTTAAATGAGCAACCGCATCAATGCCGTATTCGGAGCGAATAGTATTCGCAATACGCGCAGTAGCAGTGCGATCCTGCAGCTTTCCAGTGCCGTAAGTAACCGAAATAAAATCCGGGTCAAGGCCTTTCAACCCATCCAAAGTATCGTAAATCGTACCAATAGGAGATGTGCGCTTAGGTGGGAAAACTTCCAGCGAAAACTTTGGTTTATATGGCATAACTCACCCCTTGCACTGAGAATTGCACTGCTGATTGCTTAGCTTGTTAGCTTGCAATTGCGCGCGAACCTCTTTAGCTGCAGAAACAAGATTCTCCAAGCTTGGCCAAGTTTCAGCGTCACCTCGAGTTTTAAGACCGCAATCCGGGTTAATCCACAGCTTCTCGGCAGGCATCTTGCGCAAAATCTCGTGAATACGCTCCACAAGCTCCGTCTCACTAGGCACGCGAGGAGAATGGATGTCGTAAACGCCAGGGCCAGCCTCAGTCTCAAAATGCGCGTCGTGAATAGCGTCAAGCACAACCAAGTCACCGCGAGAAGCCTCAAAAGAAATCACATCCGCATCCATAGCGTCAATGTCACGAATAATGTCATTAAACTCCGAATAGCACATATGCGTGTGAATTTGCGTAGTCGCAGCCACAGCAGAATGAACCAGGCGGAAAGCAGCAATAGCCCAATCCAAATACTTCTTATGCCAATCAGAACGACGAAGCGGCAACTTTTCGCGCAAAGCAGCCTCATCAATCTGAATCACGCGAATACCAGCGCGCTCCAAATCCAACACCTCATCGCGAATAGCAAGAGCCAACTGCTGAGTCTGCTCCTCGTGCGTAATATCCTCGCGAGGCCAAGACCAGTTAAGAATCGTCACAGGACCTGTAAGCATGCCCTTAACAATATGCTTCGTGCAGCTTTGAGCATAAGCACTCCACTCCACAGTAATTGCAGACTCGCGAGAAACATCCGACCACACGATTGGAGGCTTCACGCAGCGAGTGCCATAAGACTGCACCCAAGCGTTCTTCGTAAACTTAAAGCCGCGCAAATGCTGGCCAAAATATTCAACCATGTCGTTTCGCTCAAACTCGCCGTGAACAAGTACATCCAAGCCAATTTGCTCCTGATGCTCAATGCACTGAGCAATGCGATTGCGCATAAACTCGTCGTAAGCTTCGCGAGTAATTTCACCCTTACGAAGATCAGCACGAGCGTTACGAATATCCTTAGTTTGTGGGAAGGATCCAATAGTTGTCGTTGGCAAATCCGGCAAGCCAAGCGATTCCTTTTGCAGACGCTGACGCTCCGCCCTCTTAGGCAATCGCACAAAATCAGAATCTTTAAGATTCGCAAGACGATTAGCAACAGCAACATCCGCTTTCACGCGTGAACCGTCAAACAAAGCCTGATTTTTAGCCAAAACGTTACTAGATTTGCGGCTTTCGTCGCCTTCTGCAGAAAGATTGGCAATATCGCGAATCTCTTGCAACTTTTCAACAGCAAAAGCAAAATGTTGCAACACATCCGCACCCAAAGCATCCTCACCAACAGTGCTAAAAGGCACGTGAAGAAGCGAGCAAGCAGTAGAAACAGCTACGCGATCCGTAATATTCTCGCGCAAAGCATCAACCAAACCAAGGCTTACAGCATAATCGTTGCGCCAAATATTACGGCCGTTCACAACGCCTGCAAAAAGCGTAGTTTTTTCGTTCACACCATAACGCTCAATGGCTGCAAGATTTTCTTCCTTGCCTTCCACTAAATCAACGCCAACGCCGTCAAAACCAAGATTATTCACAGTTTCGTAAGCGTCAGCAATATTGCCAAAATACGTGTTAAGAAGAAGCTTAACTTCCGCACTCCTGACTTCAAGCAAAGGCTTATACAAAGCTTCAAAAAGCTCCAAATCGCCTTGCTCTTTATCCAACGCCAAATAAGGCTCATCAAATTGCAACCAAGTTGCGTGAAGCTCGCCAAAACGCTTAACAATACTCGCATAAGCAAAAGCCAGAGCCGAAATCACAGACTCTGTTACTTCCAACTCCTGAGCTTCAGGAGTACGAGCCAACTTCAAAAAAGTGTAAGGACCAATCAACACAGGCTTCGTTTCCAAACCCTGCGCGCGAGCCTCCAAAAACTCGTCAAAAGGCTTAGTTCCAGCCAAATGCAAGCCTTCCGGATTCTCAACTTCCGGAACAATATAGTGGTAGTTCGTAGTAAACCACTTCTTCATTGGCAACGCCGTCACATCGCCGCGCTCACCCTGATAGCCGCGCGCAATAGCAAAAAGCGTATCCTCAGCATGCTCAAAATTCAATTTACGATAACGCTCAGGCACAGCACCCAGCAAAATAGCAGTATCGAGCATTTGATCATAGTAGCTAAAATCGTTACTTGGAATTAAATCAATCCCAGCTTCAGCTTGCAAACGCCAATGCTTAGCTCGCAAAGACTGAGCAACTTCACGCACTTCATCCAAAGAAGCATCCTGCTTCCAGTAACGTTCAATAATCTTCTTCAACTCACGATTAGCGCCAATACGTGGAAAACCGGAAACCGAAGTAAAAACCGTAGACATACATCCTCCAAAAAATTTCTTTGACTCGCTTTAGCCTAGCAAAGAAATGCTTGAATGCGGTCATTCAAGAACTTGGGGTGTCGTTATAAGATTAATTTATATGCTTAATTGCGTGCGCGTTTCTTTTCCTTGGCGAAATGTGAGCAATGGAAATTACTTGTCTCGCAGCGCTACGCTCTTATACCTTATTTAGACTTAAAGGTTGCATAGTTAAGTTTAGTTTTTTACTTACTTTCTTTCAAAAATAGTTATTTATCAAAAAGATATTACTATCGCTCCGCTTTTATATTGCTCGACCAAGCAATTTCCATTGCTCACAACAAACCAATCAAAATAACATAAACTATGCAATTAAGCTACGGGTGGGTGCGCAGCGGGGGGATTATTTTTTGGCGTGGTGTGGGCGGCAGCACTGATGCTAGTGTGCCTTGAACAACAGAAATCAGCGCATTCTTAGCTAGGCAAAGGATTTGGGCGTAAGGATTGCGAGGGCCGTGGCGCCGCGCAAGCCGCAAGTCGCGAATGGACGATCAGACACAAGCACCACAACCGACGCATTAGCAAGCCCCAAACGCATCGCCCCAAGCACATCCGGATCCGAATCAGGCGAAGAAAGCCACTGCGCAGCCATCGACATCGTCGGCTCATGCCCAACAATCATCGTCGTATGAACATCGCCTCGAATCGCTTGCAACTCGTCCATAACAGATTGCATGCCGCCATCATAAAGACTTTTGCGCGACTCAACCACAGGAGAGTCGCCAAAACGCTTCAACATGCGTTTCAAAGTTTGCTCAGTGCGATTCGCACTAGAACACACAATATAATTCGGCACAAGCTTCAAAGATTCCAAGCCTTTTGCCATAATTTTCGCCTGCTTCAAGCCCTTATCAGTAAGACCACGACCCCAGTCGTCGCCCATTTCAGGAGCTTCAGCCTTCGCATGACGCATCAGCAACAAAACGTACTTACTATGATGTGCTTTCTTCATAAGCTTTTTCATTGGTGATGCCATAATGCTCTCCTACTTAGCTTGATTATGCGCTGATTGTTGTGCAGACTGCGAATCTTGCAAATCTTGCGACTGCGAATCTTCCGGCAATTGCGCAAGTTGCACGTCTAAATCACGTAAAACTTTACGCAATTTACGATCCGAAATATCGCGCAAAGACAAGTCTTCCAACTGTTCAGCGCGCTCTTCTGCTGTCATATCGTCAATATCGCTCACAGTATCTTTAGTACCGTGTTCACGCTTCTTCAAAGCACTAAAACCTTCAGCCATTGCGCGTGAAACAATCAAAAATCCAGTGTGACCAATCATCGCGTGATCCGGGCGCACAGCCAAACCTTGAGCTTTCCAAGTGCGCTCCAATGTTTCTTGAATTTCTGGCTCAGTCCACATGCCACTTTCTCGCAAAGCTTCAGCCATGCGAGACATTTGCGTAGTAGTCGTAACATACGCAATAAGCACGCCTCCAGGCACAATAACGCGATGTGCTTGTTCAAGGCGATTCCAAGGGTCAAGCATGTCTAGCATAATGCGATCCACGCTGTGCGCATCTAAGGTTTTTGCAACAGAATCAAAATCGCCAGTAAGCAAATTCCACCATTCTGGTCGCTTTCCGTAGTACAAAGTTGCGTTAGATTCAGCAATTCGTGCAAAATCCGGGCGAAGCTCAATCGTAGTAAGCTTTCCGCACTCCCCAACTGCGTCCAAAAGGCTTAAGCTCATCGCGCCAGAGCCTGCCCCCGACTCCAAAACGCGCATGCCAGAACGAATATCTCCTAAAGCGATTACTTGCGCAATATCTTTCGGATACATAATTTGCGCACCCCTAGGCATAGAAAGCACGTAGTCAACCATGCGCGGCCGCATAACTACATAATCCCAGCCACCAATAGCGCGCGCCGCCTTCCAAGGTTTGTTGGACGATTTAGAAGGATCAACAATAGTTTGTTGCGTTTCGCGCTTTGCGCTAACAGTAGTAATTACAACGCCTTCGCTTTGACCAATCACGTCGTCGTGACAAATAAGACCGTGCTCAGTTTGCGTAACCCCGCCTGCAACAAGCTGTGCAGTAATTCGCTTACCTTTACGATCGGTGAACTGAATCTTCTCACCTACTCGTAACACTCCACTACGCGAATTAACTGACTGCACAAAACACCTCACTTATTTTTAGAGCACGATTTCTTAGCGCGACTTTTATTATTTCTACTATTATAAGCTCACCGTCGTAAGCGGCATAGCAGAATCGATTGCAAAATCAGGAGCAGAAGGACGAACCCCTGCTTCTACCAAATTCACGCCTAGCATTGCAACCATCGCACCGTTATCCGTGCAAAGCTTAAGCTCTGGCAAACGCACTTCAATTCCATGCTCCTTGCCGCAAGCCAACAAATGCTCGCGAAGCTGCGAATTAGCGGAGAATCCGCCACCAATCATAAGCGTTTTAGAACCGTACTGCTCGCAGCCCATCATAGCTTTTCTAGAAAGCACTTCCGCCACAGAATTAGCCAAAGAAGCACACACGTCATCAACTGGAATTTCAAGACCCTGAGCTTCACGCGCTTCAACCCAACGAGCAACAGCAGTTTTTACACCCGAGAAGCTGAAATCGTACGGATGCTCTTTGCCGGAACGACCTTGCGTTAAACCTTGCGGAACTTTCAAAGTATTCGGATTTCCAAGCCTTCCATGCCTATCAATATGAGGACCACCCGGGTATGGGAATCCAAGCAATCGCGCAACCTTATCAAAGCACTCGCCGGCAGCATCGTCCAAAGTTGTGCCAACAACGTCAATACTTTTAGCAATATCGTTCACGTGAAGAAGCGAAGTGTGACCGCCGGAAACAATTAAAGCAAGTACATCTTCCGGCACATCGCCGAATTGCAATTGCGTTACTGCAATATGCCCAATTACATGATTAATACCATAAATCGGCTTATTTGCAGCCCAAGCTAATGCTTTAGCTCCCGAAACTCCCACAGCTAAGCAGCCAGCAAGACCAGGACCTGCGCTTACTGCAATCGCGTCAACATCGCTTAAATCCATGTTTGCGTCTGCTAAAGCTTTAGAAACAACCGGCACAAAAGCTTCAGCGTGCGCACGAGAAGCAATTTCTGGAATCACACCGCCGTAGCGCGCATGCTCTTGCATTGAAGATGCCACCACATTTGACACCAGCGTGCGTCCGCGCACAATAGCTGCGGCAGTTTCGTCACAAGTTGATTCAATTCCCAATACGATTGCTTCGCTCATTTTATTCCTCGTTATTCCTCGTTATTCCTCAGTTCCGTTATTTTTTGCGGTTAGATTAGCGCACATTGTGTACGCATCCACACCTTCCGGCTGATAGTAACGTTTTCGCAAACCCATTTTCTTAAAACCAAAACGTTCATACAACGCGAGCGCAGGAACATTGTCAACTCGCACTTCTAGCAGCATGCGTTTGGCACCAATTTTTTCTGCGGTTTTGATCATAGTTGATAAAAGTTCCGCCGCTAAGCCTTTTCTTTGATATTTTTTCGCAACGCCAATTGTCATTATTTGCGCGTCGTCGCCGTCAAACCAGTAGCCAGCATACCCGCATAACGTATGCGTATTTTCGTCGATTTGAGCGTAATACGCGCGCATAGGAGCTTGTAATTCTTGCGAAATCATGCTCTCATTCCATGAGCCTTTGCCAAACAAGTCAGCTTCAATAGGCGCTATTTTTTGCGCTAACTCATCGCAAGTAAAATCGCACTTTGGAACTATATTGCAATTCTCGGCTACTGCTGGAAATTGAGAACGCGTTATATCAACAATCATAATTACTCAAATCGTTAAAACGCTTCTATTTCTCTTTTGCCTTATTCGCTTCGCCAGAGCCAAGCACATGCTTAAGCGGATTTGGCACAGACACGTCCGGACGGCGCAAATACAGCGGTTCAACAGCTTTTACGTACTCATCTTTATTTGCACATTCCAAAGAGCATTGCTCGAAAATTTGCAAACCTTGCACACCCAAGTCAAGCGCGCAAACTTCAGCAATAACGCCAACATTGGCAATATTGCGCCAATCTTCAACGTATTTTTTAGCACCGTGACCGAGCACATCCACGCAATAATTTTCGCAATTTTTGCTTGCTAAATACTCATTCACACGAGCCACAACATTTTGCGGATAGTCAATATCCATATTTATCAGCGCATTGCCTTCGCCGTCATACAAGGACATGTACACTTGGCGACGGCGCGCATCATTTAGTGAAAGCACGTAGTGACGAATATTAGAGTCGCAAAAATCCACAGAATCCGGAATATTTAGTAGCAAATCCTTGCAAATAACGCCATTTTTGCGAGCTTTTTCAAACGCACCAGAGCGCATCATCAAACTTTGAGGAAGAAGACTATCACACCCCAAAATTTCAGCATTATTTGCAAACGCGATCGCTTTCGCTGCAACCAATCCCGCGCGAAGACCAGTAAAAGGAGCAGGACCTACGCCCACAACCACGCGATCAATATCCGAAGGCTTAAGCCCTGCGTCCTCCACAACTTTCGCAATATTTACTTGTAAACGCTCCACGTGAGTGCGCGAGTCGGTTTCAACAATCGGCTCATGACCCACAATTCCGACAGTAGAGCCAAATGATGTGTCAATAATCAGCGTATTACTCATGTTCATTCCTCGAAATCACGTACCAGACTAGCTTACTCGCTTAGCACAACTTGCGTTATTTATTGCGATATTTACTTATGTATTACTCGCGTATTACTCTGCCTATTTCTTAATTACAATTTTGCAAGTCGATTAAGCCAATCCTTGCCGACAGCTTTCAAAGTTACGATTCGCTCACCGTCGCTAGTAAAATCGTCTACTTGCGAAGAATCAATAGGTCTTGCAATATGAACTTCTAAACGCTCAGCAGCAAGCACTCCAGCCATTTGCTCACCCCACTCCATAAGCACAACAGTGCCGTCTCCCGGCTCTTCCAAAGCTTCGTCAAGCCCCAAAGATTCAAGCTCGTCAAGCAAACGCGAAACAGTATCTTGACCCGGAGCAAAATCTTCGCCACCCAAACGGTAAGCGTCAACGTGAATTAAAGTCGCAGGCTTGCCATCCGCAAAAGTGCCATGCAATTCTCGCGCAATCGTAAAAGTTGGAGACACAATCGGCTCACTAATTGAAAGCCCTGCGCCAAAACCTTGCGCAAACGTTGTTTTACCAGCTCCAAGAGGGCCAGAAAGCAGCAGAACGTCGCCTTCTTTAACTAGTTTTGCCACAGCTTTGCCAAGCTCACGCATATCAGCATCCGTAGGCACAGTACAAACTTTTTGCTGTTCTGACACCGTTTCTTCTTTCATACTTAACACAATCTTTCTAATTTGCAGTTATTAATTTACGATTTTTAATTTACGTTTCCTATTTACGATTCCTATTTGCGATTCTTAATTACGATTCTTAATTTACGCTTTCTAATTTCCTCGAGCCGCAATGAGCATAATACATTTTTCAAGCGCATAATTCGCGTCACTAGATCCGCCTTTGCACTGCTCATCCGCCCAAGCTAAAGATTGTAAACATTGAGAAACACCTGCACTATTCCATCCAGCAAGCTGACGCATTGCCATTTTAAGCGCCCACGGGTTTACTTTCGCTTCAGCACTAGAAATCGTGCCGTTGCGAATTGCCATTGCGAGCGCAATTACGCGTACTTTTGCAGCCAAAGCACCTATTAATGCTATGGCGTCAACTCCTTGAGCAATTGCAGTTCTTGCTGCAAGCACAGCAGAACCTGCATGACCTGCAACAGCTTTATCCGCAACAAAAAAGCCGGTAACTTGCGGATCTGCAATCAAGTATCGATCGACAATATCAAGCGTTATTGGATTATCATCATAATCGAAGCATAATTGCGAGCATAATGCTGCAAGCTCTCCTGTTTTACTTCCCAAAACTGACACAAGACGTTGTGCTGCTTGAGGCTCAACGCTTCGATTGTGACGCTCAAATATGCTCATAACAAAGTTGAGTTTTGCATCGTCTTTTTTAAGATCCGGCACTGTAATTGTGTTTGCGCCAGCTTTCGTTAGGCGCGTAATAATAGACTTTCCTTTAAGCCCACCTTCGTGACGTGCAATAACCCAAGTTGCAGAAGAGTCTACAAAATTATTTTCACTATTTTGCGCTTGTTTGCAGAAATTTTCGATTGCGTCTACTAAAGACTCGTCTGCTTGTTGCAAATTATTTATTATTACAATCGTTCCGTCACCGAAAAGCGAAGGACCTACAGCTTCGTCAAATGCGTACTGATCCGCAGTTGACGCATCGAGTTCAATAATTTCAGCATCCGGAGCACTTTCTTGAACTTTTTCACGCACAGTTCGAGCATTAAGCTCGTTTAAGTAAGCGTCACCTCCAACTACCAGCGTAACTGGCATAACGCGTTGCGCGCGCTTATTATTTGCTGCCATAATGCTCCTTAAACCAACCAACTCTTAACCATCATAATATTGCATTCGAATATGCGTGCGTGTTTGCTACTCTTCGAAAATTTTCTCTGCTTCTCGTAGCGTTCGCTTTGCAGAAGCAGACCACAGTTGACCAATTATGTTAGCTCTTTGAACATAATACTTATTGCGAAAAGCTCGCAAAGTTAGCATAGACAAAGCCAATATCACAAATTCTGCGCACAACATTGCCCACGCTCCTGCTGCACCTTTTATCCATGGAAACACGCCAAAAGATACTTCATCGCACCAACACGCACACTTTTGCATAAAGCTTGTTCCAATTGATGAAGCTCTCGCAAAAATAAGCGATAATCCATCGTTAAAGCTCGCACAAACTAGCGAAATTAAGCCGAACACTGTTGCCCAATCCATAAGAGGCGCAACTATTAAGTTAGCTGGCACAGACATAAAAGACACTTCCGGTTGCATAAGAATTTGCACTGGCATAGTCCAAAATTGTGCAGAAAGCGTTATAGCTAGCGCAGAAGCAACACAAGATGGCATATATTTTGCAAACGTTTTAGAAATCGGCACTCCCATAACAACAATTCCCAAAGTTGCTGCGGAAGAAAGAGCAAAAGCATAGTCCCAAGCGTATGAGGGATTTACCACAAGCACGCCTATAACAGTCCAACTTAAAGCACTAGCTGACTGGTATGGTCGTTTACAACACCATGCAACAGCGGATATTATTCCCATAATTAACGCTCGAAGCACAGATGCAGAAGGGTAAACTATTGCAGCCAAAGCAATTTGCAACGTAATTTGTATTAAAGATGTAGACCAACGAGGCAACAGTAATCGTGCGCAAAACTTGCGAATAATCATACTAAGTAGCAAAAAGTGCCCACCTGAAACTGCCATAACATGCATGATTCCAGCATGTTGAAAATGTTGACGCGTCATATTCGCATAAGTTTCGTCGACCGGCTCAAGTGAACTTGCATCCTCTACTGGCACATATTCTTGTCCAAGCATGCCAACAGTTACTCCAGGAACCAACATTCTGCCTTGCATATCGAGCTTATTTGTTACGTCATAAAACGATTTCCACAAATTACTAACAGCTTTATGCCAAAAGTCTGAGTCTTGTACAACATGCAAGTTTCGTTGAGTTTTTTCTACATGCAATTCAGGCTTACTACTATCAAATCTCGAAGCTTTCACGCTAACAGGAACGCTTAGGCTCGAACCATAGCTAAGTTGCTTGCATATTGGCGAATACGCATACAGTCGCGCTTGAACGTAACTTTTTTGCGCATCAAACTTATGCACTTGAACATTAGCTTGGCAATCTCCTTTAAAACTTCTAGACGAGCGCACAGGAGCAACTACTGTAAATTCTGCAAATCGCGCGCGCTCGGCATTATTTCCTTGAAAATACAGTGCTTTAGTAGGATTATTGCCGCGTATTTCTCGCATAATAACGTCACCAGATATCACATATTGAGTTATGTACGAAAGCATGCACGCAGCTACAAAAACGTTTATTATTACTAAAACTGTTCTGCGCCATATAAAAAACTTAAATTTTTTGCAAAATATAAAAATCGAAACTATAGTTGCATTGAATAAAACTATTGAAATGCAATAAATTATAGTAAAATTGCATAAGAATTTTCCAATTAAGCACCCAGCCCAGCACGCTGCAGCAACAGGAATCATACGAAAGTCACGACTTCCAGAAACTTTTTCTACTTTTTCTACGTTTTCTACTATCTCTACGTTTTCTCGCATAATTCACCTATTTGACGTCAACATTCCCACGGAATTTATTCAAGGTTTTAGGCCCGATTCCTTTAATTTGCATCAAATCTTCTAAACTGCGAAAATAACCAACTCTTTTACGTTGAGCAATAATGCGCGCAGCAGTTTTGGGTCCGATTCCTTTTAAGGTTTGTAGTTGATCAAGCGTTGCAGTGTTTATATTGATTCTGCCAGTGTTACTTTGATGAGAAGCAGTATTTTCGTTGCTTCTGTCGCTTTTGTTGCTTCCACTGTCGCCTTTACTGTCGTTGTTGCCTTTACTTACATCACCTCCGTCGCTTCCGTCACCTCCGTTGTTTCCGTCACCTCCACTGTTTTCGTCGCTTTCATTACTTACGCTTTTTTCTTCATCATCATTTTTATTCTTATCTTTTACATTATTAAAAGAAGACTTTTCGCGACTAGTATCGTCGTTTTCTATTGCAAACGCGCCTGCTTTTTCGTTCTGAACTCGTTGATATGTTAAGGATTGAGAAATGAGCATTGTCAGGCTTGCACAAAGAGCTGCAACTAGTATCAGCATTAAAGCAAGCGTATGTACAGGCTTCATGTGAAATCTAGGAGAAGTTTTGCTACTTATAATTTCTTCATCAAAAGAATTACAAGCTTTTTCGCAATAGTCGTCACTAAAATTTTTACCAACATTGCTGTTAGAAAATTCTTCTAAAGACGTTGCAATTCGTCTCCGAGGCAAATCAGACGCAGGCTTATTAAACCTAAAATTATGCGCATAATTCTGCCCAAAATTCTGCCCAAAGTCTTCCATAAATCCCCCAACTCTTAAAGTTCTTAACTTAACTATTGGGCAACTTATAACACTTCGCAACAAAAATACGCGCCTGTGGTTAAAACCTTTAACAGCCAAAGCGACTGAAGGAACGCTCGCGCGGTTAACGCGCTCGCTACGAAACTCGCGTTGGAAGTCCACTGGACTTCCAACTTAAGCGAGTTTCCGCATTGAAATGCCTACGCGCGCTACGCTTTGAGCGCTCCGGCAAGTCAATGCGCAGCTTAATTAAGCGACTTTAGTTGCACTTAGTAAACCACGCACTTTACGTAACTTTCTGCACGAGTCTATGAGTTTTGTGTTGACGGTTAGCGTGTTGAGAGGCTGGAAAAATTGTGTTCAGTGCTAAAAGAGGACTGAGAAGCTACATTCTTTAAATATAGGCGAACACAATAAGCGTCTTTAGCAACCAGAGCGCACGAAGGACGGAACGCACGCAAACACAAATTTTCCAGCCTCGTCAAAACCAAAAAACTAAATCAGTTACAAAACTCATAGACGAAACCCAAGAATAACAAAAAATGCTGTAAAGCGCGAAAAATCGCGCAATACAGCATTAATTAAGCCGAATCTTACCTCTCGTCTGGTACAATAGACACAATCTTCGGAGCCTTCACAATCACCTTGCGCGGAGCCTTACCGCCCAAGCGATCAGCTACAGCTTCTAGCGCAAGCTTTTCAAGCTCAGAAGCGTCAATATTTGGATCAACTTCAAGCTTTGCACGAACCTTGCCCTTTATTTGCACAACGGCAGTAACAGTATCCTCACCAACGTAACGAGCATCTGCAACAGGCCAATCTGCGTGAGCAATAGACTTATCATGCCCAAGCTTGCTCCACATTTCTTCGCAAATATGCGGCGCAATTGGAGCCAACATAAGAACCAGCGGCTCAACAGCTGCTCTCGGCACGTGAGGAAGCGAAGTCAAGTGGTTGTTAAGCACAATCAGCTTAGCAATTGCAGTATTTGGACGCATTGCTTCCATTTCCACAGTCACTTCTGCAATTGTGTTGTTAAGAATCTTCAACGTCTTCTCATCCAAAGCGTCGTCAGTTACCACGCAAGCTCCGGTTTCTTCGTTCACAACGTTACGCCACAAGCGCTGCAAGAATCGCATGCCACCAACAACGTTACGCGTGTTCCACGGACGAGACTCAGAGAGCGGACCCATGCTCATTTCGTACAAGCGGAACGTATCTGCACCGTAGTTTTCGTACATGTAGTCTGGGGTCACAATATTCTTTAAGCTCTTGCCCATTTTGCCGAACTCGCGGTTCACAGTTTCGCCATGCCACGTAAAGGTTGGCTCGCCAGTGCCGTTTGAAGCACCTTCTTCAACCTCGTCAGCAGGAACGTACTGTCCGCGCTCATCCGTATAAGCGTAAGCCTGAATCATGCCCTGGTTAAACAAGCGGTGGAATGGCTCAGCAGAATCCACGTAACCCAAGTCGTAAAGCGCCTTATGCCAGAACCTGGAGTAAAGCAAGTGCAAAACTGCGTGCTCTACACCACCAACGTAAAGGTCAACGCCGCCAGAAACATGCTCTTTGCCTGGACGGTTTGTGCCCATCCAGTAGTCATATTCATCGCTGTCAACCATATGCTCAGCGTCGTTTGGATCCAAGTAGCGCATGTAATACCAGCAAGAACCAGCCCAGTTTGGCATAGTGTTGGTGTCGCGATAGTAGGTTTTTACGCCGTCACCAAGGTCGAGCTGAACTTTTACCCAATCCTCGTTTCGGCTCAAAGGTGCTTCAGGCTCAGAATTTGCGTCGTCTGGAGCGTAAGTTTTTGGCTGATAATCAGGAACGTCCGGCAATGCAATTGGAAGCTCACTATCTGGCACTAAGTGAGCAACACCGTCCTCATCGTAAACGATTGGGAATGGTTCACCCCAGTAGCGCTGACGAGAGAACAGCCAGTCGCGAAGTCGGTAAGAAACTCTACCTTTTCCTACGCCTGCAGCTTCAAGCCAAGTCGTCACCTTTTTAATAGCTTCATCTACACGCAAACCGTTAATAGACAAAGCATCGCCAAGCTTATGAGTATGTTCTACTGCTGAATTAATAACAATTCCGTCGTGAGAAACAAACGGAGCTTTACCCTCGTAATCCTCCAACTTTTCTTCGGAATCAGGCAAAGGCTCAACAGTGTAAATTACTGGCAAACCGAATGCTTTTGCGAAATCATAATCGCGCTGGTCGCCGCCAGGAACTGCCATAATTGCACCTGTGCCGTAGCCCATAAGCACGTAGTCAGCAGCAAACAGTGGAAGCTTTGCTCCAGTTACAGGATTAATTGCATAAAGACCCGTAAACAAGCCTGTTTTTGCTCCTGCGTCTTCCGTGCGATCTTTAGCAGTCTTCGCGCGAGCTTGAGCTTGATACTCTGCCAAGCCTTCTTTAAGACTTGCGTAACCGCCCTTCCAGCCTTCTGGAACGTCCGCACCCCAAGCTTCTGGAACATGCTCAAGAATTGGGTGATCCACAGAAACAACAGCAAAAGTTGTGCCAAAAAGCGTGTCTGGACGAGTAGTGTACACTTCCAAATCGCGCGTTTCGTCATCCGCACATGGCACTTCAAAGTGCACAGATGCACCGTGAGATTCGCCAATCCAGTTTCGCTGCATAAGCTTAACTTTTTCTGGCCAATCAATAGTGTTCAAATCTTCCACCAAGCGGTGTCCATAATCGGTAATTCGCATGGACCACTGGCGAAGGTTGCGCTGGAATACTGGGAAGTTTCCGCGTTCAGACTTACCTTCTGCAGTAACTTCTTCGTTTGCGAGCACAGTTCCCAAGCCTGGGCACCAATTTACAGGAGATTTAGAAATATAAGCAATACGGAAATTGTTTAATACATCCGCTTGCTCTACTTTATTAAGCTCTTCCCACTTTTTGCCTGCAAAACCAGGAATTTCGCGCTTTCCGCTCTTAAACTCATCAACAAGCTCAGCAATTGGTCGAGCAGAACCTTTTCCGCCGTCTTTGCGCACAAAATCAGGGTTGTACCAAGCGTCATAAAGCTTGGAGAAAATCCACTGCGTCCAACGCACATAATTCGTATCAATAGTTGCAAAAGACCTACGATCATCAAAGCTCAAGCCCATGCGGTGCAGCTGCCTGCGCATATTAGCAATATTCGCTTCGGTAGTAATGCGAGGGTGCTGACCAGTTTGCACAGCGTACTGTTCAGCCGGCAAACCAAAAGCGTCATAACCCATTGCATGAAGAACATTCTCACCCTTCATGCGATGGTAGCGGCTTACAACATCCGTTGCCAAATATCCAAGAGGATGTCCAACGTGTAAGCCTTTGCCGGAAGGATACGGGAACATGTCCATTGCAAAGAAAGAAGGACGACCGTCAGCATTCCTGCCTTCGCCATCCTTCAAATTGCCCTTAACATTAGCGGCCCAAAATGTGCCCTGCTCGTCCCAGGTTTTTTGCCAGCGCTGCTCAATATCTTGTGCGAGCTGCGCGTTGTAACGAAAAGCTGGCTCAGCAATAGTAGCTTTGTTGTCAGCTGTTGCATACTGTTGATCGTTGTCGTTCATACCCTAGGACTATAGCGTCTAATATCGTCATTACGCAACACTTTTTACAAGTTTTGTTAAGAAAAATATGCTTTTTACGAAAGTTTTACTGTTTAATGCAATAAATTTATGCAAACAAGCTTTTTCATAAAATCCATTATTACAATAGTAAACAAAACAATAGTAAACAAATTATTATTAAATAACTTTTTAATACAAGAGGTTAAGAATTGAAAGTACCGAAGAATACACTACTACTTATTGCTTGTTTAGTTTGGGCAGCAGCAGGCTTTAATATTCTCAATATTGGGTTGTTAGCATACCAAAATTATTTGCAACCACTTAATTATGCTTTGTCTATTCTTGTTTTTGGCATATTCCAATTCCTAATTTTTGGCAAACTCGTAAAAAAGCATACTCAAAGAATTAACGGCTATGCTGAAGAAAAGCAGTTTTTCCTTAAATTCTTTGACGTAAAATCCTTCATAATTATGGCTTTTATGATGACAGGCGGAATTGCTTTGCGCGCAACTAACGCAGCTCCAGAACAGTTTATTGCAGTGTTCTACACAGGCTTAGGAACTGCACTATTTTTAGCAGGATTACTTTTTGGTTATCAATTTGCAAAAACGCTCTGCCCTGCACTTAAACACAAAGCATCTGATTGTGCTAATACTTCAGTAAAATAGTGAGTTTGGGAATAAATTAATAAATATTTTATTAAGTATGTAGCGCATGTTTCGTATGCGCTACTACGTTAAGAAGGCTTCTATGAACAACGCTGTATATAAGAAAAGTAGATTATATGCTCCTGAGCGTTTCTTTGAATGCGAAGGTAAAGGCTTAAAATGGCTTTCTGAAGCTCACAAATATGGCGGTCCTAGAGTGGCTGAAGTATTTGATTGGAGAAACGGTTACCTTAATATTGAGCGCATTGACACTCACTCAGCAACACCAATGGCTGCATTTGAGTTTGGTGCATCGCTCGCTCATATGCACGATTACGGTGCAAAATATTTTGGTGAGGCACCAGCAGATTACGATGGAAAATGCTATTTTGGACCTTTAAGCGATCCAGTTGAAATGCCAACTGGCACTTGGAGTAATGTTATTGACTACCTTGCGGACGGACGATTGCGTCCTATGGTTGAGCTTGGTATTGCTCGCGGAGAGCTTACTCAAAGCGATTTAGATCTTACAAACGAAGTTATTGATGCGCTGCCTGATTTATTAGGAAAAGCTGCAGAAGATAAGCCTGCTCGAGTTCACGGAGACTTGTGGAGTGGAAACGTGTTATGGACTAAAAGTTCAGACGGCGAACACACTGAAGCTGTTCTTATCGACCCTGCAGCACATGGTGGACACCGCGAAGAAGATTTAGCTATGCTTCATCTGTTTGGAATCAGCTATTTTAAGCAGATTTTAGACGGCTATCAGTCTGTTCATCCACTTAAAGCAGGTTTTGAGCAGCGCATGATTATTTGGCAGCTCTACCCTATTGCAGGACATTGCGTGTTCTTTGGTGGAGGTTACGTGAGCGAATACCGTAATATGTGCGAAAGTCTTATAAAAAGTTCTATAAGATAATTTTGCTCACTAAAATAGCAATGTAAGTATTTAGCACATGGCTATATACAATGTTAGAAGATAGTTACAAGTAGATCACATATAGACAGCAACAGATAGACCACGAAACGAGAGGTCACTACTATGATTCGTTTGTGCAACAGAACTATGCATCGTTCTTTAGTTATGCTGGCAGCATTAGTTACGATGCTTTTTGTTGTTAGCTCGTGCGCAAGTTCAACAAAAACTTCTTTAAAATCTGAAAATAAAGAACAAGCGAATCACGGTAACGTTATTGTTTTTACTCCATCAGACGGATTAGCAATAACACGTAATAAGCCTCTAAGCACGTGGGACATATTGGTTCCAGAATTAATAAAATCGTTAAAAGATAAGGGATTTGACGATAATTCTATTACTACTAAAACTTCTTCTAGCCTTTCAGAACAAAGCCGCGATGTGCAAGATTATGTAGTAAATTTGCTAAGCTCATTGAACAATGCAAAACAGAATAATTCAGGAAAGCACAATTCTGTTTCTGAAAATTCAAAAATCAAAAAACAATTAAGTAAAACGACAATTGTTATAGCTCCATGGACTAGCAAAAACGGCAATAATAACTATGGAGATTATGCAACGTTGCCTGCGTCTAATTCTGAAAATACACAAAAATCAAATACTCAGGACTTAAATTTACAAAACGACGATAACTCTCAATCATCTAAAGATGAGCTTAATGCAGAAAAACGATTGGCATCCTCACTTCGCCTAGCAAAAAAGGCGGGAATCCACGTTGTTATGCTCTCACGGAATGTTAGCGGTTTCAAACCTGATGTGATGTTCCATTTATCTGACGCAAGAACCATTGGCGAAATTCAAGCAACAACTCTGATACAAAAAATCGCTCTAGATCGTGCAACTAAAGAAAATCCACGCTATATTGAAGTTCTTTTGCCATGTCACAATCAAAAAAATATTAATGCAAACAATAATAATCAACAAAATAACAGCGACGAAGCAAGCGAAGATGATGATTCTAACAACAATACGCATGCAAATAGCGAAACAGCATTCCATGATGATTTTGCTGAAGAAGCATTCGCTGGCATTTGGAAAGTTTTGAGACCATATTTTGCTTCTGGAACATTAATAAGCACTTCTGGAAGATTGAATGTGAATAGTAGCGAAAAAGACTGGACCAATGTTGCTTTCGACGCAGATGTAGCTGACTCTGTGAAAAATGAGTTAACAAAACGAATTACGAAAAGTACAAGTCTTTTTTCACACTCAAGGCATCGCGTTGATGGAATTATTGCGCTCGATGATCAAATTGCTTTACAAGCCGTACAAGCACTAAACAATCTCGGTTATGAAGGAAGCGCAGCAGATATAAACCCATCTTTCAATTTGCCGGACGTTATCGGAAACTTCATAGGGAAACGAGATCTTAATAAAAGACCAGTTCCTGCTCCAAAAGATTCTGCAAAGAAATCCGAAAAAGAATTACGACAACAGCAGAAAAAAGATGAGGAAGAAGAATCAGAAGCAAAGAAATGGCCAGTAATAACTGGTTATGGCGCGTACAAAAATATTATGCCAAACATTGTGAGCGGAAAGCAATGGATGACAACTATAGAAAATCATAAGCAGATTGTTCAAGATCTTACTGCTACTTGTTATTCTTTGAACAGAAACGGTAAACTTGACAAAAAAATCGCTACAGTGCAAACAAAAATTGAACACGGGGAAACTGTCCCTACTGTTAACGAGCGACTAGTGGCAGTAAGCGCAACAAATCTAAAGTCACGTTTAATTGACCCAGGTTACGTATCATTAGCAGACGCAGGCTTGTAAATACAATTTTTGAACGCAAGTTATGGAACGCAAGTTGTGAAATATAAGTTGTGGAACGCAATCTGCAGCTTGAATATAGCTTCAAGCTATAGTCAAGCTATATTCCACGAATTTACACACAGCTAACGTTTGCGTGGAGCATAAATAACGTGTTCGATAAGGTCGTTATAACGCTCTACAACAACTTGACGACGCGCCTTTAAACTTGGCGTAATCAAACCGTTTGCTTGAGTAAACTCATCTGGAACTATTTCGAACTTGCGAATAGACTCAGCTCTAGAAACTAGCTCATTTGCTTTGCTAACAGCACGTTCAACTTCTGCTCGCACAATACCGTTATGTGAAGCTTCTTTTAAAGACCGTACGGGGCATGCACCACGCGAAGAAAGCCAAGTATTTACTTCTGATAAATCGAGCGCAATAATTGCTGAAACAAACGGCTTCCTGTCTCCGATAACAACAGCTTGAGAAATAATAGGTGAAGACATTAATGAAGCTTCTAACGCATTTGGAGATAAGTTCTTACCACCAGCAGTAATAATAAGATCTTTCTTTCTGCCTGTAATACGCACAAAACCGTCATCGTCTAAAGATCCAAAATCTCCAGTATGCAACCAGCCA
Organism: Gardnerella sp. DNF01159; assembly: GCF_049244215.1. Lineage (NCBI taxonomy): Bacteria > Bacillati > Actinomycetota > Actinomycetes > Bifidobacteriales > Bifidobacteriaceae > Gardnerella > Gardnerella sp. DNF01159. The sequence continues at coordinate 534,484 of NZ_CP058387.1, read as the reverse complement.
TTTACAATCTGCTGTTTGGTAAGCTCAGGATTATTATGGTAGCCTTTGCACACTGCAGGACTTTTAATACACAATTCACCATCATCAGCAATAGCAACAGATACACCCTTTACAGGCAAACCAACGGTACCAATGCGATAACCTGTCGTAGGATTCACCATAGAAGGAGCACAAGTTTCTGTCATTCCATAGCCTTCTAGAAGAGGCAAACCAATGCCATTAAAGAAGTGTGCAATCGACAAATCTAAAGGAGCACCGCCCGAAATAGCGTATGAAACAGAGTCTCCAAATACGTGTAGTAGTGGAGCATACACTAATTTTTTACATATTGAATGGCTAAGAGCGAGCATTGGAGGAACCATTGAACTAGACTGCTGAGCGCGAGACCATTCGCGAGCAACCTTAGATGCATAAGCAAAAATAAAACCTTTTACTCCTCTGCCTGCTTTTTGAGAAGCAGCATTGTAAATCTTCTCAAAAATGCGTGGAACCCCAAGAATAAATGTTGGTTTAAAAGTTTGAAAATCAGACAATACAGTTTTCAAATTACTCGTCAAACCAAGAGTTATATTTCCAGCAAAGCAGAACAATTGCATAAACCTAGCAAAAACGTGCGCAAGAGGCAAGAACAGCAAAAGACGCGGGCTGCCTTTTAACGCAATGTCTGGCATAGAAATAACACCTGATTTAGCAATAAAGACAAAATTGCTATGAGTAAGTTCAATTCCTTTTGGCTCACCAGTTGAACCTGAAGTGTACACAATTGTTGCTATGTCACTTCCATTAACAGCGTGCACTCGCTCATAAAATTCAGCATCAGTTACTGCTTTACCGTATTCAATGCACGCGTCGATAGCACCACGATTCATCACATATACGTCGTGAAGAGTAGGACATTCTTCCTGAACAGCCTCTACTTTTGGCAACATTTCAGGAGACTCCACAAATATTGAACATACTTGAGAATCTTGAACAATATGTTGTATTTGCAACGAAGAGCTTGTTTCATAAATTGGCACTGTCAATGCGCCTATAGACATAATAGCCATATCAAGAATTGTCCATTGCCATGAAGTGTGAGCAATAATTGACACAGCGTCACCAGGCATTACCCCTCTAGCAATAAAGCCTTTAGCGACAGCTATTACTGTATCTCTAAATTCTTGAGCAGTATATGACTTCCAAACGCCGTCAGCTCCAACGTATTCAACCAAAGAACCATTAGGATTGCGCTCTGCTCGCTCTTCTAGCAGTGAGAAAACATTAACATCTGTATCAATAGACTCATCAAGTGGACGAGAATATTCTTGCATATTAGCTCCTCTATCTGCTGAATTGACGTATATCTTTACTATACGCGATTTGCAAGCCTTCGCATATGCGAATATCTACAAGATTGTAATAAATTTTGTTCATTTATCTACAAATATCTACGATATAAATATAGTATTTTGCTTATTCCACAGGCTTAAGCACAATGCGACGCTTAACAGTCATTCTTTCAGGATTAGCATATGTACGATTTTTACGTTTTAAACCCCACTGCACACAAGTTGTGCCGCAATGGTCCGAACCTCCTTCGACATGTGCAAAATTCTGGCCTCTTTTCACAAAAACACCAACGCTAAACTTTGTTACAGCAGGCTCAAAAGTGGATGTCAGTTCACCATGCCTAATAGTCACAACTGATTTACCAGCGACTTTACCAGCAAAACTAATAACGCCATCTGCAGGCGCAAATAAAGGAGTCCCTGTGCTTGCAGCTAAATCTACGCCGCGATGCCCAGCCATCCAAGGTTTAGGCGGAGGATTAAAAGCTTTTACTATTCGTGCAGGTTTTACAGGCCATTGCATAGCTGACTTGCATGTTTTTTCGCTATAAGCGCCTTTAGAAAGAGCACACTTGTGGCAACATGTCACAGCAGATTCTACAACATAATATTTAAGATGATGACTATTTTGCGAAATTTCGGGTTGTAAAAACAGCGTATCTAATAAAATAACTGAGATTATAAAAATCCCCAAACAGGCAGATATTTTGTAATATAATTCATAATTTTTGCGAATACACATATATTCCCCATCCGTATTTTTATAAAACGACTTTTATAAAAGTTTTGCAGCTAATTTGCAAAAATCATAAGCTTTTAAAGCATTGTGGATAAAACATATGCTTATAATCACTGTTTCGACACGCCAAAACACGCCATATTTGCATCTTTGAAAATTACGTGTAATATAAATGTCTTGTGCACAGCGCTTAGTTGAGTACAAGATATTCCTGCGTAGCTCAGTTGGCAGAGCGTTCGACTGTTAATCGAATGGTCGCTGGTTCAAGCCCAGCCGCAGGAGCCATGAAGCCACTGGTTTTCCAGTGGCTTTTTGCGTTAAATATTACGACTTGTATCCACAAGCAAAATCTTGATTGTTTAGCGCTCATGAGCGTGGCTAACATAAACATTTTGGCGTATTATATAAACAAGTTGCGTATTCAAATGCGCTAATGTTGAGCAGCAATAGATAACAGAGGACAAATATGAATCAACATAGCTCCGATAGTGTTGAAAAGAGTCAAAAGAAAAAGCTCATTATTCTCATTGTGGGAATTGTTGTGCTAGCTTTAGCTCTTGGCGCAGTTGGCACACTTTGGTATATGAAGCAGACTGAACGCACTAAAGCAGCTCGCAAACAGTGCGAAATAAAAGTTGCACAAATTTCTAAAGCCAAAGCCGTATGGAAAAGTTTAGTACACAACAGCGTAATAACAGATCTCACAAAAGGTGACTCTGATAACGCAAAAGAACTTGCTAAAATCATGAGCGAAAAGGTTCCTGACGCAGTATCTTGCACAGCAAACTCTCCTGAAGAACTTGGTTCCCAAAGCGTAGAAGCTTTAGCTGCTTCTGAATGGTATGCAGTCAAAGCAAAAAGAGTGCGCGAGTTGGCTGTTACATTAATCGATGAAAATAACAAAAAAGATAAAGACAAAGACAAGCAAGACGAAGAAACAAAGAAGCAAGAGATAAATGAATCGACTGGAATTGTAATTCAGCGTTCAAATGTTGTCCCACCAAAGCCAAAGCCAACACCAGCGCCGACGACAAATACTCAAGACACTAAGAAACAGAAGACTGAGAAGAATAAGAATAAAGACAAAGACAAGAACAAAGACAAGAACAAAGATAAGGAAAAAGAACAGGAAAAGAACAAAGAAAAAGATAAGGATACAAAAGGCAGCGAAGACGGATCTGGCGACGGAAACCATAAAGGAAATGATGGTCAAGAAGATCCGAATGATAAAGCAAAAAAGGGCGACCAAGATCCCTCTGCTAAAGCGGACCTAATAGGACCTCCACCATCTTCAGAATCTCCACAAAAACCATAAAACATATTCCTCTGTTATCTAACTCAATAATAAAAGCTCCCAGCGTATATCACTGGGAGCTTTTACATTATCTAACTCTACATCGTAAACGATGTTGAACTTTATAAACTATTCGTTCATTTTGCTACTCGAACATGAGTTAAATCGACTTCCTCAAGAGGAATTACTCGAGTATGATTTTTAATCTTGTAGCCAATGTATAGAACGATAAATAGCGGCACAGACATGTACGTGATTCCAATAGCCTGCCAGTTAAGCGTTGCAAATGAATGCAAATCCTGACCAACAATAACAAGAATGCATAAGAAGAACGCAACAATAGGACCAAACGGATACCACTTTGCTCGATAAACTAATTCATCTAAGGAATGACCTTGAGCCAAGTATGCTTTACGGAAGCGATAATGAGCTGCAGCAATACCAGCCCAAGCAATAAAACCAGTCAAACCACTTGCAGCAACCAGGAACATGTAAATTTGCGAACCAAAAATACTCATAAAGAAAGTAAATAAAGCAACTACAAATGTAGCAATCAACGCAGGAACAGGAATACCACGAAGACTTACCTTGCCAAATACTTTTGGAGCATTATCTTCTTTTGCGAGCGAATAAAGCATTCTTGTTGAAGCATACATGCCGGAATTTGCTGCAGAAATAACAGAAGTCAGAATCACTGCATTCATAACTGCCGCTGCAGCTGCAAGCCCTGCACGTTGGAACACAAGCGTAAACGGACTAATAGCAATATCAGTTACATCAGAACCAAGTAAGTTCTTGTCAGTATAAGGAATAATGCAAGCAATAACGAAAATTGCAAGAATGTAGAAGAGAAGAATACGCCAGAACACTTGCTTTACAGCTTTTGGAATACTCTTTTCAGGAGTTGCAGACTCTCCAGCAGTAATACCAATAAGCTCAGTTCCTTGGAAAGAGAAGCCTGCAATAGCGAACGCACACAACACTGCAGGAACACCGCCTGCAAATGGAGCGTCCTTATGAGTGAAGTTTTGCAAGAATGGCGCTTTGCCACCAACAATGCCAACAATCGTAAGCGAACCGATAACAAGGAATACGATTACTGCCAACACTTTAATAATAGAAAGCCAATACTCAGTTTCTCCAAAGCACTTAACTGTAAGCACATTGATAACCAAAATAAGCATAAGAACCGACAGTGAGAAAATCCATATTGGCACTGTTGGGAACCAATATTGCAGAACTATTGCTGCAGTACTAACGTCCACCGCAACCGTAATAGCCCAATTAAACCAATAGTTCCAGCCCATTGCGAAACCTAGTGCAGGATCAATAAAACGTCCAGAATACGATGCAAACGATCCACTAATAGGCATAAATGTTGCCATTTCACCAAGGGAAGTCATAAGGAAGTACACCATAATGCCAATCGCACCATAAGCAAGCAAAGCACCACCAGGACCAGCCATATGGATTGTTGCACCACTAGCAACAAATAAGCCGGTGCCAATGCTGCCACCTAAAGCAATCATGGAAATATGTCGGGTTTTTAATCCTCGATGGACATCGTTATTTTGATGAGTATTCTGCTGAGTATTCTGTGCAGCAGTAGATGATAATGAGCTACTCATTTTTCCTCCTTTCATGACAATCAGAGGCAAAACAAGCAAGCAAAAGCAAGCGTGTCGATAGCTCTCCGCAGCGGATGCCAAATCACTGCGACAGTCCTTGGTATATTAAGCCAAGTCCCAGCTCACTACTTTTGGGATTAAGCAGTAAACTTCGGCGCTCTCCCCTTTTGTAAGCAATTAACGCTTTCCCTGGCTCATGCTTACTACTCTTGTCGAGCGCAACCTCTGGTCGATGGTGTTCATTATTAGTACGACTTGCAGACAAACAGTAAAAAATACGGCGTGGCGCATAAAAATTAAAAAATAATAACAAAAAACGCCACCCCAAAAAGAGGTGACGTTTAAAATTTGTGGAGCTAGGGGGATTCGAACCCCCGACCCCCTCCATGCCATGGAGATGCGCTACCAGCTGCGCCATAGCCCCGTTTTTACTTATGCCGTTCAAACGAACCTTTGATAGGTTACAACAAATAGCCGTTCTATCCAAATGCGGCGTGTCGAATTCAACTTACAAATTCCAAAAATCCTGCGAATTCTACTAACAATTTAGTCGCCAATTCGGCAAACCAATTCAAGAACCAATTCGAAAATTAGTTACCATTGGCACTTCCAGATTGGTCACCATTACCAGGAGAAGTTACATTGTTTGAAGAACCAGTAGATCCCGAAGATCCAGCAGATCCAGCACCTGCATCAGAACTATCAGCACCCGATCCACTATTCCCACTAGCAGCATCACCTGAATTCGTTCCTGAATCATTGTTAGTGTCACTACCTAAATCATTATCGGAATGACCACCTGTTGAACTATCTGCATTTTCATTGCCATGCTCATCATTTTCGTCTTCATTACCATCTTTACTATTAGAATCATCATGAGATTTCTTATGGTCTTGATTAGTATTCGTATTAAGACGTTGCTTAGGTTGTGGTTGATTTTGCTGTTGCTCATGACTAATTTCTTCAGGCTTATCAATATTGTCTGTGCCTTTTCCTTGTGTAAACAAAAGAACAGCACCTGCAGTAACAATAACAGCTATAAGAGCACTTATAACAGCAACAACAATTGTTGTACGATGATCGTTTCTATTTTGGTAAGATCCAGAAGAGTAACCGTAGTTTTCACTAACAACCTTAGATAACGGCACCGGCTCTGGAATTGTGCCTTCCGACAGTTCCATGTCTTCTTCATGCTGTTCACGTAATTTCGACAATTCCAAAATACGCGTATTTTCTAATTCTGGATTACGGACTTGCGAACTAACAGTGCGTCCAAATCTTGCATCTTGAACAGCCATATTTTTGTCATCTGAAGGATCAGTATTACATTGCAACGAATTTGATGAATATTGCATATGAATATCATCTCCAATTCTTTTAGAATCAACATTCTCTAAACCATTTGAACGCACGCTAGAATCTGACACATTACTAAAATTAGACTGTTCTGTAGAAGTATTCGGATTTACTTCCGAAAGTTTACGCGATGAAGCGTGAATAACATTCTGATACAACTGTGATGCTACTGCTGAGACAATAGAACCAATAGCTACGCCAATAACTGAACCAGCAATACCAATTTTCGAAGCAAGTAAAAACGAAGTCACTGCAGCGAGCGATCCAGCTAATACTTGCGTAAACGATATGCCTTTGAAGAAATTCTTCACTTATGCACCTTAACTATTTATGCGAATATAATGCCAAAATGCATGGCAAATATGCAAATTCCACTACCAACATTATTACAACAATGATGGTATCACTCTACGCAAAAATTGCACAGTATTGCCAGAGCATTCTTACAACAAAATCACAAGTCTTATATACATAAAACTTAGCTACACAAAACTGAAATGCCTAAGACTTAGCAACCTCAAAATCTCTATCTTTATAAGAAAGCTCACAATTCGCTTTTTTATCACAATAATGCTCACCTAAGCTTGCAGTAATAATTGCAGCAAATATTAAAGCAAATCCCACAAAAGCCATGTTAGAAACATGCTCATGAAAAAGAACAGTAGAGAATAAAAGCGTGAACAAACTTTCAGTGCACATAATCACAGAAGCGTTTGCAGTAGAAAGATTCACCAAACTATAGTTTTGCATAATTTGTGCAACTACTGTTACTACTACTGTAAGGTAGAACATATTAGCAAAAATAGAGAAATGATCAGCAGCGTTAAAGTTTGGCAAAGGCTCACAAATAAGCGCACCAGCTACAAAAAGTACGCCTGAAACAACAAATTGCCCAAAAGTTAACGTAACTGGATTATATTTACGAGAATAATACGCAAGGAACGTAAGATTAAAAGCAAAAATTGCAGCACATAATAGAGTAAGAAAATCTCCATAAGACAATGTGAGCACAAGCATCCCAGGTTTTAATGCCACAAAACCTACTCCAGCAACGCACATAACTGCAGCAACTAATCCTAAAAGAGTTGGCTTTTTCTTGACGATTAACCAAGCAGAAAATGGCGTAATTACGCAATATGCTGCTGTCAAAAACGCGCTACGACCTGGATCAATTGAACGTAACCCTTCAGTTTGCAAAATTAAAGTAGCATAATACGTAATTCCAGTTAGTAAAGAAGGAACAATAAGCTTTTTTGTAAAAGTTTTACGAAGCGTACCGAAAAAAATAACAGCCATAATCGTGCAAGCGCCAACCATACGAACGCCCATAAGCCATTGCACAGGAAACACTTCAAGAGCATATTTTGAAGAAACATAGCTGCCACCCCAAATAGCAGCACAAATCAACAACATAATCTGAGCAGTATGAACACTTTTGCCTTGAGGCATGCCCGATTTATCCGAAAGCGGTTCAGCTATAGATTTAGCTGTTTCATATTTCACCTTCATAATATTCCCCTTCAACTATAAAAGTTGATTCTTTAAAATTTTTCTTTTATAAAGCGTTTTAGCTTATAAAATAGACAGAATAACCGTAAAATCGTGAAAAGTACAACTTTCTGGCGTTCCTTCGTAAAATTTCCGATATACGCTTCAGAAAACAGTGGCAATCAAGTATTTTGCTGTATAAATTTCGCCCACGAAACTATTGAAGAATTGGGTGATTTATATCACAACTTACAATTTTTTTACGCTACACGCTCGTATACACTTTTAAATCAGCGTAATGTAGCAATGTAGGCTTATAAATTGCGTACGAAGAAAGTGCGCAATCTTGTTAGGAAAGGAATATTATGGCAACTCTTAGCGCAGATATGAAAGAATTTATTGCGAATAATTTGGCTTGGATTGCAACAGTGAGCAAAGATGGCGAGCTTGATTTGGGACCAAAAATGTCTATGTTCGTACTCGACGACAACCACCTTGCCTACCACGAGCGCACTGCAGGTCAGCATTATAAGAACTTGCAAGACGGCAGCCAGCTGGTTGTAGCAGTTGCTAATTTGGCAGAAAAGAAGGGCTATCGCTTCCGCGGAACCGTTACCCTTCACACTGATGACGCGATTTACGAAGAGCAAGTGCGTGTGGCTGAAGAAAAAGGTACGAAGAAGCCGGCTGCAGTTCCAGTTATGGAAATCACTGAGATTCAGGACTTGACTTCTGGAGCTACTGCCGGCAAAACTATTGCAAAAGATTAGTGCATAGTTATTCAGTCGTGTGGATATTAGTGTGGTAGAGATTTGAGATTTTTCGCACTGAACGAAGGACGCTCGCTCGGTTAACGCGCTCGCTACGCTCTGAGCGCGAAAGCAGGTCGGAGCGCAAAACGCCGAATTAGTACGTCTATAGTAGGCGTCATACAATATCGAGTGGCGTTCGTCCTCAACGGCGAAGATGAACACCACTCAATTCTTTACTTGATTATTTAGTTGTAACTATTTTACTTGCTTTCTTTACGCAATGCTTGCAGTCTAGTGTTCATTTCTTCCGCTTTCTTCTTCTCGAAGTAATAAATTATTGCAGCAATCGCAATCGGGAAAATAACAGTGAACGCAATCCATCCGCAAATCACAGCTGGCTCATCTTTGAACGAAATCCACCCAACAATCACCGATACAATAAATTGAATAGCAATTGGTGGTACTAGTGCAAAAACGAACTTTGCAAGATTTGACATACGCTCATTCGACCAAAAAATAGCGAATACTCCATAGCTTATGCCTATAACAAACGTTGCTACAGCATAAGATGCAATTCTGTTTCCAACCGCAGTATTTGCTAACAAGCTCGACACAAAACTGATTGCAGTAAAAATAGTGCACCCTATGCCAATGCCATTAACAATGTTTTTTACCATTGTTTTACCAAAAGTTGTAACTTGCTTTTCCATAATAATCGTTTCCTTTTTAAGTATTAAAATCTTGTATTAAAAATTAGTATTAAAAAATTTTGATAGTTTTATATTCGACTACGCTTAAAACTACATTCCTAAGCGCTTTTTGAACCCTGCTAAGCATCTGCGACTAATCCACTCAACGCTTCCGTCGTCCATTTTTACGCTCATACTTCCGCCGAATCCTGGATCGACTCGAACAATGCGATTCAAGTTCACGATTGCGGATTTAGATATGCGCACAAACGACGCGAATTGCGGATTGTCGAAATCCATTAGGCGCTTGTAAGAAACGCACTCACCTTTATCACTGTGAATGATTACGCGCGAATTTTCAACGCAAATCATAATCACATCCGGCTCGTGCATAACAATAATCGAATCGTTAATATAACCGTATATGAATGGATTATTATTGCTTAATTTATCTGAAGTATTAATTTCAGTATTATTTTCAGCACTTCTTACATTTGCATCATTTGAGTCAATGCTTTGTAACTGAGCGATAATGCGCTTAAGCTCATCGTCAATATTGTGAATTGACAACTGAACTGACTGCTCTTCCTCAGGCGGAACAATAGCAATAGTTACTTTCATCAAGCCTCCTTTCCGTGCACTACTGTTAGCGTTTGTTAGCTTTTTGTTTTGTAATTTTGACTATACGGCACTGTAAATAGTCTGTCTTTACAAAATCGCTAAACGGTAGCTTTCGGTAATTAAGCGGTAAAAAGGAGATATTACGCAGATTAAGCCGCTCCCCAAATGCGAATAAGACGCTGGCTTGTAGGGTCAGCTGCAGGACCTTGATCATAAGCATCCAAACGCCAATGAATCGAACCATCCGCGTTAAGACTTGGAATTAAGCGCGCCCAGCGACCATTTCCCATGCCACCAATCGTTTTGTAAGAAGGATCTACTTTATCTAATCCAAGCAGCTTATGAACAGTTTGCGAAAGGCAAGAGCCATGCGAAAACACTAGCAAATCGCGGTCTGCGCCAGTTTTGCGAGTCCAATCTTCTACTGCAGTAGCAGCGCGCTCTCCTACTTCCTGCTTAGCTTCAGCACCATGACGAAGCTCCCCGCCTTTACCTTCGACCCAAGCTTTGAAATCTTCCGGCCACTGTTCGCTAATCTGCTGGCGATTCAAACCTTCCCACTCGCCAAAGAAACGCTCGCGCACACCATTTTCAACTTGCACATGAAGCCCAATCTTATCTGCAAAAGCATGAGCTGTCTGCTGCGCGCGAATAAGCGGAGAAGCAATCGCCACAAAACTCGCGTCCGCTTCTTCCGCTGTAATGCGCACATGCTCAGCGCTGTTCGGATCCTTTGGATCTTCTAAGTCAGAAGCACCAAAAAGCACGCGCAAAGCTTTTCCAGAGCGAGTTACCTGATCCATTCCAGACTCATCCAAAGCAATATCAATCATGCCTTGCAAACGGAACTGTGCATTATACGGAGTTTGACCGTGGCGAATAAGCATAACAGAGCGAGCAATTCCTTCGTGCGCACTATTAATGGAATTATTTACGTTACTCGCAACATTTTCTACGAAATCAACCATGGTTCGTACCGTACTTTCTTCTTATTATTCAGTTTTGCTAGAATCTTCAGTTTCGATAGCATCTCCAGTTTCGCTAGCATGCTCTGGCAGTTGCAAATCGATTGCTGGGCAATCATTCCACAGGCGTTCCAAGCGGTAAAATGCTCGTGCTTCCTCATGCATTACATGAACCACAAAATCGCCAAAATCAAGCAAAATCCACTGTGCTAATTCCAAGCCTTCACGAGATAAAGCCTTGCGCTTGTTGTCTTTCAAGTACAAGTCTTTTTCGATTTCTTCTGCAACAGCCAATACTTGACGCTCGTTTGAAGCAGAAACAACTAACATAGCATCCGTAATACCAAGCAAATCGCTTACATCAAAAGCCTGCTCGTTCGTTGCTTTCAAACGGTCTGCAGCAGCGGCAGCAATACGAATTGCACTAATTGAGCTTTCTAAAGCTGTCATAACGTTACTACTCCTTAATTCTCCAACAAACGCTTTTTAGCGTTCCCAAGCTGGCTTCCAATTTTCGACTACATGCTGAGTATTTTCAGAGTACACCATAGAATCAGCCGGAACATCGTGACGTACCACCGATCCAGCGCCGGTAGTAACATCATCTCCCACAGTAACCGGTGCTACAAACAGGTTTCCTGCACCGACGTGAGCACCAGAACCAATCGTAGTATGATTCTTATGCACTCCGTCATAATTTGCAGTAATCGTACCGCCGCCAATATTCGTATGCTCACCCAAATCAGCATCGCCAATATAGCTTAAATGAGGTACTTTAGTGCCATTTCCAATATGAGCTTTCTTCATTTCTACGAAAGCTCCTGCCTTACTTTCCTCACCAAGTACGTTTCCTGCACGCAAATACGTCCAAGGACCAATGTTTGCAGCTCTACAAATATGCGATTCCTGTACGCGCGAACGTTCAACCACAGCATCCTCATCAATTTGCGCATCAATAAGAGTCGTGTAAGGACCAACTACAGCACCACTTGCAACCGTAGTACGACCTTGAAGGAAGCATCCAGGAAGCACAGTAACATCTTGTGCGAGCGTAACACTATCTTCAATCCAAGTAGTATCAGGGTCAAGAATAGTTACACCTTCAAGCATCCATTTTTCGCACACACGCTTATTATGTGCTTTTGCGAGCGCAGCTAATTGCACACGATTATTTACGCCCTCTACAGTAAGCGGATCTGGAGCAGACATTGCACCAACATGACCAAACTTTCGAGCATGTTCCAAAGCATCAGTCAAATAGAACTCACCTTGAGCATTTTGAGAGTTAAGATCTGCAATTGCGTCACATAATACAGTCGCATCGAATACATATACAGAAGTGTTCACTTCATGAATAGCAAGCTCTCCAGCATTTGCATCCTTATGCTCAACAATACGCAAAACGTCACCGTTTGCTTCGCGCACAATACGACCGTATCCAGTTGCATCGTCTAATACTGCTGTAAGAACTGTTGCCACATTGTTATTATTATTGTGAAAATCAACTAAAGACTGCAAAGTTTGCGTATCAAGTAGCGGCATATCGCTTGCGGCAATCAGCACAGCTCCTTTTAATGCTTCACCAGTTTCGTTTTTAGCAATTTCGTTAAGATCTTTAATAGCACATTGCACTGCTCTGCCGGTTCCAGGAGTTTCGTCCTGATTTACAATATGCACATTTTCGTTATAGCTAATAGCAGCAGCAGCTACGCGTTCAGCTTGAGCATGCACAACTACAGCTAGTTTTTTAGGATTTACGCCATTCATGGCATCCATAACACGATTGAGAAATGTTTTACCAGCAAATGGATGTAGTACTTTCGGAGTTTCTGAACGCATACGCGTCCCATCGCCTGCTGCCAAAATTATTGCCGCAGTTACATCATGCTTTTCCACGCATACGCTCCTTATACTATTTTAATAAATTTCGCTGTATGTAATTCTATTACTTATTAGCAGCGTTCAAAACAAAAAACGCCACTCGATTCAACGAGTAGCGCTTCAAGTAAGCTCCCTCACCTGGATTCGAACCAAGACAAAGGGTTCCAAAGACCCGTGTGCTGCCATTACACCATGAGGGAACGGCGGAAAAACCGCCAAGTCACTATTATGCCATAATATCGAAAAACGTCAAATTGGCGTGCCGAAAAGCAAACCGTACGAAATCAATACTTAAGCAAATAAGAATCCTTGTCCGTGATGCTCAGGATAAGTGTCGAAAAGCTTAGCAACCGAACCATCCTCAAACACTGCTTTAATAGCGCTTGCAAGAAGCGGAGCAATTGAAAGAACAGTCAAACCATCCCAACGCTTCTCTTCTGGAATTGGCACAGTATCAGTCAAAACAACTTCCCTAGCACCACAAGACTTCAAACGCTCGACTGCGGGACCAGAAAGCACGCCGTGAGTTGCAACAACTGTAACAGACTTAGCTCCAGCTTCCTTCAACACATTGCAAGCTCCTGCAATAGTTCCTGCAGTATCGATCAAGTCGTCAACCATAACGCAATCGCGTCCAGCAACGTCACCAACGACGCGATTTGCAACCGTCTTATTAGGGCAAGTGATATCGCGAGTTTTGTGCACAAAAGCCAAAGGACCGCCACCTAAGCGCTGAGCCCACTGTTCTGCTACGCGAATACGACCAGCATCAGGAGACACAACAGTTACGTTTGCAAGATCATCGCGGAAACGATCACGTACGTAATCAACCAAAACTGGCATAGCAATCAAGTGATCAACAGGACCGTCGAAGAATCCTTGAGACTGAGCTGCATGCAAATCGACGCTCATAATGCGATCAGCACCAGCAGTCTTTAGCAAATCAAACATCAAGCGGCAAGAAATAGGTTCGCGACCGCGATGCTTTTTATCTTGTCGAGAATAACCAAGCAACGGGCATACTGCAGTAATTGAACGAGCAGAAGCCCTCTTCAAAGCGTCAATCATAATTAACTGTTCCATAATGGACTTGTTAACAGGATCACTGTGGCTTTGAAGCACGAATACATCTGTACCACGCACAGATTGCGTATAGCGAACATACATTTCACCATTAGCAAAATCGTATGCCGTAGTTTCAAGTACATCAATTCCAAGCTGATCAGCTACATCACGAGCAAGCTTCGGATGTGCGCGACCGGTAACGAGAACAAGGTTTTTATCTGGCTTTCCTTCAAGGACGATGCTCACCATATCTCCAAACATTAGTTCGCTTTAATTCGCGAAATGAACATAATCAATACTAACTTTTTGCACAGACGATAAACGACAAGCCTACAAAATCAATAATTACGCACGATATAAACCATGCTTAACTATGTATTGAACTACTCCATCTGGAACTAAATACCACACCGGCTCACCATGCTCAGCTCGACGACGAACATCAGTAGAAGAAATAGACAACGCTGGAATCTCTAAAATATCAACCGGCAAATGCGTAGAATCACAATGAACCATATCGTCACGATTCGCCGCAATACCAGTATCATTCGTATGCATTTGGCGAGGCATTAACGGAGAATTAGAATCTGCTAGCTTTTCTGGTCTCGAATAGCCAGGACGAGTAACAGCCACAAATCGAGCCAAATTCCACATTTCGCGCGCATTTTTCCATTGCATTATTTCAGCAATAGCGTCAGCTCCAGTAATAAAGAAAAGCTCAGCATCCGGATGCTGCGCGTGAATATCTTTCAAAGTATCAATAGTATAAGTAACTCCAGGGCGATCAATATCAACCCTAGAAACAGTGAACTTTGGATTTGATGCTGTTGCAATAACAGTCATTAAATAACGATCTTCTGCATTCGTAACTTTTTTATCAAGCTTAAAAACAGGCCTACCGGTAGGAACGAAAATAACTTCGTCAAGATCATAAACCCAAGCAACTTCTGAAGCAGCAACCAAGTGGCCATTGTGTATTGGATCGAATGTGCCGCCCATAATTCCAATGCGCTGACGCTCGTGCACATTGCCACGAGTAGAAGTACGTTTATGAACTGAATTCACAACCGCAGGAGGAGCCGCTTCTTTACCAGTAAACGCGCCATGAAATAGGTCAGACATGCGACGTTCTGCATCTTCGTGAATTTCAGGACTCATTCGCCTCAGATTCCTTGTCTTCCACTTGAGTTTCATTCACTAACCCAGATGCAACATTTGCGCTATCCGGATTAATATTGCCCATTTCTTCATCCCACTCATCTTTTACGACACGCTGGATTTCGGCAAAAGTTGGAAGAGGGAAATCTGGTTGATACGCACCACGAATTTTCGCTACAGATTCCGAAATTTTAGCAAGCATGGATGTCATGCCATCAATATCATGATCACGTTCTAATTCGCTAAACTTAATAATATTCTTTTCCATATTGCGAACATTTTTAAGAACATTATTAAACGAAGTTTCATCAGGAATAGTCACATCATTCGAATCAGAATCTGGCCAGCCCATCAACACTGCGTCAGCATACTCAAGCGATGAACGTTGCGATGCAGAAGCAATACCATCTTCAATTTGCACCAAAAAAACATATCGCACAATGGACAAACGTTCAGCAGCAACATCAAGCGCCTCAGCTGTACTCAAATTCACGTCATTATTAGGCATACTCTTACCTTACCGCCACGTAACTATTAAAACCAGTACTACTCGCGTATCTGCCCATCTCCGTAGCCGATCCATTTGGTTGTTGTCATTTCAAGCAAACCCATAGGGCCTCTCGCATGCAATTTTTGCGTAGAAATACCAAGTTCTGCGCCGAAACCAAATTCGCCACCATCCGTAAAGCGCGTTGAAGCATTTACCATAACTACAGCGGAATCAACACTTGCAATAAAACTTTGAATAGTTGAATAATCTTCAGCAATAATGGTTTCAGTATGGCCAGTAGAATATTTCGCAATATGAGAAGCTGCATCAGTATAATCATCTACAACTTTCACACCCATATTCAGCGACAAATATTCTCGCTTCCAATCTTCCTCAGTGGCACACTCAAGCTGCAATCTTTGAATATTAGCGGATTGCAAAATATCGTAAGATTTATCGTCTGCATGTAAAATTACATTATGCTCAGCTAAAGCAGCAGCGATTTTTGGCAAAAATTCTTGCGCAACAGCTTTATGCACTAATAATTTTTCAGCAGTATTGCACACGCCCACTCGTTGCGTTTTTGCATTAATAATAATAGGTATAGCTTTTTTAATATCAGCGCTTTTATCTACATAAATATGTACGTTTCCAGCTCCAGTCTCAATAACAGGGACCGTAGATTCTTGAACAACTGCTGCAATAAGATTTGCGCTACCTCTAGGCACAAGCACATCAATATGACCGTGAGCATGCATCATTGACGTAGCTCCGTCTCTTCCTAAATCATCAACAGACTGAATCAAATCAGCACTAAAGTTAGAATTTTTAAGAACCGATTGTATAACTTCAATACTCGCCTGATTCGTATGGAGAGCCGCGCTTCCACCACGCAAAATCGCAGCATTTCCAGATTTAATACACAAAGCAGCTACATCAATAGTTACGTTTGGACGAGCTTCGTAAATCATTCCCATAACGCCCATTGGAACTCGAATTTGCGAAAGTTTAATGCCATTAGGAAGAGTGTATCCGCGAACAACCTCTCCTACAGGATCTTGCAATTGTGCAATTTTTCGCACGCTTTTTGCAGAAGCTTGGATTCGCTCTTCGTCAAATTTAAGCCTGTCGAGCTTTCCAGCATCCATTCCTTTAGCTTCAGCTTCTTTAAGATCTTTTTTGTTAGCCTCAGCAATATTTGAAGCTGAAGATTCTAAGGCATCTGCCATTTTTTCGAGAAGCGCATTTTTTGCGCGAGTGTCTGCATGAGCAAAATTACGCCACGCTTTGCGCGCACAATCCGCACGAGCATTCACTAAATCATCAACAGACAACGTTTCCCCCCTATAGATTATTTGCCTAATCGCCAATTAATTAATAGTAAAACAAAAGCATTTATACATATGAGATTAGCACACGCCCATTCGCCCAGCACTTCAGGTACCATAATTTGATATAAGTTGTGTAAATAATTTACATAAATAATCTATGTAAGTAAAAAATATTCTCTATAAACAGACGGTTACGGAGTTATTATGGCATCAGATACAACTATTTTCCATAGCACTCGTTCGCTTAAGCCAACATGCACTTCAAAAGAAGCAATACGTAAAGGAATTGCTGAAGATGGCGGATTATTTGTAGCCGATAGCCTTGGTAGCGAGCGTTACGATATTTCTAAATTGCAAGGCAAATCGTATCAAGAAATTGCGCAAGATATTTTACAACTGTTACTGCCAGATTATACTTCAGAAGAGCTTTCTTCTTGCATTAAACTGGCATACGGCAATCAATGGGCTAATAACGCTATTACTCCACTCCAGCAGCTTGGAAACACTCGCGATTTTGTGATGGAACTTTTCCATGGTCCTACATGCGCGTTTAAAGACGTTGCTTTGCAAATGTTGCCACAATTAATGTCTCGCACTAAAACTCAACACGAAAACGAATCTGATATTGAAAAAAGCGTTATGATTCTAACTGCAACTTCTGGAGATACAGGTAAAGCTGCTTTGGCTGGTTTTGCTGATGTTCCAGGCACTTCTATGGTTACTTTTTATCCAGAAGGAAAAGTTAGCCGCGTTCAAGAATTGCAAATGACTACGCAGGTGGGCGAAAATGTGAAAGTTTGCGCAGTTCGAGGCAATTTTGACGATGCTCAAACTGGCGTAAAACAGATTTTCACCAATAGTGAGCTTAATAAAAATATTGAAGAATCTGCGAATACTGAATTGTCTTCTGCTAATTCAATAAATGTTGGACGACTCGTGCCGCAAGTCGTGTACTATTTTGCGGCTTATAAGCAACTTGTTGAGCGTAAAGCAATAGCTCTTGGAGACGAAGTTGAGTTTTGCGTACCAACCGGCAATTTTGGCGATATTCTTGCTGGATATTACGCAAAAATGCTTGGTCTTCCTGTAAAACATCTTATTGTTGCAAGCAATAGCAATAATGTTTTGTTTGATTTTTTGGTAAGCGGCACTTATAACCGTCAGCGCTCATTCCATCACACTGTTGCTCCTTCTATGGATATTTTGGTTTCTTCTAATTTGGAACGAATGCTTTATTACATGTGCGATAAAGACACGCGTTTAATACAAATGCTTATGAACGATTTACAGCAGTGGGGCGCTTTTGAGATTCCAGAAAATGTGCTTGCAAAGATTCGCTCACTGTTTGGCTGCGGTTGGGCAAATGAAGATCAAATTCGCGAAGCTATTTATGACTGCTGGAACAAGTACAAGTATGTGATCGACCCACATACTGCTTGCGGATTCTTCGTTATGCAAAATATTCCACATGACGAAAGCACACCTAGAGTATTGCTAAGCACTGCAAGCCCATACAAATTCCCTCGCGTTGTTGCTGAAGCTTTGAATATTGAGCATGTGCAAGATATGAATGATTTCAAATGCATGGACGCTCTTAGTAAAGCTACAGGAACTAAAGCTCCAAGCATGCTTAGAAATCTTGAAAATAAAACTCCACGCTTTAATGATGTTATTAATGTTGAAGATATGCCTGAGTATGTTTTAGCTCAAGCGCATAATTTCGCAAAATAATCATAAAGTTTTAAGCGAAAGAGGCTGGTTTACTTGTATAATCCAGCCTCTTTTACTATTCATTCGTTATTACTTTCGAATAAAGCTGCATACACTTCGTTAATAACGTTTAAATCATGACCTTTTCTTGCAGCTGCTGCGAAAAATCTTCGTCTTCGAACTAAAGGCTCAAGATTTCTCGTGCGCGAAGCCGTTTTGCGACCGAGTTCCCACGCTGCTTCAGTGAATACTCCAGAGTTTTGAGCAGAAGCTACATTTTGTGAAATAGCAGCAGGATCAACATTTTTACGCTGCAATTCCATTCGAGTAGCTCTAGCACCAAGAAGCCTCACTGCGCAAGAGCGAATCACCATTTGAGCGTATTGATTGTCATCAAGAAGATGCAATTCAAGCAAGCGATGAATAACCGCGTCAACAGCAACTTCCGTGTAACCTTTTTCTTTAAGCCTTTTGCGCATGTTCATCACAGAGCGAGGAGCATAATCTAAAAGCCTTAAAGCAGCTTCCCTGCAATCATCTTCACTACTATTGCAAAGTTCGTCGCTTAAATCACTTACTTTAGCGTTTTTTACATACGGCATGTTTTTTGTATTATTTTTTGCGCTTAAAAGTACTGACTTATGCGATATTTTTTTGCGAGTATGTGTCACTACACTATTACTTTCGTCATTTTCTTCAGCACGCTCTACTGGATGATCGCGAAGAAAATTCTCTACACTAATAGGCATATTGCATTCGCTTTACACTGTAATCTTATTATTACTTCGATTCGGATGACTTTTGTGCAGAATTTTTAGCTACAGAATCATCATCGAATTGATCTAGTTCAGAATCTTCAGCGAATTGATCTTCAGGATGCATTAAACCTAACGAAGCTTTGACTTTTTCGCTAATTTCTTCAGTAATAGCTGGATTATCTTTCAAGAATTTACGGACGTTTTCACGACCTTGTCCAAGCTGCTCACCTTCATAAGTAAACCAAGAACCAGATTTCTTAATAACTTCAGCTTGCAGTCCCATATCGATAACAGAACCTTCAGTCGAGATACCTTCTCCGTAAAGAACATCAAACTCAGCAGTTTTGAAAGGCGGAGCCATTTTATTCTTGACAATCTTAACTTTAGTTCGGTTGCCAACAGCTTCTTCGCCCTCTTTAATAGTAGAAACTCTGCGAATATCCATACGCACAGACGCATAGAACTTCAAAGCTTTACCACCAGTGGTAGTTTCAGGATTACCAAAGAATACGCCAATTTTTTCACGAAGCTGATTAATAAAAATAGCAGTAGTGCCAGCTTGTGAAAGAGCACCAGTCATCTTACGCAACGCCTGACTCATTAAGCGAGCTTGTAAGCCCACATGACTATCTCCCATATCGCCATCGATTTCAGCTTTAGGAACTAATGCCGCTACAGAATCAACAACAATAACATCTAACGCACCAGAACGAATAAGCATATCAGCAATTTCCAATGCCTGCTCACCATTATCTGGCTGAGAAACAATAAGAGCATCCGTGTCTACTCCAAGCTTTCGCGCATAGACAGGATCCAACGCATGCTCAGCATCAATAAATGCCGCTACCCCACCATTTTTTTGAGCATTTGCAACAATATGCAAAGCAAGAGTTGTTTTACCAGAAGACTCAGGACCGTAGACTTCAACTATTCGCCCTCTAGGAACACCGCCAATCCCCAAAGCAGTGTCCAACGCTAATGAACCAGTAGAAATAACTTCTACATCTTGCATAGGTCTATCACCTAAGCGCATTGCAGAACCTTTTCCATATTGTCGTTCAACATTGGCTAAAGCAGTTTCTAACGCTGCTTGGCGACGTGGATCTGTTTTATCCGCATCAATAAGGCGATTAATACTGCCTTTACTTTTTGTTTGCGCCATGTATGCTACTCCTTTCGCATGCCGTTATGTATCGAACGACCTTAGTTCCATACTAGATTCAAGTACAAGCATTTTTGTGCAATGTGGATAAAACATTTAATCCAAGCACTTAAACACTTAACTCAGCTTAAATCATCTCGACAAACATAAGTATACTACATATGCGAACATTTGTTCGATAGCGCGTGTCTTGATTACAACCCAACTACTTACAATCTTCGACATAAGCAATCAAGTCATTAGCTATTCTCAACAACTGAAATACAGTAGATTCGCGAACTTCTTGACGACTGCCAGATAATCTCAATTCAAAAACAAAAGCAGCACTTGATGGCGCAATTTTAGTTACGCTTTGACTTTCAATTTGAGCAAAATCATAATCATAGACGTTACTCACACAGCCATTTTCAAGTTCTTTACGAGCTACATCTTTAACAGAATCCACAACATCACTAACTTGAGGCAAAAATATTCCAACATAAACTAAACCTGCTGGTTTATTACCATCAGAACCAGGACCTGCAACACCAGTTGTAGACAAGCCAATAATAGGAAAATTTGCACAACACTCACAATCTTCCTCATACGCCCATCCACTGCCACGATATATTTGAGCAGCTCCAATCGCCATTTGAAAAGCAACATCCTGGTAAACCGCGCCTTCAGATTGTAAAAGATTAGAATTTACGCCAAGAATTTTGGATTTAGCATGAATATCATAAGTGACAGCAGATCCACAAAAAACTCGTGACGCACCAGGAACAGAAACAAAAGCATCAGCCAAAAGCCCGCCAGTTAATGACTCTGCTGAAGCAATATGCATTCCTTTAATAAAACTTTTTTCCAATAGATTCGCAGCTAAAGAAACTGTATTAAAACCTGAAGAATTATTCATAATACGCTCGATATGATTGTAGCTTACGATTTTCCAAAACATAAACCCTTTAGGGATAATCTATGAAAAACCGTAAGCTACAAACAAGAAGTTTAACTCGTTATATTTTATTTACTTCACAGGAGACAAAGGCACTGCATTTTTTGCATCATCAACTTGAGATTCGCTATTTGAAGAACCCTCAAAGAAAGCACTATAGACATACAAAACTGCAGAATAGAAAGCAAAGCCCAAAGAAATACCAAGCAAGCCAAAAGCAACTGCATAGTAAGAAACCATCCAAGAAGGCAATGGATTAGCATGAAGAGTTGCAACAAGAGGTGCAATAATCATTGCAATACCAATCGACTGCGTAAGAGTCTTATATTTTCCTGCAGAGGATGCAGCAATTACCCTTCCACGAACATTAACAACATAAATTCGCACAAGAGTAATGGCAATTTCGCGAATCATGAACAAGATGGTTATCCACCAATAAATTTCGCCGAAAACAGAAGCAATAATAAGCGCAGCTAAAATAAGAATTTTATCCGCAATTGGATCAAGCAACTTACCTAATTCTGTAACCTTATGATATTTACGAGCCATCCACCCGTCAAGCTTATCCGTAGAAGCAGCTACAACAAACAGCACAAACGCAGCCCAACGCAACGAAACTGAATCAAAACCCCATATACCTGCTTTCAAATATAAAACAATAAAAACAAGCGAAAGCAAAATACGGATATAAGTCACAATATTCGGAGCATAATTCCAGCCAACAAAAAATGATGACTTAGCTTTTTTCTTCATACACATAACCTTCATTCTACTGCAAAGTAAAAACTTCTAGCACATCACACAACTTGGTACTGCACATAACAATACAATATCTTATAACGAATCTGACTCACCACGAATAAAAGCCAAAACTTTTGGCAAATCTTCCGGCTGAACCAAAACTTCGCGAGCTTTAGAACCTTCAGAAGGTCCCACTACTCCTCGAGATTCAAGCAAATCCATCAATCGACCTGCCTTTGCAAAGCCAACGCGCAACTTGCGCTGAAGCATTGAAGTAGAGCCAAATTGCGAGCTAACAACAAGCTCTGCAGCCTGAAGCAACTCATCCATATCGTCGCCAATATCGCTAGTTTTAAGCTTGCTTTGAGCTTGAGCATCAGCTTTTTGAGCCATTTGCTCAATATCTTCACGATACTTTGGCTTGCGCTGCGTGCGAACATACTCAACAGCCTTACGAATTTCAGATTCACTCACCCACGAACCCTGCACACGCTGAGGCTTAGCAGCACCCATTGGAAGGAACAAAGCGTCACCTTGACCAATCAAAGTTTCCGCACCAACAGTATCGAGAATAACCCTGGAATCCGTTGCAGATGAAGTAGCAAAAGCCAAGCGAGAAGGAATATTTGCTTTAATCAGGCCTGTTACAACATCAACAGACGGACGCTGAGTAGCGAGAACTAAATGCACACCTGCAGCTCGAGCAAGCTGAGTAATACGCTGAATAGAACTTTCCACATCGTTCTTAGCAACCATCATCAAATCAGCCATCTCATCTACAACCACAAGTAAATACGGGTATGGAGCAACTTTTCGCTCAGATCCAGCCGGAGCATGAACCTTTCCTTCACGAACAGCCTTGTTGAAATCTTTAACATGACGGAAACCAAAGAATTGCAAGTCATCGTAACGAGCATCCATCTCTTTAACAACCCATTCAAGAGCCTGCGCAGCCTTCTTAGGATCTGTAATAATCGGAGTAAGCAAATGCGGAATGCCAGCATAAGCAGAAAGCTCCACGCGCTTAGGATCGACCATAATCATGCGAACTTGTTCAGGAGTTGCTCTCATAATAATCGAAGTAAGCATTGAATTAATGAAACTCGACTTACCAGAGCCGGTAGCGCCCGCAACAAGCAAATGCGGCATTTTATCGAGAGCTGCAGTTACGAAATGACCTTCAACATCTTTTCCAACGCCTGTAAGCATAGGATTAGGGTCATTCATAGCTTTTTGCGAGCGCAGAACATCTCCCAAATGCACAATTTCGCGGTCGACGTTTGGAATTTCAATACCAATAGCAGACTTTCCTGGGATTGGCGACAAAATACGCACATCCGTACTAGCTACAGCGTATGCAATATTTTTTTGCAAATTCGTAACTTTTTCAACTTTTACACCAGGACCAAGCTCAACCTCGTACTGCGTAACAGATGGGCCTCTAAGGAATCCAATAACGTGAGCGTCAACGTCAAACTGTTCGAAAGTAGAAGTTAACGCGCGAATAACGTTATCGTTTGCTGGAGTTCTCGCAGCATGAGGCTTGCCATGAGCTAAAAGATTCAAATCAGGGAGCTTGTAAGGTTCAGAGGAAGAATCAAAAGAAGGCTCATTATTATTGCCAGCACCACTTTCACTGCCGGCAGCATTTTCATCATCTGAATCTTCCTGATCCCTGCGATATTGATCCATACGTTCAGCTGGAATACTTGACCACGGATCGCTTGCAGATAAAGAGGAATCACTCATAGGAGCTTTTGGCAATATTTCTTCAGGAACAGGCTTTGATGAAGATGAAACACTTCTAGGTGTAAGTTGACTCGAATTATTATCAGCATTTTCAAATTGAGAATTATTTGCAGCATTATTATCTGAAAAGCTGCTCACAGTTCTTGCTTTACGAGGTTCAACTCTTTCAAGATTATCTGCACTATTACCGTGAGAAGCAGCATGCGAAAATGCATCATCGCCGGCGTATTCGTCAAGCAATTCCCCATTATTATTGCTGTTTTTACGCTTAAAGAATGATTTAAACAGTTTCAATACAGAAGACATTTGAGAAGATCCGCTATTATTTTTAGACGATTCTTCATTGTGAGTTGGCACGCCATCTGCAAATTCCAAAGAATTGGTTTTGCTTTCAGAATTATCTTCTTCAGAGTTTCCTAAATCTTCAGAAGACTTTTTACTGTTATATTTAGCAAAAATAGTAACAACACTTTGAGCTATATCAGTTACATGAAGGTGAGCAATCATTAATATCGAAAAAATAGTAGCTACTACAAAAATAATAATTGCAAAAATACGAGAAAGACCCCACGATAGCGGAGATCCGAGCACAAATCCTAATAACCCACCTGACTTCTGTACAGTGTCTAAATTAAACGCTTTTCCGCGAGGTGCAGAAGAAATATCAAGAATTGAGCAAACAGACAACAATAGAATAATAAATCCGCTAATAACACGAGGATTACCAGAGCCAGCTCCACTGTTACGCATCAACCTAAAAGCAACAACGCTTAACCACACAGGCAGAACAACGCTCATAATTCCAAGCAAACTAGAAGACACAAAATGGAGACCTACTCCAATAAATCCACTAACTCTAAACCATTCTGATGCGCAGAACAAAATCGCAAGAACAAGCATAACGAAGCACAAACCATCCCTGCGATATGCCTCATCGTATTCTCCAACACCAAAAAACGAGCGCACTAACTTTCCTAAAGTTCTAGGCACAAACAGGAGAATTGTCTCCCACAATGGTTCACTAGGTGAAGCCTTACCAGCCATAAATACTCCTTCTGTGCATTACTTCATTGCGCACGCACAATTTAAGTCGGGAAACACCCTAACCATATCAGTTTACCCTATGTACTGTTTGGCTTGAAGGGTTACAAAACTAACAAAAAACGGCTGGTCAATTACCAGCCGTTTAAGTGGGGTGGCTAACGCGGCTTGAACGCGCGACCTTCTGAACCACAATCAGATGCTCTACCGACTGAGCTATAGCCACCATGCGCGTGAAAACATACATAATCACACAACAAAGGGATACTATACACGATTTTCTAGATTTCCGCCAGAGCAACACACTTCGGCGCGTCGTAGTAACAACATCAATTATTCGACAATGGCAAATGCAACAATGGGTGTATGAGTTTTTCTGAGCAAAATCAGCGCATTTTTGGCGTAACTGCAAATAGCAACAACACGACAGCACTTCTTCTTGGCTCAGGCGAGCTTGGTAAGGAAATTGCGATTGAGCTTATGCGATTAGGCGTGCTAGTATGCGCTGCCGATAGCTACAAAAACGCTCCTGCAATGCAAATAGCTCACGAATACCACGTGCTAGATATGTCGAATCCGCAAGAATTGCAAGAACTTATTTCCAATGTGAATCCTGACATTATTATTCCAGAAGTTGAAGCTATTGCTACTGAAGTTTTGAAAGATGCTGCTAAAAAGAATATTCAAGTCGTTCCTAGCTCAGATATTGCCGCGATTGCAATGGATCGCGAGCGCTTGCGTAGAATTGCGCACGAAGATTTAGGACTGCCTACTACACCGTATTGTTTCGCTTCATCTTATGAAGAGTTAGAGGATGGAGCTAAAAAAGTTGGCTATCCTTGTGTAGTTAAACCTGTTATGAGCTCTTCTGGTCATGGTCAGTCAATAGTTCGTAGTTCTGAAAATTTGCTCGCAGCTTGGAATGAAGCTCAGCATGGCAGGCGTGCAGCAGCTGAGCATGAAAATGAGTGTTCACGCGTTATTGTTGAAGCTTTAGCTCCGCTTGATTATGAGCTTACAGTACTTACAATAAGCTCTTGCGCAGGAATTACTACTTGTGAGCCGATCGCTCAGTGTCAGCAAGACGGAGACTATAGAGAATCTTGGCAGCCTGCAAATATTCCTGAATCGATCCGCACTAATGCGAAAGATATTGCAAAGCGTGCTGTAGAAAGTTTGACTGATATTGCGCAAGAAGCTGGCGAAACAGGTTGGGGCATTTATGGAGTCGAACTATTTGTATTAAAAGATGGCTCACTGTTATTTAACGAGCTTTCACCTCGCCCACACGATACTGGCATGGTAACTATGATTTCACAGCACTACAGTGAATTCGCATTACACGCATTGGCTATTTTGGGAGTCCCAATTACAGCTAACTATACTGAACTTTCTTTGAAAAATAATGAAGTTGCAGCAAGTCACGCCATTGTTATTAAAGCGGAAGGATCTGTTGGTTTTACGAATATTGCTCAAGCTTTGCAATCTGGCGAAAATCATCGATGCAACTTGCGTATTTTTGCTAAGCCTTCTGTGCATGGTCACAGACGAATGGCAGTTTCTTTAGCTACTGGATTAACGCAGGAAGAAGCTAGAGAAAATGCGACACGCATCGCCATGTTGCTAAAAACTACACAAACAAATGCTTAGATACATTGAAAATTAAGGCATAAGAGTTAAAAAAGATAATAATTTACGGTATGCACGAAGGGAAATTTTGTAGGTAACAATTGTTACGCTAATCGTGCTGGCAAAGGTCAGGTAAACCTACAAATATTGTTGGTTTGCGCCTACAACTGTGAATGCACATAAGAGAGGGCATATCATGGAAAAACTTGAGAAGTTGTACGAAGGCAAAGCCAAAAAACTGTATGCTACCGATGACACCAATGTGCTATGGGTTGAATACATGAACCAGGCAACAGCTGGTAACGGTCTGAAGAAAGCTCAGATTGCAGGTAAAGGCAGTTTAAATAACCGGATTACTTCGTTACTATTCCATTTACTTGAGGCGCGCGGCGTAAAAAGCCACTTCCTCGGACGAATTTCCGATACTGAACAACTTGTAAAGCGTATGCGCATGTTCCCACTGGAAATTATTATGCGAAATACTGCTGCAGGTTCTTTTGCAAAACGTTATAGCGTTAAAGAAGGAACACCTTTAAAGAAGCCATTGTTGGAGTTCTGCGTAAAGTCCGACGAGCTTGGCGATCCATTTATTAATCCAGAAGGCGTTGTAGCTCTTGGATTAGCAACAGATGAAGAAATGACGGAAGTCACTCGTCAAGCTCATGCTGTTAACAATGCTTTGTTGGATATTTTCTCCAAGATTGATGTTCAGCTTGTTGACTTCAAGATTGAAGAGGGCGTAGACGCGCAAGGTAATATTCTTCTCGCTGATGAAATAACTCCTGATACTTGCAGACTTTGGGATAAGCGCAATGCTGGTACGAATGAGGTAAGCCATTTGGACAAGGACTTGTTCAGACGCGATTTAGGCGACATCATTCCTGCTTATGAAGAGATTTACGATAGGCTTGCATCTTTAGCTCAAAGCGAAGGCTTGGATGTCTCTGTGCGCAAACCTGACGATTGCGTAGAACGATAATGATTGTTGTGGCTCGTACCTTTAGGGGGTGCGAGCCACATGCATTCTTAATGTGATTTTGAATAATTTAATATTTATAATTTAAAACCAATACAACAATAAACACTGCATTCATACCGCACATTCAACAAGGTAGGTTTCTCGTGGTATTTCGCGTATATGTGGAAAAACGCACTGGTTTTGACGTTCAAGCGCAACAGCTTTTACATGAGCTTAGGGAGATTCTTGGCATAAGCGCGATTACTTCCGCAAGAATTATTAACCGTTATGACGTTGAAGGTATCAGCAAAGATTTATTCGACAATGCTGTGCAAACAGTATTAAGCGAACCTCCAGTTGATAATACTTACGATTACTTGCCTATTGAAACCGACGAGCACGTATTTGCTGTAGAATTTTTGCCTGGTCAATTCGATCAGCGTGCGCAATCTGCTAGCGAATGCATTCAACTTATTAGTCAAGGCGAACGCCCAACAGTGCGCACTGCTAGAGTAATCGCTTTAAAAGGTGATCTTGACGAAAAAGCACTAAACGATATTAAACACTACGTTATTAATCCTGTTGAAGCGCGAGAAGCTTCACTTGATGAGGTAAAAAGTTTACAGCGAGAAGCAGTTGTACCATCTGATGTAGAAGTAATTAGCTCATTTAACGATTTAAACGAAGCTGGATTACAAGACTTTATTAATACTCGCGGTTTGGCAATGGATTTGGCTGACGCAAAGTTCTGCCAGAAGTATTTCCGTGAAGAACATAGAAATCCTACTATTACAGAAATTCGCGTTATTGATACGTACTGGTCCGACCACTGCCGTCACACGACTTTTGGCACCGAGCTTACAGATATTTCTATTGACGATAACACTGTTCAAGAAGCATTTAGCCGTTATCTTGATTTGCGAAAAGAACTAAATCGCGAAAATAAGCCTGTTTGCCTTATGGATATGGCAACTATTGGCGCAAAATACTTAAAGCATACCGGCGAGCTTAAAAATTTGGACGAGTCAGAAGAAATCAACGCTTGCACAGTAAAAGTTAAAGTGGACGTAAACGGTCACGACGAAGATTGGCTATTCCTGTTTAAAAACGAAACACATAATCATCCTACAGAGATTGAGCCTTTCGGTGGAGCTGCAACTTGCATTGGTGGCTGCATCCGTGATCCTCTTTCTGGACGCTCCTATGTGTATCAAGCAATGCGCGTAACTGGTGCTGCAGATCCACGCACGCCTATTAGCGAGACTTTAAACGGTAAGCTTCCGCAGCGAAAAATTGTAACTTCTGCTGCCGCAGGATACTCTTCTTACGGAAATCAGATTGGTTTAGCTACTGGCGAAGTACACGAGTTATACCACCCTGGTTATGTTGCAAAACGTATGGAGGTTGGTGCAGTTGTTGCCGCTACCCCAGCCGACCATGTGCGCAGAGAAACTCCAGCTCCTGGCGATGTGATTATTCTTCTTGGCGGACGCACTGGTAGAGATGGCATTGGCGGCGCAACTGGCGCTTCTAAAGCTCAAGATGTTGAAAGTATTGAAGAGTGCGGAGCTGAAGTTCAAAAAGGTAATGCTCCTATTGAGCGAAAACTGCAACGACTTTTCCGACGCAAGGATGCTTGTCAACTTATTAAGCGTTGCAACGATTTCGGCGCTGGCGGCATTTCTGTCGCAACTGGCGAAATTGCCGACGGCTTAACTATTAATCTCGACAAAGTTTCTAAAAAGTACGAAGGTCTCGACGGCACTGAGCTTGCTATTTCTGAATCTCAAGAGCGCATGGCTGTCGACGTTGCATCAAGTGATGCTGAAGAATTTTTGAAGTATGCTCGTGAAGAAAATCTTGAAGCAGAAATAATAGCGACTGTTACTGAAGAAGCACGAATGCGAATGACTTGGCGTGGAAAAACCATTGTTGACTTAAGCCGCGCATTCTTGGCTTCTAATGGCGCTGCAAAACAGCAGATATTGCATATTGAAAGTGGAGAATCTTACGAAACTCCATGGCAGAATCAGTCAGATTTGCCGTTAGAAAAGCGCATGCATAACTTAGTTTCGGATATTAATATTGCTTCAAATAAAGGCTTATCTGAACGATTTGATTCTACTATTGGCGCTGCTACTGTACTTATGCCTTTTGGCGGTCGTCGCCAGCTTACTCCTGCTCAAGCCATGGTTGCTAAATTCCCAGTATTTGGCGAAACAAACACAGCTTCCGCAATGGCTTGGGGCTTTAATCCGTATTTGATGGAAAAGAATCAGTTTACTGGAGCTTATGTTGCGGTTGTTGAATCATTGGCAAAGCTAGCAGCTAGCGGTTTCACTCGCGAACGTGCTTACTTGAGCTTGCAAGAATATTTTGGCAAGCCTCACGATATTCCAGAGCGTTGGGGAAAGCCAGCTGCAGCAGTTCTTGGTGCTTTAAGTGCACAGCTTGATTTTGGCGTTGGAGCTATTGGCGGCAAGGATTCCATGAGCGGCAGTTTTGAGAATCTGGATGTGCCACCAACTTTGATTTCGTTTGCTGTTTCTACTGGAGATGCACGTTTAACTGTTTCACCTGAATTTAAGGGTGTAAATCATAAAGTTATACGTATTGCTCCAAAATATAAATCCGACGGAATTACTCCAGAAAAAGAAAGCTTCCTGAAAGCACTAGAGATTGTAGAAAATATTACGAAAAACAAGCAAGCTCTTGCTATATCTACTCCTGGCTACGGTGCTAGCGCAGAAAGCTTATTCAAAATGACGCTTGGAAATCATATTGGTCTTAAATTATTCAACAATTTAAGCGACGATGATTTATTTAAGCCAGCATATGGAAACTTCTACGTTGAGCTTAAAGAAGACGCTGAAGTTCCGTCTTTAGCGAATACAAGCTTGGTTGACGTTGAGATTGTTGGCGAAACAACTGAAAATTACGCGATTACTTCATCGAATGGCGAAGAAATTGATTTAAGTGATTTGCAAAAAGTTTGGGAAAGCGAACTTTCCTCAATCTTCCCGTATAAAAAGCCTGGCGAGATTGTAGAAACTATTAATAACGAAACTAATGTTTCTACTACAAACCACATGCACACAGGAAAACTAAAGCCGCTTTCGCATCCTCACGTTATTATCCCAGTTTTCCCTGGAAATAATTGCGAATACGATACTCAAGCTGCTTTTGAAAAAGCTGGAGCAGACGCTCATACGCTTATTATTAATAATTTAAGCGCAAAAGATATTGCACAATCAGCTGAGAAATTGGTTGAAGAGATTAAAAAGAGTCAAATTGTAATGATTCCAGGAGGCTTCTCTGGAGGGGACGAGCCGGACGGTTCTGCAAAATTCATTACAGCATTCTTTAGGAATCCAGCAGTAACAGACGCAGTTCGTGACTTGCTTAATAATCGTGACGGTTTAATGCTTGGAATTTGCAACGGCTTCCAAGCGCTTATTAAGCTTGGTCTTGTGCCTTTTGGTGACATTATCCCAATAAATTCCGAATGCCCAACTCTTACCTACAACACTATTGGCAGACACCAAAGTAGGATTGTTCGCACTAGAATTGCTTCAAATCTTTCACCATGGTTAGCAAATACGCAAGTTGGAGACATGCATACTGTTGCAATTTCTCATGGAGAAGGTCGTTTTATTGCTACTAACGAAGTTATGGAAAAGCTTATTAACAACGGCCAAGTAGCTACGCAATACGTTGATAGCAATGGCGTTCCAAGCATGAGTTTGAATGTGAATCCAAACGGATCGATTATGTCCGTTGAAGGAATTACCAGCCCAGATGGTCGAGTTTTTGGAAAAATGGGACATTGCGAGCGCGCAGGTCGTGACTTGTATGTCAATATTCCTGATTTCCACGAGCAACCATTGTTTGAAGCTGGCGTTGAATATTTCACTGCATGAGCTTTAGTTTACAGTTGCAAGACTTGTATCAAAATAACTACAAAATTCGACGATTACAATCATCGATTATTAGGGGGGTATGAATGTCTGCAGAACTTGAAGATATTCACGAAGAATGCGGCGTATTTGGTGTGTGGGGTCATCAAGATGCAGCTAGGCTGACATATTTTGGACTTCATGCGCTACAGCATCGAGGACAAGAAGGTGCCGGCATTGTATCTAACGACAATGGCAAATTGCATGGGTATCGCGGATTGGGATTGCTAACTCAAGTATTTAGCAATGAACAAGTTATGGATCGTCTTACTGGAAACAGGGCTATCGGTCACGTGCGATATGCTACTGCAGGTTCTGGAAGCGTTGATAACATTCAGCCTTTCCTATTCCGTTTCCACGATGGAGACGTAGCTCTTGCTCATAACGGAAATTTGACAAATTGCACTAGCCTACGTAATTCCTTGGAAGATAAAGGCTCAATATTCCACTCAAATTCTGATACTGAAATATTGATGCATTTAATTCGCCACTCCAGTAAAGCAACTTTTATGGATCGCCTAAAAGAAGCTTTACAAACTGTTCATGGCGGTTTTGCTTACTTATTGCTTACTCAAGATGCACTAATCGGAGCGACTGATCCAAATGGTTTCCGCCCTCTTTCGCTTGGTCGTATGAAGAACGGCGCGTACGTGCTTGCTTCTGAAACTTGTGCGCTTGATATTGTGCGAGCAGAGTTTATTCGCGATATTGAGCCTGGCGAAATCATTGTTATTAATGACGATGGCTACACTATTGAGCAATATACAAAGCACGTGCAGCATGCAGTATGCTCAATGGAATTTATTTATTTCGCTCGCCCAGATTCTAATATTTACGGTATTAATGTTCATTCTGTACGAAAGCGCATGGGTGCACGTTTGGCTAAAGAATCTCCTGTTGAAGCAGATATGGTTATTGGAGTTCCTAATTCTTCACTTTCTGCTGCTGCAGGATACGCTGAAACAAGCGGAATTCCAAACGAAATGGGATTGATTAAAAACCAGTATGTTGCACGCACTTTTATTCAACCGACGCAAGAATTACGCGAGCAAGGCGTTCGTATGAAACTTTCTGCTGTTCGTGGTGTAGTTGCAGGAAAACGCGTTATCGTTATTGACGATTCGATTGTTCGCGGAACTACTTCTAAGCGCATTGTGCAATTGCTTCGAGAAGCTGGCGCTAAAGAAGTGCATATGCGTATTTCTTCCCCTCCGCTTAAATATCCTTGCTTCTACGGTATCGATATTCAAACTACGAAGGAACTTATTGCAGCAAAGCATTCAGTTGAAGAAATTCGCGAGTATATTGATGCTGATTCCTTAGCATTTTTGTCTTTAGATGGATTAGTCGAGTCGATTGGATTAAAAAAGCCTGCTCCTTATGGCGGTTTGTGCGTTGCTTACTTTAATGGCGACTACCCTACTGCACTAGACGATTATGGCGAAGAATTCTTGGCTTCCCTTACTCCTGAAGAACGCGAACATTTGCAAGAAGTAAGGAAGCACAGTAAATATTCACACGAAAATCTTATATAACTTAATAACTTGATTATTTATTAATTAAATTGTTCATTGCAATTTATAAATAAAACTTAAGAAAATACTTATAACATTGTTACGAAAGGAACCAATATGCCACACGCATATGAAGAAGCTGGCGTAAGCGTAGAAGCAGGATACGAAGTAGTACGTCGTATTAAATCTCATGTAAATCGCACAAAGCGCCCAGGCGTTGTAGGCGGCATTGGCGGATTTGGCGGCTTATTTGATTTGGCATCTCTTGGTTACAAAGAGCCAGTGCTGATTTCTGGCACGGATGGCGTTGGAACCAAGCTTGTGATTGCAAAAATGATGAATAAGCATAACACTATTGGCATTGATTGCGTTGCAATGTGCGTAAACGATATTGCAGCTCAAGGTGCCGAGCCGCTTTTCTTCCTCGATTATATTGCATGCGGAAAAAACAATCCTGAAATACTTGAGCAGGTAGTTTCAGGCGTTGCAGATGGTTGCGTGCAATCAGAGACAGGTTTAATTGGCGGCGAAACTGCTGAAATGCCTGGAATGTATGACGAAGACGAGTACGATCTTGCAGGTTTTGCAGTAGGCGTTGCAGAACGTTCGAATATTGTTGACGGCTCCACTATTACTGCCGGCGACGTGCTTATCGGACTTCCTTCTTCAGGAGTTCATTCAAATGGATTCTCTCTTGTTCGCAAAGCTTTGTTTGAAGAAGCAGGTTTTAGCGTTGACACCAAGCTAGATGAGCTTAATGGCAAAACACTTGGCGAAGTTCTTCTTGAACCTACTCGAATCTACGTAAAAGCTTTAAAGCCACTTTTTGCAGAACATCTTATTAAGGGAGTTGCTCATATTACAGGCGGCGGATTTATTGAAAATGTTCCACGCATGTACGCAGATGATTTGGCTGCAAAAATTGATACCACTAGCTGGAGCGTTCCACCTATTTTTGGAGTTATTGAAAAAGCTGGAAAAGTTGCTCACGCTGAAATGTTCAACGTTTTTAATATGGGTATTGGCATGGTTTTGGCAGTTGACGAAAACAAAGCAGACGAGGCAATGCGAATACTAAAAGAGCATAACGAAACCGCTTATATTATTGGCAAAATGGCTAAGCGCGAAAACGTTGCAGTCGAATTGTTGTAATCCACAAAACAGCAAAATTTTAAAGCAATAAAGGATCAAAAATGAAAGTTTTAGTAGTTGGTTCTGGCGCTCGCGAACATGCTATTGCACACGCGCTACTTAAAGGAGAAAGCGTTGAAGAAGTAACTGTTGCTCCTGGAAATCCTGGTATTGCAGCAGATGGCATTCAAACTGCAAACATAAGTCAATCAGATCATGACGCTCTTATTAAGTTCGTTAAAGACAATAATTACGATTTTGCGTTCATTGGTCCTGAAGTTCCCCTTATGAATGGCATTGTTGACGATTTTGAAGCGCATGGAATTGCCGCTTTTGGTCCAAACAAAGCCGCAGCTCAAATTGAAGGCTCTAAAGATTTCGCAAAAAAGCTTATGGCTCGTCACAACGTTCCAACTGCCTCCTACAAAACATTTGACGCTTTGGAGCCGGCACGCACATACGTTCTTGAGCATGGTGCTCCAATTGTTATTAAAGCGGATGGTTTGGCTGCTGGAAAAGGCGTTACTGTTGCTATGGATGAGCAAACAGCAGTTGATGCTTTGGATGATATCTTCGTAGATCATCGTTTTGGTCAAGCTGGAGCAAAAGTTGTTATTGAAGAATTTTTGCAAGGTCAAGAGTTTTCGCTTATGAGTTTTGTAAGCGGAACTGATTTTTGGGTTATGCCTATTTCTCAAGATCACAAGCGTGCTTATGACGGAGACAAAGGACCAAATACTGGAGGCATGGGAGCTTATAGCCCTGTGCCGCAAATTAGCGACGAAACAGTTCAGCGTGCTATCGACGAAATTGTGCGCCCAACTGTTGAAGGACTAGCTAAAGAGGGTACGCCTTTTACCGGCGTGCTTTATGCTGGCTTAATTGATACAGCAACAGGTCCTAAAGTTATTGAGTTTAATGCTCGCTTTGGAGACCCAGAAACAGAAGTTGTGCTTCCTCGCCTTACTTCAGATTTTGGTGAAGCTATATGGAATATTTTGCGACATAAAAGCCCAACTTTTACTTGGAAAAATAACGGTGTTACGCTCGGCGTAATTATTGCAAGCGAAGGCTACCCTGGCACTTTAGTTACTGGAACTCCTCTTCCTCAAATTCCTGTTGACGAAAATCAAGGTCAACACGTGTATTATGCAGGAGTAAAAAGCGATGAAGAAAGCGGCAAACTTCTTACTTCTTCAGGTAGAGTAGCTCTTGTGCAAGTGCATGGAGATGACGTAAAAGACGCTCAAAACAACGTCTACAGCATATTAAATAAGCTTAATCTTCCACACATGTTCTTTAGGCATGATATCGCATCTAAAGCCTTAAAATAGTTTGTTAATTGATATAGTTTTCATTAACAAATTGCAAATCAATAAGCCCCTCGCTATTTGAAACATACTATGTATCAAATACAAACGAGGGGCATTGTAATAATCAAACTAGCTTTTAGCGCGGTAATTTCAGAAAATCAGTATTACGCAAATAATGCTTTCCAGCAGTAATATCGTATTGTATTAAGCGATAGTCATGAAGAAGTTGACGCGACTTCTTATCCATCTTAGACAAAATCATAGGATTACCATCGTTATCCAAATAAATTGATTGTCCCTCAGGAATTCTATCCCAGCCTTGAATAGTATTTACAACAGGAGGCTCCATAGCGCTCACATGCTCATGTAAACAAGTTAAGAAAGCAAGATACGGAGAAACTTTAGCGTTCATATGTAAAGCAGCCTGAGAAATAAAGAAGTTAGGTGAAGAATACTTATTAGTACGATCTACATCTTTACTTGTATTAGAATGCTCTACATTTTTGTTTGAAGATTTTTTCTCACTACGCTCTTTACGCTCCAAAGCAACTTTATTTGACCAAATAAAATAATCAGTCAAATGCAAAGACAATGAATTCTTTTCATCTGAACTTGCAGTGCCGTAAATTCCTGGCAAATGGTCACCATAAAACATAACAGTAATAGGCTTATTTAGTTTATCTAAACTCTTCAAAAACGCTTGTGTTGCCTCATCAGTGTGCTGCACACCCTTAGCATACGTTTCAATAGAAGTTTTTTCATCATCACCAAGATCAGCGGCACCATCTTTAGAAGACGCTTCGAATTCATTATTCGCATACCAATCCCTATAAGGCATATGGTTTTGCATAGTAACAATTTGTACGAACCTAGGTTGCTTATGCTCTTTAATCTTTTCTAACGCACTCTTATATGCTGATGCGTCAGAAACATACGGTGATTTATCTATAACATCACGGTGAGCAATAACATCAGGTCCTTGCAATGCGTAGAACTTACTAAATCCAAACTTTTTGTAATTAGTAGCGCGCAAATACATGCTCGGCTCATACGGGTGGAAAGCTATAGATTTAATAGAATTACGAGAATCATCCCAATATTGATTAATAGTTGGAGACCATTGAGCATTAGGAACCAACTGCTGATACGGACTCGTCATTGAAGGATCAAAATTAGCCATGCTCAAACCAGTTAAAGACATGTACTCTAGATTTGCAGTACCGCCACCATAACCAGAAGAAAGCATCAAACCACTATCCGTATGCTTCTTTAAATTGCTAATAAATGGTATTGGATTCTTGTTCAACTTCAAACCAGGAACACGAGTAGGATCAGAGAACGATTCAGACAAGATAAGAATAAAAGTATTATCGTTCATATTTGTTGTACGAGAACGATTTATACGTTTAGCTTCATCGTTATAACGCTTGTATACAGCCTTCATAGTTTCTTCACTGTAATCAGCCGGCCTATCCATAATTTTAGGATTTACATTACGCAAAAATGCCACAATAGCACCATTGCGTTGAGCGTCATAAACAGAATCCCACATAGCAGGACTGTCACCAAGCATTTTAGAAAAAACATTAGCCGAAGAGTCAACTGTGCCAACGCCGCCAATATACCAGCTTAAATTCCCTATTAAAATCAACGCAATTGCAACACGAATACCAGCAGAATAACGCCAATCTTTAAATCGCACAATCTTTCCATGATTTGTATCAAATATGTGTAAGCAAACAGTTGTAACTAAAAGCAAAATAAAAACGCCTAAAGCAACACCAA
Source organism: Gardnerella sp. DNF01159 (assembly GCF_049244215.1). NCBI lineage: Bacteria > Bacillati > Actinomycetota > Actinomycetes > Bifidobacteriales > Bifidobacteriaceae > Gardnerella > Gardnerella sp. DNF01159. The sequence goes on along the minus strand of NZ_CP058387.1, from coordinate 497,315 downwards.
TGACCATAGGAGCATTATCTGGCAAAAATGAAGCGACATTACCAGTGTTACTTTTTAAAAAGTTTAAGTCCGCAGGAAGAATAGTTTCATAACGAACATTTACTTTCATATATTCAATAACAGCAATAAGCAATGAAACACTTAGAATTATTGCACTTGATATCCAAAATCGGTTACTAATCAAAAGAATTAAACCGTATATCATCGCAACAACGAGCGCACTAAGAACAATAACGAAATTAAGTTCTTTCCAGGTTTTAGTTATTAATCCCCAACGTCCACCAGACATTGCAGAAGTCATCTCAACTCTTCCAGCGCGCTGCACACCCATTTGCACAATAATTACCGACATGCCGTCAATAACAAAGAAAAGAAATGCATACAGCCAATACGGAACTTTCAAGCGCAAAAATGACTTCATACTATCCTCAATAAATCACACACGTACTAATTATTACTAATAATGTGCAAGTTTACTTATTGCTATCGTCATAAATTTTTAACAATGCATTGAAACAAGAAAAAATAGCAATTTTAATACTTAGGACTGATTACAATATATGTTTCGTTATTTATTATTTAAATAGAATAAATAATAAAAAATAAAACAAATATTGAGGAAAATTTCAGATACTAGCATTACATTACTAGGTTGGGCAATTACTGTGCGTACATGTCGCTTAGATTAGTAACTGGTACGCAAATTAGACTAGAAAGTATAGGAGTCAAACATGCTGCAATTGGCAAAAGTGAGTCTTTTGCAAGGATGGCTACCAGTAAGCCTTTTTAGCGTAAATGGTATTTCTTTAGTCTTGTTGCTTTTTATGAAAACAAAACGCGGCAAGAAAATGTTCCACTTACTAATACAACTTGCAATAGGTGTCATAACATTTTTTGTCGGTGGAATAATTGCTTGGCTTATTTCTGACGTGTTTCTTGTATTCGAAGTAAGTCTTGGATGGCTCGTTATTTTTTCTATTGCATGCGGCTTCGGGCTTATAGGTTTTGCAGCAACAGCATTTGTTTTCTTACACAAATGGAGAAAACTAGTTGCAGTAATAGCTATTATCTTGACGTTAGCAAGCACAGCTCTTCATGTAGACATGATTTATGGGGAATACACGACAATAGGTTCAATATTTGGAATGGGTGGTTTTCCAAAACTAGAAGTTAATAAGCAAAAATCCGCATCCTCTAGTATTAAACAATGGAGAGAGTTAGCAGCACAACAAAAACTGCCAAAACTGCCTAAAAAAGGTATTGTTCGTTCAGTTTATATCCCTAACACTGCTTCACATTTCAATGCCAGAATAGCAAACGTATACTTGCCACCTGCTGCACTTGTTAAAAAACCACCAAAACTGCCAGTTATGGTCATGTTTGCAGGACAACCTGGTAGCCCTAATCACTTTTTTGCAGCAAGCGATATTGCAAATACTTTAGACAATTACGCGAAAAATCACTACGGTCTTGCACCTATTGTTGTAGCCCCTGACCAAAATGGTGAATCTTCGCATAATTCTCTGTGTGCGGATACACATGTGTTCGGCAAAGCAGAAACATATTTAATTAATGATGTTCCTAAATGGATACGCAAACATTTGCCAGTAAGCAAAGATCCTAAAATGTGGCTTATGGGCGGCTTCTCACAAGGAGGCACTTGCTCAACGCAACTAGTTCCATCTCACCCTGATATATTTGGAAACATTTTTTCTGCCGGAGGGGAACTAGAACCAACATATAAGAATCGCCAAGAAACAATTAATCATTATTTCAATGGAAACACATCAGAATATGAGCGACATATACCTAGCGTGATAATGCGTAAAAATGCTCCTTTGAAACAAAATTATTACGCTATTGCGGGCTCATGGGATACTAAATCTCAAGCGAATCAGGCAACCATCGCACTAAGCGCACATCGCGCTGGAATGAATGTTATAACCATGCTTTCTCAAGGCAATGGTCATGATTGGCACACAGTAAAAGCTGGATTAAAAATAGCAATTGATCAATTCTGCAAAAAAACAGGTATTTCAAGCACTGCACCAAAACTTAATACCTACCAAAATGTACAAATTCTTATCAACCAGCAAGTGAATCGAGACTAATATGATGCTGTCTTTCTTTCATAAACGTTGTAAGAAAAATGATTCTGATTCTAAACATTCAGCAATTCGGCATACAAAAATATTGATGCACGATTTCATAACCTGGATGCAACATAAAGTTTTTGCATTAACGCTTACATGCATTTTTATTGTTATAAATTGCATACACTGGCTCGTATTAGCACTTATGCATTTTTATACTTATGGCACAAGCGCTACTCTTGCACAATTGTTTATGCGACATCATCATTCAAAAGGTCCAAGCCTATTCTTCGGGCACGGAAACGTCACAGAGCTGCTGATAAAAGTGTGCCATTCGCTTATTTTCGTAAATAATATGCCATCTCTTATGGTTAATTGTTTACTTGTTGCCGTACTTATTGGCGTTGCAGAAACTCGTATAAGTAGACTTAATATTATTTATATTGCAATATTTAGCACACTTGTTGGCATAATTGTAGGATTAACAATCATAGGTAATCTTTCAATCATTATTCGAAACATGCATTGGATTACCAAGATTCCTATTCGACTATCTCCATTCACACTGTTTATTGGCGCTTTTATGGCTTCTGCATCTTACGAATCTATTTTGTGGCGCAGAAGAACTTTAGTAATTGGATACGCTACTACTTCAGCAATGCTTCTTTATAGTGGAAATCCAGGCGATTATTGCACTATTATTGCAGCCCTTACAGGACACATCATCGGCAATATTATGAGCAAAACAAAAGGCGTTAAACGAAGTGTAAACTGGTGGGAAGGTACAGATTACGAAATTCGTAGGCTTTTTGCAGTAGCTCAGAGCATTATTGCATTAGGTCCAGTGTTGGCATTATCTTCACGCTCTCACGCAGGAATTCTTACTACTCTTGGTTTGTTTATGTCACCGCAACTAGGCTCTAAGACATGGCTTACGCGATGCATGACAAATTACAGCACAAATAATTGTTTTCTTCATTCAGGTCTACATCACGCTGCAATTGGCGAATTATGGATTCGCATTCTATTACCAAGCATCACACTGATGATTATTGCGTGGGGAATGTTACGAGGGCGTAGACTAGCTGCATTAACTTCTATATTTATAAACGCACTGACTGTGCTATATGCAGGAATGTATTTCACTGTTTTGCCTTTAATTGCCACAAAACAAAATATTTTGGAACATCAACATAATGCTGTTGCTGTTGCTTTTATGCTTACCGCTCTCCCACCATTATTGCTTACTATTTTGTTGATAATTAATTTAAAGCATTTTTCTGTTCATACGAGCAAACTACAGGCACGTTTGGGACTAATAGCAATTTTTATAGCATTGTATATAACTGGTGCTGGATATGTTGCTTTTGGTCTTATGATACCTGAAGAATTTACTCCATCTGCTGATATTTACCACTTATTGCGAGATTTACCAGGGCGCTGGATGCCTATGGGATTTGGAAACAGATCTAACGCAATGCTTCGCACTGAAACACCCCTATCTTCTTTACTAGCACAAAGCGTGGGCGTGATATTCTGGACAATATTGTTTATTGTCTGCTTTACGTGGTTCCGCAGCAGCATCTCTACAAGCGAAAACGATAGAAAAAAAGCAAGCTCATTAGTAGAACTTGGTGGAAACACAATGAGCTTTATGACGACTTGGGCGAATAACCATTATTGGTTCTCTCAAAGCGGGCAATCTGCAATTGCCTATAGACTAAATTACGGTATTGCGCTCACTCTTACAGAACCTTTTGGAGATGAAAAAGAGTATTCACAAGATATTCGAGGATTTATTAAATTCTGCGAACAAAATTCGTGGTCTCCAGCATTCTATGCTGTGCACGATAAAACGCGTCAAGAACTAGAAAAACTTGGATTTACTTCTATTAAAGTCGGAACAGACATGCTAGTAGACCCTAATACTTGGCAGACGCGAGGGAAAAAATGGCAAGATATTCGTACAGCTATAAACAAAGCAAAACGAGATGGAATTGCCGACGTACTTACAACTTATAACGAAGCCTCTTGGGACGTACGGCAACAAATTGTAGAAATTTCAGAAGAATGGGCAGAGTTAAAAGCTCTTCCAGAAATGAAATTTACTCTCGGAGGACTTGACGAACTTCAAGATAGCCGCGTCAAAATTTTATACGCTATTAATGAAGACGGCAGGGTACTTGGAGTAACAAGCTGGATGCCAACGTATAGAAATAATCGAATTATTGGTTGGACACTTGATTTTATGCGTCACCGCACAGATAGTCCTAATGGGATTATGGAATTATTAATTGCTAGAATGGCAGAACGTTTAAGAGATGAAGGATTAGAAAACCCAGACTGTTCTGTAGAATTTATGAGCCTTTCTGCAGCACCTCTAGCTGGCATAAACGAAGACATATTGAACGAAAATGGTCAAAAATCTTCTAACGTTATTAATCATGCGCTAGAAATGATGTCTGACATTTTGGAACCAGCTTATGGGTTCAAATCGCTATATTTCTTCAAGAAAAAATTCCAGCCATCCGCAAGTTCCGTATATGTTTGCTATATGGATTCTGCAAAATTAGCTCAGATTTCACTAGCTGTAACTCACGCCTATTTACCGGAAGCTAATCCTAAACAAATACTAGAAATGGTAAAATCGTTGCGACCAAAAAGCAATGAAGCGAACAAATAATTTGTTAAGTTTTAGATAAACTTCGGCGAGTTCTCCCTAGTGTTGCGTAAAGTAACAAGTGCACGTCAGGGAGGTTCATCGTGTCAGAAGTAAAGCCAACCGTCGCTGTCGTAATGGGATCCTCAAGTGATTGGGAAACCATGCGTCATGCTTGTGAAATTCTAGATAAATTCCAAGTTCCGTATATGAAACGAGTTATTTCCGCACATCGTACACCGGAATTAATGGCAGATTTTGCGCATAATGCTCGCTCAAACGGTTTCCACATTATTATTGCTGGAGCCGGTGGAGCCGCCCACTTGCCTGGCATGATTGCGGCACAAACCACGATTCCTGTTATTGGAGTGCCAGTACGCTCGCATGCGCTATCAGGCTGGGATTCATTGCTTTCAATAGTACAAATGCCAGGAGGTATTCCTGTTGCAACTACTGCAGTTGGAAACTCTGGTGCGACAAATGCTGGATTGCTTGCTGTAAGTATTCTAAGTACAACTGATAATCGTCTTGCTAAAGAACTAGCAGAATATCGCAATGAACTAAAAGAAAAAGTCGAGGAATCAAATGCCAACCTTATCTGAAGTAACTAATGGTGCTGTTGAACGTTTAATGCCAGGATCCACTATTGGAATTATTGGCGGCGGCCAGTTAGGGCGCATGATGGCTATTGCAGCTCGCCATATGGGTTTTCGTATTGGTGTTCTTGACCCTACGCTTGACTGCCCTGTGTTCCAAGTAGCAGATTTGCAGGTTGAAGCTAATTACGACGATCCTGAAGGCTTACGTGAGCTTGCTGAACGTTGCGATGTATTAACTTACGAATTTGAAAATGTTAACGCAGACGCACTTGATAAAGTTCGTCATTTAACCGCAATCCCACAAGGAACTGACCTGTTACGCGTAACTCAAGATCGCGTCAGTGAAAAAACGTTCATTAATAGTCATAAAATCGAAACAGCTCCGTGGCGTGAAGTAAATAATTTGGACGACTTAGATGCTGCTATTGACGAAATAGGCTTGCCAGCAATTCTTAAAACTCGTCGCGGCGGCTACGACGGTCATGGTCAAGATGTTTTGCGCACAGAAGAAGACGTTGCTAACATTCACCATCGCTCGGATCGCGGAGGAAAATTCCCTCCTTCAATTCTCGAGGGTTTCGTCGATTTTGCTTTTGAAGCATCAATCTTGGTTTCTGGAAATGGTAAGGATTTCGTAACTTATCCTCTAGTAAAAAACGTGCATCACAATAGTATTTTGCACATGACTTTAGCTCCTGCAGTAGTTGATCCTGAAGTTGAAAAAACAGCTCACGAATTAGCTTTGCGCTTAGCTAAAGGATTCGAACTAGCAGGAACATTAGGAATCGAGCTTTTCATCACTAAAGATAATCGCGTAGTAGTAAACGAACTTGCTCCTCGCCCTCACAATTCCGGGCATTATACGATTGAAGCTTGCGATATGGATCAATTTGAAGCACATATTCGCGGTATTGTTGGTTGGCCTTTAAAGAAGCCTAAGCTACTTTCCCCTGCTGTTATGGTAAATGTTCTTGGGCAACATGTGGCTCCTACACGTTCGCTGATTTTGGAACATCCAGAATGGCATATACATGATTATGGAAAAGCTGAAGTTCGTAAGAATCGCAAAATGGGTCATATTACTGTGCTATGCGATAATCCTGTTGACGCTGCTGCAGCATTAGATGCAACAGGCTGCTGGGACGACGAGCTAGACTAAAAACGACGAAAGGATGCGAAATGTCTAGTGAGCCTATGCGTAGACATACAAAACAAAAAGAAATAGTACTCTCCTACTTACGCGAGTCTCGTAATTTTGTTTCTGCACAAGATTTGCACCGAATACTCGCCAAAGACGGGGAGATTATTGGCTTAGCAACAGTGTATCGTCAACTTAATTCTTTAACTCAAAGCGGCGAAGTAGATACCGTGCGCTTTAATGGACAGCAATTATTCCGTATTTGCGATGAAAATACTCATCACCATCATTTAGTGTGCGAACGTTGCGGAAAAACCGTCGACATTGAGCCGCCTGACGACGAAGGATGGATTCATAAAGTAGCTGAATCTCACGGGTACACTGTGGTGGATCATACGCTAGAAGTATTTGGCTTATGCGAAAGCTGCCGCGAAGAAGATAAGTAACCTGTACGCGTCTTTAAGACACGTACAGGTTGGTTTCTGCGCTAGTAACGCTCAATGACGTTTTTTCGTTACTGACGCAGTCAGCGTACTGCACAAGTAACACTCAATACCGTTCTTTCGTTACTCCTGCAGATTACGTTCTGCGCGAATAACGTATTTTTACGTTCTTGTCGTTACTGGCGCAGATGAGTACTCTCACATCACCCTTTATTCCACATATTCATTTTTTAATTTTATTAATAAACAAATAATCCTCAATTTTATTGAAACTATGCTTTTGTAGCTTATTATATTCTGTTGCATTCAACTTAAATTTTGTATATGACTTTTACTTGCTATTTTTTAAAAATAAACCCTCTCGTTTTCCTATGTGCAAAAGCGTTTTCTTCAAACTTTTTGGAGTAATCTTTTTGATGGAATTAAATAGCAATTCTTTTTCTTCATCACTAATTGTCAAATCCGTACAATCATTTATAAGAGACTTCTTTTTAAAAATAGCTTTCACGATGTTCAAAGTATTATCATTTTTCTTAGCTTCTTCTAAAGATTTATTGACATCTTCATCCCTATAAATGATAGACAATGCACTCAAATCACTTCCTATAGTTCCAACGATTTTAACCATGTGCTCATACTCATCTTTATTGTATGGATATAATCTGCAGAGATACTTACAAGCTCCAATTATTGTTGCGTGATTACCTATAGCCTTAGCTCTTGCCAATAAACTTCTAAGTTTTCTTTTTGCACGTTTCTTTAAAAATGGAATTTTACAGTCTATTGCCAAAGACCTAAGTTCACATTCTTGTGCAATGACTTCGTTACTCTTATACAATTCTTCATCACGAATAAACATGCTATTCACAAGTGCAAAACGAATCCTAACTAAAAGCAATAAACCGTATTTTCTTCTTAATAACGGAACTTTTAAAGAAAGGCTCGATGGAACACGCATTTGCAACGAAGACACATATTCGATTTTTGAATCTGCTAAATATTGGCGCCTGTCTATAGATGACAATCCGTATTTCTTTGCTGTTTTCTTTAGTTCTTTCGCAAGTTGACGATATTTATCAAAATCCGCACTTTCTCTTGCAAGGGAAATCCTCGCTTTTAGCAATATAATTCTTTCTTTACTAGTTAATGAATTACAATCATCATCATCGTATTTTTCAGACAACTTTTCAATCATACATTTCAAATCTTTATTTTGCCCAGTTCTTTGCAAAAGCAACATCCAGAATATTTCTTTATTAAAAGATATATTTTTCGCATCAATGTTTGACTCAATTTCTTTTAAAAATTTTTCTTTTTCTTCTGTAGAAACTGAGCTGTCCTTAGTTAGTTCACGAATATGATCAACAATATCACTGCCGCCATCAAAAGTTGATAACACATTCATCAACTCATCTTTCATATTGGATGGATATCCTGTTATCTTGACTACATTATGCAATGATGAAGCATTTTCTTCTGTTAGCTTATCAATTTCAGATTCTTTAGGATTTCCAACCGTCCAGAAAAATTTTCTGTCCTCATAATGACTATTTCGCAAAATCGGAAAATAATCCACATCTCTTCCGCTATATCCCCAAATACACACGTCATGCGTCTTAATATTACTTTTTACATAATCTGCAAAATCGCTTTTTTTGGAAATACCTGGCATTGTTGTTGCAATATCATCTTTTGTTACTATATTCCCTGAATTTTCTCTTAAATTTCCATGCAATTTACAGATTACTACTTGTGATTCAAGTGATTCATCAGTTGGACAATCAACATAAACAAGATGGGGCAGTCTAAGCTTTTCGCAAGATGATTCGAACATTTTATCATAATTCATGGTAAAAATTGGAACCTTTGCAAAATATGAATAAGCTACTATGAAATAATGTATTATATTTGGTTGCGGTTCATAGTCCTTCGTGAAATGATCTTTTTTAAGACAATTCCACATTTCTAAAACACGGTCATCCCCTGTACATTCCAGTAGTACTGAATAAAATAGCTCTGGTTGAACTATTTTACAAATATAATCTTTACGAGACATTTCTTTTTGTGGGACACACCAACCACATTTATCAAATTCCATCAAGAATTTATCACAAGTATGTTGTAAGACATCATCAACTTTTGCAACCCCAGATTCAATGCTGATTCCTGATCCAGTAAAAAATAAACCTCTTTCTTTCATCAAACAATCAAGCAATTCTTCTTTATCTTTTTTATTACTATCTTCAAATACGATATCATTCACCATCACAATCTCCTTTGAGAAAATTTTGACAATAATCTAAATATTTTAATTTTTATGAAGAATACAAAATCTATAAAAACTTCAATGTTACATATCTAAAACGTGAATTATACTCACTACTTTATTTTTCGCAAAAGTTTATATATTTATATATGTATTACAACAATGTTTGGGCTGTGCCTTATAACACAGAATATCCAGAAGCTCAGCTTTACACACTTTTGGAGTTATAGCCCAAGCTCGGTTATAAACCAAAGGTGTGTAAAAAATCTTGTCTTAGACCTTGTAATGCAAGCGTTTTGCTGTAATCGAATCTGTTTTCTGCACATTCGCCGCTAGGAAAAATGTTTTCCAAATCTGCGAAAAGCGACAGAAACTTTACAGCGTTGTAAAGAAAAATGTCGGAAAATCCCCGGCAAATGTTCCACAAAATGTCCGATAAGGCAGACTAAGCTTGCGTTGAAAGCACACAGTGCTTTCAACCATAAGCAAGCTAGGCACTCTGAAAAATCTTGAAATGCACTATGCTATTTCAAGATTTCATCGTGCCCCCGACGCGACTCGAACGCGCAACCAACGGATTAGAAGGCCGTTGCTCTATCCTTTGAGCTACAGAGGCAAACAAATGGTTATTATACCAAAAAACTGTTATCAACGCGCCATAAAATTATAAATATCAAACGTTTATATAAAAATTGTTATTCAATAATCCACGCAAGTGACATCAACACTGCAAGAAAGAACACATTGACAATAGTATACGTGAGCAAATAACGCCCACGGTAATGCGAATACTGGTGCGTAATTCCCTTATAAGAAATAAGCGAAGCCATAGAAGCAATCAAAGTACCCATTCCACCAAGATTCGTGCCAATAATAAGAAGCTTCCACTGATCACAGAATCCAGAAAGCAGAATTGTCGTTGGTACATTACTAATAAATTGGCTTGAAGCAATAGAAACTTCCATCGGATGCGCACCAACCCACATTTGCGCAAGATCGCTAAATCCAGAAACTCGGCGCATATTGCCAATAAAAACAAAGAACATAATAAACGTGAGTGGCAAAGCCCAATCTAAAACACGGAATACGTGGCGGTCGCAAACAAGAAAAGCTGCAACCATAATAAGCACCATAATCCAGTCAGGAATCCATCCACTAACACCACACAAGCAAACGACAAACAGCAAACTATAAACAGCAACACGCCAGCGAGTAAAATTCATGCCGTAACCCATAACACGAATTTCATCAGGCTGCGGATGACCATGCGAAGGAGCCAACACGCTTTGTTCAATATCGTCACCGTGCAAACCTGCAAACTGGTCAACTGTGCGCGACTTAAAGAATACGAATGCAAACACGATCATCAACAGTGCTGCTGTAATCGTATAAGGAGCCATAATCTTCAAAAAATCTTGCGTAGACATATGAGTCAACGCCTTTAAATACAGATTGTGAGCATTGCCAATAGGAGTGAGCATACTTCCAACATTGGCACCAATGGTCATAAGCGTAATTACAAGAATTGACTGCTTTTCAGCATTCGCCATTACGAGCACAGATAGCGCAAAAGGCACAAAAGTAACCAAAGCAACGTCGTTCGTGATCCACATTGCTGAAAAGAATGTTAACGACATAAGCACGAGCACCAAGCCGCGCTCAGTGCGCACATGCCTTAGCAAACGCGCACCAATAGATCGAAACACACCAATGCGCTGGAACCCGCACACAACCATCATAAGACACACTAATTGCGAAATAGTGTTGACATGAATATAACTCAAATATTGCGGATCTGGAGGTACAAAAAAACAAGAAATAACCGCTAAAATTGCGGCAACAATAAGAATGGTTTCACACTTGACCAGATTCAACAGCCAGCGCTTCATCATTCCTCCGTAACGCAATAGACACAATGGTTCTATTGTACTAGAAACCCAGTCCTACAATCGGGTTAAATTCCCGACAAAATCGTTGCAATAACAATAAATTAGCAACTATTAATAGCGTGATTTAGCCTAAAGTAGCTAACACAAAATTCCGCCCTTTTTTATGACACGCGCATTGCAAAAATTGCGTTTAAAGACAAGATTGCGTATATCATATTAAAACAAAGAATTTGTTGTCTACACAAGAAGCGAATTATGGCAGAAATAAACAAAACAGAAGATCAGAAGCTTGAACAAAAACTTGCTCGTCAAAAGCATCTTCGTGAAAACCACAAGCGCAATACTGCAGATTTAGTTGTTGAATGCTTGGTAAACGAAGGCGTTGAAGTAGTATTCGGTATTCCAGGTGAGGAAAATATTCCGCTTCTTGAAGCAATTGAGCGCGATGGACGAATTCGTTTTGTGCTTACTCGCCACGAGCAGGGCGCTGGTTTTATGGCAGCAACATACGCTCATATTACTGGAAAACCGGGCGTATGCTTGGCAACTCTAGGTCCTGGCGCATTGAATTTAACGCTTCCTGTAGCTCAAGCAAACGCAAGCACTACACCGCTTGTAGCGATTTGCGCACAAGGTAATGTTTCTAGGCTTTATAAGGAATCTCACCAAATTATTGATTTGGTTGCGCTCTTCCAGCCAATTACGCAATGGTCTTCTATGATGCTTGCTCCAGAATCTGCGCCGGAAATGGTCAGAAAAGCTTTCTCTATTGCCGGTCGCAACCGTCCGGGAGCCACGTGCCTTGTTATTCCGGAAGATATTAGCGAAATGCCAGCACCTGACGACGCAAAGTCTCTTCCACTTCCTCATCCTCTGCATATTATGCCAGCGCCCGACACTATTGAAGAAGCTGCAAAAATTATTAGTCAAGCAAAGCAACCTATTATTTTGGCTGGAAACGGCGTTGCGCGCTCTCACGCTGAGGCTCAGCTTCTTGCGTTTGCTGAGCAGCTTAATGTGCCAGTTGCAACTACTTTCGAAGGAAAGGGCGTTTTCCCAGATAATCATCCGAATGCACTTGGCGTAGTCGGCTTCATGCATCGCGATTACGAGAACTTCGCGTTTGATACTGCTGATTTGATTATTGCTGTCGGCTTCTCAATTCAGCAGTTCGACCCGAAGAAAATCAACCCAAATATTGATAAAACTATTATTCACATCAATACTTTTGTGGAAGATACCGACGCGCACTACCCTACTGCGCTGAATATTATGGCGAATATTGGCCAAACGCTTAAAACTCTTACAGAAGTATTAAAGACACGCAACATCACTTTCGACGTAAGCCACCCACGTATTCGACAACTGCTTACGGAAGAATTACATTCTTGCGAAAACGACGAAAGCATGCCAATGAAACCGCAGCGCGTAGTTTACGATATTCGCCGCGCTGTTCCTGAAGGCACGAAGGTACTTGTAGATACAGGCGCTTTGAAAATGTGGATGGCACGCTTGTACCCAACTATGCACCCGAATACTTGCATAATCGACAACAGTCTTTCAACTATGGCTTGGACGCTTCCGGGAGCTGTTGGAGCTTCGTTTATTCGCGATAATTCCGGCAAAATTAACACGAAACCGGTTTTGGCTGTGATGGGCGACGGAAGCTTTATGATGAACGTGCAGGAAATTGAAACTGCAGTGCGCGTTGGCAGCCGAATGGTAGTTCTTGTTTGGGAAGATAACGCTTATGGCTTAATTAAGTGGAAGATGGAACTTCATGCAGGCGAGCACGAATACGTTGATTTCCATAATCCGGATGTGCCAAAACTAGCTGAAAGCTTTGGCGCGCGCGGTCATGCTGTTAAAAAGCCGGAGGATTTGTACAACATGCTGCGTGAAGCACTGGATCAGAAAAACGGTGTCGATGTGATTTCCTGCCCAGTTGATTACAGCGAGAATATGAAGCTTATTGAAAAACTCGGCGATATTGACTTTAGTAACTAAAATATATTTATACTGAAAAAATATACGCATTAATTTATACGCATTAAATATAAATACGACCGAGAAAGTTTGTGAACAACCATAAACAAACCCGGTCGTATTTAAATGTTATTTCAATATAGAAAGCATGTTGGTAAAAATAAATTTTGCTAATCTACAACATGCAAAGTACGATAAATGTAATTTTTATATTTTTCGGGATTAAGCCTACTACATATTTCAACATTCGGAGTTTTACCAGAGAAGAAATTAGCATCAACAAGAACTGAGCCATAACTTGGTCCAGGAGTTGCATCAACTTGGCAATAATATTTTGTGCACTCGCTTATACATTCAGGATATAACGCAGCGGCAACAGCAGATGGATCAGCCATATCTAGATAAGCATCCCCAAAACGGCTAACATTCATTTCCATTAATTCCCTATTACAATCAATGACAAACTTACCGAGTTCTCCACTTTTGCGAATATTAGCAATTTCTTGTGGATTCAGCATACATTCTCCCAAGCATGCGTCCCATCCAACAAACATAATATTTTTAAGACCAGAATCAACTAATATCTTTGCAGCTTCTGCATCTTGCCAAATATTAAATTCTGCTACAGGAGAAACATTTCCACGACCTAAACCAGCAGATCCCATAACGACTATGCGACCAACTTTTTTCATCGCTTCATAATCAACCTTAATAGCTAGAGCAATGTTAGTTAATGGTCCTAATGCAATAATATCTATTTCACCATCTTCACTGTTTCTCAAAGTTTCGATCATTTTCAAAACAGCATTACCATTACTTTCTTTCAAACGATGAGGAACTAGACCAATATCACCCATTCCATCTCTACCATGAGTTTCATGAGCATAAGCCAAATCGCGTAACAGCATGCTTCTGCTTCCTTTATATACAGGTGGCTCATATGAACCAGCATGCTCGATAGTAGTAAGCGTATTAATAGTCGCTTGTTCCATGCACACGTTTCCTGATACAGTGCAAAACATTAATATCTCATATCTAGGATCATTTAAAGCCATGGCGATTGCCATAGCATCATCCGAACCACAATCTGTATCTATTATTATTTTCTTTTTAGAATAAATTCCTTTATTTTCCATAAACTCTCAACATCCTATCAATTAATAGAAACTGTAGTTTCAGATGTAACTAACTTTAGCGTGCAGCTGAAGCAACACATACTGCAAGCATTATAAAACCAAATGTTATTTATATACGCAAGCGCGTATATGCCGTATATATGTCATATACTCGCGAAAATTTATCAAAAACACTAAATATTAATTTACAAACTTTATAAAGGTATCTTATAATCCATGAAAAGATTATATTTGTAGTAATAAAATAGGAGGTAGTTGCATGAAACAGATAATTAAATCATTCAAGGAAGAATTTACTACTGCTGCAGTTGTCACAATACCATTATGTGTTGCTATTAATTATATTTCTGGCACTATAGCTGGCGTACTAAAACTACCTATCTTCCTTGATACTATAGGCACTTTATTTGCATGCATGGTTTTTGGACCACTTGTAGGAATAATAACTGGAATGCTATCTTCAATAGTTTCATCAATCACTATGCCAACCATGCTTCCATTTATAGTGGTCAATATTGCTCTGGCCTTATGCGCTGGCATTCTAGCAAAACATAAAATGTTTTCAAATTATATGAAAATTTTTATTTCTTCAATAATCATGGCAATAGTATCCATTATTATTGCGGCACCGATAGTAGTAATAGTATTTAGCGGGTTTACTGGCGGAGGATCATCTATGATAGCGGGTTTAATAACTGCATCTGGAGTGAATATTTGGATTTCTGTATTCTCTGCTGAAGGATTCTTTACTTGGGCTGATAGAATATTAACAATCATTATATGTTTAAGCGTTATAAAATGCTTGCCCAATAAATTACTGCTTCTTTTCCCATTAGGTTCACTTTACTTAAAAAATTCAGATTCTGAATAGTAAAAATTAAATCGAGTCTACTATATACAGACAAAGATAAAAGTAATTATGCACATGCATTATATAGATACTATTAATCAAGTAAAAAATACAAATACGTTTGTAACGCTGTATCCTACAACAAAATTTATATTGACCATATATTTGATAATAGTAGACATTATATTAAATACTTTTTCATTCACATTATACTATTTACGACTTTTATTGTTCCCCTATTTTCTTGCTCTACTTATTCTGATGATTCTATGCGGAATAAAAAAGAATGGATATAAACTTGTAGCAAGTATAGCCATGTTCTCATTATTTGTTGCAATATTTCAAGTTGCTTTCTATAGACAAGGAAATGCAATATTAAATCTTAATTTTTTGCAAATTACAGATACAGCATTGTCTAATTCTATAACGCTTGGAATGAATACCTTAAACATATCAACTATAGTCATATGGTTTTTCCAAATAACTGATATAGAAGATATTACAATATCTTTAAGCAAACTTGGGATGAGCAATAAAATATGTTTCATAATACTTTCTACTTTCCAAACTATTGATTATTTACAAATGCAAATTAAAGCAATCATAATCTCGCAAAAAAGTCGTGGAATAAACTTTAATGGAAATTTAATACGTAGAATTGGCACATTTACTTCGATTTTGCTTCCAGCATTTATTACTTCACTAATAAACATAGAGCAGCGCATAATGATGCTTGATTCAAGAAATTTTTTTAGTTCAGAAAAAAAGACATATATTAAACAGGTTAATCATAATGGTCACGAAAAATTAGTACTAGCAATAGGAACAATTACACTAGTTTTTCTTATTCTAGGAAGAGTAATTTATGGTTATCTCATATAATATTTGCGATTTTTCATACACTTATCCACTTACTTCAAAACCAGCTTTAAGTAACATAACAATACAGATAGAATCAGGGAAAATATATGGAGTAATTGGAGCTAACGCTTCAGGTAAATCAAGTCTATGCTTATCTCTTAAGGGTTATATTCCTCATTTCTATAAGGGAGAATATTCTGGAAAAATACTATTAAACAACACGATTGATTTAGTAAAATCTGATGAAAGTGGCAGCATAGGCTTTGTATTTAGCGATCCTTTTTCACAGTTAAGTCATATTAAAAAAACCGTATTTGAAGAAATTGCATTCAGCTTAGAAAATCGCAACACCCCTACTCAACAAATAGAGAGTCGAGTTACACAAGTTATGCAATTACTTAACATAGAACAGCTTGCGCTTCAAAACCCACTAAGCCTATCTGGCGGGCAAATTCAACGCGTTGCAATCGCTTGCGTTATAGTGAATAATCCAGAAATACTAATTCTTGACGAACCTACTCTACAACTTGATCCAAAAGAAACTAAGAATATTTATAATTTTCTACAAAAATACAAAGATGAAGGACATACTGTAATAATTAGTGAACAAGATACAAATTTGTTAGCAGAATATGCAGATAATATTATTGTTCTTCAAAATGGTTTTATAACCCATTATGGGAATAAATATGATGTTTTTTATGATGAAACCTTCCCTTCTGACTGTATTGATATTCCAGAAGTCGTCAAAATTGTAAAAAAGTTACGTAATTTTGATATTCAAATAACGCCTAACATAACAGATATAAGCAAATTAATAGTTTTATTGAAGGAGAAATGCAATGAGCACCGCAATTAAATTGGACGATGTAAGTTTTCAATATCCTTCAAATGAAAAAATAAAAAATAAGAACAATAATAAACAAGAAAAATCATGCAAAATTCTAAAACACGTAAATGTAGAATTCGAAAGTGGTGAAGTATGCGCAATAATAGGTAGCAATGGAGCAGGGAAAAGCACTTTAGCCAGAATAATAGACAATTTATTACAGCCAACTTCTGGTGACATAACTATCGAAGGAAAACAATATAAAACATTAAAGCAACACGATATTACATCACTCGTTGGTTATATTTTTCAGAATCCAAATGATCAAATTTTTAACAGCACTGTGCATAAAGAGATTACATATGGGATAAAGAATATAAACAATGATCTTTACCGTCGCATTGTGAATCTTACTGGTTTAAACGATAAAGAAAATACAAACCCATTTAATTTGTCATTCTCTGAAAGAAAATTTATTAACATTGCATCTGCACTGCTAAGAGAACCACATATTATTATTATGGATGAAGTGACTGGCGGGTTGGATAAGCTACAAAAAATGCGACTTGTAAAAATACTTAATTATTTACATACGATAAATGTAACAGTATTATTTATTACCCATGACATGGAATTTGCATACAAAAATTGTCAAAATGCTCTCATACTTGATAATGGAAATGTGCTATACAAAGGGAGCATCGAATCTGCATTTCAGAATGTAGAAATAGTAAGACGCGCGCATATTGACCAACCAATCATAGTGCAGATAATGAATGCGCTCGAAATTAACTATATAAATACAGATAATCCTATATGTGCTTTAGCTAAATATATTGCAAATCGCAATAATCATTAATGTATGTGCAATCACAAGTATCAAAATATAAACAAAAATATCAATATTAAGATGCAATGTGAATGCGCAATGAGCATAGCTGAAAAGGATGTAATTCTATATTTAACACGTCATTATTCTTGTGCAAAGCTACAGGCATACCGTGCAACACGGGCATTTCCATAAGATCCACTTCTTCAATCGAAGCCGCACGCAAGATTTTATTGAGTTTTATTTGCCCACTTGCGCAGCCACCACATGGCTCGTAAATACGCAAAATTATATCTCCAGAACAATCGTCAGCTAGCTTAACCCAATCTAATGCAATTAGACCTGAGTTTCTATGAATCGTAAACAGCGGATCTACATCTGGAAGCTTATCAATAATTGGCGAATTCAAAAAATCAGCTATACTTAGCACTGAATCCATATTTGCATCAGCAATAAATGACCAAGTAAATTCATGCTTACCTTGATCCGTATTTGGATCTGGGTAAAGAGGCGCAGAAAGCAAAGATAATCTGAGCATAGTTCCACAAGATGAAACATAATCGCCAATAGGAGCAGCATCAGCGCCATAAGTAGACGAATTCGCAACTGCAACAGCATAAGAGGAATCTTCTATACGAACAAACCTATGCGTGCATGATTCAAATTTTGCGTCATCACTACGAGTATTTTTTACTATTGGACGTTCAACTAAACCATATTGACACTCATATTGCGCATTATTTGAACATATAGATGTTGGCATATCTACTTTCAAAAATTGCTCTTTAGCTTTCCAATCAACTTGTGCATGGAAATCAAGTCGTTTAACACATGGCTCTAAAATTATATTTGTTTTAATCTTTATATCTTTTTTACATGCCAAGATTTCAACAGACACACCGCCCGATAAAAGTTCTTTAACATCAGCAATTGAGGAATCATCAATCTTACGATTCCTCATAAATGCATCTCTATCAACATCCCACGCATCCCATTGATACGGCTCATCTTTTAGTATCTCGTATTGCGCCATGCGATAACCAGATGGAATTAGCTCGCGATTAAATTTAATATCTTTAACAGAAGATACTGTGCCATCGCGTTCAATAATCACACTTAAAACACTATTATTAAGAATTATTCCACCATCATTTTTGTGTTTTACAGTTGTTTTATTATTTTTACCGCTTTCATTGCATTGATATAAATTCCAAGCGACCTCATTTTTACCTGTATAAGTCAATAACTTTACATTTTCACGCATACTAATCGCGCTAATAGTGCCAGTCGCACTGTTAGCTTTTACAATCGCATGAGCAATATCTGAGATAATCTTACGTAAACAAGAAATATCTCTAGCATATTCTTCTCTAGCTTGCCTATGAACCCATGCAATAGCAGAGCCTGGAAGAATATCGTGGAACTGGTTCAGTAATAAAGTCTTCCAAATTCTAGTAAGCTCATTGCTATTAAAACGGTATTCTGGCGCATAAACTCGAGCTAAAACAACAAGATATTCAGCTACGCGCAACAATGATTCCTCCATGCGGCAATAGCGCTTCATATCTTGCTGAGAAGTAAGAGTTTTCCTATGCAACTCTAGATAAAGCTCACCTTTAAACACTGGTGTATTACCATTTGAATCGTCAACAATATCTTTTCGTATTTTTTCAAACAACTCATCAGGAGTGCCGAAATCAACTCTAGGAGCACCCTCTAAATTACAATCACGCCTAATACGAGCAGTCATTTCGCGAGTAGGTCCGCCACCGCCATCGCCAAAACCGTATAACAATATTGCGTGATCAGATAAATCTTTATCCAAAAAATTGCGTTGAGAATAAACTAACTCATGCATGCTCACAGCTGAAGCATAAGTATTAGATGGAGGAAAATGAGCTAAAATCCTAGAACCGTCTATTCCTTCCCAAAGGAATGAATGATGCGGGAATTTAGTGGTATCGTTCCAAGAAATCTTTTGAGTTAAAAACCAATCAAATCCAGCGCGGCGAGCAAGTTGAGGCAATGCTCCAGTATAGCCAAAACTGTCTGGGAGCCAAATGCCATGAGGTTCAACACCAAGATGCTCCTTAAAATAGCGCTTACCAAAAGTCATTTGGCGAATTAAAGATTCACCGCATGGCATCATTACATCGGACTCAACCCACATACCACCGACAGGTATAAAACGTCCTTCCTTAATCCTATTTTTCATACGCTCAAACAAATCGGGATGCTCGTTTTCTAGCCACTCGTATTGTTGAGCAGAACTCATAGCATAAGTAAAATCAGGATCCTCATCCATAAGAGCTAAAACGTTAGATATTGTGCGTGCAACCTTTCTATGAGTCTCGCGCACAGGCCATTGCCAAGCAGAATCAATATGAGCATGCCCGACAGCCGTATGCTTTATAGAGCTTGCTGCAGCAGGGCAACTTAATACATTAAACAACTCTTTACGAGCATTTTGAACAGTAGAAAAATCATGCTCATCATATGCGTTTAAGGAGAGCTGTAAAGCTTTAGCTAATTTCCAATAACGCGGATTATCATCATTTAATTCGCGCATCAAAGAACTTACAGTCTCAAGATCTATATAATAATCAAAAATATTACGATTAAAAACGGTAACGTCAACATACTTCAACATATATTGGCATTCGGTTTTTCCAGTAGCACAATCTCCTAAATCAGTAGGAGAAAATGGAGCAGATCCTTCAACAAATGGATTGTCTGCAGCTTCTAAATATAAAGTAAAATTACCATTTTCATCAATACTAACAGAACGATTATTATGTTCATCAATCAATGGAACCCAATGATTACAAGGGTTTACAGCTTTGATAACTCTTCCATCGAGATTATATACTAATCCTTCAGCTTGAAAACCAGGAAAAAGATTGCTAATCCAACCTAAATCAACATTTAGCTCAACTTTGTGCCCTTTTACCTTTGAAAAATCAATCGACCCTGTAACTTCAAACCATGTTGTACCCCAAGTTGTTCCCCAAACACCTGGAACATTAAATGAGCTAAACACAATATCGTTTCTTTTTAGCTTAGAAAAGAATTCGTTAGAAGAAATAGGTTCTCCAGCAATCTCATATGCTCGAATTTTACAGTGCGATAAAACAATATTTATATACGGATATAGGCGTTGTTGCATAACTCTTGTACAGCGATTCAACTGCTGCTCAGGTAATAAAAACATTGTTTCTACACTTCTTTCTTACATAGCTACACATTTATATATAAATCGCGTATCTCGGTATATAAAGACAAAACAAGTAATTGATACATCTTATAGAATTTGCGATTGTAAGTTTTTGCGAGCAGCTTCCATTGAAGTAATTTTTCCTAGAAGCTCAAGCTTTTCCTGACCATCCTTGAGTTTCGCCATACGCGCTCTAGCAGCACCGATCCTACGCATATAGCCAATATCAAGAAGGCGAATAAGCAGCTCGTTTGCATACTTACTTTCTGCACTCGTAGCTTTTCGCAAAAAATCTGAAGGAGATCCGTTTGTAACTTGCTGATTCTGTCGATTGCCGGTATCTTCCAATGTATCCGCAGGAGAAGGAAGCGGCAACGGCATTACAGAAAGTTCTGTAATAACGGATTCAAGCAAAGGACCTGCAGCTTTTGTCATCATGTGCAGCCACAATCCTTGCGAAACATTGCCAACTGGCAATCCACCTGCAGCTACAAATGCCTGAAACAGCGTACGAAATACTGGTGTAATAAAATTATTCAAAGTCAATTGCGCAAATAATTTTTCATCAAAAGCAAGCGGAACTTGCAAAAGTAACGCCATAAATTGTTGTTCGCACATAAATACAGCATCATCCACACGATAATAATGCTGATTTTTAGCAGAACTTTTAATAATTCCCATGCGAGAAGCTTTAAAACCTGCATTACGATCGTCATGAATTTGCTGACCAAAAGGCGGAATAACGTTATGCTTTTGCGCATAAGCATCGTCGTCACGCACTTTCAAACGTCTACGCGCAGACTCAACTTCATTGCGCATAACAGCTAAATCAACGCCAATTGAGCGCACGGCTTTGCGCATATACAAGTCAAGCAGCGAACGGTCTCGAATTTGCGCAATAAGAGGAGCGACAGCCTTTATAGCGCCCATTTGACCAGTAGTGTACGAAGTCTCAAAACGATTAATTACTGTGTCAATAACGAAATCGTATAGCGGACTTGCATGTGCAACAAGCGAACGCACAGCGTCGTCACCGCGCTGAATACGCAAATCGCAAGGATCGAGATTATTGTCTGCTACAGCAACAAAAGTTTGCGTCAAAAACGCAGAATCCAAACCAAAAGCGTGTAGCGCAGCCTTTTGACCTGCAGCATCACCGTCGAAAGTAAAAACGATGCGCGAACTTACAGACTGTCCATCTACCTTCAGCGGACCAACAAGCTGAATTGCACCCAAAGAATCGTCTGCAATAAGGCGGCGCACAATTTTTGCATGCTCAACGCCAAACGCAGTTCCGCAAGTTGCAACTGCAGTATCAATACCAGCTAAATGGCATGCCATAACGTCCGTGTAGCCTTCGACAATTACAACTTGACGCTTTTTTACAATATTTGCTTTAGCTAAGTCAATTCCGTACAAAACTTGCGTTTTTCGATACAGTGCAGTATCGGGAGTGTTAATATATTTTGCGCTAATGGAGTCGTCGTCATAAAGCTTTCTTGCACCAAAGCCAAGAGTTCGACCAGTCGAGTCGCGAATAGGCCAAGTTAAGCGACCGCGGAAATAGTCATATATTCCGCGCTGACCGAGTCTAGCGAGACCAGCATCAAGAAGTTCTTGACGCGTAAAACCTTTATTTGCCAAATATCTAACTAAATTATCCCAGCCTTTAGGCGCGTAACCACAAGAAAAACGCGCACTTTGTTGCGGAGTAAAGTTTCGCCCTGCAAGTAATTCGCGCGCAGGAGCTGCCTCTTTAGTGCCGAGATTTGAAACGAAAAACTTTTGCGCTTCTTCATTTGCTTCTAAAAGCCTGGCTCGTTTAGAACCGCGCGCTTGAGAATCATTATTTTGCTCCTGCTTATAATGCATCTCAATGTGATAACGATCTGCTAAAAACTCGACCGCTTCACGAAAATCAATATTCTCTTTTTGCTCAACGTACTTAAATACATCGCCGCCAGCGCCGCAACCGAAACAGTGCCATACTCCCAAGCTTGGTCGCACACTAAAACTTGGCGTTTTTTCATCGTGGAATGGGCAAAGACCTACAAAAGTGCCAGTTCCGGAAGGCTTAAGCGTCACTGTTGCAGACACAATGTCATACAAATCTGCCGCAGCGCGCACGCGCTCAATGTCTTCTTTCACAATCATTCCAACCATGCTATCTAGCTTATCGCAAATCTGCGGCGAGTGGTAAATTTCTTCGCCAGTGCTGGAAACTCCTAGTGGATTCGTTAGCACAAAGCCGCGTGAAGAGTTGTAGCAGAACCGTCTGTAAGACTTGCTACTTGGTCGATTGCAACACGAAGACGCTCATCATCGTTAGTGCACTCGTTCCAATCTCCCACGAATACTTCCTCCATTGCATCGTGCGAGCGCGGCGACTTGCTCATAAATACTTCTACTAAATCTGTCAAAATTTTCTGTTCGCGCTTATAAACTTCACGCTCTCGAGGGGCGATTATAAAGTGCACAGCTAAGCTTTTCAGCATCACAATTTCGTAGGAAGTATTTTCCGGAATCACAAGGTTTGCTCGGTAGCGAACAAGCGGACCGTTGCCATAACGCTCACGCGTAGCGTGCTCAACAGAGCTTGCAAAACGACCAATAAGAGCACTAGTAATATTTTTCAACTGCGCTAGCGCTCGACGAGAACCGTCGAAAGAATTAGGAAACATGTGAAGCGAGCGCAAACGTTTCAAAGCATCCAAAAGTTTATCTACATCCCAACGCTCACCATACCATGCGTGGGTTTCTTCAATAACTTCATCTACAACTTTTGAATCTGCAACTAAAGCCGGATTAAAAGCGCCGGTTACAATCGCATCCTCAATATCATGCACACTGTAAGCAATGTCGTCTGAAAGATCCATTATTTGACATTCCATTGGTTTTGCTTCGCATGGAGCACCAATTTTCAGCCATTCAAACACATCTCGATCATCCGGATATACGCAGAATTTCAAATCACGCTCGCCTTTATCGTGTGCTTTTGCTTCTTCTAATCCCCACGGATACTTCACTGCAGCATCTAATGCTGCGCGCGTAAGATTTACTCCTGCACTACTGCCGTTTTCACGAAAAACTTTCGGTTCCAAGCGCGTAAGTAAGCGAAGAGTTTGTGCGTTTCCTTCAAATCCACCAATATTTTTCGCTAATTCTGCGAGCGCGCGTTCCCCGTTATGGCCAAATGGTGGGTGCCCTAAGTCGTGCGATAAACAAGCGCAATCAACAACATCCGGATCGCATCCAAGCATTGCTGCAATTTGCCTACCAATTTGCGCAACTTCCAAAGTATGTGTCAAGCGAGTGCGAGCAAAATCATCCGAGCCTGCAACTAAAACCTGGCTTTTTGCACCCAATCGACGAAGAGCAGACGAGTGTATGATTCGCGCGCGATCTCGTTCAAAAGGCGTTCTCACACGAGTGTGATGAGGCTCACTCGCCCAGCGCTCAGTATCATGCAAATCGTATTCGCCAACGATCTCATTATCCGATGCAATTACTTCGTCGCACATACAGCACCTCTTTTATTTGCAATTAAGGCTATTTTAACCTTCTAAAACAAGCAGCAACAAACTATATAAGACTTTTTGCGTCCAGTTTTGCAATATCGCTAGAAGATAGCACTTCATAAGCGTTGCGGTAAAGCCGCGGCACGCGAGGCCCAATTCCAGTCATGATTTCGTAGCTGATTGTTCCTGCAGCTTCTGCCCAATCGTCTGCAGTAGGCTCAGCAAATTCCACGCCTCTTCCAGGTCCAAAAAGCGTTACAGTATCGCCTTCTCGAACGCCTAACTCTGAAGCATCTCCTTTTAAATCGACTATGAACTGATCCATACAAACTCGCCCAGAAACGTTCAAAATTCGCGCACCTTTATTGGTTTCTACTCTAACTGGTCCGCCCGGCTTATCAATATGACGAGCACCTTGCATATCAAATCCAGAGGCAGAACGCAAAATTCCGTCAGCGTAGCCAAGCGGCACGATAGCAGTACTCGTATTATTTGGAGTTAAATACGTACGCCCGTAGGAAATTCCATGCCCTTCTTCTACAGCTTTTACAGTGCCAAGTTGCGCTTGAAGCGTCATAGCTGGTTGCAATCCATAAGTTTGCGAATCCCCCATTGCAGGATCCGGCTCGTATCCGTACAAACCAATTCCTGGACGAACAAGTTCAAAATGAATTTCAGGACGATTAAGCGTTGCAGCAGTATTCGCTAAATGGCGGATTTTAGGTGCTAAACCAGCTTCACTCATGCGATTTGTAAACTCGTGGAATTGTTGGATTTGCCGGTCGGTTGCATCTACAAATTCTGGAACGTCCGGCGAATCTGCCACAGCTAAGTGACTCCATTGACCAATAACCTCAATTACACCTTCGCTCGCATACTGCTTTAACTTTGCTAAAGCGGCACTAAAACCTTCTGGCGTAAAACCGTTTCGTCCAAAACCAGTATCGACTTTTACGTGCACGCGAGCAGACTTTGCTAAATTACGTGCAGCAAAAGCTACAGCATCAAGAGAGTCAATAGAGCCTACAGAAATATCGATATCTGCTGTAATCAAATCTGCAAATCTCGTAGTTGGAGCACTAGTAAGCCAAGTGAGAATATGACAACGGCTAGAATCAATACCAGCTGCACGCAAACGTAACGCCTCGTACGGTTGAGCTGTGCCAAGCCAAGTAGCACCTCCAGCTAAAGCCGCGAGCGCACTAGGAATAAGCCCGTGACCGTATCCATCTGCTTTTACGACTCCCATAACTTCCGGCGCATTCTGACCAGGCTGCAAATCTTGCAAAACGCGCGCAACCAAAGTGCGCATATTGTCTCGAAGCGCCTTCAAATCAACAATTACCTGCCCGGGGTATACGCTTAACGCGCGAGCATAGTTTGCTTCTAACATTGCCGCATTACTTGCACTATTACTTACCGCATTACTTAAATCTGTACTCATAACTCACCTAACCGATTTAGTATGCTTTTAATGCTACATGCTCTTTTGCATACTCTCTATAAGCTTTTTAAGAACACATGCGCATTCATATGACATGATTAAGCGTTTGCAACCATTGGTATGCAATACGTACTGCACTGTGTGCGCGATCTGGAATAACAACCAACCCACAACGACTAAACCCTGCACGCGTAATTACTTTTTGCATAATTACGTTATCTGGATGCGTGTCAATGCGTACATTATTATAGTTTTGCTGCACCCAATGCAAGCACGCTGTTGCCATTTTTGGTTTTATTCCCGAAGATGCTAAGCGGTGAATTGTTACATAGGGGGAAATATCATCAAGCCACGCACCGTCAATACTGGCATACACTTCATCAACACCTTCGCATAATGCGAATTGCGCTAGAATACGCTCGTTACATGATTCTGGGTCCTCGTCAACAATCAAATAGAAACGTTTTAAACGAATATCCTCAATAACACTTGAAACAAGTGGAAAACTATTCCCCCACTGATGAGGATTGCCTGTAACACGCATAAATTTGCGAGCATTTTCATAAATATGCTCAATATTTCGCAAGTCACCAAGAGTTGCTTTTCTTAATGTTATATCTTCCATACCAACCTCTAAAAGAAACCAAATAAAACTACGCAAAATTACGCAAAACTAGCTAATTATTACTTACACAAGTTTGCGCTCAAAAGGATCCGAGCTAATTCCCTTCGCTAGAATATCTTTACACCATTGACTAGCACCAAATAAACTGTGGTCTCTATAGTTGCCGCAAGATTCAATAGTTGTTGCAGGAACATCATCCCAGGTGGCATTAAACGCAATAAACTCAAGAGATTCCTTTAAAGCGCGCGCCACATCTTCTGTGCTATGTTCACCCCAAGTTAGCAGATGAAAACCAGTTCTGCAACCAAAAGGCGAGCAATCAATATAGCCATCAATACGCTCGCGAAGTAACACTGCAATCATATGCTCAATTGTGTGCAAAGCTGCAGTAGGAATCGCTTCCTCATTAGGCTGCGTTAAACGAATATCATAGTTGGAAATAACATCCCCATTAGGACCTTTTTGCGTATTGATATAGCGCACATAAGGTGCTTTTACTTTAGTATGATCTAGTTCAAAACTTTCTGGTCTAGGTCTAGACGCATCCTGCTTATTCATAAGTATTCCCTTCACTTAACTACACAATAAACAACGTACTCTTTAACGTACTGAGTACTTCTATAGTAGACGGTAGTCGCCTAATTAGTTGAAAGATTTATTAGTTGAAAGATTTATTTACATGATTGCCGCGTTTACAAGAGCACGAGTGTAGTCATTTTGTGGATTATTGAGCACATCATTTACACTGCCACATTCCACAACTTTTCCTTCATTAAGAACAATAACTCGCGTTGCTAAATGCCGAATCATACCCAAATCATGACTTACAAATATGCATGACATGTTTTTGCGCTCAGAGCGAATGGATGCAAAAGCGTCTAAAATGCGAGTTCTTTCAGCAACATCAATTGCACTCATAGGCTCATCAGCAAGCAAAACTCGAGGATTATTGATTAATGCGCGAGCAATACAAACACATTGCGCTTGACCACCAGAAAGCTCGTGAGGGTGACGTTCTAAAAAATCTTCAGGTTTTAAGCCTACTAATTTCAGCATTTCACAAACACGCTGTTCAATAGTTGCATCGTCTAATTTAAGCGATTTTCGCCATATTCTAAGAGGCTCAGCAACACTTTTTTGAACTGTCCAGTGTGGATCCAATGCAGCAAACGGATGCTGAAATACAAGCGACGATTCGCGTCTCATAAGCGTACAAGCATTTTTATTTACTTCTAATAAATTTGCATTATTTACGATTTCACCGCAATAAGTAACGTTACCTTCGCAAAGAGTTTCAAGCCCCAACATAGCGCGTATAAGAGTTGTTTTGCCGGAACCAGATCCACCAATAATCGCCAAAGATTCGCCAATATTAAGATGTAAATCTACACCGCTTAACACTTCAGCACGAGTTTTTGCGCGACCTAAAGTAACGTGAATATTTTTTGCATTTATAAGCGAATTTTCTTCACTGTTGCCAATATGGGAATTAAATTTCTTAAAATCAGCGTTTTCAGAATCAACGTTTGCAGAACCAGTATTTGCAAAATCAGTATTTGCAGAACCCACTTTTGCAGAATCTAAATTTTTAGAACCCAAATTTTGCGCTCTAAAAGTCAACTTTTTAGCAGCACTCACTAATTGTTTAGTAGAAGAAATACGCGGATTATCAAGCAAATTCTTAACATTTTCACTATCGACCACACGCCCAGAATCGAGCACATAGCAACGATTAGCAGCATGCGAAAGCACAGAAAAATCGTGCGTTACAAAAAGCATTGAAGCGCCCATATCATCTACAAGTGAAGCAAGCATTCGCACAACCTCACTTTGTGTAACCGAGTCAAGCGCAGTAGTAGGCTCATCAGCCAAAATCAAACGCGGAGAGGTAATCAAAGCTGTAGCAATACCAACTCGCTGCTGTTGACCTCCAGAAAGCTCAAACGTGCGTTGAGATGCGAGATTTTTCGACAACCCTACTTTTTCAAGCATCATGCATACTCGATTGTGAATATCGTCATCGTCTAGATTGTAATGTATTCGCAAAGGCAAAGAAATTTGTTTTTCAACGCTTAGCATTGGATTAAGTGCTCTATTAGCTTGCTGAAATACTACACCAACGTATTTTCCACGAATAGAAGCTAAATTTTCATCTTTTGCTTTCACTGTTTGAAGATTGCCAAGCATACAAGAGCCTGAAATTTCAGCATTTGACGGCAATAATCCAGTTATAGCTCGAATTAGCATAGATTTGCCAGAGCCAGAAGAACCAACTAAGCCAACACGCTCACCGTCAGAAATCTCAATTGATACGTTGTCAAGAATTAGTTTTCCGCCAAGTTTTAGCGTGAGATTTTGAATATTTAAGCTCATTTTTCCCCTACTTTATTCGTACTTTTTGATGAAGGATCTAAAACTTTGCGCAATACGTCACCAAAAAGATTAAGAGCAACAACAACTACAGTCACAATCAAACCTGGCCAGACAACCGATAAAGGATTTACGTGAATTAACAAAACAGAAGTAGCCAACACGCGCCCCCAGCTAGGAACTCCAGCAGGAACTCCAATACCCAAGTATGTTAAGCCACTTTCAGCCAAAATAACAGTTCCTGCAGAAAGAGAAAGCTCAACAAATGCAACAGGAATAATATTTGGTAAAACATGATGAATAAGAACATATTTACGCGATGAACCTTGCAAAACAGCTGAAGTCACATAATCAGATTGCAACGCAAGCTGCGCACTCGGCCGTACAATACGTGCTAAATTCAAGCCATAGCCAGTTCCACAAGCAATAACAATCACAACAACACTAGCTCCAAACGGAACTGCAAGCATAAGCGCAATTAAAACAGTTGGAATAGAAATCAATGCGTCAACAGACATAATGCTTATTGTGCGAACAATTTGTGAACTAGAAATCATAAAGCTCAAAACAATAAACCCAACACAAGCAGCAACTAGAACAGTAGAAAAAACGAGAATCAGCTCAATTCTTGAACCTGCCATAAGCCAACTAAGCATATCCGAACCAGTGCCGTCCGTGCCAAGCCAATGCGAAAAAGACGGCTTCTGCCATACTTTAAAACCGTTAGTTTCTAAAAGTGAGTATGGAGTCCATAAAAGCGAAAGCAAAGCAACGAAAAACCATATTGCAAACGTTAAACACACAAATTTACCGAAAGTAGCATTCCATACGCGCTTACATAAAGTAGATTTTACTTTGATACTTTTTTTAGACATATTGCACATAAAAACTCACCTTATTCGCATGTTAGATTCAACAATAGGAAATTAATTCAAACTATCTTTAGATAACCTAGGATCAAGTAGTCGGTGCGTAATGTCAACTACAAAGCCGATTAGTAAGAACAGCGCAGCAAGCATAAAAAGCTCACCTTGCACTGCAATTAGATCGCGCAAACCAACATCTCGAACCATTCCCGTACCAATACCAGGTAAGGAAAACAGGTTTTCAATAACCATCACACCCATAACCATATGAGCGAAAGTTAAACCAATAACAGATACGAGTTGAGGAAAAGCAAGCCGCAAACCAACACGCCACACAACTTGTTTGCGAGTCATTCCGCAAGCCATAGCTTGAGAAGCTACTTCACTTTTAACAATATTTTCAACAGTTGCAGCAGTGTAACGCATAAAACTAGAGCCAACAATAAGTCCGACTGTAAGAGCCGGAATAAGAAGAGACGCAAAAGCTTCAGGAAATTCGCTCCAGCCATCTGTAGGAAAACCTTGAGTTGGCAGCAAGCTGAACACGCCAATACCGCGTCCTAATAGCAAAATAAGTAGCATGCAACCCCATAATGCTGGAACAGAGCCTGCTGTAATAGCCAAAAAGCGCATAATTGCCTGTGGAAGTTTGCCTTCATGAGTAATTTGCAAACATCCAAGTGAAATACCAACTACTAAAGCAATAAACAGACCCAAAAGAATCAGCGGAAAAGTAATAGAAGCACGCATCGCAATAGTTGAACTTACAGAACGACCAGTCAACATAGACACACCAAAGTCACCGCGGAAAACACCACAAATCCAGTCAACATACTGCGTAAAAAGTGGTTTATTAATACCAAGTTCTGCTCTAAGCTCCTCTACTTTTCCGCGAGGAGCGTTTAAGCCGGCCATAACTTGCGCAACATCGCCTGGAAGTACACGTAACGATATGAAAATAACTACAGAAATGCCAAGTAAAGCAAGAAGAAACAGCAATACTCTGTAGCAAATCATACGAAACATAAAATGCCTCCTTTCTTAGTGAGTTTTCGCATTGAAGGATTCTGAAATTCCAATAATTTTAGACTCAGTCAAAGCACTAGTGCAGTTTCATTTCTGCGTTAGTGTCTTATTTTGCCCATTTTGGGACACTCACACAGATTACATACTGCGCGAGTGTCTCTGATTAGTGGTTTTCGGACACGCGCGCAGTTTCATTTCTACATTAGAAACTAGATGGCGACTAGCAAATAAAAATCAACTAAGTCGCAGGTTGTATAGCGGTAAAATCTCTTGATTCATGTCAAAAGGCATTCCTTCAAGATTCTTCACTTTCGCAGTTACAACGCGATAGTTAAACAGCCAATCAGCAGGAGCATCCTCGCTAATAATTCGCGCAGCTTGAGCAAGCAATTTATTTGACTCTTTAGGATTCGCACAGAGCATAGCTTTAGCATACAAATCCTGGACCTGCTTATTGTCGTAACCGTAGTAATACGTAGGATCCGCCCACTGCCCAAAATCGTGACTCTCATTGTGATCAACCATCGACAAATCATACTGCTTATTCTTATAAACATCTTGAAGCCAAGTAGTAAACTCAACAATATTAACTTTCAAATTGATTCCAATAGGCTTCAATTGCGAGCGCAGCTGATCGCCAATTTGCGTGCCGTAAATATTCGGATAAGTAAGCGTCAAATCCATAGGATGCGATTCGTCAAATCCGACTTCCTTCATTAACTCCTTAGCGCGCTGCAAATCATGCGGATACAGCTTAATTAAATCCTCATAACCAGGGTCAAGAGAAGGAATTGGACCGCCAAGAGCTAAATCCGTTCCGCCACGAGATGCAATAATTTGCTTGTGATCAATCGCGTAACGAATAGCTTTGCGCACGCGCTTATCTTTAGTACGTTCGCCTTTCATATTCATCGCTAGAACAAATTTATCTGTGCCATTACCTGCACTTACATCGTAACGCTTGGAATCATCTTTAAAAGGCTTAGCAAGTTGACCAGAAATAGGAGCCAACGCTTGCACAGAACCGGAAGAAAGTGCGTCAACTGCTGCGTTATCGTCAACAAAATAGCGAATTACTATCTTATTAGTTTGCGCACGATGAATGCCTTTATAACGCGGATTCGCTTTTAAAACAACGCGATCATTTGGCACAAATTTGTCAATTAAATACGGTCCAGAACCGACTGCTTGAGTTTTTGCATCATACTTTGCGTTTTTATCAAAAACTAAACCTGAACGACTGCAAAGTGCCCACAAAAGCTTAGCATTTGGCTCTTTAAGAGTGATTTCAAACGTGTAATCATCTTTTGCTTTAGCAGACTCAACTTTTCCAACCATGTTAGAGCCGCGATATTTTTTAGCAATAAGCTCGTTAAACGACCATTCTGCATCATGCGCAGTAAGCTTATTGCCGTTAGAAAATACAGCACCCTTACGCATGTGGAATGTGTAACGCAAACCATCTTTACTTACTTCCCAGCTTTGAGCTAACGAAGGAACTACCTGATTAGTAGCATTGCGAGCAACTAAGCCTTCATACACATTGCCAATAAGCAACTGGTCAAGCGATGAACCTGATTGGTTACGGATATCAAGATTCGTAGGAGCTAGCTTTAGACCTATAGATATAGTTTTGTTCGAAATTTCCGATACTGAGTTTGATTTATTTGGTTTATTAGATGTAGTAAGAGTTGCAAAAATTGCACTAAACACTACTACCAAAACAATAGCTAAGCCAAATAGCCATATCTTGCCCATTTTGCGTTTCGAGCCTGAATAAGCATATTTTTCAGCTTCATTCAGCGAAGAGTCAGTGCTCGCAGCGAAAGAAGTGCTTTTGTTAGCTTCATCGTTAGTTTTACCGGAGAATTTTTCAGTCGCGCCGTTTTCTTCGTGCACGCTTTCCTCAGGTTTGCTGTTAGACATACCATAAACCTTTCTTAATGGCATATAAACATTATTTATTTGTTATTATTTATTTTTTATTTATTCTTTATTTATTTTTGTCTTATAGCTCGCCGCTTTATTGGAAATGCACATTTGCAAACATAACTATTTGCATACCACATAAACCCAAATACAAGTCGACTGCATTACTAATCGTAGTCGATTGACAAGCCAGTCTCACCTATGGCGCGTCCAAAAAATCAAATCATATTTTGTATATTTTTGTAATATTTTTATACCAATACATATGAGATATATCCTACGAATGTGGTTAAATTCCAACAGAACGTAAACTTGCAAACGTACGCAATAATCGACATAAGATTACAGCGTAGAAGCGCGCAAATTCACGAAATATTAAGATGCATACACGTATCTCATATGTTAAAGCTCATATGTTAAAGCTAAAGCGAGGAATGATGGCTGAGAACTTGAATACTACGGTAACTGTGAACGAATCCTCGGATCCGCAAAACAAAAGCGGCGAAGACCGTACAGCATTGAACCGTCAACTGGCACAAATGCTTAAGGGTGGCGTGATTATGGACGTCACCACCCCAGAGCAGGCGCTAATTGCTGAAGATTCTGGCGCATGCGCAGTTATGGCTTTGGAGCGTATTCCTGCCGATATTCGTGCAGCAGGCGGCGTTTCTCGTATGAGCGACCCGGCTATGATTCACGGCATTCAAGAGGCTGTGTCTATTCCTGTTATGGCAAAATGCCGTATCGGTCACTTTGTTGAAGCACAAGTACTTGAGGCTATCGAGATCGACTACATCGACGAAAGCGAAGTGCTTTCTCCAGCCGACGACGTGTATCACATCAATAAGCGCGATTTTGCTGTGCCTTTCGTTTGCGGTGCTAAGGATTTGGGCGAAGCTTTGCGCCGAATTAACGAAGGTGCTTCCATGATTCGCACTAAGGGCGAGCCTGGAACTGGAGACGTGATTCAGGCTGTGCGTCACATGCGCATGATGAATTCCGCAATTCGTAAGCTTACAAGCATGCGCGAGGATGAGCTTTTTGAGGAAGCTAAGAATTTGCGCGTGCCTTTCGAACTCGTAAAGTATGTTGCACAAAACGGAAAGCTCCCTGTTGTTAACTTCGCAGCCGGCGGCGTTGCTACCCCAGCCGACGCTGCTTTAATGATGCAGCTTGGTGCCGAAGGCGTATTCGTTGGCTCCGGTATCTTTAAGTCTGGAGACCCAGCAAAGCGTGCTGCAGCAATCGTTAAAGCTGTAACTAATTACAAGGATGCCAAGATGATTGCTAAGCTTTCTGAAAACTTGGGCGAAGCTATGGTTGGCATTAACGAGCAGGAAATCAAGCTTTTAATGGCTGAGCGAGGCGAGTGATTTTGTCAAACTCACCTACCAATACTGATAACTCCGCTCATACTGTAGCAGTTTTAGCTGTTCAAGGTGCTTTTCTTGAACATCGCTTAATGCTTGAAAAATTAGGCGCACACGTTATTGAACTCCGTCAAGCGCGCGACTTGGAGCAGTCTTTTGACCGCTTAGTACTTCCGGGCGGCGAAAGCACTGTGCAAGCTAAGCTTCTTCGTGAGCAAAATATGCTCGAACCTTTGCGTGAGCGCATTGCAGGAGGAATGCCTGTTCTTGGCACTTGCGCAGGTTTGATTTTGCTTGCGAAAAACATGGAAGGTGACGAAGTAAACGGTTTTGGCACTTTAGACGTAACAGTTAAGCGCAATGCTTACGGACGTCAGCTCGGAAGCTTCCATTGCGAGGCTGAGTTTGGTGAGCTAGGCAATGTGCCGATGACGTTTATTCGCGCACCTTACATTGCAGAAGTAGGCTCTAATGCCAAAGCTCTTGCAACTGTAGATGGTCATGTTGTCGCCGCGTGCCAAGGAAAGCAAATCGGCACATCCTTCCACCCGGAGCTTGACGACGATACGCGAATCCACCAGCTTTTCCTGGATTTGTAATCTGATTCGTAAGCGCACCGATACAAAAAGCCTTCGCAGTAGCAATATCTGCGGAGGCTTTTTGATTACAGACACTCGCGCAGTGCTCAATCTGCACCAGTGCCCGAAGACCGGTAAAATCAGACACTAACGCAGAACGCATACTGCGCTAGTAACTAAAAATTGGCATTATACGTTACTCACGCAGAACGCAATCTGCAATAGCAACAAAGTTTTTAACGCGGACGTCAAAAACTTTGAATTTTATGTAATTTACATAGTAAACGTATACATGCGGTAAACGTAATGCAATCGTAATACAAAGTAAAACGTTTATATAATATTGTAAAACAGTGCAACACATTGTAGAATGTAATAAAAGTTGATAGCTGAATATCACAAAAAGCTAGAAAAGCTAGAAAAACAAATCAAAATTAAACAAAATTAACGAGTCAAGAAAACTAACGCGCTTATAGAAGCAAAAATTATAAGTATAAAATCAAGGAGCATATTATGGCAATCAGCGCAACTACAACAGCAACAGCAACCCCAGCAGCAACAAAAACCGCAGCGAAAACCGCAAGCATCAACGTGCGCGTCACCAAGGATGTTAAAGCGCAGGCAGAAGAATTATTCGCCAGCTTCGGCATAACTCTTAGCGAAGCAATAAACATGTTCTTACACAAATCACTTATGGTAGAAGGACTCCCATTCGACTTAAAACAGCCAAAATACAATAAAGAAACAATCGCCGCGTTTAAGGAAGCAAATGATATTCTATCCGGAAAAGTTCCAGCAAAACGCTATAACTCAGTATCCGAGATGATGGACGACGTTTTTAAGGAAGATTAATTATGCTTACTTTGACATACACTTCACAGTTTAAAAAAGACATGAAGAGAATCAGAAAGCGCGGATACGATACACATCTTGTTAATATACTACTTGAGAAGTTGCGCAACGAAGAGATTCTTGACGAAACGTACCAAGATCATCCTCTTAAAGGAAAATATTTAGGCTTCCGTGAATGCCATGTAAAATCAGACTGGCTATTGATTTACATAATTAAGGAAAACGAGCTTGTTCTAACAGCATCTCGCACGGGAACGCACTCCGATGTATTCAATGAGTAAGCGCACTCCGACCTGCTTGAGCGCTGCGATTTAGCGCTGTTTAGTGTGCTTGCCGAAGGTGGAATCGTCACTTCGGAACCGAGCAAAGAAGCCGGTTGCTGCACTTACAGCAGGTTTAAGCATAGAACCACTTACAACAGAATGCGCGAAGCAGTGCTTAAAGCCAGACGCAATATCGAGCGCGCCGCCGCCAAAAGCCTTCGCAAACCCAGTCAAAGCAGTGCCAGAGAGCACAGACGCAACCCATCCATGACGACCAAATGCCCCAGCAACTGCGAACATTGAGAACAGTCCAATAGACAAGAACGTGAACATAATAGCCGACTGGCCGCCGGTATGAGGCAAAGGCACTGGCTGAACAAAGGTCTCCAAATAGTACATTGTAGTGAAGAACACTAAAGGCGACTTTTGATTATCAGACGCAGCAACATCTGCACCTTCGCTAAGTTCTGTCCAGTCGCAGTTAGTTCCTGTTCTGGCTGGCTTCTTAAACCAGATCTTATAAGTACTACCCTGTTCCTCGGTACCTCCAGGTTCTCCGCTTTCTTCATCACTGCCATCACTTACAGATCGCGATTCTCTTGCGGATCGCGATTTCCCTACACGCGATTTCAACTTTGCACTACGCGAGCCAGAATCAGGTTCATCTCCACCTGGTTCCTCAGTACTAGTACCTTTGCCCGATTGAGAATCTATAGCGTACCGCAACTTTGAAGCGAAACTATTTTTTACAATTCTGTACGCATAATCCTGCGATTTTTCATCCTGTTTCTTCTCTAAATTACTCGAATTATACAGTGCAGGAACATAGTAAGTATAAGTAGTACCACCCGAATCTCTATTGCAATCACATGTCATATTGTCATTTTTTATATCTCCAGGCTCCATCAGCTTGGCTTTAACAGGAATGTAGTATGCAATCTTTTTAAGATCATCATCGTTTGAAATTGTATCTAAAATCGTAACATTATTAGTTACGACTATATTATTGCTGTGACCATTCTCATCGAGGGAGAATATGTAACCACTAGCAAAATTTGCGATAGGATCATCATCAGGATTATTCTCAAAACCACTAGACTTCAAGTTATTCGCAATCAGCGTGCCTTTAAAACCACTGAACATACTATCAACAGAAAAGTAACGCTGCTTCCCTTCGTCATCCGTGTATACAGGTGTATCCAATTTTGTAAAAGCCTTATCGCTGAAATCTAATATAAGACTGTCGCCGCTTTCTGCTCCTGCATTGGAAAACATTGAACTAAGATTCGTAACTTTTGAAATATTCCACTTGCTTAAATCTGCAGCGCCAGTAAGTTTTTTGCAATATGCAAACATGCTAGACATGTCCTCAACATTGCTAACATTCCACTTACTCAATCCACTTATATCAGTCAGCTTATCAAAATCAGAACCGCTAACCTCATGGCTGAACATGCCGCTCATGTTCTTAACACTGCCAACATTCCACTTTTCTAGACTTTTAAGGTTACTCAAGTTAGTACAATCTCTGAACATGCTACTCATGTCCGTGACACTGCGAACATTCCAATCACTTAATGCACTTATATCAGCCAATCCTTTTATACCAATAGGATTAGGATCATCTCCAGAACCGTAGATATCCGTAGCGCAACCACTGAACATGCTGCTCATGTTCTTAACATTACTAACATTCCACTTTTCTAGACCTTTAAGGTCACTCAAGCTATTACAACCGCTGAACATGCTACTCATGTCCGTGACACTGCTCTTATCATTCAACCACTTACTCAAAGACTCAAGACTAGTTAAACCATTACAACCGATGAACATGCTGTTCATGTTCTTAACACTGCCAACATCCCAACCACTCAAAGGTTCAAGACCAGTAAGACTGCCGCAATTGTTAAACATGTCATGCATGTCAGTAACACTGCCAACATTCCAACCGCTCAAAGGTTGAAGATCAGAAAGAAAACTGCAGTTATAGAACATTCTATACGTGCTAGTTAATTTGCTTGTACTGCTCTTACCGCTTGTATTCCAATTAGATAATCCACTGATACTATCGAGGCTAGAGCATCCTGCAAACATGTCATCCATTTTTTTAACGTTACTAACATTCCAATTTTCTAGGCCCTCAGTATTTTTAATCTTGTCGCACAGCGCAAACATTGCCATCATATATTCAACGTTCTTTACAGTCCACTTTTTCAAAAATCCAAGCGAACTAATACCCTTGCAGTATTCGAACATACCGATCATTGCCACAACGCTTTTCGTATCCCAACCTTCCAAACCAGTAAAATCTGTTATGCTGGCGCAACCCTCAAACATTCTGTTCATGTTCATAACATTGCCAACATTCCACTTACTTAAAGGTTTAACCGAATCAATCGCCATCTCACCTGCATACCCGTCTACTGGATTCAAAGCATCATGTTGATTTTGGTTCTTAATAATAGACGCGAACATTCCAGACATACTTCTAACATTGCTCACATCCCAATCTTCCAACCCTTTAAGCGATTTCAAGCTCGTGCACCCCTCGAACATATTGCTCATGTCCGTAACATTGCTAACATTTCTAGCCGCGATAGTCTTGCCAGTCTGGCTATCCTTGCTAGCTTTCCTTGCCCAACCGCTCAAACCACTAATATCATCTAAAAACGTGCACCCCTCGAACATGCTCTTCATGTTCGTAACACTGCCAACATTCCAATTAGCCAAACCGCTAATATCTTCTAAACCAGTGCACCCCTCAAACATGCTTTGCATATTCGTAACCTTGCTCACATCCCAACCGCTCAAAAAACTAAAATCAGTTAATGAGGAATCCTTAAATA
The DNA here is from genome assembly GCF_049244215.1 of Gardnerella sp. DNF01159. Classification (NCBI taxonomy): domain Bacteria; kingdom Bacillati; phylum Actinomycetota; class Actinomycetes; order Bifidobacteriales; family Bifidobacteriaceae; genus Gardnerella; species Gardnerella sp. DNF01159. The sequence goes on along the minus strand of NZ_CP058387.1, from coordinate 458,836 downwards.
GGTAGGACATATCTGTAACATAACTTATATCGAAATTGTTTATGCTATCAATGTTACTAATATTTTTCCCTGAAAAAAGACCCACACCATTCTTTGACAAATGCCCGTACGCATATACTCTGCCTCTGTAAAAACCAAGCGATCCTTCTGTAGGAGAAAGTTTTTTTATTTCATTTATAATTTCACCAAACTCATCACCGTGATGATCAGCACTAACGGCACACTTGTCTGCACCGGATGGAGGCTCGATTGAAAGAGTATCGATTGTTTCACCTGAAGTTACCATGGCATTAGCCACGCAAGCAGGAAGCTTTTTAACTTCTTCTAGGCTTAATTTCTCACCATCACTAGTGCTGCGATCTTTGCCCTTAGCTTTGTTAGCGTCTTTGCTATCTTTTTTAGAAGCTTTGTCAGCATTTTTGTCAGATTTACCAGATTTTACAGCATCTTTACTGGCATCTTTGCCAGCATTGCTGTTATCTACAGCCCCCCCCCATTAGATTCATTACCAGTTTCCCCATTAGCTGCCCCATTAGCTGCCCCATCATTTCTCTTACCTTCTTTTTTATCTACCTCTTTAGCCTTATCCCCTTTAACTTCTTTACCAGATCCCCCTTCACCCGACTTATTTTGACCCCTATTATTCTCGGCAGCAGCAGCCAAAACAGCAGCAAACAATGGATTCTTCGTTACGTTGGCATAAGCTATCGCAGGCAACACAGTTACGCTTAAAATCATAGAAACTACGCATGAAACGGCACCAATTGCTGAAAGAATACGATGTTTCCTACTACTCATCATCAAACTTCCTCTCAAATGTGAACGAATCCACAGCCAGCGCATAAACAGTATGCAAAACGAATACATACCCAAGACGGTTCACCGGCGAACGCAATCTTTACACACAACCATCCACCATTATACGCCTAAACCCGAAAGAATAATATAACAAATTTATATAACAACCTATTGCACCAAAGTCGCGCTACCGCAGGTTGCGCTTATAAATTTCAGCCATACCTTTGAAAATCAAGTCAGGATCGTAAAAGTCAATCGTTTTCACGTCTTTTTCAAACAATCTACCCAAGCCACCAGTAGCAACTACCTTAAATGGCTCGTCTATTTCAGTTTTAAACTGTGCAATTGTACGCTCAATTCCACCCAAGAAGCTGTAATATAATCCAGCTTGCATTGCGAGTTTAGTAGATTTCGCAAGAACAGACTGCGGTCTAGCTATTTCCACTTCTGGAAGCTGAGCCGTGTTATCCCAAAGTGCCGCAGCCGCAGTACGAATACCTGTGCAAATAAGTCCGCAAGTAATAGCACCACTTTTATCTATATAGTTGTAAGTTGTTGCCGTACCAAAATCAATAACTAGTACAGATCCTTCATACTCACTAAACGCACCAACGCAATCAGCTAAACAATCCGCGCCAAGAGTTCTCGGCTCATCAATACGAATATTCATACCGGTTTTAACACCAGGTCCTACAATCATAGGATCAATATGAAGAAATTTGATAATACTAGCGCGGAATGAATGCATAACTTTCGGCACAACAGAAGCAACGATAACATCTTCAACATCGTTTATTGTAAATCCGCTTAAATGCAAAAATTGCGCAATCATAATGCCATACTCGTCTGATGTATGATTAGACTTTGTTGTCATACGATAAGTGCCAACAATTCGGTTATTTTCCAAAAAACCCAGCACAATATTCGTATTACCAATGTCTACTGCTAATAACATGTGTGCCTACTTCCTATATTGGCATTTACGGATTAATTAAGTTAATCTGCAATCACGTGCGCACGTATTGTATGTGTATGTATACTATCCTATTGTATTTATACTACTTTTGTTAATAATCTTACTTTTACGCAAAATTAAGCTGCTTTTACGAAATCACTTAATTGTAATAAGTTACGAAATTATCTAACTACAAATCCTTGATTGTAACCATATTCTTGAAGATCTTTTTCCCACAATAAAAGACCATCTTTTAAAGAAATTCGCTTACCAGGATCATCTGGAAGCCACAATCTACTTCCATCATCTTGAGTAACACCAGCATCAATCATGGCTTGCACGTTTAATCTAGCTAAAGATTTAACACTCCAGTCATATGCTTGACCCATAGTTGCTCTAAAATCACTTCGCGAATACACTTCAAAAGGCAAATACCTATATCCCGTATCCACGCGATTAGCGGCATCTGCAAATACACGATTAAACTTCTGACCGCCAAAATAGGGTATATCAATACCTCGTGAATCACGAATAGTAGCTCTATCTAAAAATGACTTATCTCTAAGCGTAACAACATCTGCAGGAAACGCTCCACCATTGACACGAGTACGAATTCCATGCATATCATGGCATACAAAATTCACAAATCGCATTGCTGCTTCAGGCTTACGACTCGATTTAAGCACAGATAACGAAGAACCGCCCATTTCTGCATTACGCTTTTCTCCGTGCATAGTTGGCACATTCGTTACCTTCCATAATCCTGCAGTTCCAGGCACATTTTCCAGCAGCAAAGACGGCATCCAGGCTCCTGAGAAAACAGAAGCAATCTTGCCAGCTCCAACACCGTTCTTCCAACGTTGACTCCAAGTTCTAGTTCTAATGTCAATCAATCCTTCATCAATCATTGATTGCCAGAACTTTGTAAACTCTTCAGTACCCTTATCTTTGCTCAATCTAACAGTAACTGTTTTCCCATCATGAGAAGTCATAAACGGGTGTCCACCTGCAAGCCAAATCATAGCGTTATAAAAACTTGCGTCACCTGAGTCTGATGCAATATACACACCGATATCTTTAAGCTTACGAGCAGCGTGACGGTAATCTTCCCAAGTGTGTATTTTTGTGGCATCTACACCAGCCTGCTTAAACACGTCATCATTATAAAACCAAGCCATTGGGCCAGAATCCATTGGCAAACCGTAAACACGTCCACCAAGTTGCACAGAAGACCATGTTCCAGGAGTATAGAATGTGCGAGTATTTTTCACACGATCAGTAATATCTAAAAGCTGTCCACTTACCGCATATTGCGGAAGAGCAAAATATTCTAATTGAACAACATCTGGCATACCATAGCCATCTTGAATAGCACTATTAAGATTGCTATATCCGCTAGTATCCTTTACAGTTACGTGAACATCCGGATTATGTAGTTCAAATTCTTCAGCAAGTCGTTTCATGCTTGGTTCCCAAGACCAAACACTAATTTGAGTTCTAGAATCTTTAGTTCCGCATCCGCAAGAAAACAGCAAAGAAAAAACACAAAGTATCGAAAAAAGCAAGCGTCCAAAATGATTGCGTTGTTGCAAAATTCTTGCAAATGCAGACATAAGATTTGCCATCCGTTACTTTATGTTACTCAACGTTGTTATGCGCTTACTCAACAGTTACAGACTTTGCAAGATTACGAGGCTTATCAACATCATAACCTTTTAACTTTGCCATATCCATTGCAAATAATTGCAATGCAACTACATCTACAAGAGGACTTAGCAAAGTCGCACATTTAGGACGCCAGAACACAATATCGGCATAGCGAGAAGCATCCGGATCACCCTCTTCGGCAACAGCTATAGTGAAAGCTCCGCGCGCTTTAACTTCTTCAATTCCAGAAATAACTTTCGCATGAAGCACATCACGACCGCGAGAAGATGGCACAATCACAACTACCGGCTCACCTTCATCTACAAGCGCAATAGGACCGTGCTTAAGCTCACCTGCAGCAAAACCTTCAGTAAAGGTATACGCAATTTCCTTAAGCTTCAACGCACCTTCTAGTGCAACAGGATAGCCAACATGTCGACCTAAGAAAAGGAAAGATTTAGCTTCCAGAGTATGCTCAGCAGCTTTCATAATTGATTCAGATTGTGTATCAAGTACATGCTGAATTTTATCCGGCATCTCTTTTAATTGCGCAACGATTTGCTGAATTTCGTCGCGATACATAGTGCCTTTTACTTGCGCCAAAAACAGACCAAGCATATAAGCTGCAACTATTTGCGCAACAAAAGCTTTAGTAGATGCAACTGCTATTTCGGGACCTGCATGCGTGTAAAGAACTGCATCAGATTCGCGTGGAATGCTAGAACCTTGCGTATTGCAAATTGCAAGAACCCTACTTCCCTGCTCGCGCGCGTGACGCAAAGCCATAAGAGTGTCCATTGTTTCGCCAGACTGCGATATTGCAACCACCAATGTTCGATGCGTCAAAATAGGGTCACGGTAGCGAAACTCGTGCGCTAATTCAACTTCTACAGGCACACGAACCCAATGCTCAATAGCATATTTTGCAACCAATCCGGCATAACTTGCAGTTCCGCAAGCAACAACAATAATTTTGTCAATTGCGCGCAACACGTCTTGGCTAATATGAACTTCGTCAAGAACAATATTTCCCTGAGCGTCAAAACGCCCGCGCAAAGTGTCTGCAACAGCGTGCGGATCTTCATGAATTTCCTTATCCATAAAGGAATCCCAGCCGCCTTTTTCTACTGCAGAAGCATCCCAATCAACCGTAAAACAAGTAGGATTTTCAACAATATTATTGTCAAAATCAGTTAGAAGCAAAGATGCTTTGCCACTGCCATCTACATCTCCAATGCACACAGCTTGATCTTGACCAACTTCCAAGACTCGATCCGTATAAGCAACAAAAGCTGCAACGTCAGAGCCAAGGAAATATTCACCGTCTCCAAGACCTACAACCAACGGCGAATCGTGGCGAACAGCTGCCACAATACCCGGCTGACGAACGTCAACAGCAAGTAATGTGAAAGCTCCTTTTAACATTTTTGCAGTACGACGAAGAGCTGTAAATAAATCCGGCTTGCCAGTTTCGTCTACAATATCATTCGCAATTTTACCAAGTAATTTTGCAGCAACTTCAGTATCTGTTTGAGAAGAAAATTCGTATCCTTCTTCGTGAAGCTGCTCTTTTAATACAACAGCATTTTCAATAATGCCGTTATGAATAAGCGCGATTTTGCCATCTGCACTAGTATGAGGATGCGCATTAGTGTCACAAGGAGCACCATTAGTAGCCCAACGAGTATGACCAATAGCTGCACTCGCCTCAGGCATAGGCTTTGCATCAATATCATTGCGAAGAACAGATAAACGACCAGCTTTTTTTCGCACAGTCGCACATTTCATTCCAGGAGCAACTAAAGCTACGCCCGAAGAGTCATATCCGCGATATTCTAGACGCTCTAACCCACCTAAACAAACTTCTAAAGGTTTTGCACAAACTTTTCCAAAACCTGCGTATCCTACAATGCCACACATAATCTTCTATTGTACGTTATGCGAGCGAGTGCACGCCAGAGAAGCACACAAAAACTACGCAAAACTACATAAATAAGATACATTTCTTACGTAAATTACAATACGTGATTTAGGAAATCTTTAAAACGATCAGTTTGCGGACTAGTAATAATATCTGCACTACCCTGCTCAACTATGACACCGCCATCCATAAACACAACCTGATCTGCAACCTCACGCGCAAAACCAATTTCGTGAGTTACTACAATCATAGTCATGCCATCTTTAGCAAGATTTCGCATAACGGTTAACACTTCACCTACAAGCTCTGGATCTAACGCGGATGTTGGCTCGTCAAATAGCATAATTTCCGGTTTCATAGCAAGAGCGCGAGCAATTGCAACGCGTTGCTGCTGACCGCCTGAAAGTTCTGCAGGATAATGGTTCATACGCTCATCCATGCCAACTCGCTTTAGTTCTTCAATAGCTAAATCGCGCGCTTCTTGAGCTTTCATATGCATAACATGTACAGGAGCTTCCATAACGTTCTCTAAAGCCGTCATATGAGGGAATAAATTAAAACGCTGGAATACCATGCCAAGCTTCGCACGCTGTTGAGCAATTTCTTTGTCGTTAAGAGCCTGCAGACATTTCTCACCTTTATGCATTACTTGCTTTACGCCGATGCGCTCGCCATAAATACTTATACTTCCTGCAGTCAAAGTTTCTAGTTGATTAATTAAACGCAATAATGTCGATTTTCCTGAACCGGACGGACCCAAAATAACTGTTACACTACCTGGGTTCACTGTCATATTAATACCGTTAAGTACATGCAATTGACCGAAAGATTTTTGCACATCGCTAATAGCAACCGCAGGAAGATTAGATTTTGCTTCTACCATTTATTCACATCCAATTTGTTTGTTTCATGCAAAATTTAAAGTTTACAAAGAAAAATATTAAAATTTAAGCTATTATGCGCTTATTTAAGCATTAAATCCGAGCATAGCAGCATCATTTCGTCCTTTAACATTTTTCCGTTTAGCATCTAATGATTGATCGCCGCGCTGATCAGAATCAGTATTAAGTTGAGCATGCTTTACAATATCTCTTGCTTCAAAACCTTTAGCAAAATGCTTCTCGAGCATGTATTGCAAAACCATCAAAATGGAAGTAATAATCAAATACCAAATACTCGCAACAAGAAGAAGCGGAATTGGTTTATAGATACGGTTAGCAATAGCATTTGTAGCAAATTGCAATTCAAGAGTAAACGGAACTGCAAGAACTAACGAAGTCGTTTTTAGCATACCGATTGTTTCGTTACCAAGCGGAGGAACAATAATACGCATTGCTTGAGGAAGAATTACACGCCTCATAGTTAAAGCTCTACCCATTCCAAGAGCCTTAGCAGCTTCAACTTGTCCACTATCGACGGCTTCCAATCCTGCTCGAACAATTTCCGACAAATAAGCGGATTCATTCAAAGACAAACCAACTACAGCAGCAGTAAGAGAAGTCATAATTACATTAGAATCAATAGACCAAAATTCTACAGAAGTAAAAGGAATGCCAATACTAATTCTCGGCACAAGCACTGCAAACATGCCCCAAAATACAAGCTGCGTATAAACAGGAGTACCACGGAAAAACCAAATAAAGAACCAACTTACGCCACGAAGCACAGGATTAACTGACTTGCGCATCATCGCTAAGCCTACAGCAAACACGATTGAAATTACCATAGCAATTAGCGTAAGAAGTAACGTCCAGCCAATACCAGAAAGCACGTTATCGCTTATTAAATATATTCCGACTACTTGCCATTCAAAACGAGGGTTAGTAATAATACTGTAAAGAAGCGAACATGCTATTACAGCTACAATGACTCCGGCAATAATAGGTCCTGGCTTTTTTACTGGCAAAATACGTTCAGAGTTAGCTACTCCGGACTTGCTCTTAGCAGAGTTACCAATTAAAGAATTCAAAATATGCTCCAATAAGTACGTTTATACAAAAACAGCAAAGTAAAGAAACAATCTGAGCCGAGAATTCAATCACGACTCAGATTAACAATATCATTTTAGATAATTATTCAATTATTTGATAGCTAAAGTTTCATAGCTAAAGTTTTATAGTTTTGGATTAACTACAGACTTTTCAATAGCAACATCTTCAACGCCCCACTTCTTCAAGATATCCTTGTAGACGCCGGACTTCATAAGCTTATCAATGCCAGCTTTTACAGCCTTCAGCATCGCTGCATCACCCTTTTTAACAGCCGCTCCCATTGGTTCAGAATCCTTGCTGTTTTCCAAAATTTCAAGTTTTCCAGGATTCTTAATTGAAGCGTAACCTGCAACAGGAGTATCTGCATACATAACATCAGCGCGACCGGAAAGAAGTGCGGTAGTTGCGTCAGTTTGCTCCTTGAAGCTCATGATTTCAAGAGGCTTATTTCCTTTAGCTGCGCACTGTTTCTTTGCTTCTTCCATAATAGGTTCGCCAACAGTTCCAGTTTCCAAAGTTACTTTCTTGCCACAAAGGTTCTTTGGATCTACTTTAGTAGGATTTCCCTTACGCACTTCAAAAGACAAACCTGCGTTTGCATAAGTAATAAAGTCTACAGACTTCATACGTTCAGCATTTACTGTAAAACCAGAAATACCAACATTATATTTGCTTCCTATTGCTGGAATAATTGAGTCAAACTGAGCATGCATAATTTTTGCTTTTAAGCCCATGACCTTTGCAAGGGCCTTCGAAAAATCAATTTCGTAACCTACAGGAGTTTTACCGTCTGCAGCAAAGAATTCTGCAGGGGCATAACTTACGTTTACACCAACAGTTAACTCTCCTGTTTTTGCAACTGGTGCTGGTACCAAGGCTGCAACAGCATCATCTTTTTGCACATGACTTACATCATAGCTACGAGCAACATCAGGGTCTGCTTCTTTAGAATCAGCAGGTCCACATGCAGCAATACTGCCAATCATTACTAAAGATGCAACAATAGCAACAGGCTTCATAGATTTAAACATAGTTCTTCTCCTCATGTATGTACTAAGAATCTATAATTTGCATTAATGTGTATAACTATACACGATAACCCTACAAATTCAACAGCCTTTTATACGATTATTGAATATACAAAGATACTCATGCGGTACATCTGCACAATAATTATACTTTTCATAAACAAAAACTGCATATTATTCGCAATAATGTATAATATGTGCGTGTCGCATTACCTCACTTTTTATCACGTGCGAAGCAAGCAAGTGTTTCACAAACGCATAAAAAAAGAAGCGTCAACTCTTAATCAATACTACGAGAACGCAGATTACGGTAACGCATTTCACGCAAAGCCTCTCGCTTATCTTGCTCCTCACGCAAAGCCTGACGCTTATCAAATTCCTTTTTACCGCGCGCTAAAGCAATTTCTACTTTTACGTAGCTTCCCTTAAAATACAAACGCAAAGGCACAACAGTGTAGCCTTTCGCCTCAGTTTGCCTAGAAAGCTTAGCAATCTCAGCAGCATGAAGCAGAAGCTTACGCTTGCGCTTAGGAGCATGATTATTCCATGTGCCGTTTAAATATTCAGGAATATTTGCTCCTTCAAGCCACATTTCACCACGACGATCAATATTCACAAATGATTCAGCTAAAGAAGCACGCCCTTCGCGAAGTGACTTAACTTCAGTACCAGTAAGAGCAAGACCTGCTTCATAACAATCTTCAATTACATAATCATGATGCGCTTTACGGTTTTGTGCCACAGTAACAGTGCCATCTTGCGCAGGCTTATTTGCCATAATTCCCCTCCAGTACACATCACGCACAAAAGAAACTTGCCATAAGATACTACTATCTTATGGCAAGAACAATAAGTCGTAAACTTACAAAGTTTTCAATTTCAACAAATTGAAAACTTTGAAGTGCTTATATTTAATAATGCACATACTCGTAATCGCCTGGATTATAAATAGTTTCATAAGCAGGGAATGTCGAAAAACCAGTTCCACCTTCAGAAATAAGAACTGATCCATCAGCATTCACACGTTCCACAACCGCAACATGTCCATATTGCCAATCAGCATTCCAGTTGCCGACGCGTTGACCGCGAGCAAACACCATAACAGCACCAACATGTGGAATTCTATTAACTAAATATCCAAACCTACGACCAGTATTCGCCCACTCAGCACCATTACCCATGTAGGAGCCAACTGGCAGACCAAGTTGCGAACGACGCAAATAAGCCCATAACGTGCATTGACGAGCAGGATAAGCAGAACCACCAACAGTGTTTCCAGTATTATGCCCGTAGCAGAACTTAGAACCTTCTGCGCAATTTCCAGGAACAGTATAATTCATACCATTAGCAGCACCATTAGAAAGTTGCATCGGAGGAAGGTAAACATTCTTTCCAGAGCTTCCATTCAATTGCTGGCGATTACCAGCATTCGGATCAGCTTTAGCGAATGACTTATTAGCAAGAGCACGCGCTTGAGCATCGATGGCCGATTTCATTGCTATAATTTCTGCAGCCTCACGCGCAGACTGAGAAGTCAAACTACTCTTTTGACCTTCCAGCTGCTTACGAATCTCTTCACCATGATCTCGCAAACTTTGCAAGGACTTTTTGCGATCATTGGCGGCTTTCGCAGCGATTTGAGCACTTTGCGCTTGAACATCCGCCTGCTGCTTTAACTTGGTTATTTCTGCTTCAATAGCAGCCAAACGCTGACGACGATTCATAGAAGTATTCAACTTAATAGCAGCATCATTAGCAGCATTTGCTTCACTTCTAGCAACAGCAGCCTCGGATTGTAACTTTCCAACAAACTGTTCTGTAGTAGTTGATTTAGTCACAATATCCATAACATTAGATGCCTGAGAACCATGGAAACTCTTACGAGCAAGCTGTGCTACAGCAGCCTTAGCATCATCAAAATCTTCACCAGTTTTTTTAATTTTCTCTTCCAAATCACGCTTATCTTTTTGTGCAGACTCTAGACGCTGCTGCGTTGATTCTACAAGACTGCGCGCCTGAGAAGCTTGCTCTTCTGCTTGTTGAGCAGCTCGTATTTGATTTGGAATTTTATGCTCATTTAAATCATTCAATTCAATGATCTTATTTGCAAGTTGTTTACTTACACCAGCAAGTTGGTGCTTCAAATTCTCGTTTCGTTGTATTTTGCGCCTATATTCCTTCATGTTGACAGCACTTGCTGTAGACGCATTAAATAATGCACCAGCAACACCAGCAAACATCATTGAAATAGCAACTATTAAACTCACTACAGTGTGAGTGCGTCGAATTGCATACATGCTATGTCGATCTTCGCTCATATCACTTCCCTTTCAACATCACTATTGCGAATTATACCGTAATGCAAGGAATCACGCGAGTTTCTACTTCAAATCTTCTAAAATATTACTTTCACAATGCTCATGCGAAAATAACGCAAATAATTACGCACCTATTATTTTGCATTTTAAGCTTTTAAGTATCGCCTCAAAGCAATAGCAGAAGCAACTATAGATAACACTACTGCACCAGCTACAAGTATTGGAACGCATAGCCACACAGTTGTTTGAGTAACAAATGGCATCCAACGCACATTCTGCGCAAGCCAATCAGTTACAAAAACTTTAACTACTAAACTTAGCGCAGCACCAGCAAGTAAAGAACCCACAAACGACGCGAACGCTCCTTCAAGAAGAAACGGCATACGAATAGTCCAGTTAGAGGCACCAACTAAGCGCATAATTTCGGTTTCTTGACGACGGCTAGCAGCAGACATTCGAATCGTAGTGCCAGTAAGCATAATCGCTACAACAACCATAACTGCTGCAAGCACAATTGTCACAACAGTAGCGCGATTAAGCACACTGAAAACAGGATCAAAAATCTGACGCTGATCAACAACTTCTTCCACACCATCGCGTCCAGAAAGAACTTCTGAAACAACCTGATATTTCATAGGATTAGTAAGCTTCAAGCGCAACGAATCTTGCATGTCTGCCGCAGTTAAAGTACGTCCTTGATACATTCCGTTAGGATATTGCTTTAAGAATGTGTTTTTATAAAATTCATTGCGGCTAACATAAGTGATATTTGAAACATCATCGCCTAATTCTTGGTGAATAATATGCTCCAATTTTACAATTTCGGCATTAGTAGGTGCTTTTCCAGAAGCACAAGAAGGAGATTGGCTAGTTCCATCCGGGCACAGCCAGGCAACCACTTCTACTTTGTCATACCAGTCGCCTTTTGCCTTGGTAATCTGCGCTTGCATAAGCACTGAAACACCAATAAAAAGGAAAGAGATGAACGTTACAAGCATAACCGAAAGAATCATCGAAACATTACGACGCAAACTAATGCAAGTTTCGGAAAAAATAAATCGTAAACGCATTACTCTGCTCCTTCAGTTTTATTAATGTCATTATTGCTATCGTCAACACTAATGTTCTCATTATTAGTATTTTCAGCTGCAACAGGTGGCTTAGGCGGAGCTGGAGGCATAGGAGGAAGCTGAGATTTACGCTCAGATTCAGCATCGGATTGTAACTTACTTTCTGCTTCTGACTGCAACTCATCGCCGGTTTCGGATTGTGATTCTTCGCTCACTTCAGAGTTTTCAGTAGTTTCGTGAGATTCGTGAGATTCATTAGTTTCTGCAGTTTCGTGATTATCAGCAGTCTCAGTAGTCTCAGTAGTATTAGCAGTTTCTGCAGTTTCAGAATTTCCGGCAACTTCAGAGGATTCTTTATTATCTTCCGAAATCTCAACTTCTGAATCATTCTCTTCAACATCTTCATTATCGTTTGAAGAAATCAATCCTCGTCCCCAAGTCATCGTTGTTTCCAAAGACTGGAACACTTCGCCGTAACGACCAGTTCTGCCAGAATGAACAGACTGAGCCAAACGTGCAATTCCTTCATTTTCTGAAGTGTCACTCTTCAACGATTGCGTTACCATGTCAACAACTTCACGCGCCTGAGCAGCACGTTGAGCTTTTTTAGAAAGCCTCTTATGACGTTCAGTATGCTCAGATTGAGTAATTGATTTTTGAGCATCGCGATCTGATTGATCTTGAGAATTTTCAACAGTTTGTTGTGCTTTAGAATTATGCTCAACTTCACTATCTGGGAAATACAATGCAGAATCATATGATCCTTCACGCTCATCACGCACAATTTTTCCAGCATGAAGCTCCACAACTCGCTTACGCATTGAGTTCACAATTTCCTCATTATGCGTAGCCATAACAATCGTTGTGCCAGTTCGATTAATAGCATCCAAAACTTCCATAATTCCAAGAGAAGTAGTTGGATCCAAATTACCAGTAGGCTCATCTGCAAGAATAATTTGAGGGTGATTGACGTATGCGCGAGCAATTGCAACTCGCTGCGCCTCACCACCAGAAAGCTCGTGTGGGTAATTATTTTCTTTACCAGTCAAACCAACCGTTTCAAGAACACGAGGAACAAGTGAACGAATCGTAGACCGACTCGTGCCAATCACTTCCAAAGCAAAAGCAACATTTTGATAAACTGTTTTATTATTAAGCAGCTTATAATCTTGGAAAATAAAGCCAAGAGATCTACGATACTGCGGCACTTGTCGGTTAGAAAGTCTACGCAAATCGTTACCAGCTACGTGAATTTCCCCACCATTTGCTTCTTCTTCACGAAGCAGCAAACTAAGCAATGTAGTTTTACCAGAACCGGAAGCGCCAACAAGAAACACAAAATCTCCGCGATCTACATGCAAAGACACATCGTCTAATGCAGGACGTGTACCTCGAGGATATATTTTTGACACATGATCTAATGAAATCAGCGACATTGTTTCAATTCCTTCCGAAGATTATGTGTAATTGTTGGTTTTTAGTTCTAGCTTTAGTTTTATTTAAGATTCTGCTTCAGCTTCTTTTTGAGCTGCAACTCGCTGCTCGTGACGCCAACGAATGCCAGCTTCAATAAAACCGTCAATATCGCCGTCAAAAACAGCTTGAGTTTGTGAAGTTTCGTAACCAGTGCGCAAATCCTTCACCATCTGATAAGGGTGAAGCACGTAAGAGCGCATTTGATCTCCCCAACTTGCCTTAATATCTCCAGCAAGTTCCTTCTTTTTTGCAGCTTCCTCAGCATGCTTAAGCACAAGCAAACGCGATTGTAAAACAGCCATTGCAGCTGCGCGGTTTTGAATCTGGCTGCGCTCATCTTGCATAGAAACAACTAAGCCGGTTGGCAAATGCGTAATACGAACAGCAGAATACGTAGTGTTCACGCCCTGGCCGCCAGGACCAGACGCTTGGAAAGTATCCACGCGAATGTCGGAATCTGGAATATCAATATGATCCGTAGCTTCAACAAGAGGAATTACTTCCACTGCGCTAAAGCCAGTTTGGCGACGGCCTTGATTGTCAAATGGCGAAATACGAACCATTCTGTGAGTGCCACCTTCTACAGAAAGACGACCATACGCGTACGGGGCATCAACTTGGAAAGTAGCAGATTTAATACCAGCTTCTTCCGCATAAGACGTGTCCATCATCTTAGTTTTGTAGCCGTTTCGCTCAGCCCAGCGCAAGTACATACGAAGAAGCATTTGAGCAAAATCGGCAGCATCCACGCCGCCAGCACCAGAACGAATCGTAACAACTGCAGAACGAGCATCATATTCGCCGTCAAGAAGAGTCTGAACTTCCATATCGTCCAACTCGTGAGCAATATTTCCAAGCTCTTCTTGAGCCTCGCTCATAGAATCAGCATCGCCTTCTTCTTGGCCAAGCTCAATTAAAGTCTTAGTATCTTCAATGCGCTGATCTACAGCTTGCAAACGCTTCAACTGAGACTGAGCCGCGGAAAGCTTACTCGTAACCTGCTGAGCATGCTCAGAATCATCCCAAAGTCCAGGCTCTGCAGCCTGCTTTTCTAAATCAGCAATCGTAACTTTCAACGAATCAACGTCTAGTGCTTTAGAAATCGAAGAATACTTTGCTTCAACATCATTTAATACTTGGGAAAAATCAAATTCCGCCATTTACTTAAAGTACCTCTTTACATACCTGTTTTACGCAATTACTACTCGCAAAATACTTACAAAATCAACTATTGATAAGTTTAGCGCACGGTCAAAATCTCAGGACCGTTTTCCGTAATTGCAATCGTGTGCTCGCTGTGAGCACCGCGAGAACCATCAGCAGAGCGAAGAGTCCAACCATCCTTAGGATCCTGGTAAATTTCGTCAGTAGTCTTTAAGAACCATGGCTCAATTGCAATAACTAAACCTGGGCGAAGCTTGTAGCCATGGTGAGCAGTGCCATCGTTAGGAACATGCGGATCGCCGTGCATAATATGACCGACTCCGTGACCGCCAAACTCAAGATTTACGCTATAACCATACTCGTGAGCAACGCAACCAACAGCTGCAGAAATATCGCCAAGACGGTTGCCAGGCTGAGCCATGTTAATGCCAGCCTCCAAAGCTTCCTCAGTGCACTTAATCAAGCGCAAATCCTCAGGATCTGCATGCTTTCCAACAACGAAACTAATAGCGGAATCTCCAACCCATCCGTCAACGTTAATTGCCAAGTCAAGAGTTAATAAATCACCATCTTTAAGGTTGTAATCGTATGGAACTCCGTGAAGAACAGCATCGTTTACAGACGTGCAAATATAGTGCGCAAAAGGACCTGTACCAAAATCAGGAGCGTAATCAACATAGCAAGAAGACGCACCTTTGCGACTCATAATACGCTGGC
The DNA here is from genome assembly GCF_049244215.1 of Gardnerella sp. DNF01159. Lineage (NCBI taxonomy): Bacteria > Bacillati > Actinomycetota > Actinomycetes > Bifidobacteriales > Bifidobacteriaceae > Gardnerella > Gardnerella sp. DNF01159. Next base: position 443,751 of record NZ_CP058387.1, on the reverse strand, counting down.
GAACGAAATCATCAATCTCAAGAAGATTCGTGCCAACTTTGGTCATTGCTTTCAAGTCTTTAAGAATACTACCGACGAAGCGACCTGCAGGCTTCATCGCTTCAATTTCAGATGGAGTTTTAAGTTCAATCATGCTTCAAGACTAACGCGCAGGCACGAAAATAAAGCAAAATATAGCGAAAATACTAACCAATAGTGTCGCTTAATACTTGTAAGCTAATCACATGTCTAACAACAATAATAATAGTAATAATAAGGAATCGCAGAAGGAAATTTCTGCTGTAGATTTCGACCCTGCCTCCTTCTCGTCGGCTACTCGTCCACAAGACGATTTATTCCGTTACGTAAATGGTCCTTGGATTGACACTTACACTCTCCCAGAAGACAAACCAATGTATGGTGCTTTCCACAAGCTTGCAGAAGATGCAGAAAAGCAAATTCGAGATATTTTAGAAAACGAAAATTGCCCAGCCAAAAAGTCACAAACCTTATACCGTAACTATTTGGATACCGCATCTATTGAAAAAGCTGGAATTACGCCAATTAAGGGCGATTTAGACGCTGTGGATTCAGCAGAAACTAAGGAAGATTTGGTTCGCACTATTGGCGCGCTTAATCCGTACGGCGGTCCAGATGCAATGTTTTATTTTGGCGTTTACGGAGACCCTAAAGATCCTAAGACGAATATTATGCATATTGAGCAATCGGGATTGGGCTTGCCAGACGAAGCATACTATCGCGAAGATAACTACGCTCCAATTCGCACTGAATATGTAAAAATGGTAGCTTCTTTGCTGCGCTTAGCAGGCTACGGAGACGCAACTACTACACAAGCGCAAGCCGAGCGTTTCTTGAATGTTGAAACTAAAATAGCGAGCTACCATTGGGATAACGTAGCAACTCGCGATTCTCAAAAAACCTATAATCCTTACAATTATGCCGATTTAGCAAAAACTCTTGAAGCGCTTAATCTCGACGCTTTCTTAGACGCTACTCAAAAAGCGTACGATAATTGCGAAGAAGCAACAAATCAGCCAATCAACCTTCGTGAAGCTTTTAACAAAGTTGTAGTTCACGAGCCAAGCTTTATGGAAGGTTTGAATAAGATTTGGCAAGAAGCCGACTTAGAAGATTTAAAGCTTTGGGCGCGCGTGCACGTGATTTTGCGCTGGGCAAGCTTACTTAGTGAAGATTTTGCACAAGCGCGATTCGACTTCTACGGCAAAGTGCTTTCTGGTGCCACAAAGCAGCGCGACCGTTGGAAGCGAGCAGTCGGAGTTGTTGACGATGCTTGTGGTGAGGAAGTTGGACGCGAATACGTGCGATTGCATTTCCCTGAGTCTTCTAAGGAATATATGCAAGGCTTAGTTGACAATCTTATTAACGCTTACCGTGAGTCGATTTCGCACAGCACCTGGCTTGGTGAGGAAACTAAAGCGAAGGCTTTGGAAAAGATTAGTAAATTTGAGCCAAATATTGGTTACACAAACCATTGGGTTGACTACTCTGCGCTAAATATTAAGGAAGACGCTGACTTAGTTGATAATATGCGCGAAGTTTATCGATTTGGCTTTGGTAAAAATACTGCAAAAGCCGGAAATCCTGTGGATCGCGAAGAATGGCAGATGACTCCGCAAACTGTGAACGCTTACTACGATCCTCTGCTGAACGTAATCGTGTTCCCAGCTGCTATTTTGCAACCACCATTCTTTAACCCAAGTGCTCCAGACGCAGCAAATTACGGCGCTATTGGTGCCGTGATTGGTCATGAAATCGGTCACGGTTTTGACGATCAAGGTTGCGAATACGACGGCGACGGCGTGCTTAACAATTGGTGGACTGAAGAAGACAAAACCAACTTCACTGAGCGCACTAAGAAGCTTATTGAGCAATACAATGCTTTCACACCAACGCAGCTTATTGTTAAGTACTCTCACTTGAAGAGCAAAGAAGAGCGCAATGCGATGCCTCACGTAAACGGTGCTTTAACAATCGGCGAAAATATTGGCGATTTAAGCGGCGTGACTATTGCGCTTAAAGCATACGCTTTCGCCTTGCAAAAGAGCAAGGGACAAGAAATCGACGGAAGTGACGATGCTATTCGCGAAACCTTGCTGAACGCTCCTGAAGTAGATGGTTTCACTGCTTTGCAGCGATTCTTCTTAAGCTACGCGTTGGTTTGGCGTTCCAAGGCTCGTAATGAAATTGCGGAACAGCTGCTTCAAATCGACCCACACTCACCAGCCGAATGCCGCACTAACGGCATTGCTCGAAACGTAGACTTGTTCTACGATGCTTTCAGCGTTAAAGAGGGCGACGAAATGTGGCTCGACCCAAGTGAGCGCGTGCACATTTGGTAAGTTGCGAATAAATCGCAAATAAGTCGCTATAAGTCAAAAATAAGTCAAAAATAGAAGCCTGCAGACGCTTAATAAACGTTTGCAGGCTTATTATTTTCTATTTTTATTAATATTTTTAGTAATATTATTGTTTATCTTTTGAATTATCAGAAGATTTTTCACTTCCGCAAGTTTTGCTACGCGCAATATGCTTCACGTGCAAACTATTTTTAGAAATCATTCTTCGTCTTAAGAAAATCCAAGCTACCGCTGCAATTGCGCACAAAACAAGCACGCTTAAAATCGCAGAAATAATCACAATAAATTTATACGTTGAAGCATTTTTCTTCATAGCTTTCGCTAACTTTTTATGATGCTTATGCTTCAAATGCTTCTTTTTAGCCAAAGGTTTTTTCTTCTTAGCTTCCTCGTCTTTACGCTTCTGCTCTTCCTTCTTTTTTCGCTCCTCTTCAGCACGCTTTTTTGCTCTTCGGGAGATTCTGGGCCAATCTTTCCATCCGGATAATCAATATCACCGTTATATTCCGACAGTGTCAACGCTCCAACAACACCATAAGGGCCGCCCGAAGCCTCTCCGTAACCGAAAGAAATATTGTTAGGATTCAAAATCTGATACAAATGTCCATTATCTTCGTTAAAACTTCCGCCGGTTGCGCGCAAAGCCGACTCTTCATCTTGAATCCACAATTGCATAGAACCAGCAAGATCCACACCCCAACTTAAATTTTCACCCCACGCCTTTCGCCCAGTGTAATCAGGCTCGCTCACACCATCTGGGCCAAAATGGCCAAACTGCCCATGCTGAGCGGTTTCTTGCGCGCGGCGGAAAGCATCCTCTTCATTTGCAGAATCGTACTGAATATTATTAACATACGCTTCTTTAGTAAGACCGTAGCGGCTCACGTAATCTTGCAAAGGAACGCCATTAAAATACGTGCTGCGATCATCGTAAAGCCTAGATCTTGCATTTCGAATAGAAGAAAGAACGTAACGCGCTACATTACTTGACTGAATAAAAGATGCAGCAGAAGCAGAATTAGTTGTTTGAATTATTGGATTTTGATGATATTCGTGATGATATTCGCGATTATATGCCTGATGATACGCCTTAGAATGTTCTAAAGTAAAATCAGCAAAATTTTGCGATATTGCACACGCAGCTAGGCATACAGCCGAAATAACAAGGATACTAACCCAACTTATGCGCATATTAGATTTATGCTTTGCATATTGCTGATTATTTTCCACCATAAATATCTTCTTCACTGCATTCAATATTTTCAATACGTTTGCTCAATACTACCCTGCAATGAGGAATGATTACGTATGCACAGTTAATTGTTGAGCTTTTACTAAATATTTTGCTGTAGTCAAGAGATCAATTACATTGTGGATAAAACCTAGGTTTTAACCACAATAGAAAAGTTTGCTGGCAAAGTTGTTGCGCAAAGTTCATAGTTGTTATTACTGCGGCATTTCCTCGTGGCTGCGAAGCTCAGAGGCAATGATGGCTCTGTATTTCGGGGCTGAAATGGCTGCAGTCCATTTGTGAAAGGACTATGAAATATGGCACAACAACAGTCGACCGTGACTATTAGTGGATACGTAGGCGCTGAGCCTGTAAACTTTGGGCGAAGTGAAAATTCTCCGGCTTGTTCGCTACGAATCGCGAGCACGCAATCATATTACCGCAACGACGAACAGCAATGGCATGAGCGTCCAACTACTTGGATGACTGTGAAAGCGTATAGGACTTTGGCTTCAAACGTGCTAAAAAGCGTTCATAAAGGCGATGCAATCGTTGTATATGGCAATTTGAGTACAGAAAGCTGGACAAAAGATGGAAACGATTATAATCGCGTAATTTTGGAAGCTTCTGCTATTGGGCACGATTTAAATCGCGGAACTACGCAATTTACAAAGCGAAACGCTGATTCCGCTAAAAATGGGCAGACGAAAGACAGCAATCAGTCACAAAACGAAAAAATAGAACGTACTGACTCTCACTCAGACAGCACGGACGACGAATATGGAGGTGATGCTGATATCTAAAGAAAGTAAATAATACTTCACGCACCACGATAAACAATAATGCCGCCAAGAATAGTAGTATTCCTGGCGGCAAATTTCACAAATTTAATATCTATTTATAATTTTCTTTTTATCTATTTTATTTACAACAATATTAGCTATTGAACAAATGATAATTGCTATCGCAAGTATGACATAAAGATAGTAACTAATTCCATATGTGTAACTTTTCGAAGGAATAACACCACGACTTACCATATCATAATTCATAATAAGCGAAGCACCAAGCATAAGGAATGCAAAGACAATATTACCAATAGGCTTATTCAATAGAGTAAATAAGACAATAAAAAGTATAGAAACAGCCAGTATACTAATAAGAACTAAATCAATCATTACATCAGTGCGCGCAAAGATCATTTTTTTGGGATTATTCACTATATACAAATAAAACCGAAAATATTTTATCATAGACAAATCAATCATATCTCTATATTTCATATTCAATGCACCAATGGCAATTGCATCAGGATTACTAAGTATAAATTGTTTTTGCTCATTAGTAGAAGTTGCATACGGCAACCACAAACCTAATAAACCAATCAAGATAAAAATAAAATTAACAATTTGTGGAATTTTGAACTTTTTCATATATATCACTCCCTATTCAAAATTTTAATATTTATTTCTAATATGTAAGATTTCTCTATCTATACAAATTAAATTTATAGTTAAGAAATAGTAGAAACTAGAACACAGTGGTAACTAATTTCTACTATTTCTTATTACAAAACAGCAATGAGAAACACTGATACTATTTATGCTACTTCAGCTAGTTTCTTTGTGACTCTAGCTTGAACAGCAAGATAATATGACAACTCTGCATTGTTGAGATTATTGCTCTTCCAACTTTGGAATTTATCCGTCATATCAGCATATTTCTGCATATAATCTGCATATTCCGAGATAAGTTCAGCATCACTTGAATTAGCTTTATACTTTTTCATGAATTCAACATACTCATTCATAGTTGATTCATAGCTATCCATAGCTGCCTTAAAATCACTACGCAAACCATTAGCAGATTTAGCATCATTTTGCTGCGGTTTAGCAGACTTAGATTCTGCGCTATTTGATGAATCTTTTGAATTAGTTGACTTCTTATTATCATTACTACCAGAATTATTATCTGGAGCTGAAAGCATTATATTCATTACGCTATTCCCCTCATAGGATAGCGAAAGATCCCACCCTGCATCATTCTTAGCAGAATACCTGTTCTTTGAATTGTCGTATCCAACCTTGAAACCTCTATCAGCACAAGCCTTCACATAATTATTGTAATCTTCTCTACTTGTATTACCAACATACACATTCAGATTATCGTCACTGTCTGAAATGAAATTACCAATAGTAGACTTTGGAACAGGCAATTGACTAGCAGCTTTGCTAGAAGGCCATACAATAGACGACATTTCCATCGGCTTATTAAGATGAATACTCAATTCTTTACTTGACTCATAATAGGTCAAATCTAATTTATAACCTTTATTATTGTAGGCTTTATATCCTGAGGAATCAGATTCCGCATCAATTGTAAAACCCTTTTTCGTCTTACAATCTACAGTATAATCGTTATATTGTTTAGCAGAAATGTCTTTAATATCAACATCAAGCTCATCTGCAGAATTAATAATGACATCACCTTTATCAGAAGGAGGCTTGGGCAACTGAGCACTCAAAACCATCTCATCCCAATTAATAGTTTTATCTCTATGCATAGCAATATTAGCAATTGAAATGATAGCTGCAATTACAAGTAAATAAAACCACCATCTTCGATAAATCGGTTTTTTACGCTTCTGATAAGCTGCTACATTACCCGGATAAGCTGGAAATGCATAATTTTGCGTATAAGATGTAGGGGGGGGGTAGCAGAGTTCGTTTGTGCCGCAGTAGGAAGTAACTCTATTTTATGAGTTTCGAAATTCATTCCACATTGCTTGCATACTGTACCATAACATTCTGCACCACAATTACTGCATTTCATTATTTTCATCCTTTCAATCTGGGTATAACATTATAATATAACTACTTTCGTATGGAAAACTGATATAGCTACATTACTTCATCTTCAACAGTTTACATTCTATGCTTGTACAACTCTTATAACTGTAAAAAATAATGTAATCAAGCATACTAATACCGAACTCAATCATGAAGTTTTCCATACTTGCAGTATTTAAGAAAAATATAATGCGAAAAAAGTTTTTCTTAATTGTAATTCTTACAAAACTGGCACTTTCACAATATACAATGTAAGTTTTAGATACACTCGCGGACACAATAACATAATCATATGAAAATCTACTTTTGTACATAAAACATATACAAAAAACGTGGGATATACAAAGATACACCCACGTTTTTCGTAAAAGCAGATAGCAAATTTTTTAAGACAATGAATTAAGCTAAGAGCTCACTGACGCGCTCAACGATTCGAGCAGCAGCCTCGTCAACTGGGACTGCTTCAACATTTGAGCCGTTACGATCGCGGATTTCAATCGTACCGTTGTTCACGGTATCGCGACCTGCTACAGCAATCAGCGGTACGCCAACAAGCTCAGCATCCTTAAACTTTACGCCTGGAGAAACCTTTGGACGGTCGTCAAAGATTACTTCGATTCCCTGCTTACTAAGCTCTTCAACAACCTTTTCAGCAGCGTCGAAAGCAACTTGATCTTTGCCTGTTGCAACAACATGAACTTGAGCTGGAGCAATTGCCATAGGCCATGCGAGACCAGCGTCGTCGTGATGTGTTTCTGCCAAGCATGCGATCACGCGGCTAACGCCAATACCGTAGCAACCCATCCAAACTGGCACAGCTTTACCATTTTCGTTAAGAACGCTTAAGCCCAAAGCCTTAGAATACTTTAAGCCAAGCTGGAACACTTGACCAATTTCCACACCGCGTTCGAAGCTCAACGGACCGGAACCATCTGGGCTCATATCACCATCGCGAACCTGGGCTGCTTCAACAACACCATCAGCTTCAAAATCGCGACCGTAAACAGCGTTGTAAACATGCTTTCCGTCTTCGTCAGCTCCTGTAATCCAGGCACTTCCCTTTGCAACGTGAGCATCCATCAAGTAGCGGACAGGATTTGCAATACCCCTACCCTCTTTGCGAGCTTGAGGACCTAATACGCTAAAACCAATGTAGCCCTTAACAAACTCAGGATGAGACTTCAAATCATCCTCAGTTGCTTCTTCGATTTCTGCAGGAGCAAACTGAGCTTCAAGACGCTTCATATCTACTTGGCGATCCCCTGGAATACCAATCGCCACGATTTCGCGCCATGGTTCCTCATGCTCGCCGCCTTCAGCATCAGCTGGGTGCTTAACAGCAATAATAAGGTTCTTCAAAGTGTCGGAAGCTTGCCATTCGCGACCATCTTTACGCGGATGCAAGTCGTTAGAAACCTTAACCAAAGCTTCAATCGTCTTAGCGTCTGGAGTTTCGAGAGATTGCGCTGCAGGAGTTGCTGAGTAATCAACATCTTGCATTTCTGGAGTGGTAAGAGCCTCAACATTCCAAGCTTTTCCTGAAGGTGCGAGCGCAAAAGTATCTTCACCAATTGGCATTGGAGCCAAGAATTCCTCGGAATCAGAACCACCCATTGGGCCGGAAACAGCGTGAACAATCACGTATTTAATGCCCAAACGGTCGAAAATACGAGCGTAAGCAGCGCGCTCCTCAACGTAAGCAGATTTCAAACCATCTTCGTCAATCGAGAACGAGTAACCATCCTGCATAATAAACTCGCGGCCGCGAATAAGACCAGCGCGCGGGCGAAATTCGTCGCGATACTTCGTTTGAATCTGGTACAAAGTAACAGGCAAATCCTTGTAAGAAGAATACATATCCTTAACAAGGAGCGTGAAAACTTCTTCGTGCGTTGGAGCAAGAAGATAGTCAGCCTCATGACGATCTTTAAGACGGAAGATATTGTCGCCATATTCTTCCCAACGGTTGGTAGCCTCGTAAGGCTCGCGCGGAAGAAGTGCCGGGAAGTGAACTTCCTGCGCACCGATACCGTTGATTTCGTCGCGAATAATCGCCTGAACCTTGTTCAAAACCTTAAGTCCTAGCGGAAGCCAAGTCCACACACCTGGTGCAGATTTACGAATATAGCCTGCGCGCTGCATAAGTTTTGCGGAAGTCACGTCCGCGTCTGCAGGATCCTCGCGCAGCGTACGAAGGAATAGCTGAGACATACGAAGTACATTGGAATTCATGCGTTCCAATCTATTTGCGCATGAGGACATAAACACTTGTTTACACGCATCAACAAAAGTAATACTCGATTAAATCATAACGTGCAAAAATATAACAAAGCGACCAAAACGACTCAGGTGTGAGTAGTTTATGCCGTGCACAAGGCAAAAGCTTATAGAATATTAAAACTCGTCGTCGAAAGAAAATTCGTCCGTAACGCCATCACCGGCATTTTCAAAAAGACTAAACTCCTGCTGATCCGCAAAATCACCATCTGCTTTTTTAGCAACAAACGCGGAAGCCCCATCGCTAGCAAGCAGCTCACTTGCGCACCTTGACGCCTCACGCAAAGATCCGTCTAGCAGTACAGCATCCGCCGAAACGCTAAACGCGCGATCGTTAATACCTTCCAAATAAAGACCGCCCAGATTTTCCACGCGAGAAAGCGCAACATATCCCATTCCAGGAGCGAAAGTTCTACGCAAATCCATTACCGCACTATCGAGAGTCATACCTTGCGACTTATGAATCGTAATTCCCCACGCGCAACGAAGCGGCACTTGATTTACGCTAGCAAGTACAGTCTCACCGTCCGTCATTTCCCACGCTGCAGGCTTAAGCGTCACAATATTGCCGTTTTCAAACTCAACAATCGGCCAGCCGCCTTTAGATTCAGGCGCAAAACGCAACACACGCCCAACAGAGCCATTTACGTACTGCTTTTCCTGATCGTTTCGCAACGCCATCACAGCAGCTCCGGCCTTCAAAACTAAACGCTCCGGAGCAAGCATATTCTTTTTTAAGCGATCAACAAGATTTTTAGGCCCGGCTTCCGTTGCAACGAATTCGTGAGGCTCAGCATTAATTTCCGCAAGCTGCATATTATTTAAGCCATCTGCTTGCGAGTTCGTTGGGAAAAGATGTACTGCAACTTCGTCATCTTGCGGATACTCACCAAGGCGGCTAGCAAGCACTTGCTTATCGTCGTCACTCACGAGACCGCTACGAATATCCGTCAAAACTTCTAGCAACTTGCCGTCGTCTTGACGATGTTGCTCAGTTAAGTAACACACAACAGGTTTCAAAGCGTCCCATGCAAACGATTCCGTAATATAGCCTTCCGGATTTTTTCCAGCTGCAGCATACTTTTCGCGCGACGAAATAAACTCCGGGCTCGGCTCGAACACATCACGATTTCGCATAGAAGTGCTAACAGGCGGCAATTGGAAGAAGTCGCCCGAAATAACTACTTGAAGCCCGCCGAAAGGAGCGGGATTTTTGCGCACCTTCCGGCAAACTTCATCAACCATGTCAAAAAGCCACGCGTGAATCATAGAAACTTCGTCCAACACGAGCACGTCCGTGGCTTTTATGCGCTTTCCTCGCCTAGCTCTAATTGTTTTAAGAAGCGTATCCGTAAGCGCGTTTGAAACTCCAACTCCACTCCACGAGTGAATGGTTTGACCGTTTAAGTGCGTTGCCGCAATACCGGTAGAGGCAGTTACAGCAACGCTTAAACCGTTCTTTCGCATTGCGCGAATAGCTTCGTTTAATACGTAGGTTTTACCTGCACCCGGAGCACCGGTAATGAACGCGCTCGCGCCAGCGTTGATTATGGTTAAGGCTTCGGATTGCTTCATTGGCAGTACCTTTTATTGCGTTTAGTAGTCGCGCTTTATTTAATAGTAGCGTTGTGTTTAGTAGTCGCGCTTTTCTGCGGAATTTACGTCTTCTAGCGCCTCTCCGCGACGCTCATAGTCACGAAGCAAGCTCGTGCTTTCAATGTGTTGCGCACCGGCTTTTGCTTGAGACTCGCTTGGGCCTGGAGCTGGAACGAACATCATATCGCGGTAGTAACGAAGCTCATCAATCGACTCAATAATATCCGCGAGCGCGCGGTGACCGCCGTGTTTTGCCGGCTTATTGCGGTAAACGTCCGGGTAAAGCCTGCGTGAAATTTCCTTCAACGTGCTTACGTCGATTACGCGATAGTGCAGATTTGCCATTAAATCTGGCATGTAACGGTCGAGGAATTTTTTGTCAGAACCAACTGAGTTTCCAGCAAGATGCGCTTTTCCGCGAGCTGGCAGGAAACGCTTTACGTACTCAACAACCTGCTTTTGCGCTTCTTCTAACGGCAAACCGTTCTTATTCCACTCGTCAACAAGCCCAGAAGAAGTGTGCATATTGCGTACAAAATCGTTCATGTGAGCCACAGCAGCATCGCTTGGCTTAATCACTAAATCAATGCCGTCGTCCAAAACTTTCAGATTAAAGTCGGTTGGAACTACAGATACTTCGCATAATTCGTCGTGGAAAATATCGAGTCCAGTCATCTCGCAATCAATCCAAATTAAGCGCGATTCTTCCGGCGTAAAAGTAAGATCTTCCTTAGCTTCAGCCATTTTCGTTCCTTTCCTAATATTTTTTCGAACCCACAAGCCTACATCTTCCCGCCGACGAGACGCGTATTAAAAACGACGAAAAGCAGACAAGTTATGAGTAACTTGCGTAACTTTTCGCCGTTTAGTGCAAAATTATTTGCGATTTATACGCGACTTAGTTGTGGAAACCGCTGTAGTTTGGTGCTTCTGCAGTCATCACAATATCGTGAGGATGAGATTCGCGAAGGCCAGCATCAGTAATGCGAATAAAGCGGCCGCGCTCTTGCATTTCCTTAATATTGTGCGCACCAACGTAGAACATTGACTGGTGTAAGCCGCCGAGAAGCTGGTAAAGCACAGCGTTAAGCGGACCGCGATATGGAACTTCGCCTTCAACGCCTTCTGGAACCACCTTGTCGGAGCTGGTAACGTCTGCCTGGAAGTAACGATCCTTCGAATAAGACTTCTTACCGCGAGGAGCCATTGCACCAAGCGAGCCCATGCCGCGGTAAAGCTTGTACTGCTTGCCGTGAAGAAGAACCTTCTCGCCTGGAGCTTCCTCACATCCAGCCAAAGTGCCGCCGAGCATAACAGTGTCCGCGCCTGCAACCAAAGCCTTAGCAATATCGCCGGAATAGTGAATACCACCGTCTGCAATGCATGGAATTCCAGCAGCCTTGCAAGCCTGAGCCGCATCGTAAACTGCGGTAAGCTGAGGCACGCCAACGCCTGCAACAACACGCGTAGTGCAAATAGAGCCTGGACCAACGCCAACCTTTACAGCGTCAACGCCAGCGTCAATCATAGCCTGTGCGCCTTGGCGAGTTGCAATATTTCCGCCAATAATTTGCACGCCGTCGAAAGCCTTATCTGCCTTAATGCGACGAATCATGTCGAGAGCCAAGCGAGCCTCGCCGTTTGCGGTATCGACCACAAGCACGTCAACTCCAGCTTCCATAAGAGCGCACGCACGCTGCCAAGCATCACCCAAGAAGCCAATGCCAGCAGCAACGCGCAAGCGACCCTGATCATCCTTAGTAGCATCCGGATACTGTTCAGTCTTCACAAAGTCCTTAACAGTAATCAAGCCTGTAAGCTTACCTTCAGCATCAACCAAAGGCAACTTTTCAATCTTGTTATCCGCAAGCAAGCGGTGAGCATCTTCCTTAGAAATATTTGAAGGACCGGTGACGAGATTTTCGCGCGTCATCACGTCCTTAACTTTCAAGCGATCGTAGTCTTCGGAAGCAATGAAACGCATATCGCGGTTGGTAATAATACCAACTAAACGATTTTCGCTATCCACTACCGGAAGACCAGAAATATGGAAACGCCCGCACAATTTATCTAAATCGGCGAGCGTAGCATCTGGGTGAACAGTAAGCGGGTCGGTAATCATACCGGATTCACTGCGCTTAACAATATCAACCTGCGCAGCTTGATCATCAATAGAAAGATTGCGGTGAAGCACGCCAATACCACCGTTACGCGCCATGGCAATAGCCATATCAGACTCGGTAACAGTATCCATAGCTGCCGAAATAGTCGGTACTTTCATGGTAATTTCGCGAGTCAGACGAGTGGAAGTATCCACTTCGGACGGAATAACATCAGTTTCATTTGGAAGCAAAAGGACATCGTCATAAGCGAGACCGAGCTTCTCGAAAATTGGTGGAACAGGAGCATACACGGATTCCGTGTTCATATCAGTTGTAGCCATAGGGTTACTATACGTTTTTGCTATGACGTTTGCCGAAACGCACCCTCCAAACGCGGGCGCGACGACATGCTTGAGCGCAGCACAGCGCGCGCGAAAGCAATTCGGAGCGGAAACTCGCTCGCGTTGGAAGTCCAGTGGACTTCCAACGCGAGTTTCGTAGCGAGCGCTTATAGCGCGAGCGTACTCGCACGTTTTGAGCGCCACGCCACATTAAGAAAAACAAAATTAAGCAGTTGTTACGAATTGCGAAGTTCGGGCAGGCGACAACGCAAGTACGGCATCATTGTGAGCACAGTAAGTAGCGCAGCAGCAAGAATCATTCCAACAAGCACATACACAGCTTTAAAGAACAAAATCATAATAGAGCCAAACGCAATTAGCGCAGCCCATCCCCACAAAATCAGCACAGCACCCTGCACAGAATGCCCAATGCGCAGCATGCGATGATGCAAGTGCATGCGATCCGGATGCATTGGCGACTGCCCTTTAGCAACACGCCTAAAAATAGCCAAGCACATGTCAAGAACCGGCAAAAACAGCACAAGAATCGGCAACAAAATCGGCATAAATACAGGCAAATAAATACTCGTATGAACGGCGGAAGGATCCAAATGGCCGGTCATAATAATCGACGCGCAAGTAATTAAGTAGCCGATTAACATGGAGCCTGAGTCACCCATAAAAAGTTTTGCTGGATGCCAATTGTGCATAATAAATCCAACGCACATACCTACCATTGCAACGTCAATAAGAGTTGCCATTGAAGCGTAGGATGGCGACGTGCGCGCAAGCATGTATGAGTATGTTGCGAAGGCAATGCCGCCGATTGCAACGATTCCAGAAGCCAGTCCGTCCAGCCCATCTACAAAATTTACTGCATTAATTGAAGCAACGATTAGTATTGCAGTTATTGCGATTGACACGCTTGGAGATGCCGTTACGAGCGATCCTAGCGGCAAAGTTACGATTTGCAACCCTCCCCACGCTACAAAAACAGCTATAAGCAGCTGACCGGCAAGCTTTAGCATCCAATCTAGATCCCAAATGTCGTCGCATACCCCAAGCAGGCATATCATAACGGCTCCTGCTAGTACAACCCACGGTTGGTGCGTTCCTGCAAAAAGCCCGGAAATAAATGGCATAGAACTAGCGAAAGCCATCGCAACTGCGAAACCAAAAAGCATACCTACACCACCCATACGTGGCGTTGGAATAGTATGCACGTCGCGAGCGCGAACTTTGCCAACAGCACCCATACGAATTGCAAGGTGACGAACAAGAGGCATAATAAGCCACGTAGCACCGCCTGCAATTGCTGCAATAAACAGGTATACCCTCATAAATGCGTCCTTTGCTATGCGATTACTTCGTTGGGTTTAGCAGCGTTTGTTAAATTTTTCACTTGCTTATCTTGATTGTAGCGATTTGTTAGTACCAGAAATTTAGTACCAGAAATAAGTTAATAAACTTACTCACTTAACGCATTACGAATTTCACTCTCCGAAATCACACCTTCGCGCAAAATCACAATACCGTCTTTATCGCTTGAATCCGCGCCAACTACCGTGCTTGCCACGTGCGAGCAAGTCGGGCCTGCGTTCAAATACAGCGGAATTTCGTTGCCGAAAGCTGCAAATGCTTCTTCTACACTGTCTGCACTTTCGTTACCGCTGCGATTCGCGCTAGAAGCAGCCAGTGGACCGGTGACTCGCAAAATTTGCATTAATTCAGGGCAATCCGGCACGCGCACGCCTTGAGTTGCTTGAGTTTTCGCATCGTTTTGAGCATCAGTTTCATTCGTTTTGCACAGCGTTGCAAGATTTGAAGCAACTGAATCCTTCTTCGCACGCGCAATCGGAGAATATCCGCCCGGAAGGAACTTTTTGCCTAGAATATCCAGCGGAGAAGGCAAATAAAGCCCAAGTTTTTCTAAATCTTCCACTCCACTCATTAAAATTTGCAGCGCCTTTGTGCGCGGTCTGCGCTTAAGCTCGTAAATTTTTGCAACAGCAGCTTCATTGAATGGATCGCAAGCAACGCCGTACACGGTGTCAGTCGGCACTACGATTACGCCGCCTTCGTTAATAATTTGCGCTGCCATTTGCAGGGATTCTTCGTTGATATTGCAAATTTTGCTCATTTTTGCCTCTTTTATTGCTTATTTTGCTTATTTTGCTTATTTTGCTTATTTTATTCTGTTTGAGTCAAGTTTTATTTTTGATTAAAATTTTACTTTTCCGCAAAAGTGTACCGCGGTCTGCCAGTTAAGTCGTTTCCAACGCGCGCACGCGAAAAACCTACGCTTTCCGCATACTTTTTAAGCGCATCCCCTTGCGAAATATCGTGTTCCATAACCATCGCTCCCCCAGACTTAAGCAGCGCAAAAGCCGCACGCATAATCTGCTCCGGAATAAGCAAGCCGTCCGCAGAACCGCCATAAAGCGCAAGCGGAGGATCATACTCTCGCACTTCAACCTGTTCTGGCACTTGACTTTCCGGCACGTAAGGCGGATTCGTTATTACTAAATCTACTTTGCCACAAATTGCGTGAAGTTCCGGCGTGCAATCCGAAATATGCGATTTGGTTGCGTCTGCAAGCACGGCATGATAGCGACTGAAAATCTGAATATTTTCCCACTTTTTTGCAGCTTCTTCGAAATTTTTTTGCAAATATTGGAAAGCTTCAGGAGATTTTTCTACAGCCCATACTTGCGCGTCTGCAACTTCCGCCGCAATCGACAATCCAATTGCGCCCGATCCGGCGCATAAATCGACTACCGTCGGCTTGCTAATACCAGACTCTCTAAGCCAATCCAATCCAGCTTCAACAACAATTTCCGTTTCCGGCCGCGGCACAAAAACGCCCTTACCAACTTGCAAATCCAAGTAGCGAAAAGGCGCGCGACCAACAATATGCTGCAACGGCTCACGAGAAGCACGCCTAGATACAAAATCGCTATATTTACTAGCATAATCTTGCGAAAAATCGGTTAAATCGCCAAGTATTAGCGCCTTGTTCAGCTCAGCTAAGCTTACGCCGCAAGCATGAGCCAGCAGCAAGCGTGCATCATATTCTGCTGACTCCACGCCTGCAGAATCAAGCTTTTTAACAGCATCGCGCAAAACTCGCAAAAGTTCTTGCATTTTAAGAATTGCTTGGTTATTTCAGTAATTTTACTTGACTTACTTGGCTTGCGCTAAGCGGTCAGCTTCATCCGCCTGAATATCACTGTCGATAACAGGCTGCAAATCGCCGTCAAGAACCTGATCAAGATTGTAAGCCTTGTAATTCGTGCGATGATCCACAATACGATTTTCTGGGAAATTGTACGTGCGGATTCGCTCAGAGCGGTCGAGCGAACGCACCTGTGAGTGGCGCATATCCGCCGCTTCTGCTGCCTCCTGCTCGTGCTTCATAGCGAGCAAACGAGACTTTAACACGCGAAGGGCTGCCGCACGGTTTTGAATCTGCGACTTTTCGTCTTGCATGCTAACAACAATTCCGGTTGGAATATGTGTCATGCGAACCGCAGAATAAGTAGTGTTCACGGACTGCCCACCAGGGCCGGAGCTCATGAAAATGTCGATCTTCAAATCTTTTGGATCGATTTCGATTTCGTCGTCATCTTCGTCTGCTTCTGGGAACACGATTACGCCAGCTGCGGAAGTTTGAATACGTCCCTGCGATTCCGTAACTGGGATTCGCTGCACGCGATGCACTCCGCCCTCATACTTCATGCTTGCCCACACGCCATCTTCTGGAGCAGGCGTACCTTTTGCTCGAATCGCAAGCTGCACGTCTTTTACGCCGCCAAGTTCCGTTGAATTTTCGCTTTGGATTACGGTAGTCCAGCCGCGCTTTTCCGCGTAACGCATGTACATACGCAATAAATCGCCAGCAAACAAAGCCGCTTCTTCGCCGCCTGTGCCAGCTTTAATTTCCATAATCATATCGCGCGCATCATCCGGATCCCTAGGAATTAATGCAGTGCGAAGCTTTTCTTTTGCTGCTGGAATCTGCTCTTCTAAGCGCTTAGCTTCTTCAGCGAAATCTGGATCGTCGCTTGCCATTTCGTTTGCGGCTTCAAAGTCGTCGCAAAGCTGTTTGTAATTTAGGTAAGCGTTTACGATTGATCCAAGTTCTGCGTGCCTACGACCGAGCTTACGAATAGCGTCCGGATTTGACGCAACTTCCGGGCTTCCCATACGACTTTCAATATCGCGATACTCTTCTAACGCGGTAACTGCTGCCGGGAATTGTTCCTCTACTGACTCAGCCATCATATTCCTTTGTAGTCACGCTTAACGCGGATTGTAAATCAAAAATTTAAATGTTAAATATTAAACACACATGTTTAGCACATAAAACGCCAGCCCCGATTCCGCGAGTTACACGAAAGCAGGGCTGGCGTCACAAAAGCTACTTAGTCTTCTTACCGTAGCGCTTCTCGAAGCGAGCCACGCGACCGCCGGTGTCGAGAATCTTCTGCTTGCCGGTATAGAATGGGTGGCACTTTGAGCACACGTCAACCGTCATGTGATCGCCATCAGCGGTAGAACGAGTTACGAAAGTGCTTCCGCAAGAGCAGGTAACCTGCACTGCGTGATAGTCGGGATGAATACCCTGCTTCATAATGTCTCCTATGGAATTCGGGCGACCCGGGTCGCAAAGCCCCAATAGCTAAGCGTGAACCGGAACCTTCGTAATTCTAGTCACCACCCTCGACGCGCTTATAATCCGCATAAAAATGGAGCGCATGAAAAATTCAAACGCTCCAAATTTAAATAAATTATTTATTATTGCGACGCTTGCGATGGTGTTTGCCAGTCTTTACCACCGCAAGACCAATTGCTGCGATTGCTGCCGACAAAATACCAGCGGATGCAGAAGAAACCGTATTGCTACCAGTTTTAGCTAATTCCGGCTTTGCTCCAGCAGTTTCTTTTACATCCTTTTCTTGCTTCTTTTCATTCTCAATAGTTACGTCATATGAAGTATAAGAATCAAGAGAAGGAATAGCTCGTTCAGGCGTTGGAGCAGGTTTGCTCTCAGAAATCACATCAATTTCAACAGTAATTTCCGCTTCGCGACCATACTTGTCGGTAGTAGTAAACGTTAGCTCAACTTTCGGCTTGCCGTCAACAATCTTAGGCGTGCCAGAAATCTTGCATTCAGTACCAGCGCAATTTGCGTTAATGCCGTTTACAGAAGTTAAGCCTTGAGCAACTAACTCGTTAATAGTTACTTTCTTGCCGTCTACTGTAACCGTTGTGTTATTAACATCTCCTTCAGTCATGTTTTGCAATCTGAAGTTCGTTAAAACACCCTCGCAAGCAGAACCACTAAACTTAAACTTCATAGGAGCCATCTTCTCAAAGTTTGCAGTAATAATGGTTTCGCTTTCTGGGAATACCATTGCAATATCAGCGTCAGTAATACCAACTTGCACAAGTAAATTCTTCAAAGCTTCAATAGTTGAGTGTTGTGAATTACGAATTATTTTTGCCGTATATGACTTTCCTAATATTTCAGCAACAATAGCCAATCTATTACGACTTGCTTCATAACTCATATTCTCGTTATTTATAGCTTCAGCAAGAATATTCTTTATAGCCGCAAATGTAGAATTCTTAGATTTGCGGATTACATTAGCTGTAAACGACATGCCATAGCGTTCAGCAATCTTAGCTAATGTTTCACGCTCAATATCAGTTGATTTGTGGTTATCAGCACTGTTATAGATGGTATCAATATGTTTAGAGTAAGATACTTCATTCCAATTCTTGAATATGTAACCTTTGTTAGCAAGAACGTCTGGAATATAATTCTTTATTTCAGACATTCTATCTTTACGCACCCAGTATGTATGCATTGGTGACTGCATAGTTCCGCCATTGCCAGCTACATACGTTACCTTTGTGTAGTTTTCTAAAATGAACTTTCCTGCTTGGCTGCCAGCTGAAGGCAAATCTCGCTCTGCAATCACATTCGGAAGCACTTGAATAGGTACATTTTCATAACGTACTATCTTTGCACCCTTCTTATTTGGATCAGATGTTTCAACCTTCACTCTAACGGTAGTAATTCCAGGCTTCGCAATTCGAACAGAATTTGCACCGGAAGAATAAACTACACCAGCACCGTGCATGCCCGCAATCTCTAGGTTATTAGGATCAACACCAGACACAAGCTCATCAGGAGCAGGAACTTCATCTCCAACACTCTTAACAAACTGAGATACATTCACAGGCATATCAGCAATCTGATTTGCTACATATACGCGAATTTGCCTATTGTCGTTTGTGTCATTCTCAGGAACAGGCTTGTTGCCTGCATCATAAACTTCCCACTTGCTAAAGCCCTTAAGACGGTTCTTCAACTCATTAGTTTTTCCAGCAACGTCATCATCATACTTAGTACTATCGGACTTAAAGTAGATAACTTTCGGTTTATATGATCCATCATCCCACTTTCTTCCGAAAGCTGGTAAGAACACATACGGCACGTAGTTATCTGGAACTTTCTCATTACTCTTCGCGTCGATGATGTTCATCACCTTTTCATACACTGCTTGGTATGTAGTGTTTTCAGAGTACTTTAATTTACGAATCTCATCATTCGATAACAACTTTTCACCATTCGCGTTTTGCACATCAACGCTAGTTGCAGATGCTGGTTCACTTACCATCAAAGTAGTGACAGGAATTTCAGGTTGATTTGCTAAGCTTCTTCTTGCACGCGAACGAGCATCAGAATTATCATTATCAACAAAATTCTCGAGCTTCCTCCAGCCTTTGAACACGTAATGGTATCCATCAGCGTCATAATCCTTGCCAACAGCTTGCGGAGCTTTTACGCCCGTAACATCGTCTTTAAGAACGTAGTACAGCTTAGTAGTATCTTTATCAAGGCTGCCCTGATCTTTATGATCAACTTGATTGGCATTTATAAAGTTGACCTTAACATACTTATCCTTATTGAGAACAAGATCACGCTCTGCAGCAACACCAGTAAGAGGATTAGTATCACCAGGCTGATGTGAAGGCTGAGTACTATCTGGTTTCGGTAGGCTTTTATCGTACATCAACTGATAAAGCACCTTTAAGCGTCCTACAAGTCTATAAGTCTTGTAATCTGCTGCATCCTTATACTTAACTGTAACTTTCAAAGGAACAGTGTACAAAGCAGGCTTCTTAAGCATCTTCTGCTTTAACTTATTTTGTTCAGCTTCAGTTGGCAAATCATATTCGACTTTTATGTCTTCTATGCCATTATTCACAGCAGCATCTGCTTTGAGCTGAGACATATTAGTTATAAAATCGGTTAACTTTGGAAGCGTGTCAGGCTTATCTTGCACAGCGACCAAGTAATCAGTCTGCACTGCTGGCTCTGTCCAAGGGGTTTGATCTGCCACGAACTCTTGGAATGGTTTATCAACTTTCCAATTCGAAACATCATCTATAGGCGTTACTTCTTCTTTGCCATTAATCATGCTGCTTCGATTCCAAGTTCCCTTAGCATTGGTTAGGTTCTCTTGAAGCCTTGTCAACGCACTAGTCTGGTCGCTAGCACTGTAAGGAATTTGCGAAAGATCAGTACCCTTCTTTACGTAGAACACCTTAGGGCCGTCTGTGCCGTCCTTCCACTTTCGTCCTGGAGCAGGCTTGAAGATTGCAACTACAGAATCTTCTGGAACTGTTCCATTGTCGGACGAGCTGGAGAAGTAGTCGATTCGCTTGTAAATAGCGTGGTAAGTTACGCCGTCTTGCAAATTTACTTTCTTGTAGCGGTCGCTTGAATTTATGTCAAACGTCTGCTCTTGTTTTGGATTTTCAGCAGTCGGCTTTACAACATTAGTCGCCCAACCCTTAAACACGTAGTGGTAATGCTGGTCGCTGTAATCATTGCCGAAAGCTTGCGGCACGCGGATTCTAACTTCCTTACCCTTATAAACGTACGCAGTAAGCGTAGTTTTTTCACCAGCAGGATGATTGGCATTATCTCCATCGTGACCAATAATAGTGCCTTCATCATTCTTGCCGGTGAAAGTAATCGGCGCATACTCGTCAATATGCGCTTTGCCGTAGTCAGTAGCTTTAAACTTATCCCACTCGCTTGCGTACACCAAATCCGGCAGCACGCGGTACAGCACTTCAGCTTCAGCAATGTTATTGCCAAGATGCACTTGCACTTTAATCTTGTGTAATCCTGGAGTGTTGTCAAACTTTTCGCCAGGCGCAAAGCTGAACGTAGCACCAGTTGGATACTCATAAGAATTCGTTATAAGCTTCTTAGCATCATCACTACTTCCAGTACTAATCTTCTCAATTGGCTTAAGCACTTGCGGAGCTGCGGCAATAGGAGCCTTTAGCTTGAAGTGAGCAGTGTAAATTACCTCAGGATTGTTCTGCTCTTCGGAACGAATCGGCAAGCGATTCACACCATCGGAATACTGAAGCGTATGCGAGCCAACTTCAGACGAACCGACTTTTGAAGTCCAACCAACAAACTCAAATCCAGGCTTTGCTTTCACTGTTGGAAGTGGCATTTGATAAGCTTTTGTGCCCTTAATTGCGTCGTACACAAGAACAGAGCCGTCAGCTACATCCTTGTTCTGCCAGTCAACAACGCTGCCCATAGAGTCTTGACCATCAGCCACTTTGAACACGTAGCGCGTGTAGTGATCTGGGCGAGCTTGCTTATCGTCATTGCGTTTAAGTACGCGAACGTCTTTATATTTGAAGATGAATGTATCTTCTCTAGTCTGCTTACCTTCGCTATCAGTAGTATAAGTAATATTCTGCTGTGTGCTTTCCGGCATAAAGCCTTCAATCGGCTTGTAGAATACTACGTCGTACTTTCTGTTTACAGAGCTGACTTCGCTTTCTGGAAGAAGCTCCTTACCGTTTTGATCAATATACTTTACCTTATACTTGCGCGTATTGTACGTTTGGTAAATAAACTCGCCAGTATTCTGCTTCTCATCACTCGAGGCTTCAAAGCTCGTGAACTGCTTATCTGGGAAGTGCGTTTCGTCGCTGTAGACTGCTTCCGCATTGTAGCGCAAATGCTCGCGCAAGCCGGAAACCGTTTGAGTAGAAACGTGATCCACCATCGCGGCTTTTTCTGCGTCTGAAAGACCCTCTTTCTTATAGTCAGCAAACGTTACGCCTGGCTTTAAGAATATGTGCTTAAAAGTACCGTTGTAGCGAGTATCCTTAACCCACACTGCATCAAGCTTTATATCTTCTACTACTTTATTGCCAAAAGCGTACGGCAAAGTCGTGCCGTTCTTTTTAATCTCCCAGCCGTAGAAGTCGTAGCCTTTGCGCGTTGGGGTGCTTATCTTCTTTTCGTCAATAACATGGTAGCGAGGGAACTTCTTTTCCGTAACTACGTCGGAGCCACTTATTTCATTGCCGTTGTCGTCGGTTTTCGGCATATGGTAGTCAAACGTTACAGTGTGCTGAATATCAGTTGGAAGACCCCACGCAGCGTAAAGCTTAATGCCGTTGACTGGCATTGTAATATCTTTGTTTTCGCCATTTATAAACTGAGTACCAGCCTGATCAACAGCCCAGCCTTTAAACACATAGTCTTCTGGCAAATCAGCAGGGCGAACGATGGAGTAAGTCTTGTTATTAAGCGTGAAAGTGTACTTGCCGTCGAACTGCTTAGACGTATTACCGGCATCGTCTTTAGTTACAGAAGCATCATAAGATGTATCGTTTCCGTATAGCTCTTTGTCTTCGCCCGTCAAATCTTTTTTGCCGCGCTTAGTCAAACTATACTCGAACGGCAGGCTCTCTTTAGCAGAGCCATTGCCGTCCTTTATAGCCTTGCCATCCGCATTATAAAACTGCACATCGTACGACTTGCGGTTGTACCTAAATTCAAGTAGTTTGTTAGTTTCAAATTCAGTTGCATCACCAGAATAATCTTCTTGTTCATCTACTGGAACGCCCCTATACTTTCGAAATGCTAAATGATACTTTTTAGCAAAAGCATTCTTCTCATCATCACTTAAATCATCCCAATTCCCATGACCATGAGATTCGTTATACCACTCTTCCCGATTATCTTCAAAGTCGAATGAATCTAACGAATCACCAACTTTTGTCTTATCATAACCATTAGCAGGATTAAAACCTGCAATAGATGGAGCTGTATATAAATAACCCGAATTGTCAGTATCATCTTTGCTATATGAATCAGTTGAAAGCTCATAATCATTGTCGCCTATATCATCGCCACCGTTTTTAGCAGACGCAATACTTTGCTTCCTAATAATCACCTGTATAGGCGCACTTTTACTACTGATATCAGCAGTAAGCAGACGCTGATTATCTTTTAGCTCGTATTGCTGTGCACTAGGATTCGAAGGGTCATCACTAATTTTAGGCGCTTGATTATTACCTTGTACACGGAATTTAGGATCAGCAAATTCTTTTATAGTAAAACGATACGGAGGAGTGTCACGATAATTCACTTCACCTGCATATCCAAGCTGCCATCCTAAAGAGCCTATATTTTCTTCATTAAAATCTAATTCATTTATATCAGGCCAAATATCAGTAAGCTTTTGACCGTAACGAACTTTTACGCGGTAGCCCTTATGGTCAATTTTGTTGCCATCGTTATCTTCATTTTCGCTATCATACTTCGTTGAGCAATTGCCACCATCAGCATAGCAATAAATAGTTGTTTTGCCGCTTTCGTCTTTTCTTTTTATAGCAGCATTGTTACCCCTATCTACGCCAGTAGGCTTAGCAAAAATAAGCTCGTAAGTCTTGCGGTCGTAAACTAAGTTAAGAGTGTTGTTTAAGTCGTTCGCGCAAAGCTGCGATTTACTACGTTTGCCTAAATCTGGGTGACCCGGCACAAAATCATGTTGCTCAGTGTTAAGCTTTTTAGTAAGCTCCTTATTCACATGGAAGTAGCGTGTGAATATATCCTTGCCTTTGTTTGAAGCGTCACCAGGATTCGCGGTATCATACCCGTCTAAGCTTGTTACAGGCGTATCGTTCATCCAGTTGAACTTTGAAATTAAGCCGTCTTTGTAACTCTTATCCTTCGTGCCCTGCAACTCTTCTTTCGTTAAGCCAAGCTCTGGGTTTTCTACATAATTATCTTCGTTTTTACCATTAAGCTTACTAGTATCATTAGCAACGCCGGCATCATTCATCTTATTAAGCGCAACGTCACTCTCTGTCTTCACGTTCTTGCGCTCAACAAGACCAACAAAGTCGTAGTTTGCAAGCGAATCCGGATGCTCTTTGTCAACCAAATCCGCTTTTTGCACCCACACGTTCACGCGGTAGCTAGTAGTATTGTTCGCTTCCCAATTAGCGCGGAATTGCACATTGTGATCCGGCATCTTGTAGTCATCAAGAGAAACAATAGTATTCTCAGCATAAAGCGGATCACTCTCTTTGCTAGGATCTACTAAAGACCATCCTTTAAAAGTGTAACCTCGCCTAGTTGGTTTCGTAACTTGTGGCACATCTTGCTGGTAATACACTTTTTGAGCAGTAACATCCGTGCCGCCAGCAGAATCGTAAGTAACTTCATACGCCTTACGGTAGTAGCGAAGGTTCAAAACTAGCTTATCTTTTTCATCTTCAGAATCCGAAAGCGGCGAGCTAATAAGATTATGCTCCGGCTCGTAGCCTGGAATGTACAGAGCTACAGCACTCACATCTGAACCAACAGTGCCAGTAACTTCAGTGACGTGGATACGTTCTTTTTTGCCATCTTTGTAAGTTACTTCAATAGTCTTACCAACGCCAAGATTTGGAGCATCGTGAAACTCATCCTTATGATCGAGATCCTGCACCAAGTGACGCACATAGTACTTAGCTGTTTTAGGAGCGTAGTTGATATTCAACTCGCCGTAGTACTGAATACCGTCTTTTGCTTGTGGCTGAGCAGACGATGAAGATTGCGTAGTTGTCGTTGTTTGAGATGACGAAGTTTGCGGAGCTTGAGCGCCGTTATTGCCTCCAACAGCCGACCTTTCTTTTACAGCGTAATCAGTAATCAGCTTCTTGCTTAAACGCAAGTAACGCTTAGCATCCGCATCCGTACCGTCGTCAATAACAAACTTGTCTTCGCTGTTTTTAATGTAGTACTGGTAATCACCGGAGTGATATACGGACGGACGGTATCCAGCAGCCTTTGGAAGCTCAATGTACTCGTACTTGCCATCTTTGCCTAGATTATCGAAGTCTTCTTGATCAATTGTAAGCTCATACGGCTGCACAAGCTGCTTATTCGCAGCACCACCAATCGTATAGCGAATTTTCAAATTATACGTAGCTTTTGGCTTTTTGTCGGTTTGTACCTGTTCGTTGGCTTGCTCTGTGTTTTCAGCAGTTGGATGCTGCTCATTCGGCTTAATTACCTGGCTGTTTGGATCAGTTGCTGCGTTATTAGTTGTTGTGCCAGCGTTCGATGTAGAAGCAGGTGAAGGATGCTCATTGTTCGAAGCAGGCGTAGTGCTTTTCTCTTCGCCTGAGACGTTTGCATTTGCACCTTGTGCAGTTGTATTTTCTGTACTTGGTTTCGCTGTAGTTCCAGCACCAGCGTTAGACGCTGTACCTGTTGAAGGTGCAGGAGCAGACGGTGCAGTCGTATTATCTACAGTGTTCGCAGTCGGAGCTGCAGACGCATTATTTGCAGACGGTGCAGTCGAGGTTGCAGGCGCACTTGTTGTAGTAGTTACACTATTCCCGTCGGAAGCACCATCGCCGCTCTCAACAGACCTACGAACACGCACTCTTGGCGTATTTGCATCGCTTGCCGCATTCGTATTTTCTGCGTGAGTGCTTGAAGGTTGTTCGCTTGTATTCTGCTCGTTTGCAGGCTTTGCGCTTTCAGTATTTACAGGCTGCGTATTTGCTGGTTGTGCAGGCTGCTTATTTTCACCTGGCTTAACCTCAGCAGGCTTAACGTCACCAGCATTTTCTTCCGGTTGCTTTGCTTCCGGCTGCTTTGTTTCTGCAGGTTGCTTTGCATCTTGTTTTGCAGTTGACGTTGATTCTGGCTTTGCAGTCGGCTTCAAAGTTGGAGTCGACTCTGGCTTTACTGCTGGATGAACTGGCTGCACTGGCGCAGGCGCACTTACTGCATAAGAATGTCCGAAATTAACCTGTTCTGAAGAACTACCTAACTGCGAGTCAATTCCATCACGCTGTTGCACTTCGTGTTGTTGCGATTCGCGCTGCTTTGCTTCACTCTTATTTATTTCACGCTGCTCAATCTCACGCTGTTGTGCTTCACGCAACTTTTGCATTCGTGCATCATGGCGCGCAAGCTCTACAAACTTTTGAATTTGTGCACCCTTATTGAGTACGCCAGCACCCCACCGCTGCATATTCAATTCATCTACATCAGGCTTTACCTTTGCCCATTTTTGCGTCGTATTAGACGCATCGATAATATCTTTTTGAGTAGGCTGAAGCGCGGAAGCCACAACAGATGGAAGCATCATTGCCAAAGTTGAAGCAACAGCAACTCCAGCAACTCCCTTACGCAAAGCACGAGAACGCTTCACTGCATGAGCCTTACGAAGTGTTCTTCTTGGTGCCATATCACCATATAAATCTTTACGCTCTGCCATTATTTCTCCTCACTCCAACCATTTTCAAGTAAATCGCGCATACTTATAAATCTTCATATATATTATATATGAATACAGTATACGGGCATAAAATAAACATTTGTTATAATCTTTTATTCGTTACAAATCAACTACAACTCATATTTACACTTGGCAAATAAAATCACCTAACTAATAATATACTAATCAATACCCCCCCCCCAAAAAAAATCATCCGAACGACTATGCCGTTAGGAATAAGCTCAGTGAGGGCGCCCATATCATCATGCGTTAGGCAAACTGCTATTCCGTGAGAAATAAGCGCTCAAGCAATTCGTCGCATTAAAATATGATACAATATAAAAACGTGTGCTCTAGCGCAACGATTGTTTGAAAAATCAAAAGGGGTCGATCGGTTTCGACGGCGATCTGTTCGCCGCGGGGAAGCGTGCCGAGAATGCGAAAGTCCACTCGTAAACGTCCTTTCGCAAAAGAATAAGTGCTAAATCTAATCGCACTGAGTTCGCTCTCGCTGCCTGAGCTTCGCGCCAGGATTAACCAGTGAGCAGCTGCTCCGTTCACCCACTCACGTCTTCGGAGTGGTGCTGAACGTCATGAGAAGACTTGCTTGAATTGCTGGGCTGCAGGGCAATTCAGGGACTTTTACTGTAGATATGCTCGCCATGAATTGTCTGCGATAACATGGGGGCAGAAAAACTGCCGCACGGCCAGCAGACTACGCACGTAGAAGACCGAGGGTACGGTCACCGGACCGGGGTTCAATTCCCCGCGACTCCACAAACGCAATAACGCCACTGCTCACACAGTGGCGTTTTTTGTAGCAAAACCCAATGTTTCCAAGGCTTAAATT
This sequence comes from Gardnerella sp. DNF01159, assembly GCF_049244215.1. NCBI lineage: Bacteria > Bacillati > Actinomycetota > Actinomycetes > Bifidobacteriales > Bifidobacteriaceae > Gardnerella > Gardnerella sp. DNF01159. Next base: position 416,505 of record NZ_CP058387.1, on the reverse strand, counting down.
AAGCGTCAAAAGCATCTCCGAGATGATGCTGAGTAACGTGCTCAGTAGCGTCAGAACTATCGCAATCAAACTCCCCCGCATCCGCATCATCAACAATCGCGAGCGCAGCTTCCGCAAGATCCGGTCGCAACGCGTCCAACCAGTGGATGCGAGCATCCCTACCAAACCAACCCATTTGTTTGCGTGCAAGTCGTCGAGTTTTTTGTGCAATATCCACAAAAGCCTCATCCTCGCTCCACACGCCATCCAAATAATCCATAATCTGCTGGTAGCCAAGAGCACGAGCTGCAGTCACACCCAATCGCTCTCGAATCGCGCGCACCTCATCCACAAAACCCTGCTCACGCATAATTTGCGTACGTAAATCCACGCGCTTATCTAAATCTTCACGACGCAAATCTAAGCCAATTTGCACGCAATCAATCACATACTTATACTTCGGAAGCGTTGCGGAATAAGGCTTTCCCGTAAGCTCAATCACTTCAAGCGCGCGAATTGTACGTCGCGGATTGCGCGCATCCATATGAGCCGCAGCAACCGGATCCTTTTGTTGCAACTCATCAAACAGCGCACTCGCTCCCTCTTTGCGCTCGCGCTCCTCCAAAGCTGCACGAATAGACTCATCCGTGCCTGGAAATGTAATATCATCCACAGCAGCACGAGCATACAATCCCGATCCTCCAACTAAAATCGGCCTCACACCACGCGATTGCAACTCACTAATACACTGTCTGGCCAAAACTTGAAATCGCGCAACCGTCATCGTTTCTTCAGGATCAATTATGTCAAGCAAATGGTGTGGTACTTCCGCCTGCTCCTGCGCACTCGCCTTAGCCGTGCCAATATCCATGTAACGATACATTTGATACGCGTCTGCGTTGATGATTTCCGCACGAATCCCACGCTCAGCTAATTTTTTCGCAAGCGCAATACCAAGACTAGTTTTGCCTGAAGCCGTAGGACCAACTATTGAAATTACTTTAGGAATATTATCCTGCTTATTTTCAGACAAAATACACTCCTCGTCAAAATACTTTGCTAAATTTTGCTTGCGCTCAATTACCTAAGATATTTATATCACGCTTTGCAAAGAATATTACATTTACATACGCACTCCCAGACGTTTAGCAGTTTTTATAGTATTATTAAAAGACGTGATACTTGATCGTCATAACCGCGTAAACGCAGCAGAACTCTATGCGCGTCTTCATAGCAACGAAGCAGCTAATGAAAGCAGCAACGTTAGCAGCAATGTTGACAATACAAAAAACCAACAAAATTGCTCCCAATGCGGCAAAACTAATTCGCTTATGCTTCCTGAAGACCAAATCGACGAATTTGTAAACATGATGCAAATTTACGAAGGAGCAATGTACGAAATAAGTACAAAGCTCGAGATTCTAGATAGCGAATTTCAGGTGCGGTTCTCTCACGACCCAATTCATCACATGGAGCGTCGTCTTAAATCAGTACACTCAATTTTTGAGAAACTGCAAAGGCGTCATCTAGATATTTCCACACGCTCTATACGCGATAATCTTTTCGACGTAGCTGGAATTCGCGTAATTTGCAACTACTGCGACGATGTGTATTCTGTAGCGCAATATCTTTCTAAACAAACAGACATTCAAGTATTGCAAGTTAAGGATTATATTAAGAATCCAAAACCTAATGGATACCGCAGTTTGCACGTAATTTATGCAGTTCCTGTGTTCTTGTCTTCTGGAGCACACTACACGCCAGTTGAAGTGCAATTCCGAACTATTGCTATGGATTATTGGGCTAGCTTGGAGCACGCTTTAAGATACAAAGCCGGTTTGCCGGATGCAAAGTTGGCTGAGCACTCTCAAACTTTGCTCGATTGCGCGCATAGCTTGCAAAATATTGAAACACAAATGCAAGGTATTCACCGCGATATTAATGGTGCTCCTCAAGTTGAAGAAGCACCTAATAGTAAGGCATAATATAAATACGAAGCGCAAGCTTATGCCATATTAGGCGTAATCTTATGCAAGATTAAAACCAGCTTATTGTACGAACGTATAAATTATGCTGTATTTTTTTAGCATTTTCCCAGATGCTTTAATTATAATTATGTGAGAACGTTGTCTTGACAGCGTTTTATTTCATAGCTGTTAAGGAGAAATAATGACAAACTTTACTCAAGATTATTACAGAAGCGGTGCTCCTGAGGTTATTGACACTCAGGCAACATATGCTTTTGAAGAAGCAAAAAGAGTTTCAGTAGGACGCACCTATGGCGAAATGACGCTTGGATTGATTGTTACAACTCTTGTGGCACTGTTCACTCAGAGCGGTAATTTCTGGCTTAGATTTATGTTTGCAACCCGCGGATGGGGTTGGATAATGTTGGCAATTGCTCAGGTTGTGATAGCAGTTGTTCTTGGAACACGCTTAATGAAAATGAGTGAGACAACAGTACGAGTTTTGTTCTATGCTTATGCTGCTTTAACAGGATTTACTTTAAGCTCAGTCTTTCAAGTATTTAGCCTTGGATCTGTGGCATTAGTATTTGCTTTAACTGCAGGATTCTTCCTGTGCTTGACAATGCTTGCACTTACTACAAAAAAGGATTTGCTTAAAGCTGGTCCAATTTTAATGGTTGCATTACTTGTATTCGTTGTTGCGCAAATTATTATTTCGTTTATTGGGCAAGATACTGGAACAATGCGTCTTATGGCTGGAATTGGCATCGTTATTTTTGCAGGTTTAACAGCTTACGATGCTCAGCAAACTCGCGCATTACTTGCACAATATGAAAATCAGCCTGAAATGGTTAAGAAAGTATCTATTTTCTGCGCATTCCAGCTGTTCTTGGACTTCATTAACATGTTCATCTACTTGCTAGAGTTGCTTGGAGATAATAGAGATTAGCAATACTAAAACTAACATACGTGTGTTAGTTGCTTAGCTATTTAACCCTGCCAGATTAGTATTTGGCAGGGTTTTATTATGCTCTCTGTACTCCAAACGCGAACGCGTTAACAGTGCCGAGCGTTACTAACACCCATCTCTCACACACTTCTCAAATCACCTACCAGAGACAGACACTAACGCAGAACACAAACTGCACCAGTAACGAAAAAACAGTGGCGCTCACGCGGGTAACGCGCTCGCTTACGAAACTCGCGTTGGAAGTCCCCCGGACTTCCAACCTAAGCGAGTTTCCGCTCCGAGTTGCTTTCGCGCGCTAAATCGCAGCGCTCAAGCAGGTCGTCGCGCCAACGTGAGCATCAAATCCCGCGATTGGAGCTCCAAACCCACCAAAACACTCCAAACAAGAGAACACTACCCCACTAATCTGCCCTGCCTTCGTCTTTTTATTGACGAAGGCAGACCTCGCTTGCGTTGAAAGCACACTGTGCTTTCAACCCTGAGCAAGCTCGGCGCTCCGAGTTGCTTTCGCGCGCTAAATCGCAGCACTCAAGCAGGTCGTCGCGCTGATAAAACAAGCACATACAACAAAAGACCCCACGAGTTTCCTCGCGGGGTCTTTATTAAGCCTTAGCTAATATTTTTCAGTTAGAAAAAATACTAGGCAAGAATCTTGGTCACACGACCGGAACCAACGGTACGGCCACCTTCACGAACTGCGAAGGTCAAGCCCTCTTCCATTGCGATTGCCTGAATCAACTCAACAGTGAAGGTTGCATGATCGCCTGGCTGAACCATCTCAACACCGTCTGGCAAGGTGATAACGCCGGTGACGTCGGTGGTGCGGAAGTAGAACTGTGGACGGTAGTTGGAGAAGAACGGCGAGTGACGGCCACCTTCGTCCTTGGTCAAGACGTAAACTTCGCCTTCGAACTTGGTGTGTGGGGTCACAGAACCTGGAGCAGCCACAACCTGACCACGCTCAACATCGGTACGGTTGATACCACGGAGAAGAAGACCAGTGTTATCGCCAGCCTCGGCCTCATCCATCTGCTTGTGGAAGGTCTCGATGGAGGTAACGGTGGTGGTCTGAGTTGGACGCAAACCAACGATCTCAACTGGGGTGTTGATTGGGAGCTTACCACGCTCAACACGACCGGTGACAACGGTACCACGACCGGAGATGGTGAACACATCTTCGATTGGCATCAAGAATGGCTTGTCAAGATCGTGAGTTGGGGTTGGGATGTACTCGTCAACAGCCTTCATGAGCTCCTTGACGGTCTCTACCCACTTCTCGTGATCTGGAGCGTCATCATGCAAAGCACCGTAAGCAGAGGTGCGGATGACTGGGCAGTCGCGATCGAAGCCGTTTTCTTCGAGGAGGTCACGAACCTCTTCTTCGACGAGGTCGATAAGTTCTGGATCATCAACCATATCGCACTTGTTCAAAGCAACGAGGATCTTCGGGACACCGACCTGCTTAGCGAGCAAAACGTGCTCACGGGTCTGAGCCATAGGACCATCGGTAGCAGCAACCACGAGGATTGCGCCATCCATCTGAGCAGCACCGGTGATCATGTTCTTCACGTAATCAGCGTGGCCTGGAGCGTCCACGTGAGCGTAGTGACGCTCAGCGGTCTGATACTCGATGTGTGCGATGTTAATGGTAATGCCGCGTTCCTTCTCTTCTGGAGCGGCATCAATCTGATCGAAGTCATACTGAGGGTTCAGATCTGGATACTCGCCATGCAGCACCTTAGAAATAGCCGCGGTCAAGGTAGTCTTACCGTGATCAACGTGACCAATGGTACCAATGTTAACATGCGGCTTAGTACGCTCGTACTTTTCCTTTGCCATGTGTTTGTCCTCCTGGACGTCTCGTAGTTTGCCTCACACATTTGTGAGAGGTCTTTCGCTACATATTACTGGGTTTCTGGGTTAGGTGCCACTTCGGTGCCAGAACCCAGTCAACGTAGGAAATTCTAGCGTTGACCGGGGACAGAAAACACCGAAGTAGCGTGCGCTTTATTCGCCGCGCTGAGCCTTAATAATCTCGTCCGAAACGGCCTTCGGGACCTCCGCGTAAGAGTCCATCTGCATGGTGAACATTGCGCGGCCCTGAGTCTTGGAACGAAGATCGCCAATGTAGCCGAACATTTCGCTCAGCGGCACCTTGGCGTCGATAACTTTCACGCCAGTGGCATCAGTCATAGACTGGATGTTACCGCGACGAGAGTTCAAATCGCCCATGACGTCGCCCATGTACTCTTCTGGAGTACGGACTTCGACAGCCATAATTGGTTCGAGAATTACCGGATTAGCCTTAGGAGCAGCTTCCTTGAAGCACATGGAACCTGCGATCTTGAAGGCCATTTCCGAAGAATCGACATCGTGAGTCTGACCGTCGGTGACGGTTGCCTTTACACCCACAACTGGGAAGCCAGCCAAAACGCCGGATTCCATAGCTTCCTGCACGCCTGCATCGATTGAAGGAATGAATTCCTTGGTGATGTGACCGCCGGTAACTTCGTTGACAAACTGGTAGGTTTCGCCAGATTCTGTGTCGAGAGGTTCGAAGTTCATCAAAACCTTTGCAAACTGACCAGAACCACCGGTCTGCTTCTTGTGAGTGTATTCCTGGTTCATAACAGCCTTACGAATCGTCTCACGGTAAGCAACCTGTGGCTTACCAACATTCGCTTCGACCTTGAACTCACGACGCATACGATCAACGATAATGTCAAGCTGAAGCTCGCCCATACCGGAAATCAAAGTCTGACCAGATTCCTCATCGGTCTTAACCTGGAATGTAGGATCCTCGTCAGAAAGCTTAGCCAAAGCCAAGCTCATCTTTTCCTGATCAGCCTTCGTCTTTGGCTCCACAGCAACCTCAATAACAGGATCTGGGAATGTCATGGATTCCAAAGAAATTGGGTTCTTTTCGTCGCACAAAGTATCACCAGTGCTGACGTTCTTCAAACCAACGAAGGTGTAGATGTTACCAGCTTCAGCTGAATCTACAGGATTTTCCTTATCAGCATGCATCTGGAAAATCTTACCAACGCGTTCCTTCTTGGACTTCGTGGAATCGTACACGGAATCGCCTGGCTTTACTTCGCCAGAGTAAACGCGCACGAACACGAGCTTGCCATAGAATGGATGGGTTGAAATCTTGAATACCAATGCTGCGAATGGATCTGTATTAACTGGCTTACGGTCAATTTCAACAGATTCGTCGCCTGGCTTGAAGCCCTTAATAGATGGAACATCTTCTGGGCTTGGGAGGAAGTCGACAACAGCATCCAGCATTGGCTGAACACCCTTATCCTTGAATGCAGAACCGCAAGTTACTGGGAATGCCTTACGCTCAATGGTAAGCTTACGGATACCAGCGCGCATTTCTTCTTCAGTAAGTTCGCCAGTTTCGAGGTACTTCTCAACCAGCTCATCGTCAGCTTCAGCAACCTGATCCATAAGTTCAGCACGATACTGTTCTGCACGTTCCTGCAAATCTTCAGGAATGTCAACGGTGTCATAGTGAGCACCCATATCGTCCTTAACGTCATTCCAGACGTAAGCCTTCATACGAATCAAGTCAACAACGCCAACGAAGTCGTTTTCAGCACCGATTGGAAGCTGAATAACGAGTGGAGTTGCACCGAGCTTCTCCTTGATGGTCTTGACGGAATAGTAGAAATCAGCGCCAAGCTTATCCATCTTATTGATGAAGCAGATACGTGGGACGCTATACTTATCAGCCTGACGCCACACGGTTTCAGACTGAGGTTCCACACCTTCCTTACCATCGAAAACTGCTACAGCACCATCGAGCACGCGAAGGGAACGTTCCACCTCAGCGGTGAAGTCCACGTGACCTGGGGTATCGATGATGTTGATCTGATAGCGGTCATCAACGTCATGAGTTTGACGCTTCCAGAAGCAGGTAGTTGCAGCAGACTGAATAGTAATACCGCGCTCCTGCTCCTGAGCCATGAAGTCCATGGTAGAAGCACCATCATGAGTTTCACCGATTTTGTAGTTCTTACCAGTGTAGTAAAGAATACGTTCGGTGGTAGTAGTCTTACCAGCATCAATGTGCGCCATGATGCCGATATTACGAACCATATTCAGGTCGTTAAGCACATCTTGTGCCATATTCTTATCCTTAGCTCTTTAAGATACCGATTATCTTGTGGATTACCAGCGATAGTGAGCAAAAGCCTTGTTTGCTTCTGCCATCTTGTGGGTATCCTCGCGGCGCTTCACGGAAGCACCCAAGCCATTGGAGGCATCGAGAATTTCGTTGGCCAAGCGCTCAGCCATAGTCTTTTCACGACGAGCGCGTGAGAAGTCAGTAAGCCAGCGGAGGGAAAGAGTGTTTGCGCGAGCAGGCTTAACTTCGACTGGAACCTGATAAGTTGCACCACCAACGCGGCGAGAACGAACCTCAAGATTTGGACGAATGTTATCAAGAGCGCGCTTCAATACAGAAACTGGCTCCTGCTCGGTCTTTGCCTTCACCTGCTCAAGAGCGGTGTAGACGATGTTTTCTGCGATGGACTTCTTACCATCGAGAAGGATTTTGTTAATCAACTGAGCCACGACGGTCGAGCCGTAGATTGGATCAGGAAGCAGTTGATGCTTTTTTGCAGGTCCTTTACGTGACATGTTTTACTTCGCCTTCTTTGCTCCATACAGGGAACGACCCTGCTTGCGGTCCTTGACACCCTGGGTATCTAATGCGCCACGCACGATGTGGTAACGCACACCTGGGAGATCCTTCACACGGCCACCACGCACGAGCACGATGGAGTGCTCCTGCAAGTTGTGACCTTCGCCTGGAATATAGGCGGTTACTTCAATACCAGAGCTGAGGCGCACACGAGCAACCTTACGAAGCGCGGAATTTGGCTTCTTAGGAGTGGTGGTGTATACACGGGTGCATACGCCACGACGCAGCGGGCTACCCTTCAAGGCCAAAGTCTTTGACTTTTTCGGCTTGGCCTGACGTCCTTTACGGACAAGTTGTTCAATCGTAGGCAACTTAAGTTCTCCGATTCATTGTTATCTTCTATTTGGTGAAAACCGCCACACTGCAGCACACCATAACCAAAGAATCGGTTAAAGAGTAAAAGCCACAGTCCACCGGCCCGATGGCCCTCGCGCCTCCAGCCACACATTACTGCGCGCTATCTTTGGCACTTGGGATATCCCAACCAACACGCCTATAACATAAGGCACGTTGTTGGCACACACAAATTGCTATTATACACCTAATCTTGACAATGCAATTAATAAAGTTTTAAAACCCTATTTAAGAATTGGACGCACAGGAGCAGACACATCTAAGCTGCGTTTATTGCCAATTTTACTAGGATCATCAATAATCTTGGCAACAATAGCTTTCTTTAACTCAATCTGAGACGAATTGCCCCATATGATAGTTTTTTTAACATCCCCTAATTCTGTTTCGACAGAATCTTGAGTTTTTGCACTAACTTTCGTAACTCTAGCTCGCAAAGATTCCGAAAGTGAACTAACAATTTTTACAGCTTCAAGTACCGCTCTATTATTCAAACTTCTTTGCACATTTGAAACTTCGATAACAGGTATTCCTTGCGTTGGAACTTGAGCTACGGCATTTAACACGCGACCTTTAGCGTCAACAGCAGTTAATTTATTGCTATCTCGAGTTTTGAGCATTGCTGCAGGACGTTGCGCATGTACAGAAACATGCAAACCATTAGGGAAATTCTTAGAAACTTTTGCTTCAGTTACACCAGGAATATCGTTAAGTTGGTTAATTACTTCTTGAGAAGAAACTAAAAATAGCGATTTACCAACCTGAGTTGACGCAATTGAAGCAATTTTTTGCTCACTCACCCACTCGTTAGAACCAGAAATACTTATATCGTTAGACTTAAGAAGAAAAACTGGCGAGAAGAATAAAAACCAAACAATCGCTGAAACAGAAGCAATCACTGCAAGAATTGCAAGAATTCGTTTAACAGTAAATTGCAAATAAGCAGATTTACGTTCTTTCAAACGCTCTCGAAAATTAATTATTCTAGGACGAGTAATCATTCCAAGAGAACCAGAAGTTTGACTTAAAGTTTTTCTTACAAAATCAAGCTTCGGCAAAAGTCTAGCGTCAACAAACTTACCTTGATGATTTTTTTCATTGATATCAGCTACTCGTATTTGCGATGTGTTTTGGCTGATTATATGCCTTTGAAAACGCTGGTCTTTGCGCAACGACGAAGCAGATCTAGGTTTAGAAATATGAATTTTTTCATCACGCGTTTTTTTGATACTAGATTTTTTTATATTAGATTTTCCGATATTAGATTTCGCACCACGAGCTACACCACTACGCAATTCATTATTAAGCAATTCAGCACTACGAGACGCACTGCTACGAGACGCAATGCTGCTGGATTTATTACTACGAGACTCTTCAGTACGCGCAATATTAAGACTTGAAACGGTACGACGATGCGAATTATTTGCATCAGCATCGTACGATTTGCTTGACCTCACGCGACCCATAATTACCTCTCGTAATAATCTATTTATATTTTAATCGCTTAATTTCAAAGCACTACAATGCTTCTAGCATAACAGACGTCATAGCAGTAATACTTCCTGCACCAACTGTAAGCAGCACATCACCAGATTTTGCACGCAAAGTCAGTTTCAACGCAGCTTCGCGCATATCGTCAACCGCTTCAATTTTTACATCAAGATTCTGCGATTTTGCAGCTTTAACAATAGTTTCAGCATTAATATTTGGAAAATCTTCCTGCTTTTCGCGAGCTGGGAAAATTCCTGTAACAATTACATCGTCTGCAAGAGCCAAAGATTTTGCAAACTCATTAGCAAAAGCCTGCGTTCTGGAGAACAAATGAGGCTGAAACAGCACGCGAAGAGTAGAAGAAGTGTACTTTCTTCGAGCAGCGCGCAATAATGCAGCTATTTCAGTTGGATGGTGAGCATAATCGTCCACAACTGTCACACCATCAACACATCCACGAATATCAAAACGACGAGACGCACCTCGGAAGCTTTCTGCACTACGAGCCGCATCTTCTGGATTCATACCGAGCAATACTGCAGCAACAATAGCTGCAGAAGCATTAAGCGCATTATGCAAACCTGGTATTAACAAGCTAACTTGCACCTTATTCGAACATTTAGCATGTTCATCCAAAATTTTTTCTGGCAATACAAGCGTAAACATTTCTCGACCACTTACAGCTTGCTCATTTTCATGCTCAATACTTGCGAACATGGCTAATTTTTGTACGCGCGAGCTGACTTTTAGGCTCCAAGTATCCAAATTACCGTAAGCAATTGTTTTGTTTAAAATATTATCCGGCATAGCTTCAAGTACTTTTCTAGCACCTTCGTCTTCTGCACAAATTATTACGTTATTAACAGCATGACTTACGTGCTCAACAAATGCTTCTCTGTATCGTTCACTAGAGCCATAATGATCCAAGTGATCTGCTTCAGCATTTGTTACGATTGCAATACTTGGGCTGTATTTTTCAAAACTTCCGTCAGATTCGTCAGCTTCAGCAACCATAACAATTCCATTGCCAGCATGACCGCCGTCTAAAACTGTTCCGTCTGCAGCTTGAATAGATCCGCCGATTGCGTAGCTTGGATCAGCCAAATCGCCTACTGCAGCCACAGTTAATATATGAGAAAGAAGTGAGCTAGTAGTTGTTTTTCCATGCGCTCCAGCAACAGTCACGCCAGTTTTTGCAGATAATAATAACGCAAGAATATCGCTGCGATGAACAAGCTTTATGCCGCGCTCATGTGCTGCCATAATCTCCGGATTGCTCGGTTTAATAGCGCTTGAATACACGAGTACATCTGCATGCTCAACGTGTGAAGCACTTTGTCCAATTTCTACTTCAATACCTAATTCTTCCAAGCGTTGAGTGTGATCATTTGCTTCGCGATCACATCCACTTACGCTTACCCCCTCTTCATGCAACATTTCTGCCAGAACACTCATTCCAGCTCCACCAATACCAATAAAATGCACTCGACCTAATTTTGAAATTGTTTGCGAATCATCAAATGCTGATTTTACTGGGTTTAAATCAATATTATTATGAAATGAAGTTGTATTGCTATTAAGATTAGTCATTACTTTCTGCCTTCTTTTGCGATTTCAAGAATATGCTTCGCCATAACGTCTGCAGCATCACGAATACCATAATTCCAAGATTTAGTACGCATAGCTTGTAATTGCTTTTTGTTTTGCAATAAAGCTAATCCTTCATCTATAAACCACTTTGCATTGAAATCAGCATCATTTACCATTACTGCTCCCCCTGCATTTACTACAGGCTCAGCATTGAAACGCTGCTCGCCGTTGCCAATAGGCAATGGCACGTATACAGCAGGTAAGCCAAGTGCAGAAATTTCTGCAACCGTTCCAGCTCCTGCACGACATATAACTAAATCTGCACAAGCAAAAGCCCAATCAATACGCTCTAGATATTCTGCAATATGATAATCGCCACAGCCAGCATGCTCTGGTTTAATATCGTTTATTTGCGATTCGCCTACTTGCTTTGCAACTATATTTCGCACTTCTTCCGCTTTTGCGCGACCAGTTAAGTGAATTACTTGCGCATGTTTTAAAATATCTCCTGCTGCTGCAGCAACAGCTTGATTTATGCTTTTTGCACCCAAAGATCCGCCAGTAACAAGAATAATTGGACGTTTAGGGTCAACGCCAAGTTTTTGCGCACCTTCAACGCGAGCGGAATCATAATCTTTTTCTAATCTTTCACACAATTGAGAAATAGCAGGTCTAAGAGGTAAACCAACTCTTTCAACTTTGACACCTTTTCGTGTGCGCAAATCAGTATTCCCATAAACTGTTCCAACAGCATCAGCCCAACTTGCGCCCAAGCGATTTGCCATTCCAGATTTAGCATTCTGCTCGTGAATCACAATAGGAATATGCTGCGCATGAGCTTGAGAATATACTGGAGCAGAAGCATAGCCACCGAAGCCCACTACTATATCTGCTTTTCTAGCGGCTAGTATATTTCGCACTTTGCGTTTTTCGCGCATCCATCGAATTGGAAACTTAATTGCATCTAGATTTGGCTTACGCGGGAACGGCACTTTTTCTATAGTGTCAAGTTCGTACCCTGCATTCGGAACAAGACTTTTTTCCAAACCAACTTCTGTGCCAATTACACTAATTAACGCTTCAGGATTGAGCTTTTTAATAGCGTTTGCGACAGAAAGCAAAGGATTGACATGACCTGCAGTGCCCCCGCCTGCAAGAACAATATGCACTTCATGCTCAATAGCATTATCAAATTTCATTTCACTACCCTTGTTATAACTTTCATATTATAAAAAGTTGTAAATACTTACTACTTCGATATAGTAAGTTGCGGATTGGAACGCATAAGACCATCAGCTACGCCAATTGCGACCAAACACATAACAAGCGAAGAACCACCTGCGGACACAAACGGCATAGGCACTCCCATAACCGGAAGTATTTGCACAACAACAAGAATATTAACTAATCCTTGGCCTACAATCCACGTTGCAATACACATTAATGTGATTGAAATAAATTGCGATTTCGCTTTTAATGCTGAAGATAGTATGCACCAACCAATAATTACGTATAGCAAAATCACTGCTGCTGCAACCAAAAAGCCCATCTCTTCGCCAATAATAGCGAAAATAAAGTCATTGTGAGCGTAAGGCAAATAATTCCATTTTTCACGAGAGTTTCCGATGCCAACGCCTAATAGTCCACCAGAAGCCATTGCATATTGAGCGTGAATTGCTTGGAAACAAACGCCTTTAGCTGATTTTGCATCACATCCGTGCAAAGTAGCAAGAATACGTCGCATACGATTTTGGCTTGTTAAAACCAAAAGAGCAACCATTATGCAAGCAATAAATATGCTTCCAACAAGCCATTTTGTTGGGAATCCACCTAAGTAGAAAGCTATAAGTGCAATAAGAATAATAATTAAAGCAGTACCAAGATCCTTACCTGCAATAACAAGCAACAACGATACGCCAAGTCCTGCTGCTACAGGAATATACGCGCGCATTTGCACACGCTCATATGCTTGTTTTGCAGCAATCAAAGCTACTGGAAGCCAAATACATAATGCAAGTTTTGTAATTTCTGCAGGCTGCAAAGTCATAGGGCCGAAAGCAATCCAACCAGCATTACCATTAACTTCACGTCGTAAACCTGGAACAAATGTTAAGAACTGTGCAATAACAGAAATAATGTAAATAACAGCAACGTATCGTCTATAAACTGTAACTGGAAGTCGAGAAGCGAAAATATAGCCAATTAAGCCTAAAACGCAATACATTGTTTGGTTTACGCCTTGACCCCAAGGTGCAATTCCGTAGGTGATCATAGTTACTGAAGAACTAGAAAACACCATAAATAAGCCGAAAATCGACAGTATAACCACTGATACTCTCATGCCGTATAAGCACCACAGTGGGTTAGTTAAACTGCGCAAGCCAACGTATTTCTTTAATTCTGAATCTTGAGTTTTGCGCTCTAACGAGTTTTTTGAGTAGTCTTTTTTCGAGGAAAATATTCCAGATACAGTATGCGCTAATTTTGCGTATTTGATTGACTTTGCCGGCTTTGCTGTATTTGCTGGCTTTGCTGTATTTGCTGGCTTTACTGTATTTGCTGGTTTCGCTAGCTTTGCTGGTTTCGCTGGTTTCGCAGCTTTCGACTTCTTTACATCTTTTACAAATTTTACAGATTCATTTAAAGAAGAACCTACAGATTTGCCAACTTTAGTAACAGAACTACTTACGGACTTACTTACAGACTTTCCTACAGATTTGCCTAATTCCTTACCCGCTTTGCTTGCATACGCTCCTGCTTTGCTTACGGACTCGCCTACTTTACTTGCTGAAGTTCTAATAGATTTTTTAAAAGATTCAAATTTTTGCTTTTGGGAAGAATGAGAAGAATCTGAATCTGTTTCAATATGATCTTCCATAATAACTTCTGAGACTTTGCACGCTAATGAACGCAAAAACTTTTTAGGCTTATTACTGTTGAATACCATGATTATGCACCCATCGTTGAGATTCTTTAGCAAAACGATTGCCGCGATCGGCGTACGAAACAAATTGATCCATAGAGGCACAAGCAGGAGCAAGCAGAACAACATCACCAGGCTTAGCATAACGCCCAGCAGCTTCTACAGTTTGACGCATAACAGCCTCACCGAATGAAGAATCAGGATTTACAAGCGAAGTATTCTCAATATACTCACAAACTAAGTCATCAACGCAATCATATGATTTAGCGCAAGAACCATCTTGTGAAACAATAGTTACTGGAATGTGAGGAGCTGAACTGTGAAGAGCTTCAACAATTGGACGTTGATCTATTCCAATAACAACAACTGCTTTAATCACATGAAGTTGGTTTGCAATTAAATCTTCAAAATGACCACCTTTAGCTAAACCGCCAGCAATCCAAACAACCGAATTATTAGCAAAACTAGCTAAAGATGCACAAGCAGCATGAGCATTAGTTGCTTTAGAATCATCTACAAATCTAATACAATGCGAAGGATTTTCATCTTCAGACATCAAAGTCGCAACTGTTTGAATGCGATGACCTCCAGGAGCAAACTCGCGTAAAGCACGAACTGAAGAATCTACGTCACCAGTTAAACCTAAAGCTAACGCTAACGCAGTAAGAGCATCAGCTAATAAATGCGGATACACACTGCCATCAGGCTCGCACAGATGTTTTAGCTCACGCAATTCGACAATAGGTTTTAGAGTGCCTTTAGTTCCTCCAGCAACACCGCTGTTATCTACAATCCAACCATCTTTTACGCCAATTTCACCATCTTTAGGCTCTTCTAACGTAAAACCAATCTTTTTACAGCCATCAGCAACTTGTGCACAATCTGCCAATTTGCTTACACGCTCATCTTGAGCATTGTAAACCAAAGCTTTTTGCACATTATTAAATACTTTTGACTTGTCACGAGCGTACGCTTCCATGCCACCATGCCAATCTAAATGATCAGCAGCAATATTAGTAATAGCAGCACAATCAAGAGCTAAAGAATCAGTGAAATGCAATTGGAAAGAGCTTAATTCAACACATAAGGCATCATGCTCACATTCCAAAGCAGCATGTGACACAGACTTTCCAATATTTCCCACAGCTGGAGCATTTAATCCGCAAGCGGTTAGCATTGCAGAAGTCATTTCTGTAGTAGAAGTCTTACCATTTGTGCCAGTAACGCCAATCCAATAAGCAGGTTTATTCGTGCGCTGAGAAGGTACGCGCAAGCGCCATGCTAATTCAACTTCGCTCATTATTGGAATATTGCGCGATGCAGCTTCTTGCAAAAATGGCGTGCGAGGGTTAAATACTGGAGATGTAACAACAGCATCGATTTTAGACCAGTCTATTGCTGAAAAATCATGTATATCGGCATCAGGCTTATTTTCGTCTGCAGTCACAGGCTCAGATCCAACAGCGCACAAAACCTCAGCTGCGCCACGACCAGAAACTCCAAGACCTGCAACTAATACACGCTTAAAAGCAAATGCTTTATCGCTTGTGCACGACTTACAAGTAGATTCAGACGAAACAGATACTTCATTGCCATCGACAATATTCATATTGAAGCCTTCCAATTTTTGAAATTAAATAAGCAAGCCAGAATGCCCTGCCCAATCGGCGTAGAACATCATAAGTGCAGAAAGCACAAACATAAGCTCAATCATCCAGAATCGCACAACAACCTTAGTTTCCGTCCAGCCGAGCAATTCAAAATGATGATGAATAGGAGCCATTTTGAACACACGCTTATGCGTAGCTTTAAAGAATCCAACTTGAATAACGTCACTTGCAGCTTCCATTACAAATAATCCACCCAAAATCACAGCCAAAAACTCTGTGTGAGTTGCAATAGAAAGAGCTGCAAATAATCCGCCTAAAGCCAACGAACCAGTATCTCCCATAAATACTTGAGCAGGATTCGAATTAAACCACAAGAATCCAAAGCAAGCAACAGCAGCACAAACAGCAATAATAGTTAAATCGAGAGGATCAGAAACAGCGTAAGAGAATCCGAAATGACCGCCTCCGCGCACATGGTAGCTTTCCCAGAAAGCAATCAAAGCGTAACCAGCAAAAGCAATCATAGAAGATCCAGAAGCTAAACCATCAAGTCCATCAGTCAAGTTTACAGCGTTAGACCAAGCAGCAATAAGGAAATTAACCCAAACAATAAATACTACAATTCCTACACCGTTGCCGAGTATAGAAAAATCAAAAAATGGTTTTTCAATAAAACTCATTCCAGGTTGAGCGCTAGCAATACCAGATTGAGTTGGCAATAGCAATGACAAAAGCGCGTAAATACTTGCAAAAATAATTTGACCAGTAAACTTCGCATGTACAGAAAGACCAAGATTCTGCTTTTTACGAACCTTAGCAAAATCATCAATAAAGCCAAGCAAACCCATTGAAAGCATTGCAAACAGCACCAAAACAGCAGACCATGAAGGCGAGCGACCAACAGAAACATATCTATAAAGAGCAGAAGCAGCCCAACCTGCTACTACAGCAAAGTTAATAACAACACCGCCCATAGTTGGCGTGCCGCGCTTTACTAAATGAGATTGTGGTCCATCTTGGCGAATGTACTGACCGTAGTGCAAACGATGCACTAAACGAATAAGCAAAGGCGTGCCAACAATCGTAACTACGAGCGACACCACAATTCCTACAATAAGCGCAATCACCGCTTAACCTCCGTTTACTGTTCCGTTTGCTATAATACTTAATTTATTAATTTCACACTTATATTGAGCATCGAGCAGTTAAATATTTGCCCAATGTTCAGCAAGCACACTCAAGCCTGAAGCATGAGAGCCTTTCAATAACACAACACTACTCGGATGCTCGGCCACAATTTTCCAAACAATATCATCAGCCTCATCCGCACTGTGCACAAAGTAGACTGCATCGTGAGAAGAAAGTAGTTTATTCTTCCAAGAAGAACGTGCACCTTGAGCAATACAGTGAGCTAATTTATCTAAGTCAGAGTCCGTTTTTGAACCAACAGCAACAACTGCATCGACACTCGAATTTGCCACATATTCTCCAATATTTGTGTGCAATTCATCTTCGTTGCTGCCAAGCTCCAACATAGAACCAAGAACCGCTATACGGAAAGGTTTCGAAGATGCACTACAAGAATCATTTTCATAGGCGCACAAACCATCGATTCCTGCTTTCATAGAATCAGGATTTGCATTAAAGGAATCATCAATAAGTGTAAATTTCTCGTCATTCTTAGAAACTGTACTCAATTGCATGCGATGCGGGCTAATATGCGAAACTTTAGACAGCACAGAAGCAATATCATCTAAAGTCATTCCCAAATATCTAGCAACATTTGCTGCTGCAAGCGCATTCATAACATTATGCTCGCCTTGTATAGCAAGATGCACTTCAATATGATTCATTAGATCAGAAGAATTACTACGTTCAGTGGTAGTAAAAACTGCTTTACCAAAAGAATCTAACTTTATATTACTAGCTGAAAGTTGGTAGTCATCTTTACTAGCTGATTCCAGCAATCCGTTTTTAACATTTCTACCGAACCAGCGCACATGCTTATTTTCTACAAGACAAGACATTGCAGAAACTCGCTTATCGTCGGAATTTAATACTGCTATGCCATGTGGCAAAAGCCCACGCACAATCTCACTTTTTGCTTGCGCAATGCGCTCAACTGAGCCAAATTCACCTAAATGAGCCACACCAACTTTAAGCACTATTGCGAGATCCGGAGGAGCAATATGAATTAAATTGGCAATTTCGCCAACATGATTAGCTCCCATTTCTGCTATTAAAAATCGAGTATTACTGCCAACTTGCAAAGCAGTAAGAGGCAAACCAATATTATTATTAAAAGATCCAACAGGAGCAACTGTTTCGCCTAGCGTGCTCAACAAAGCCTTCAACATATCTTTCGTTGTTGTTTTGCCAACGGAACCAGTAATACCAATAATAGTGAAAGGTTTGTTAAGATTGCGGCGAAGTTCCAAATTATGTTTAGCTAGCAAGCCCAGCGCTTCTATAGAATTATTCACAACTATTTGATTGAGATTAGTGCCTTCGACAACATGTTCAACAATAGCTACAACAGCTCCAGATTTTTCAGCATTCTTTACATAATCATGACCGTCAACATGTTCACCAACTATAGCTACGAACACAGAACCGTTACGGATTTGACGAGAATCACTAAAAACGGAATTTGCAACTAAATCTGTGTCACAACTATTAAACTCGTGTATTTCCCCATGAACAGCTTTAGCAATTTCGCTTATGCTCATAGGCATCATATCGGCATGATCTAAACTCTCAGCATTGCTGGCACACGAAGTTTCAACACAACTCATAACATCCTCCAAATTAGCCACATAATTAAAAGCTCTTAAACAAAACTCACGCAATTAATTTATTTGAAAACTCGAATGAAATCAGCATAATTCAGTGCAGTTCATGCGAAACTCGCAGCGCACTTTTAATAGTCCCACGACGAACACCAGCAGCTAACACCATTGCAATAGATAATGAAAGATGCCGCTGCACATCATTGCCACCAATTTGATCCGCTAATTCAGCTAATTCGTCAGACTCAGCCGATCTAGTAACACAATAAGCGTGCTCTCTTCCAGAAAAACCATAACGTTGACGCAACGCATAAAAACTCATGCCGGTTGCATATGCCGGGTAAAGCGGTGAAGAAGATGCCTTTGCACTAACTTTCACATTTGAGGCTGCATCTTTAGATTCAGAATTAGTATCAGAACTATCTTTAGACTTAGCATCAGATTGAGAATCAGACCCTGCGCCAGAATTGCTTTCATTCTGAGTTTGCTCAACGCCAAGAACATCAATACTGACGGATTGTAACGCGTTCTTAGCTAAAGTTGCAGAATTAAGTGCAATAACAACAGCTGCAGCACCATCTTCTGCACACACAGATAAAGCATGCTGTACATCTGCAATATTTAAAGGATATTGCAAAGACAATTCGCGCTGCAATGAAGTAGATCCAGCATCACTAATAACACCAACAGGGTTGCCTAACATATGCAAAAAATCAGCTAATCGCAAAACATTAGCATGGATCTCATCATCATCGTCACCAGCAATCGCAAATATTGCAACGCATGAAGAAGGATCTGCATTAATATCACAAGCAAGCTTGCCCAAAGCAACTGGATTAGCAGAAGAAACAAGCAAAGGCAGACCTAAATCTGCAGCCTCACCACGAAATTCTGGTGAAACTAATGCAGCATATGCCCCAGCATCACGTGCAGCTTCAAGCTGACGACGATCGATATGACCAATTGGCACAAATAATCCACCAGGACGCACATGACGCACATCATGAGCAATAGAAGTAATAGTTACCTCTGAAGCAAACGCAGGAACAACTTCAAAACCATAATTTTTTGCAGCAAAACCTAGCGTCACTCTAATTCTAGAGTATTCATCAACCGCACTCATTGCACACCCTACTTTATAGATAACAACATTGTAATGCGTACACTACCAATTCACAGGAACAGGATTTGTGCGTGGAGAAGAAGCTGGAATATCATACTTTTGCATTAAGAATTCTCCAATAGTTTTGAACAGTGGACCTGCAGTCATACCACCATAAATACCTTGTGGATCACGCAAAACAACTGTTATGACGAAGCGAGGATTATCCGCTGGTATAGCACCCGACCAGTCGCTGATTGTAGAGCTAAGTTTACCATCAGCGCCAGCAACTTCAGCTGTACCACTCTTTGCAGCAACACGATAACCATCGACACCAGCAAATCTGTGATAATGCTCACCAGAATTTTCCAAAGCATTCATCATTTGTGCAGCAACATTTTCATCCAAAACGCGCGTTCCTGCAGGACGAGGAGACTTCGTAACTCTACCATTAGAATCTATAACGGATTTAACTATTGACTGACGCAACCTAACGCCTTTATTTGCAATAGTTGCAATCGCATTAGTAAGCTGCAAAGCATTCACAGCATAACCCTGACCAAACAGAACGGTATCTTTCTTACGACCATCCCAAGCTTGAACGCTAGGAAGCAAGCCACAAGATTCTCCTTGCAAATTCAATCCCGAGTACTGACCAAGACCAAATTTATAAAGATACTCATAGCGTTTATCTATCGGATATTTTTCACCAGCCATAACCATACCGACGTTAGAAGATTCCGAAAGAATACCAGCTAATGTCCAACGCTCAACACCATGGCTAACAGCATCATGGAATGCTTGACCGTTCTTATTAAGAGTATTAGGAACAGCAAATTTATCAGTAAGCTTATGCGCACCAGTTTGTAACATTCCAGACATTGAGAAAGCTTTACCAATAGAACCAGGCTCAAAGGTTTGGCTTACAGCTCTAGAAACATTCACCTTAGCTTGCGTTGTTCCAGCTTTAATCTCATCAGTATCTTCCAAAGCAAGTATTTCGCCAGTACGAACATCTTGCACTATTGCAATACCCCAAGTTGCATGATATTTTTTCTTGCCATCAAGCAAAACTTTTTTAACATACCAATCGACATCGCTATCGATTGTGAGCTTAACATCACTTCCGTTGATTGCAGGCTTAGATTCAGTTACAGTACCAGGAATTTTCTCATTTCCTGCATTATTACCTTGATAACGCTGATATCCGTCCACGCCATTCAAAGTTGCATCTTTAGTAAATTCAAGACCAGTAACACCAACCTCACCTTTACGATCTTTAATATCTTTACGATTAACTTCATCGGCATTAGCAACAGCACCAATAACAGATCCAAGAATAGGTCCGCTTGAATATACTCGTTCACTACTGTTCTCTGCATAAATACACCCAGAAAGATTCAAATCGTCAATGGCACGTTTCATTGCAGGAGTCACGTTACGTTTCAATAAAACGTAACGACCAACGCCAGCCAGTTTTCCACCAAGTTCTACAGAACTCATGTGCAAAATCGGAGCAAGCAAACGGGCGACCGCCACAGCGCCCGTGCCTTCTACAGGCTTGCCATTAAGCATATGACAGTTATGCTCGGTTTGTTTTGTGCAAGGAGTCGGAACAAAAGCCTGAGCATTAAGTGGATCTCCAATAATATTAAATCGCTCAACACTTTGAGCCAACACAGCACCATTAGCATCAAGTATGCGCCCACGACGTGCAAGAATTGGTCGCACACGACTACGCTCAGCCTGAGCTGCTTGTGCAGTTGAGCGAGCATTAATAATCTGTATAAAACTTAGCTTTACTATTGCACCAACACCAATTAACGCAAAAACAATTGCAATTACGGTGCACTTACGCGCAAATATCTGCTGAGGAGCGAAACGTTGTTTGATTAAGTGGCGCATCAATGTTTCTCCTGTTTTGCTTTCTGTTGATATTGACGATTTTGTTGGTCTTGTTTTTGAGTTTTATTTGAGTTATTTGTTTGTTTTGAGTTATTAGTTTGTTTTGAGTTATCGGCTTGTTTTTCGTGCTTAGTTTTCTCAGAATGACTATGTTTTCGTTTTGCTGCATAATCACTCAAGTCAATAGAAATAGAACCTTGTTGCGGAACCATTCCCATTCGTTGCGCTCTTGCAGGAAGTTCAGATTCCAAAGTATCTAATTTCGCTTGACGAGCTTCCACATCCTGATGCAAACGAGAAATACGCATCTGTACTGCAGTTTGGTCGAAGGAAATCTCTGCCATTTGCGTACGCAAAAGAAGCGAAGTCAACAACGTAACAACCATAAAAATCACAATAATCATGCAATTCACAAGAGGTACTTTGCGCGTATTGCTCCATGTCATAACCTTGCTGAATCGTTCAAGCACAGCAGAAGATTTACGTTGAGATGGGTTAAACACCGAAGGAGCAGAATTATGTACGTATTCTTTACGAGTCGAATTATCTTTAGTACGACCAGCTGGAGCTGAAGCAGAAGACGCAGAAGAGCGCAAAACACGATTTTGCATGTTCAATACCATGTCAGCGACCTCCTTTTATAGCTTTACGACCAGCCGCCTCATCTTCAAGCCTTGGAATCCAACGCTCCGGGATAGGGCGGCATAATTCGACAGCGCGCAAACGAACTGAAGAAGATCTAGTGTTATGAACAATTTCTTCTTTAGAAGCTTTCATAGCTCCGCGAGTAAGAGCTTTAAAGAACGGCTGAGCATCATCAGGAATAACAGGCATGTTTGCAGGAACATCAACTGTTAATCCTTGATTCATAAAACGTTTTACAGCTGTATCTTCCAACGAATGATAAGATTCAACAACTAAGCGACCATGCTCACGAAGATGTAAAGCAATTTTAGGAAGAGTACGGCTCAATTTATCTAATTCACCGTTCACTTCAATACGCAAAGCTTGGAACACTCGTTTTGCTGGATTTCCAGTAGCGCGATGAGCTTTCGGAATTACAGAGTCAACTAAGCTAACCAACTGACCCGAAGTAGCAATAGGCTCCGTAGCACGAACTTCAACAATACGACGAGCAATAGGAGAAGCAAAACGTTCTTCACCATACTCTCGGAAAATTCTAGTTAATTCTCGAGAATCATAAGTAGCTAAAATCGTTGCGGCAGTAGTTGCTTGCGTCGTATCCATACGCATGTCAAGTGCTGTATCGTGAGAATAAGAAAAACCGCGATCAGTTTCGTCAATTTGCAAACTTGAAAGACCCAAATCCATAAAAGCAGCATCAATACGGTCAATGCTGTTTTCTTGTAGCACTTCATCAATCTCATCGAATGCTGCATGTGCAGGAATAAAACGATTCTCGAGACCTTCGCTGCGCATTCTTTGCGTTGCTAACGAAAGTGCTTCAGAATCACGATCAATACCAATAAGTGTTGCAAAAGGCGCAGCTTTAAGAAAAGCAGTCGCATGACCAGCAAGGCCTAAAGTGCAATCTACTACTATTGCGCCTTTGTGTTGCAAAGAAGGAGTAACTAAATCAACACAATCTTGCAATAATACCGGTGCGTGAATAGCTGTAATATCTTTCATAGCATCAGTCATCACATCACCGCCGGAAGTACATCGTCAGCAATATCTGCATAACCTTGCTCACGATCGGCAAGATATTCTTCCCAAGCAGACTTATTCCAAATCTCTGCACGCGTACCAACACCAATAACAACAATTTGATCGCCCAAATTGGCGTAATCTCTTAACATTGGCGGCACAACAATGCGTCCCTGCTTATCTGGCTCTTCATCAACAGCACCAGAAAGGAACACACGAAGATAATCGCGAGCTGACTTATTGCTCATAGATGTGCTCTGAATTTGCGTTGCCATACGCTGGAACTCAACCATAGGTAGCACGTAAACACAATGCTCCTGACCGCGAGCCATAACAAAACCAGTCCCGAGCTGAGAACGGAATTTTGCAGGAAGTGCAACACGACCTTTATCGTCAATTTTTGGAGTATAAGTGCCTAACAAAATAGGTGTTGCTGGATGAGTTGACACAGCTTCTTGATATTGAGAAGCATAAAAAGGTGCAACTGGCATAGCTGCAGCTTGTGCAGACGAATCAGCAGCGCCGGACGGAGTGGAGGTGAAAACCGGTGCTGGCATATATTGCTGCATTGCTGGCATAACAGTTGAAGGCATACCATAATAACCCTGAATTGACTGCTTAGACTGTACAGGTTGAACAGGCTGAACGTATTGCTGCTGAGACACTTGTGAATCTTGCATTTGCAGTGGCATCTGCGATTGCTGAGAAACATTTGAATCAGCAGCTTGTTGAGCCTGATTTATGGAATGCGAAGAGGAAGAATTGGCGTTATTGCGCGGTTGCTTATCAGCAGCACGACGTGCCATACTCCACCTCCTTAACTCAACATGTACTATGCCATTTACACGTTGTTCACCATTTTACCCCATTCCTCCCCAAAAATCCCCACTTTTTTACAAAATTTTTGATTTTTTTGAAGCAAACCACCAATAGAAAACAAAAGACCCTCACGCAGCGCGACGACCTGCCTGAGCGCTGCGATTTAGCGCGCGAAGGCAACTCGGAGCGCCGAGCTTGCTCAGAGTTGAAAGCACAGTGTGCTTTCACCGCAAGCGAGGTCTGCCTTCGTCTCGATTGACGAAGGCAGGGCAGAGTTGCGTGGTTGCGCTTTAAAAACTAGGTTGTGGTTAGTGTGCGCTGACGACCTGCCTGAGCGCTGCGATTTAGCGCGCGAAGGCAACTCGGAGCGCCGAGCTTGCTCAGAGTTGAAAGCACAGTGTGCTTTCACCGCAAGCGAGGTCTACCTTCGTCTCGATTGACGAAGGCAGGGCAGAGTTGCGTGGTTGCGCTTTAAAAACTAGGTTGTGGTTAGTGTGCGCTGACGACCTGCCTGAGCGCTGACATTTAGCGCGAAGGCAACTCGGAGCGGAAACTCGCTAAAGTTGGAAGTCCAGTGGACTTCCAACGCGAGTTTCGTAAGCGAGCGCGTAATCCGCGCGAGCGCAATCTGCAGCAGTGTCCCAAAACATCAAACAAAAGGCCCTAACGCAGTACAGTTTCTGCGTTAAGGCCTCTAAAGTACAAAGTCACTCGCGTTACAAACGCGGCAAATACTTCTCAAGCTCAAAAGGCGTAACCTGACGACGGTACTCTTCCCACTCTTGATGCTTATTGCGCAAGAAGTACTCAAAAGCGTGTTCACCTAATACGCTTGCAACGAAGTCCGAGCGCTCCATAATCTTTAGTGCTTCATCCAAGGATTCCGGCAATGGCTGAATACCCATTGCTTGACGCTCAGCATCAGTAAGCTCCCAAACATCGTCGCTAGTTGGATCGCACAAAGTCATTTGCTTTTCAATACCATCCAAACCGGCAGCAAGAAGCACAGAGTAAGCAAGATACGGATTCGCCACAGGATCTAGCGCACGGAATTCCATTCGGCAAGAATTGCCTTTACCAGGCTTGTATTGCGGCACACGCAGAAGTGCAGAACGGTTGCTATGACCCCAGCAAACGTAGCTAGGAGCTTCCGCACCACCCCACAAACGCTTGTAAGAGTTCACATATTGATCAGTTACAGCGCAAATTTCTGAAGCATGATGCAAAATACCAGCCGCAAATTGACGCGCAATAAGAGACATATTAAATTCTTGACCTGCCTCATAAAAAGCGTTCGTGTCACCTTCGAACAAACTCAAATGCGTATGCATACCCGATCCAGGCTGATCAGTTAGCGGCTTTGGCATAAAGCTTGCATACATTCCGCGCTCAAGAGAAATTTCCTTAACTACAGTGCGGAAAGTCATAATATTGTCCGCGGTAGTAAGAGCATCTGCATAACGCAAGTCAATTTCGTTTTGACCAGGACCGCCCTCGTGATGCGAGTATTCTACAGAAATACCCATTTGCTCAAGCATACTAACTGCACTACGACGGAAATCCATAGCCGAACTTCTAGGAACGTGGTCAAAATAGCCACCCTCATCAATCGGCACAGGAGCTTTGGACCAATCATCTTGAGCTTCAAACAAATAAAACTCAATTTCCGGATGAACGTAGAAAGTAAATCCTTTTTCTTTCGCTTTTGCGAGCGCAGTCTTCAAAACGTGACGAGGGTCTCCCAGTGAAGGCTCTCCGTCTGGAGTTAGCACATCGCAGAACATGCGCGCTGTGCCTTCTGGACCTCCATGCCATGGAAGAATTTGGAACGTCGACGGATCCGGCTTCACAATCATATCGTCTTCTAGGACGCGAGTCATGCCTTCTATTGCTGAGCCGTCGAACCCTATTCCCTCTTCAAAAGCTGCTTCTAATTCAGCAGGGGCAATAGCAACGGATTTAAGCGTGCCTAAGACGTCCGTAAACCAGAGTCGAATAAAACGCACGTCTCGCTCTTCAACAGTACGTAGAGCAAACTCTTGTTGTCGATCCATAATAAACCCCTTGGGTATCATCCGGTTGTATGCATAGCCACACACATATGCATATTCACGTGCAATTGTAGTGTATTATTTCGTATTGCGCTTCATATGTTGAGCTTATCTGCAATGAATTTACGTAATTGTAATGAAATTTCTACTTTCTAACGCAACTTCTTCAATTTAATATGCCAATTAATTGCTTAATTATTTTTACTTTCTTTTGCCATATTTTTGGAATAGCTCGTACGCGTTCGCATCGCTCAAATCGTCACTATTGGACATTTCTATATTTTGTTTCGAAATAGTTTCAACTGTTTCCATGCCAATAGCTAAATCTTCTACTGTACGCGACCACACAGCTAATGCCATAGGCGCAACTATTTCTTGCGGTTCGCAATTATATTCGTAAACTTTTGCAGTTAATTTATCAGCTCTATTTGTAATGAGCATAACATCCATTCCACGGAAGAAATCAACAAATTTTTGCACTGCTTCTTCCGGCTCATTGCCGTCCAAATTTTTTAATACTGCAACAGCACCTTGCTCTTCATCGAAGCATCGTGCTGAAACACTAGCCATTTTGCAAAAAGCAGCCAGTAACTGAGCAGGCTGCACATACGTAATCATTAACGCAACTTTTGCTTTATTTCCAAGCAAACCTTGCAAATCTTCTTCAAAATTAGCTTCTTCAATATTGCGCATAGCTTGATCAAGAAAATCATTTTCTTGATTATCGTCGCTTTTTTGGTTATTTTCTAAATTTTCGCTATTTAAATTTTCTTGCGACTCTTCTTTAAATTCACGTTCAAATCCAGCGAGCGCATTATCTAATTCCGCATCAGTAAAAGAAGTGCGCACAGAATCGTCATTGTTACGCTCACCATCATTTTTACGCTTATCGTCACTGTTACGCTCGTCACCGTTGTTTAACATATTCGTTATTTCCTCCTCTTTCAATGTAATCCTTAAAGCATACCTAGTTTTATATTTTATCAAATCAGTAGTGCATATTTTCTACGCGCTAGGCAAACAACTAGATCCAAAAACAATTTTCATTTCAGCAAACAAAGAAGTATCTCGTTTTACGCGGAAACGATCTCCAAAAGTAAGAACTTGCGCCTTGCCTGTATCGTCGACAAGAGCCAAGCGCACTTCACAGCAGCCTGGATGTCGGCTCAAAATATTACTTAATTGCGCAACACGACCTTTATCTAGAACTTTACGAGGAATAACAACTGTTAAAGGTCTCTCATCCACTGATTCAAGAGTTGGTATTTCAAACTCTGTAGCACGCATGGAAACAGTTTCATCACGCACTTCAACTTGTCCACGAATACGCACAACTTGATCAATTGCAAGTTCTTGCGCTGAAGCTTCGTACACTTTGCCAAAGAACATGCATTGTATTGAACTTTCCATGTCTTCAACTGTGACAATCGCCCAAGCATTACCTTTTCGAGACACTCGCCTATCTACGCTCGTAACTAGGCCTGCAATAGTTACTTGCTGACCGTCGCTCATAGTTCTTGCTCTGTCGATCAGTTGAGCGATTGACATCTCACGTAAATCTGCCAAAACTGCAGACAATCCGCTTAGTGGATGATCAGAAACGTACAATCCAAGCATTTCTCGCTCAAAATTAAGCTTTGTCTTTTTATCCCACTCTTCAACATCAGGTACAGTAATTTGCATATCTCCCATACCGTTGTCGTCATCCAAGTCAGAAGACGAATCAAGATCAGCAAATAAATCAAACTGACCCTCTGCCTGCTTCCGCTTAAGCGCAATCACAGAATCAATTGCAGGATCACAAATTTGAAACAGCGCACGACGATTTGAATCAATAGAATCAAAAGCTCCAGCTTTAATAAGCGACTCTACTAAACGTCGATTAAGTGCACTAATAGGAACACGTTGTACAAAATCCATAAAGTTTACGAAACGTCCGCGCTCACCTTCACGCTCAGTAATAATATCGTTTACTGCTTTGTCTCCAACGTTACGAATAGCACCCAAACCAAAGCGCACAACATCTCCAACTGCAGAATACTCAAGAACAGACTCGTTTACATCAGGTTGCAAAACTTGAATACCCATGCGCCTTGCCTCGCCCAAGTACAGTGCAGTTTTGTCTTTATTCGTACGTTC
Organism: Gardnerella sp. DNF01159; assembly: GCF_049244215.1. NCBI lineage: Bacteria > Bacillati > Actinomycetota > Actinomycetes > Bifidobacteriales > Bifidobacteriaceae > Gardnerella > Gardnerella sp. DNF01159. The sequence continues at coordinate 388,437 of NZ_CP058387.1, read as the reverse complement.
GTTTTGAAGCAAAGCTGCCATAAATTCCACAGGATAATGCGTTTTTAGGTATGCAGTCCAGTAAGAAATCAAGCCATAAGCTGCAGAGTGAGCTTTATTAAACGCGTAACCAGAGAACGGAACCAAAACATCCCACACAGCTTGTGCAGCTTCTTCAGAATATCCGTGAGCTTTCATACCTTCAAAGAATGGCACCTGCTCTTTTGCCAGCACTTCCGGCTTTTTCTTGCCCATTGCTCGACGTAACACATCTGCTTTACCAAGACTGTATCCTGCTAAAATACGCGCTGCAGACTGCACCTGCTCCTGGTAAACAATTAAACCGTAAGTTTCGTCCAAAACTTCCTTTAACGGCTCAGCAACTTCTGGATGAATAGGGATAATATCTTGCAAACCGTTCTTGCGCTTAGCATAATTCGTATGCGAATCCATATCCATAGGACCAGGCCTGTAAAGTGCAATCAAAGCCGAAATATCGTTGAAATTATCCGGTTTCAAAGTACGTAGAAGCGCACGCATACCGTCGGAATCAAGCTGGAAAACGCCTAAAGTATCACCCCTAGAAAGCAGTTGATAAGTAGCTTTATCGTCTAACGGAATCTTAGTATAATCAATCGGATCCTTCCCATTATTTTCGATATTTCGCAAAGTATCGCGAATAACTGTCAAGTTGGAAAGACCCAAAAAGTCCATTTTTACAAGACCGAGCGTTTCACAAGTGTGATACTCAAAAGTTGTAGTAATAGTACCGTCAGTGCGCTCTAAAAGTGGCGAAGTGTTTGTGATTGGCTCCGAGCCCATGATTGTTGCACAAGCGTGCACACCTGTTTGACGAATCAAACCTTCAATGCCCTTAGCTTCTTCCGTAATGCGATGAGTATCTGAATCCGTGTCGTACATTTCGCGAAACTCGCGCGCTTCAGCGTAACGTTTTGATTTTTCGTCGAAAATATCGTGCAAGCTCATATCTTTGCCGTTTTTAGCAGGAGGAAGAACTTTCGTAATTTTTTCGCCTACTGAAAACTCGTAGCCCATAATACGCGCAGAATCTTTAAGAGCTTGCTTCGTTTTAATAGTTCCGTAAATAACGCACTGAGCAACTTTATCTCTACCGTATTTTTCGCCCACGTATTCAAGAACTTTGGCCCTGCCATCCGGGTCAAAATCAACGTCAATATCTGGCAAAGATACGCGCTCCGGGTTTAAGAAGCGTTCAAAAATCAGACCATGCTTCATAGGATCAAGCTCTGTGATGCCCATTGCGTACGCAACCATAGCGCCTGCAGCAGAACCACGACCAGGACCTACCATTACGCCATGCGCTTTAGCCCAATTAATATAATCTGCAACAACTAAAAAGTATCCGCAGAATTGCATTTGGCAAATCACACCGCACTCGTAATCAGCCTGCTTTAAAACTTCCATTGGAATGTTGTTATTGTAACGACGCTCCAAACCTTCCTCGACTTTTTTAAGGAATAGCGAAGTCTCATCCCAACCTTCCGGGCAGTCAAATTGCGGCATAAAAGCGCCATCTTCGCCGTCGTCGAACATAACATTGCATCGACGAGCAATCTCAAGCGTGTTATCGCAAGCTTCTGGAAATTCTTTAAAAAGCTCACGCATTTGCTCAGCGGACTTCAAATAGTATCCTGAACCGTCAAACTTAAAACGGTCAGGATCGTCCAAGCGCGAGCCGGAATTAATGCAAAGCATAGCATCTTGCGCTTCACGATCTTCTTCATGAACGTAATGCAAATCGTTCGTTGCAAGAAGAGGTGCGTTAAGTTTTTTTGCAATTTCAAGCAAGTCTTTAGTTACGCGCGTTTCAATAGAAAGCCCGTGATTCATAAGCTCAATAAAGAAATTGTCACGCCCGAAAATATCTTGAAACTCGCCAGCTGCTCGTAAAGCCTCTTTGAACTGACCTAAACGAAGACGCGTCTGGATAATTCCAGAAGGACATCCTGAAGACGCAATTACACCTTTTGAGTAGGTTGAAAGCACGTCTTTATCCATACGTGGGTAGCGCATAACTCTACCCTCAAGATTCGCCACAGACGAAGCTTTAAGAAGATTTGTTAAGCCAGTATCGTTTTCCGCCCACAAAGTCATATGCGTAATTAAACCGCCGCCAGAAACGTCATCTGCACGCTGATCTTCCGTGCCCCAATGCACGCGACTTTTGTCTTGTCTTGCTGTTTCCGGAGTAACATACGCTTCTATACCAATAATTGGCTTAATTCCAGCTTTTACAGCCGTACTCCACATTTCGTACGCGCCGTGCATGTTGCCATGATCCGTAATAGCTACAGCCGGCATGCCTAATTCTTTAGCGCGCGCCACTAAATCAGGTATTTTTGACGCACCATCTAGAAGTGAATAATGCGTGTGATTGTGTAAATGCACAAAATTGGTTTCCGGCTGAGTCATAAAAGATATTCTATAAGCGAAAGTTGACTGAAAAAATGCAAAAACGTTACTTTAATAATGCTCGCATAGCTTCTAACGCGTGTTGCAAATCAAGAGGATAATGTGACTTTACTGTAACAGCTTTACCGGTTCGAGGATGTGTAAAAGTAAGTTCCATAGAATGCAACCATTGACGTTGCAACCCAAGTTTTTGAGCCAAAACTGGGTTCGCTCCATACATTGAATCCCCAACCAAAGGGTGACCTATAGACGAAAAATGGACGCGTATTTGATGTGTACGACCAGTTTCCAAATTAACGCTTACTAACGTTGCTTGACTAAAACGCTCAAGCACATCCCAGTGCGTAACAGCAGGCTTGCCGTCAGAAGTAATAGTAAAACGAAAATCAGATACTTTTGCGCGACCTATAGGAGCATCAATAGTAGCTTTATCTTGCGCTAAATCTCCTTGAACAAGCGCATGATACGTTTTTTTAACGATATGCTTTGCAAACTGATTTTTCATTACTTCATAAGCAAAATCTGTTTTACAAACTAGCATTAATCCGCTTGTTCCAACGTCTAATCTGCTTACGATTCCTTTGCGCGATTCGTCGCACAGCGTTGTTTTTATATCTATTCCAACAGCTTCTAGGCATTCTGGAACTGTCGGCCCACTCCATCCCTTTGCTGCGTGAGAGGCAACTCCAACAGGCTTATCTATTACAACAACATCGTCGTCATTATAAATAATTGGAATATTACATACAGAAGATTCATTATTTTGCTCTTCTTTTTGTTCTGCACTTTCTTTTTGATCGACAACAATCGTATCGCCATCTTGCAAAATGGAGGATTTTTGCGATTTTCTACCTAAGATTTTCGCTTGGTTACGCTCAATAAGAGATATCGCACTTGCACGCGAAACTCCCATTAGTTTTGATAAGCAAACATCAAATCTGCAGCCGGAAAATTGGCTTGTAACGTTAAAGCAAATATCACTCATCGGCATGCTCGAAAAGAGGAATCCCAATCAAAATAAGGCATACGACTGCGATTCCTGCAAACATAAGCTCAATATCTGCAACGTTCCCAACAGACCAACCGTAGTTTATAAAATCTACGACTTTGCCATTCAAAAAACCTTGAGCATATTGCGCTCTATCAATGAGGTTTCCAAAAGCTCCAGCAAACGCTAGAGCAAACGCAATAGTCCAATACAAAGATTTTGTGTGCTTAATAGCCGCTATCATGGCACCACAAGCAGCACAAGCTAATACGCTAATAACCCATGTAAAAGAAGAACCTAAGCCAAATGATGCTCCAGGATTTCGTACAAGAGTTAAAGAAAGCAAGTGCGGCACAAGCTCAATGTTTTTCCCGTCACTAAGCGTCGCCAAAGCCCAAAGTTTTGTTATGCGATCTAGCACAACACCAATAAAAACAATTAGTGCAAAAACGGCTACGCGAGTACGTAGCCGTTTCACACGCACATCTCTATGCGTCAATATTTATCCGATCTTTAGTAATTCAAATAGTATCGGTGCAGTGCGCAACATTTTAAAATATCAGTCACGCACTGCTAAAAACTACTCTTGCTTACCAGATTCTTCACCCTGCTTGTTACCTAATGCAGCATAGGTATTTTCATCAGAAACTTGAGCAACCAACTGACCAAGGAAATCAGTCAAGCGAGTACGATATTCAGTTTCAAACTGCTTGAGACTCTGAATATTCCCTTCAATAACTTGAGTTTGCTTCTCAAGATTCTCACGTACCTGACGAGCATATGCATCAGCAGCTGTACGAGTTGTAGAATCATAGTCTGCAGCACGATGCTGTACTTCAGCTTCATACTGGTCAGCTTGATCGTGCGTCTGCTTAGAGTAATCATCAGCAGCTTGACGAACCTTACCAGAGTAAGCATCAGCTTCATTGTGAGCACGAGCAGCATAAGAATCAGCATCGCTGCGAGTACGAGTAGAGTAATCGTCAGCATCGGCATGAGTCTGCTTGCTGTATTCTTCAGCTTCAGAACGAGTGCGTGCAGAATATTCATCTGCTTTAGCAACAGTTTCGTTATAACGAGCTTGGCTCTCTTCAACAATTTGCTGAGCCTTAGCCTTGCCCTTATCTACATATTGATCATGCAATTGCATAGCAAGAGTCAACATTGCAGTTGCACGCTCTGGCTCAGAACCTTGTGCTTCTGCACCAGCACCAGCAATCTTTTGCAAGCTACCAGTTTCAGTATTTGGTTCCATCTTAGCAACCTGCTTTCGAAGCTGCTCTTCACGCTGACGAGACTCTTCCAACTGCTTGGAAAGTTCCTCAATCTTAGTGTTTTCTTGCTGAGTGACAACAAGCTGCTGGCGAACAGTTTCAAGCTCGCGACCCAAGTTTTCGCTACTTGCACGGAAGTCGTCACGCTCGCGAGTAACAGTTTCAAGCTCTTTTTGAACCTGCTTAGCATTGTCTGCTTGAGCAGTTTGAGCAGTCAACTGATCTACCTGTGCACCCAAACCATCTAACTGTTCCTTCAACTGCTGGTTTTGAGCAGTCAAAGCACGATTACTTTCTTCAGCTTCACGCAACTTAGTTGCAGTAGCTTCAAGTTGAGAAGCAGCTTCATTTGATTCACCCTGCTTCTTAGAAGCATCACGCAATGCCTCATTTTCTTTAGTTAAGGATTCTACCTTAGAAGTTAACTCAGCAATCTTCGTATTCAAACCCGCAACATCACGGCCAAGAGATTGCGTGGAAGCCCCTAGGCCCTGCACTGCCTGCTGACCGAGTGCTTCTATTGTTTCTGTAACCTGATCGAGAAACTCGTCGACCTCGTCAACGTCATAACCTCCCTTAAAACGTACAATTTGGAAGGTATGCTCTCGAATGTCTTTAGGCGTCAACAGAGTCATATGCTTTACACCTCGCTTTTTGGGCATAGCCCTTTGATATATATCTATTCGATGCTATCACGTCCGCAGAAAATTAGTGCGGTTAATACAAAAATTTATGCAACAAAACGCCGCTTTTATAAAAATTACGCGTTAAAAAACCATAAACTCATCTATAACCAAATTTGAAGAACGTATAAAGCAAAATATAAAAGCATATAACTTACGTCAATACTAATATTTCCACAACGAGTTGGCGGAATAAACTTGCGCAATACGCGCAATGGCGGCTCTGTTATGAAATAAACAATTCGTATTAGAAAATTAAAAACACCTCTAGGACGCATACGAGGAACAAGCACAAATAACCAATCTGCAACCATTCGAATAATCATTATTATCAAATAAGCGCGTATTAGCACACGCAATATAGATAACGCAACAAATATCATTCGAACATCACCTTACAAAATAATACAACTGACACATTCAAGTTAAGCATACGCTGCAGAATCAAAATGCGAGAATAACAGATGCTATGCAACAGATGCATATCATTAAACTTCAGTTTTACGAGATATAATCTCACTGATTGTATTGATATTATTCAAAAGGAAGGTCTACAATGACTGTTCTTGTTACAGGTGGATGCGGATACATTGGAGCACACGTAGTTCACGCCTTACATGAAACAAAGCAAAATGTCGTCGTCGTTGACGATTTAAGCTACGGAAAGCCTACAAGAATTGAAGGCGCACGTCTTTATGGTATGGATATCTCTTCTCCTGATGCAGGAAAGCGACTTGCGCAAATCATGAAGGACGAGAATGTTGATGCTGTAATTCACTTTGCTGCTAGAAAGCAAGTTGGAGAGTCCGTAGAAAAGCCACTTTGGTATTATCAACAGAATATTAACGGCATGCTTAACGTGCTTGAAGGCATGAAAGATAGCGGAGTTAAGAAGCTCGTATTTTCTTCTTCTGCAGCAACTTATGGCGTACCTCCTGTTGAAGTTGTACCAGAAGATGTTGTGCCAATGTTGCCAATTAACCCTTATGGTCAAACCAAGCTTTTTGGCGAGTGGATGGCACGTGCTTGCGAGCACACATACGGAATTCGCTTCTGCGCACTGCGTTACTTCAACGTAGCTGGATGCGGTCCGGTGGAATTGGAAGATCCTGCGATTTTGAACTTAATTCCTATGCTTCTTGACAGACTACAGCGAGGAAAAGCACCTGCTATTTTTGGCGACGACTATCCTACTGCTGATGGCACTTGCATTCGCGACTATATTCACGTTTCTGATTTAGCAGACGCGCATATTGCGGCACTCACGTATTTGGATCGCGACGAGCGCAAGTACGATGCTTTTAACGTAGGAACTGGTAAGGGTACGTCTGTGCGCGAAATTGTTGACGAAGTGCGCAGAGTTACCGGTTTACCATTTAAAGAAACTGTTCTTGATCGCAGAGCTGGAGATCCTCCACAGCTTATTGGCAGCACGAAGCGAATTAACGAAGAAATGGGATGGCATGCTCGCTACGACGTTAAGGATATCGTAGAATCTGCTTGGGCAGCTTGGCAGGCAAATCCTGAGCATCATATTGATGTTGATTCGTGGAAGCAGCTTGACTAGCGAATAAAACAAAACGCGCGGCACAAATCGTGTCGCGCGTTTTTGTTGTGGCTCCGAGCGGGATCGATCCGCTGACCTAACGATTTTCAGTCGTTCGCTCTACCAACTGAGCTACAGAGCCATGACGAATAAAAAACCCGGCGAACCGGGTATTCTATTAATCGCGACCCCGGCCGGACTTGAACCGGTGACCTCCGCCGTGACAGGGCGGCGCTCTAACCAACTGAGCTACGGGGCCGTGGCTTTGTTCTCTCGAACAGCCGAGTCACTATCTTACAGAATCCTTAGCAAAATGCAAGTGCCGCGCGTGTTCGGCGTGTTGCCGCACAAAATCAAGCTATTATTCAAGCTCAACAGCTCCAGTGCAAAGCTGATAATACTCCCCACGTTTTGCCAATAATTCCTCATGTGAACCGCGCTCAATAATGCGACCGTGATCCAGCACCATAATCACATCAGCATTGCGCACTGTAGACAGTCTGTGAGCGATTACAAACACAGTACGCCCTTCCATCAAAGAATCCATTCCATGCTGAACTAACTCTTCAGTATGCGTGTCAATCGATGAAGTTGCTTCATCGAGAATCAACACAGGCGGATTTTCTACTGCAGCACGAGCAATAGAAATAAGCTGCTTCTGACCTTGAGAAAGCCCTTCACCGCCATTGTTAAGCTGCGTATTGTATCCGTCAGGAAGATGAGAAATAAACGCGTCAGCATGAGCCAATTTTGCAGCTTGAATACAATCTTCGTCGCTAGCATCAAGATTTCCATAACGAATATTGTCCATTATTGTGCCTGTAAATAAATTCACATCTTGCAAAACAGTGCCAATAGCGTGACGCAAATCCGTTTTGCAAATATCGCGCACGTCAATGCCATCATACAAAATTTGCCCATCATCAATGTCGTAAAAACGCGTAAGAAGGTTAGCAATAGTAGTTTTTCCAGCACCTGTAGCTCCAACAAGAGCAACTTTTTGACCAGGCTTTGCAAACCACGTAATATCGTGCAAAACTGGATGATCCTCTTTGTAACCAAACACAACATCCGTAAAGCGAACGTCACCTCGAAGCAAAGTATAGCGGCCATCTTTAGAAGTGCGAGCATCTCGCTTTGCATGGCACACAATCCCTTGAGCCATTTCGCTTAAGTTTTGAGCGCGCTTATTAGCTTTAGTGCCATTATCTTGCTTTGACCTTTTCCAAGCCCAATAAATATTGTTTCCTTCAGATTGTTCGTCTACTTCTTCAAGCACATCAAATGCTGATTTTTCTCCAAGATCTTCAGCAGACTGAAGTACACGCACTTTAACTAATTGCACACTGCCAGAATCAAGTTCTGGCTTTTCATCAAGTAACTCAAAAATACGAGAAGCTCCTGCAAGAGCCATCATAAGTGCGTTAGCTTGCATTGTAATTTCGCCAATAGGGTTAATAAATGCGCGCGAAAGTGCCAGCAAAGATATAAGTGTACCCAATGTAAGAGTACTAGATCCAGCTAATCCCAGCGTTGGCAGACCCGCTGAAGCAGCCCACGCACCAAGTAAAGCAATTAATACATAAAGCAAATAGCTTGCATTACTAATAACAGGCATTACATTATTTGCATAAGAATTTGCACTTGCAGAAATTTTTTGCACTTTTTCTATGCAATTATCTAATTTTTCAATAGAATCTGCCTCATGATTAAAAATTTTAATCACTTTGCTGCCTGTTGCAGATTCTTCAACAAACTCATTTAGCTCACCTAATGCATGCTGGAATTGCTCAAATAAACTGCCAGATTTCTTTAACATAAAACGCACTAAATAAAGCAATATTGCAGTAAATATAGCTACAAAAACTGCAACCGGAAGCGATAGGCACATAATAGATATAAACGCTGCCAAAATTGACATTAGTGCAGAAAAAGAGTCAGGAAAAGCCCACGAAATTGCTTCACGAAGAACCTCAGTATCGTTTGTGTAACGGCTCATAATATCGCCGTAACCTTGAGAATCTAAGTAACGCAATGAAAGCTTCTGCTGATGCTTAAACATAGAATCTCGCAAATCACGCATAACACTTTCAGATATATTCGCAACAAGTCTGCTCCAAAGCCAAGAACAAAACACACCAACAGCATAAACACTTGCCATCAGAATAATCATGCGAACAAGAGGCGTCCAATCCTGATTATGCTTACCGACAAGCGGAAGAATATACGAGTCCACAAGAGATTGCAAAAACACTGCACTTGCAGCTTGCACAATTGCGCTAACTATTATTGATGCAATAATTACGCAAATTTTAACTCGATACACCAGCACATAAGAGGCAAGTCTGCTAAGAGTTTTCCAACTAATAGCTGAATCATTTTTAGAAGAGTGAGCCGTTTTATTCTTAGCCATTGTTATTTAGCTCCTTCTTCTTTAGTTGCGCCAGTTATGCTACTTTTTTCTTGAGAAATCGCCATATTTCTGTAAAATTCACAAGACTTAAATAATTCATCATGCGAACCGTTAGCAACAACACGACCATCTTTAAGAACAACAATAATATCTGCATGTTCGATTGAAGATATGCGCTGAGCAACGATAATTTGCGTAGAATCAGGCATAAACTTTTTCAAGCCATCGCGAATTTTACTATCAGTTTTCATATCAACTGCACTCATCGAGTCGTCAAGGATTAAAATTTTCGGCTTCCTCAAAAGTGCGCGCGCAATGCACAAACGCTGTCGCTGGCCACCGGAAACATTCTTACCGCCCTGATCAATATGCGTATTGTAGCCATCTGGTAAATCTTTAATAAACTCATCAGCACAAGCAATTTCGCAAGCTTGACGCAAATCATCATCGCTTGCTTCCGCTCTACCCCAGCGAAGATTTTCTGCAATTGTGCCACTAAACAAAATATTTTTTTGTAGAACAACACCAACTTCTTCACGCAAACTAGAAGAATCATAATCGCGAATATCTTTTCCGCCTACAAAAAGAGCACCAGAAGTTACGTCATAAAGTCTTGCAATTAATTGCACTAAACTTGATTTTCCAGATCCCGTTGCACCAACAACGCCAACAGTTGCTCCAGAAGGAATAGATATATTTATATCATGTAAAATTTCCTGTTCTGCTGGAGTGGATTCATCTGTATTATCTGATTGAGGATAGCGTAACGAAACATTTTCAAAACGCACAGAAGCGTCAGAAAGCTTTGTAAGTGGATGCTTGGAAACAACTTCAGTATTTCGAGATTGCAAAACATGTGAAATACGATGCATCGAAGTTCGAGCTGTTAACGACATTACAAAAACTGCAACTAAATTCGCTAAAGCAAACAAAATTTGCAAAGCATACACTACTAATGCAGCAAGATTTCCTGTTGTTAAACCAAAAGCAGGATTATTTCCCGAAGCCACAATTTCACGTGAAGCCAACCACGCAATAAGTAGCATGCCAGAATAAAAACATAAGTTAAACAAAGGAATACTACAATTTAACACATACTCAGCTTTAATAAAATAATCATAGATTTTATGTGAAATACGCGTAAAACGACTTATTTCATAATCAGAACGCACATAAGACTTTACGACGCGAATATTATGCAAATTCTCGCCAACTCTATTATTCATCTCGTCAATCATTCGATAAATTCGAGAAAATGCTGGAGCAACTATACTAGCTCCAACAGCGCCAATTGCACCAATAATAGGCACGAATGAAAGAAAAACCCACGAGATAGCAGGGCTAATTGAAAAAGTAAACCACCAAGCAGTGATGATAATCATAACGCTGCGAACACCAGAGCGAATAATCATTTGGTAAGCAAATTGCACATTTGACACATCGCTAGTCATACGCGTAACAACAGTGCCGCTAGAAAACTTATCTAAATCAGAAAAACTTAAACTTTGTAAGCGTGAAAACATGTTGTGACGTAAATTTTTACCGAAACCAGCACTAGAATGCGCGCAACAAATACCAGAAATAACGCCTGCAATCATTGCAATTGCAGCAAAAATAAGCAATTGCAAACCATAATATTGCACAGCTTCTTGAGAACGTGACATAATGCCAAAATCAATAAGATTTGACATTACTGTAGGGATCTCAATTTGCATAGCAGCTTCAACGAGAATAGTAACAGCTGTTAAAACGCCAAGAAAACGATACCTTTTTAAAGATGACAGAATCGTACGCAATGCGCGAGGAGGATTATTTTTAATTTTTCGCGAATTGTCCTTCAAATTCTCCGCCATTGTGCTCCTCCCCATATATAATGTAATGTGTAGGTTTAATAATATCACTTCTCAAATTTTAACTATTGCGCATGGAAATATTCCCGCATTGAGTTATTTAATTACCAAATGCATAAATAGATTAATCTTTGAAATATTAGCATACAGACAAATCACATACAAAAAGTGCTTCTACACATTCAAATTATAAACGACGATTGATTTCATCTTATAAAAGTTATACAATGAGGGCGGTTTATTTACATGTATGAAGGAGTACTGTAATGAATGCGAAAAAGACTATTAATAGAATACTTACTTGCTTTGTAGCATTATCTATGTCTTTTTTACTACCATTACAAGCTCAAGCAAAAGCCCAAGAAGAAACTTATTGAGCAACACGAAGATAGTTGGCGCTGTAGCACAGCAGAAAGGCATTCGTGTCGACTTGCAGTGAGAATTTCCACATTAATATCAACAATTATGTGAGGAACAATATGAACAGCAAACACATAGTTCTACTGCCAATAACGCTGCTTTGTTATATTTCGTCAGCTATTTATTTCTTTAAACAATTGAAGGACTTAAAAGACGATAACACTTGTATTAATACTGTTAGTCTCACCATTCAAGCATTCGTCCTATTAATATTACTAATCTATCTTTTATATTTATGCAAAGAAAAAACATACCCAACTGTATATCGTTTAGTTACAGTATTTATGAGCATATTTAGTATAATTCTTTTAGCAGTTTGCAATACGGATATTACTAGACTGATTATATTTAGCTTAGCATGTGTATATGCATGCATTCTTATAATCGTCCGCAAGCATTGTTAAATATATCGTATGAGTGGCAAATTCAATAGGATTACGAAGCGTCGCCTTCGCCTTGCGCACGATCTTTGCCGTAAATTGACGGAATAAAACGCTCCTGATCGTGAAGCTTTTCCCAGATTACAGGAGGATTGTGCGGATTTTCCAAAGACTTTGGCACGTCAATAATTCGCTGATTGCTAGAGCCGCGAAATTGCAAAAGCGAATCGTGCAAATCTTTCATATAACGACCGTCAACAAGAATATCAATGTAGCGCAGAAGCTCAAGCTTATCAGGCGTCTCCCCTGGGCGCATAAGCTCTTCCCAAGTGTATCCAGTCCAACTCCAAATATCTTTTGTATTGCCAAACTCTTTTCTAATACGCTTGCAAAGAGGCAGCAAAATACCTGTGTTAAGCAGTGGTTCGCCACCAAGAAGCGTTAGACCTTGCACATAAGGCTGTGCTAAATCTTCCATAATCTGGTCTTCAAGCTTTTGCGTATAAGGGTGGCCAGCGCGAAAATCCCAAATCGACTCGTTATAGCACTCAACGCAATGGAACGGGCAACCGGAAACGTAAAGCGAGCAGCGAATTCCCTCGCCGTCAGTCATCAAAAAACGCTTGTAATCGGCAACCATGCCCTGACTCATGCGTTCGCTAGACCATTGACCAGCGCGAGGATTATTAGAAAGAGAGGTAGGAATCCACGGTCCACGATTCACATCTGCAGGCGCAAAATCGTGCAAACTCATGCGAGCCATATCCAACCCCCTTCCAAACCGAATAAGCAACTAAAAAATAAACAACCAAATTTGCGAAAATAAAATAAATCCAGCCATTAGAAAGTGCAATCACAAAATGCAATACATTTCTAACGGCCAGATTATCACCAAACAACAAACACAAGAAAAGCTATTGATTTAGCTAAATTATCTAGTCATACTTATTTTACTAAGTTTCAACATAGTTAATTAGCTAAGTTTATTTTGTTTCCTCATACCATTCGCGAGACTCACCGTTGTTAAGAGTCACGTGACCAGTTTCGCCAGACATGTGCTTTACGCGGTGAGCGATTTCTTCGTGACGACCGTGAACCATTGGACGCTGAACAGGATTGCCCAAGTAGCCGCAAGTGCGCTTAGTCACATTGCACTTATCAGGGTCACTATTGCCGCACTCCGGGCAACGGAAGCCTTCTTTAGTTGGCTCAAAATCACCCTGGAATCCACAAACGAAGCAGTGATCGATTGGCGTATTCGTACCCAAGTAGCCGATGCCAATCTTGTAAGCGTAATCCCAAACAGCTTCCAAAGCCTTAGGATTTGCCTGCAAGCATGGGAACTCACAGTAGTTAATAAAGCCGCCGGAAGCAAGATACGGGAAGTCAACCTCGTAGCGAAGCTTCTCCATAGGAGTTGGCTGCAACCAAACCGGGTAATGGAAGGAATTAGTGTAGAAGTCGTGATCAGTAACGCCTTCAATGCGACCGAACTTCTGGCGATCCATGCGGTTAAAGCGGTCAGTCAAAGACTCAGCAGGAGTTGAGTAAACGGAGTAATGATAGCCTTCAGCCTTTGACCACTGCTGGCAAAGCTTATTCATGCGGCGAACCAAAGAAAGCGCAAATTCCTTGCCTTCCTCATTCCAGCTGTGATCTTGCATCCAATCCTTGCCGAAGAACACGGCCGTAGTTTCGTACAAACCAATGTAGCCAAGAGAAACAGTTGCGCGCTCATTACGGAACAACTGATCCACACTCTCGTTAGCTTCCAAACGACCAAAAGCACCGTAACGGAACAGCGTTGGAGCATTTACAGGAGTTGCCTGCTTGCAACGCATAATACGGAATCGCAAAGCTTGGTGAGCTACTTCCATACGCTCGTCGAAAAGCTTCCAGAAGCGAGTCACATCGCCGTGAGATTCAAGAGCAATACGTGGCATGTTAACAGTTACAACGCCAAGATTCATACGGCCATCTTCAACGTCCTTGCCGGTCTTTGGATCAATCCAACCCTGAAGGAACGAACGGCAACCCATAGGAGCCTTGAAGGAGCCAGTAATCTTCACAATATTCTCGTAGAACACAACGTCTGGGTACATGCGCTTTGTAGAGCACTCAAGCGCAAGCTGCTTCAAATCGTAGTTCGGGTCGCCAGCGTCCGCGTTAACACCGTGCTTAATAGTAAACACAAGCTTAGGGAAGATTGCAGTATGACGATCTTTGCCGAGACCACGAATACGGTTAAGCAAAATAGCGCGCTGAATTTCACGAGCAAACCAAGAAGTACCCAAGCCAAAGCCAACAGTTACGAACGGAGTCTGACCGTTAGAAACGCGGTTGGAATTGATTTGATATTCCATTGTTTGCATAGCGTCGTAAATAGCCTTACGCGTCATAATCTTTGCGTAAACTTCACGAAGCTGATCAAGCTCGCTCAAATTTTCATCAAAAGGAGTATCAGCAGGCAGTGGATCCCTGTCCAAGCAGTGGAGATTCTTAGGCTCCTGAGCCTTCAAGCCGTCAATCATATCTTTTGCGACTTGAATTGGCGTGGAATCAGGGATCATTGCGTGTGCCATAGCAAGATTCTTGTCGTAATCGCACTTAGCGTAAGGCTCAAGCATTTCGTCAGCGCGATTAACAGTCTGACCACCGTATTGCGCGCCAGCAATATCCTTAATAATTTGCGTAACCTGAGTTGCAGCAGTACCAATAGACTTTGGACTATCCATCATTGCATTACCAAGAGCAAATCCCTTAGCAAGCATATCGCCAAAATCAGGAAGCGAGCAGTTGCTCATGCAAGTAAATGGCGAATAATCAGCGTCATGGAAGTGAATATCACCCTTCATATGAGCGTTAGAAACTGCGTGAGGAAGCATAGAGAACGCAGAAGCTTTAGAAACAGCACCTGCAAGAAGATCACGCTGAGTTGCATAAACATTAGAATCCTTATTTGCGTTTTCACGAACAAGAGACTCATCACGATTTACAAGACGGTTAACAGCCTCGTTGATATCAGTAGCTTTAGCGCGGTCTATATCTCGGTTCAGTCGGTAGCTCGTGTAGCAACGAGCAACCTCATAAAGGTGATTTTCAATAAGACTATGCTCAACCAAGGTCTGAATATCTTCAATCTTCGCCGGGCCATTGTAACGATCTTGAATTTCAGCCTCAATATGATCAGAAATATTACGAATCAACTGCTCTTCTTGCGGACCGACTTCCTTGCCCAAATCCTTAAAAGCAGCCTTGATTGCCATAATGATATTCAGCGGATCAAAATCAACTACGCGACCATCGCGCTTTTCGACCTGCACGCGAGAAACTGGAACTTCAACTACATCATCCGTACAATTTTCTGCGCTTGTGACAGCAGTTTCTTCCAAAACCTGCATCGGTACAGACCTTTCTCAAACACTGTTCCTTCTAGCAAAATCTCTCGTTGCAAACATGGGAACTATTTCTAACAACTCGCTCTACTATAACCCAACTCATGCACAATATCTAGGGCAAGACGCAAAGATAACCACCTATATATAGTGATTTATGTCACAATCGCGATTTTTGCGGCGTGTCCTGGTGTGTCGTAATTGATAAACAATAAATTACTGAATACACGCCGTTAAATGTGCGCACTTCGTGACGCTTTGATATATTAAATCACGTGGAACAGATAGCTTTTCAGCATGCACAGGAATTCGGATTCCAACCAGGAGACATTGTCCAACAATGGCTCTGGGATGACGATGTTGACGAAACAATTTGCGAAAGCATCGAGAAACTTACCGGCGAAGAGTTGGTAGATGAGGATTACGACGCTGCTGTTGATGGTGTGATTATTTGGTGGCGCGACGGCGACGACGAAGATGAGCTCGCAGACACTATTATGGATGCCACAAATATGCTTGACAATGACGCTCCTATGTGGGTTCTTACTCCAAAACCAGGTCGCGAAGGTTCCCCAAGTTCTAGTACCGTTCAATCTGCAGCAAAAACAGCTGGCATGAACGCAGCCACTCCGTTAACCGTAAGCACTGACTGGAATGGCGTTCAACTGCGCGCATTTGGTAAAGGTCAATCTAAGTAAGTATTTGCTAATTGGCTTAACTAGTTTAACCGACTGTTGACTTGCTTAACAGGCTGATTAACTGATTACTAAGTTGCTTATTGCTTGCCAACTTGCTACTTACTTTTGTAGTATTGCTGCTGTTTTGTTGAAAACACCAAACCAGTTGATGTTATGTATAAAACATAGGGCAATTCTGTCGAAAACACATAATCATTCGGCGAAATAGACAAAAATACAAGAATAACGCAAATAAAAGCGCGAGGAGAAAAATATCACAGTCTCGCACCACAACAGACAAGAAAACTAAAGCGAAAACAAAAGCCGGAAAATCACTGGCGAATGTTATCAAAAGTAGTGAAAACGAAAACAAATGCTGTAAAACACACAGCATTTGTTTCTAAAACTCACAACCGAAGCGATGAACACGACTACCGCGTTCGCCACGTTTACCGTGCCAACGACGTTCACTGCGCTCACCGCGTTGCCCACGTACGCGCCCGCGCCCACCGCGTCCACGACCGCGACCTTTACGCTTCTGCTGCTCCGGCTCCGGCATACTCCAGCCTTCTTGAAGCTCGGCAGCTTCACCAACAATCTCATCTAGAACTGATGAAGAAGGACTCACATCCTCAGCTTTCGCATGAATTCCAGCCTTACGAAGCATCATATGAGCAGCGCGCTTCTGATTAGGAAGCACAAGTGTTACGACATCGCCTTCTTCACCAGCTCGAGCAGTGCGCCCCGAACGATGCAAGAAAGACTTAGGATCCTCAGGAGGCTCAGTTTGCACAACTAATGCAACGTCGCTAATATCAATACCTCGCGCAGCAACGTCCGTAGCAACCAGCACTCGCACCAAGCCTTCAGCGAACACAGCCAAATGACGATCTCGCTGATTCTGCGACAAATTACCTTGCAAATCAACTGCAGGAATACCTTGCTGCACAAATTTTTTCGCCATATTCTTCGCTTGATATTTCGTGCGCGTAAAGAATATAGAACGTTTCTTTCCAGAAGCAAGCTTTCGCAAAACTTCGTATTTATCCCCTGCAGACACAGCAAAAATATGATGCGTCATAGTGTCAACTTGGCAATCAGCATCATCCACAGCATGAACAACAGCATTTGGAAGGAAACGCTCAACCAATGTAGAAACTTGCTTATCAAGCGTTGCAGAAAACAGCATGCGTTGACCATCTGGCGCAACTTGCTCAAGAAGTCTAGTAACAGCAGGAAGGAATCCCATATCCGCCATTTCATCTGCTTCATCAAGCACACTAACCATCACTTTTTCAAGCGTAAGTGCTCCCTGACGCAGCAAATCTTCCAAACGACCAGGGCAAGCAAGCACAATCTGCGCACCCTGCTTAAGTTGCGATACCTGACGCTGGTATCTCACACCTCCATACACTGTCACAGTACGCATGCCATAAGCTGCAGCAAGCGGCGCTATTACGTCATCAATTTGATGCACAAGCTCGCGAGTTGGAGCAAGAATTATTGCTCTAGGAGCAGGAATTTCACTAGACTCGCGTGACTTACGGTTTTTATCAGAATGAATTAAATCAACAAAATTCTCAGCTAAACGCGCAACAAGTGGAATAGAAAATGCTAATGTTTTACCACTTCCTGTGCGACCTCGCCCTAGGATATTTGCACCTTGTAATGAATCAGGAAGCGTTGCTTGCTGAATTGGGAATGCAGTAGTTTTCCCATCAGCACGCAACACTTCTACCAAGGGCTCTGGGACTCCAAGTTGCGCAAAAGTGACATCGTCACGGTAATTTTCACAAGATTCAATAGCAGAGTCTGGAATAATTGTTGCGTTATGAGAATCTTGATTTTGCTTTTTTGAAGTAGGACGCAAAGATATTGCAGAATTTTGTTTTGTATTATGAGATTTTGCAATATCATTTTTAACAACATTATTTTTAGCAATATTATGCTTAACAACATTATTTTTAGCAAAATCTTGTTCAGCATCCGCAATAGCTACTTCTTCATAACGCAAAGCTTTTTCGCGCGCTTTTTGACGAGCTTTTTCTGCTTTGCGATTGCGCTCCCTGCGCGAATTGAACTCATGATTAGAACCGTAATTTTTATGACTACCCTGATATTCAAAAGGATTGCGTTTTTCAGCTGATTTCCTAGTATTTTTGACGTTCTTGGTATTCTTCGCGCCTCGCTTTTGGGCGAACGCAGCATGATGAGTATGCGGCACAATAGCCTTTCGTAAAATATGTGTATTCAAAACTTAAATTTCAAAACGTGAACTAATCGAGCCTAGCATACGCCTGGCACAATCACGGCAAATGTTGTCAAAAAGCGCCAAGATGCTCGCACTATAAGCACTCGCTTCTGAGCTTGCATGGAAAAAGTCCACTGGACTTTCCACGCAAGCTCACGCTCCGAGTTACTTTCGCACACTACGCTCCAAGCGCGAAAGCAGGTCGTCGCGCAAACGCCGGAAAAATCACCAGCAAATGTTTCCACCAAGAAATGAAAACAAAACTCAACTAGCGAGTGAGCTTACGGTGCAAGCGATGCGGACGAGCAGCTTCCTCACCCAAGCGCGCAATCTTATTTTCTTCGTAAGCTTGGAAGTTACCTTCGAACCAGTACCACTTTGCAGGATTCTCGTCGTCGCCTTCCCAAGCAAGAATATGCGTTGCAACTCGGTCGAGGAACCAGCGATCGTGCGAAACCACAACAGCGCAGCCTGGGAAATCAAGTAAAGCGTTTTCCAAGCTTTCCAAAGTCTCAACATCCAAATCGTTAGTAGGCTCATCGAGAAGAAGCAAGTTTCCACCCTGCTTAAGAGTCAAAGCCAAGTTCAAACGGTTACGCTCACCGCCGGAAAGCACACCAGTAAGCTTCTGCTGATCCGAACCTTTAAATCCAAAGCTTGCAACATATGCGCGAGTAGGAATCTCAACGCCTGCAACCTCAATAAAATCAAGTCCGCCGGAAACAGCTTCCCACAAGTTCTTATTAGGATCCAATCCTGCACGATTCTGATCCACGTAAGAAATCTTCACAGTATCGCCAACAATAAGCTCTCCGCCAGAAAGAGGCTCCAAGCCCACAATCGTCTTGAACAGCGTAGACTTACCAACGCCGTTTGGACCAATCACGCCAACAATACCGTTACGAGGCAGCGTAAACGACAAGTCGTCGATAAGTACACGGTCGCCAAAAGCCTTGTGAATATGCTTTGCTTCCAAAACTTGCGAGCCCAAACGTGGACCTGCTGGAATTTGAATTTCAGAGAAGTCAAGCTTCTTGGAATTACGTGCCTCTTGCTCCATTTGGTCGTAGCGTTCCAAACGAGCCTTGTTCTTAGCTTGGCGAGCTTTCGGCGAGCTACGCACCCAATCAAGCTCATTCTTCAAACGCTTAGCAAGCTTGGCATCCTTGGCACCCTGGATTTCCATACGCTTTGCTTTAGTTTCCAAATACGTTGAGTAATTTCCCTTATATGGATAAAGCTGACCACGGTCAACTTCGCAAATCCACTCCGCTACGTTATCCATAAAGTAGCGGTCGTGCGTAACAGCAATAACAGCACCCTCGTACTTGTGCAAGAACTGTTCAAGCCACAAAATAGATTCCGCATCCAAATGGTTAGTAGGCTCATCCAAAAGCAGCAAATCTGGAGCTTCAAGAAGAAGCTTACACAATGCAACTCGACGCCTTTCACCACCAGAGCACACAGAAACAGGCGAATCCGGATCTGGGCATTGCAAAGCATCCATAGCCTGCTCAAGCTGCGAATCCAAATCCCAACCGTTTGCAGCGTCAATTTCAGTCTGAAGCTTACCCATTTCTTCCATTAACGCATCAAAATCAGCGTCTGGATTAGCCATTTCTTCGCCGATTTGGTTAAAACGCGCCACTTTTTGCGCAATCTCACCAAAAGCCATCTTAATGTTTTCGCCAACCGTCTTAGTGTCATCAAGAGGTGGTTCCTGCTGCAAAATACCTACCGTATAGCCAGGAGTCAAAGAAGCTTCACCATTGGTCACATTTTCCAAACCGGCCATAATTTTCAGCAGCGTCGACTTACCCATGCCGTTCGGACCCACAACACCAATTTTTGCGCCCGGAAGGAAGCTTAAAGTAACATCGTCGAGAATTACACGATCTCCGTACGATTTACGCGCCTTAATCATCTGATAGATAAATTCAGCCAAAGTAATATACCATCCTTACAAACGTTGAAATTCCAGCGTTTGTTGCAACTTACGTAAAAAGCGTTTAGTACTTTTACCTACTTAATTCAAGCAAGATGCAACTTACATAAAACTACGCAAACTAATAGCTAGCAAATACTAGCACGTTGCTGGCGTACGATTTGACTTATTGACAGACTCAGAATCATCTTCAGGCGGAATCTGGCAGAGCCACTCGCCCAAAATCCCAACGACCATATCAATAAAGCACACCAAGCCAGCAATAGAGCATTCACGCACAACAGAGTTATACAGAATTATTTCACTGTGTGGCAGACTCATTAACAACTGCCCAACGTACCAGCCAGACAAAATAGCACCTGCCATTCCCAATGCCTTAGACAGCATAAGAGCTGCAACAGCAAATTGAGAACTTACAGGCTTCTTATTTTTATCTTTGTTAGCAACACTTTGATGAGTTTGCAACGCCATAACAAAAGTTATTAAGCCAGCAATCACCATAATTGCAACAACAACCCACGGAGCTCCTGCTAACGACATAGCACTAGACTCTGTTGACGACACTAGAAATGCGCCCAGCACAAAGCCAAACAGTAACCCTAGTACCAGATACCACCAAGGTGTGCGATACGCTTTCATTAACAACCATCCCCTATAAGCCATTGCTCTGAGTATACCCCAACAGTTTGAGCATCAAAAGCAAACGCTAATGAGTACGAAACTGAGTTGTCATCCAAAGCAGCATCCGACTCTATCTGCAGCCACGGCATAAGTTCAGGCGACTTAGGGTCAACCATCACCATTTCCGCTAGTTGTTGCGGCAATTTTTCTGCATCAACAGTTCTTGTATCAGCAGCAGAAGCACCATATGAACGCGTACCCAACACTCGCACAGTCACCTTATCTTTATACAAAGTAGCAACAGCGCGAAGCAAGCGAAGCAGTTCATACTCGTCACCGCCCGAAGACAGAATAAATACAGCCGCGTAATAATCACCTTCAAGCATATTGGCAACATATAGTGCCGATACGCCATCTACGCGAGATTCTCTATCCTGCTCAAGCATTGCAACTATTCTCAGCATAGCAGAACGCGTGTCTTGTTTCGCGACACCCTTCATAGAAATTACTGCAGTTGTCTGTAACGGAGTAGGACATATACGGAACAAAGGAGACTTAGTTTCTCTTTTAACAAGCTCACTGCCATAATTGACACTTTTAGATTCATCGACACAAGAGCACTCTGAATCTCCATTATTTTCATAATCATCCGCGAAAGAATTTGCGATATCAACGGCAGCTTTAGCAGCTGCAGCAGCGTCCTCGTCTTCTTTGCGCTGCTTTTCTTTTCTATCTTCCTCAATAAGAGAACGATAGTAATCTGCTATTTCGCCTTCCTCAAGATCGTCAACTGATACGCTTCCACTACGAACAGCAACATGCGCAAGAGAATCAGGAATTACACGCCGTTCCGAATAATTTAACTCTTCTCTAGAAACACTATTCAAAGTAACACAAATATCGTCAACAGTGCTTTTCATGCCGTAATATTCGCTTCTTAAAGCAGCATGAACAGTAATATCAGCCTCACTAATTTGCCAAGTGTGCATAGCAGAATTTAAAACAGATTTAGCAATAAGTTCTAAAGCTATAGCAGGATGCTCCTCAATCTCGCTATCTTTTTCGCAACGTTTAAGCATAAAAGCAAGACGCTCAGCAATTTGAGGAATATCTATTGCGTTAGTCTCATCTCCGTCTAATGCATTACTCAAATTAACTTTTAAAACAGCATCTATGTAAATAGAAGAATATAATCCAATGACTATTGAGTCACCGCTTGGGCGAATACCCTTCAAACTTATGGTTGTATTCATAGTTTCATCTTCTACTCTCTAATAAAAACAATTTAAAATTCCAATTATTCGTTTATTTATCTTTTACTCTTACCTATAATACGCAAAACTAATATTTCGATACATTGTACTCGATATAAATCAACATGCGTAATTTTTTGCATATAACACTAATTTTTATTATTAAATTCTTAGAAAAATAAAAATAAACGCTGACAGCAATAAATTATATTGTTATCAGCGTTTATTAATGATTGTATTTTATCTGCTTTTTAGCACTGTATTTACACTATTAAGCACCGAATTGAGTGCCGTTATTTTGATTAGTAGACGGATTAACTGGTGGCTTAACAGTTCCAATAACAGTTCGAGGAGCAGGTGCAGTAGTCTGAATAGACGTATCAACAGACATCTGATCAGACTGCTGGTTTTGTGAAGTTGCGTTATTGGAAGATTCAGAAAGTTCAGAAGCTTCACTCTGCTCATTCTTACCTTCAACGTTGCGCTTTAAACTTTCTGGAATTTCAACAGGAGGAAGATCAGAATCTGGTCTTCTATCGTCCGAAAGCCAAAGAGTACGCTCAGGAGCCTTACGAATCTTACTGAAGATTTCCTTAAGTTCCTTCTCGTTAAGAGTTTCCTTAGCGAGCAACTGACGAACCAGCTCATCTAATACGTCACGATTATTGTTAATAATCTCCCACGCTTCAGTATGAGCAGTTTCGATAAGCTTATGAACTTCTTCATCGATTACTTCAGCAGTACGATTCGAGAACTTACGAGGTTGCAAAGAATCGAGTGAACCGGAAGAATCTTCGTCAGTATCCATCCACTTAACAGCTCCAAGCTTCGCTGAGAAACCATATTCAACAACCATCTTACGAGCAATAGCAGTAGCTTTCTCAATGTCGTTAGAAGCACCAGTTGTTGGATCATGGAACACAACTTCCTCTGCTGTGCGTCCGCCCATAGCATATGCCATTTGATCCAGTAATTCGTTGCGAGACTGCGAGTAACGGTCGCTTGTTGGCATCACAGCAGTGTAGCCAAGTGCGTGACCTCGCGGCAAAATCGTTACTTTAGTAACAGGATCCGTGTGGTGCAGCGCAGCAGCAACAAGCGCATGACCGCCCTCATGGTAAGCAGTGTTACGCAATTCATCCAAAGCCATACCCTTAGACTTACGTCGAGGTCCTGCTTGAACACGATCAATTGCCTCATCAATAGCGCGATTATCGATATATTGAGCACCAGATCGAGCGCAAAGCAACGCAGCTTCGTTAAGCACGTTAGCTAAGTCTGCACCAGTAAAACCAGGAGTGCGCACAGCAACCATATGAAGATCAACATCCGGCACAAAAGGCTTACCCTTAGCGTGAACCTTCAAAATTGCCTCGCGACCTTCCAAATCAGGAGCCTCAACAGCCACCTGACGGTCAAAACGACCAGGACGAAGAAGTGCGGAATCAAGCACATCTGGACGGTTTGTTGCGGCAATAATAATCAAATTAGTGTCGTTGTCGAAGCCGTCCATCTCAACAAGCAGCTGATTAAGTGTCTGCTCGCGCTCATCATGACCGCCAGTCATGCCACTTCCGCGGCGACGACCAACAGCATCAATCTCATCGATAAAGATGATTGCAGGAGCATTCTTCTTAGCTTCGTCAAAAAGTTCACGAACGCGAGACGCGCCCAAGCCTACGAACATTTCCACGAAGTCAGAGCCAGCCATTGCATAGAACGGCACACCAGCTTCACCTGCAATAGCACGAGCCAACAAAGTCTTACCAGTTCCTGGAGGACCATAAAGCAGCACACCGCGCGGAATGCGAGCACCCAAAGCCTTGTAGCGCGAAGGATCCTTCAAGAAGTCTTTAATCTCTTCAACTTCTTCAACAGCAGCTTGTTCGCCAGCAACGTCAGCAAACTTAGTTTTAGGAGTCTGACCTTCAAGCAACTTGCCACGGCCACGTCCGCCACCCATGCCAAGCATACTTCCACCGGCACCGCCTATTCTGCTAAACATGAACCAAATCATGCCAAGGAAGAACAATATTGGAGCAAGCGAAGTAATCAAATACGAAATAATGCTAGATGACTGTAAGCTAGCAGTCCAGCCGTTAGAAGGCTTCGCCTTTTCGACTTCTTGTACAATTGACCTACCTTGTGCATACGCGTAGTAGAATTGCACATCCTTGCCAAAGTCACGCTTTTGCTTACTTCGTTTATCGAACTTCTTAAACGGACTATCAAGCGTAAGCTTAACTAACTGTTTATTGTCAATAATTTCCACATAACTTGCTTTATGAGATCGCACTAACTCAATACCATCCTGAGTATCGATAGTTTGCGATCCGTTATGAACAAACATTTGGAATCCGACAACTGAAAGCAACACAAGAAGCACAATCCACGTCCATGGCGACTGCCAGAAGGAACGACGATTGTTATGGTTGTTCTCGTTATTTTTATTATTCTTGCCCTGTTGACCGTTGTTTCGCTGATTCCTAGGGTTACGTGGATTTAAAAACGGATTATTCCCGTTATTTCCACGCCCAGGACCGCCCATTGGGCCTTGCGGTGTCATAGGAGAAGCGCCCATGTAATAAGGCTCCTTTCAAACTCCTCAATTTATATAAAAATTCTGAATAGAATCTATAAAATCAAGCACCATACACTGATGGCTTTAATACCGCAATACTATTGAGATTGCGGTAGCGTTCGTCGTAGTCCATTCCGAAACCAACGACAAATGCATCAGGAATTTCAAAGCCCGAGTAGTCGATTTGTACGTCTACTTCGCGACGTGCAGGCTTACTGAGCAATGCAAAAACTTTTACACTTGCAGCACCACGACCTTTTAGCTCATCTACAAGCCAAGCTAGCGTGCGACCGGAATCAACAATGTCTTCTACAATAAGCACATCTCGACCACGCACATCAGTACTTAAATCTTCGCGAACAGTGATTTGTCCGCTAGTTTGAGTGCCACTGCCGTAACTAGACAAGCTCATAAAGTCCATTGATGCGTTAATGCTTAATTCTTGCGAAAATACAGCAAGAGTATTTACAGCACCTTTGAGAACTGCAACAAGCAAAACATTACGGTTTTTGTAATCTTCACTTACTTGTTTAGCAACTTCACGAATACGCTTCATAAGGTCTTCGTGGCTAATTAATTCATAGTCGATGTCATCTCGTATATCTGCAATTTGCATGTTCACTATCTTTGCATAAGCGAATGACGATATTGCGCGAGAGCCGAGTCGCTTCGTAATAATTTGGCAGCGAAAAAGGCTTCTGACCATGCCATTTTGTACATAGTTCGTCCACTGCCGATATGTGACTTGACGAGAAACGCAGACCAAGCTCACTTAACGCACGCACTATAATCCGTCTACGAATTGATGGATGATATTGCGCTAACTTCTCAGCTTTTAACCTAACAGTTTTCGCATTTTTATCAAATTCCATCACTTGTGAACTAGCTTCGTCAACTTGAGAATTAATATAGTCAAGATCGTCTCTAGCTATTTCAGCTCCACGAGAAAGCAAAGTAACCATATTTGCATTAAAAAATCGCGAAATATAAGGCATTAACGTGTGTCTAACTCGAGATCTCAATGGATAATTTTCTGAAAGTTCCTCATTTTGCGAAATATCGTCACCATTTGTAGGATCATCCCACCATGAAATGCCTAAATCCTCGCAAATACCAGTAGTATCTTCTCTACTAAGCTTAATAAGAGGCCTCGCAAAAAGCACGTTTTGACGCAATGTCACTGCTTTCATGCCAGCAACTGCTTCTAAACCTGCAGAATCTTTTAGCCCCATCATTACAGTTTCTGCTTGATCATTTGCAGTATGAGCTAGAAGCACGGCTGCAGCTTGCTGCTTTTTAGCGACCTCAATAATTGCTTGATACCTAGCATTTCTAGCAGCAGATTCTTCGCCTTCTCCCGAATCTTCAACGTTCACAGATTGAATATACACGTACTTTTCATCTATTCCAGATTGCAAACAATGTTTAGCAGCAGTATTGGCAATTTCAGTTGAGTGTGGCTGCAAATGGTGATCTACTATTACGACACCGCAACGAATACCCCTACTTGCGCACACAATCACGCTCAATGCTGTAAGTGCAAGAGAATCTCTACCTCCAGAGCACGCAATAAGAACCAGAGGAGCATCAACATCTGTCGCGTGATTGCCATGTTCGGAAAAACGCGCGTCTTGTGCACATAATGAAAGTTCGTCAAAACAATGCTTGATTGCGCCAATTCCTGCGCGTATGCGAGAAGAATACACCATAGCTTCTAGTGTAGCGCGCCAATAATGCTAAATTGCAACTCATAAATCATAGTTTTGGCAATTCTGCCATAAACTTATTAATCGCTACGAACGCTCCCCAAATATCAGCTGGCTGGTTCGCAACAACAGCGAAAGTTAGCACTCCACCACTTTTCCTAGATACATTACCAACCATAGAAGTAACTTCACTTAAAGAACCAGTCTTTACGCGAAGCATGCCGGCAGAAGATTCATCCGCTAAACGCTTTCTTGCTGTTCCAACTAAACCAGGAAGAGACAATCCTTCAGCAGCTGCAGCACCTCCAGAATCGGCTTTAATATTAAGCACTTGTACTTGAGCTAGCGTTGTTGCGCGCAACCTTGATTTTGGAGACAAGCCTGAGCAATCAGACATGTGCAAACCACGTATATCGATATTGAGCTTGCGCAATCCCTCTTTTACTGCCTGAACTGCACCCTCCGGAGAGTTGGATTTGTGAGTTGCAAGCGCAGTCAAACGACCAAACTCTTCCGCCAATGTGTTGTCTGAAATACGAAGCGTATATGCCATTATTTCGTTTAATGGCGCAGAAGAAACTTGTGCAATTAAACGCGAATTAGATGATATTAACGATTGAGTTTCGCTTACTGGTATGACAAGATTTTCAGACTGTGCAGATTTATCTTCATTTTCAGAATCTTTATTGTTTTCAGAAGAATCATCTGCAGACGAGCCTGAACCGGAATTTTTTTCATCAGAAGCGGTTTTATTAGAATAATTACTTATAACTATTCCTTGTTTGCTTAATAATTTAGCAAAAACATGACCGACACTTAAAGCAGGATGAGGATCAGAAAGCGGAAAATCTGTCATAGCGTCAGCGTCAACACCTTGCACTGAAAGGTCACGCTGACGAGCATCATCTATAGCCAAAGATGACGTTTGAGCATAAAAGCGGCGTTCAACATCTGTTTCATAAATCAAATCAGGAGCACGTTTTGCGCCAAACAATGAGTCATCAACAGCTAAAGAAACTGTGTGAATATTTTCAAGCTTCAACGCGTTGGCTGTTCTTCTCGCTAATGTCGTTAAACCTGCTCTGCCATTGACATGGTGCCAATCGTTTTCT
Organism: Gardnerella sp. DNF01159; assembly: GCF_049244215.1. Lineage (NCBI taxonomy): Bacteria > Bacillati > Actinomycetota > Actinomycetes > Bifidobacteriales > Bifidobacteriaceae > Gardnerella > Gardnerella sp. DNF01159. Next base: position 360,909 of record NZ_CP058387.1, on the reverse strand, counting down.
CCAACGCCAAGAAGCATGTCACCATTGCCGCGAAGCACAAGCTTTCTAGCATTCGTACTAGAAGCTCGTTCTGGTTCACCGCCTGTTTTAGGCAACAAAAATACTTGAGTATCAAGAGTTGAACCCATGTCAAGAGTGCGAGAAGCTACGCTAGCAGTTAAAGTTTTAAGCGTTGACGCTGGCTCTCTTAAAGCATTTGGCTCATGTGAAGCAACTACTCGCCCATTAGCATCCATAATTACTGCTGAAGTGCTGCTACTCATAGAAGCATCGGAAACCAACTCGTTAATAAGTTTTTGAGCTTGCGAATGATTTATTTCTTTACCATAAGTCACGCCTTTAGCTAGTGATTTAACTCGCAAAAGTGATTTAGGAGAAGAAACAGTTACAGCATAATGTTGTTTTCGCAACGTCAAAGGACCAGGAAGAATATCGTATACGTCAAGCAAAAAATAAGTAAAAATAATTGCTGCACTAACTATAACTGCTATAAATGCAATAAGCAATCGCCAACGAGAAGGATATTGGCTTCTTAAAACCATAGCAGCGTATTTACTTTTCTTCTGTGCGCTACTTGGTTTAATCTCACTGCTTGATTTAGATTCACTACTTAGTTTTTTTTCACTACTTGGTTTAGGCTCGATACTTTTGTTGGGTTCGCCGCTTTGCGCTGGCGTGCTCGCATTAGGAATATTTAAGGCATCGTTTAAGCCTTTATTACTTTCCATGCGAGCACACCTTTAAATCGATTGCAAATACCGCGCTTAACTATACATTGCGCTTGCAACAAAGCGTGCGTAAGTTACGCAGTAATAGACGCGAATCTGCGCAAGTTTTCTACAATGCGAATCGTGCGCTTATCCATTACTTTGCCACCAAGAATCACGCCAACAACCAGCACAATCAAGCCGTTTACTACAAACAAAATGCTTGCAATCCACAGCAGTTGCGGCGCAAGAATCATAAACGCAATCGCAGCCGCAACCGAAGGAATCATGCAAACTACAGAAAGAAGCATAAAGCCTATAGCTGCAAAACTTCGCCCGCCAGCACTTCCTTGCGGCCTAGAAAATGGCTTTTCGATTGATGCCACAGGGTACATTGCAATGCACGAAGAAATTAAGCCAATGCCTATGGAAGCAAAAGCTATTCCAATTGGCGAAAGAATCTGGAACATAACTGCATTCACATTTTGCTGAACATTTGCTACAAAGAAAAGGAAAACGTAAACCCCTACTCCAATAATCGCAAAATAAACAGCGCAAATCACTGACCAAACTATTGCGTTCGCTAAGCGATCGTGCAAACCTTTTACTCCAATAATCGCATGCATAGTAAAAGCTGTGCCATCGTAAGCAATATTGTTTCCAACAACCATGCCCATAAGCAAAGCAGCATACATCATCCATCCAGAAACACCTAAGTTATCTGTTAGAGAATCAAATCCTTTAGCCTTAAAACTACTTCCTCCTGCAACTACCAGCATAAAAAGCGGCGCAATAAGCAAAAATAGCTGACGCATATCTCTTCTCATAACGCTAATAATTCGCGCAATAATCGCACCAACTGTGTTGTCTGGAACTGCTGCAAACAAGCCGATTCCCTTAGTTTTAACAACTGTTTTTTGCTCACCACGAAGCAACTTCGGCTCTAATTTTGCGCAAAATACAGAGATTGCAAAGCAAGCAGCAATCGTTACAACGCAAATAAGGAAGCGAATAGCAAGAGCAAGCCAATTGCCATTAATAGCATCGAGCGGCAAAGCCATAGCTGCACTTAATGGTGTAAAAGCGGACGCAGCACAGAAACTTGTGCCTAGCGCAATTCCATTTGGCGAAGGGCTATGCGTATTCATTGATGAAACAAAAATCATGTACGCTATAAAAATGGCAAAGTAAAAAATGTTTCTTGAACGCTTGTTTATTAAAATAGTATCTAAAAGCTCAATAAGCATTTTGCTTAAAGACACGATTGTTGCAACGTAAAGCGGAGCTGCAATTACGCTGACTAAAACCGGCACAATTCCAAAGCTTCTGTACGCTAAAGACCACAAAGCAAGCGCGATTGTGCAGCTTACTGAAAGCGCTCCAAAAAGAGAGCCAAGAAGCATGCCAGCTTGCTGCTTTACGTAAGGAATGCCGTAAAGCGCAAAACTACGCGATTTTAGTGTTGTGTCGCTGCCAAACATAAACACGTTTATAAACAGCGTAAAAATTGACACAATCGACGCAACCATTATTGGAGCCAATTGGAATTCCTGCCAATTTTTAGTATCTGCAAGCATTCCTGGATTAATGTACTTGCCAGTTTCCCAGCCAGCAAAACCAAGAGCGCATATAAGCGCAAGTCCAAAAACAATTGCTATAGCAAAGCCAATTTTTTGCCAAATTGACTTTCGCATAACAGAAAAAGTAAGCGCCCAGCGAAGGCGAACCATTGTAAAAATCATAGACATGATTACTTACCGCCTTTCGCTCACGCGTTGTAATTACTTGCGATTGGTGTTGCGCTATTGCCGCCGTTAAGCCAGTCGATGCGCGCAGCTGCGTGACGTCCGCCAACAAGCTCCATAAAGCGATCTTCAAGATCTTTGCCCTGAGCCACCTCTTCAAGAGTGCCAGCAGCCGCAACATGACCTTCGTTAATAATCGCCACGTGCGAGCACATTTTTTCAACCAATTCCATAACGTGCGAAGAAATAATCACCGTGCCGCCAGTAGAAACATACTCGGCAAGAATATCCTTCAAATTTGCGCTAGAAACAGGATCCACTGCCTCAAAAGGCTCGTCCAACACAAGTACGCGAGGGCTGTGAATCATAGCTGTTGCAAGGCAAATCTTCTTAGTCATACCAGTTGAATAGTCCGAAACCATAGTGTTTGCAGCTTCTGTTAAGTCGAATGCAGAAAGCAAATCGTTCGCGCGACGAACAGCCTCAGCGCGACTCATCTCGCGAAGCATGCCAGCGTAAGTTAAAAGCTGAAGGCCAGTAATCGTCTTAAAAATCTCGTCGGCCTGAGGCATTAAACCGATTGCGCGCTTAGCGCGATTTACGTCACTCCAAACATCGTTGCCAAAAATCGAAGCCGAGCCAGCATCTGGCATAAGCAAGCCCGTAAGCATTTTAATCGTAGTAGTTTTGCCAGCACCATTCGGGCCGACTAATCCATAGAAAGAGCCTGCTGGAATGCTCAACGAAAGATTATCTACAGCAACTTTCTTGCCAAAAGTCTTAACAAATCCGCTAATAGAAACCGCTGGAACATCTTCGTTAGTAGCGTCGTAAGTGTTTGCGCCAAAAACTGGAACGCTGCTAGCAAAAGTATTTCCGGACGGATACTCGGACGGATATTCAGACGGAATAGAATCTACCATAGAAACCTCGCAGTATACAGATAAACGCACGCATTGCACTACATTAATTGCGCAATCACACGCTTATATCAAGGCTTCTATTATCTCATACCCGCAATTTTTGCGCAATCGCAACGCCAGCAGCAGCCGCACACACCGCCCCAAACGCGAGACAACCATCCCACATTCGGAGCAAAAACCCACCAAAACCCTCCAAACACGAGAAACCTACCCCACATTTGGAGCAAAATGACACAGACAACACTCCAAACGCGAAACAAGTTACCCATACTTGGAGCAATGCACCATATTAAACGAGAGCTTAACGACCGGTATGCTGAATCGGCTTCCACTCGCTCTTTGAGAAAATAGCTTGGAACGCAATAGGCACGTACGAAAGCATAAAAATCGGGAAGCTAAGAGCGTACGCAAATAGTTCCTTATTCGTTGCACCAAGCTTATCGTGTTCAACTAAAATAGTGAGCGACACAAATATCATCATGCCTAAAACACTTGTAACAGTAGTTGTAATGAAGTTAATTATTGAATAGATTTGACTCATCCATGTTACAAATCCAAATGCAGCAAAAATAAACCCAAGTATTATTCTTGCAACAGCCAAAACCATAAATGGGAAAAGCATAAGCGTAAAATCAACCGACGAAAAATCTCTTTCGCGAATACCATGTCGAATAAGAGCTGCTCCATAGTAACGAAATACCTGCAAGAATCCCTTGCTCCAACGAAGACGCTGCCTCCAGCTCTGCCTAAACGACACAGGTTGTTCATCATACAACACTGCAGAACCGCAATATCCAACTTTGTCTCCGTGAAGAATAGCATCCATAGTAAATTCAAGATCCTCAGTAAGAAGATGGAATTTCCATCCGCTATTTCTGTGCATAATCTCACGCGAGAACATGAATCCAGTTCCACCAGCATGGCAACTCGAACCGAATAGCATTCGAGAGTTGTTAGTAAATCGCGATTCTCGAATAAACCAAAGTGCAGAGCCAGACGAAACCCAATTATCTGAAAGATTCACGGAATTACGATAGCTGGTTAAAATTTGATATCCTGCGTGGAAACCTTTATTCATTTCCTCAAAATAATGCGGATCAAGTTTATTGTCTGCATCGAAAACAAAGTACGCGTCATAAACTTTATCCGCACCAATTTTCATAATATGATCGAGAAGATAGCTGAGCGCATAACCTTTACCAATATGCTCTTTATCAAAACGTTCAATTACGTTGCATCCGCAATTGCGGCCAACTTGCGCAGTAGAATCAGTGCAATTATCTGCAACAAGCCAAATATCAATAAAATCTTGTCTATATGTTTGAGTTTGAATGCAATGAATAAGATTACCTATAACAGCTTCCTCATTGCGCGCAGAAATAAGCACAGCATAATGCTTATCCATTGGTGCTTCAGGAAAAACAATAGGCTTAGCGAATAAAGATGCAACAGCACAAACACCTTGATACACAACACCGCTTATGCCAATAAGTATTACTAGTACATCAAATATTGATAGAAGAATCATCGCTTCCATCCGCTCCGTGGATTATTTTTTACGTTACTTTTATTATTTTTTGTATTTTTTACTATTTTAGACTCGCCTACTTGCAATTTTGCTTTAGAAGAATCCTTATTTTCAGAATCTACTTTACGCTTTGCAATATCTTTATTTACGGCATCTAATATTTCGCGCGAAATTGGCATTGTTGCCAATACGTCAGTTTGATCAGAATCGTTAGAAGAAACTTTGCTACCATTCGCATCGTCAGAGTCTGACACATAAGCTTGCTTATACCAATATAGAATATCCTCGTTCAGAGAAATGCGAGAGCTTGTGCCTTTCATTACACGATGAACACTTTCACTCATTGGATTCATGAACTTACGGCCAATCGCTTCAACGCAACGAACAATAATAGAAGTATGATCAGGGTGAGGATCGTTCATAAGCGGAGAAGAAACTAAACTATATTGCTTCGTGCATACTCTAAAAATTGCTTGCAAACTTGCAGTCACAGGCAAAGCCAAAAATGCTCCAAGAGCACCAAATACAGCGCCCATTACAAGAACTGAAATAAAAGCTACTGCAGGATTCAGATCCATAGTCTTCTCGGAAATCTTCGGCGAAATAACCATGTTCTCAATTTGCTGATAAATCGTAATAAAAATTAATGTTGCAACAGCCGCACCAAAACCATTGGAACCCCATGCAACCAAGATAGGCAAAGCTCCACCCAAATAGCCACCAATTGTAGGCACAAACTGCGAAACAATTCCGCAGAATAAGGATAGCGGAAGCCAATACGGTATATTCATTACAATAAGAAAAATTGCGGTACCCACTGCGTTAATCGCTGCCAAAATAATTCGCGAAAATAAGAAGCTCGAAATCTGCTCTTGAACAACTGACCAAATAAATAGGAAACGACGCTGAGATTGCGGATTCATCCAACGGCACATGCTACGACGCATAGCCGGACCTGCTGCAGAAATGTAATACGTAACCATAATAATGGTAAGTAAATCAAGCAGAACAGTCATCAATCCCCATGTTGTGTTAAGTGCTTGGCCAGCAAAATCAACAACCCAAGATGTTTGCACATGCTTCAAAATTTCCATGCCAAGCTGCTCAATATTAGGCATTTTAAAACCGGTATAGTGAAGCACAAAATTTGCAAATTGATTGTATAAATCAGGCAAGCCCATAACCATTGAAACAACCTGCTGAGCAAATAAATTACCAAACAAAGCAAGTAGCAAGCTAATTACAACAAGCAAGCCCGTTAGCGTAAAGCCAGAAGCAACTCCTCGCCTCCAACCATGCTTAATTAACCGAACAACAAGCGGTTCCATTGCGAGCGCAATAAAAATAGAAATCACAACATCGAAAACAATGAATGAAATGCTATTCCAAGCGAACCATAGGAAGATAGACACAAAAGTAATAATTGCAACGTAAATAAGTGCACGACCTAGCCAATCTGGCGGCCTTCTGTCATCGCCTTTAGCTGGGAAAAGTGAAGCTAAATCTAGCTTATTTTCACTTTCCTTAATATGCTCATGCATCTTATATTCATGCATTTCTTGCTCTTGGTAATTCATAGGTACTATTGTAACTGCGCGAACTGATGAATGCGAATTAGCGGCATGTAATGGTAACTATTTTTGTAATACTTAATAGTTACGCTATTTATTACTATTTATTACAATTTTCTACTATTTCCTACTAAACGATTGCAATTATGCGCATCTACGCAACTACACGTAACATTATGTAACACAAACGTAACGAGATATTCGAGTCGCTGAAATCCAAAATGGCATTCATAGTCATAAACTCATTACTGGGTTTTTTAAGAAAGGAATGGTGACCATGACCACTTTGCAAACTAAAGAAGATGCCGCAGCCCTTATTGAAAAGGAAGGCATTGAGTACGTATCCGTACGATTTACTGATTTAATTGGCGTTCAGCAGCACTTTACTGTTCCTGCTGACGAGTTCTTACACAGCGCTTTCACTGATGGAATGGCGTTCGATGGTTCTTCAATGCAAGGCTTCCAGGCTATTAACGAATCAGATATGAAGCTTATTCCAGATGTTGACACTGCTTATATTGACCCATTCCGTAAGCATAAGACTCTGAATGTTGCTTTCTCTATTGTTGACCCTGTAACAGATGAGCCATATTCTAGGGATCCTCGTCAGGTCGCTATTAAAGCAGAATCCTATTTGAAATCAACTGGCATTGCTGACACTGCAAGCTTTGCCCCTGAAGCTGAGTTCTTCATCTTTGACAAGGTGCGTTTTGCTAACGACATGCAGCGCTCCTTCTATGAGGTTGATTCTAACGAAGCTCCTTGGAATTCTGGCATCGACACTGAAGATGACGGTAGCAACAATATTGGTTTTAAGAATCGCGTAAAGCACGGCTACTTCCCTGTGCCACCAGTAGATCACAATCAGGATTTGCGCGATGACATGGTTTACAACTTGCAAAAAGTTGGTTTGATTCTTGAGCGTTCTCACCACGAAGTCGGCGGCGCAGGTCAGCAGGAAATCAACTACCGTTACAATACGCTTGTTCATGCTGGCGATGATTTGATGAAATACAAGTATGTGGTTCATGAAACTGCTGCTTTAGCTGGTAAGGCTGCAACATTTATGCCAAAGCCAATTGCTGGAGATAACGGCACTGGCATGCACTGCCATCAGTCGCTTTGGAAAGATGGCAAGCCATTGTTCTATGCGGAAACTGGCTACGCTCAACTTTCTGATATTGCACGTTGGTACATTGGCGGCTTGATTAAGCACGCTTCTTCTGTGCTTGCATTTACGAATCCTTCGCTTAACTCTTACCATCGCTTGGTTCCAGGATACGAAGCTCCAGTCAACTTGGTTTACTCTGCTCGTAACCGTTCTGCAGCTATTCGTATCCCTCTTGCTGGTACAGAACCTGCTGCTAAGCGTATTGAGTTCCGTGCACCGGATCCTTCATGCAACCCATTCTTAGCATTCTCCGCTCAGCTTATGGCAGGTTTGGATGGTGTTATTAACCATATTGAGCCTCCTGCCCCTGTTGATAAAGATTTGTACGAGCTTCCTCCAGAGGAGCATGACGGCATTAAGCAAGTTCCTTCTTCGCTTGGTGAAGCTTTGCAATCTTTGGAAGAGGATCACGACTTCCTTATGCAAGGCGACGTATTTACTAGCGACTTGATTGAAACTTGGCTGAATTTGAAGCATGAGGAAATGGATATGGCTCGCTTGGCTCCAACTCCACTCGAGTATGAGCTTTACTTCCACATCTGATTTGTAGTTAAGTTATTCTAGCAATAAGCCGGCTCTACGATTTCGCAGAGTCGGCTTTTTGTTTTGCGCGACGACCTGCTTGAGCGCTTATTCCTCACGGCATAGCCGTTCGGCTGATTTGGCATGTGAAGCACACCGTGCTTCACAATTGAGCCAAATCACGCTTTGAAGGAGCTTGAAATCCTGTTGAGTTCAAGCTCCTTCAAAGCGCGCGCGAAAGCAACTCGGAGCGGAAACTCGCTCAGGTTGGAAGTCCAGTGGACTTCCAACGCGAGTTTCGTAAGCGAGCGCTTATAGCGCGAGCGCAATCTGTACGAGTGTCCCATAACGACAGTTTTCAGACACTAACGCAGTAAGCGCGCTGCACGAGTGTCCCAAAACAAGCGAAATCGGACACGCGCGCAATAACTCAACTGCACTAGTGTCCCAAAATCACCAAACAGAGACACTCGCGCAGTAAGCGTACTGCACTAGTGTCCCAAAATCGCCTGTTTTGGCGCTCAAGCAGATTGTCGCGTTAGCTGTTTATTTTTCAGCACGTATTTTACATCAGCTTGAGAGGCGACCTTCGAATCATGAGTAACAACAATCACACATTTGCCATGCTCTCTAGCAGCATTTTTTAATATTGCAATAACTTCTTTAGTAGTAGCAGGGTCAAGACTTCCAGTAGGCTCATCAGCTAAAATTACCGGAGCAGAAGATACTAAAGCTCGTCCAATTGCAACACGCTGCTGTTGACCACCAGAAAGTTTAGTGACGTTACGATTTGCTTCTTCTTCAGTTAATCCAAGATCTATTAGCACTTGAACATCAGCATGTGAATTTACTAATCGCAAATTTTCTAATGGCGTCAAATAGTCAATAAGATTAAAATTCTGGAAAACAAGTGAAATATGTTTTTTGCGATGCTCAACATATCCTGTTTTTGCAATATTTTCACCGTTAAAAAGCACTTCGCCACTATACGGAGTATCTAATCCAGCTAAAAGCGAGAGCATAGTAGACTTTCCTGCTCCAGAAGCTCCCATAATACTGTACATTTTGCCAATTTCGAAATCTGCATTCACGTCATTTAGTACCGCAATATTTGCAGGTCCGTAAGTGTACTTCACATTTTTTAATTGCAATAAATCCGACATAATAAGCTCCTTATTTTTACATAATTTAAATATGATTTATAAGATTTGTTTCATTTATACGATTGCGCTGTTTGTGATTGTGTTTTTAGTAGAAAATTCACATACGCAACTATATTTCTGCTAACTCATAGCACTTAGTATTTGCCGAGGCTTCTTTATTAATATTGGCAGCACTGCAACAAGTAATGCGACTATTGAAATAAGCAAACCAATAACAAAAGCAGCAAGAGTTTGCAACAATGGCAATACTGGCATACCATCCGCAATAAATGACGAATCAGCACTATGCAAAATCGCAGACCCAATAACGCCAGAAAAAGCAGCACCGAAGCCTAGCGAAATGACGAATGACACAATGTTGAGTATCGTTATTTCAACAAGCAATTGACTAACTATTATTGCTCTAGATAATCCAATAGACATAAGTACGCCAATCTCGTGCATACGTCCTCTAACCCAGAACACTAATACAAGTCCAAGCACTAAAATACCAACAAAACTTAGTGCCACAAAAATCATTCGCACAAGTTGTTGCACAGAGTTAACCGAGCTTATTACATCAGACAATTGCGAAGCATTCTGCTCTACATCCGCCCACTTGCCAGCAATACTTTTAGTCTCCCGTATTGCACTAGCTAATAAATCAGAACGCTCGACAACACAGCGCAAAACACCTCGCTTAGAAGAGCCAGCCAAAGACAACGCCGAACTTAAGTCAGTAAATATGCGATTTTCTGAAGTATCCGAAGGAAGTGCTCCTTTAGTTTGCAATTTGCCGGCAAAAATGCCAACAACACGAACTTTTACATTAAACCCCTGCTTAAGAATTATAGTAGAACCAATATTAAGATTATTCTTCTTAGCAAAATCACGATGCACTATTGCTCTACCAGAAGAACGATTAGTAATATGCTCACCCTGCTCTAAACGGTATAATCCCTCTTGAAAACCCTGAGACAATCGAGAATCTGTTGTGCCAGTAATTCCAGCAGCATGAGCCAAAACATCATCGTCTAGTCTTGGACCCTGCGCAGGAAGCACAAGTTGCTTTCCAACAGGCACAGCTAAAACATCGCGCTCTTCCACTACAGTTTTTACGCCCGAAATCGCAGCAAATTTACGAATTTGACTAGAGTCAATTCCTTCATTCGCGCCCAAATCTTGTGGAATTGGAGAATTAGACGTAGCAACAGAATTAGAATTTGTATTACTTTGCTCTGGAAGAGTTTCACCTCGAGTTTTTGCTCGTACAGTAAAACCTAAACCAATACTGGATTGAATACGATCCCTAGCACCCTCAACAGAAGCACTGATACCAGCTTGTGAAACTAGCGCACTTAAAACAAGAGTCATAATCAGCACAATTATTGCGTTACGTCGAGGTTTGCGCAATATTGCAAGTTTCGCTCGAGCACATAAAGAAATTACTTCACCATTCATAATGTTACTCACTAACTTTTCAAATAACTTTCATACGACGAATTATGAAAACTATGCCGCCAAACAGCATAGTTCTACTTTTGCAATCCGAGGAGCTCACGAGGAGATTTGCATATAACTGGCAAATAAGACAACACAACTGCAATAACGATTACTGCACCAACAATTGTAGAAACTCCGATAAAACACTGAGCGTCTACTTGTACGCTAAGTGTTTCCAAAGTTTTTGTTGCCAAAGTTGATTCAAGATTTCCACCAGCTTGACCCATATTACTCAATTCACGAGCGGCTGATGATTGCACAGAGCCAAGAGCAACATTAGCCATCAACGGAGCTATAACTTTTGCAAAAAGGTAACCCACAATTAACGAAGGTATTGCAATAAGCACAATCTCAGCAAGATATTGACCAACTATAGATAATTTGCCAGTGCCAATTGCAACAAACACACCAATTTCATTACGTCGCTCATTCATCCACAGCAAAAGCACTAATGCCAAAGCAATAATAGCAAATGATACAACAGCAATTGTTGTAACAGTCATTATTGAGCGCACTCCCTTTGCTGCTTTCAACAAACCAGAAACGAACTGATCGTCACGAGTTAGTTGATAGTTTTGCAAATCAATAGGCAATTTGGCAGCTTGCGCCATAATATTATCCGCATCCTCACCGCGCTTTATTCTAAAACTTGCATCCTGATATATTTCTTTTCCAGGCTCATATTTGTATAATTCGCGAGTAGTTTGCAAATCCGTATACACGGTATTAGCTGTCAATTCCGCCCTAGTTGCGACTTGACGCTTATTTGCTCCGGCATAAATTCCAACAATACGAGTTTTTACTGTTGCTGTTGATTGTTGAATATTGTCAGCATCGTAAGGATTAGCGCGAAGCGTAAGAGTATCTCCTACATGTAATCCGTTAGCTTTAGCGAGATCTTCATGAATCAGTGATGCATGAACGTTATTAGCAATAAGATGCTTGCCTTTAGACATAGTTATTGCTTTTGTTTTAAAAGTATTTAAACCAGTAGAGTCATTCGTCCCTTCAATATTAACGGCATTTCCAAACTGCTGCTCGCGCTTTTGATCATAATCCTGAACGCCTGGAATTCTTGCCGCTTTAGCATTAACTAAATCCGCTGTTACATTTTGTCGAACAACGTAGGAAGCAATTCCATTTAATTTTGCAATTGCCTGTACATCTTTAGGTTTTACAGTTCCAGCTCCTCTAGGAGTTCCAGGGTTTATTTGAGGGTTATTTGCGAGCACAAAACTAGACTCTGCTTGCGCTTCAACTTTTTCTCCTTCTCTACCTGCAGCACTTGAAACTGCAGAAGTAGAAAATAACAATGTCGAAATAAGAAATACAATAATGAAAACTATCGCTGTTTTTATTCGTTTCCTCAGAATGTAGCGTATTGCACGAGAGATAAACGTCATCGACTACCTTTCTTCATTGAAAAATAACTTTATATAGTATGCGAACATACGATATGCCAGTATAGCATATACGCACTTATAATCGACATACGAAAAGCCGACCCTACGATTTTGCGGGGTCGGCTTTTTGTTACTAACACAGCACTCAGGCAGGTCGGAGCGCTGCACGAGTGTCCAAAGCGGCAACGAGTTTTATTTAATACTTATCCTTAATAATCTTGTTCTTGATATGTATTGTTCTCAAACTTAATATTTACGTCGTTGCCTTTGATTTTAAATGATTCGTTGATATAGAATCTGCTTACAGAATTACCATCATGCCATTCGTCTTCATTACTAGCCTTACGACGGAACTCTACAGTTTCTTCAAATCCTTCTGTAGAGAAACTTCCACTTTCTGGATCAATGGATGTAAGTTTAGGATATCCGTTAACACTTCTCTTAACATCTGAATATGAATAGTCGTAGGATGTAAAGAATCCTAAGTTCTTCTTACGCAAGGAGGTGCCAAAAGCACAAATCTTTGCAGGGACTGCTGATCCATTTGATGCACTAATGCACTGCTTAATTTGCTTTTAACAGCACTGGTAATTTTCTTCTCTAGCTTCTTGCTAGCACGTTAACTTTGATTTTTTAATCCTGTTTGGAATATCTAAATACATAATGTTTACACGAGGATACAGCTTATATGACTTAAATATAAGTCACTCAGTTTTAGGATAAGAGACTTGAAGCGACATTTTATTCTCTTTCCCATTAATTCTGTAGGAGACTACACTGGAATCAAAGCTAATGTTGGTAATTACTGGATTTTCAATACGATTTTTAGTTTTGCTGCTAACTTCATTAGTCAAAAGGATGCGAGAACCTTCTTGAATATCGCTAGGAGACCAGTCAACAAGTTTGCTTGCTTCTGTAAAGTTTCCGCTTTCCAAAGCGTTCACATATTGTTTAATTGTAGCTTCTGGAGAATAAACATAGTTTTGAATTGCATAATATGCAGCACCAAGAGCTACCATTAAAAAAACTCCAATTATGATAAAGATGATTTTATTCTTTTTTGCTCATCTTTACTGAAGCTATATTAGAGTTATTTGAAAAATTCGCGTTATTTACGTTATTTACGTTATTTGGCAAAACGGTGTTATTAGTTTGCGTCTGATACGTATTTACAGCAAACTGCTGCGCTTGAGATTCATACTGATTAAACTGCGCCATTGGCTGCTGTGCATTATCCTCTACTTTTGCGCCACAATTTGAGCACCACGTTGAGCCACTATCTATAGGGCTTCCACATTGAGTGCAATTCATATTAACTCCTAATATTTCACAAAAGTGCTTAGCATATTATTCATACGCTAAGCACTTTTGAAATAAAATTTTTCCAAGTTATTTTTATTTTTAAGTTATTTTGCTAAACTGACGCAAATTTTACGAAAAACACTCTATTAAAAAGCTTTTATAGAATTATTTAATTAGATTAGCAAAATTCTTTTAGTGCAATAAAGCTCCGTATATTGCGGAAGAAATAGCACTTGTTACGATTCCCATGGTGACGAAGAATACGATAATAAGAATTATCGCAGCCACCAACACGTAAATAACCCACAACCATTCGCGATCTATCTTACGCGTGCATTCAGCGTGAGATACGAAGGAGAATGGAAGAAGCATTGTCAAGAATCCTGCAAAGATTTGCAAGAACACAGACGGAGTCGAAAGAGTAAGAATGCCAAGCAATGCTGCGCAAATCTGAATTGTTACAATCGGAACCATCTTCTGAGCGAACTGAACATGCAACTGGCTGGCAGACATTGGGTCACCAAACATCTTTGCACCAATCAAAGCCACAACGAATGTCATGTAAACGCTAATCATTGCTGCGAAGAAAGCGGCAATGAATACAGAAATAGGCACGGAAACTCGTGGAGCAGAAATAGAACGCTCCGACATTGACGAAAGGAAGTTAGCACCAGCATCAGTAAAAGAGTTGAAAATGTTGACACCAGATTGAACCATGAAATAAGTTTGGATTGCAGATACAAGAGCGCTAATTACAAACACAAGCACAGCGTACAAGCTAGATACATGGTACTGCTGAGAAGACTTCTTAATTGCACTAATAAGCCAATGGAAGAAGTCCACCATCTGTTCAGAATTAATCTGATTCGTTGGCTGAGTATAGTGAGGAGCACCTTGCATTGCTGGAGCCTGCTGCATCATCGGTTGAGCTGGCTGAGTTGGGTGAGTCATTTGCGGATTCTGCTGAACAAACATTGGCTGAGCTGGCTGCTGGGACACAGGTTGCATTGGCTGCATTGGCTGAGCCATTGGCTGAGCCTGAGACACAGGTTGTACAGGCTGAGCTACTGGTTGAGCTACTGGTTGAGCGGCTTCAACATTATTACCGCAACCCTTACAGAACTTTGCGGAATCGTTGTTTGCTGTACCACATTGAGAACAAACCTTCATTTTTCTCTCCTTTATTCAATGTAGTAAATACACGCGTTTAAGCAGTAAATTACAAAAACACACATGAGTATTCTATAACTACTATTGAAATGCACAAAACGACACTGCAATAATTTTTAAAACTTTAAAATCATATTGCAAAACCGAGAGTGCGAGCTGCAGCTACTGGAACTGCTTCATCTGCCCAATAATCTTCAAGATTTTCGTCGGTAGAAAGCGAACGCATTTCCGCACGATCAATATAAAGTTCGCCGCGAAGATGATCAGTTTCGTGCTGGAAAATACGCGCAGGCCAACCGTGCAAACGCTCGGAATGTTGTTTGCCGTCCTCATCTTGCCAAGTTGCCTGAACGTCAAGCCAACGCTGACGAACAGCCTGGTAGCCGGAAACACTTAAGCAGCCTTCGTAAAAACTGCGAGTTTGCGTACCAATAGGCTCATAATGCGGGTTAATAATCGCTCTAAACGGAAGCTCTGCAATGTCTCGAGGATCGTCTTCATCGTCACGAACATGATCTTCAATAACGGCAATCGCAAGACCTAAACCAATCTGTGGAGCAGCCAAACCTACGCCTGGAGCCTCCAGCATTGTGCTGTGCATAAGAGAAATAAGTTTTGTGAGTGTAGCACGTGTAAGCTGGCCATCATATGCCACAGTGCGCTGGCGAAGAACAGGCTCACCTGCTTGCACAATCGGCAAAATGCCGTCTTCTGTAGCGGAATCAAGCAAGCGCTCAACAGCGCGACTGAGCTTAGTATCAACACTTGCGTGATGCGTAAACATAGGACTCCTTTTCACCGTTTTAAGTAACGCGCACAGTAACGCGAAAACATACAAAATCTACATGCTGCGAGCAGAATTTGAAAGCCGCACTAAAGATATAAGTGTATCAAAATTATTTGCGCACTGCTAGAGCCGACTGAAATGTAAGCAAATAGCAGGCGCAAAAAATAAGTAAGCTTATAGCTTCAGATTATCGACCACAACTTGAGCAAGACGAGCGCAAACCTCATCTGCCTGAGTTTGAGTTGCAGCCTCGCACATAACGCGCACAAGCGGCTCTGTGCCACTAGGACGCAAAAGCACGCGACCTGTATCTCCAAGAAGCTTCGATTCTTTCTCAACAGCTGCAAGCACAGCTGCGTTAGTTTTCGAAGCCATTTTATCTACATTTGGCACATTTACAAGAGCTTGCGGAAGCTGCGGGAAGTCTGCAGCCATTTGCGAAAGTTTCTTGCCTGAACGAACAACTTCACGGCACAAAGTCAAAGCAGTAAGCGTACCGTCACCGGTTGTTGCAAATTCGCGATTAATAACGTGACCAGACTGCTCGCCGCCGAGTGAATAATCGTGCTTAAGCATTTCTTCCAAAACGTAGCGATCGCCGACGTTTGTTTGAACGGTTGCAATACCCATATCTTTAAGAGCAAGCTTTAAGCCGAGATTGCTCATTACGGTTACAACAAGCGTATCCTGATTAAGCTTACCTTCAGCCTGCTTTGCGCGCGCAAGAATGCCCATAATCTGATCGCCATTAACCATATTGCCGTTCTCGTCAACAGCTAAGCAGCGGTCGGCGTCACCATCGAAGGCAACACCCAAATCAGCCTTTGAAGCTTTAACCATAGCTTGTAACTGCTCAGGATGAGTCGAGCCTGCGTGATCATTAATATTGTAACCGTCAGGAGATGCGTTAATAACCACAACTTCTGCACCAGCGCGACGAAGAGCTTCAGGAGCAACAACAGAAGTAGCACCATTCGCGCAATCTGCTACAACACGCAAGCCTGCAAGAGGCTTTGGACGCGTAGTAGAACCATTGCTTAAAGGCACAACAGCAGAAACCAAGTGATCAATATAAAGATTTGTTGCGGTAGTAGTGTCGTGGCTGACTCGACCAACACCAGCTCCTGTTGGACGCTCCCAATCTTGACCAAGAACAGCCTCAATCTCATCTTCCTTGCTATCTGGAAGCTTAAAACCACCACGCGCAAAGAATTTAATGCCGTTATCTGGCATAGGATTATGCGAGGCGGAAATAACAGCACCCATTTCAACGTTTAGCACGGATGTTAAGAATGCAACTCCAGGAGTTGGGATAATTCCGGCATCGATAACATCAAAACCACCGGCGCTCATGCCTGCAGCGAGCGCAGAAGCTAGAAAATCGCCAGAAACGCGCGTATCTCTGCCAATAAGCGCGCGGCGACGAGCGTGAGAGGAAGGCTCGCTTTCATTAGAACTAGATGCAACCGGCGCGTGCTTATCCCCTAAAACGCGCACTGCAGCATCACCCAAATCTAACGCAAGTTGCGCTGTTAAATCTCGGTTCGCCAATCCACGCACACCGTCAGTACCAAACATTCTTGGCATAATAAAGCCTCTTTCACAAAAATCACTTCATCCTACGCGCAAGCAAACAACATCGCATACTAGCGCGTCACACACTGTTTGCCATCTTACTCGTAACATTACATAACGCGCTAGCGCAAAGAAGCTTTGCAGTAATGCTCTGCTGAAGTTGATTGCTTATTACTTAGGAGAACACTAACATTCGTGCTAATGCATACACCACACAAGAAACTCCTACAACACACCAACACACAGCTTTGTTTAGTGACTTTAGTTGCAGGAATACCAGTGTGGTAGAGATTTGAGATTTTTCGCACTGAGCGCGGACGCTCGCGCGGGTAACGCGCTTGCTACGAAACTCGCGTTGGAAGTCCACTGGACTTCCAACTTAAGCGAGTTTCCGCTCCGAGTTGCTTTCGCGCGCACAATGCTGCGCGAAAGCAGGTCGTCGCGCAAAACTCGCGCCACATTAATTAAGGCACTAGCGCAAGGAAGCGTTGTAATGCTGTACCTTAAGCGTGCGGCGAGAAGAATCGAGACCTCCGAGCACCATGCGACGCAAAGCCTGATCCGCATCAGCATGAGCCTCAAGCCACTTTTCACCGTGCTTAACCAGCTCCTCAACCGGCGCATACACAGGATACAAGCCTTCGATCAGAGCTTCAGCCATGTGGAAGGTGCGGTTCTTCCAAATCCACTCAACTTCAGCAAAGTAGCGCTCAACATAAGGCTTAACCAAATCGCCTTTAGCAGTGCTTGCAAAGCCAGCAACCACAGCGCCCATTTGCATATTCGTCAAATCGAGATTACGCAAAGCCTGTTCAAAAGCCCAATCCTTAGCTTCTGCAGTTGAGCGAGCTGCACGAGCTTGGTAAGCGTATTCGCGATTCTCAGTCGTGTCGCGCTTTTGAAGTTCCGCATCAATTCCAGCTTCGTCCAAAGCGTTCACACCTGCGAGCGCAATAAGAACGCTCCAGCGTAAGTCGTTGTCGATTTCCAAACCTTCTAAGCGCACGGAACCGTCGAGCAATCCGTTAGCTACGCGCACAAACTCAGCATCTCCAACTTCGCCATATCCAAGATAAGCCTTAACAAGTTGGAATTGCTCGTCGGAACCTGCAGAAGCTGCCAAAGCCAACTGCCACAATTCGTGAGCAACATGCTTTGCGACTTCTGCTTGACGCTCTGGAACCACGTAGTGGCTTGCAGTTACTTTCACTTGACCAAGAGCATAGCGGAAAGTAGTTGATTCACGCTCGGTTGCCAAAGCTTTAAGGCTGAGTTCCACGAAGCGTTCTGCTGGGAATTCTGCGTCGCGAGTCATATCCCACAATGCGAGCCAAATAAGCGAGCGAGTCAAAGAATCCTTGAAACGATACAAGTTTTCTGCAGCAAACTCAAGCGACTTTTCGTCAAAACGTAGCTTTGTGTAAGTCAAGTCGTCGTCGTTTACAAGGATAAGTGCTGGCATTTTTTCGCCGCACGCTTCAACAACTTCCGTCACTTCGCCGTCAACGTCAAGTTCGATTCGCTTTGTGCGCTTAATTTCGCCAGTTGCTTCGTCTACATTGTAGAATCCGACAGCCAAACGGTGTGCGCGCAGAACAGGATGCTCAACTGGTGCGCTCTGACGCAAACGCAAGGAAGCAATAGTGCCGTCACCTGCTTCTTCTACTTCGGTAGAAATCGTGTTAATTCCAGCTTTTTCAAGCCACTGAGCACTCCAAGCTTTCAAATCGCGGCCGCTTGTAAGCTCTAACTCGTGCAACAAATCAGCCAAAGTTGCGTTGCTGTATGCATGCTTACTCAAATAGTTGTGGATTCCTTCAAAGAACTTTTCGCGACCAACGTACGCTACGAGCTGCTTCAAAACGGAAGCGCCCTTTGCGTAAGTGATGCCGTCGAAGTTGACTGAAGTGTCATTCAAATCGTTGATTGGAGCCACGATTGGGTGCGTTGTTGGGAGCTGATCTTGATTAAGCGCCCAGCTTTTTTCGCCGGAATTGAAAGTGCTCCAAGCGTCGTGCCATTCAGTTGCTTCAGCGGTGGCAAGAGTAGAAGTGAATTCTGCGAAGGATTCGTTAAGCCACAAATCATTCCACCACTTCATGGTCACGTAGTCGCCGAACCACATGTGCGCAAGCTCATGTAAAACTGTTACAACGCGGCGCTCAGCATAAGCGTCCGTAACTTTGGATTCAAACACGTATTGGTCGCGAATCGTAACCATACCAATGTTTTCCATAGCTCCAGCGTTATATTCTGGCACATAAATCTGATCGTACTTTGCGTACGGATACGGCACTCCCCAAGTCTTAGCGTAGAAAGCAAAACCTTTCTTCGTAATATCGAACAAGTAGTCAACGTCTTTTGCAAAAGCGTCTTTAAGTGCCTGACGGCAGTACATTGCCATTGGAACTACGCGACCGTCTTCATTGTTGTAAGTTGTGTGCCACTGCGCGTAAGGGCCTGCGCAGATAGCAGTTAAGTAGGAGCTCATCTTTGGAGTTGACTCGAATACCCAACGCTTCATGCCTTCTACAGCGCCATTTTCCAAAGTGCCTGCTTCAGTTTCGCGGCCTTCCAACGCGGTTTCGCTTTTAACTGGCATATTGGAAGTCACAATCCAACTTTCTGGAGCGTCCACCGTAAAGTCAAAAACAGCCTTTAAATCCGGCTGATCAAACACAGCATAAACGCGGCGAGCATCCGGCACTTCGAACTGAGTATACAAATAAACGTTTCCGTCGGAAGGATCCACGCTTCTGTGCAAACCTTCGCCCGTGTTGGAATACTGGCAGTTTGCTACAACTTCTACGGTATTATGCTCAAGCAAATTTGCAAGCTCAATTCGACTGTCTGCAAAAACTTTAGAAACGTCAAGAGCGGTACCGTTTAACACCACAGATTCTACGCTGTTTGCAATTAAATCGAGGAAGCTTGCGCTACCAGCTTTAGCATCGAACTCAATCTTCGTGCGCGAAGTAAAATCGCGTCCGCCTTTTCCTAAATCGAGCGCAACATCGTAGTGAATTGGCATTTGGATAGCGTCGAAACGCTCTTGAGCTTCTACGCGAGTCAGATTTGCTCCTGGCATATTTTGTACCTTCCTTATATTTTTCTTATTTTTGATTATATTTACGATTATTTTTAGCTATTTACAAATAATTGCGAATATTTTCTTTATTTTTGATTATTCTTGATTATTTTTTGCAATATCCGCAACTACCGGCACGAGCATAGGCTTCCTGCGCAAAGCGCGAGCAACCCAACTACCCAAAGTTCGTCGCATAATCTGCTGCAACTTATGAGTATCGTGCTCACCGCGCATCATCGCATCCTGCAACTGTTCAACAATTTGATGACGAACCTTCTCAAAATCAGCCTCGTCTTCAGCAACAGCATTCAAGAAAATCTTTGGACCAGAAACAACGTCAGCGTGCTCTGTATCAACTACAACAAAGCTCGATACGAAACCTTCCGTGCCCAAAATTCTGCGCTTTTCAAGCTCTTCATCTGTAAGCTCACCAACAGAATCACCATCAACATACACGTAACCGCATGGTACAGAACCAACAACTGCAGCATTGCCATGATACAAATCCACAACATCGCCGTCTTCAGCAAGCACAACGTTATTTGGTTCAACGCCAGTTTTTACTGCAATCAATCCGTTTGCAACCAAGTGACGATGCTCACCATGAATTGGCATGGCGCACTTTGGCTTCACAATGTTGTACAAGTACAGCAACTCGCCTTCATTGCAATGACCAGACACGTGAATTGCAGCGTTATCTTTGTTGATTACACGCGCACCCAACTGCACAAGCTTGTTAATAACCTTATAAACTTCGTGCTCATTTCCTGGAATAAGCGAACTTGCAAGAATAACAGTGTCGAACTCATTAACAGTAATATCTCGGTGATTGCCATCTGCAATACGCCCGAGTGCAGCCATAGGCTCGCCTTGTGAACCAGTGCACATGTATACGAGCTTGTCGTCTTGAACATCCTTGGCCTGCTTTAAGTCCACAACCGTGTTTTCAGGAATATGCAAGTAGCCTAAATCCGCAGCAATTGACATATTGCGAACCATCGAACGGCCAACGAACACAACTTTTCTGCCAAACTTGTGAGCTGCGTCAACCACTTGCTGCACGCGATGCACGTGGCTTGAGAAACTAGCAACAATAATCTTGCGCGTAGCTTCAGCAAAAGCGCGATCCAAAGCCGGACCAATCGAAGTTTCAGGCTTTACAAATCCTGGAACTTCAGCATTAGTGGAATCAGCCATAAGCAAATCTATGCCCTGCTCACCTAAGCGACCAAACTCAACTAAATCAGTAATACGATGGTCAAGAGGAAGCTGATCGAGCTTAATATCGCCAGTATCAATCAAAGTTCCAGCAGGCGTTTTAACACAAACAGCAAGCGCGTCCGGAATCGAGTGCGTCACCGTAATAAACTCAAGATTAAACGGACCTACTTTCATCTTATCGCGGCCTTCAACGCGAGTAAGTTTCGGCTCAATATGATGCTCCTGGCACTTTGCTTCAACAAAAGCCAAAGTAAGCTTAGAACCAATTAACGGAATGTCAGGACGCATTTTAAGAAGGTAAGGCACACCACCGATATGATCTTCGTGACCGTGCGTTAAAACCAATGCCTCAACTTTGTCTAAACGATCCTGAATGTAGTGAAAATCTGGGAGAATCAAATCAACGCCTGGCTGCTCTTCTTCTGGGAATAGCACACCGCAATCGATAAGCAAAATATGACCGTTATATTCAATTACGTTCATATTGCGGCCGATTTCACCCAAACCGCCAAGCGGTACGATTCGCATTGATCCTTTACGATACTTTGGCGGCGCAATAAGAGCACCTTCTCTTTGATCGTTAACTACAGGAGGAAGAACATTTCCTGTTCTACGAGTTGATGACTTTGCATTTTCTGTTTTAGTTTCTTTGTTGAATTTAGCTTTTTTAGTTGATTTAGTTTTAGCAGTTTTTACATCTTTAGTAGATACTGATTTAGTTGAAGTATCAGCAGACATTTTTTTATTCACTTTTTTCACCGACTGTCGAATTTGCTTAGACGACGCAGAAGATTCTTGGTTATTAAGAGAACGCATATTATCAGCGTCAGATTGCAACGCATCGCGTACTACTTCAGCAAGAATTTCCTCAGTACGTTCATCATATTCTATTTTCATATTCATCTCACTACATCTTGCGATATTGCGCACTTCTTTCTAGTGTACCGTTAGGACTCAACTCAGCTTTTGTCACTGAAGCGGCAGAAACTTTACGCAGCTGTAAAATTTCGGTCGGATTAAAGCGAGAAAACGGCAGAAACTTTACACACGTGCGCAGTTAATGTCGCTTTTTAAGCACCATTACAATAAACCAGCCAAGCGTGGCGATAGGTATAGCTGCCATTGTTGAGATCCATGGAACCATCATTCCGGCATGCGAATTCCACGAGTCGATTGCAGCTCCAGCAGCCATCGAGCCTAAAGAACAGCCAACAGCAGACGCAGTTGGTAGCCATGAAAGACCTTCCGTAAGCGATTCTTCAGGAACAGTTGCTTTCACAATAAGATTTCCAGTAGCAAAAATTGGCGAAACGCATAAGCCAGAAAGCACTTCAAAAACGCTCATAAACATAAGTCTGTCAATATTAAGACTCATAAGCATAAATCCGACAGTTAGAACAGTCAAAAATACAATCAGATGTGACCAATCAGAACCACGGAATTTATGCGATCCAAAAATAATCGCTCCCACAAGCGAACCACATGCAAACAATGCCAACTGCATACCAATGAAATGATCAAGCCCCTGAGCTTTCATTGCAGCTGTTACAGACACGTCAAATGCACTAAAACTCATATTAAATACAACAAACATGAGCACAAGCGGGATAATGCCGCGGTAAAGCAGCACGTTTTTACCGCGCTTTTTTGAGCGATGATTATGCAATTGCTTAAGACTAAATTTGTCTACAAATGAGCGTTTCGCTTCTTGCTTTTGAGATGCCACATAATCTTTGGAAATTTCATCTTCTTTTTGAGAAGCGATTAATACATCAACATCTTCAGCTGCAGCAGTTGGAACTTCCACTACTTTGAGCACAGCAGGTTGAGTATTTTTTAGAGAAAAGAACCAAGCTCCGCCCAATCCACTTGCAAATACTGGCACGAATAATTGCGAAACAGGGTGCACAGAAGTTGCTAACCACGCGGCTAAAATAGGTCCTAATATAAACACAATTTCATCGATACCAGATTCCAACGCATAAGCAACGTTTAATAAAGAATCGTCATCTTCTGCACGCAATGTATAAGCCCAACGAGTACGCACCAACGCGCCAAAAGCAAACTGAGTTACACCCATCACAATTGCTAACACAAAAAGCAAAACAAGAGGAACCTTAAATAAAGCTGCAAATGCAAAAGAAATCATAGCGATTACTTGTGCACTTAGCGCAATAACTCCAACTTTACGCTGACCAAAACGGTCAAAAAGCTTAGCATACACAGGAGTTACCGCAGCTTGTGCAAGCACATACGACGCAGACATTGCTCCAGCAATAGTCCAGTTGTTATACAAATGGTTTAATGCAAGAACAATCCCCAACGCAATCATAGACATTGGCAAACGCGCAATCGCGCCTGCTACACAAAACGCTTTAGCTCCATTAAATGAAAATAATCTAGAATATTGAGAAAATACCGATGCTTTCTTAGTTGCCGTTTGGGACGACATATATTTCTTTGCTCCTTTTTGTCAAGCAAGTCACGCAACGTTATACATTTGCATATTTTTATTAACGCGTTTTAGAACGAGCATTTGCTTGCTTTGAACGAACTCTCGGCTCACCTGAGTAAATATACAAGTCATCCACCAAAGATTTCACGTTCTTAGCTTCATAAGGATGATCCGAGCGCATAAAAGAAGCATCTCTTCTAAGCCCGTGATAATCATAAAAGCTTACGTCACACGCTGAATCAGTATGCAAATAGTAACGATTTACTCCGTTATTTCTTAGCATATGCATTGTTCGCTTCCACAAGCCTCCACCAACACCATGCCCACGAGCATCTGGAGAAACAAGGAAAAGCTCCAATTCCGCTTGAGTTAAATTATTGATATGAGATTTCGCTTCAAGTTTAGTTTCCAACGCGCGCATGCCGTACGCTTCTTCTAAAGCGAGAGCATAGTTTTTGTCACAATTTTCTTTCATTGTGGCTTCTTGCTCGCGAAGCATTCTCCCTACTTCTGGAAATAAAACAGGTGCGTCAAAAACTCGCGCCAAAAGCAGACCCATAAACTTACCATCTATTTCAGCAATAGTACCATGCGTTGAAGGTTCTAAGTAATGCAACACACATCTTCGAGAAAGACTTAACGAAGCATCTTTCCCAACTTTTTGCGCAATACCCCAAGTACGTTCATATTCTTTAACCATTGCATCAATATCACTGAGTTTTACAGAACGAAATTCAACAGTCATGATTCTTCCTTACTTCATACTCAAATCGATGTTGTGCGTATGCCCGCCCACACACACTGCACGAGGAATCTGCACGTTTTCGAAGTGATGCACGATGCGTTTCAATCGCGGCGCAAAATACGTTACAGCAAACAAAAATTGCAGCAAATAAATTGCGACAAAATGATTGCAATAGCAACATTTATGCGTCATCATCATCGAGGGAGATTAACGTGTCAGAGTGTAACTCGGCAAGGATCTCATCTTTCGTTTTTTGCTCGGCATGAATTTCCCGTTCACATTCATCCGATATGTTCACATAATAAAGGGTGGCATCGATAGCATCAAGCGGAACCTTAGTCATAAGAGACAAAAGCAGACGATACCAGTCAAGCTGGCCAAGTTTAAGCGCAATATCTTGTGGTTTGGTTGGTTTTCTTCCGGTTTTCCAATCGACTATCGTGTACAATTTGCTTGGATCTTCTGGATTTAAACCACCTGCAAATATTGCGTCGATTTTGCCATTAATAATTTGATCGCCTAATTCTGGAACATGAGCTACAATCGGCTGCTCTGCTGCTATAGGACGGCGATGCGCCCATTTTGATGTTATTAAACGCTGCTTCCATATCAACAATTTGCGCTCCGAAGATTTTGCATTTTGCGAAATATTCTCGCAAGTTTCAGCAACGTTCTCAACAGCATTCTCATCAACGTTTTCATCAACGTCATACTGAATAGGATTTTTATTCACGCAACAAGCTTTTACAAACTGTTCAGCCCAAGCATGAAAACGCGTTCCCAAATCAGAAGCAGGCGAAGAAACGCTAGGAATAGGGCGAATAATTGCCATCCATTCCTTCCGCAAACGCTTAGCATCCGCATCATTAAAATCTTCATTCGCGCGCGAATAATCATTACGAAACATAGCGCGCCTTTGCACAGCAGTCACATTGACATTTTCAACATTAGAAAGCTGCTCTGCTCTGTTTTTTAACTCTTGAATGTTGTGATACCAATCAATTTTCGGCATTAAATCTGCATCTTGTAGCAAAGCTTGAGCTTTGTAAAGCAAAGAATTATCTTTTGAAATACCAGAAATTTGATTACTCATTTTTGAATTTACAACGTCTTGTGCAGATTTTTGCAATACACTACGTATAGCTTCACTAGATGCACTCGGCCAAGATAATTGTTTCTCATTATCTTCAGTTGGAATAGTGCTTTCCTCGCTAAATAATTGCGCAAGTTGCGAAGCTGACTCCCCTACAACATAACCTACTTGATTTGAAGAATCTGAAACCTTAGCTGTGACCTGAACCGGAGATTCTTCAGATCCGCGCATTGAATCATACATTTCCTGCCAAAAAACAGAAGGTTTTTTAACTCTAGAAGTTGAAATATTTGAAGATTCATCTACAGAAGAAGCTGCACTATTGGCAAAATTTTCTTTATTCTCAACAACGCTCATAGCATTAGACTGGCTGCAAGTGAGCAATGCTGCGAATTTAGCACGCGTCAAAGCAACATACATAAGGTGACGCTCGTCAATATGCAAAGCGCGCCCACGCTCTTCGACTTGTGAAAGAGGCAATGTGCCAGTTTTCATCACAGCGTCATACACTTTGCTAGCTTCTGAAGGAATCGCTTCTACTGGAGCCTGCTCATGCTCATGGAATTTTTCTGCCAAATCAAACATTTCTCTAGCTCTTGATCCATAAACTTCTGCGTCGATATCGTCTACAGTTAACATATTTTTCAAAGATTTTTGAGGTTCCATGCTAGTTTCAAGATCAACATCGTGAGGGAATCTTGGCAATATGTTTGCATCCACTCTCATAGAAACAGGCACTTTTGAAGCAACTTCGAGCGTTGCGTATGCCCTTTCCCTGTACACGCCACTTTGTTGCGTTGCTATTACGCGCAAATTATCGCCTTGATTACTTGGGAACGCGCCTTCATTAAGCCCAACTATCGCTACAGCAGGCCATTCCAAACCTTTCGATTGGTGAATAGTCATTAATACGACATCCGCAGCCTCATCCACCGAAGAAGGTTGATCGTTAATTTTGTCTATATTGAAAATCCAAGACATAAACCCATGCAAAGTAGGAGTTGTAAAATCGCTCATTTCTTGCAAATACGCGTCTGCTAGTAAACAAATAGAATCGACAGTAGAATGCATATCGTCAAGAAGCGTTGCATTAGAGGAAGTATCATTCATAAGCGCACGAGATAGCGCAACGTCAATATCAACGTTAAGCGTTTCTACAGCAACGCGCATAATATCTTGCAAAGAGCCAGATTGAGCACGTTGTATTGCATGAATCATTTGCCCTATTCTTAACACTGCTACATAAGCTTTAGAGCTTAAATTATTTTTTAGCTCAAAAAGCAAATTATTGTTATTGTTGTCGTTATTTTTTGCTTCTTCGCTTAGTTGCGTTTCGTATGCTTCAAGCAAAACATCCGCCACAAAAACTCCACCATGAATACTATTGGTTTGCGAAGCTTGAGATTGCTGTTCTCGAACAACTTGCGACCACTTAGAGCGAGGAGTTTCAGCGTTTACTAAACCTGCTTGCACTAAAGCACGAAACACATATTCGATATTCTTTGATGTTGCAATATTAGCTATAGCAGCCAAATCGTCAGTATTAAGCGCAAAACGAGGAGTTGCAAGCAATCTCATCAAAGCTTGAGTATTTGTGTGATCTGCAACAACAGAAAGAAGAGCTAAAACATCTCGAATTTCTGGTTTTTCAAGCAATGCAGAATACCCAACAGTAAGAGTGCGTAAACCTGCTTTTTGTAATGCTTCTTCATATAACGGAATATTATTTTTGCTACGGAAAAGAACTGCAACTCGAGCAGATGCAGAATTAGTATCGTCGTTTTCAGATAGCGCATTATGTTTTACATATTTTACAAAACGCACAACGGCTTCTACTTCTTGATATTGCGTAGGCATATTTAACACACTAAAAGTACCTTTTGGTGCATTATCTAAGTATTGCAAGTTTTTCACTTCTACTTCTGTAGCAAGTGAACTACTATGGCGAAGCGCAGGCACTCGCAAAGGTTTCGTAATAGAATTTGCAGCTTTTAAAATAAACTGCGAATTGCGTCGCGTTCTAGTAAGAGAAAACTCACTTGACTGGTCGATATTTAGTGCTTGCTCAAGCTTTCTGAAAGCTCCGGAACTAGCACCTCTAAACGAGTAAATAGCTTGGAACGGATCACCTACTGCAGCAATATGCGTTTGTTGAGTAGTTAAAAAGTCTTGATTTTCGCTAGTTTTCGCAGCAACACTAGCTTCTTCCACACCGCTAGTTTTTTTATGAAACAGCGTTGCAATCAGCATTGCTTGAGTTGTAGAAGTATCTTGATATTCATCAAGCAAAACTTGGCTGTATTGGCGGCGATACTGTTCTGCAATAGAAGGAAAATGCGTCACCAAACGGTATGCAGCAATAGTAAAATCGCTAAATTGCGCCATATTTGCGCGCTGCTTTGCTGCGTCAAAAGCCAAAACTAATTCAAGTAATACATTGCGCTTCTCAGCAGCTTCAAGCAAGTTATTACAAGATTCATAACACTTATTTTTTAATGTAATATTCAGGTATTCTACGTATTCTTTTCCGTAATTTTCGCACTTTTCGAAATATTTTTCATCTGAATCGTTTTTTCCGCGACGCAATTTAATAGAGCTAGGCTTTTTTGCAATTATTTCAGTAGTTTCAGCACAATTAATTGCTTTTTGCAAATGCTCAATCCAAGCGTTATTCCACTTCTGAATTTCTAAAACAGCTTTAGACGTGCTATCTATAGACTCTCCCCTGCTATTTATGCCAATCATCGAGCATGAAATATCTGCTGCGAGCGCAAGCACGTCGTCAATAAGCGCATCAAAACTATACCAAGACAGCACTTCCGCATGATTAGTAACATAATCGTTTACTAGCGGTTTTATTAATTCGCGCGCACCTGCATCGCTTAAAGGTTGCGTATTTTGATCAAATCCAACAAGCAAACCATATTGGCGCACAATTGACTGGAAAAAAGCATCGTATGTCATTACTTCTGGCTTCAAAAAGCCACTTGAAGATGCGGAATTTGCATTATTGATAAGCTTATTTATTTCGCTACTATGCTGACTTACAGCTTGAGCAACTCTTGCAAGCAGCTCAGAAGCTGCTTTATTAGTAAAAGTCAAACCCAAAATACTTTCAGGAGCAACTCCGCGCTCAATAAGGTCGATAACTCGACGAGTCATCGTATACGTTTTGCCGCTTCCAGCTCCTGCAACAATAATCATGTTCTTATTTGTTGGCGCTTGAATTGCTGCAGCTTGCTCCGCACTATCGGTGTTCTTGCGAGTAAATTGCTTATTTGTTTTATCAATCATAACTACAACACCTCATATACAGTGTCTATACAACCTGCGCATGCTGGGCATACTTGTTTTCCGTTGCAATACTTCAAGTGTTCAGAAGTTGGGTGCGCAATAATCTTATGCGAACGAACTGCCGCAGCAGCATAGCAAACGCGCGAAATCATAGTAAGAGACCATTTTGCACTTTGGTTTAATGATGTAAACGACTGCCAAGCGCTTTCGCTTACATTTTCTGGACAATTCTTCGCAATATCGTCAAGATGCGGACAATCTAACAATCTTGCCATATTTTTGAATCCAACTCGTAACTCAAGCGGATTATTATTGAAAGCATTTTTTACGCAAAGCGGCGGCTGATACACGTTTTCAGCAACGTTATGATCTTGAGCAGGATAATCGTTCTTAGCAACGTGAAATAGAATACTTCGCGAAATAATCGGCGCATTCGACGCATCAATAAGCGGATTCTCATCAGAAAAAAGTAAAGCAAGCTGGTAACAAACTAGCTGCAAATCGTTAAAAACTCCGCTTGCTGTTAAAGGCTTTCCTGTTTTGTAGTCCAGTAAGCGAATATGCTCGGAACCATCTGAATTGATGCGCTTTTCCATGCGATCAATTCGACCGTGAATATGTACTTGCATATCTTCACTTGCGCCATCCGGCCATCCTCCAACTAAAGCACCCATCAATTCGTAGCAATCATGCGTAGTAACGGTTTGCAAATTTGCATTCTTAAAAGTATTGTTCAATACGCGAGCAATATCATTAAATCCAAAATGCGCGCTTGTTTGCAATTCGCAATACGCTTGTTGCAATCTACCTATGCTACTTTCTAAAGATTTTTCGCTTTTTGTAAGAGATTCTAATATGCCGTTTTCTGACTTTTTTGAGTTAAGCGCATATGTTGATTGATCGTAAGAAGTGACAAAATATTGCGCAATTGCATGTAACGCACGTTTAATATTCTTCTCACGCGCAAGAGCCGAATAATGCTCCTTACTATCTCGAATATCTGCAAGTTCAGGCGCAATACTTAGGTAATACTTTTCCATAAGATTTGCGATTGCGTTACTGCGGCGCACAAGCGGAGAGTAGGGAGAATAGTCGGCTGAATTATTCGCAACTTCGGCTGAATTATTCGCTGTTTCAGTTTCATCAACTTCAGTTTCAGGCATATCGTAATGCTGATTTTCGCTTGCCCATCTTGCAGTTTCGTGAATGAGCGTGCCAAAATACGTTGCTGCACTGCCGGGTTGAGGACCTAAAAGCTGACGATTTAGCAATCCGCACACAGGGCATGCCCACAAACTATCTACAGCTGAAGGAGACAAGCTTACAACAGAACTAGCTTTTTTAGCAGAGCCAGCTTTTTCATTGTTTTTTTCATTGTCTTTTTCAACAGAAGATTTTTTATCAACATAGTCATCGATATCGCTCATAAAATCCCACTCAAAAGGATCAGCGCAAAATACTCCATTTTCTTTAAGTAATTGCAACGTTTGAGCAGCGTCAATAATCGCATTTCTAGACTTACTATTCTCACTATTGGAACTATTTGCAATATCGGGACTACTTGCATTACCTGCATTATCTGCACTACATGCACTATTGCCAAACTCTTCTTTCATAGAAGAAGCACGCAAAATTTGCGAACGAGCAGCACACACTAGTCCACGAGCATCCATATCTAAACCAGCAAAAGGTGTAGTAAATTCCGTAAAAGGCGTGCGCGAATTTTCATTATTGTAGTATCTTTCAGGCAAATAATAATAAAGAAAGTCGCTTGGCACAGCACTATCGCTATATTGCGCGCTTATATATAAACGCTCTGTTGCGCGCGTAATAGCTAACAAAAAACTGCGCTGTTCCGAAGCAAAAACTGCAGATTTATCATTATTCGAAAGAAGTGACGCATTCACAGTCAATTTAGAAGCAGAAATCTTAGAATGCAAAATAATATTCGCTAAACTTTCTGCGCCAAACATAGTGCTACGAGAAGCAAGATTTGGCCACACACGTTGTTGCAAAGTAGGCATCCACACAAGATTCCAATGTTTTCCAACAGAACCAGCAGGAGTAGTAAGCGTTACAGCATCTGGAACAGGTGCTACTTTAGCAAGAGAATCAGCTTCAATTTCCATGCCACGAACTTGAGCTATAAAATCTGCAATACTTACAACATTTTCTTGTCTAAAAGTATCGTCAAACGTATTCATTGAAGAAATATCAGAAGAAACATATGAAGAAACATAATCAAAAAGACGCATTGCAGCATCCAAGCGATCATTAGCTCGATAACCTTCCGAATTATGCTGTAAAGACATACGCTGCCAACGCTCAGCAACATGACAAATATTCCAAGCCTCACCAAGA
The DNA here is from genome assembly GCF_049244215.1 of Gardnerella sp. DNF01159. Classification (NCBI taxonomy): domain Bacteria; kingdom Bacillati; phylum Actinomycetota; class Actinomycetes; order Bifidobacteriales; family Bifidobacteriaceae; genus Gardnerella; species Gardnerella sp. DNF01159. The sequence continues at coordinate 329,603 of NZ_CP058387.1, read as the reverse complement.
GCGTATTGAGCATTACTCAAATCAGGATTATTGTGCATACGAGAAGCGAGAATTTGCACGTTTTTCCACAGTTTTACAAAAGCTGCAACGTGCGGATTTCGAGGAGCCATATTCTGCAATATTTGCAATACAGTAGAATCATCATCTATAGAACGTGCAACATCTGCTACACAAAGCAAATAGCACGCATCGAGAGATAATGGCATAAGATCATTTGAACTGCCATCAATACGACTATTATCAACCAAAATTTGAGATTCAACGTACGCTTTGCTTTGCGCATCATGAAGCGAATTTTGCAACAAATCCCAGTTATGAACAAGATTTTGCAAAGGAGCATTAGACTCAAAGTTCTTGTTCTTTTCACCATTTTGCTCAATTAAAACAGCCGAAAGAGAAGAAAGAGAACGCATAAGCGAATCTACAGAATATAACTTCGCAGGTATTTCAACGTCTAAATCACCGTAAAATCCAGAATCACTTTTAGTAATCGCGGAAAGCGGACTATCCATAATATTCTGAACTCGCAAACGCACCCACGAAGCCAAATTTTGCAAACTTCTACCATGTTTTACTTGCTCAACAATTCCAGAAAAACCGTGCTGCGCAAATTGAGCAAGTTCAATAAGCGCAAATAAACCTTGCACAAACGGCTCATCTTTTAATGGGCGAGTCACTGACGAGTATCGCACAGGAACCCCAGAAGCGCGAAGCTGCTCGCCAAAAAGACGAACAGTAGAATTGTCGTGCGCAATTAACGCCATATCGCTCCACTTGCGCTTATTATTTACGTGAGATTGCTTCATTTGCCAAATAACAGCATCTAATTCCTCGCGCTGTGAACGATATAACGCTGTAAAAACAGTGTCGTCTGAATTGAGATGAGAATTTTGGAGGGTTTCTATAGGCTCAATCGGTAAGGAGCCTACAAATTTTGGCATTTTCCAAGGGCGATTTGGGAGCGCAACATCTGTTTTATATTGCGAAGTAAGCGAAAGAGAAACGCGTGAAGCGAGCAATTCACGCATCGAAGGTGCTTGAGTATGATTTGCAAAAGTTAGATCTGCAGAATAATTTTTAGAAGAATCGGCAGAATCGTCGGAAGAATTTTCGCAAGAATCAGCAAGACCCGTATATTCTAAAGTTTGCTCAGCAGCATTCAACTCATCCAAAGCTGCAGAAATTGCATAATCCGGGTACGCTCCTCTAAACGATTGCACAGATTCATCCGGATTCGCAAGCAAAACTAAACGCGTGCCAATCTTCGACAAAGTCTCAATAAAACTCAAACCAGCCAAAGTAATATCTTGATAATCATCGACTACAAGAAGAGCTGGAATTTCAGAAGAATTTACTAAACCATGCTCTCCTAATTCGCGCGCAGATTTTGCACCCTCAACCAACAGTTGCGAAGCGTCAAGTCGGAAAGAAGACTTATAAGTGTCGGCAATTATTTTTCGATATTCAGCACGCAAAGCAAACGCCAAACGCCATTGAGTTAATCTACGTTTAATAAGCACAGACGTTTGTAAAATATCACTATTATTGGCGTAAGATTGCTCGTCACTAAGAGCGCGAAGAACTGAATTTTCGCTTTCAAAATCGCTAATACCAAGCTCATCTAAACGAGCGAGCATATCGCGCAATTGATGCATAAAAGCGTTGTTAATATCGAATCTATCTGCCAAAAATTCTGGAGACGAAGAAGCTGCTTGAGCAACCGGAGTTGCGGAAGGCGCAGAAGGCACTGAAGCGGCGGAAACTGCGCAAGTTAATGGAACAACCCATTGAGACGTTTCAAAATAATCCTTAAAAAGCGCACATATATTGCAATCACCATTATCTCCACGCATAACATGCTCAATGTGTGCGCGCAAAACTTTACGAAGCAAAGAATCCTGCTCAGCACCATTTAGCAGCTTAGGCGAAGGATTATTCTTTAACTTACAGCAAGCAGAAATGATAGTAAAAGCCAAAGAAGCCAAAGTGCCAACTGGACGAGACTGCTTACTTACACCAATTTGGCGAATAATAATATTGTCAATTTTTGAAGCAAGAACACGATTTTGCACAGCCATCGCAGTAACATTATGCGACCAACGCTTATAGCCGGAAATTGCTGCGCGCACAGCAAACTGCGTTTTACCAGTATTCGGCGCACCATACACAAGCAACGCATTAGTCACATTGCCAGAAGAATTGCGTAACGTACCGTCAAATAATGCTTGTAATGCAGTATCCTCACTCATACGTTTAATTCTAGCAATTAGGCAATAGTGGCGCGCAACAATACTATTCTTTTAATATTGCACGAGCGCGAGCATCCTTAAGCGCAAGAAATACACTGCCGACACCAATAAAAATAAGAGTAAACACAATTAACAAATACGCAACTCCAACGCCCAAAGTAGTGGCATTAAAAGTTTGCGGTGCGAAGCCGAACCAGCCAGCAGGAGCACCATAATTGAGGAAATTATAAGGCGCGCGCATTGCATGAACACCCCAACGAACACCAGCAAACTCGCTAAGCATAGCAGCATAAGCAACATAAGCAAGAGGCGGAACAGTAGAAACATACAAATGTGCGCGAGTAGAGCGGAAACGATAATCAAAAAGCACAAAATCAGCGATTGCAAGAAGCGGCGCAACTGCGTGAACGCAAAGGCTGCTGCATCCGTTATTCATGTAAGCGCCAACGAAACCAAGCTTATTGGTAGGTGCTAAGAAACACAGGTACAAAGTGAATGTGACAGCAATTGAGATAGTCATCATGAATTTGAAAATGTACCAAGCGTTGGATTTTGAGTCGAACCATGCGCAAGATGCTGCGGAATCTTGCTGCGCTGCTGAATCTACAGAATTACGAGCACGCATAAACGCAGCTGTATCAAGCAAAAGCGATCCAGCAAGAGCTACGCAAATCATCAGGTTAGAAAGATTCGTAAAATAAGTAAAGGTCATCAAGCCTTCCCACGAAGCAGCCATACCATAAACAGATGCGATGATTGCAATCGTGCGTATTGCTGTGCGCGTCGCGTATTCGCGCGCTGTGAGCGGAGTCTTTTGTTCTAGCATGGAATCGTTTGCCATGTTATCTCGCTTTCGTAACTTCTATAATCTACTTATTGTTTACTTATATTTATGTTTACCATACTTATGGTTACACAGTTGCAAGCGAAAATATGTAGAAGAAGTTGCAAAAATGCGGCGCGATTTTTGTAGATTCCTGCAAGTGCTGCGAAACGTCGAGAATTTTCCAGCAAATGCTCCACGAAACTACCAACCAGAGACACGAACGCAGAACACAAACTGCACCAGTGTCCCAAAACAAGCAAAATCAGACACTCACGCAGAAGAAAGTAAGTCACGAACAAAAGATATAGTCGAAGGATGGTTCGGAGTGCGCATTTGCCGCAAAATCGCGGGCGGCGCTGAGATTACATCCGTAAAACCTGATCTAGATAGTGCTAGCGAAGGGAAACATTATGACAACATGCAACACTGAAAAAACAACTAACTGCAACGAAGCAAACGAATACTGCACAAGCTCAACAACGCAAGTCGACACATGCTTCTCTGTACGCGCACGCCGCCACATGTTTCTTAACGACGTGCGTCAATGCATCGAACGCGTGCGCACACAGCAGCCACTCACCCATTGCATCACGAACGTAATCGTGCAAGACATTACAGCCAACGCACTACTCGCTGCAGGAGCGTCGCCGATCATGGTAACCGACCCAGAAGAAGCGCATGCACTTGCGCAAATTGCCACAGGCGTGCTCATAAACGTTGGCACATTCCATCAGCCAGAAACTTCCGAATACATGCGCGCAGCTGTTGAAGGATGCGAAAAAGCCGATACTCCGTGGGTGCTTGACCCGGTTGGAATCGGCGTTCCAGCACTTGCTCCACGCGCGCGCTTTATACACGAAATTATTAAGCACCACCCTACCGTAATTCGCGCAAATGCTTCCGAAATAATGGCACTTGCAGGCAAAGAAAGCAACGGCAAAGGTGTGGATTCTCACGATAACGTGAACGATGCTCTTCAAGCCGCGCGCGAATTAGCAAAAAAGTACGGCTCAGTAGTGGCAATTTCTGGCGAAAAAGACGCGATTTACGCTCACGGTTGCTTAGCTCGCGTAACCGGCGGACATAAAACTATGACTAAAGTAGTTGGAACCGGTTGCGCTTTGGGAGCGTTGGTTGCAGCATACGTTGGCGCAAACCCAGAACGTCCGCTCGCAGCAACTGTTGCAGCACACGTGCACGCAGCAGCGGCTGGAACTTGGGCAGCTCGTCAAACCACAGCTCCCGGCACTTTCCGCACACTGTGGATGGATGCGCTTTCAACTCTTAGCGTAAACGACATGTTTAGTTTGACAAATATTGAGTTTACGGTGGAGCCTGTTGATTGGACACTGTATTTGGTAACGGATCCGCGCATGGGAAATCGCCCGGAAGAAGAAGTTGCAGTAGAGTCAGTTGAAGGCGGAGTTACAGTTGTGCAATTGCGCGATAAGTATTCCGACGACGCTGAAATTTCAGCAAAGGCGAAGAAGTTGCGTCATGCGCTTATTGATTCTGAGCACGGCGATGTGCCTGTATTCATAGACGATCATGTTGATTGCGCAGCTCAGCTTGGTTTCAACTTGCACGTTGGGCAAAAGGATACGCCGTTTGTTGAGGCGCGAAAAGCGATGCCGGCAGAGTGGATGGTTGGGCTTTCTTGCGCTCGACCGGATTTGATGGAGAAAGCTTACCGCGAGTGCAAAGAAAATGACGTTCCGCTGCCGGATGTGATTGGCATTGGTGCAGCTTTTGAAACGCATACGAAAGCGCACGACGTGCCGCCGCTGGGAGTTGACGGAGTGAACGAAGTGGCGAAAGTTGCGCACTCTATGGGCGTAAAAACGTTGGCAATTGGCGGAATTCACGAGAACACAGTGTTCCCTATTCGAGGTCTTGAGCTTGACGGAGTTTGCACAGTGTCGGCGCTTATGTGCGCTGAGGATGCTGGGAAAGTTGCGCGCGAGCTTAAAAGCGTGATTACTGAGTAAATCGGACGCTCCGAGTTGCTTTCGCGCGCACTGTGCTGCGCTCAAGCATGTCGTCGCGCCAACGCGAGACAACGCTCGCACTATAAGCGCGCGCTCACGCAGTTTGCCGCAAGATTCGTACGGAGTGGTTTACAGGTCCATGACCGCGCTCGCCGCCGCGCCCAACATGTAATTCACTTCCAGCCGCAATCGCCTCTCGAAGCCACGCCGTTGACCATTCAAGTGCGCAAAGTACAGTATCGTGATCGCTCAAATTCTTTTCCTCGCGCAAAGCAAGCCCAATTTTCGTAGCAAGCGCAGAAGAAAGCGAGCAACCAGTTCCGTGAGTTGTGCTTGTTTCAACTCGTTCGCTTGGTACGTGCCGCGCGTCACCATCCGGGAAAACCGCAGTATTTCCAACGTCTTCGCTAGTTAAGTGCCCACCTTTTACGATTACAACAACACTGTTTTTTGCAGCCAACTTGCGCGCCTGGTTGCAAGCTTCCTCAAAGTTTTCCGCAACGCGCGATTCGCACAAAGCCGCCAATTCCGGCACGTTTGGCGTCACTACATCAACGCAGCTTATAAAGTTTCGCATCGCATTTTCAGCACTCGCCTCAAGCAAGCGCTTCCCGGAAGTTGATATCATCACCGGGTCTAGAACACTTACAGGAACCGGGTTATCACACATCCAGTCTCGCATTGCTTCAATATATTCTGTGCATCCAAGCATGCCGATTTTTAGTGCGTCAACTGTAACGTCGTCGTACACGCATGAAAGTTGAGTGCGGAAAAAGCTTACTGGCGGCGTGAATACTTCGCGCACTTCGCACGTGTTTTGCGCAACCAAATTAGTTGGTATGCACATGCCATAACCGCCTGCCGCCATAATTGACTTGAGATCTGCCTGTATTCCGGCTCCACCTGTTGGGTCTGTGCCAGCTATGCTTAGCACGCGCGGAATGATTGGGTCTGATTGCTGCATAGGCGATTGCGAAAGCTGTATAGGCGATTGCGCGGACGATTGCGCATGCTGCAAGTCATGCTGTTTGCTTGATACTAGCGTCATACTTTTATTATATTGCGTCGCAGGCGAATATAGTTTCATGAGAAAGTATAGTTTATATTACATTTTGTTTAACGTGGCGCGAGTTTCGGGGGATCTCTCTCCTCGCACGTCCCGTCCTTCGTGCGCTCTGGCTGCTAAAAGAGTTTAGTGTGTTCGCCTATCTTTAAAGAATGTAGCTTCTCAGTCCTCTTTTAGTGCTCGTAGAGAAATCCCCCAAACTCTGCGTGCTTAATGTTTAATAACCGTGCCTTATCGCAGAGATTTTTCGATTTTTCTTCTTCACTCGGTGAATCAGCAGCCTGCGGCTCTGACGTTCACCTCGTTCAGTGCGAAAAATCTCAAATCTCTACCACACTAATATCCACGCGACTGAATAACGCGCAATTAAGATGTATATAACCTATTGCGTCGCAGGCAAATATGTTTCGCGGGTGAGTTTGGACTTACGCAAACGCTATAAGTCCAAACTCATACGCATTTTACGCGTCAGCGTCGAAGCCACTTGAACTTGAACTTTGACTTGAGTTTGAAGAACGGCTTGCCGCTTCGAAGCACTTCTGCAGAAGCGTCGCAATGCTTGCTGTCAGTGAGTGCGCCGAATCCGTGACCACTAAGAACCGACCCAAGCCATCCGCGCCTACCGAACGCGCCGGATGCCAAGAACAACGCCAACAGCACGCCAAATATGAAGCTGAACCATATTGCAGCTTGACCGCCGCTGTGAGGCAGAGCAACCGGACGAACCAAGTAACCAAAGCTGAAGTATCCGACTAAGTGGCCTCTGTTACCGTTATCACCAAAGCCGTCGCTTTCATTGCTGGACTTATCTTTTGCACGTCCGTACAAAGCGTACTCAACTCCGTCACCGTCAGTCTTTAACTTCTTGAACGCCGCAGTATCCACGGAGCCATCTTTGCCCATTATTGACTTACAGCTGTCAAAATCAGTTGCGCCGCCAGCCTTCTTGACTTTGCATGCAACCAGGCTAAAGTTGCTGAGATCACCGAAACTGTCGTAATCGTCGTGGACATCCGCAAACAGAGTCTTTCCACTCTCCTTGCTTTGAGACTTCGAAACTTTTCCGTCCTTGTATTCTACAGGATTACCCTTAACCGTGAGCTTAGCGTAGTCCTTCTCCTCCATCGTTACAACGTAAGGATTATTAGCATCCGCGTGACCACTGAGAAGCGATCCTGCAGTTGCAGCAAAAGTTGGCTTAACGTTATCAACAGGCACCAGGTACACAGGCATTACGAATTCGTAGTTGGCATCGTTATTCCAGCCGCCTTCTTTGCCTCGCGTTTTATGAGTATCTCCAACCCAGCTATCGCCATATGTCATAATAACCGACAAACCATTATCTGGATTCTTAAGAACCTTATGACCAATTAAGTCAGATCCAATACTGCCAGACCTACCCCATGCGCCAATATTAGCGAAGTCGGTAAGCGAAAGACCAGTATTACTACTTTCAGACGTTACGCCAGAGCTATTAGGAATAGAATATCCACCGCCGGTACCACCCTTTGAAATCATATCTATGACGTTTACATACCAAGTTTCTTCAGTAGTACCACCATTGTCGTTATCAGCGCCGTTAGCAGCAGAAGCAGCACCAGACCTATGGTCTTCAGACGGATTATACGTATAGAAGTGCGTATTCCAATCAAAGCTGAAGCCGTTTCGACCTTTCTCACCATCAACCTTATCGCTACCTCTTACTTCTGGCAGCAAGGATGGCTGACAATCAGCAAACGCCCATTGACTTCCATCAACATAGTTTCCACACTCGTTTGCTGGGTGCAAAGTACTGTTACGCTTAAGCTTCAACGCATATTGCAAATCATTAAGCGTAAAGTTGCGCTTAGTTGAAGCATTATACAGATACAGAAGAGACTTCTTATCTTTCGAAAGAACGAATCCTGGATCATACGAACGCCCAGCTACGCGCAGAGCCTTACTATTATCTTTAGTTTCTTCGAAGCTGGTAGGCGCATCAGCTAAGTAGTCTGCAGCACCCTTACTATCGCCACCATGCTCACTATCTACGTTTTCAGGCGCGCGCAATCGCACAAATCGCGTAATCTTATTTTCTCGCGGATTTGGCACAAGCACGCGACTTCTCCAGCCTCGAGTCATAACAGCTACGTCTTGTATATTCCCTACTTGGCGGCCACTATAGGTAGGCGGATTCAAAGGCTTATGCTCATCGTCCATAGCACTATAGTCATACTTCCTAAAAGTCACCATAGTTTTACCAGGCTCAAGCCTTGGATCCTCATTCGTAACGATTTCGCTATCGTTTTGAAGCCAAATTCCCTTCTTTGGTTCGCCCGCAAAGTTGTTTTCACTGTGCAAATCCATTCGTATTGCGCGCTCCTCGTGACCGCTTAGCAGCATTGGGTGTATTTGCACTATTTGACGCTTCATAGTAACACCGAAGTACACACAGTCGGACGGCTTCTTCAAACCAGACCAGTTGTCTGCGCTCCAGTAATCCGGACGGCATACTTCGCTAGGCTTTTCTTTTGCGTAAGCCATTGGCAGCACGTCAAGAGTATCTTCTGAACTAGCGTCGTCTTTGTAAGAGTTTTTACCTTTTGCAGTGCGACCTTTTGCAGCACGCGTATTTCCGCTGTTTCTGCTATTTCCGCCGCTTCGATTACTTCCACCGCTTCTTGCAGTCTTATTTCCGTCTCTATTAAGCGAATCATCGGAAAGATCTTCAGGGCTTCTAACACCAGGCATATACGTCCATGGACCAACTTCAAGACGACTGCGTGCTCGAACCACGCTTCCTGGAGCTAAGAAACCACTAGGGAATGTTATAACAGCATTACCATCATTATCGTGATTAAGCGTTACTTCATTCGGCTTGAAAGTACCAGCGCATACACTCCACGATCCATTCCAGCATACGGAAATTGTTTTACCAATGCTGGTTTCCAAGTTAGTCTCATTTGAGTTTGCAGCAGAGCCAAAAAGACCATTACTAGTAACAGGTTTCTCAAGCTCTGAAGCAGGGTGATAGTAAACTACCATTCTTTTAGCTCCATAGCCTGATTTAACGACAACTTTATAATCGCGGTTTTGTGAAGAACCATCTTTGCTGAGCCAGTCATCATACTTTGCAAATTCATTGCTTTTACCATCGTACGCAACAACAGATGGTTTCACCATGTCTGTCCACGTAGCCTTAAAGCATCCAACAACAGTTTTTGCACTTTGCTTTCCAGCACTATCCGTAGTTTCAGCATACATTGTAAATACAGTTTGCTTATTTACACTTGGATTTTCTAAATCTGTGCTTCTGTATTTTTCAACAAACCTTCTAAGCAAATGTTTATTTGTAACGCCGTTACTAACAAACTTCACCATCGGACTAGAAGTTTTACCACTAGAATCCTGAATATTATTCGCTTGAATATACACATTCAGATTATTAACCAGCACTTTACTGTTTATACTATTCGGGCACAAAGTGACGTATTGCTTATTAAATATACCGCCATGTTTCCACTCTCTTGTGCATTTGCCAGATTCGTAAGCATTGAAATCATCGTCTAGTTTTAGTGCTGCAGGTAAATTAATCGTTGCATTATCAGCCTCATACCAAGCTTTATTACCTGCATAAATTTTCTTATCAAGAGTAATAACATCATCATCAACTGTATTGCAGTTATTCACATCGCCGTTAATCATGCATTTTCCGTGAATATCCCATGGCTTACCGTCCCACTCCTGATAACTCTTCGCACTAATCGTCGGCTTCTCATTATCAACCGGCATAAACCACACGTTTATCACGTTCGTTGTGTTATCTGGCGTCTTACTAGGCTCACGAAGCAGAAGATCGTTCGTAACCTGACCATTATTCACATAAAGTTGCGCATGCATGAATGGCCTGTTATTTGCGTATCCCTCAGGCTTCGAAGTACCTTCACCGTACGCGTCGTAGTCGTTCATAGTGTCAACATCAATATTCTTAGTTATAATGTCGCCAATATTTTCGCCGTCTGCTTGACCGTTCAAATCTTCACCGCCAGGCATCAGGAAGTCCTTGTGAATAGCATATTCACTAACATATTTATCTTCACCAGCATGCTGGCTACCCTTATTTTCAATAAGCTTATCTGTAATATGTACTTCACTTCCGTTTTTCATATTTACAGAAGCATTGTAAGAGAATGAAGAAGAATCCATAATAAATTCTTTAGGCGTGTACTTCACTAAATTAAGCTTATTTCGCCACTGACACTTACCTTCTTGCGCAACACCGTTATGAGCAGCAATAGACGCAGCGCATGTATTGTCACGCACAGCGTAACCTAATCCACCAGCAACAGCCATAGGGTACGAACCATTCCATGCATCAAATTGCTTATTATCCGCCGCACTCATAGGAGTTAGCGAAGGCTGCGGCTTACTTTCCTCTTGCGTATTTATGTTCGGCGTACCTTTTACAAGCTTTAGCACATCCTGAAGGTTTAACGCCTTACCATTGCCGCCCTTACGGTATGAGTTTATGTTCCACTTGTACACAAAGTATTGCGTGCCAAACTTCTGATTTCCATGCAAGCCGTTTTGCGGCCCGTCAAATCCAGGATCGTTTCGCCCGTCAACACTTTTCTTGTTGTTGTCTACTAATCCCCACGTATAGTCCTTGCGCATATCAACGAAGCGCGTCACCTTATGCTCAATCGGGTTAAGCGTAGTCTCGTCATCAGCTTCCAACTTTTGGAAAGAAAGAGTCTTTATAGCGTACAGCATTTCGTTAAGTTTATGTTTCTCATCTAGCTTGCCAATACCAGTAACGCCATCTAAGCACAGCTTCCACTGCTGATCCGTCTTCGACTCGCATGAATATTGAGGCTTATCGTCACCATAAGCATACTTTGCTTGAGTAGTTTTCGGCTTAAAGCCACTGTCGTACTGGTCGTAAGTATCGTACTTCTTTTGCCCTTTAACGCCAATTTCTTCCTTGCGGTAACCGAAAATTCGCTCGTTACGCTTATCGTGTCTCATCCAAGAAAGCATTGCCACGATTTCGTTATTATTAAGCTCAAACGGGTTCACTTGCACTAAGCCGTTTGGCCACGCAATATCGAGCGGAAGCGGGTCAGATTCTTCGTAATCCTGAAGATTGCCTGGCTCCATAAGCTTCCAAAGTTTATCTTGACGCCAATCTGGATTATTTTCCGGCACAGAGTAAGTGTCTACGTAAATTCTCGAACCAATTTCTGCAAAGTATTCCGGAATCGTAATATTTCCAGTTACAGGATCAAAAGTTATTTCGCACCTGTCGCCGCCGTTAGCAGTGCAACCCTTGATATGATCTCCAAGCTTTGCTGTAAGAATGCGCTTACTAAATTCTTTACGCCAATCATCGTTACTTTTCGCAGTTTTTTTAGCAGAACGATCTTCTCCTTCAGCATCTCGATCCTGACCCTTAGATTCTTCTGACTTAGCATCTTCAGAATCCTTGACGTTCTTAGAGTCCTTGCTATCGTTACTGACTTTATTATCTTTGCTTGCGCTACCGTTTTCTGCAGTATTAGCAGAATCACTCTGCTTGTTACCATCACTTACTTCAGGTTTTTGTACTTCAGATTTCTGAGTATTCGCATTCTTAGAAGAATCACCTTCGTTTAGCACAGCAAATCTTACTTTACTGCGCTTTCCAGGAGCATTGCGCTTTTTAGAATTCTTCTTAGAACTATTCTTAGCTGTCTTATTCTTAGAATTCTTCTTAGTATCCTTCTTGGTTGCTTTTGAAATCTTCAAGGAAGCAGGCTTGTTGCTAGTTTGAGGCTTATTAGCTTGCTCATCCTGCTGATTTTGGGTAGAGTTCTCCCTTGGTTTGGCATTATCAGTTTTTTCGCTATCAGCTTTAGCTTTATTGTCAACTTTCGCCTTACCGTCAGCCGCCTTACCGTCAGCCGACTTGCCGTCAGCTGCCTTGTCATCAACTGCATCTCTGTCCTCTAAAGCAGCTCTATCCTCAGCAGCTCTAGACCCATCCGGGCTTGCAGCATCATTATTGTGATTAAAAGTATTAACCTGATGCCAAAGATCAGTCTTCTTATTACCGTCTCGCTGAATAACAATGCCGTAGCAACTGCCATCATTTGGACACAGCTTATCGTAGTTATGATCCTTCCTAGGCTTTTCCTTACCGCGCGCCCAAATCCTAACCATAATCGAGCGCACGCGCTTATCTTCATCCCAAGGATTCACTCGCCCAACATAATGTCCATTCGGCTTCTTATCCCACCAAACGTTTGGCAAACCATAGCCAGGAGATACAATAATCAGCTTAATTTTCTTTATTACGGAATTACCTGCAGCATCCCAACCATGGAATATCAAATCATGCACACCGTGATTTCTATTCTGATCGCCCACTAATACTGTAGGAGAACCATCATCTTTAGAATTTTTGCTGTTAGTAACCCAGCCAACTTGATCCGTCTTACTATCAGATTCACCATTTTTATGAATGAATTGATCGTAGCTTATTGTAGTAAAATCGCCGCAACCGCGAGTATCGCAATCATTCTTTTTGTCACGCGGAGTGGTAATCATATCGAAATCATTGCGCACAACAACTTTTTTACTATCAAAGAATCTCTTATTTTTATCGTTAGTAAAGTAGTCGGTAGCTTCCTGCGGCTTTACGCCAAGCAAAATCCTCTTATCGTCATGACCTTTAACCCAGAACTTAATTTTGCTATTAACAGGAATCTTCAAACCATCAGCTGGAGCATCAACAGGATTTCCATTATTCACGCTCACTTTTACATCCAACGTTGGCTTCTCGTAATCAACATACGGGAATACAACAGGTATAACAGTAGTCGAGTTATCCCAGAACGTAATCTTTACGTACTTTACAAACACGTAATTTGGCAAAACTTTAGGATTCTTGCCATCTTGCAGCTGAGCACTATACTTGTTGCGCATCCAAGTTCTGTAAATACGCTTGATTTTAGCCAAGACTTTGTCTTGCAAGTCTTTCTTTACAGGATCTCCAGGCTTCAACTCCTTACCGTCATCGCCCGTCTTAGGAGCATCTTTTACAAACCAAACATTACGCTTAGTAGCATTTTGCGCTTTAGGCCAGCATTCAGGCATGCTGTCTTCACGATCCTCACCCATAGCTGCACGATCGTTGTTTGCAGCGGAATTATCGTCACTATCTATGGATCTAAATGAAATAGAAGACCTAGACTGACCGTTAATTTTATCCTTGTATTCGTCAAGAATCTTAGAATGACCGCAAGGATTTACAACGCTAACAATAGGCACTTTAGCAGCAACGCTTAAATCAGCATCCTGAAGAGTGTTCGAGCGAGACTCATCACCCCACTTATTCGTCCACTCAGCTTTATAAACAGCAAGATTCTTAAGCGGAGTATTAGAATCTCCATCCGGATTATTAGTCAAATAGTTAGCATCAAGCGGATAATCGTTTGTCTTAGAGCCCTTCTTCTGCTTTATGGAACCATACCTATGCCTTGAACCATACTCATCTTTATTAACAGGCGGGAACAAGTTAGGATCGAAAGCCATTACCTGCCTATACAAATCAGAACGTTTGCCAACAAAATTCACAAACCCAGCATTATTATCACGATTATCAATAATAAGAGGATTAGGAAGCGGCTGATCGTAAGAATAATACTTAGGAGTCTTGTTATTTTCGTCATATTCCTCAGTTTGCAAAGGCTTAAACACGTCTGCTTGCGTAATAACCCTATACCACAAATCCTGAGTTTCACTCATATGATACGTTCTATCGTTATATCTAAGCTCAAGCTTATGCCTACCAGGCTCTGAATCCTTCGTATTATGGTCGTTCATACCAGGATTACGGAACCACTGATTACCTCGAGCATAGCCGTTATTCGGGGAATAATAATCAGGCAATAAGCGTATATCTTGGTTCTCGTTCATAAGATATGAAGTTCCCAAAGGCTGATTTACTATTCCAAGCAACACACTAGAGAATGAAATATGCCTGTGCTCAAGATAATTACCACTGTCACTGTTGTACGGACCCAAACCAGTACCCTTAAGGAAGTGGTATCTAGGAGCCTGAATATCCATAATTCGCGGCGCACCATACCACTGCTGATGCATTACAGTGTACATGTAGAAGTTAGCGTCACGACCAAAATTAGTCATGGAATATTTACTGGCTTTAGTAACACCAAACGGGTCAGTAGCACCATAAAAACCTTTGCTCTGTCTCTTACCATAGTAAGATCCTGCAGCGTAGAAGAATGAAAAGTTTTCGCAACCCGTGCCATCACCCACGTTATTAGAAGAGCAATATGAGTTGTTTTTAGTCGTAGAAGTTGTAGTAGTGAAGTGAATCTTATACGTATAAGCAATCTCGCCAGACTTAATATTGTTCACAAAACTAAATACGCGCTGCGTGTCATCTTTTATAGATCTATAAAGATTTTGCACGAGAGCAACATAAGCAGGACTATAGCCTCTGTTATAGCTTCCTTCAACTTTAGGAACAACTTTAAGATCGCCTTCATCCAAAGCACCATAGCTACTGGATCTAATGCAGTCCAAACCTTGACCATCACGGCACCAACCAATAGCGTCAGAACTACCCAAATCCTCAGTTGTTACAGCATCCGGAAGGATCCTAGAATAATTGCCATTCTTACTGTCGTCAGTGCCGCGCATCTTATTCCAAGCTGCGACTAAGTCATCTCCAGAATCAAAATCGTTACCGTCAGTTTTAATGCTGCATAAACCGTTAGGATTATCCCACGAGAATGAGCAGGTTTCGCGAGGAGGATTATTATTGCCTTGATTCTTCTTATACAAAGCAGTAGCTTCCCTGCCACTGTAAAGAACACGCTGAATATACTGCCTTCCGCCTTCGCTACCCTTGTCTAGAATCTGACCTTTTGGAATCGTAAAGTAATCAAGAGCAGCACCAGCGCCTTGAGTGCGGCCGCCAGCGTTAAAAATAATATCCCACACGAAGCCGCCACCGGAAAGCTTAGGGGTGCGCTTTACAAACACGAAATCTGCAGTGTCATCTATAGGCAAGTTAATTCTGTCGACGCCGGAACCCTTATGGTTAAAGGCCATGTTGCGTAAACGGCCCATAATAAAAGTGCCCTTAGGATACGGAGTGAAGTAAGTTGCGCCGTAATGATCCGTGCCAGAAGGATCTTCAGGTACAGAACCGTTTTCGTAGTGGCCGCGAGGTCTCGTTGCTGCACTAGCAAATTGGTCGCTAGATTCCAAGTTGTATCCAAGGCTATTAACATCCAAATCGTGACCGTTCGTAGCGCGCAAACCAGCACCATCGCCGTCAGTAGTAATGCATGCGCCTAAAGCGTAATCCTTGTTACATCCAGGGCGATACACTTCGTAAGATTCACGAGCTGAGTAATTCTTAGCGTCGCGGTTTTGCGCTTTTGCTCTTTCTTCTTCTGCAGCGCGCTCAAAAAGTGACTTCGGTTGAGATCCGAATGGAGAACCAAATGGAGAATCAAATTGAGAGTCAAACGGAGAAGCAAACGGAGAAGCAAACGGCACGCCTGCGCCAGAGCCTGCAGAAGGATTAAAAGATCGAGAGAGTAGATTCCCTGAATCTACAGATCCTTGTGAATTGTCGAAACTCTGTAACGCAGAAGACTGAGATGATGCAGATAAGCCTGGATTAGAGTCTGGATTATTAGAATTAGAGTTAGAATCAGACTTTGGATCAGACTTTGGATCAGACTTTGTGGAATTATTTGCGGAATTATTTGCGGAATTATTTGCGGAATTATTAGCGGAATTATTAGCGGAATTATTAGCACTATCCAAAGCAACTGCGGTTTCAGCAGTAATGCAAATAGGTAGCAACATTGCTACCGAAAGAGAACAAACAAGAACAGTTTTAAGAGCAGAGGCAAAAGAGCTACTGAACGCACGATATGCAAAAACAGACTCGCGTTTAGATGAGCGTTTATTCACGCAATTAGCTATACGATCATCCAAACGATTAGACACACGACTAGCTAAACGCTCAGCCGCGCTCTTAGCCACACGGTACATATTCTGAGTCGTACGTTTAGCTACACGAGTTGCGCATTGAGTCAATTGACCTATACGAACAAGAACGTTTAGCATAATCGTCCAAATACTCTTCATTGTTTCCACCTGTTTTGCATTGTTTTAAACTGCTTTGCGTCGCCCCCACGGCACCACAAGTTTGTTATTAAGTTTTTCTATTAAGTTTTGTTATTGCCTATAAGCAATCGCTCATAAACCAAGGATGCTTATAAGCCAGTCGAAAGTCTTTTCGCCGTGACTGCCCCTCTTACGTTTCTTACGCGAGCTAGACTTTTTGACCTTCGGCCTCTTTTTTGACTGATTCGCAATCGCCCTAGCTTCCTCACGCGCAAGATCTTCTCTGCGTACAGTACTATCTTTCGCGCTACTTAACTCTCTATCTTCTTCGCTACTTGCAGCACTACTTGACTCGCTATCCTTCGCACTATCTTTCGCGCTATCTTTCGCACTATCTTCTTCGTCTTCCTTCTTTTTCTTCTTAACCGGCAGACCAGCCCACCAAACGTAGCCGCCCACAACGCACAAGCTACCAAAGCAGCCCAAAACCCACCACGGGAATCGCGGAACATCCGGCTTCTTGCCACGAAGCGCCTTATCCGCCGCAGGCGTTGGCACAACTCGCTCACCAGTCACCAAAATGCGCTGCGTGTTAATGCCGAGCGGCGTGCAAGTAATAAGTGTCACCAAATCCTTGCCAGGAACAGCTGCAATCTTCTTCGTCTCATCAGGGTTCACAACGATTTTGTCAACTACCTTGTAGGTGAGAATCTCGTCGAAAACCTCAATTGTAAAAGTGTCACCTTTTCCAACTTCGTCCAGCCTTGTGAACATTTCCGCACTTGCCAAACCGCGATGCCCCGTAATCACAGAGCGCGCGCCCTTGCCGCCAACCGGAAGCGAAGTTCCACGCAAATGACCAAGACCTTTCAGAAGAGTGGCATCTTCTGTGCCGTGATACACAGGCAAATCAAGATCAATTTTTTTGATTCGCAAACGAGCCATCAACCCGTCGTCGTTCACTTTCAACTGATCCCAATAATCCTGACTCGCATCGGAAGTAACTCCGTGAGAAGTCGGTATGTTAGTATTTGCTTCGTAAATAGCACCCGACGAAAGCTGACTGTTATACTCACGAGCGCGGCGGAGCTGCTCATGCGGAGCAGGAACAGCATGAGTTATAAGCTTCGCGTACTCAGCAGCAACTTCCGACATGTGGTATTGGCTTAGCCACATGGCGGCGTGCGGATAAATAAGCGACGCAAACGACGCAAGCAACAGCAAAGCAGGGACTATGCAGGACTTAGAGAAGTGCCAGTTTTTGGCGTTGTTGCGCGAGTTTATTTTCGATATTCTTTGGTATCGTCTATGAGTTTTGGCTGATGTTCTTGTTCTTTGGGCTTGACGAGACTGGAAAATTTGTGTTTGCGCAAGCTCCCGTCCTTCGTCGCTTTGGCTGTTAAAGGCTTTACTGTCTGCTTTGTTCTTAAAAGAACGTAGCTTCCTCAGTCCTCTTTTATTGCTGAACACAATTTTTCCAGCCTCTCAACATACTAAACAACAACACAAAACTCATAGACTCGTGCAAAAGTTACGCAACTGCGTGGTTTACTAAGTGCAACTAGAGTCGCACAATTAAGCTGCGGATGGGTTGATGGTGAGTGTGTTTGATGTGATGTGCGCAGTAGCAATGACGCTAGTGTTCTTTAAGCAATAAATACTCAACGTCCGCAGAGCATTAATGCTAAAGTTCGCTAATCAATAAATAATCGACGTTTGCAAAGCATTGGCGCAAAGCTACAGAAGCAACTTCAGCAGAGCAAAACTGCAAAGCTACAAAACCACTTTTCGCAGAAGCATTGGCGCAAAGCTTCGGAAACATTTGCCGGAGAATTTCCGGCGTTTGCGCTCCAACCTGACTGCGCAACTAATCCGCTCAAACCGGTTGCATAGCTTGTTTCGAAACCAAACTATGCAACCGGTTTGAGCAGATCAGCTGAACAATCATCCAAGCCACTCAGCCAACTAAGTCACTCAGCCAGCCGATTGAGTTTTACTCCTGTTCCTGCTCCTTGCGACGCTTCATCACAATGTAGAAGAGCGTGCCAGCGATGCCAACAATGCCGCAAACCGTCAAAATCACCAAGCCGCGAGCACCAGTCATAGGCAAGTTGCCAAGAATCTTGTCGAGAGAAGTAGACTTCTTGTTGTTAATCTTCAATGTGTTAGCTGAATTGTCAGCACCAGCAGTGAGATTCACACAATGAAGCTTGTTATCAAGTTCAAATCCATCTGGAGCCTTAGTTTCAACTGCGCAATAAACGTGCGAAACATTAGCACCATTACCAACGAAGAAGGAGTCAGAAGCTTTACCTTTATCATCAGTTGCAGTCATTGTACGAACATGTCCGCCGGTCTTTACTAAATCACTTCCAGCAGCGTCAACTATCTTACCTTTAAGGTCATCTACAGTTTTACCTGGAGCAGCTTCATAGACATTAAAGATTGCACCCTGCAAAGGTTTACCATTGTCCTTATTGTCGTTATCACTCAATCCAACCTTATCAATGGTGAGCTTAGCGAAATTAGTGGTATCTCCACCTTCGTGAGGATGATTTGGGTCTTCATCACATGGTTTTTGCTTAGTTGGAATACAGCCTGGAGTTTTACCTCCCTCGCCGGTTGCAACTCCATCCACATCAGTGTTTATGTAGTTCTTAATATTTCCAGGAGCAATAACTGTTGTTACAACTGTTGCTGTAAGTTTACCGCCAACTTTGGCAGAAGCCTTAGTTAAACCAGTTGTAGTTAGCTTAACGCGAATCCACTTGACGTTCTTGAGGTTCTCAGATTTAGCTAAGTTTACCTTATCTGGATTATTACCAATTGAAGAATATCCTTCAACTTCATAATCCGTCGTCTCTAAAGTATCAGAGGCGTTGCCATCTTTATCAGTAACCTTCACATTCTTAACACTGCTATAGTTCAAGAAGTCTGTGTTAATCGGGTCAGTGAAGGAAACATTTGTATAGGTTTTGCCACCATCTTTAATAGCGGTGAGCGGGATGGAAATATCCCAACCCATAGTCGTCGTAGTGCCATCAATGAATGGCTTGTTTGGAGCAGTCTGAGCTTTCTTCTCTACCTTGCTGGTGCTAACGTCGTTTTTTGGATAAATCTTTAAATTGTAAATCCAAGTATGAGTCTGCGTATCTGGAAGAGGAACCGTTACAAGGAATGGGTTAACTTGCTTAGTAACCTTAATAGGTTTCCCATCTTTCTTAGGCGCACTATTAGCCAAGTCTTCTTCTACCAAGTACAAGCCGTACGTAGCACCAAGATTGAATGTTGTAGAACCATCTGTACCAGTCTCTTGTTCTACAACGTCAGCTTTTGCTTCAGAAGCCTTCAATCCTGCATCTTGCAAAGCCTTAGCAGCAGTCTTATTCTCAACATTTAAATCTTTGATAGCTGTCCAACCAGTTGTCTTGGACAAATCAATCTTGTTGCCATTAGTATCAACAATTGGAGTAATCTTGAACTTCACGCCTGAAATTGGTTTTTGTGCATCTGGAATTTTCTGCTCTTTACCATTATTCCTAACAGAACCCTCAGGACCTTCATACTTGTAAATGGTAATAGAGGTAGCCTGACCAGATTTAATATTCGCGGTATTTTCACCTTGAGTAGGAGTATTAGAAGCCGACTCACCACCAGCCCACGCTATGGATCCAGCGATGCAGCAGGTACCGAGCGTGCAGGAGGCAGCTACGAGTGCCACGGCGCGTTTTAACTTTGAAGTCTGTAGACGCATATTTCCTCTCTTCAATAAGTAAACTAATCGTCTTACATCTTTATTTAGGCTCAACAGCAGGTTACAAGCTAAACAAAAGGTTATGACATACTGACAATTATGTCGTTATGACATACTGACAATTGCATTGACGACAGCATCAGTGCAAACACACAGATGCGAACGCAGAAATACAACTGCAAACTTTCATCATTTAGCTATTCTTCGCAAATTGTGCGATAACGCTCAACCGTGAGTACATATAATATTAATCGATATTTAGACGAAAAATGAGATGTAGTATAACACAGTCAAATGTTTATGTTTCTGAGCATCTACCCCCCCCCCCGGTACAAAAATCGTTGAAAAACAACGGATTTGGGGGTGACAAATAACCAGCTCTTTTTGTTTTTTGCGTTTTTTATTTTTTCTCAAAACCCAAACCATCGGCGTGTCGCATTGCCCTTGCTTGAAGCTGCATTGCGTGCTTCAAGCAAGCTCAATGCGGTAGCGCTTGCTGAGGGTTGAAAGCACGGTGTGCTTTCAACGCAAGCGAGGTCTACCTTCGTCTCGATTGACGAAGGCAGGACAGGTTCGTGTGGCTGTGCTTTAGAAATTATGTTGTGCTTTACGCACAACCGCGCGCACGATTGTGCTTTCTTTATATTCCTAACGAAAAGTCAACCTGTCGGAATTTCCAACAAGTTCGTTTGGAAAGTACAAGGCAAGTTGAGCGCTAAATCGCAGCGCTAAAACACGTCAACGCGCATTCGGCACAAACTCAATCCTGCAAGTCGCATTCAAAGCATTTGCAATACGATTCAAAAGCGCAATAGTCGGATTCCTCGAACCATTTTCCAACCTGCTAATATCCGACTGACTTATACCCGTCTTCTCCGACAGCTCAGCCTGAGTCAAACCAGCCCTTTTTCTCGCCATCACAAGCGACATAGTCAAGTCTCTTTCCGGCTGAAGCGCATCATACTCTTTCTTGAACTCGGGATCCTTCATAAGCTCGTCCGTGAGTTCATGCAAATCATTCATTCGCGTTTCCTGCACTGCACGCGCTCCCTGCACTGCGCACGTTCGCAGCAACTCTTGCTTTCTCTTCATTACTCGTGTTCCCCGCACTACGTGCATTTCCTGCACTGCGCACGTTCGCAGCAACTCTTGCTTTCTCTTCATTACTCGCGTTCCTCGCACTACGCACGTTCCCTGCAACTCTTGCTTTTCCTGCACTACGCACGTTCCCTGCAACTCTTGCTTTTCCATCACAAGCCCATCTTTCTATTAAAATATTCAGCCCTTCTCTGCATAGCGACCAATATTTCACTACGCGGAGTTTTCTGCTGCTTTTTAACGAATCCGTTGGTAGCAACAATGATCTTATCCGCATCAAAAAAGTATAAAATACGCACTATGTTGCTACCTAAAATAGTGCGAAGCTCAAAAATATGGTTGCCAACATGCTTACTAAGCGGCTCCCTCGCATCGTTTCCCAACATCTCCAAGCGATGCAAATCAGAAACCACCTTCGCGCGCAACTTGACATCTAAACTTTTAATAAACTCGCGTACTGGCTTATCACCATCCTTATCACTGTAAAAAATCACATCAAACAATTCCACAACCCCCTGCTTATGTTATATATAGCATAATCGCTTGTATACATCTTGTCAAAACAAGCAACCAGCAACCCTAACGCAGAAACAGTACTGCGCCAGTGTCCCAAAACAAGCAAAATCAGACACTAACGCAGAAAACACGCGCTCTCTAATTTGCAGTAATTAAAAAGACGATAGATTTTCGCTTCTACCGCCTTTTAAAGTTCATACAACTTCCTACTTTGCTCTTTGTGTATTAAATTTTCAAATTCTTATTGTTTAACATTCCAGCAAACATTGTATGATACATATCCTTAGATGATTCTTCTATTTGAGTAATACTTGATATTTTATTTCCCGCATCCTTTGATGATGCTCCACAAAGATAAAAGACTTCATTTTCTGTCCCAAAATCTAGTGCAATATATCTATCGTGGTATTTTTTATCGGATACCTTCAGATTCAGGTCTATATTAGGATAATCTTTTCTAAAATCATCTAAAATATTTTTTGTAAGCATATCTTTATTTCTTACATTATCGCTAAAAACTATGATTTGTATGTTATCTCTTGCAGCCCTTAAAAGTTCCAAAGTTTTAAGCCCTATATAGTTATCTATAACATAAATGCTTTTCTTTGCTGACTTATATATTTTTGTATAGGCAACATCTGCTTCTATCTTATCTCCATTCAGCAAAAGAAAATGCTTGTAGGTGTTACTATCTATAAAATTATCCATTACCTTTTTCAAATCTTCTTTTGTTGCCAAAGTGCTAATTTTATCGTTTATATTTGCTATTTCTTTTGAATGCTGCATTATATCATTTGTATTTTGGCTTGTTTGCAATAACAGTTGCGTCATTTCTTTTGAACTAAGAAAGTCTCTATTTTCAACAATGAAGTCTTTCATCTGCTTGAACATTCGTATTAAAGCCTTGCTCTGTTTAACTGCCAGTTCTCCCCTTAATACAGTCATAAGCATATAGATGCCCTGTTCTGTGAAAACATATGGCTTGTATTTAATGTTACTGCCTCTGCCTTGCGCTTTGTTCAAGGTCGCAAAATGCGACCTTGAACGTTCATATACTTGCCCATCGTTCAAGGTGCCAAAACGGTACCTTGAAAGTTCATATACTTCTTCACCGGTTAATTGAAACATAAAATCGTCATCAAATTTTTCAATATTCCTTTTAACCTGTTCGTTAAATCTTTTTGTAGAGTATCCATAAATTTCAGCTAAATCCGAATCAAGCATAACTTTTTGATTTCTTATATAGTGAATCTTACTTTTAATCGTAGTTTCATCTATTATCACAATCTCTTTCTTCTCTTCTGCCATAATGCCCCCAACATTATCTAAATATCTTTCCCAATACGCCACGTACTGCGTAACTTTTACTGCGTAACTTTTTTAAATCAACTGCGCCAGCAACAAATAAACAACATCGTGCGTAGATTTATTAGTTTTTGAGCTGAATTAATAGGTAGGATGCATCTATGCTCTATTTCAGCGTCTCTTATCATACGTATCATTTCGTTGTTAGTTTTAGGCATACTACTGAAGTTATTTGAGAATACGATGAATAGACAATAAATTTATAACATTGTGGTTAAAAGGTGTTGTAGTACGATTCATGTGTTACTCATGCAGTAAGCCGACTGCGCCAGTGTCCGAAAGTAGGCAAAATCAGACACGCACGCAGAAACAGTACTGCACTAGTGTCCCAAAACAAGCAAAATCAGACACGCACGCAGTTAATGCTCGCGCAGATTGCGCGCTCGCTTGCGAAACTCGCGTTGAAAGCACACTGTGCTTTCAACTTAAGCGAGTTTCCGCTCCGAATTGCTTTCGCGCGCTACGCTCTATGCGCGAAAGCAGGTCGTCACGCTGCCCAGTAACGAAAAAACGGCATTATACGTTATTAACGCAGAAAGCATACTGTGCCAGTAACAAAATGGGGCTTCAAGCCCGAAAGCTTGAAGCCCCATTTTTATATCAGACTAGCGTCACTCAGCTTCGTCGCCGTAATCACCCTGACCACCCTGATCATCAAGGTAATCATCTGGATTAAAGTCGTCGCCGAGCTTCATGTCGCCAAAATCAATGTTGGAGAAGTCAACATCGCCCATATCGCTCTCACCGAAGTTCGAAGGCGTGCTATCTGCACCACCCAAACCAAAGTTCGGATAAATAGAGTCACGCACCTGAGGATCCGGCTCCACGTTAGCGTTGCGGTAACGCGCCAAACCGGTACCAGCTGGGATGAGCTTACCGATAATCACGTTCTCCTTCAAGCCCTTGAGGTCATCTTCCTTCTGGCTTAAGGCGGCCTCAGTAAGCACGCGCGTAGTCTCCTGGAACGATGCTGCAGAAAGCCAAGAATCCGTAGCCAAAGAAGCCTTGGTAATACCCATAAGCTCTGGTCGACCAGCAGCAGGCTTGCCACCGTTCTTAACGGCAGCCAAGTTTGCCTCACGGAACTTTGCCTGATCCACAAGCTCACCTGGAAGAAGATCCGTATCGCCAGAATCGATCACCGTAATACGGCGAAGCATCTGGTGCACAATAACTTCAATGTGCTTGTCGTGAATATCAACGCCCTGAGAACGGTAAACGTTGTGAACTTCTTCCACAATATTCACCTGAGCTGCGCGCGGACCAAGGATTCGCAAAATCTTCTTAGGATCCACAGAACCCTCAATCAGCTGCGTACCAACGTCAACATGCTCGCCATCCTTTACCAGCATTGGCGCACGACGCGTCACAGGGTAAACGATTGGCTCAACCGTAGTGTCGTCTGGAGTCAAAGTCACCTGACGACCATGGTCAGTATCCTCAACCTTCACAACGCCTGGGAACTCAGCGATTGGAGCCTCACCCTTAGGAGTACGAGCCTCGAAAAGCTCCGTAACACGAGGAAGACCCTGAGTAATATCAGAAGCCGAAGCGACGCCACCAGAGTGGAAGGAACGAAGCGTAAGCTGCGTACCAGGCTCACCAATGGACTGTGCTGCAACAATACCAACAGCCTCGCCAACATCCACGAGTCGGCTCGTAGCCAAGGACCATCCGTAGCACTTTGCGCAAACGCCGCGCTTAGATTCGCAAGTAAGCACAGAACGCGCCTTAACTTCCTCAACGCCGTGCGCAACCAAATCGCGCAAAACGTCCATAGAAAGCGCATCTCCGCACTTTGCCAAAACTGTAGTGCCGTCAGCAGGATCGAGCACGTCTGCAGCAAGCAAGCGCGAGTATGGACCGCCATCAGCAGCCTTAACAAGCGTCAAATTGCCGTTTTCGTCGCGATCAGCAATCTTCATCATAAGACCGCGCTTAGTGCCACAATCTTCTTCGCGAACGATTACTTCCTGCGAAACGTCCACAAGACGACGAGTCAAGTAGCCAGATTCTGCCGTACGAAGTGCGGTATCTGCCAGGCCCTTACGAGCGCCGTGCTGGGAGATGAAGTACTCCAACACAGACAAGCCGTCGCGGTAGTTTGACTTAACAGGTCGAGGAATAATCTCGCCCTTAGGGTTTGCCACGAGGCCTCGCATACCAGCAATCTGGCGAATCTGCATCCAGTTACCACGTGCGCCTGACTGAACCATGATGTTCACGTTGTTGTCGTCGTGGAAGTTTTCGCGCATTGCGTCTGCAACCTTGTCGGTGCATTCAGTCCACAAGTTAATCAACTCTTGACGACGTTCTTCGTCGGTAAGAAGACCCATATCGTACTGGGAGTTGATTTTTGCAGCCTGATCCTCGTAATCTTGCGCGATTTGTTCGCGATTTGGAGGAAGCACAATGTCGGAGAATGCCATCGTTACGCCAGACCAAGGAGCGCGAGTAAAGCCGAGATCCTTCAAAGCGTCGAGTGTTGCTGCAACTTGAGCTGTAGAATAGCGGGTTGCAATTTCGTCGACGATCTTAGAAAGTACGCCCTTTGGCACCTGCTCGTTTACGAACGGATAGTCGACTGGCAAAGTTCCGTTGAACAAAATGCGTCCGCAAGAAGTTGCAAACAGTACAGTTCCGTCCTTAAAACGCTCTTCGCGCACAACGTCCGGGCTGCCTGGCTCAGGGTCGACAACCTTAAGCTCAGCAGGCTCCCAATTCTTTGGCAATACGAAGTCTGCAGGAACTCGAATCAGCACCTTAGCTTGCATGTCAATCTCATGCTTGTCGAGAGCCATTTCAGCTTCAGCAAGCGAGGAGAAAATACGACCCTGACCCTTTGCTCCGTCAATTACGGTAGACAAGTAGTAAAGACCCAGAATCATATCCTGAGAAGGCATTGTAACGGTGTGACCGTCTGCTGGCTTCAAGATATTGTCGGAAGCCATCATCAAAGTGCGTGCTTCGGCTTGAGCTTCTGCAGAAAGCGGAAGATGCACTGCCATCTGGTCACCATCGAAGTCTGCGTTGAATGCTGCGCAGGCAAGTGGTGGCAGGTGGATTGCTTTACCTTCAACCAAAATTGGCTCAAATGCTTGAATACCCAAGCGGTGAAGTGTAGGTGCGCGGTTAAGAAGCACAGGATGCTCGGAAATAACTTCCTCCAAGACGCCCCAAACTTCGGAGTCGCCGCGGTCAACCAAACGCTTTGCGCTCTTCATATTCTGAGCGAAGCCCTGATCTACCAAACGCTTAATAACGAACGGCTTAAACAGCTCCAATGCCATTGGCTTTGGCAAACCGCACTGATGCATGCGAAGGCTTGGACCAACGACGATTACGGAACGGCCGGAGTAATCAACACGCTTACCGAGCAAGTTCTGACGGAATCGACCTTGCTTACCCTTAAGCATGTCGGAAAGCGACTTTAATGGTCGGTTGGATGCGCCGGTTACTGGGCGTCCGCGGCGACCGTTGTCGAAGAGCGAATCGACTGCTTCCTGAAGCATGCGCTTTTCGTTATTAAGCATGATTTCAGGAGCGCCGAGCTCAATAAGTCGCTTCAAACGGTTGTTACGGTTGATTACGCGACGGTACAAATCGTTCAAATCGGAAGTTGCAAAACGACCACCATCGAGCTGAACCATTGGTCGCAAATCTGGTGGGATTACTGGAATTACGTCCAAAACCATAGCTTCTGGCTTGTTTCCAGTAGTCAAGAATGCGTTTACAACCTTCAGTCGCTTCAAAGCGCGAGCCTTGCGCTGACCGGTTCCGTTGTCGATTTCTGCGCGAAGCTCCTCTGCGGCAGACTTCAAATCGAAGTCCTGCAAACGCTTCTTAATAGCTTCAGCACCCATGCAGCCTTCGAAGTAGTCACCGTAGCGATCTTCCATCTCGCGCCACAAGTCAACGTCGCCTTCCATGTCTCCGGCACGCAAGCCCTTGAAGCGGTCGAACACGGCATTCAAACGCTGAATCTGCTCGTCGTAACGGGTGCGAATAGCAGACATTTCGCGTTCTGCACTAGCGCGCAGCTTAGATTTTGCAGCACCTTTGCTTTCGCCAGATTCTTCCAGCTCGTGCAAGTCTTCTTCAACTTTCTTTGCGCGCGCTTCAATTTCGTTATCGCGGCGCTTGCGAAGGTTGCCGATTTCGGTATCGAATTCGTCTTGCAAATCTGGAAGATCTTGATGACGCTGTTCTTCGTCGACTTTCGTAACCATGTAGGCTGCGAAGTAGATTACTTTTTCAAGATCCTTAGGTGCAATGTCGAGCAAGTAGCCCAAACGGCTTGGCACACCCTTGAAGAACCAAATGTGCGTTACCGGAGCTGCAAGCTCAATATGACCCATGCGTTCGCGGCGAACGCGGCTGCGGGTAACTTCCACGCCGCATCGCTCGCACACGATTCCCTTAAAGCGCACGCGCTTATACTTACCACACGCGCACTCCCAATCGCGAGTTGGACCGAAAATCTGCTCACCGAACAGACCGTCCTTCTCTGGCTTTAGGGTACGGTAATTAATGGTTTCTGGCTTCTTTACTTCGCCGTGGCTCCAGCTACGGATATCTTCGGCGGTGGCCAGTCCAATCCTCAGTTTGTCAAATGCGTTGACGTCCAGCACTCTTATCGTCCTGTCTCATGAAATTGTTTTCTAATGTTTCTTAATTTCTTAAAGTGTGTTCGTTACCGAATCACTGGTATTCAGGTTCAACAGCAATCTGATCTTCCTTGGCGGACGAATCTGGTCGAGCGCCAATATTGAAGCCAAGATCGTCGGAAGATGAAACTGGGTCGTCCTCTTCATCCTTCATGTCGATTGCAACGCCTTCAGCGTTCAACACTTCAACATTAAGGGAAAGCGACTGCATTTCCTTAAGCAACACCTTGAAGGATTCAGGAATGCCAGCTGGTGGCAGGTTATCGCCCTTGACGATAGCACCATACACGCGCACGCGACCGTCGACGTCATCAGACTTCGTAGTCATCATTTCGTGCAATGTGTAAGCAGCACCATAAGCCTCGAGCGCCCACACTTCCATTTCGCCGAAGCGCTGACCGCCGAACTGAGCCTTACCACCCAACGGCTGCTGGGTAATCATGGAGTAAGGACCAGTGGAACGTGCATGAATCTTATCATCAACCAAGTGATGCAGCTTCAAAATGTACATGTAGCCCACAGAAATTGGCTTCGGGAATGGCTCACCAGTACGACCGTCGAATAAGGTTGCCTTACCGTCGGAGCCAACAAGCTTGTCACCATCGCGATTTGCGAGTGTTGTAGAAAGCAAGCCCTTCAAAGTTTCTGGGCGCACGCCGTCGAATACTGGTGTTGCAACTGGAGTGCATGGATTGCCATGCTCAGCACCTTGCGGCACGTACTTCTTCCAAGCTGCTTCCAAGTCTGGATCCAAGTTAATATCCCAGCCAGCGTGAGCAATCCAACCCAAGTGAAGCTCGAGCACCTGACCCAAGTTCATTCGAGAAGGCACACCCAACGGGTTAAGCATGATGTCAACTGGAGTACCATCAGCCAAGAATGGCATATCTTCTTCTGGCAAAATGCGGGAAATAACACCCTTGTTGCCGTGACGACCGGAAAGCTTATCGCCTTGCGTAATCTTACGATGCTGAGCAATGTAAACGCGAATCATTTGGTTCACGCCGTTTGGAAGCTCGTCACCGTCGTCTTCAGCGTCTTCACGAGTGATTTCCTTAACTGCAATCACAGTACCAGTCTCACCGTGTGGCACGCGCAAAGAAGTATCGCGCACTTCGCGGCTCTTTTCACCGAAGATTGCACGAAGCAAACGCTCTTCTGGAGTAAGCTCGGTTTCGCCCTTAGGAGTTACCTTACCAACCAAAATATCGCCGGCTTCGACTTCAGCGCCGATGCGAATAATGCCGCGCTCGTCAAGATTTGCAATCGCATCTTCACCAACGTTTGGCAAGTCACGAGTAATCTCTTCGGAACCAAGCTTGGTTTCACGAGCGTCGATTTCGTATTCTTCAATGTGAATAGAAGAAAGCGTATCGTCTTGCACAAGACGCTGGGAAATAATCACAGCATCCTCGTAGTTGTAACCGTTCCAAGGCATGAATGCAACGAGCAAGTTCTTACCCAATGCAAGTTCGCCCTTTTCGGTTGCAGGACCGTCTGCCAAAACAGTACCAGCTTCAACACGCTCGCCATCTTTAATAAGCGGCACTTGGTTGTAGCAAGTAGTCTGGTTAGAACGCTGGAACTTTGAAAGCTTGTAGCTGGACTGAGTTCCATCGTCGTTCATAACGCGAATAATATCTGCAGAAACGTAAGTTACTACGCCCGGCTTTTCAGCCAAGATTACGTCGCCAGAATCAACTGCTGCACGCCATTCAGAACCGGTACCAACAAGTGGTCGCTCCGACTTAATAAGCGGCACAGCCTGACGCTGCATGTTCGTACCCATCAATGCACGGTGACCTTCATCGTGCTCCAAGAATGGAATCAAGGAAGCACCAAGGGAAACCATCTGACGTGGGGAAACATCCATGTAATCTACAGTGCTTACAGGCACATCGACTGCTTCTTCTTCGTCCACGCGAGCAAGTGCTTGAGTGCCAACGAAGTTGCCGTTTTCGTCGAGTTCCTGGTTTGCTTGAGCAATAACGTGCTCGGCTTCGCGGTCTGCAGTCATGTATTCAACTTCGTTAGTTACGTGACCATTCACAACCTTGCGGTATGGGGTTTCGATGAAGCCGAATGGGTTGATGCGTCCGAAGGTTGCCAAAGAACCGATAAGACCGATGTTTGGACCTTCTGGGGATTCGATTGGGCACATACGTCCGAAGTGGGATGGGTGCACGTCTCGAACTTCCATAGAAGCGCGATCGCGAGAAAGACCACCAGGACCAAGTGCGGAAAGACGACGCTTGTTCGTAACTCCTGCCAAAGGATTGTTTTGATCCATAAACTGGCTGAGCTGGGAAGTTCCGAAGAATTCCTTAATAGTTGCGTTTACTGGACGAATGTTAATCAAGGACTGAGGAGTAATTGCCTCTGCATCCTGAGTTGTCATACGTTCGCGCACAACGCGCTCCATGCGGCTTAAGCCGGTACGAAGCTGATTCTGCACAAGCTCGCCAACCTGACGAATACGACGGTTGCCGAAATGATCGATATCGTCAACGTCAACGCGCAACTGCACGTCTTGACCGTCGCGCTTACCTGGGAAGGTTTTTTCGCCGGAATGCAACGTTACCAAGTACTTAATAGTTGCGATAATATCTTCGCGGTTCAAGCTACGATCGCTGTAATCTGCTTCAATACCGAGCTTGCGGTTGATCTTATAGCGACCAACGCGAGCCAAATCGTAACGCTTTGTGTTGAAGTAGAAGGAATCGAGAAGGTTGCGACCAGCTTCTGGAGTTGCAGTATCTGCAGGGCGAATCTTACGGTACAAATCGGTAAGTGCATCGTCTTGCGTTTCGATAGGCTCTTTTGCGAGCGCATCCAAAACAAGTGGGTATCCTTGGAAAGCATCGGCAATTTCGTCTTTCGTCATGCCAATAGCCATAAGGAATACGATTGCAGACTGCTTACGCTTGCGGTCAACGCGAACGCCTAAAACGTCACGCTTGTCGATCTCAAATTCCAGCCATGCACCGCGGCTTGGAATAATCTTCGCACCGAAAACATCCTTGTCGGAAGTGCGATCCTGCGTGCGATCAAAATACACGCCTGGAGAGCGCACAAGCTGCGAAACAATTACTCGCTCGGTGCCGCCAATAATAAAAGTACCGTGTGGAGTTTGAAGTGGGAAATCACCCATGAAAACAGTTTGGCTCTTAATTTCACCAGTTTCGCCGTTTTCAAACTCAGCATTCACATAAAGTGGAGCAGAATAGGTGTAATCCTTTTCCTTGCACTCGAGCACAGTGTGGCGTGGCTCTTCAAAGTATGGATCAGAGAATGTGAGACTCATTGTCTCAGCAAAGTTCTCAATTGGGGAAATCTCCTGGAAGACTTCATCGAGACCAGAAACATGAGGCACGGTGTGAGTTCCGTTTGCTTCATCTTCTGCAACGCGCTTCTTCCAGCGTTCAGAGCCGATCAACCAATCAAAGCTGTCGGTTTGCACGCCGAGGAGGTATGGCACATCAATAGGCTCACAAATGGAGCCAAAATTCACACGATCTGACGCTTTATGCAACTTAATATCATGTTCGTCAGCACGTGCGATGACTTTCGTGGTGCTCGTCATAGCTTGTTCAGCAGCCAATGGACGTTCCTTTATCACTCGCTAGTTAACTATTTAATCTTTGAAAAACTAAAGAAAATCGCGGCAAACGAAACTGCCAAATAAGCAAGTTGCGATGCGCGGGCGCCTTCTTCGGTTCCATGAGCATGCCCGCTATATGACACACCTTACACAGAACCTCTACTTTACCAAAAACTAAAGACTTCCTTATTAATAAAAAAAGTCCGCTCTAGCGCTTGCAATTTCTGGGATGCTTAATATTCTCTACTTCAGTGGAACGAATATTCGTGTGGTGAGATTTGAGATTTTTCGCACTGAGCGAGGCGAACGTCAGAGCCGCAGGCTGCTGATTCGCCAAGCGAAGAAGAAAAATCGAAAAATCTCTGCGATAAGGCACGGTTATTAACGATTAAACACGCAGAGTTTGGGGGATTTCTTTACGAGCACTAAAAGAGGACTGCGCATTGACTTGCCGGAGCGCTTAAAGCCGTAGTGCGCAGAGGCACTTCAATGCGGAAACTCGCTAAAGTTGGAAGTCCAGTGGACTTCCAACGCGAGTTTCGCAAGCGAGCGTAATAAAACGCGAGCGTATCGTTAAAAAACGTTTAAGAATAAAGCGCACGAAAGAACGCTCACGCGCACAGCGCGCTCGCTACTGAGCTTGCGTTGAAAGCACACCGTGCTTTCAACTTGAGCAAGCTCACGCTCCGAGTTGCTTTCGCGCGCACAATGCTGCGCTCAAGCAGGTCGTAGCACATGCGAGGAGAGAAATCCCCCAAAACTCGCGCCACGGCAAACGATACAAGTTGCGAGTAAACTAAATACGTTACGATTACGAAGTTACGTAAAGATACTTAAAAAGCTAAGGAATAGCATGAATAACAGCGAGAATACGCAAGAAGCAGCAGCCAAAACCAAAAAGCAAACCGAAGCACAAACCGAAGCACACAAAGCAGCAGCAAGCCGCGTAGAGCAAATGTACGAGTACGGCTACCGCAAATCAAATTATGGCCCAGACGAGCTTGTAACCGATGCTCACGGAAATCCAATTAGCGTTATGGACGCAATGCTCAGTGCCGACGATGCCGCGCGCGCAGAAACGCACACTCCTCACCTTTGCTTCTACTCCCCTCGTATTCCAGGAAATACAGGTTCCGCAATTCGACTTTGCGCTGTAACTGGCACTATTTTGCATTTGGTTGAGCCGCTTGGTTTTAATTTGCACGATACTAAATTACGTCGCGCAGGCTTGGATTATCACGATATGGCTCACGTTGTTTTGCACCCGAATTTTGAGAATTTAGTTGAGTCAATGCCAAATTCGCGAATTATTGCGTTTACTGCGAATGCTACGAAACTTTACACTGAAATTGAATATAAGCCGAACGATATTCTGCTTTTTGGACCAGAACCAGGAGATATTCCTGATCCAATGGATGTTATGGCAGGCCCGCACGTGGCAGAGCAGGTGCGTCTTCCTATGCGCCCGTCACTTCGTAGTTTGAATCTTACAAATTGCGCTTCTATTGCAGTGTATGAAGCGTGGAGGCAACTCGGTTTTACAGGCGGAAAGTAATCACAAAAGTATACGACGTTTACATAATTAAGCATGCAACAAGATTCACAATCTCTCCCCGAAGAACATCTCACCGAAGAAACTTCTCAGCCATTGCGCGAATTGGCAACACTTACGCGCGATAATGTTGCACTTTTTTGGCATAGTTGCGCACGCGATTTGCCTTGGAGGTTTGGGCACACTACCCCTTGGGGTGTGCTTGTGTGTGAAGTAATGAGCCAGCAAACGCAAATGAGCCGTGTTGTACCCTATTGGCTCACTTGGATGCAAACTTGGCCAGATGCACAATCACTAGCTCACGCTACGAGTGCTGAAATTATTACAGCTTGGGGTCGCCTCGGCTACCCTCGACGCGCGTTACGTTTACAATCTTGTGCTCAAGTTGTAGCAACAAGATATCGCAATAAGCTGCCATGCACCTATGAAGAACTTATTGCCTTGCCAGGTGTAGGCGATTACACAGCAAGTGCAATACTCAGCTTTGCTTATGGCAAGCACATTGCGGTGATTGATACAAATATTCGCCGCGTACTTATGCGCGCTTTTACTGGAACTGAATCGCATGGTGGCAGCACAACGCAATCTGACCGCGAGCTTGCTGCCGCAGTATTGCCAGAAGATAATCATGTTACTACTGCCACTGCTAACGCTACTAACACCACCAACACTACCTGCACTTCATCCGTTTGGAATCAGGCAATTATGGAAATTGGTGCTACCATTTGCACAGCACGATCTCCGCAATGCACTGCATGTCCTTTGCAAACATGGTGCCGTTTCAAAGCTGCTGGATTTCCAGGTCTTGGCCGCCATACCCGCCCCCAGCAGCATTTTGCCGGCACTAATCGGCAAGTGCGCGGCATTATTTTGCAGGCATTGCGTGAAGCACATAAAAAACAGCAGGTATTGCAACGTTGCGAGATCAACAATTTATGGTCGAATCAAACACAACTTGGCGAATGCATTGCTTCGCTCGATCATGACAGTCTTATCACTATATTGCCAGATGGCACTTTAACATTACCTTAAGTAACTAACTCATTACGTTGCTTTTGTAACTCTTTAATTAACAGCTTAATTACTTTGTATGAGAGTCTACCTTGTGTAGTGAGTACAGTTCATCTCATCGACTTATGTATTACAATGGTAAATATGTCAATGCCAACTACGTCACCACGTGAGCCGCATCGCAATGCGAGTGCAACATCGGTTCGCAACCCGATGCGCAAACCCGTGCGTAAGACCGTACGTAACATGAGCGCAGCAAAACGAAGAATGTATCGTCGTCGCAGAATTGTTGTCGGTATTGCTTTGTTGCTTTTGATTATGTTGGCAATATTTTGTGTTATTAGCTTGAGCAAGGGTATTGCCGCTATTAGTAAAGCGATTGCTGGTCATGAAGTTACCATTGTTCGTCATTCAGTGCCAGACCCCCGTCCTGTTGGATTAACACCTCATTGCACTGATAAAGATATTCGTCTTGAGCTTTCTACTAAGTCACAAACTGTTCCTATGGGCGGTAGTGTTGAGTTGACAGAACGATTTGTGCACGAAGGAAACTCTTCTTGCCTTATTGACGCATCGGATATGAATGCTGTTCTAACTATTAATAGTAGTGAAGAAGTTACGCAAGGTAAGCAAGAAACTAAAGATAATAAAAAGAAAGATAATAAAGACAACAAAGACTTTAAAGACGCAAGTAAGAGCGTTGACTACTTATCACATGCAGTATGGCGTTCTGATAGTTGTGACACTGCATTAAAGCCGCTGCTTATGGCGAAGGGTGATCATTTCGAAAAGAAAATCACTTGGAATACCAATACTACCGTCGGAAAAGGCTGTGTTGCAGATGACGATTTACCGAAGGTGGATCGCGGCACATACGTTGCGCGGCTTGAGCATAAGCGCGTGCCAGGGCTTCACAGCGAGCCAGTGATCATTAATGTGCAGTAGGATTTATGCGTGCGACGACCTGCCGAAGCGCTGCGCTCGTTTTTGTGGACTTATGTGGGGTGTAAGTCCCCAATTGCGCGCATGTTCTCCGGCATTTGCGCTGACGACTGCACCAGTAACGAAAAAACGGTGACGCTCGCGCGGGTAACGCGCTCGCTACGAAACTCGCGTTGGAAGTCCCCCGGACTTCCAACTTAAGCGAGTTTCCGCTTTGAAGGAGCTTGAAATCCTGTGATTTCAAGCTCGGTCAAAGCGCACGCTAATTCTTGAAGCTGTGTACTGGAGCAGGAATACGTCCACCGCGAGTTACGAAAGCTTCGCAGCTTGTTTGGTTTACTGGCATAATCGGCGCATATCCCATTAATCCGCCGAAGTTCGCCATTTCGCCTACACCTTTTCCAATTACTGGAATAATTCGCACAGCGGTAGTTTTTTGATTAATCATGCCGATTGCAGATTCATCCGCAATCATGCCAGAAATCGTTGCAGCGGAAGTGTTTCCAGGAATTGCAATCATGTCAAGACCGACTGAGCAAACGCAAGTCATTGCTTCAAGCTTTTCAATAGTCAAGCAGCCAGACTTCGCAGCAGCAATCATATTTGCATCTTCCGAAACGGGTATAAACGCTCCAGAAAGACCGCCAACATAGCTACTTGCCATAATGCCGCCCTTCTTAACTTGATCGTTCAGCATAGCGAGCGCTGCAGTTGTGCCGGGAGCACCAACCTGATCCAAACCGATTTTCTCAAGCACTTCGCCAACAGAATCGCCAACTGCAGGAGTTGGAGCAAGCGACAAGTCTATAATTCCAAACGGCACACCAAGCCTGCGAGAAGCCTCTTGCGCAACCAACTGACCTACGCGAGTAATTTTAAACGCAGTGCGTTTAATAGTTTCGCACAGAAAAGCAAAGTCTTTTCCTCTAGCAGCATCGAGTGCACTCGAAACAACGCCAGGACCAGACACGCCAACATTGATCACAGCATCGCCTTCAGTTACACCATGGAAGCCGCCTGCCATGAACGGATTGTCGTCCGGAGCATTGCAAAAAGCCACGAATTTAACGCAACCGTAAGAATCGTTTCCAGCTGTAGCTTCAGCAATCTTTTTAATCGTACGTCCGAGCAGCTCTACGCAATCCATGTCTATACCGGTTCGTGTTGAGCCAACATTCACAGACGAGCACACAATTTCCGTCTCGCTTAAGGCTTGCGGAAGCGACTCAATAAGCATGCGGTCTGCTGCAGTCATCGACTTTGCAGGAAGCGCAGAATACCCACCAATTAAATCAACTCCAACAGTGTGTGCTGCTCTGTCTAATGCGTGCGCAATTTGCACAAAATCTTCAGACTTTTTACAAGATGACGCTCCAACAAGCGAAATCGGAGTTACAGTAATTCGCTTGTTTACAATTGGAATTCCGTAGTCGCGCGAAATATCGTTACCGGTTTTTACTAAATCTTTCGCAAGACGTGTGATTTTTGCTTCAACTTTACAACAAACGTCCTGCACGTTTTCGCAAGCGCAATCTAGTAGGTTGATTCCCATGGTGATTGTGCGAACGTCGAGCTGTTCTTGCTCAATCATCGAATTAGTTTCGCTTACTTCCATCAGGTTGAGCATTATGTACTTCCTTACGTTTACTTAGATTGCTGCGGATTTTAGATTCTGTGCATTGCAGTGAAAATATTGCTACGCTGGCAGCGAATACGCACGCCAATTTCGTCTCCTAGCGTTTCTAATCCTGCAGCAAAATTGCCAAATTCGCAATCAACAGTAGACACGTCAACAATCATCATCATGTTGAAGAATCCGTCGACAATTGTTTGAGAAATATTCAAAATATTTACATTATGCTCGGCAGCATGTGAAGTAACTTTTGCAATAATACCAACGGTATCGCAGCCGACAACGGTAATAATCGCCCTGAAAGCATCAGATTGCAACGCTTCTTGCGATTCATTATTCTCTGCAACTGCTGTTGTGTTATTGGCGACCATATTTGCCTCCTGCCGTTTTGAACCCGCATGTTAATGCATAAAGTTTATGCATTAACGCAAATTATGCGGTTATTTGTTTCAATTTTACACATCATACGTTTTTATGCGCTTTATGCGCTTTTATACATTTTTTATGCGTAAATATTATGCTGCTTCATATCTTCCGGAAGTGCATTGCGAAGCGACACAAGCGATCCAGAGCGGAACACGGAACGAATGCCAGCAGCAAGAAGCGGCGCAATCGAAAGAACCGTCATATTATCAAGACGCTTCTCTTCAGGCACAGGAACTGTATCCGTCACAATAATCTCGCGAACTCCAGCAGCTTTCAAACGCTCAACAGCAGGTCCAGAAAGCAAAGCATGCGTTGCAACCAAAGTAACAGATTTTGCTCCAGCCTCACGCAAAGTACGTACAGCTTCGCAAATAGTGCCAGCAGTATCGATCATATCGTCTACAACAATGCAATCGCGTCCTTTAATCTCACCAATGATGCCGTGAGCTTCAGCATGGTTAGGGCGCGTAATATCGCGCGTTTTATGAATAAAAGCAAGAGGTAAATCTCCGAGTTTTGCAGCCCATTGCTCAGAGACTTTGATGCGACCAGCATCAGGAGACACAATAGTTGCATTATCGAGCTTCATAGAGTTTCGCACATAATCAATAAGCACAGGCATCGCAGTCAAATGGTCAACAGGCCCGTCAAAGAAACCCTGCTCCTGAGTTGCGTGCATGTCAACAGTCAAAATGCGCGTGGCACCAGCAGCGCGGAATAAGTCAAACATGAGTCGAGCAGTAATAGGCTCACGTCCCTGATGCTTCTTATCTTGGCGAGAATATCCAAAGAACGGTGCAACCACGTTAATACTGCGAGCAGATGCGCGTCGCAAAGAATCGACCATAAGCAGCTGTTCCATAATCCAATTGTTAATAGGATTCGTGTGTGCCTGAAGCACAAACACATCCGAACCACGAACAGGCTGAGTAAAGCGCACATACATTTCGCCATTCGCAAAATCGTAGGCAGTAGTCTCAAGCACATCAATACCAAGATACTGTGCAGTCTCATTAGCAAGTTCTGGGTATGCGCGACCCGTAACTAACATCATCTGCTTTTTTGGATTGCCTTCAAGAATTGTTGACATAATTGCCTTCCCGTTTGCAAACTGGTGTTGCGCGACATAGTCGCTTTCTATTTTAGCAGCTTGTGCGCCTCGTACGACACAACAAGCGTTTTATTTTAGCGCGTTACTTTAAAATCATTAAGAACTACGCTTGCAAAGCAAAATCATCATTACGAAAATAAGCCCGAATCCCACAAAATCTGCCCATGAAAAAACAGCTCCAGTAAACATAACAGCAGTAATTGCAGCAGTAACAGGCTCGCTAGCTCCAAGCAAAGTGCCACGAACAGAGCCTACTCGCATAATGCCCTCTAAGAACAGCCAATATGCTCCAAAAGTTCCAGCAATAACAGTAAAAGTAAAAAGCAGCATAGCGCGCAAATCTAATGCAGGCATCGTTTCCCACGGTCGCACAAACGGGAGCATAATACAACCAGAAATAATAAACGTAATGCCATTAACAGTCAGATTTCCCCATTTTGCAATCAATTTCACAGGCATAATAGCAAGCGCCGCTGTAGACGCAGCATCTGCAAGACCCCAAAGCAAACCCATAACAGGCAAAGACAGTGAAGAAAGATTACCACCTGTAGCCATTAAAGCAGTTCCTGCAAAAGCTAGCACAACTCCAATAGTTTCGCGCATAGTTGGCACGCGGCGCGTGTGCAAGCATGCGTAAACCAGCACGAACAGAAGATTAAGGCTCTGAAGCACAGTTGCAGTGCCGGAATTAGTCCAGTCGATTGTGCACAAGTACGAAACTTGCGTAAGAAGCACGCAAACTACGCCTGTAACCGCCATCGAAATCCACGTGCGACCAGTTTTCACAGCACCACTTAACTGCTTAGGAGTGCAAGCTGCAGCAGTAATGACAAATAACATGCCAGCAGCAATTTGACGAACGCAAGCGATTTGCAAAGGAGATACGCGATACGTCGACATGAGGATTTTCGAAACTGTTGCGTTTGCACCCCAAAATGCGCCACCTAAAAGAGTTAAAAATATTCCTACAAGAATAGCGTTTGTAGAATGATTTAACGCTGGATTAGGTTTATTTGGAGTACCTTCGATTGCTTTTGTTGCAGATTTTGATGTGTCAAAAGTCTTTGAACCTGTTGATTGCAATTTTGAAGATTGTTGCTTTTTTGTTGAAGAGGAATCAATATTTGATGAATCCAAATCATGCGCACTGCTACGCCAAGAAAACTTAACCATTATTAGATTCACCTCGCATCCCCAAAACAAGCAAACATGCAGTAATTATTGCACATCTACTCAACTAATTTGCTGGTAAACAACACTTTAGAAAAACATACTCTACTTGCACACACGAAAGAAATGTATAGTATTAAAAAATTACAATTCAAAACGCGCGCATTAAACAATAAAATCAACGAAATAAACCAAAATAACAACGTGACTTAAGCCATAAACCAACGCACTAGTCATATGAAGGCGGAAACATGCACAACTACGCATCAAACAGTAATATTTTTCAACCACACCACATTTTAGTTACTGGCGGCGCAGGTTTTATTGGATCTAATTTTGTGCATTACATAGCTAAATATCATGTAACGGTTGCTGTTACGGTACTTGATTTGCTTACTTACGCTGGGAATATGGCAAATCTTTACGACTTACCTCAAGATTTTGCAAACAACCGATACGCTTTTATTCGCGGAGATATTCGAGACGAAAATATAGTTGATCAGCTATTAGATCCGCATAATCCAATTAAAACTGCAGAAGGAACAACACTTCCTGCTATAGACGCAATCGTAAATTTTGCTGCAGAATCACACAACGATAATGCAATCGAGTTTTCTGACCCGTTTATAAGCACAAATATTTTAGGAACGCATACACTCATTAAATTCGCACACAAATATAATATTCGCTTCCATCAAGTAAGCACCGATGAAATTTACGGAGATTTTCCTATTGACAGCGTGCTTAAATTCGACGAGTCAAGTCCATATTGTCCATCTAGTCCATATTCTGCAAGCAAAGCTGCAGGCGATCTCTTGGTAAAAGCATGGTGTAGAACTTACGGTTTGCGCGCAACTATTTCGAATAGCAGCAATAATTACGGGCCACGACAGCATATTGAAAAGTTTATTCCTCGCCAAATTACAAACATTATGTGCAATATGCCAGCAAAATTGTACGGCGTAGGAGATTCGATACGCGATTGGATCCACGTTGAAGATAATTGCGACGCAATATGGCATGTTCTAACGCGTGGAACAATCGGTGAAACATATAATATTGGCGCTAACTGTGAAATTAACAACATAAATATTTTGCGGATTTTGATGCAACTCATGGGCGTGCCAGAATCAAATATAACGTATGTAAATCCCAGAATAGGCGAGGATAGGCGTTACGCACTAGATACTACGAAAATTCGAACACAATTAAAATGGGAGCCTAAACACGATAATTTGAAGCAAGAATTGCAAGAAACAATATCATGGTACGACTCTCACGCCGATTTATGGAAGCCTATTAAAGCGCAAGTCGAGCAGCATTACGCTGAATTAGGGCACTGAATTTGGGTGACGAAATTGCGCTCGACGACCTGCCTGAGTGATTAGAGTGTAACATGCGCGACGTCGGGTAAGCGGCAATCGGGTTTTCGGCATGAAAAAAGGGCTTCTAGCGATTGGCTAGAAACCCTAGGAGCGGAGAATACGAGATTCGAACTCGTGAGGCTGTTACACCAACACGCTTTCCAAGCGTGCGCCATAGACCACTAGGCGAATTCTCCAAACTGCTAACTTAGCAATCAAACTGCTTGCCAAGCAAACAACTTAAATAGAATACCACGAATCGCGGATATTGCAAACTCGCGCGCGCCGACAACCTTTTTGGGGGCACTCGCGCAGATTGCGTTCTG
Source organism: Gardnerella sp. DNF01159 (assembly GCF_049244215.1). Taxonomy (NCBI): domain Bacteria; kingdom Bacillati; phylum Actinomycetota; class Actinomycetes; order Bifidobacteriales; family Bifidobacteriaceae; genus Gardnerella; species Gardnerella sp. DNF01159. The sequence goes on along the minus strand of NZ_CP058387.1, from coordinate 288,804 downwards.
CATTAGGGTCGAATTTTGCTTGTTTTGGGACACTCGCGCAGTCAGCAAACTGCATCCGTGTCCCTGATTGCCGTTTTAGCGCGCGCTCAGGTTACATGCTTTCAGGTTACGCGCGCGGCGGCTAATCGCAAGAACGCCCACCAAACCACCTAAGCCAGCAACGGCACCACTTGAGATTCGTAAGCGCGCAAAGCCATGTCGATTACGTTGTGCATATCGTAATAGCTGTAAGTTCCCAAGCGACCGCCGAAAACTGTGCGAGACTCAGCCGCAGCAAGCTCCGCATAGCGCGCGTACAAGGCTTTATCTGCATCAGTATTCACAGGATAGTAAGGCTCATCGTCGCGAGTTGCAGCGCGAGAATACTCCTGCCACACTACAGTTTCCCCAGCTTTCACGCTTTTTCCAGGCACAAAATCAGCCTCGCCACTAGCCTCTCCGCCAACTTCTTCACGCTCTGGATTAAAGTTCTTAAACTCAATCGCGCGCGTAAATGGCACATCAGCATCCGAATAGTTCATAACTGGGCAGCCAAAATGGTCGCTCTCCTCGTAACGCACTTCCTTAAAGTCTACAGTGCGCCACTTCAACTCGCCGAGCGCGTAGTCAAAATACCTATCAACCGGACCGGTATAAACAACCGGCACTCCAGCTTCCGCCAGCGCGCGCTTATTAAACGGCTGAGATTCGTCGAAGAAGTCTACACCAAGCGAAACGTGAATACGCGGATCGTCAATCATGCGCTGCATCCAAGCCGTGTAGCCGTCCGTAGGCAAGCCTTCCCAAGTGTCCTTAAAGTAGCGATTATTATAGTTAAATCTCACAGGCAAGCGCTTAATAATTCCAGCAGGAAGCTCGGAAGGATCCGTCTGCCACTGCTTTGCCGTGTAGTTTTTAATAAACGCTTCATAAAGCGGACGACCAATTAAGCTAATGCCCTTATCGTTCAAATTTTGCGGATCTTTGCCAGCCAACTCCCCCGCTTGGCTTGCAATCAAAGCCTTTGCTTCCTCTGGCGTGTAGTGCGCGTGGAAGAACTGGTTAATTGTACCCAAGTTGATTGGCAGCGGATACACTTCGCCGTCGTGCGTTGCGTACACGCGATGTACGTAGTTAGTAAACGACGTAAAACGATTCACATAATCCCACACGCGCTTGTTGCTTGTGTGGAAAAGATGCGCTCCGTACTTGTGAATTTCGATTCCTGTGCGCTCGTCAAAATACGAGTAAGCGTTTCCACCGATGTGATTTCGAACGTCAATAATTTCAACGCGAGCGCCCGTATGCTCCACTGCTTGCTGAGCTACAGTTAAGCCGAACAATCCTGCTCCAACAACTACTAAATCTGGGTAAGTTGCTGATTTTGCTTTTTCGTACATTTTATTCCTTTATAAGATACGTCTATTTTGAAATTATGCTTTATATATTCCCGTTATTAAGCTATTCCAGTTATTAACCTAGCATTTCGCTTGTTGCGCTACTTATTTTTAGGAAAATCAACTTTTGGATTAAATCTAATCGCTTTTAGCATTTGACCAATCATTTTGCGGCGCAACTTTCTCTCAACATGCCCTCTTCGCATTTGACGAACTACATTTGCGCAGAAAAGCAAGTATTTTGCTTTACCTTCGTGATGCAAACGGTAAGATGCTTGATTACGCACGCCGTATGCGAATTTCCAAGCATTCTTTTTGTCAATCATTGTAAAGTTCACACCCTTGTTTGCTCCCATGTCATGCATAATTACACTATCGAGAACCTGCACGCCCGGGCATACACGCGTAATACGAAGTGTATATTCGGCATCATCGAACCAAATAAAGTATTCTTTAAATGGCAATCCGTACTTTTCTATAACCCAACGAGGAATAAGCACCGACACAAACGAACAGCTTGTAACCATAACGAGATTGTTAAATCCTTTAGCAATAAGCCTTCCCCAATCCCACGTTGGTACTGGATTGTTCATTTCGCAAATCGATCCGTCCACGAACTTCACCATTGAGCAAGCATACGGAACATCCGCACCAAGCTCACCTACGGCAGCATTAAATCCATCTAGAAGCTTTTCCAAAGCTTGTGGCTGAGGATAGCCATCGTCGTCAAAAATCCACACGAAATCTGCGCCAAGCTCGTACCCTTTACGCATACCAGCACTAAAACCGCCTGCACCGCCAACGTTTTCTGGCAAATTTACAACAGTAAGATTTACTCGATTCTCCAAATGACCATTCGCAAAATCGCGAGTGTACTCTTCCAAATATTTATCCGTGCCATCAGTTGAAGCATTGTTGACAATGATTAGTTGATTTGGAAGTCGCGTTTGAGATTCTAACGAAGCCAATACGGTTTTTAGTTTCTCTAACCTGTTAAAAGTTACTACAACAGCCGCAACATTAACGCTATCTTTTGATTTATTAGCATCCACTACTTGAGCATTTGACATTACTTGCTCCATTCTTCAAATAACTTAGTAAATAACGTTTCTGCAGATTCGAGTTTTGCAAAATTGCGCAATTTTTCAACTTCTTCTTTTAACAATAATGAACGATATGAATCATTCTCCATAATCTTAAACAATTCCTTTACAGACGCTTTAACAAAACTAGAAGTCATTCTTGGCAATAACGCACTTTTTGCTATAACAGTTTTTTGCGATCCAACATCCGATGAAATTACTGGAACTCCATTAGAAAGCGCTTCAATAGTTGTAAGCGTAATACCCTCGTTTACAGAGCTAATAAGTAGCACGTCCGCATCATCATACGTTTTTTGAGCTGGAATTTTCATAGATCTGCGCTCAATAACGTTTTCAAGACCATACCTAGATATAAGTTCTGAAACATATGTGTCTAATTCGCCATCTCCATGCAAAATGAAGTGGAATTTTCCTGGATATTTTTTGTTTAAAGCTTTTGCAACAAGAACAAACGCTTCTGGACGTTTTTGTCTTGCAATCCTTCCAACAAAAGCAACATTCAGAACATTTTTATTTTTTCTCGGCGATACGCAATCGTTTCCAATTCCAGCAGTAAGACCAATAAGTGGAGCGTCAACAATCTTGGAAGATTCAATACCATGCACATCATGCAACCAATTTTCAAGTTGTGGAGAAATAACATGGTGCAAATCAATCCACTTATCGTGTGTTACAGCTTCATGCGGATATCCTCCACAATTTATGTATTCAACAATATGCAGCGAATCAATAATATGTGTTTCTGGGGAGAATTGTTTAGCCCACCAAATATGGTCGTAAAGCCATTGGCAATGGTGTATTGCTATTGCTTTAATGTCAAATTGCTCAAACAAAGATCTTAAAAGTGGAACATCCGCCCAATATTCTCTAATTGGTGGAGTAAGTGGTAATACAAGAGCATCATCACAGAAATCTTTCGTAATCCACGGCTGGTGACCGTCTCTATCTGTGATAACAATTGGCACAAAACCAGCTTTTTTGGCAAGTTTTATTGTTTCTACAGCCCATCTTTCTGCACCACCAGCTTGCAGCCAATGCAAACCTATAATAATAGCTTTTTTAGCTCCTTCAACTCTTTTAGCAGGAGAAACACAGTCCAATCTAGCATCTTTTATATTTGATAAATCCCAATTTTCTTGTTTTGCAATTTCTCTTTGGTGAGCATTTGCAACATAATCAAACTTCTTTTTATTCCAAGGACAATACGCTTCAACAAGTTTCTTCGAATCACACTCGCGTTTTTTGCGCATTACTTCCCTAACAACATCAAACATAGAAGGTGCGTGTAATTCACACTCTTTGTAAATGTGCTGCTTTAACGTATCAGAAGCCCAGTGAGACATCACATCATCGTCGGTTGCATCATCTGGTGTCAGCAACAAATACCTAACGCCATTATCTTTAAACAGTTTGCCTTCATTCCAAAATTCTTTTGTGTATTCGCTATTAGTTTTAACAGTTGATTGTGCACTAAAAGTTGCGATTGGTTTCAATCCTTCGTTTTTTGTACAAGCACCGTCAAAAACTGAGAAATCAGCTAAACGAGGATACTGCCATTTTTGACCCATGTAAACTTGATATTGCAAAGTTCTAGACGGTGCAGTTAATGAATGATAGTTTATAGCGCCCACAATAAGCCTGCGTTGACGCTCGCTTAAAGAGTCTATATAAGTTTTTGCATTAACATCTAGATTAAAGAAATTCATTACTAAAACACCCTTATTTTTAGCCTTTAGCACATATAAAACCAGCAATAAATAAAGCTAGCATTTATAATGCTTTAAGCAAGTAAAAGTCATTGCATTGTCATTTAAGAGCGCATACTCACGGTTTTGACTATCTCTTACAGCAAACATGCACGAATTACTGTCGTTAGTAAACGCAACCATATCTGTTAATTCAGGATCAGTTTTGCTTCTAGTACGAAGAGAGGCAACAAGCTTAAATTCGCCATTATTTAAGATTTTAAGAGGCACTTCAAATTCAACTTTTTGTCTTCCTGTTCCTTCGAGCTCAATTTTATCTGCTCCAGAATCATACGTGATTCCTCCACGTTTTATGTCGTGCATTGCTACAGCTATAAAATATTTCCCAGGCTCATTGAATTCATATTCAATAGCAAAACGGAATTTTTCTTTACAATTAAGCAACTGCTTACTCAAAGGAACAATGCGCATAAATGGCACTCGCTCATTCAAGCCAACAGCATAACTATCTTCACTTTCTCCGCCATTTTGGCTAGAAAGATTTTCTAGAGTATAACGATTTGCAACATCGTCTTTATCTCCGTTAACAATCACTTCGCCATTCTTAATAAGAATAGCTTTATTGCAATAACGCTTTACTGCGTTCATATCGTGCGTAACGAGAATAACTGTTTTACTTACGTCTTTTTTAACCTTTGCAAAATATTCATCGCATTTTCTTTGAAAAGCTTCATCTCCAACTGCAAGAACTTCATCAAGTACTAGAATATCTCCCTGAGCTTGAATTGCAACTGAAAATGCAAGACGCACTTGCATACCAGAAGAGTAGTTTTTAAGTTTTTGATCCATAAACTCTTCAAGTTCTGCAAAATGCACTATATCGTCATACATGTTTTCAATTTGCGAGCGCGTAAAACCTAATAGTGCTCCATTTAAAAACACGTTTTCGCGACCGGTTAGTTCTGGGTTGAAGCCTACGCCAAGCTCAATGAATGGCACGAGTTTTCCGTTGACGTGTATGCGTCCGGAGTCTGGTACGTAGATTCCAGAGATGAGTTTGAGTAGGGTTGATTTGCCGCTTCCGTTGCGTCCTACGATGCCGAAGAAGTCGCCTTTGCGTACTTCAAAGTTGATATCACGCAGAACGTGCTGTTCTTTGTAGCCTTTGATACCACGCGTCCAATTAATAAACGCCTGTTTCAAACCGCTTGCTTGCTCAGTTGGTAGCTTAAAGTATTTGCCTACGTGTTCTACTGAAAGTACGACTGGTTGCAACTCTTCTTTTTCAGTATTTGTCAACTCAATCTCGCTCATTACATCACCTCAGCAAACTTACGATTGCACTTGCGGAACACTGCGACGCCGAGCACACACAAGATTACGGTTAATACTACCGGAACCATCATCAGCAAAGGAGACCCTACTAAATTCCACACAGTAGGCTGAGTAAGAGGTGCTACAAGATTGTGGCGCAAATCTTGAATACATTGTGCAATAGGGTTAAGTAACTGCACTTTTGCAATAACCGTTCCCCATCTTCCTAAAGAATTATTACCAATCACCATGCTTAGAGGGTAAATGATTGGCATTGCGTAAAACAGTACTTGTTGCGCCACGTCCCACAAGTGCGCAATGTCGCGAAAATACACGTACATAGTTGCTAGCAGCAGCGTTACGCCTAATGCTAATGCGTACAACTGTATACAATTCAAAGGAACTAATAGCACCCACCACGTAAATTGCACGCCTGAGCAGATGGCAAAAATGATTACTACCACAAGATTTATTGCAAAACTGATTAACGCGCCAACAGTTGCCGAAACCACCACAATATAGTTAGGAAAATGGATTTTACGCAGCAAATCTCCACGGTCTACCACCGCACGTAAACCAATCGAAGTAGCCTCGCCAAAGAACTGCCATGCGCTAATGCCAAGCAAAAGCACAACTGGATAGGTGGGCGTGCCATCCGACATTCGCAAAAACTTTGCAAACACTGCATACATTACGCAAAACAGCATAAGCGGTCGCAAAACCGACCACGCAACTCCCAAGAAAGACCCTTGGTAGCGCAATTTGAAATCAGTTTTCACCAGCTCTTTAAGAACCACCCACGAATAGTGGTATCTTGCGCGCAACTTATCTACAATGTTTTTCACAAGATATATAGTTTACCAGTTACTTACTCCATTTTGGATTGCGAATCCGTTTTGTGCACAGAACATACGCAATTGGCGACATGCTCCAAAGTTAGCGCAATTCGGTTGGAAATTGGTTTGATAACGAGATCTATTACAACTGCAACAACTGAAAGTGCTGCGTACGTACAAATTAAAGTAATTGCGTAAAGTAGCACTATGAGTGCGCTTGAGGAAGTTGTAGGAAGCATCCACGCCACGAACGTCCACAACGCTATGAAAATAAACATGTGCTCGTGAAGAAGGTACACTCCGAAAGTTGCTTTGGAAACGCGCAAAATTACAGTTCTTGCTAGTCCTTTAATTCGCAGCATATTTATTCGGTGTACGAGAATGAAAATACACATTGCAATAATCATTGGCAGTATTCCAATGCCGCCATGGATCTGCTGATCCCACGTAAGAACTCGCACAAACTTATTCCCGGATGAAGCAACATAGTCGAAAGCGAGCATAAGAACAGTAGATATTGCTACGCACGCACAAAGTCGCTTCGTAGTAAGTTTTTTTATTCCGCTACCGTACTGCGCAATAAAAGCTCCGGCTAAATATCCAAAAATTGCGTAAATAATATCGTTCCAAGTATAATTTTTGCCAAAATATAGCGGAATAAGTGAGATTGACGCAAGAAGTACCAGCAGCATAGCATGATTGCGCTGAGTCATGTGACTTATAAGAATGTTGATAAAAGGCATGAACATGAGCATGATTAAGTACGCGCTCATGAACCAATAGCTTCGGTAAGTAAATGGCGTCACATTCCATAACAGCGTGTAGACAAGTTCTTTTCCGTGAAGTAAGTTGCTCAAATTTTCCGGAAGTAAGCCAAAGCAGTCTGCTACGAAGGTTACTGCCAGCACGATAATGCAGTAGAAGAACATTTGCGCCCACGCTGCAAAAACGCGTCGGTAGCGGAAGGTTTTGCGACATAAAAAGTAGCCGGAAATAATAAAGAAGGTTGAGACACCAACTTGACCGTATTGTACGACTAAGAATTTAAGTGCTGAACGCAAGCCTGGAGCCGGCAAAAGTTCCATATTGAAACTGTGCTCGCGAATGTTCAAATGTATGATCATGTGGCAGGCCACAATCATAAGCATTGCAATAATTCGCAAGACTTCAACTTGCAGGTCTTTTTGCGTGCCATTTTGCAGGTCTTTGCTCGATTGTAATACCGCTTGAGCTTGTGCAGAAGACGCTACTTTTTGCGCTGATTGTTTCTGTTCTACTACCATATTTTCTTCTTCAAAATTTTTTTATTCAAATTATCTGAATTGTAATTTACTAATAGTAACCAAATTGCAACTGATTCGTCTGTTACGTAAGTGGCGAGAACCAGGATTCGATACTTCTGTATATACTCGGCCTAGTGCCTTGAAGGTCTGAGTATCGTCCGTTGGCAAGGAGGTTTAAGGAACACAAGCCCACGCTGGAAATCACCAGAATAATCAAAACTTTGTGCATTAACTTAAAGTTGGCTTTAGAAGGCGACTCCTCGCCTGTTTCGTTGACGCAACCAGAAGGAACGTCAACCATGTGCGCGCAAGACGAGACTTTGTCTACAAGACTTGCAATCACCATAATTGCACACAACGCTAGCAGCCAGCCAAAATCACTAAAGTACCTGCTGGAAATTCCTACTACTTCCGCATCTAATACCATAAGCAGTATCGACAATGTTAAGCCGAGCGTAAAGAATCCAGCAAGCTGCTTTTTGCGTAATTGTTGCTTTACTACCGGGTACAGTACTACGGCTGCGCATACAGGAGAGTAAGCGAGTAGGCCGCCAAAGAATGGCTCCATAATGATTTGCCCGTGGAACATTGACGGCAGCACGGATTGTTCCATAAACGGAAAAACTGGCGTAATAGTAATAGGCTGGAACAGGTACATCCATACTCCCCATGGGATTCGCGCCCAAGAGTAGGAGCGGTGAACCATGTCAAAACCGGTGAGATTGTAGGTTGCACCAAAATCGAGTGGAGAACCGAAACGCGCGTAGTTGTACCAGCAGGCGGCTAAGCCTATAAGAATCATTGGTGCGATTACGCATATAGTATTGATTACGCTGCTTCGTTTGAAGGCAAAAAATAGACGGTACTTTACGATTTCTTCCTTAAAAATTACGAAAGCAAACAGTGACGCCAGAATAAATTGCGGTCTACACCATAGGTTTAGTGCAATACATACTGCTCCCAGAATGAGTAGCGACTTCCGTAAGTACGGGGTTTCAGAAAGAGCATCTTGAGTAGTTCGCGCTTGTAGCCACAATCCCAGTCCTAAGCAGGTGAAACACAATGATGACAGCATAGGAAGCGAGTAGATTTGCGGCAGATACACCTGAATTAGCACTCCGCTGGACATGAGCATAACGAGATGCGACAGCACAAGGAAGCCGAAGGATCGCTTTGGGAAGAAGCGTCGAAGTAATTGCACCATAAGATAGATAGAAGCAATTGCGAAAGCGACAGCAAAGAAGGCGACGGCGTAATCTGTACGCAAATCGTGGCCGGTAAGTACTTTGAACGGCACAAAAAGTAACAGTGCAGGAAGTGCGCCGAAGTAAGTAAAGTAGTGGCTTCCGTGGAACGCATAATCCCAGTAAGTTGGTTGACCAGTTTTTATCGACATGGCGTAGCGCGCGCCTGCATCGTAAGGGTTGCTCATATTCGGCAGCCAGTCAGGAACCGGCAGATCCAAGTACAGGTGACCTTTGAGCAGACTGTTGGCGAGGTGATTGTACTGGTTGGCGTCACATATAAAGCCGCCGTTATTACACACACCAGCTGTAAACATGTGTTGAGTACCAGTAACTTTCGTTACTCCAATAAGTATTGCGCACTGCACTAGCATTAACGCAACAAGCCACAACTGCTGCTTGCGCACACGCAAATCAAGTGCTTCTTTATAAATGCGCGAACGCGGAGCCAACGCGTATATCGCGTAAGCAATCAGCAACAACATCACGACACGAATAAGTGAAATATGTAACGGTCTACGCTGGTTCAACGCAAGATTAGCAATTGTAAAAGAATCGCCTTTCTGAAGCTTCGTGCTCAAACGCAAGCCCGCAACTTTATCAACCGCATGCACGCGCACATACTTCGTATCGTTCACATTCGACGTAACTGGCTGAGACGCAACTTGAATATAGGAAGTACTATTGCCGCCATCCAACACATACACAGCAATATCGAGTGTGCGAGTGTGAGGCGAGCGCGTATCGACGTAAATGTTATTTATTTGAGAAGGCTGAGCGTAATGCAATTGTATGTATTGATCGTTTTTGCCGGTAACTGTATACACGTCGCCGTGACGCGTCAAACCTGCACCGGTTGAAACTCTCTGAACAGGAGTTGGCTTGAATCCTGACGATTCGATTGCCGGAAAGTTGAACCATACAAGTTCCAGCAGAAGCACAATAATAAGCGGCATAATTAGCGATATGCGTCGTAAAACAGAACGCGTAGCGCGAGCACAATCGCGACTGCACTGTATCGCACTGCTTATTGCACCACTTATTGTGCTACTTACTGCACTACCCGCCATCGTTACGTTTCTTTCTGCCGCCACATCATTTACAGCAGTCGCATTACCGTTACTATTGCTCGTATCGCCCATATGCACACCTGTTAATTCCTTCGTACTATTGCCATTCTTAACGTTACTGTTTTGTAGAGTTACCGTTTTGTAGCGTTACATAACTCACTCAAGTCTGCCACAATCGATCGCATACGGATTTGAACGAATATCCTGCTCGATTACATCGTCAGCATGGCTGCTATGCAACGATTCACAGTCGACATGACGGAAGTGCGTAATAATATCCGACGGCAGCTGATAAATATCACCATACACGCGTTCCAAAATATCTTCCGATAACTGCGGTATAGCAACAGAAAAATCTTCAAAAGTTGCCATTTTTACTGGAAACATTTCGGCACATCGTGCAATATACAAATTCTCAGCATCAACATTATCCAAACCGTACACCACGTTGCGCGCGCAAGACTTACTCACCACAAGCCCCTGGTTTACAGCCTTCTTTTGGAAACTCTGAAAAATCTGTTCAATCTCCGCAGTATATTCGCCGCCCTGCTCAACATAACCGCGGTCAAGCCATGTGTTGAAAAAAGTCTGCGAACGCAACTCTTGCTGCAAATCCTTACGCAAAGACACAAAACTCTGCTGCTGTTCAGGCGTCAAATCAGGCGCGTAATCGTAGAAGAAAATATCCAAAAAACAAGGATTACTATTATTCGCGTAACGGAACCGCAACTGACGGCAGCACACGTACGGATCGTACACGAGCACCGCACGGTAGCGCGCGCACAACGCGGCATCCTCGCGCAACATCGTTAGCAGCTTATCAATATCCTCTCGCATCATACCCAAGTCAACATCGTCATCCCAAGGTATAAACCCACGATGACGCACGCAACCGAGCAGCGTACCAAAATCAGCCCAATACTGAAGATTATGCTGCTGCGCAATCTGCGCAAACTCGCTCAGCAGCGACGCGCAACCACGTTGTATAACGCGCATAGAACCTGTAGCTTTCGGCAAACTAAGGAAGAAACGCTTATGTGCATCCACGCTACTTTCGCCATCTTTCCTATAGTTTGACCAAGCCATAATCGAAGACTGCTCACGATTCGTCAAAATCTCCGCACGCAACGACTTCTCAACGTTATACTGCCCAACCTCAAGATGAGCGCAGCGAGCGTCGACACATTCTTGCAATCGAGAAATTTGCGTTTGAATAGCACTCAGCTGCTCGCGCACTTCCACAATAGAGCGTTTTGACGAAGGGAGTCTGCCTATTATCCAACTCACTATGCGACGTAACTGCGAAACCATAAGTTCATTACTCCCTCATTATTTAAAAACATACTTGCTATAGCGTACTGCTATAAACTGTTGCCACAATGCAATACAGGTTTATCATACTCCGTTGCGATTATTTTTCGGAAGCCACCACTACCGTCCCCGCAATTATCACCACGCAACAAACCCACGCAATAAGCGGCGGAATCGTTTGAGAAAGTAACGCTGCTGCAATCATGCTCCACGCCGCGTACGTAATATTTCCAGCCATAGCGCGCGTCGCACCAACCTGAGCAATACCGCGGTAGTAGCACAAGTAGGAAGCAGCACCAAGTAACGCTATAAATATAGCTAACGCAATAAAGCCGGCTGATTGCATAATCTTTACGCTAAAAACCGGCAGTATCGTACACAACGGCACAATGAGTAAGGCGTACGACAGTGCGGAAACAGTTTCGCGCACGTGCAGCATTACTTCGTCGTCCACGCTTTGCTTTCTGGTAGCCCACGCGCAAGCAACGGCTTCACTTCCCCAACCAATAACACTGAAAATAGCCGCAATCAAACCTAAGACTATGCTGCCCGGAGAGAAGACAGTTGCGGTTGAAGATTCCGCGCAAGAACAGTAGCCAAGCACTCCTACCGCAATAAGCGTTACAGCAAAAGCACAATATTTCAACGCACTTAAGCGTTCGCGCAACACAATAGAAGAAAGTACTATGCCAAAAGCCGGGTACAGTGCGGAAATCGCAGCAGCGTAACCGGCACCAATATTGCTTGCCGCAATAGCGTAACCGGTCATACCAATTGGGCCTCCAAGAAGCGAACTCAACACAATAGGCACAATCAATTTCGTACGTTTGCAAAGAGCAACAGTTTCGCGCAACTTTGAACGACAAGCCATATAAATCCACAATATTACAGCACACACAACATCGTGAACGCAAGCGCCCACAACGCCCACATACCATACTGCAGAAGGTGTTAAACCATGAACAGATAACGCAACCAATACCGCAAGCAAAGCAGTATCAAGTCCCCAAAACAGTCCGCTTATTAAGGAATATTTCATAAATCACACCTTTACTACAGAGCCTGCAGACCCGTCACAACCAGCAGATTCAGAGGATTCAGCGGATACGGCACCATATTCGCTCGAAGCGCGGTCGACATAACGTTTCGCATAACGGTAATACAAATAACGACAGTCACCTACAGGCTCCCCCTCAGCCTCTTTTACCAACGACCACAAATACCAACACCACCCCGCAAAACCAACGTACGCCATGCAATGACGACGCTCAGCACAAGTAGGATTGCGCTCAAAATACTCCGCTAGAACCGCGTCAAATTCCTGCTCATTAAGCGCGTCAGACACGCACAACGTACCCAAATCCTGCGCATAATCCGACATCCCCGCATACTCCCAATCAATCAGATGGTAGCGTCCAGCAACATCCACAAGCACATTCGCACCCAATATATCGTTGTGCGCCAAGCAAATTTTTTGACAAGCATCTTTACTCACGCACTCATGCAAACAATCAACCTTATGAAGCAAAGCGTCAGCACCCTCAGGCAACGCAACACGGCGAGCGCGCAAATCGCGCAAATAACGCTGAGATTCCTCATAAAAATCGAAGCATCTACTCACCGTAGCACCACTGTTGTGAAGCTTACGAATCAGACACATACCTTCGCGCAAATCGCAAGAATCGTGAAAATCAGCGGTACGACAACCTTTCAAAAAATGCGAAATTTTCCAGCCGTATTTCGGATCATCCGCAACCAACGTACCGTCCAAACCAAGGCGCTGCGCCGCACGCAAAGCCTCATCCTCAGCCTGGCGATTCACCAACACATCCGTGCCAACCCCCGGATGACGGTACACATACTCGTTAGAACCAACCATAAAATGGCAAGAAAGATTCGTCAAACCATTTTTCAACGGGTAAACGTCGCGAATATCCGACTTTTTGCAACCAAGCACCTTAACGATGCGGTCAAAAACTTCACTGTCAACATTTTCCAAAAACAGCGGATCAAACTCGCGAAGCTCATCTAACGAATCGAACTCGTGAATAATCGGCGCATCGTAGCGGCGCATGCGCATATCAAGCTCGTCTAAATGCTCAATCAAAATGTCTTCCCACAACTTGCCAGCAGTCTGCGGCAAATCATATTCCGCACGCAAAATTCGCACAAACTTAGCCGAAAATTCGCTGTCAAAATACACGTGACCAATCATGTACCACGCATCACTGCCACCAATAGTTACCGAAGTAATGCGATCGTGCGCACCTACACTCATACACCACTCTTTAGTGCGGCCCCGCTGATATTGCGCAGAATAGTAAGCCTTCCACACGTATGGTTCAAAAGGATTTTCGTCGAAATAATTGTCAGAAGAACAAATATACGTGTTACTTAAAAGGTGAGCAACAGCCATGATTGAACTGTTGTTGTTGCGCTCACGATATTCCTTATTTGGCACGATTTTTACGCAAAAATCGCCTTTAGTAAACTTGTCTTCCAAATAGAAGAAACGTTCCTGCTTGTATCCAACTACTACGCTAATATCGTTAATTCCTGCCGCTTGTAATTGACGAATTTGTCGTTCAATAAGCACTTCGCCGCGCACAGTGAGTAAACCTTTTGGCAATTCGTAAGAAATCGGGGAAAAGCGGGAGGAAAGGCCAGCTGCCATAATCACCGCATTGTGGACGCGATGCGGTTCGAGTGCGGTAAGACCTTTTGATGTAACTTCACCATTAACAACAAACCCATGCTGAATAGCATCGCGTAACGCACTATTTACTGTGCCTAATGAAAGCTTCGTATGCTCAGCTATAGTACGTTGATTACTTCCTGGCAAACGTTGCAATGCTGATATTACAGCAAATTCGTTATGAGTTAATGCTGAATATGCTTCCATAACAGTGTCTCCATGCACTAGCCGAGGTGCATAATGATGGCTCTATACATTTTGTTGCATTAGTATAGTATGCACAAAGGTGTTCAAAAATAATTATTATTAGTTTATTTTGAACATTTGACACTGTTTGCAGCATACACTTTTATACGTATTGCATGGCACCATAACTATTCTTAATACTCACATTCATTACATAACTTGAAAAAATTACATAACACTTGCCACGCAGTATAGCAGACTATATGCGCAAGTACTACGCACAGTACTGCACACTGCCACATAAACGCAAATAGATTGTTGCACTACAATCCACAACAATAGGTAAGATAACAGTGATATGCACATAGTATAAGAACATTACTGCTCATTCCATGCGCACCATTCGCCATTATGAAGGGACATATTATGACTTCTGTCGCAGTGCTGCTGCCGTGCTATAACGAGGCAATCACCATTGAAAAAGTTGTTAAAGACTTTAAGGCGGCACTTCCAGAAGCAACAATATACGTGTACGACAACAACTCAACGGACAATACTGCAAAAATAGCCAAAGAAGCAGGTGCTGTGGTTCGTAAAGAGCCAAGACAAGGCAAAGGCAATGTGATTCGTGCAATGTTCCAAGACATAGACGCAGATGTTTACGTAATGGCAGACGGCGACGACACATATCCTGCTGAAGCGGCACCAGATATGGTTGCAAAAATCGTTGAAGGCTACGACATGGTTATTGGCGACCGTCTAAGTTCTACGTATTTCCAAGAGAATAAGCGACCATTCCACAATTTTGGAAATCGTTTAGTTAGAGGCGCAATTAACACGCTTTTCCACGCAAAAGTAACTGATATTATGACAGGCTACCGTGCTTTTTCTTTTTCATTCGTAAAGACTTATCCTGTACTTTCGCGCGGATTTGAAGTTGAAACAGAAATGACAATTCATTCGCTTAACAACAATATAAAACTGTACGAAATGCCAATTCAGTATCGTGACCGCCCAGAAGGATCAGTTAGCAAGCTAGACACAGTTGGAGACGGTATTCGAGTGCTTTCAACCATTTTTCACATGATTCGCGAATACAAACCAATGCCTTTCTTTGGAACACTTGGCGTAATAATAACACTGTGCGGAGTAGGAGCATGCATGCTTCCATTCATAGAATTTTGGCGCACACACCTAGTAACACGCTTCCCTACTCTAATTGGTGCTGTAATGCTAATTATTACAGGATTACTATTCTTTATTTCCGGAATTATTCTTGAGATTTTAGCCAAAAATGAGCGCAAACGTTTTATAGAACAAGTAAACCTTTTTGATTACATAAAAAGAAATAGAAAGTAGCAACCTGTGCGAGCCGTCATAAAAAACAATCTTAAACTAAAAACTTATTTGCCATATATAGTGTGCTTTGTTATAAGCGGACTAATAACACTAATGTTTTTTAGTAACTTATTTCAAGCATCCGAATTAGGATTTAAAACACAAAGCATAAATTTAAGCACAGTAAAAGAAGTAAAAGCTGAACAAGCAGAAGACTCTACAAACGCAAGCCGTGATGAAATATATGCAAAATACAAAAATGACGGCGTACATATATCTAAAAATGGCGCAGATGTAGAATTCACAAACTTAAACACGTACAGCAAAACATTAGAGATTTCGCTACAACAAACAAAACCAGTTTATTACGTAACTGGAAGCGTAGAATTAGAAGACTTTGGTGTAGCTCCTGGATACGCTTTAGCTAGCCAATTTAAAATAACAACAGGAAAATTTAATACGACTAAAGTACGTTTAGAAAGTCACGGAAAACTAAACAAAATAAAATTACACTTTAATGAAACGCCAAACGGAATCGTTGTTAAAAATATAACAATTAATCCAAAATACAAGTTGCACATAAACTATGGAAAATGGGCTATATTATTCGTTTTTGGATCCGCGATTATAACTATACGTAAGAAAAAATGGCACAAAATAGCCTATATTCAAGGAGATCGAGCTCAAACCATAATTTTTTGGGCTTTGTGCGCAATAGTAACCGGATTCTCACTGTATATTTGGCTCCGATTAAACACTTATAATCGAATACGCGTTCCACTCTCCTACGATAAATACGATTTTATAGACGGAAACCCATATACAGAGCAGTTAAAAGCCTGGAAACAAGGATCGCTATCTTTGCTACAAGACCCACCAAATGGCTTATTGCATTCAACAAACCCATTTAGCATTGGCAAAAGAATGCAATTAGTGCGCGAGGGAACTCCTGCAATATGGGATGTTGTGCTGCATAATGGCAAATATTATTGCTACTTTGGAATAGTACCGTTTATTTTAACTTATTTGCCGTTTAACGCTTTGTTCCCAGCTTGGATGCCGAGCGCAATAATGGTCACAACATTATTTGCAGCAATTACAATACCAGCATTATTTGCATTGTGGAAAGAAATAATAACATTCTTTGAAATACGAATAAACTACTGCTCAATGCTGCTTATAGGAGCAGCCTTACCATTTGGATGCCTTGTTTTTTATCTGCAAGCATCTGCATCGATTTACTACATTCCTATGGTAAGCGCTATATTTTTCGGAACATTATTTGTTTACGCATCACTGAAAGCCGTAAGGCTTAAGACTAAATTTACTCAGTATGCATTATTTGCTTTAGCTGGATTAAGCTTAGCTTTGCAATGCGGTTGTAGACCAAATTCTTGCATTTCCACAGTTGCGTTTATAGCTCCACTGTTTATTGCTTTACTGCTTAACAACTCCAGAAGCGTAGTAAATAAAGTATCTGCAGCTTTAAGCTTCCTAACTCCTGCAATAGCTGGGTTTGCCGGAATCTTAGTATATAACTACTTGCGTTTTGGTTCATTCTTTAACTTTGGTAACGAAGAACAATTAACAAATTTTGACTTGCGATTTAATCGTATAGCATTTGACCCTCTAAAAATCAAAGACTTGTTAATAAACTTCTTTATAAAGCCACCAAGCATAGATACGGAATTCCCGTATATTACAATAACCAGCTCAAACATTTCGGATTATGGAAATAGTTTCTTTAATCACATGACATTTGGTCTGCTATCAATGCCACTTATTTGGGGCATTTTCTTAATAAGACGCAAGTACATGCAAAAAATCGAATACATAATGTGCTTAAGCGGAATAACATTCTCGATTATGTTAATCTACGTAAACTACTGCTTAGGCGGCAGCCTTTACCGTTATTATTGCGATTCAATAATAATTCTTATGATTATTGCATCTATTGGTTTTGCTAGAAGAAATTGCTCAGCTAATCAAGATGCGCAGTTGCAATTAGATAAAGAAAATGCATGCAACAATATCGAATTGAATAGGAACCAAATGTCTACTCAAACTCTAATCGTTGCATGCACTACATTAACGATAGTATTAGGATTCTTGCTTGTATTTGCAAATCACACAGAAGCTGCGAATGAAATACAATACACAAATCCAGATGCTTTTATTGCATGGAGCCAAATGCTATCAGTGGGCTTCTAACACAACATTCTGGCACTTTTGATGCCATAAGCCATTGCCATCATTGTGTTCATCTTCAATAGGCGCGCCGAGCTTCTTAAAGTCACCGCGCGCATAATAATCCTTGCGAAGATTGAACATGATAACGAACTTCTTATCCTTACCATGCGTCCAAACATCACCATTCTGGCAACGCTGACGCCACCAGCCAGCACCCATATTCTCCTCATCAGCAACAGGAGCACCAAGCCAACCAGCACCACGATGCCTATAGTAAGAATCACGAAGAGCAAACATGATAACAAACTTCTTATCCTTACCATGCGTCCAAACATCACCATTCTGGCAACACTGACGCCACCAGCCGCCGCCCATGTTTTCCTCTTCGGCAACAGGAGCGCCAAGCCAAGCAGCACCGCGATGTCCTTGGTAAGAGTCGCGTAACTCAAACTGAATCACGTACTTAATGTCTCTGCCATGCGTCCAGACGTCGCCGTGCTTGCAGTGCTGACGCCACCAGCCGCCACCCATGTTTTCCTCGTCGGAAATAGGCGAGCCAAGTCGCGAATAGCTTCCGTGCTTGTAGTAGGAGTCGCGCAATTCGTACTGGATTACGTACTTCTTATCTCGGCCTTGCGTAAACACATCGCCGTGCTGGCAACGCTGACGCCACCAGCCAGCACCCATATTCTCCTCATCAGCAACAGGAGCACCAAGACGACCAGGGCCGCCATGAGCATAATATGAATCGCGAAGCTCGTACTGGAGCACAAACTTCTTGTCTCCATTAGTCCATACTTCACGACGACCAGAACTCTTTACAGTCCAGCTACCATAGTTGCGCGTTTCTCCAGAAGGCTTAGAAGAATTAGGCTTAGTAATAGTGCTACCAAACTCAGAAACACCATTGATTTCGCCGCCACCAGCCATGCCGAATGCGTTCAAATCGACGCGACCATCAATTCCGTCAACGCTGCCGTCGGAAGTGTACTGCCATCCGCGCAATGCTGTAGAAATAGGGAAGCCTACGCGAGAACCGTAGCTAGCAACCCAGCTTGTACGCTCGTGAATATACTGAGAATTTAATGGTCCTCTCAAATAATTTGCATAAGAGTAAACGCCGAGCTTATGGTAGCCTGCAGAAACTAACTGATTCCACCAGGAAGCAACAATATCCTGGTAAACGTATGGTGATGTTGGTGGTTTATGACCACTCCAGCTCCACTTTTCCAAATCGTAATAAACAGGATACGTTAAATCTTGAGGACTTACTCCAGCACCCTGCAAAAGATTTACAATGTCGGCACCTTCAGCAGCACCATCTTCAGCTTTTTCAGCATAGGAATACATGTAAATGCCGAATGGAATACCAAGACGCTTGCATTCGCTAATATTGCGCAAAGCTTGCTTGTCATATCCATTATCCCAGCCATAGCTAATACGAATAATCGCACCATCTACTCCAGAAGCTTTTACAGCATCCCAATCAATTTCTTTTTGATGCTCAGAAACATCAATAACCGCCTTAGCGTTATTAACGAACACATCATCATTTCCATCAATAAAAGCCGTAGTGCCATCAGCATCACTCCAATGCGCACCATACTCATTATCAATAAACGAGCTTTGATACACAGTGCCAGAATGTGATTGAATAATAGGCTTAACAACACTTTTGGTATGCACATTGGTATGCACATTAGCACGCACATGTTCAATCGATGAAGATTTTTGCGGCGCAACGACATTCATAGTGAAAGCAGTAGCAGCCGACACTAATCCAGCTAATACACGTACGATAATCTGTCCCACGAGTCCTCCAGACATGTTTTTTACGTGTCTCTCCGCTATTACCATAGCAATAGCACCCTAATAGCAAGCATAAATTCAATGAAAATGTGAAAATAATATGCAAAACATGTGATTTTCACAAAAAACTGAAATAAATAAACCATTAAAAAGAAAATTGCAAAACGTAAAGCAAAAATAAAAAAATGGAGCGGACGACGGGAATCGGACCCGCGTAATCAGTTTGGAAGACTGAGACTCTACCATTGAGCTACGTCCGCAATTACGCACCATATTTGCACGAAATATTCACGCACAAATATCGACTCGTTCAAGTATACAGATGCTTGTGACATCGACACAAGTGCACAAAACATATTTTTCTTATAATGTAGCTTTTCTTATAAGACTTCAAGCATTACAACAGCTGATGCAAAAGCTGAATTATCGTCTAATAATCCGTCATGACTAAGCGAAATATGCCAACGAATATTATCTATGTGCTCACTACTATCTACACACTCGCTGGACGCACTGAAAAGCGATTTTACAAGTTGCGAATGCACATCTGAGCTGAGAATAATGCGTGGGCAACCATGGGAATCGTTAAGAATCTCAATACTCGCCCATGGCATGTTATCCAGAGTATATGGATAAGGGTTATTTATTGTGCATAACGCCTCGGACCACGCTTTAATCACAGCTTCTTTGCCAGCCCAGCGTGCTGCAATATGTAAAGCTCTCTCATCATTCTTCACTTGCGCACGAAGATCACATTGTCGAAGCTCTCGCACAGAAAACAGCGCACGCCAACCATTGCCATCCTGCATCTGCTCAGCAAACTGCGCAACGTTTACCAAGTCGTGCCCTATTCCTGCAATCATACGCACCTACTTTTAACACACATACCTACTTTTTTATGTTCTACGCAAAAATACTATATAAAATCTTGTATAAAATATATTTAAATCAACAATCACTTACGCGCTTTTACTGCAGTAACAAACGCCGAAAAAGTCACCGGCAAATGTTTTCCAAAACTACAAAACCGCAACAAACACCAGAAAATTACGCACGCGACAAATTGCTTAAGCATGTGCACAAGAAACGCTACAAGCGTGATTAATTCATATACGAATAAATTACTATAAAACGATAAACTTTTAGATAATTTTAAATAATTCGTCGTTATGACAATATTTTATACATAGAGCACCCCCCCCCGGCAGGAAATTTTACAGTTATGGAATACTTAACAATAAAAAAATTACGACAAAATAGCAAAAATACGATATAATATTATGCAGCATGTGTATAAGCGTACTTATTGTCTACCGTTGCTTTATGTAAACACAGAATTAGTATTTGAAGAAGAACTAGACACACGTTTATATACGACGCACATTAGGGAACGCTAAATTAAAAAGCACAAGAATAAAGGATTACAGATTATTATGGCAAATAACACTCGCAAAAAGCACGCACACGAGCAAGTTGAGAGCTCGTTTAAAAACGTTGATTCATCTTCTGCGTATGCAACCATGCGAAAGGTGTCATTGAGCACACTTGCCACAGTTCTTACTGCAGCCACTTGCTTGGGCGGTCAGCCAATCCTCGCATCCTCTAATATTCTTCTTCCTCCAACTACAGCGGCTTTTGCGCAAGAAGTGCGTAACGCAGACCCTACTCCTTGGCTACATACGCCAAACATTCTTGAGTTCCAAAGGTATCGCTTTGCTAACAGCAATGGAACAATCGGTCAAATAGGATCCGACGGTTTGGGTGATTACAGTAATGTTACTAAAAAGTCGGATATGTATGCACACCTTGAAGAAAACAACGGTGCTAAGTATTTAGTCTTCGATGTGTTCTTTAACAACGACGGTAAAGATATGACTGGCGCTTCCAAACAACAACAGTATGTTTGGCAAATTCCTTTTGCAGTTGCTGACTTAAATAATGGTTATTACAATGGAGACACATTAAGTGATTTAAGCTTTGATTTTTATAAACGAAATGGCACTAGTCCACAAACAACAAACGCTGTTCTTTCACGCGATTTTTCATTATTCACTAAAGAAAATAGCCAGTCAAAAAATCTTAATGATCCCTCGAAAGATGATCAGCACCTTGGAAACTCTTTATACAAAATAACCTTAGGCATAAGAGGAGGAAACAGCAACAAGCAAGATTTGAGTGATACTTTCCACAATAATGCAGGCGACGGGGTTATTAGCAATGCTACAACATTGAGAGGCGTATATAGCGGCAAGAGCTACGGCATCGGCTTAAGAACTACAAACGTCGACTATGCAGTACACATGCATTGCAAAGTAAAGTTACGTCAAGGAGTCACTCTTGACGACATCCAAGATGCTTATACATGGGCAAATACAAGTACTTATGGTAGAACGACTAACTCAGCATACACCTTTATTTCTGGTCGCGAGCGCTGGACTGAACAAAATCTTAAGCGCACAAAAAGCGATAGAATCCCTCCAAAGCTGTATTTTAATGACAAAGAAATTAGCGATTCAAACAACAGCATTACCGTGTATCAGGGCGATAGTCCTACAATCAAATTCGGAACATCCGACGACAGTGGAAAAGTAACGAAATTCTCTGTAAGCGGTTTCCCAGACTTTGCTAAAAATGGCAATGTTGACGAGAAAAACGATAATGGCATTGATGCTAGCGAAAGCAAACCTTATACAAAGGTTATTAATAAGACTACATTTATACACAAAGATAAAAGTGGCAATCCTGTAAACTCCGACTACGAGGTTACTATCTCTGCAACCGACGCTTCTGGAAACAAAGTAGAAAAGAAAGTTACAGTACATCTTAAAAATCTGAACCAGAAGTACAAAGAACCAACTGCTACACCAATTACTGTTGATTGGGGGCATAAGCTTACTGAAAACGACTTGAAGCCTCACGTTACTGGGATTGAAGGCGGAGGGCAACTCGTCTTTAATCCATTCCCTCCAACCAACATTCCACAAGAGTACTTTAACGGAAAGGAAACTCTTACCACAAACGCGTCTGCAAAAGTTGTGTACTCAGATAACTCGTATCACGTTGTTACGATTCCTGTAAACATTAAAAAGCCACTTTCTTTACAACATAAGCTTAATGGAAATACCGTTAATGCTACTGTTGGCGACCCTCTTACTAAAACAGGGAACAAGGTTGACGCTAAGCAATATCTTGGCAATCTTGACGACGCTACTAAGAAGAACATCAAGAGTGCAGAGTGGGTTAATGGCGAGCCTTCCACAGACGTTGCAGGAAAGAGAACTTACACTGCTAAAGTCACGTTTAATGATGGCAGCACAGCGGAAGAAAAGGTTACTTTCACGGTTCGCCCTCAAAAGCCTAAGATTGAAACTGATTTGACTGGTGTTGCAGGCGTAAAGGGCAAGGAAGTTGTAGTTAATGCAGGCCCTGGCACAGCTGGAAGCACTGTAACTCTTAAGGATAACGGTAAGAATACAATCGGCACGGGAACCGTTGGAGCTGATGGCAAAGTTACAATTAAGGTTGATGGCGGCATTCCTGCTGGAAATGTAACTGCCGTAACGTCTACAAATCCTGCAGATCCAACTAAGGAGCAGTCGGTTCAGTCGCCAGTAAGCGAACCTAAGAATGCTACTAAAGACGACAAAGCTCCAACGCTTACTGCCGATAAAACCAATATTGAAGTCGAAGTTGGCAAAGATTTAACTATCAACCTTACAGCAAAAGACAATTTGAAAGTTGATAGAATCGACACATCAACAGCTACGATGACTCTGTTTAAAAATGACCAAACAAAGCTGTTTAGTAACCTGACTCGCGCTGGATCAAAGTACGATTCTAAGAACACAGACAAAGAGAAGAAACTTACTTATACATTCTCTGGCTTTAAGACTGAAGAAATTGGCACATACGACTTAACATTTAAGGCATTCGATTCTGCAGGAAACGAGTCAACGCCTGTAACTGTAAAGGTAACAGTTAAGAAGAAAGAAGATCTTCAGACTAGGCCTATTACTGTTAACTTGGGTCAAACGCTAGACGAAAAATGGGCAAAGAAAACTATAGCCAACCACAGGAGCTTACCAAAAGGGACTAAGTTCGCATGGAGCACTGAAACTGGCGGAACTCCAAACACTTCCACCGTTGGCAAGGAAAAGCCTGGAAAAGTTGTTGTAACTATTCCTACTAACGACCCAAATAATCCACAAGTTGAAACTGTTGACGTTAAGGTAACTGTTAAGGATAGCGAAAGTCCTAAAGTTACGATTCAGCAAAAAGGCGAAGGTGGCACATATAACACCATTAATGGTGAATATCCTGATGGGCCAAAACACGCACAAGTATTCACTATCACTACATACCGCGGTGATAAGAACGATATTAAGATTACTGCAACCGACAACAGCGGAAACGTTACAACTCTTGCTTTAACGCCTAAAACTCCAGGCGAGACAGAAAAAGATCCTACTGGAACTGGCACAACTGCAGATCCTAAGACTTTAACGCTTGATGGCACTACTCCACTCAACACTGAGCCTGGCGAGTATAAGCGTACTATCACGGCGGTGGATCCTTCGGGCAACACTACAAACGTGGCTGTGAAGTTTATTGTTAAGCCGCAATCAGATAAGTACAGCAAAGTCACAGGCACGCCTGTTACGTACAACATGAGTAGCGGCACGACGCATCCAGATCCTAAGAGCGGCATTAATGCAGATGATCTAAAGAATCTACCTAGTGACGCTACCTACTCTTGGACTACGGAGCCAGATTGGAATAAGACTGGCGAACAAAACGCTAAAGTCCGCATAACATTTAAGGACGGATCAACTAAAGACGTTACTACAACTGTTACTGTTAAAGACAATATCGCGCCTGTTATTAACACACCTAGTACCAATAAGGCAAAGAGAGCAGACACTGAGAAAACAGCTGAGTACTACCAGTTCAAGGTGCATAATGGCAAACCGTTCAGCATTGATATCAACGCTTATGACAACAGCGGAAAGATTAAGAGTGCAACAATAGCAACATTCCCAGGTCATGACGGAAAAATCACTATTGACAATCAAAACGGGAATTCTGCAGAAAAGCCTGCGACTATTCATATTAAAGGCACTGCTCAGCGAGATGCGAATATAACCAATTCGTCAGACAATAAGTGGTCTCGTGAACTTGTTGTTACAGACGAAGCTGGCAACGAGTCTAAGCTAAAGGTTCAGATTTCCGTATACACGGATGCTGAAGAGCATACTGCTACAGCTAAGCAAGTTGATAATCCTAAGGATAACAACGCAATTACCAACGCGATCACAATAACAAAATATGATAATCCAAATACGCCAATCGATAAGACTGGTATAACATTTGAAGTTGGAAAAATTCCTACAGATGATGGAAATTACACTGTTCCTGTAACTGTTAAATATCCAGATGGATCTTCAAGCAAAGTTGAAGTGCCTATTGTCGTTAATAGGGAGTCCAACAACTATGACCCTGTTGGTAAAACTATTACAGTTCCATGGAATTCAAAAGAAGATCTTTCCAATAAGATTAAGTCGTTTGATAATGGCGGCGGCTTGACGTGGAATGGCACATCTGGAAACGATAAACTCAAGTCAGTAGAAATCGTCAACACAAAAGACGTTCCAAGCACCGATAAGCCTGGCGAAAGCCAAGTGCAGGTTAAGGTTACGTATTCGGATGGCTCTAGTGACGTTGCAACAGTAACTGTTAAAGTTTTGGATCCACAAAACAAGGATTACACGCCAGAAGGCCAAACTATTAAGGTTGACTACAGTAAGACGAAGAACACTACCATAGAGGATAGTGTAAAGAAGAATGGCATTAAGCTAAAGAAGAATGGCGCTGACACGACTTTGCCTACTGACGCAACAGTGACCATTGACAGCAATAGCACTATTCCAGATGGCACTCAGCCTGGCGATTTTACTGTTCCTGTAACAATCACCTATGGCGATGGTTCAACGGATCACGCAACGGTAACCGTTAAGGTTGGCGAGCCTCAGAATAAGAAGTATGAGCCAAATAAGCCTGATGAAATCAACGTTGGTTATGGTAAAACCAAACCTTCTGACAGTGACATCATTGCTAAAGTCAAGTTTGAAGATGACAAGCAACCTCCAACTGGTACAAAAATTACAGTTGACGATGGTCAAACACCTATCGACACTACTACTCCTGGAACCGTAAACGTTAAGGTTACTGTTACCTACCCTGACGGTTCTGAGGATCACGTGGAAGTTCCTGTAACAGTTGGCAATCCAGATAACGTGACTCATAAGGCTTCTGCAACGCCTATAGAGTTGAAGCGCAATAAAGACAATACAAATAAGCCAAATGAAGATGACATTAAAAAGCATGTCACAACTGGAGTTGCTGAAACTGAGAAGCAGCCAACCATTACTGTAGACACGGATAAGATTCCAGATACAAACAAGACTGGTACAACTAATGTTCCTGTAACTATTAAGTATGAAGACGGCACTACCACAACCGTACAGGTTCCTGTTGTTGTAACGGATACAAACGCAGACGAATACACTCCGAACGTTGACCCTGTGGAAGAGCCGTTTGGCACCAGCAGAGACGATACCAAGGAAGCTGTTAAGAAGGCTGTAACTGTTCCTGATTTTAATCCACAGAAGGAAGGCGATGAGCCAAAAGTCACTATCACCAGCAAAGATGAGGATATTCCAGACGGCACAAAGCCTGGTACTTATCATGTAAATGTAGATGTTGAGTACCCTGACAAAACTGTTGATAAAGTTACTGTTGATGTGACTATTAAGAACAAGCAGTCGGATACTTTCGAGCCAAAAGCAAAGCCTGTTGTTAAGCCGTATGGCACGAAGGTTACATCTGATGATGTAACTAAGAATGTAACTGTTCCTGATTGGTCAAAAGATTCAAAGGAACAACCAAAGATTGAGTTGAACGAGCCTAACACAAAGCTTCCAGATGGTAAGACTCCTGGAAACTCTACTGTTAAGGTTAAAGTCACCTACCCAGATGGCACAACTGACACTGTTGACGTGCCAGTAACTATTAGCAATAAGCAGTCTGAACTTTACCCACCTAAGGCAGATAATCTTGAAAAAGATAATGGTCAAAAGCCTTCGGACGACGAAATTATCGGCAAAGTAAGTGTTCCTACCTGGCCAACGAACGAAACAAATAAGCCAACTTACTCTATTGCTGAGGGAGATAAGTCTAAGATCCCTAATGGAGATAAGGCTGGCAAGTTTGAAGTGCCTGTAACAGTTACGTATCCGGATGGATCAACAATCGTGATTAACGTGCCTGTAACTATTAAGGCTCCAACTGCTACAGCTAAAGTTGTGACTGTGCCAAAGGGCGTGGAACCTAAACCAGAAGACAGCATTGCCAATAAGGATAAGTTCCCTGAGGGTACGCAGTTCGAGTGGAAGAAAGACAACGGCAAGGAAACTGGCAAACCAGATACTTCTTCGGAAGGAAACAAGTCAGGCATTGTTGTTGTAACAGTTCCAGGTCAAGCTCCTGTGGAAGTGCCAGTAACTGTGAACGTTGTTGACCCAAGTGCTCCACAAATCAATGTGCCGCAAGGTAAGGATTTGCCAAAGCCTGAAGATGTAATTAATGGTTCCACTGATAAGACCAAGTACCCAGAAGGAACTAAGTTCGAGTGGAGTAAGGAAGATACACCAGATACCAAGAATCCCGGCACGAAGAATGGCAAGATTATTGTTACTATTCCAGGCCAGGCTCCTGTGAAAGTGCCTGTAACAGTGAACGTTTTGCCAAAGCCAGAAGCGAATGTTGTGAACGTTCCACTAAATGGCACACTGCCAGAAGCTAAGGATGTTATTAAGGATTCTACCGATAAGAATAAGTTCCCTAATGGCACTACGTTCGAGTGGGAAGATAGTGGCAAACCAACTACAGATACCGTTGGAGAAAAGACAGGCGGTAAAGTAAAAGTCACCATTCCAGGCGTAAATGGCAAGTCTGGTTATACGATTGATGTTCCTGTAACTGTGAACGTAAATCCTGCGCCTATAGCGAAGGAAACCTCCGTTGCTCAGAACAGCGATCCAGATCCTAAGAACAGCATTAAAGACAACGATAAGTTGCCAGAAGGAACCACATTTGAGTGGAAGAAAGATGCTGCTCCAAAGACAGACAAGCCAGGCAATACTACTGGCACTGTGATTGTAAAGATTCCAGGACAAGAGCCTCAAGAAGTGCCTGTAAAAATTACTGTTACAGCATCTCCTGAAGGAAAAGACGTAACTGTGCTGCAAAAGACTGACGGCAAGGACAACACTCCTCAGCCAAAGGATGTTATTAAGAATAATAGCGATTTGCCTGAGAATGCCAAGACTTCTTGGAAGAAGAAGCCTGATACGTCAAAGACTGGCAACCAGACAGGAATTGTGACTGTTACAGTGCCAGGCGAGCCAGATGTTGACATTCAAGTCAACGTGCTCGTTGTTCCAAATCCAAAAGACAAGACAGTAAGCGTGCCAGTAAACGCCAAGCCAAAGGCAGAAGATAGCATTGCAAACAATGGTGACTTCCCACAAGGCACTACTTTCGACTGGAAGAAGGATGGCGAGCCAAAGACAGACAAGCCAGGCACCACTAACGGCACTGTGCTCGTCAATATTCCAGGCGTAAAAGACCCAGTAGAAGTGCAAGTAACAGTAAACGTGACCAACAAGCCATTTATCAACGATGGCAATGCTGAAAACACGCCAACTAAGCCTGATAAGACCACTATTACTGGTAAAACTCAGCCAGGAAACACCGTAACTGTCAAAGACAATGGCGGTAATACTGTTGGTACTGGAACTGCCAACGAAAACGGAAACTTCACTATCGAAATCGATAAGAAGGAGCCTGGTACAAATCTCAAGCTCGTTCCAAACAAGGGTGGAGTTGATGGTGATGCAACTACTGTAATCGTCACGGCTAAACCACAAAAGCCAACGATTACGGTACCAACCGACAACCAGAAGAACTACGGAAACGTAACTGTAACTCCGCCAACTGGCGACACAACGGTTGTAAAGATTGAAATCAATGCTAAGCCAAATTCAATCAATGGTCCAGAACAGCCAGTTCGCACAATTATTGCTAAGAAGGATAACGATGGTAAGTGGAAGATTGACGGAGACGCTCCAGATGGCGTAACTGTTGATCCAAAGACTGGCGTTGTTACTATTCCAGCAAAGAATTTGGAGGATGGCAGCACTATTACTGCAGTATCTAAGAACAAGACAGATAAACCATCTGATCCTGCTACTGCTGTGACTGGCTTTAAGACTCCACAGATTAGCGAGCAAACGCTAAAAGACAATCCAGATGATTCTACTAAACAAATCATCACTGGAAAGACTCTTCCGGGCGCAACAGTAACTGTTACCGACAAAGATGGAAAGCAAATCGGAACAGGCGTTGCAGATAAGAATGGCAACTTCACTATTGCTATCGACAAGCAAAAGCCTGGTGCCATCGTCACCCTCACACCAACCAACGGTAAGGGTGATGGTGCAAAGACAGGCGATAGCGTAAATATTACTGTCAGCGGAAATATAACTAAGCCAAAGATTGACACTCCAGCCGAGGGTGGCGCTAGCGTGACGCCTGATCTCACGGATACGCGTGTGAACAAGGTTGTAGTTACTTACACTCCAGAAGGCAGTGAAACAACCGCAACGATTACTGTTGTTGCTGAAGGCGACAAGCATGAGTGGAAGATTGACGGAGACGCTCCAGAAGGCGTAACCGTTAATCCGCAAACTGGCGTTGTTACGATTCCAGCAAACAAGATTAAGCGCGGTAGCACTATTACTGCGCAATCAGAAGACAGTAGCGATAAGACTGGCAAGAGCAAGTCAGAAGTGGTAACTGCTAAAGTTGGCGAAAAGGAGCAGCCTGCACCAGAACCAGAACCAACACCAACGCCTGCGGGTGAGCCGACTATACTCACGCCACAAGATGGTGTTGAGCAAGGTTCCGCAACTGTTACCCCACCAGCAGATGCTGATACTCTAGAAATCACGTATACTCCAGAAGGCGATACAACGACTCCTGTAACAATTACCGTGAAGAAAGATAAGAATGGTAACTGGACTATTGACGGTAACACTCCAACCGGCGTGACTGTTGATCCTAAGACTGGTAAAGTCACCATCCCTGCAACCCAAATCAAGGATGGTAGTACGATTACCGCGCAAGCCAAGAAGAATGGTCAACCATCCAACACGGCAAACGGTAAAGTCGGAAACAACCCAACCAAGAAACCAGAACCAACACCTGCACCGACCCCTGCTCCAACCCCAGAACATGAATCTGGTTCTCATGATTCTGATGAACACACTGGCAACAGTGAAAACAACAGGAATAAGAGCAATAACACTCAGTTACAAGCTCCTAAGTCTCCTGCACGTCACTCCTCCGGCCAGGTTGCGCAATCAAAGTTAACCAATACAGGCTCTGCAATTGCTGCAGCAGGCGCTGTTGCTGCACTCGCAGCCGCAATAGGTGCTGCACTCGCAGTCATTATTCGCAGGAAGAAGCGCGACTAAACGTTGGTGTTGCAACAAATATTAAAATTGAATAAATAATATACATATGCTCCGTGATAAAAGGGTTCGCGAAATTTACGACAACTCTTCAACCACGGAGCATTGTTATATCTGTAAAGCTATAGAACTGTAGGCTACAGAGGTATAAGCTACAGAGATATAGGTGCGACAAATAGATGCCGTTAAATGATCTGGGTACTGATAGCGGGTACTGGTAGCGAAATAGCATACCACTGCGATAATGACAGCGTACTACTGGCATTAGGTAATATCAGGCGACATACGCAATGCTACACGTACTAAATATGGCATACTGAACTACAGAGCTACTTACGTGATTGTTAACGCAACTCCAATCGCCTTACATTTTCCCGGCAAATGTGGTCAAATAAAGCCAGAGCGAAAACAAATGCCGTGGAATAACACAGCAAATGTTTCCACATAACGCCAAAACGACTACAAACGCCGGAGAAAATTCCCCGGCGTTTGTAAGTCAAAACCAGCTAAAGCAGCAGCTTGGCAGTAGCAGCAACTCAGCAGTAGTATCCGTTCGCGTTAAGGCGAGCTTCAGGATTAAGCAGCATCGCCTTTTCTGCTTCGTGATCGTCGTAGCGAGTGCCATCCGGAAGGCGCGTGCCATCCTTCAGCAAGTGACGATTCTCAACAGGCTCGAACAGTACAGATCGACCCATCATGCCTTCCTCAAATCGCCTCTGACCCGCAGCCAAACGCGCATTCGCCTTGGTACGCCAATTCTTAAGCACATTAACACCTGCGCTAGCAGCTACAGCAGCCTCAAAAGCACCAGGATGAACCAATGCCACAAATCCGCTAACATGACCGAAGCCGAGCGAAGTTGCGAGAGCAGCCTTCACTGCACAAGAACCTGCACCATCGCCAATGCGCATCGACTCACGCAACCAAACCATGTGGTCGTCGCGCGCAAGCTTAGGATCCACGCAGTCAAGTGATGCGTTTCCAGGGATTACGCCACTTCTAAACAGTTGAGTCAAACCGTTGATTTGGAAGATGCACGCGCCGCCCTTTGCATGTCCAGTCAGCGTCTTTTGGCTGATTACGAACAGCGGATTTCCGTCCGTGCGTCCGATTGCGTGCGCAAGAGTATTGTGCAGCTCAGATTCGTTCGGATCGTTTGCATTCGTAGACGTATCATGCTTAGAAACCACAGCAATATCGTCCGGAGTAACGCCGAGAGCTGCCAAATCACGCACGAGCTTAGACTTAGCTCCACCCATGCCCGCAGCCAAAGCACCCAAGCCCGGAGCAGGAATAGAAGTGTGAATGCCATCAGCGTAGGAGTGAATGAAACCAACCACACCAGCAACAGGCAAGCCAAGCTTCAAAGCAATATCGCCGCGCGTAACCAAAATCGTACCGCCGCCTTGTGCTTCAAGGAAGCCTCCACGTCTGCGATCGTTTGCGCGAGAGAAGAATCGTGGATTGATGCCCTTCGCATACATTTCTTCGCTATTGGCAGTTGCGTTCATATTGCCGAAGCCAACTACGGATTCCACGCCGATATCGTCAATTGCGCCAGTTACTACGAAATCAGCTTTGCCGAGAGCAATCTTGTCGACGCCTTCTTCGAGCGAAACCGCCGCAGTTGCGCATGCCGACACCGGCTGAACCATATTTCCGTAGCCGCCGATATAGGTTTGCATTACGTGAGCTGCAACAACGTTTGGAAGCGCCTCTTGCAATACGTCCGTAGGAATTTCGTGGTTAAGGAAGCGATCCAAATACAGTTTTCGCATTGAACTCATGCCGCCGAAACCGGTTCCTTGCGTGGAAGCAACCATTGACGGATGCACAGATTGCAAAATCTCCGAAGGCGTGAAACCAGCAGAAATATAAGCGTCTACAGTTGTGACAATATTCCACAGCGCAATCGTGTCAACACTTCCAACCATTGAAGCTGGAATACCCCACTTCAGCGGATCGAAGCCCTTAGGGAATTGTCCACCGACGGTTCTGGTCATTGCAGCCCTACGCGGCACGCGAATCATAGAACCTGCCTTGCGCGTAACAGTCCATTCGCCAGATTCTGCATCGCGAGCAATCTCAGTATGCGATTCGTCAAGTGCCACGTATTCGCGCGCAATTGTTTCTGTTGGAACGCTGAAACTCACGTCGTGATCGAGGAAGATTTCTGCTTCTTCTTCGTTTGCTCCATCCTTGTAATCGCCGCCCATACCGGTTTCGAATGGTCGAATACCGGAACGTGCTACTACTTCATCGCGATATTTCTCTGCAATATCTTCTTCTGGAACAAGCGTGCCGTCCGCATCATACCAGCCTGGCTTTGGCGAATCCTGCCAAGTAAGCAAGCCCATATTCCAAGCCAATTCCAGTACTGCTCCTGCAGAAAGCTCCACGGAACCGTCTTCACGAATTCCAAGTTCTGCTTCGAAACGAGTACGTCCGGAACCCCATGGTCCAAGCTCGCCAACGGAGACGATCACAATTTCGTCTTCTGGACGCGCTGTTACGTTCTTCCAATCAGCCAAGTTGACTCGCGGCTGAGTTGGCACGTAAGGAGTTGGAAGTGCTTTGTTGGTTGATTTAGCAGAAGATTCTGCAGCTTCTTCTACAGCTTCCACCGCTTCTTCCGCAACTTCAGCACGCTTCTGATCTTCCAACGCTTCTGCACGAAGCGCGTTCAAATCAAGAGGCTCCTTGCCTAATCCGCCCGTAAAATCAACATCCAAAGGCGCAATTGCTGCCTGCTCTCGCGCTTCCTTCGTGCACAAATCGAGCAAACGATCTGCCATTTCTTGCGTAGAGTAGGTAGTTAATCCGTGACGCTCAACTACAGCCACAAGCGGATCATTTCCGCCCATTAAGCCGGTTCCACGCACCCATCCAATCTTAGGATGCGCGAAAGTCACGCGATCCGACCACACGCTTTCCGCATGCGCACGGTTCACAATCGCGTCGAAAGCACTCTTGACTTCGCCGTAAGCACCGTCGCCGCCGAACATACCTCGGTTTGGAGAGCCAGGTAACACAACGTGCATACGATGTTGTACATCTGTATCTGCTCCAATCTGCGCAAATCCAGCGATTGCACGCTCCACTCCCCACAGCATTAAGCGCGATTGCGATTCAAAAAGCGAACCAGAATCAGACAAAGTACCGTGAACTGGAGGAGCTGCAAACGGGAAGAACATGCTCGGCTCATAAGCAGGCTTCAAAATAGTAGTAGTTGCGCCACTTACTTTCTTTGAAACCGTGCCAACCCACTTTACAAGCGCATCGACATCGCGATAACTAGACAAGTTTGCTGGCACAAGCCACAACTTTGCGCCCATTTGAGCGTTTTCGCGATACGCTTTCTTCGCCCAAGACTTAACGCTCGGCTTGAAACTGTGCGAAGTTGCAATAACCGTAGCTCCACCCTTAAGCAAACCCGTTACTACGCGAGCAGCAATCGAGTTAGGAGCAACGCCTGTAACTACTGCAACTTCTCCTGCAAAACGAGTTGCTTGAGCAGTATCGGCGTTGTTTTGTGCAAGTTTAGTGCGAGAATCGCGAGCAATACCATTAAATATTGTTGCAAGATTGTTTAATTCGCGAGATTTAGAAAGACTTGCAAACCACTCAGCTTCCGAAGCTACTGCTTCCCCGGCACCGAGGAAACTACCAAAATCATTTAAGATTTCAGAAACTTCATTTACCTGAATATCAACATTCTTTCCGGCATACTTGTAGTACAAGCGAGCAACGTCTTCGCGAGCCGAAGCCCAGCGGTCGTCGAAAAGAATCGCTTTTCGCTCATCAAATCGAGGAGCCACTTGCTTTGGCCAATCCGCACCTAATTCTGCTTCAACAGCAGCTACAACAGCAGCATTTTCGTCACTTTCAGTTTCTGCTTTAGGAGCTTCAACACCAAGCTTTGCTAGCACAAACTTAGCAGTTGCAGCAAGTACGCCGTCTGCGCCAACAACTTGCTGCGCAAAAGCGTCAAGAGCTGCAGAATCAACAACAGCACCACCGGCTGCGCCAGCAGCGCCAGGCCGAGAAACGCTAACGCCGTGAGCTTGTGCAACTTGCGCAATTGCTGCGTCGATTAAAGCGTCAGCTGCAGCAGTATTCTTTGCAGGATCAGTTGAAAGTTGCGCAAGATTTTCACCGCGCACGCTAGCACCTTCACGCGTTTGCAAAACCAAAGCCGCAAGCACGTGCGCACGCCAGCCTTCGCCAAGCTGCCAGACTTCCGAAATACGCTTGTCAATTTGCGCTGGCTTCACACCTGCTGCACCGAAAAGTGCACGCAAACGTTCGCGCACAATATCGGAAAGCACTGCACCAAAAGCCTTATAGCGCGGAGCAACCGAATCAACTAACTTTTTAAGCGCACTCATTGGAGCTTCTGCAGCACCGTCCACGCTAGCCACGCCAAGCTCGGAACTAATATCCATAAGAAGCTGGTTTCTGCGCGAAGATACGCCGTTTGTAAGCGTATCAGTTGTGTCAGTGTCGCCGATTTGGTCAAGACGGATTTTTGCACTATACGCAATCAGCATTGAGATTGCGTCGGATGCTTTGAATGGCAAGTCTGCTACAGGTCCGCTTGCTGCTGCGTTAGCAACTTGAGCAGAAGGAGCAGCCGCAGGAGCAGCAGAGACAACATTTGCGGCAGGAGCTGCAGGAGCAGCAGCTGCATCAGCAGTGCTACTTACTTCTTGACTATCTTCCTCAGTAAACACTTCAGGCACAAGCGAATCCGTGTCAGTCATATAAACGCGACCTTCGTCACGACCAACGTTGTAAACAGTCACTTTTTCGCCACTAAACTCCGGCAAAGCAAGAGTTTTAGCGCCAAGATTTGCCAAAGTTGGCGCGTTTCCTAAACCAACTTCAACGTACTCTTCAACGCCAAGACCGCCGCGAGCGCGATCGGCAAACATAAGAGCCTGCGTTTCAATCCAACGAACTGGAGAAGCGAACTGCCATGAAAGAAGCTCCGTAAGAAGCAATCTACCGAGCTTCTGCTCATCCTCTGCATAAGATTTCCACGTAGTTTCATCTTCCAAAGCTGCTTCAATGCGCTCAGATGGCACAACATCCAAAATCTTTTGTGCAAATTCTCGCGTAAGCTCAAACGGGCAAGCCACGAGGTTTGGAATGTAACGGTCTACAAGCACAGAGTAATCAATATGCTTCGGCAGCAGCGAATCGAGCTTGTCGCGGAATTCCGGCACACCCTTTCGAAGAATTCGAGAGTGGAACGGCACGTCAATTCCTGGAACAAACATGAATGGAGGCTTACCACCATACTCCTTAGCGCGCTTAGAAGCGTCTGCAGCCAATGCCTTCAAGCCTTTAATAGTTCCAGCAATTGCGTACTGCTGACCTGCCAAGTTGTAGTTTACAATTTGCAAGAATTCGCCAGTAGCCTTGGAAATGCCATTAACGTAAGCGTTCACACCTTCGTCTGACACTCCAAACTGGTTTGGTCGAAGCGCACCCATGCGGTAGTTCGAGCGACCTTGCGCATCGCGTTCAATCAAGTGATGCATTGTAGATCCGCGGTGGAACACCAATTCAAGCACAGTTTCGAGTGGAATAATTTGCGCGAAGGAGCTCAAAGCATTGTATTCTCCAAGCGAGTGTCCTGCAAAGTAAGCAGGCCAAATATCGCATCCTGCTTCACGCAAACGCGCGGTTTGCGCAAAGGCAACTGTTGCGAGCGCAACTTGCGTAAATTGTGTTAAATTAAGCAATCCTTCAGGATGATGATAAGTTACGCCGTGAGCAGTAAGCTCCTTTGGATTATCGCGCACGACTGCGAGGATTGAGAATCCAAGCTTTTCGCGAGTAAGCTTGTCTGCTCGCTCCCAAGTATCGCGCACAGCAGGCGACTTTGCGCGCTCATCCAGCGACATTCCTTGTTTTTGGATACCCTGACCTGGGTATACGAATGCTGCACGTGGAGCGCGAGTAAGCGCGCTTGCTTTAGACACGATTTGCCCATCAACTCTGCACGTAACTTCCAAAGCAAGTCCGCCGCGACGAACTTTTCCAACGCGCTCAACTGTGATTTCTACTTCGTCATCAAGTTGAACCATGCCGTACATGTTGTATGACCAGCCAATGAGCTCGTAGCGAGCACCTTTTTCATCAACTGCTTGAGCCACATGTTGAGCTGTTGCAGAAAGCCACATACCGTGTACCAAAGGAGCAGAAAGACCGGAAATTGCAGCACCTCGCTTAGAAGTGTGAATTGGGTTGAAATCTCCAGAAGTACGCGCAAAAGCGGTCATATCGTGAGGAGCGCGAACGACTACTCTGCGCAAAGCTCTGCGAGGCGTGTCTTCAATTTCATATCCGTGCAATCCTGCAGCTTCGCCATATTGCGCAGCTGGAGCAGGAAGCGCATTGCTGAAGCTTCGTCCACGAATAGCAAAACGCTCAGTTTCGTGAGCAAGTCGCGTGCCGTCAGCTGCAGTATGCACTACGTGAATAGTTACCACGCGTCCAGAAGCGGATTCTGCATACGGCTCAGCCCAGCCTAGTAAATTAATTCGCTTGTCGACATACTTTTTAAAGGCTTCAGCATCGACGTCAAGCTCTACTAAATGATCTAGGTGAACAGCGTTAAGCAGACCCTCAATAATCGGGTAACCATCAACCATTACGGAACCCAAAGCCGAGTAAATAGTTGGCCAAGCAGGGCCTACTAACGCGTCTGGCACAATGCGAGAAGCAAGCAATCCATCTGGAAGTCTTCCAGCAGTAGCAGACTCGTGGTCAATTCCAAGATTTCTCGAGAAAGTATAGGAAGAATGAACCAATCCAAATGGGAAATCTCTATAACCTTCTGCAAGCAAATCTTCCGGCAATTTTGCCAAACTGCCATCTTCTTTTACTGTTTCAACCTTAGGCATAGCATCAAGCACATCGCCAGTAATCGCTGTATTTCCAATACCTGCGGTTGCTGCAAGCATTTCGTACACGTGCTTTGGCAAGCGCTCGCGGTCAACTACTGGTATGCTTCCAGCTTGACTTGCATCAACAGTTAGCGGAATTACAATATCTCGTACCGCGTGCTTGCGTTTTAGCGAGTTTGCAGCGTTTTTTGTAGAGTGTTTAGCAGCATTCTGTGCTTCCTGATTTTCTTGATCATCCCAGAATGTATCTAGCTTAATATCTAAATCAAGCGAAATTACGTCATTATTACTAGAAGTTACTGTAATTACGTAATTTTCGTCTCCTAAAGACGTTCCGTAAGCAGGGTTTGCAGTTACATGACCAACCCAAGAAATATTCGGGCATGCGCGCACGTAAGCTTCAACGTTTTTAGCATCAGCAATCTGACTAAAAGCAGATTTTGAAGACTTGCTTGCAGCATTTTCCTTATTTTCTGCTTCTACTCCAGTTTCCGAGCCAAATTCTGCACGATTGAGCATAGCTGCTTCAAAACGTCCCAGAATATCGGCAATCGGCTCATCCATAGTCGTAATTCCAGCCACGGAAATCGGTCCTGGAATTACGCGCACAGCGTCTGCTGAGTAACGCGAATCTTCCGACTGCCAAAGCTGATCTTGACCCCACCAACGCAACAAATCGTTGTCAATAACTGGCACGAATGGCATTGGCTTAGGATATTCGCGCACCAAAGTTGGGAACCAAGCGGCATCCATCGGCACAACGTTCATCTCGCGAGCTTGAGGCAACGCGTCAATCAGCGTATATAAAGCAGCTTGAGGGTGCTTAGAAACTTCTTCGATAGAAGGCAGAATAGAAGTAAATTCGCCTGAATCTTGATTAATTAAACGCGCTTCAATACGCTGCAACAAATGCATGTAGCGATCTACGTAAGTCGGATCCACCCAAGGGTATGCCAAATCTAGGAAACGTTGAGCAAATTGTGCGTAAGTCATGCTTTCTACGTCACCAAAATATGGTTTTGCAGTAGAGTTAAGTGCTTCGATTACTTCATCGCGACGCGCTTCAAGCTCTTCAGGATGTTTCATCATATGAACGAGCAACCGACCGCAGCGAGCAGAAGCGTTTTCTAACTCGTAAATATCTGCGTGCAAATGGCTTAAACCACTCGTCACACCGCCAATCACTTTGCCAGAAGGCACCCAACGCTCACCCAAAGGTGCGAACGGATCCTCATCAAAACCTTCAATGCTGGAAGATTTCGGCATCGCAATACCCGGAGTTTCCACAAGCATACGCTTTACTTCAGGGCTTGTATGCGCTTCTTTTGCTGTCATTGCAGCTGTGCCAATCATTACAGCATCAACTGGCATATTTGGTAAACCGTATTCATTCGCCCATTCGCCAGAAATGTAGTCTGCAGCACGCTCAGGAGTGCCAATACCGCCACCTGCAACAAGCACCAAATTTTCGCACTCACGCACTTGCGCGTAAGTTGTCATAAGCAAATCATCAAGAGATTCCCACGAATGGTGACCGCCTGCAGCACCGCCCTCAACCTGCACAATAATCGTTGCTGGAGCAACAGCTTTAGCAATTCGCACAACTTGACGAATTTGATCAACTGTTCCAGGCTTAAATGTTACGTAAGGGAATCCATCAGCTTGCAAGGATGCTACTAATTCCTTGGCTTCGTCAAGTTCTGGAATGCCTGCAGAAATAACTACACCATCAATAGGAGCTCCCGACTGCCTCTTTTTTGGCACGATTCGCTTCGAACCAAATTGCAAATTCCACAGGTAGCGATCCATAAACATGGCGTTAAATTCAATAGTTGCGCCTTCACGAAGCTGATTTTCAAGCGACTTCATATGACGATCAAAAACTTCTGCAGTTACTTGACCGCCGCCAGCAAGCTCAGCCCAGTAGCCTGCATTTGCTGCTGCAGCAACGATTTCCGGCTCTACTGTCGTTGGTGTCATTCCTGCAAGAAGCACAGGAGCTTTGCCTGTAAGCTTGCTAAATTTGGTAAGTACTTTGCGTCCTGCAGGCGTGTTGATTACTCGAGGCGCAAAATCAGCCCAGCAGCCCGTACGCTCTGGCTCAGAAGCAGAGTCAGCTGTCGAAAGCTCTGCACGCGAGCGCAAGGTAGCAGCCTCTACTATTCCAGCGCCGGTTCCTTGCACAAGTACTCCAGTAAGCTTTCCGAGAACTTCGCTAGGACCCATGTCTAAAATCCAAAGCGAGCGCGCGTCGTTTTGCTCCAAAACTTCGCCAATTTGCGTAGCCCAATCAACAGGAGTTACAAGCACTGCATCAGCCAATTCGCGAGCAACTGTAGTGTTCAAACCAGCCTCATTTGCCCACTCTACTACCTGCTCAACTGCAGATTGAAGCATTGGCGAATGGAATGGAACTGTAACATCCAAATATTCAGCAACTGGCGCAAATACAGCTCCACCGCGAACTTTCATTTCGCGCAATTTTTTCGAACGCTTTGTTTCTTTTTGCGCTTCGTTTGCAACAGCTTCCATATCTTCCGGGTATCCTGCAATAACCACGTGATTGTAAGCGTTTTTAACAGCAATTGACACTTCACCGCGCGTGCGCTCTACGCGGGAAATTAACGCTTCTGCCTGCTTTTTAGTAACTCCTTTAAGTGACAGCATTGGTGTGTGCTCGCCGTCACCAGTAATTTCAAGCATTCGAGATTCACGATCTCCTGCAGCTCCAATTAAGTAGGCAATTGCAAGTAATTCTTCGATTTGCGCGCGAGCTTTTTGCCAAGACTTTGCTTTTATGCGAGCTTTTACCATTTCTGCTGCGATTACGCCTTGAGAATGACCCAAAACTGCGCACGGCTTGTTTACTTCAAAGTTGTATCCAAGATTTGTTAAGTCGCGCACTGCACCGAATTGTGCAAGCGTAATTCCAGGCACACTAAGAAGCGCGTTTGCAGCGTTAATATGCTTATTTTCTAGCGCGTCAAACACGTTTATGTCGCCGCCTGCATTTGCTAAAAGCTCAGAATAAATTGGCGATAGCAAAGCTTTTGCGCCTGCTTCGTACTCATGAAGTTCTGCGTTTAATTCTTCGTCTGAACCAAGCTCGCGCAAAGCTTCAACCCACGGAGTCGACTGACCTGCAAACACGAGTGCGTGCGGATTATTAGCGAGTTGGTCGAAAAAGTATGTTGTCATGATGTTTCCTTCTCGTTGATTTGGATAAGTTTTATAAATTCTGTAAGTTTTGTAAGGTTTATAAGTTTTGTAAGTTCTATAGTTTTTAGTTATAAGTTTGATAACCCCTATAATTTTTATAAATCACTTACATTGGCTGATTCCCGTGATGCTTTCCAGTTCTGGAAACTCGCTTTTTACTTCGCAAAAGCTTCAATGAGCCGGCAATCATATCGCGAGTCTGCTCCGGGTCAATCATTGCGTCAATCTGACCAGTTTCCAACGAAAGATTTGCGTTCACAGTAGTCGCCTCATACTCGTCAACCAGCTGCTTTCTAAGAGCTGCAACGTCTTGCCCACGCTCTTTAGCTTTTTGCAAATCCTTGCGGTGAATAATATTTACGGCACCTTGCGCACCCAAAACTGCAATCTGGCTGGTTGGCCACGCGTAATTTACGTCCGCACCCATCGACTTGGAACCCATAACGATATAAGCTCCACCGAAAGCTTTGCGCAAAATCACCGTAACCAGCGGAACTTGCGCGTTCGCGTACGCATAAATCACTTTCGCACCTCGGCGAATAATTCCTGCGTGCTCTTGATCTGAACCAGGCTTATAACCAGGAGTATCTACTAGAGTCACCACAGGCAAATTAAACGCGTCGCACAATCGCACAAATCGCGCGACTTTTTCGGAAGAATTTACATCCAAAATACCAGCGTTCACCTTCGGCTGATTTGCTACGATTCCAACAGGATGACCCTCAATGCAAGCAAAACCAACCACTGCAGAAGCAGCATACAATTCCTGCACTTGCACGAACTCACCGTAGTCAACTATTCTGCGAATCACGTCAAGCACATCGTAAGGCTGACGGTCGTTATCCGGCACAATATTCACCAACTCGCGCGCAGTTTCGCGATCCGCGCGCGTTGCAGCGTAGGCAAAAGTTGGAGGCTCTACCTCACAGCTAGATGGCAAATAAGCCAAAACTGTGCGCGCGTAGTCGATTGCGTCAGCTTCATCCTCTCCCAAATAGTGAGCGACACCGGAAGTTGCGTTATGCACAAGACCGCCGCCCAAATCGTCCATGCTAATAGCCTCGCCGGTTGCAGCTTTAACAACATCCGGACCAGTTACGAACATATTTGAGTGCTCGCGAGTCATAATAATCAAATCTGTCAATGCAGGGCAATAAACTGCACCACCAGCGCAAGGACCTAGAATAATTGAGATTTGCGGAATCAAGCCGCTCGCTTCGCAAGTTTTTTTGAAGATACGCCCGTATTGCATAAGCGCGCTCACGCCTTCTTGAATGCGAGCGCCGCCGGAATCAATTACGGCAACAACTGGCACGCGAAGTTCAACAGCCATATCTAAAAGATGGCAGATTTTCTCGCCCTCAGCTTTGCCTAAAGTTCCACCGCGCACAGAAAAGTCTTGTGCGTAAACTGCAACTTTTCTGCCATAAACTTCGCCAAAGCCGGTGATTACAGCGCATCCGGCAACGTCGTTA
Organism: Gardnerella sp. DNF01159; assembly: GCF_049244215.1. Lineage (NCBI taxonomy): Bacteria > Bacillati > Actinomycetota > Actinomycetes > Bifidobacteriales > Bifidobacteriaceae > Gardnerella > Gardnerella sp. DNF01159. The sequence continues at coordinate 247,140 of NZ_CP058387.1, read as the reverse complement.
TTTATGTCACCGCCGTTAAAACGTCCGATTTCCACGAATGAGCCGGTGTCAAAAAGCAAGTCAAGACGCTCGCGAGCAGTGCTTTTACCTTTTGCGTGCTGACGCTCTAAAGCTTTTTGTTCTGCGTCACGAGCAAGTTGTGCTGCGTGCTGAACTGCAGCTTTCCCGCGACGAGGCTGCAAGTTTGTATCGTCAGCAGAGCTATTAACAGAAGAGTTATTAACTGTTTTCGCTGAAGTTTCAGAGATTTCAGACTTTTCTTTTGCTAAAGTACTCATTTCTGCTCTCCTTCCGGCTTTTCAGAAGACTTTTCAGAAGATTCAGAAGACTTATCTGCGCTCTTATCCGCGCTTTTATCTCCAGCAAGATCAATCGTCACAAGCTTTGCACCCGATTCCACGCCGTCACCAGGACCCACAAAAATTCCAGTAACAGTACCAGCTGCAGGAGCGTAAACGTAATTTTCCATTTTCATAGACTCAAGCACCACAAGCAAATCACCCTTGGCAACCTGCTGACCTTCAGCCACATTCACGCGCGTAATAACAGCTTGCATAGGTGCTGCGATTACGCCAGGAATCTGCTTTTGTTCTTCAGATTTGTGAGTACTTCCGCGAAGCGAACGTCCACGCAAAGGCTGCGAAGCTCTAGAAACGCTACGAACTCGCGCAGAGCCGGTCAAATTGTCAACAATATCTTGCGGAATCGTAAGCTTTACGCGCTTATTATCAACCTCAATAATGAAGGATTCCATTGCAGGCTGCTTATTTTCGGATTCATCCGCAGACTTTCCAGAAACAAGCGAAGCCGGCTGACCGCCCAAAGAAGCTGCAGGAACGCGGTTCAAATACTTGCGTTCCATCCACTTAGTAGACACATCAAAACTGTGATTTTCCGCAGTAAACTCAGGGTCGTTAAAAATCTGCTCAAAAAGTTTCGCAGGAGTTGGCACGCCCTCAATACAAAGTTCCTTCAAAGCGCGACGCACGCGAGCAACAGCAGTTTCGCGACTTTGCGCAGTAATAATAAGCTTGCCCATCATCGAATCGAATTTTGGCGAAATATTATCGCCAACTTCAACGCCAAAATCGACGCGAATACCAGGACCGGAAGGCCACTTTATTTTCGTCAAAGTGCCGGAACTTGGAGTCAAATTCGTAGCAGGATCTTCCGAAGTAATGCGAAGCTCGAAGCTGTGTCCGCGAGGCTCTGGATCCTTAATCAACTCGCCGCCGTCAGCAATATTGAGCTGTTCTCGCACTAAATCAAGTCCACTAACTTCCTCACTAACCGTGTGCTCAACTTGCAATCGCGGATTAACTTCCAAGAAGTAGACTTTATGCTGAGAAGTCACCATATATTCGCACGTGCCAAGACCAACGTAGTCAACAGCTTCAAATAGGTTACGAGAATATCGGTAAAGCTGATCTTTTTCATCGTCAGTCAAGAACGGTGCAGGAGCTTCCTCAACCAGCTTTTGGTTTCGGCGCTGCACCGAGCAATCGCGCGTGGAATATACGGTGAAATTTCCGTGAGCGTCGCGGCCGCACTGTGTTTCAACGTGGCGAGCCTTGTCAATAAAACGCTCAATAAAATATTCGTCTAAGTCGCCGCCCTGCAAAGCGTCGTGATTCATGTAAAAGCCGCGCAACTCGTCGTCGTTACGAACGACTGTAATGCCGCGTCCGCCGCCGCCATCCGTGCGCTTCATCATCACTGGATAGCCGTGAGTTTGCGCAAAAGTTAAAAGTTCTCGAATATCTTTCACAGGCTCCGAAATTCCTGGAACTGGCGGCACTTTCGCGCGAACAGCCACGCGGCGAGCCGTAATCTTATCTCCCAAATCAATAAGCGCTTCCGGGCGCGGACCAATCCAAATAACCCCAGCATCGTTGACCTTCTTAGCAAAAGACGCAACTTCCGAAAGGAAACCATAGCCAGGGTGCACAGCATCCGTGCCGCTTCTTTTAATAATGTCAAGAATCGCATCTTCGTTTAAATAAGTATCGCGATATGTGTCTCCGGAAAGTGCGTACGCTTCGTCTGCCATTTCTACAAACTGCGCGTTGCGATCAGTCGGTGCGTAAATAGCAACGGTAGAAATGCCCATTTCGTGAGCCGTGCGAATAACTCGCAAGGCAATTTCACCGCGGTTTGCGATGAGGATTTTTTTGATATTCGTAACCATACGTTACAAGATATTAGAAAAGTTGCGTTTACGGATGAGTCGACATACACAAAAGCTAGAGCAAAATTTTGTACACTTCTCCAATGCACATGATTTTTATAACACGTAATGTGATTAGCGAAACGGAAAACAACCGGCAAAACCGTTTAATTGACAACCTATTAGCTGCAAACGGCAAACCGGAAATAACCAAAAGAAGGTTTTCATGACTAACATAAATCAAAATAATGCAACAACAGCATCAGCAAATTCAAACGTTGCGAATAAGTTGAAAGTAGCTGCAGCATGGCTTGCAAAGCCAGCGCTTCTCACTGTGCTTTTGGCTCTTTCTACTATGGCAGGCGCAATTTATCTTCCTATTACTCCTGTGCCTATTACGTTGCAAACTCTTGTTTTGTGCATTATTGGTTTAACGTTGAGCTGGCGCGAAGGCGTAGCTTCTGTGGTTATGTATCTTGCTGTTGGCGCAGCAGGTTTGCCTGTGTTTGCTGGCTTTAAGGGCGGCTGGGCTGTTTTTGTTGGCCCTACTGCAGGATTCTTAGCCGGTTTCATTTTTGGCGTTGCTGCAACCGCAGCTTTGAAGCGCGTATTTGACGTAGCTCTTGACGCAATGATGCCAGAAAACTCCTTCAAGAAGACTTTCGCACGCTTCTGCACTTACTCTGTAGCTTCTATAATCGGCACGATCGTGATTTACGCATTCGGCATTTTCGGCCAAAGCTACCTAACTGGCATGCCACTTTCAACTGCCGCCGCAACCTTGATTATCTTCATGATTGGCGATTTGATTAAGGCTTTTGTTGCGAGCGCAGCTTGCTCTGGCTTGTACAACGCACTTAACAAAAAGCGCGCGTAACAACTAAACCTAAATGCTCTAAACGGGAACATTTGTCGGAAAATTTCCGGCAAATGTTTCCACAAAACACAAAAACGACAACAAACGCCGGGAATTTTCCCGGCGTTTGTTGTCGCTCGCTTTCTTTAAATCTCACTCTTCATACGAAACGGCCTGCACATCGCCGCTTTTTACCACAATCTCCTCGCCAGATGCCTCACGAATCGTAAGCGACGCATCTTCTCCAAGCCGCACAGCAGTTCCTGTCACCACGCTTCCGTCAACTGGATGCACGTTAACTTCGCGCCCAAGAGTCCAACACACACCATTTACTTCTTGAAGCAAATCTGCAGCGTTGCTTGGATAATCGCGCATAAAATCACCAAGTCTAGAACGCAATCCAGTAACGATTTTCGCAGCAATCGTATCACGCAATTCTTTAGCTTCCGGCAAATCAGTCATATGCATTTGCAGCGAAGTTGCCATTTTAATTGGCAGCACTTCTTTAGGCACACACAAGTTCAATCCGATTCCAAAAATTACTCCAACAACATCATCTTTGCTTGGATCAGCTACAATTTCTGTTAATATTCCGCCTTCTTTACAATCGTGCAAAAACACGTCGTTAGGCCATTTAAGTTTTATCGCGCAAGCATCACCGTGCATCGGCGAGCTTCCGCACTCTTTAAACGTTTCTAGAAGTGCGTCACGCGCTGCAAGCCCTGCAATAATAGGCAGCCACCCATTGTGACTTGCGTCCATAACAATTGACTTCGGCAGCAACGTTACGAATGAAACTAAAAAGCTTTCTCCCGCACGGCTTACCCACGCACGCCCTAATCGTCCTCTTCCTGCTGTTTGCTCGTCTGCCACAATCGCAACTATTGCTGGCTTTCCGTCATCTCGCGCGATTATTTCGCCTTTTTGTATCATTTCTCGCGCAATATTTTGCGTAGAATCTGTAATTGCGAAATATTTTACCAGATCTGCTACTTCTGAGGTCTGCGGCATCAATGCCACACTTTGCGAAGAAAAAATAGTCATATGTATAATTTACATCAGATTATATTTTTGCGCGCGTCATTGCATGTTTTGCGCGCAATAGCAAACAAAATAGCTAGGCATCAATTAAGCAGGTGTTAACACATGGAGCGCATACGTCGCAAAACGCAGTACGAAAAGCCGCGCAAATTGCGTGCAGTTGTAGCACGTTTTTTAGATTACACTCTTGCTGCTTTGTTATGCTTTGTACTTGCTTTTTGCACTAGCTTGGGACCAATTTTCCGCAGTCAAGATATTAAAGTTCATTTAGGATCAATCGCTGATTTTTCGTTGGTTAATGCTTTTATTTTCGTTGCTGCCTTCATAATATACGCATTAATACTGACTGCGCTTATTTACTACGGTAAAAATAAAAAGTTTTTGCCTAAATATCAACGTTTTACGAAATTAATAAAGTCAATTGCGTTAAGAAAAAATAGCGAAAATAAAAAACAGTCAAAATTACAAAAATTTACTACTAAACACACTATTTTCCGCAATATTTCGCATTTTCTTTTAAAATTTGCAAAACTATTTTTTAATTGCGCTAAATGGTTCATTAACCACTCCACTCGCAACAGAAGAAACCTACTTCTTACTTTTTTCGTGGGCTGGATTTGGGTTCCAGCTACGTTACTTGCCGCATACGGTGCAGATATATGCTCGCAAATTCGCGAGTACAGTTGGACTTGGAATAAAATTACAGGCTTAGATCAGCCTTATATCGGCTTCTTTAGCTTTGTCCCAATGGATATTTACCCAACTGCGCACTACTTGTGGCCAACTTATCCAACTTATTTAACAGATCAGCACAACATTGTTCTAACTGTTATTTATGGCGCAACAACAGCAGTCTCCAGATACTTTACCGACTCAAACGACGCTGGAATTGCACTTCTTGCCTTTGCACAATTTGTATTTGCAGCATGGTGCGTTTCTGCAACAGCACACCGCTTCTTAAACAAACCTTGGCTTGATGCAGAATCTAGCTCAACAAATTGCAGCACAACAACTTTTGCAAGATTCGTTATTCTGCTTATGTTTTTACTTAATCCGCTTGTGTTGTGCTCAACTATTGCGCTTACAAAATCTCCGCTTTTTGCATTCGCTTTTGTTTGGTGGTTTGGTATAAATTACGAGTTAACTAATTGCTATCATGCGAAGGACACTAAAAATACACTTAGCACAAAGCCAAATGCGCAAAAGCCTAGACTTCACACTGTTTTGGAATTAATTGTTTCAGTGTGCGTAATGCTTATTGCTGCAAAATACGCTTGGTATATTCTGGTTGTTCAATTCGTGCTTTTGATTATTTTTGAGCGCAAACGCTGGCGTTTGTGGGTTTGCGGAATTTTGCTTCCAATCGTTGTGATTCACGGCTCGTTAATTATGCTTATTTCGAGCGGTGCTATTATTAGCGGCGATCCTATTGAGAGTCGCGGCATTCAGTTACAACAAATTGCACGTATAGCTAAGCTCGATCCGCATAGCATACCGCGTAGTGCAAAGCGCATTATTGCACCAATTTTTAATCTGGATCAAACTGCAGAAGCATACAAACCTTATGACGCAGACCCTGTGAAATCTTCCGGATTGCAGTCTAAAAAAGTGAGTTATCGTTGGCGATACGTTACTAAAGATAATATTCGTAAATTAGATTTCGCTTGGTGGCAAATGATTACGCATAGTCCACTCGTTGCAACTGACGCTTTTCTTGCGAAGACTTACGGATACTTTGATATTTTTGACCGCCCGTATGTTGGGCCAGAATATTACATAGACACTGACAGCATACACAAATCTGATTGGATTAAATATTGGAATCCTAAGTGGCGAACTAAATTTGCAGAAGATATTAGCACGTTTAGTGATATTCCTGTTTTAAGTTGGCCAATTCACGGAAATACTTTCGTTATTTTTACACTACTTATTGGTGTTGCAGAAATTATTCTTCGCCGTTGGCGCACATTGTTATGGCACATTCCACTTGCCTTGCTGGTTGGAGTTATGATTCTTGCTCCAGCTAATAATTTTGAGCGACACATGCTACCGTTAGCTTTTGTTTTCTGCTTTGTAGCACTTACTTTTTGGCGAGATACTTTTACTCAATCGCGCTATAATAGTAGAGAATGTTAGGATCAAAGGCATAAGATGGACGAGAAGAATACACCTCAGTTTGCGCAAGATAGCAGCGCTGCTTCTTCTGTTATGTCCGAAGAAAATTATGAAGATAAACTTGCAGGAAACAGCTTACTTAGTAACGATTTTCTTTCGATACTAGCAAGCGTACAGGCAGCAGAAAAGCACGCGGAGGATTCTAATATTGCCAATTCTCTTGAAAATCAACAGTTAAACAAAACGCAAGTAAACGCTGTATCAAATGATCAAGAAAGCTCTTCTACAGCAAAGCAATCTAAAGCAGAGCAAGAAAACGAAGAAAAGCACAAACACCACTTGTGGCATCGTCTTTCATCAAATCAAAGTCGTTCGAGTCATTCAAGTCAATCTTCTGAAAATACTAAAGGTAATAATTCACCGAGTTTTACTCCATTGCCCAGCGCGCAAAAATCAACTAGCTCGGAACCGCTTAGAATTTTCGACAATCGTGATGGCCAAGTTTTTGACGCGGCGATGCGCTTGCAATTACACTCGATTATTGCCACGTGTTTAATGAATGGTATTGCAGACGCTCGTATTGACGCTTTCATGCATTTACTTCAATGGTCAGATTCGCCAAAAGTTATTGTTATTGCAGGAACTTTCGGCACTGCAATTAAGCCAGATGACGGACCAAATCGCAAGCCAGCACCAGATATTCCACCTGATAACACTGACACTTTGCGTCGAAATATTTGGCCACAGCTTGGTAGTTGCAATGCGTATGATGCAATAGTTGAGCGCACACAAAGTAGTGCTTTGCAGCGCATTACGGGAGCTTGGCAAAAAACGCAAGCACTGATATCAGCATCTACGAAAAATTCTTCTACTTTTGCAGCGCCTTCTCATATTATTCTGCTTGCTGTGCGCGAAAATCCTAGCGATCAGGCTTTAGAGAAGCTGTGCAAAGTTTTTGAGAATTCTCATAAGACGATTTGTGTTAGCAGCATGGTTGAGGGCGTTGAGCAAATTTCTTCCGCTCTTACTGCTACTCTTGCCGCGATTGCTGTTGCTCCAGCAGTAAAGCATTTGCCGCAAATCATTCACACGGATGATTTGCTTCCAGAACGAGCGCTCATTGGCGATGCCACAGCTTTTGATACTCTTTACAACAAGGTGTATCAAAGTTTGGCTCCTTACAATCATGACGATCCGACTCTGGAAACTATTGACATGTTCTTGCGCTTTGGTGGAGCTCTTGACCAAACAGCACACGAACTTAATGTGCATCCAAATACTGTTCGTTACCGTTTACGTAAAGTTGCGCAAACTACAGGATGGGATGCTACGGATCCGCGCGCCGCTTATGTACTGCAAACAGCTATAACAATTGGCAGAATTCGTGATTCGCACTAAAACGAAGTGCACGACAATAAAGACGCGCGGCCTAAACTACTCGCGCGCGTGATGTTTAGACCGGATTTTCTTGCGTAGGCGACCTAAACTACTCACCGCTGAGTCGTTTTGGTCACATCGCAACAACAAGCAGTACTCACACCACAGCAAACAGACACATACGAAGAAAGGGCTTGGAGACTGATGCCCCTAGTAGCACCAAACCCAAGCCCTTTAACAAAACCGACTCGTTTCCCTAACAAACAAGCCAGCCAAACACTCAACAGTCACGCCATCGAAAACCAGCGCACAACACTACCGTGAAGAAAGAGATTTGGCAAAACAGTAGAATCATGCAAAAGCCCGAAAGCAAACCCGCCACAAAAACACTAAACAGCATTCGCAGCACGTTGAGTGAAAGATTTAACAAGTGAGCGCACCATACTCACATACGGCACGCTCACAAATCATTAAACAATCAGCACACTTAATGTGCTAACAGCTTAGTGACGGATCTTGCGAAGAGCAGCACCCATGCCAGCAAGCACGGAAGCAGCAACAGCAGCCAAAGCTACAGCAGCACCGGTCTTAGCCAATGGAGCAGCAGCCTTCTTACCAGCCTTCTTACCAGCCTTCTTATCAGACTCCTTTACAGCGGCCGTATCATCAACATTCTGACCATGACGCTTGAGGTAGTCAGCGACAGCTTTGCACTCGAGAGAATCTTCACCGTAAAGCTTCACACACTTCTTGTAATCCGTGTCCATATTGCCAAATGGAGTATGCTCATACTTATCTTTCTCGTCAGCCGCAACCTTAGCAGCCTTCTCAGCATTCAAACGATCAGCAAGAGCACCAGGGTCCTCAGTCTCATATTGCCAATTATCATCCTTCTCATCCTGAGCAGCAGGCTTATTCTCTGCAGGCTTATTCTCTGCAGGCTTATTCGCTGCAGGAGGGTTCTGTGCACCAGCACCTGGTTCTTCTGCCATTGCTGGGGCGGCGAAAGCCAAGCCGGAAACGAGGGTGGCGCCAGCAGCGAGTGCGGCGATAGCCTTCTTATTCAACATAATATTTTCCTTTCTTCTTCTCCTTCACGCCAAACGCGCGAAGAAAAAATTAACATTCACAACTTAAGTTTTGTGAATAACTACCAGCGCAGAATATCCAGCCGGAAGCTGTTATTAACATACCCCCCCCCGTTCGAAAAAGTCAAGAGCAGACGCACAACTCATTAACAGAAAACATTTATATTTTTACGGAAATATTTCAGTCAAACTATTTTTAAAAGTAAAAAATACAGTATTACGCATTATTTTTCGTAAAAATGTCAATTTCAAGGTTTTTAAAGATTTTTCTCAGAAAACTCTCAGAAAACTCCTGAATACTCCCCCAACCAGCCGCAAAACCGTTGCAATATAGCCACTCTTGCGCGACACGCCGCGCACGACCACGCGCCCTCAACCTCTCCAGTCACCTATTCATTACCAACACAGTTTGCGTACTGCACCAGCAACGCTAATCGCAATTACTCGTTACTAACGCAGAAACGCAGTAACAAAAAACGCTGAAAACATGACTCAAAAGAGCACATTTTCAGCGTTTATAAGTTTTAAACTTAATTTACTACGTACCAGCCATGCTTTCGCATAAGCTACGCAAGCAATAAATCAGGCAGCAATGCTGGCGATATCAACTGGAACACCAGGAGCCATCGTAGAAGTCACAGTTACCTTAGTAATGTAACGACCTTTGATGGTGCTTGGCTTCAAGCGGCGGATTTCGTCTGCGACAGCCTTGAAGTTCTCTTCAAGAGCCTTAGCATCGAAGGAGAGCTTGCCGAAGAGGAAGGACAGGTTGCCCTGGCGATCCACGCGGAACTCAATCTTACCGCCCTTAATGTCAGCAACAGCCTTGGCTACATCCATAGTCACGGTGCCAGTCTTTGGGTTTGGCATCAAGCTACGAGGACCGAGAACACGACCCAAGCGGCCAACCTTACCCATCATGTCTGGGGTTGCAACAACTGCATCGAAGTCAAGGAAGCCACCGGCAACCTTTTCGATCAATTCGTCATCACCAACGATGTCGGCGCCAGCTTCCTGAGCCTCAGTAGCCTTTGGGCCACGAGCAAACACCAAAACCTTAGCGGTTTTACCGGTGCCGTTTGGCAAGTTCACAACGCCACGAACCAACTGATCAGCCTTGCGAGGATCCACATTAAGGCGCATAACAGCCTCAACGGACTCGTCGAAAGCGTGCTTTGGCATGCTCTGCAACAAAGCAATTGCTTCAGCTGGGGTGTACAGGTTATTGCGGTCGATCTTCTCAGCCGCTTCACGATACTTCTTAGAACGCTTAGCCATTTCTACACTCCCTTTCAGTCGGTAACGGTAATACCCATCGAGCGAGCGGTGCCCGCGATGATCTTCATACCGGCCTCGACGTCACGTGCGGAGAGGTCAGGCATCTTAATTTCGGCGATTTCGCGCACCTGAGCCTTGGTCACAGAACCAACCTTGTGAGTCAATGGATTCTCGGTGCCCTTCTGAATGCCAGCAGCCTTAAGCAACAAAGCAGCGGCTGGTGGGGTCTTCAAAATGAAGGTGAAGGAACGATCTTCATAAACGGTGATCTCTACTGGGACAATCTGCCCCATCTTGTCCTTCGTCTGGTCGTTATAGGCCTTGCAGAAGTCCATGATGTTCACGCCGTGGGAGCCTAATGCTGGACCCAGTGGTGGGGCTGGATTTGCCTTACCAGCCTGAATCTCGAGCTTAATAAGCGCGGAGACTTTCTTTTTCGGAGCCATAATATGGTTCTTCTTTCTTGTACAAGCGGTTCAAACGGTTGTTGCAAACGCTGATATAGTCGCTTCTTACAGAAGTAAAGCACTTACGAAACGTTGCTATAAAGCTGTTTTGCAGCTTCCTCCCGCATCTTGTATTGCTGTGCTGTGCTAGCGGATTCCTCCTCCAGTCACAAGCCTTCCTATTATGCCACATCTTCGCGACACGCTGCATTACGAAATCTGCAACTATTTTTACGCAGCTACTTTTGCGCAACTATCTTTGCGCAGCTATCTCAGTAGACAATTCGTTAAGTATAGCGTTTCTAGTCCACGCACTCACAGTCATTTTTCTGCGCTTTGCATCGGCTTCGATTAAATGCCAAACGGTATCACTTAACCTAACAGTACGCGGTTTCAACGGCTGAGTTTCATCTTCCTAAGCTCTTCCAGCAAACTCTGTAATAGTGGCACCAGGAAAATTATCTTCTGCCTCCTCAGCCCACTTATCAACAATATCGTCAGTAATAACGAACCCATTTTCCGCAGTATACGTATTCTTACTCATCTCGCATCCCTTATCTCTTGTAAAAATCCCTTTGTAAGACGATTCGCATGAATTATAAGTATTGCGTTGTTTTCAAGCTACCATATCATGCTTTACTTCTATGCTCTTAATACAAACTCCACAAATCTCGAGCAACGCTATAACTAACTCAGAGCAAATAAGAGAACAAGAGAATATCACATTTACTTAAGCAAATTATGAACTGAATAGTACTCTTTCAAAGAATCCTTAGTAATTTTTTGAACGCATATTGCCGAACCATTAGCACCATCATAAGCATTCTTCCATGGATCCTCACGATGTGTCATAGCACTCAAATCACTACCAGAACACTCAGCAAACTTTTTGCACACTTTTTCCACAAGAAGCTTTTGACCATCTGTTAAAGAATCATCATTCAACTTATCAATGCTAGGAAGCACAAACTCCCCTTTACGAATCAAAAACTTACCGCGATGCAATGCGAATAATTCTGGGCAAACAGGACCATTTCTCCATGCCTGAAAATCCTCGTTAAATAATGGATATCCAGTAGTAGCCAAAGAATACGCTTGCGAATAGTAAGCTAACTTCTGAAGCTTCATAGTAGTAATAGTTCCAGCAATATCAAGGATGTACGATGCCACGTTAAAGATTGTTGTCATACGCACCTCCCTTTGCGCAACTACATTTGCGCAACAGCAAAAGTTGGAAGTCTACTTCCAAGTTGAGCGCAAAACACTAGAACATTATAAAATGTTAAAACTCTAACTCAGGATTCTTTAACAACTCATCAAACATCGCATGATACAAGCGCAAATTCAAAGACTCTATTCGCGTAATAGTCGAAATTTTGCCGCCAGCATCTTTCGACGAAGCGCCACAAACGTAAACAGCCTCATCATCCGTTCCATAATCTATAACCACATACCTATCGTGATACTTTCTGCCAGCAGTCTTAAACTTCAAATCAACACCAGGACAATCGCTTACAAAATCACCCAACATGCTTTCCGTAAGCATATTCTTGCTCCTAGCGTTATCACTAAAAACTACGATTTCAACCCCTTCACCAGCAAACCGTAATAGTTCCAATGTTTTAAGACCAATATAATTATCAACAACGTAAATGCTTTTCTTAGCTGATTTATATATTTTGCAATACGCAAGATCCGCTTCTATTTTATTGCCGTCCATAAGAAGAAAATGTTTATACGAATCTGGATTAATAAAATTATCCATTACCTTATTAAAATCTTCCTTCGTTGCCATTTGAGATTTTATTTCCGCTATATCATTAGTATTCTGATTCGTTTGAATCGCAAGCTTAGCTAATTCCTTCGCGCCAATAAAATCCTTATTTTCAACAATATAATCCTTCATTTGCTTAAAGGTTCTAATAAGCGCTTTCGACTGAATTATGGCAAGTTCGCCTCTTAACACAGTCATGAGCATATAAATACCTTGCTCCGTAAAAGCATATGGAAGCTTTCTGCGACCACCCCAACTTGATGTAGAATTTTTCGACATCAAGTTTTTGAACTCATCAGCAGTTAGCTGAAACATAAAGTCATCATCAAACTTTTCTATGTTATTTTTTACCTGCTCGTTGAATCTTGCCGTAGTATACCCATATATTTCAGCAAGCTCAAAATCAAGCATGACTTTTTGATTACGAATGTTGTAGATTTTCTCTTTTATTGTTTCAGCGTCTATTATCATTCCAACAGACGCGTTTTTAGAGTCAGCGATAATTAGATTTTTATTCCCCTCTACCATAAGATCACTCCTAAAAAATGTGCGTAAAACCTAGCGCTGTACAACAAAAACTACATTTCTAACACAAAACCCATGAATCGCAAGCAATCAGGGTTATTCCCAAAAATCAATCACAAGCCATAAAACATCTAACAACTAGCAAAACTAGCATGCATCAGCGCATAAATATAATTCTATAAGATTCCACAAATAAAAAGCAACAAAAAAATCGGTTTTAATACAAACGCACAGCACATTTATGTAGTGCGCTTGTACCTGATTTACGGCATGTCATGCCAAATCAGCCAAACGGCTAAGCCGTGAGGAATAAGTGCACTACATAGCAGCGCAAAGGCAGGTCGGAACGCTACACCAATCCACACATATAAAGTGGTAATATTACGAGATTCAAATCTTTTCTAACGCTAAGCTGTTTAGGAGCAAATACATAACTAGTTCCAATTCTTTTTGAAAACTTGTTCTTAAATTTATCAAGAGAAACTGTTTTAAACACATTCCCAGATTTAACTTCAATAGGAGATATACGCATTTTGCCAGCAGAATCCTGAAAAGCTTTAGAAATCAAAAAATCTATTTCCATAGTATTTTCCGAATTTTCTTTGTCTCTATTTGAATAGAAGAATAGGCGATGTCCAGATGCTATTAGCTGTTGCGCAACAACGTTTTCAACTAGCATTCCTTCATTAATTGAGATTTTTCCAAATAAAATTTCTTTATACAGATCATTAGACGCAATACTACTATCTGAAAGTATCATAGAAGTCAACAAACCGGTATCAGCCATATAACATTTTACTAACGCATCATCTGCATTAAGATTCAATCCCACATTTGGATCTGTAGATTTGTAGCAATTATTTGTAATACTCGCATCCGAAAGCCAAAAAAACGCATCCTTATAGTCACGCATACGAGCATTCTTACCTAAGGAAGTAATCCTATATCTTTTTTCATGTCTGGAAAGCTGTGCTGGTATTCCATCAAACACAGACATAACTTTCATTTCATAACCTTTTGCAAACTTTGCAGCATCCTGCCTATAGAGCGAAAGAATACGACGCTTAACCCTATCTACTCGAGCAAAATCTCTCGAATCAACATATTCATTTACAGACTGCGGCATGCCACCAACTAGCATATATTCTCTAAAAAGTCGCATCGCTTTTTTATGTAAAACATCTGGCAAAGGATTTAACTCATCAAATGAATCTTTAATAACTTTCGATAGATTTTCTTCTCCAAAAGCCCACAAAAATTCTTCAAAATCAAGAGGATACATGCGTTCTTCTTGTTCTTCAGATGGAATCAATATTGTTTCAACATTGTGTTTAATAGACAATAACGAGCCAGTCTCTATATAGTCGTATCTGCCATCTGCAACTAGTTGTTTTACAAATTCTCTAGCCTGTGGGAAAAATTGCACTTCGTCAAAAACCATTACCGATTCACGGTTATAAAGTTTCACACCATATAGTGCAGATATGTATGTAAAGAAAGTGCTTAAATCTGAACGATAATCTTCAAATAGCCGAAGCGCATCTTTTGATGCTTGCGAAAAATCAATAAGAATATAAGACTTGTATTCGTTTCTTGCAAACTCTTCAACTATAGTACTTTTCCCAACTCTTCGAGCACCTGTTACTAAAAGCGCTGTTGAACCGCGATCAGCATTCTTCCAATCGAGCATTTTTTGATAAAATTTTCGCCTTAACATATAACACCACTCTTAATTACCACAAAACCGTTGAAAATACTATTGTTTTATAGTATATATTTCACGAAAATCAATGTCAATTTATGCTAAATTTTCACGAAATCAGGGGTAAATATATGCCGAATTTTCACGAAAATCAAGGTGTTATTTCTCTAAATCTTCGCGACACGCTGCATTACAGCAATTCTAAGCAGTTATATGTTTGGCATGAGCAAGTGAAGCAGCACGGCGGTGGCGCTTGCGAACCGCGGCAATAATCATCGTCGTAAGAATCACAGCGCAACCAATAAGCGCGAGCACAAACATCGTCATCCAAAGCGGCCACTGCAACTTATCGCCCGGCGCGGAAACAGGATCCGGCAGCACGCGATAGCCTGTCACCAGCAATCTCTGCGTATTAACACCATACGGCGTACACGTAAGCAGCGTCGCCAGATCACGCCCATTCTCGCGTTGAAGCAACCTAATATCATGCGGATCGACCACGCTAATGCGGAATACCCTGTAACGCAGCGTCTCCCCCTGCACGTCAAAGTAGAAGAAATCACCCTTCTTCAACTCCACTAAATCATCAAACATGGTCGCATTTGGCAAACCCGTATGCGCCGTCACAACAGCGTGACGCGTTTTACCCCCAACCGGCAAATCTGTGCCATACAAGTGTCCAGCGCCATACGCCAAAACCTCCTGCGAACTACCGTGGTAAATCGGCAGCTTAACGCCAATCTTCGGGATTTTCACAATACCCATAATCCCCATCGGCTCATCCAGCTGCTTCGCATACTCCTTATACTCCGGCGTCTTCATATAATCCGTCGTGCCATCGTACGGATCAGCCGTAATAATCGACTTGTGGCGCGCATTATAACGACGAGCCGCGTTCAAAATCTTCTCTCTAGCGCTCGCAGTCTGCTTACGACTCAGCCGATCATAAGCTACAGAAATCTCCTTCGACACCTTGTTATTCCACAACGTTGACGCAATCGGGTACGTGAAGCACAGAATCGCTGCAAGCGCGAGAACGATTGGCTCTAAAATACGGCGGAGTTTGGATTTGGGTTTTTTAGCGGGTTTTGTTGCAGTTGCGGAGGCTGCGGTTTGCGTTGCTGTGGAGGCTGGTGTTGTTTCGGTTGCAGAAGCGACGGGTTTTGCTTTGAGTTGCTTGAAGAAAGCATATACTTTAACAACAGCGTCGTTTAATTTCATGCTTCTTCCTTGTAACGTTTATACACGTAAATTTTGTTTCAAATTACGCGTGAAAACACACGTTTTTAGAGCAAGTGAGTCTAGGATTTAGTTCAGTAAACCCTAGACTCACACTTTGCTATTAGACTACAAGACCAGCTTTAGAAAGCGGATCAAGCGTTCTGCTGCTGTTCCTCTTCTTTGCGATTGCGCATGTAGAGGAACACGCTTGCTGCAATCAAGCCCATGCCAGCAAGCGCAAACAGAATCACGCCAGCAGCACCAGTTGCAGGAAGATTGAACCAGAACTTGTTACCGCCTTTTTCACCATGCAATGGAATGTTAGGGAATTTCAAAGTATCAGGATTATCGTTGGTAGTTGTATCCTTAACAGTTATTTCCTTAACCACAGGAGACAAAGCAAATCCTTCAGGAGCCTTAACCTCAACAACGTACAGCGTTGAACCAGCTTCAGCCTTGTAAGGATTAGAGAATTTACCGCCTTCAACAGTAGTTTCATCAAATGCAGAAGCGGCCTTGCAAGGACTATCTTTCGCATCTACTGCTGTATTTTCCTTAAGAGACTTGGTGCACAAATCTGCTTTACCTTTGTCGGTAAATATCTTGAATTCAGCACCAGAAAGCTTTTTACTCTCATCTTCAGAATTGTACTTATCAACCTGCAAATAACCAAACTTGACTGTAGGCTTACTGCCATCAACATTAGGAATTATAGGATTCGGTGCAGTAGTACCCTCATCATGAGCTGGGAAGAAGCCAGACTTATTAGTAATAGTCTTATCTGTAGTAGAATCCTTGAAGGCTTTACTTATGTCAAACGCAAGCTCAACCTCAACTTGAGGAGCCTCAGATCCAGCAGCAACGTTATTCAACTTAGAAGCAATTTTCTTCAAACCTGCTTCAGTGAACTTCACAAGAATGCGAGTGTGACCAGCAGCAAGACCTTTAGTATCTCCAGCTGTAGTAATCTCAGCATTATCAGAATTAGCCATTGCAGTAACGGTGTAGTCGTTGTTCTCACCCTTAGTAAAGGTAGAATCACTACCTGTACCGAACTTTACAGACTGCACAGCAGCATCAAGTCCCTGATTATTAGGTTCTGTAAACGCTGAGGTTGGAGCATCATCGAACACAGCGTAATCCTTGAGATTCTTCTCAGTCAAATCCTTGTCAATCTTAGTCTTGTTCACCTTTGCGGTAATTGTGTAGTAAATTTTATCTTTTACACCAGCAAAAATGTGAGATTTATCAACATTCTTCTTAATTGCAGAAGAAAGATCAATATTCTTTGGCTTAACTACAGGATTATACTCATACACAGTTGTGGTCTTGCCATTATCAGTCTTCTGTTCAATCAAAGGCAAAGTCATGTAGAAACTACTGAAATCGTAAGCACCATAACCATCAGGAACCTTCTCAACAATCTTATACAAACCAACAGAAAGATTATTAAGTGTAGACTTACCATCCTTGTCTGTAGCAGTCATATTGTGCACATCAGTTCCAGTTCCAAGAGTTACAACTCCAGCTTCTTCCGGATGAGCGTTTAGCTTAGAAACAATACCAGCAATCTTCTGCCAAGAATCATACTGAGCAAGATTCAAAGTAACATCATTAGTTCCTTCCTTAATGGATGCAACTTTAGTTACAGTGAAACTAACATCTTTAAGAGGTTCAAAACCAGCAGGGCAAGATGTATCTTGCGTTTTGCCTGTCTCATTAGATGCGGACGCATTAGCAGTACTAGACGAAGCAACGGTAGTAGTAGTTGTAGAGACATCCTTTTTCTTGCACTTAACAATAGTTAAACTACCGCTCTGCGGAGCTTTACTCTCCCACGGAGCCTTAGGATCCATTTTAACAGAAGGTTGTGGAACACCCGGCTTACTAGCCCACGCAACCCCAGCCACAGTTACAGCGCCGGCGACGCACAGCGTGCCAGCCATCGCAAGCGACGCAACCGCCGCCACGAATTTATTAGTGAACTTTTTCATGTTCACTCCTTTCGTATGCCGTTTTACAGCAAGTAGAGAATTAGTTTGCATTGATCATGCTCTTGCGAGTAAAGTTTTAAAATTTTTGGCATTTACCTTGTGTTATCACGCTCCCGAATCCCGAAAGACTGCGCAATAAAACAATACGCAATAAAACAATGCGCGAAACAGGAAGGCTTGATGCGCAAATGCGTACGTAGTCGCCTTATGCGAAGCACAGCGAGTAAATGCATATACAACTGCTTCATACGTGATTGCATAAGCCTCGCCGCCTTCCCAAAATTAATTTGCGAGCGCGCTCACTTTGACTTACCACAAAGCCAGCAGCCAGCAGATTTACCAACAGAGCGGCAAGAATACCAAACTGCAAATTCCAACTCTGCCCGCCCGTGTGCGGCAAAGTAAAATTACTCGCCAAGTGAATATCGAGCTTGAAAGCAGCAAAATCCTTCTTTTCTTTAAAAGACGCTGGAGTAGCAGTTAGCGCAGATTTTATTGAATCAGGCGTTAGACTGTCAGCCTTAGTATTTTTTATTGCATCATCAAACGTAGTGAGTGCTTTAGGCTTCAACGCGTACACAACGCACTGGTAATCGCCAACCTTAGTCGGCTTTATGCTCACTTCCTTATCAGTTCGCGCAGCCACTTTTTTACTTGGATCAACCGACTCGCAAGTCGCCTCCCCTTCTTTACTAGAGTTACACGTATTTTGCTTCGTATCCTCAGGCACACTCAACACCAGACCTGCAGGACTACTGCTCCAAGTCTTGTATTCAAGAGCATCAGCAGGTTGCGACGATTCAGAAGATTGCTCAGATTGCGAGCCAGTACCGCTAGTATTAGCAGCACTTGAGCCACTTCCAGCAGAACCACTTTCAGCAAAGCTATTACCCCCAGTAGAAGTACCACTACCACCAGAAGCATTATTCTTCTTCTCGCTCTTCGAGCACAGCACGCGCAACGTAATCTTCTTCGTGCTATCCGCCGCAGAAGTAGCATCAACAAACGGCTTAAGCTCCATACCGAGCATCGCAGAAATATTGTTATTGCTGCTAGTCAACGCCGCTGGCAACGAACCCGTGCCGTTTTTAAACGGATACACTTTCAGCGTAAGATCATTATCACCAATTTTTGGCTTTGGCTTATCTCCAAACTGGATTATTACAGTCTTATAATCCCAGTCAACGCCTTTCGCAATAGATGTTTTATTGTCCCACTTATCTTCAACAATGTTTCGTTCTGGATTATCGAACAATAACTTCATATCTGTATTAGTTTTGACTCTTTTGCCAAACTCTTCTGCCAATTTAGACGATTGTGGCTCTTTATGAGTTGATAAGTCTTGTTTTAAGTCAACATCCTTAATAGCAAACACTTTGCACTCAAAAGTGCCAGTCTCTTTAGGTGTGCCACTAATCCAGCTTTGAGAGCGCTCAGTATAATCATCATTCTCATACACAGCAGAATTCTCTGCATTTTTATCAGGTCGATTCTGATTTTCCATATGCTTGAACTGAGTCTGCGTAACTAAACTCAAACCATTAACACGGTCTGACGTATAATTATCGCTACCATTTTCATGGCAAATCATACGGTGATAGATAGAACCAGGCTTATCTGTCGATTTCGATTCAATAAAAAGCTTATTAATAGAATCGTAAGTATCTTTCTTATCAGTACTGTCAGTAGTACTGCCGTCAGCACCTCCGCTAGGAGCTGAACCTTTAGACTTTGGTTTTATAATAATTTTATTACCACTTACCGCAACACCATCCTGCGCATTCCCAAAATCGTATAAGCTAAGCGACAAATCACCGGGCTGAGCCTTAGGCAAATCATCCTTAGCAAGTATCGCTTTAATCCTAGTTTTGGGTTTAGAACCACCTGGATAATGTATTACAACATAAAACCTATATGTATTAGCTACTAACCATTTGCTCGCAAAAAAACGTATAGAACCATCGCTATTTTTCGTAGATTTAGCAGTGTAGCTATCATTCTCACCCTTGAAAAAAGCATACTTTACAGAATCATCACTTTTAGCATACTCTTCCAACCCAAGCCACACGCCAGCAGGTAATGTTTGCTGCACTTTACCTGCAACTTTTATTGTTGGAATAATAATCTGAGGAACCCTATTATAAGGCTCGCCATTCTTACTTTTAATGTTTATTGTTTTATTACCATAAGTAATGCTGTAGCATTTTTCAGGAGTATTATACCTTCTATTATTCTTGCACGCTTCCGGAAGTTCAGGCTTTTCATTCGCGCCTCTGTCAGTGCCTTTAACAGCTTCCGCAGAATCAGCAGCTTTATTTTTAGCATCTTTAACGTTTTTCTTTACATCAGAATCAGTCGACTTAGCCTTATCAACACCATTGTTACTATCAGACTTCTGCTGCTTTTCAACGGGCTTCGATTCCTTATTATCTTTATTTAAAGTACTTGAAGTATCAGTATTTTTCTTATTAGGCTCAGTAGTATTATTAGATTCACTCTGCTCAGACTGCTTATTCGATTCACCATCGTTTTTAGTAGAACCAGCCTTCGCACCCTCAGCCTTCTCAGTAGAAGTAGCACTTTCGCCAGCACTCAACGCATAAGTTGGAGCAATCACAAAAGTAGCAAGCAACATTGTAATTGCCACGAAAAAAGCAAATAACGAACGGCGAATTGAGCGCACTAGTCGAAGGAAACGGCTAAATATATGCGAATTAAACATATACACCTACCTTCTAATTCGCCCTCTTATATCATAATGTCGTTATTACAACGGCACTGAAAAACTCGAATTCTCGCTAAAATTCTCTGCTAAAAACGCTCTTCTCAAACACTCAGCACTATACCCCCCCCCACGCCTATTTGCAAGCCAAACTAAATATTTGGAAATATTTATTATTTACATTGATAAAAGCACTGTAATTGCAAGAAAATTTAGGATTATTTCCCCATTTTACGGCGTGTCGCGGTAAATAAACAAAACTAAGCAAAAGCAAGCAAAGCAAAAAACAAAAAATAAACAAAACAAAAAACCGGAGTGCAATACGCACCCCGGTCTATAAAATCTACAAAAGCTAGCTACAAAAGCCTAGGCTTTCAGCTCAAACAATCGGCTCAACTTGGTTAAACCCAAGCTCCACAGGAGTTTCACGTCCAAAGATGGAAACCAACACCGTAAGCTTCTGAGTTGTAGGCTCCACGTCCGAAACCACAGCTGCCATCGTTGAGAATGGACCATCAGTAACTGTTACCTGATCGCCAACCTTGTAAGCAACCTCAACCTTACGCTTACGTGCTGCAGCCGGCTTATCGCCAGCATTCTTCAAAGCTTCAGAAGCAATCATCGGAGCCATCATTGACACAACTTCCTTGCGGCTCAATGGTGCAGGCTCTCTAGAAGGACCAACGAAACCAGTCACACCCTCAGTCTCGCGCACAATGCGGCGAGCGTTCTCATCCGGCCACATGCGAATCAACACATATCCTGGCACACGCACGCGGGTAATAACCTTCTTACCCTTTTCCGTATGCTTCTCGACTTCTTCCATAGGAACTTCGATCTGGAAAATCTTATCTTCCAAACCAAAGTTCTGCACGCGGGATTCAACGTTAGTTTTTACGCGCTTTTCGTAACCAGAATACGTGTGAAGAACGTACCACTTGCCTTCCAAAGTGCGAAGTTTCTTAGAAAATTCTGCTACAGCGATTGCGCCGGCATCAGTCGGGTCGGCTTCGTTCGCATCGTCAGCATCAGTAGTTTCATCAGCATCGCTAGTTTCGCCAGTTTCGTTAGAAACATCAGCAACACTGTCAGCAGCAGCGCCATCAGCTACATCAGCTGCAACATCAGCAGATTCCTCATCCACATCAGCTTCAACGGACTCGCTAGAAGCAGCAACTTCATTATTCACAGCTGATTCGTTTGCTTCGTCAGCATCATGAGAAGCAAAAGCCTCATCAGCTTCACTTGCTTCTTCGAGATTGAATTCATCAGTCATCTTGCATACACCTTCAAAATTTCAACTCAGCCGAACAGCCACATTACGGACTTACCCAAACCGAAGTCCATGCAGGTGACGAAAGCCATCAAAAATACAACAAATATGAAAACTGCAGACGACCAAGCAAACAACTCTTTGCCATGAGGTGCAATAACCTTGCGCGTCTCGTCAATAGTTTGCTTAACGAACATGCCAATACGCACGAACAAGTTATGCTTTACTGCTTTCTTAGTACTGCGTGCCTGCGCCATGCTTGAATCCTTCGTGTAAAAACTTGAACAAAAAACTGGCAGGGACGGCGGGACTCGAACCCACAACCTACGGTTTTGGAGACCGTTGCGCTACCAATTGCGCCACATCCCTAAGGTGAACTTGCTCATCATACCCCAAAAGGAACGAAATAGCAAACCGCCAGATAGACATACTATCTCATGGGCATGATTTCGTTATATCATCGCACAAAAGCGAGTGTCGCGTTTTGCATGGCAAGCAAGTTCTTATTTTGCAATACATACTTGCTTAAGCTTCAACCCACTTCTTCATGCGACGCATGCCCTCAGCAAGCTGGTCGTCAGCAAGAGCGCAAGAGAATCGCAAATATCCAGGAGCACCAAAAGCCTCTCCTGGAACCGCAGCAACATGCGCTTCGTCAAGCAACATTTCAGCAAATCGAGAAGAAGTATGCGGCACTTCGCGATGCTCCCCAAGCGGACACTCAAGCAGTGCCTCAACGTTAGCAAACGCGTAAAAAGCACCGTGAGGAAGAGGGCAAGTAACGCCGTCAATATTGTTCAACGCTTCCACAATCGCTTTGCGTCGAGCATCGAAAGCCTCACGCATAGTGGCAACCACGTCTAGCGAACCGCCGACTGCAGCAATTGCTGCGCGCTGTGAAATATTAGAAACATTAGAAGTCATATGGCTTTGAAGCTTAATTGCAGCTTTAGCAACATCTTCCGGCGCCACCATCCAGCCAACACGCCAGCCAGGCATTGCGTAAGTTTTCGCAACACCATTCAAAATCAGCAGCTGCTCGCGAATTTCCGGCACCTCGACGCCAATATACGAAGTCGAAATGCCGTCGTAATGCAAGTGCTCGTAAATCTCATCAGAAATAACCCAAATATGGTGTTTTACAGCCCACTCGCCGATTGCGCGAATAGTTTGCGCGCTCCAAATAGCACCTGTAGGGTTCGAAGGCGAAGTTACGATAATTGCGCGCGTGCGTGAAGTGCGAGCGGACTCAATTGCCTCAATATCTGGCTCAAAACCGCGATCTGCACCTGCTAAAACCGGCACAGGCACGCCGCCTGCAAGCTTTACTGCTTCCGGATAACTCGTCCAATACGGAGCTGGAATAATAACTTCGTCGCCATCATTTAAAAGAATTTGGCAAGCTTCGTACACAGCTTGCTTTCCGCCGTTTGTAACTACGACTTGATTTGAGGAAACTTCGTATCCGGAATCTCGCTGCACTTTACGAGCAATTGCTTCTCTAAGCTCAGATAAACCTGCAGTAGCAGTATAACGATAGTTGCGCGGATCTTTACACGCTTGTGTTGCAGCATCAACAATGTAAGAAGGAGTAGGAAAATCTGGCTCGCCCGCACCAAAGCTTACAACGTCAATGCCGTCAGCTTTCATAGCTTTTGCCTTGCCGTCTACTGCTAAAGTTGCGCTCGGAGCGACTCGGTTTATACGCTCGCTTAATACGCGCCAATTTTCTGAGGATGAAGTTTCTGCAATATTCTCTGCCATGATTTACAGTGTAACCTTAAGCCGCGAAACGAGCGAAACAAGCGAAACTGTCGAAAACACAAAACCATCTGGTGAAATCGACAAAACACAAGCCGCTAGCAATCACACAAGCACGAGATTGTCGCGGTGCACAACCGGATGCGCATACTGACGGCCAAGTGATTCTTCAAGCTCATCGCTCGTACGCCCCATAATCTCCGGAATTTCCTCCGCGTCAAAAGCCACTAAACCCTTAGCCAAATGGTTACCCTGCTCATCGTCAATCCACACAGGATCCGTCGCCGAAAACTCGCCACGCACGCCAACAATACCAGCCGCAAGCAAGCTCGCACGACCTCCGCGAACCGCCTCCGCAGCGCCATCATCAACCACCAAGACTCCGTGCGGATGCGAAGCAAAACCAATCCAAAGTCGCCTTGAAGAATCGCGCGTATGCACCGGCGCAAACACAGTGCCAACAGCATCTCCAGCCAGTGCCGGACCAGCATTTCCAGCGCAAGTTAGCACAGTTGGAATTCCCGAAACTGCAGCAACATGCGCAGCCTCCATCTTCGTCACCATACCACCGGTACCTACGCCCGAAACACTTGCGCCAACTTTCACTTCTTCAATCGCGCGCGTCACATCTGGCATAAAACTCACACGCTTAGCACCCGGTTCACTAGGTGGGGCAGTATAAAGAGAATCCACATCCGTAAGCAACACAAGAGCTTCCGCTCGCACAATATTTGCTACAAGAGCTGCAAGACGGTCGTTGTCACCAAATCGAATTTCGTTGCTAGAAAGTGCATCATTTTCGTTTACTATTGGGATTACGCCAAGCTCAAGCAAACGTAGCATTGTGCGTTGCGCATTGCGGTAGCGCGACGGCGAAATAGTAACGTCCGCCGTAAGAAGCATTTGCCCGACTCTGAAACCAAATTGCGAAAATGCAGCTTCGTATTGAGCCATAAGCAATCCTTGGCCAACTGAAGCCGTTGCCTGCTGAGTTGGCACATCTTTAGGACGCTCATTAAAGCCGAGCAAACCAAATCCAGCTGCAATTGCGCCAGAAGACACAAGCACAATGCGAGCGCCTTGCATTTGCGCGTGACTTATTGCAGTCACAAGAGCGCGCAACTTTTGCACATCCAGCTGACCGGACGCGCTCGTAAGTGAGCTTGAGCCAACTTTTACAACGATTGTGCGCGCCTCACGAATTGAACACCGAACCCCATCTTCGGTAAGCTCAATTTCTGGATTATTCATAAGATTCCCCTTGACCTTGATTTTTCTAGTTTTTCTGCTCTTCTCCACGACCAAACAAGCTATTTTCATCATGGCGATCGTCATCCACAGAAGGATCCGCCCAGTGACCCGACTTTCGCTCAGCCATCATCGCGTCTCGAACTGCGCTCTTTGCATCCATCATGCTGTGATAATCTCGTCTACGCTCAGCATTCGTGCGCCTTGCTCCGCGAGGATCGTTCGCTTCAATTCGCAAATCCTTGCCACGCGCACCCAAATTAGCACCGTCCAATCCTTCTGCACCGGCAGCAATACTTGGATCCCAATCGAAACAAACCATATGATTCCCAGTGCCAATACGAATTTCGTCTCCTGGACGCGCTCCCTTCTTGCGCAATTCGTCCTCAACACCAAGCTTTGCTAAGCGATCTGCCAAATAACCAACGGCTTCGTCGTTGTCGAAATTCGTTTGTATAACCCAGCGCTCAGGTTTTGCGCCAGTAACAGTGAACCAAAAATCACCATTCCTATCTTCTTCGCGCTTAATTTCAAAGTCTGCGCTATTTCCACGTCCATCATCGCGGCGACGACGCAAAGCTGAAGTCTGCTGCTCAAGCGGCTGGATGACAACACGCTCTTCTTCACGCGCTGCTTCCTCGGCAGCGAGCTTCTCGCGCATCTTTTCAACCAATCGTCCAAGCGCAAAACCGAGCTCTTTCAAGCCTTCGTGAGACGCGGTAGAAATCTCAAATACAGTCAATCCCATTTTCTCAAATTCACCGCGTACAAAATCAGCCAATTCTTTAGCTTCAGGCACATCGACTTTATTTAGCACAATAATGCGCGGACGCTCTGGAATTGGGATTGCACCCAACGGAAGCTCAAGCTTATCAGCGTATTGCGCAAGCTCATGCTCAAGAGCGTGGTAATCGCTAATTGGATCGCGATTTGGCTCCAGCGTTGCGCAATCAATTACGTGCGCAATAATCTCTGTGCGCTCAATATGACGCAAAAACTCAAGACCTAAGCCTTTTCCTTCGGAAGCTCCTGGAATTAAGCCTGGAACGTCTGCAATTGTGTAGCGATAGTTGCCGAAGCTTACAACACCTAGGTTTGGCACCAAAGTAGTAAACGGATAGTCAGCAATTTTCGGCTTAGCTGCACTAATTGAAGCAACTAAGCTTGATTTTCCTGCAGAAGGGAATCCAACTAAAGCTACGTCTGCAATAGACTTGAGTTCCAAAATTACGTCGCGTTCTTCACCAGGCTCGCCTAAAAGCGCGAATCCTGGGGCACGACGAGTTTTGTTTGCGAGTGCTGCGTTGCCAAGACCGCCAGCACCCCCCTGCGCCACAACGAATTTGTCTCCAACATGTTGCAAATCCGCCAAAACTTCGCCTGGTCGCTTTTGAGAGTCTACAGCACCGCGTGCAGTAAAAACAACAGTTCCAACAGGCACAGGAAGTACTAAGTCTGCACCTTTTGAACCGTCTTTAGTGTCACCTAAGCCCATCGTACCGTTTTCTGCAGTGCGGTGAGGCATGAAGCGGTAGTCAAGTAAGCTGTTTGCGTTACGATCAGCTACAAAAATAACGGAACCACCGTCACCGCCATTACCGCCATTTGGACCTGCTAATGGCTTGTACTTTTCGCGACGAACTCCGGCAGATCCGTTTCCACCATCTCCGCCTTTTACATGCACTGTTACGCGGTCTACAAAATCACTCATACTGCTACCTTACTCGAAGATAAACACTTAAATTCTCGGGAACATGCGAGAACAAAAAAGCCGCACCGAACGGGGGTGCGGCTTAAACGTTTTATTGTCGACTTATTGTCGAATCTGTTTAGGCTTAGCTAAGATTCAGGCGGTAACAACGTCAACAACCTTGCGGTCGCGACGAATACCGAACTTCACATTGCCGTCCACCAAAGCGTACAGCGTGTGATCCTTGCCCAAAGCAACGTTCTGACCTGCGTGGAACTTAGTGCCGCGCTGACGAACGATAATGTTGCCAGCCACTACAGCTTCACCGCCAAACTTCTTAACACCAAGATATTGCGCTTGTGAGTCGCGACCGTTGCGCGAGCTAGACGCACCCTTCTTATGTGCCATCTCACTGTCCTTTCAGGTTTATAACACCGTCAATCAGGCGATGGCCGTGATCTTGACGAGAGTCAACTTCTGACGATGACCCTTGCGACGAGCCACACCAGTCTTGTTCTTATACTTCATAATGCTAATCTTTGGACCTTTGGCTTCGTCGTTCAAGACTTCTGCCTTCACCGTAATCTTAGCAAGATCCTTGGCACTCAAGGTTACCTTAGCACCGTCAACAACGAGCGCGACCGGGAATTCCACGGTATCGCCCTTCTTTGCATCGAGACGGTTCACGAGAATGGCGTCGCCAACCTCGACCTTCTCTTGATGGCCACCGGCCTTCACAATCGCGTACATAATTCGTTCCTTAGCTCAATTGAAAGCTTACTTTTGCCTTGCGCACAGCAAAACGCGCGCGGCAAGACACCGACTATCAAAAATACACCTACCCATGTACTAACGTCAAGTCGCTAGATTCATGAGTCAATGCAGACAATATTCAATATTGTACTCAAGGCATATACTTAGTCACTATTCAGAGGCTCAATCATCATTTTCTGTAGTTTCTTGCATAATTTCCTGCGTATTATCTTGCGCAGTTTCCTGCATAGTTTCTTGCGTAGGTTGCTCCGCAGTATACTCAGCAATCTCTTGCGTAGTATCCTCTAAATTATTTTCAACTAATTCTTCAGAAGTTTTATCCGCTTCACTAGTTTCCGCGGTTTCGCCAGCATCCGCAACTTCGCTAGTTTCATCCGCCTTAGAAGATACAGACTCTTCATCAGAATTCAAAAAATTACTATACTGCGTTTCTTCTTCAGATTTATGAGCTGCGTCAGTAATTACAGACGCGGCAGCTATACGCGCTAACTTAGCTCTCACTTCCGCACTAGAACCCTGCTGCTTAACAGGCGCAGGCTGTTCCGTTGCGCTTCCGTGACCATACTTGTTCGTTTTAACAAAAGGATCTCCGCCCTTAAGCGCGTAAGGATCTGCATATTCCGAAGAAACAGTAGGCTCATCGTGCAAAATAAACCCACGTCCCTTGCACGTTGGACACTCTTCAGAGAACGCTTCAACTAAGCCTTGACCAACGCGTTTACGCGTCATTTGCACAAGACCAAGAGACGTAACTTCAGCAACTTGATGCTTCGTGCGATCCCTAGCCAAGCATTCCAAAAGCCTACGCAAAACTAAATCGCGGTTCGCTGGCATAACCATATCGACATAATCGATCATGACCATGCCACCAATATCGCGCAAACGAAGCTGGCGCGCAATCTCTTCAGAAGCCTCCAAATTACAACGAGTAACCGTTTCTTCCAAAGACTTACCACGCCCAATAAATCGTCCAGTATTCACATCGATCGTAGTCATTGCTTCCGTACGGTCAATCACGATAGAGCCACCAGCCGGCAAATAAACCTGACGCTCCATACCCTTACGAAGTTGACTATCAATCTGCCACTTATCGAAAACGTCCTTGCCTTCATGCTCAGCAGGATCCCAATATTCAACCTTGCTGCGCAAATCTGGAGCCATCATCTCAAGATATTCATCAATTCGCTGACGCACTCCCTCGCCTTCAACAATAAGCTTTTGGAAGTCATCGTTGAAAATATCGCGCACAACACGAATTGCCACATCAGGCTCACCCTGTAACAGCTTAGGGCGCTTTCCATGCAAGTATTCTTCGCGCTTAGCTTCAATGCGCTCCCACTGCTTAACAAGCGAATCTAAATCTTTTTCAATCGACTCCTCGCTTGCGCCGTCAGCAGCAGTACGAATAATAACGCCCATATCTTTTGGTGCAATCTTCGACACAATAGCACGCAAACGCGAGCGCTCTCGATCCGAAAGCTTGCGACTCACACCGGTCATGCCGCCAGATGGCACAAGCACTAAGAAACGCCCTGCAAGAGTTACTTGCGAAGTCAATCGAGCACCCTTATGCCCAATTGGATCCTTAGTAACCTGCACAAGCACAGGATCACCAGACTTAAACGCAAGCTCAATCCTACGAGGCTGACCTTCAAGACGAGCCATATCCCAATTAACTTCGCCTGCATAAAGCACGCCATTCCTGGCTTGACCAATATCTACGAATGCCGCTTCCATGCTTGGAAGCACGTTTTGAATGCGCCCAAGATAAATATTTCCAACAGTAGCAACTTCTTGAATATCAGAAACATAATGTTCTACAAGAATATTGTCTTCAATAACAGAAATTTGCGTGTGGCGATCGCGCTCACGAACAACCATTAATCGTTCAACATTTTCGCGACGAGCAAGGAAATCTTGCTCCATAAGAAGGTTTTGACGGCTACGCTCACGCCTATTATCTCTACGGCGTTGGCGCTTTGCTTCAAGTCGCGTAGAGCCTTCAATATCCGTAATTTCGTCTATATACTGCTGCTTGCGCGAGCGGCGAGAAGTCAAGTCGTCTTCGTTCGCATTAGTGTAGTCGGATGACTCTTCCTGAGAAGACGCGGAATTTGCGTCATCGGAGGATTTAGAACGGCGGCGACGACGGCGACGCGTATAAAGAGTTTCTTCCTCATCTTGCTCACGAAGTTCTTCTGGATCTGGAATTAAATCGCGATCTTCTTGAGAAACTTCATCTATTCTCGTGCGTTTTGTGCGAGAATTTGCGTCATCGTCAAGATCGTTAGAAATATCGATGTCAAAATCGCGACTTTCGTTGCGACTTTCATTTCGATCAGTGCGAGAGCTACGACGGCGACGACGGCGACGCGTAATCATTATTTCATCGTCATCGTTGCCATTATTTGCATTATAATCGTCGTTTATACCTCTGTTATCGCCTTCGTCACTGCTATTGCGGCTATCTCTGTTATCTCTGCTATTGCTACCGCCTCTGCTGTCTACTGCACCATTTTCATTTCGAACGTCATCATCATTAGAAATGTTATTCGACATATTGCGACGATTAGAACGCCTATTTGAAGTATTTTCCGCAGATAAAATATCGCTAACATCAAGAGTTTCATCGATGCGCGTATCAATGGGAGCATAAACAATATTGTCGTATGCAAGATCCTCTTCAATTTGCTCAACTTCAGCTGCAGCACGTCGCTCAACAGCATTCAATCTGCGAGAACGGCGAGAACGCTGGCTTTTGCGAGTTTTTTCATCGCGATCATCTTGCGAATCCTGAAAATTCTTAGCGTACTCAGAATCTTGAGAATACATAGAATGACTTGTTTCACGCGATGTTTCACGACTATTCCCTCTGCCACTATCACGCTTTATTTCGCTTGAATTCTCACGTCTTTCAGAACGTGACTTGCGTTCGCTACTATCACGGCTATCATGACTATCGCGACTATCGCGACTATCACGGCTATCGCGGCCGTTGCGGCTGTTGCGCCTTCCGCGAGAAATATCACGTAAATCATCACGCAAATCATCATTCAAGACATCACGCGAGTTGTCACGCAAGTCATTACGAGAACTGCTGCTTTCTTCACTACGATTGTTCACTACCTTAGGAAGAACTGGCTCCTGGAATAGGAGCGAAGTTATCGGGCGCGATTTAACAACATGCGGCTCAGAATCCTTCGTACTAGAATCCTCAACTTTTAGTTCCATTGCTTCTCCAGCCGCACCGGCACCACGAGTAACTCGTCGACCGCGACGGCGACGCGTAACGCCAGAGCTTTGCTGCAAAGTATCGCCGGCAGCTATATTACTTTTCGCAAAATCTGTAGATTGCATTATTCCGGACATTTCCGCAGAAGTAGCGGTTTTAGACACAGTTCTACTATTTTCAGCTTCAAATTCATTGAAGCGTTCTCTTATTATTCTGGGCACTATGCTCCTCACGAGACGCTGCATCGTCTCGCATCCCTGGCTTTAAGTTGAGCACGCACGTGCGCGAGCCACCCCAAAGCTCTTTACAAAGTCTAGCTGCGCGACAGCGGACGCCAGCCTCGGAAAACGCTCACGAGGGGATCGACGCCATCGATTGCCTGGCGGCTTGCAGTGCCACCGCTCTCTAGTATGCCATATTGCCGAGTCAAATATATGACTCGTTGAATATTAAAATTTGCATCGCTGTTTTAAGCCAATTAGCAGTTACTAAAAATTCCAATAATTTCAAACTCATCCATAACGCACATAAAAGTTGCGTATCTCTCCTATAGTTACAACATAGGTTCGCACGCATGCAATTTGCGTGCAATTAACGAATTTTGGAGGCAAGAAATGGGCTTAATCAGCGCAATGCAAGGCTTTTGCGTAATTGGCATTGTTATTGCTGCAGGCTACGTTACTGCTCGCATGCACGTTGGCGGTTCACAGGCTCAAATGGTCCTAAATCGCGTAAGTTTTTTCGTTTCCAGCCCTTGCTTAATGTTTGCAATACTTTCTAAAGAGCCTATTTTTGAGATTTTTCACTCTTCGATTTTTGTTGCATTCTTTTCTGCAATGATTGTTGGAGTTGCGTTCGTGCTGCTTAATCGCTTTTGCTTCCATCTTCCTGCAGCCGACTGCACTATAGGTGCTCTCAATTCTCTTTATTTAAATTCAAACAATATTGGCTTGCCGGTTGCGACTTATATTTTGGGAAATCCTGCGCTTGTTGCTCCGATTTTAGTTATGCAACAGGCTGTATTTACTCCTGTTGGTTTGACGGTTCTCGACATTACAACTACTGGAAAATGTTCGCTTAAACGCATCGCTCAGCAGCCTTTAAAACAGCCACTTTTAATTGGTTCGCTTGGTGGAATTATTATTTCTGCAATTTCCGCAAAAGTTGGCTACTTCCCTGTTCCTAATTTTCTTTACGATCCAATTAAGATGATTGGCGATTCTGCAGTTCCAATGATTTTAATGGCTTTTGGAATGTCGCTTTACGGAAGCAAACCTTTACGAAAAGATTCCAATCGCGCTGCTATTGCCACTGTTGCTGTGCTAAAAAATCTTATTATGCCTGCAATTGCATTTTTGCTAGCTTATTTTGTTATGGGTTTTCGCGGGGCAACTTTGTACGCGTGCGTTGTGCTGGCTGCGCTTCCAACCGGTCAAAACGTTTACAATTATGCTGCGCGCTACAACGTCGGCTTAAGTTTTGCGCGCGACGGCATACTGTTTTCTACTGTCACTAGCCCAATTTGCATAGCAGTAATCGCCGCTATTTTGGGGTGATTAATCCGCGCGCAATCGTAGAACTTTGTAATCACAACACTTTGTAATCATCTTGCTTTTTGAGCAAGAAGCAGTTTGCATGCTTCGCGCACAACGTCCCCAACTTTCACACCCTGCTTATCGGCAGAAGCCTTTAGAGCATCAGCATCTTCAGCAGATATACGAAAAGTTATAGGCAACATAGCTTCTTTGTAAAGAGGCGGTCTGCCGAGCGGCTTTTTAATACGCAAATTACCAGCTTTACCGTGATATTTGCCTTTTTCAGCATCACTTTCCCATTTATCAAGCATTTCATCAGTGACATCAATGCCACCTTCACCACGAAAATTAGCCATAATCACTCCTACCTATCTTCTACCAAAAATTTGTCTAATTTCTTCTTGACTAAATCCCATTTCAGCAAGAAACTTTTTAGTTGCAGGCACTACATGAAAAATAATCCATTCCCCATCTTCGCCCTTATATGCAATAAGTTCCGTAATAACTCCGCGAGAATCCCAAGCAAATGAAAGCATCTGACTAGGCTCATATTCACCTTGCCTGGGAAGCTCTCTACAAGATGAGTTCCACATATTTATTACTTCAGTTTCGCTGAACCAAGGTCGTTTTCGAATAACTCTAGGATGCACTAAAACCTTCATAAATATTATCTCCCAACTCTCAATACTTTCGTATACGAAATATTATCACATTGTGCCAGAGATTATCAAAATATGGCTAATCGAACTAATAAAAGCATGCAAAAAGCCTAATGCAAATTGGCAAAAGTTGGAAGTCTGCTTTCAGATTCCGCAAAACTAACTCATACTTGGAAGTCTACTTCCAAATTGAAGCTAACTTTGCGCAACTACCTTTGCACAGCTAACGAGTCGAGGCAAGAGAATCAAGACACGCGCGGAAACTGTACTGCACACGTACCAGAAGACGAGGTAAATATCAGCATTAAGTGCAGAATTAAAAAGTGATTAGACTCAATTTTTTAGCACGGAATCCAAACTCTTTATTCCAGGATTATTCAAATTCTCAAGAGATAAAATCTGCGTTCGCGCCAAATTTCTAAGTTCCGCCATTCGATCAGCCTGTGGCAAACCCTTAGAGATCAAAACAGCGTTATAGCTTTCCATATTCGCCAATACCAGAAGTTCATTAATACTCGCCTCGTCTCGAATGTTTCCTTTTGACTTAGGATTTGCGTCTCTCCATTGCTTAGCAGTCTTATTAAACAATGCAACATTTAACAAATCTGCTTCATTTGCATACTTATACATCAACTGCTCAGAAGTCAAATCCTTCAACAAATATTCTTTAATAGCATCCGTATGAATCTTGTAATTAATCTTCGAAATCTCACGGTTCAAATTCCAATTCAACGAAAGCCTGGAACCCTCATCAGATTTAAGTCTTTGATAATCTTTGATAATATATAGTTCAAATTCTGCTGAGATCCAAGCCACAAACTTAAATGCTATATCTTTATGAGCGTAAGTTCCGCCATTCTTACCAGATTTGGAAACTATGCCAATAGCATTTGTTGATTCTACCCATCTTTTAGGAGATAAAGTAAAAGCATTAGAACCAGCCTCATTCTTAAAGGAGTCGAATTCGACCCCTTTAAAATTCGGATTGTTAATACTCTCCCACAATCCCAAGAATTCAATAGTATTCTTTACTCTCAGCCAGTTTTTAACAACATCTTTAGGCTCTTCTTTGTTTTTATATCTCGCAATATCGGTTAAACTAACGTAATCATTCCTAAAATCTTCCGTATAAACCTGAATTGTAAAGCCTTTTGCTGTAATAATATCTTTTTTAATATTTGATGCATTAGACATAATTGCCCCCTAATATTTACGCAAATTTACGCAATTAGTTGCTTTATTTGATTTGTTTACTTTATTTCTATGCGCTTGACACAAAACCCATGAATCACAAGCAAAATTACAAAATCAAGCACAAGCCACAAAACATCTAACAACTAGCAGAAAACTAGCATGTACCAGCGCATAAGTAGTATTTTATAAGATTTCATAGATTAAAAGCAACGCAAACACGTAGATAAAATAAAAAAGTTAATTCCCAAAACAATACTCTAAATAAAATTTCGCAAGTTGGAAGTCTACTTCCAAATTGAAGCTAACTTTGCGCAACTACCTTTGCTCAACTAGCGAATCGAGGCAAGAGAATCGAGACGAGCGCGGAATGACGGCCAATCCGTGCGCATTGCCGTAAGCAGCTTCAGCTTAGGCACGTCGTCAATCGGCACCCACTTAATTTCCATACTCTCGTCGTCGTGCGCGCAAGGATTCACACTATGCCCCGGCTTTTCAAACGCAAAAACCGTTGTATAACACCAATTTCCATGATCTTCGCGGTAAGCTCCAACAACTTCAATATCTCCCGAAGTGATATTTGCTTCCTCGAAAGACTCACGCAACGCGCCCTCAATCGCGCTTTCTCCGTCGGAAATTGCGCCACCAGGGATGCCCCAAGTGCCACCTTCAGCGCTCCAAAGAGCACGATGTTGCATCACAACGTGCGTCACGCGACCAGTTTCAGCATCTCGCCTAGCAAGCAGCACTCCAGCAGCTCCGTTATGACCCCAATGTCTGCGGCCACAATCGCAATGCACCCAGCCATCTCCCGGCTGATGCACATTTTCTTTAGGCACTTCCGTGGAAGTCGGATCATTCTTTTCGCCAGTTTCTTCCAAGCTTTCCTTATTCCACAAATCCGGCCAAGCGTATCCAAGCTCCGAAACCATTTGTCTCAGCAGCGGCAAGCTGATTCCAAGAACACCGTGAGGATCTCCATTAATGCTTTCAATAAAAGCTCCGCCAAAACCTTCTAACGTAAAGGATCCTGCCACTTCCAGAGGCTCACCAGTTGCTACATACGCGCGAATTTCCGCGTCATTCATTTGCGCAAAAGTTACGCTTGCATGACTTGTTTTGCAAATAGTTTTGCCGGTTTTTGCGTTGATTAAGCAGTGACCAGTCCACAATTGTCCTGTTTTTCCACTCATCTGCTTGATTCTCTCAAATGCCACTTCAGGAGTATGCGGCTTTCCGTAGCACTCACCATCGAGTAAGAACATGGAATCGCAGCCAACAATCAGCACACCGCTACAATCATGAGAAGATTTACTCGTATATGCAAAATCGTGAATATCGAAAGTTTTTGTAGGAACAGTAACGCCTGAAAAATCGCGAGTTTGCGCCGTATCTACGTTATGCGTTACGTCTGATTGCGAATCGCTTGCTAAAGCATTACCAGCAGATTCAGAAGATTCAGATCCCGCAGGTTCAGCTTCCAGCGGATACCCCACAACTAAATCGCCACTAGCTGAAGCGGCTGCATCCGCCACAAGTTTCCACGCATGGTACACAGCTTGAGCTTTTGCACGAGCCAAAATAGAAACTCGCTGCTCAACGTTCAACTGCTCAACGCTCGTACCTCGCTCACTAGCGGCATCACGCAAAGCCGCCAGCTCATCCACTTCGCTTACGTGAATTACCGGAATCACGCCCGCTGCCGCCAAAACCGCTCTACGCGAAGGAGACTGCGAGGCTAAAATCAACGAAACTGTCATACCTTACTCTTCCTTTTTATCCTTCACACAGTCTATTTTCTGGTTACTGCAATACTGCCTGTAGCTGGCATTGTTCATTATGCATCTGAGCATCTCTCAAAATCAAAGACTGTAAATACTTGCTTTTATTTGGCATGCCATCTCTTTTAGCAGCGCGAGAAATATATTCACTCCAAGATTTAGGTACACGAAAACGCTCTTGAACACTGCTTTCGCGCCTTTCTTTTGAATTTGGTCTTCCTGGTCCAGATAAGGATGCAAATATTTCAGTTGCATCAGAATCTTCAGAAAGCAAAGTTTGCATAATTTTTGCAGCTTCTTCGCCAGAAAATTGCATTACAGGAGGATTATTTGGAACAGACACATTTTCATCAGCTAAATTCTCATACATATCCATTTCACTCACCTCATTTGCCCCATCTTTTCCAATATTTAAACCATTTATCAGTCAGATGCTCTACGTGAAACACCAAAAAATCTTTACCTTGAGGTCTTGCAAGCACTTCAATTAAATCATCCTTCCACGCACCTGGATGCCTTAAACATATGACTAGCGCAACGAATGTTCCGTTTGAACTAGGCGGATTTGACACATCATTAGGATTAACTAAAGCAAACCATATAGGTTCAGCCATAGCTTTTCGTATCTCTTCCTCATTTAGATGATCTTCATCAAAATGTTTGTATGCAGATTTGGGATCAAATCTAATAACCATTAACTAATTGTACCACAATTTATTGACTTGTTGCTTCATTACAACTTCACATAGGTTATTCGCGAGTTATTGCAACGCCAATAGAATCAACCTGCACATGCAAAACACGCCAGCCAGCACGCGAAAGCCACGGCTCAGCAATTGAGTCGATTTTTTGAGCTGCACTCTTGTTGCACTCAGCGTCTCCTGCATAAAATACAGCAACGCACGATCCTGCTCCCGAAATCGCTGCAGCAAAACCATGCTCGCGCAACGTTTCCACTAGCTTCCATGAATCTTTCATAAGATTTGCACGATACGGTTGATGAAGAGCATCTTGAGTTGCTGCAAAAAGTAACGCATTTCTCGAAATATCAGATTTTACTGTGCCTAATTCATTTTCAGAATCGCTATTTAACTCACCAAAAGCAACCGGTAGCATTGCAGTTCGCGACACGTTAAATATTGCGTCACCATACGGCACTTTTGCTGGAAGCGCGCGCCTAGCAAGCTCTGTAGAAAGCTCGAAATCAGGAACGAATACAGACACGGAAATATCTTGCGAAACTTTGTATCGTACAGTATGAAAACCGGTAGAAAGCGGAGCTTCGCAATCTCCAGCCACGCGCACAGAGCCTTTGCCTTCCCCAGCATCAAGCTTCCAGCTCATCGTCAAACCGCCAAAAACTGCAGGAGCAACATTGTCTGGATGACCTTCAATTGCGGCCGCGATTTCGAAAATTGCTTCGCGGTTAAGATCACCTTCGTGCGCAAAAGCCCAAGCAGCAGCAACTGCAGCAACAATCGCTTCTGCAGAAGAGCCCATACCGCGCGCTTGCGGAATCCGATTATGCGCTTCTAACGTAAATCGCAAGTTTGGCAGACCAAATATTTTACAAGCTTTGCGAAAAGTCGCTACAACTAGATGCGTTTCATCTTTTGGAAGCGTATCCTCGCCTTCGCCGTGAATAATTACGCGCACGTTTCCAGCATAATCGAGCGAATCAAGCGAATTTTTAGAATGATTATCATCCAGAGTAAAAACTAAAGAATCCGCATAATCAAGCGCAATACCGGCTGTATCAAAACCAGAACCAAGATTTGCGCTAGTCGCTGGCACGCGCACGGAAACACTGTTACACACTGGCTTCATACGATCACCTGCAGCTTCTCTACTTTATAACGCGCAAAACTAGCGGCTTTCCACACACAACATCCAACTTCTGCAAATCCTCACAAATAGCTTGAACTGCAGCTTCCGAACATTCGCGCACAAGCACGCGCACACTGCCAGGTCCACCAAGACCGCACTGTGGGCAATCCGAATCAGCTTCAGTTTGCGCATACTTAGCTTGGCACGCCGAAGCCAAACGTTCAGCTGCAACGCCATGATCTACAAAAACATCCATAACTTCGCTGCACAAAGCCAAAGAAGTATCTTCCATATTGCAACGAATCACAAAATCCGCTCTAGTCTGCTCGCTAGAAGCCGGCACATACTTGTTGTACATTGGCACGCCAAAACCTGCGCATCCACGCACAAGATTTCGAGCAGCACTAACAACATCTCCAACAACAGCACTTGCAGTTGGAGCGCCGCCGGCACCGCGTCCGTAGAACATCAAATCGTCTGCAGCCTGCGCCTTCACAAACACAGCATTAAAACTGCCGTGAACCGACGCCAAAGGGTGCTCCGCACCAACAAGCGCCGGATACACATTAACGCTTACTCCGCCATCCGATTTTGACTTACCGTCGCAATGCCTTTCGACTGCTGCAAGTAGCTTAATTACACGCTTTTCCGCGCTCGCTGCAGCAATATCTTCAGCAGTAATCGCGCTAATTCCTTCAACGGATACGTCGTCAATACTTACTGGCATTTGGAATGCAAGAGTTGCAAGAATCGCAGCTTTATTTGCAGCATCGAAACCTTCAACATCTCCGGTCGGATCTGCCTCAGCATAACCCTTTTCTTGAGCCGCGTGCAAAGCCAAATCAAAATCAAGTCCGCGCACAGTCATTTCGTCAAGAATATAGTTGGTAGTTCCGTTTACAATTCCGAAAATTTGCGTAATTTTGTCACCAATAAGCGACTCTCGAAGCGGTCGAACAATAGGAATCGCTCCTGCTACAGACGCCTCAAAGTACAAGTCAACTCCGTGACTTTCTGCACACTCGTATAATTCCGGACCAAACTTCGCAAGCAACGCTTTATTTGCAGTAACAACAGATTTTCCGTGGCATAGCGCACTTTTTACAAAAGTATGAGCCGGCTCAAGTCCGCCAATAAGCTCGACTATAATATCAATGTCTTCGCGAGCGCACAAAGAGGCAGTGTCTGTAGTTAGCAAATCACGCTTAATCCAAGGAGCGTCAACTTCTTCCGGGCGTAAGCATGCAACTGCTGCAAGCTCAATTTCAGCGCCAGTTCGCTTCTTAAGCTCATTGAACTGTTCAACTATTAGTCGCGCTGTTTGAGACCCAACAGTTCCAGCCCCAAGTAGGCCTACGCGAATAGTTTTAGTCGACTGATTGCTTTGCATAACTTTCGCCTCCTTCGTTGATTTATTTTATATTTTATTTTTATGCGATTATTTTTTACTCGCTTTTACACAAATAACATTAGCAAATTAAGAAGTATTGAAATAATCAAAAATGCTATTACTCCAACAGTTCCGTACAATGCTTTGTTGCCAGCTTTATTCGGAAGTTCTTGCGGAGCATTGAAGAATACAAGATACTTGCGGCGGCGAACTAGCAAAACCACGCCTACTATAAGCATGGCAATCATAAACATCCCATAAATTCCAGCTAGAATAAAACCGGTTGGCAGTCTAGTTAATTCCTGACGAGACATCTTTTCTACGTTAATCATATTTCCGCTTGCATCAACCAGCTGCTTTTCCAACCACATTGCAACTATGCTTCCTTGGAAATTCACAATCATATGAAGAAATATGCTGTAGCTCAACTTGGACGTACGAATATAAATGTAGCCAAAAACAAGTCCAAGTCCAAATGCGTAGAAGAATTGGAAAATGTTCATATGGAAAAGCGCGAAAGCAAGTGCAGAAAATACAATAGCTCGCTTTTCTCCGTACGCGCGCAAACGAGAAAGCAGCTGTTTTCTAAAAAGCCATTCTTCCACAATTGGTGCAAGAATTACCACGAATATGAAGGTTTCCCACATATTTCCCGCTGCAATAGTGTCTGATACGCGATTTTCTGCTTTGCCACCGCTAAGAACTGTTGCTAGGAAAACGCCAACTATATTACCAATGTACATAATCGGTATGCACACAGCAAAGAATCCGCCAAATTGGCTAAATTTCATAGAGAATTGTCGGGTTTTTGCCGCAGGAACAGTGCGCATAATAAGCATTGCGATTGGCAAAGCGACTAAATACTGCGAAATATCCGACACAAGTAATGTGTTAAGAGAGTCGCTTAGCATGCTCTTAGGCACAAACTGTGAAGAAAGAACTCCAAGAACATAGGCAACAGCAATCCAAACTACGAGGAATACGCATAAAGACATGCCAATAGTTCCTTGACGTTTGCGCGCTAACAAATAAGTGTCGTCGCGCCATGAATTTTGCAAATCTTGCATACTTATTCCTTTTTATTGCTGCTTTTGCTGCTGATTTAATTGCTGCTTTTTGTTTCTGCTTTTGTTGCTGTTTTACAGTTGATTAAATTATTTCAAAACACCTTCAATAAGCTTTGTAATTAAATCGCTATAGCTTATTCCGGTTGCTTCCCAAGCTTTTGGATACATGGAAATTGGCGTAAATCCAGGCATTGTGTTGATTTCATTGATCATCACATGACCTTCAGGAGTCACAAACGAATCAACACGGCTTAATCCTCTACCGTCTGCTGCTTTGAATGCTGCGAGCGCTGTTTTACGCACTAGCTCCAAAGTTTCCGCAGGAAGATTTGCTGGAACTTCAACGTGCGAAGCTGCGGAATCCATGTATTTGCTGTCAAAATCGTAGAACTGGTCTTCACCAGCCTCGCGCTTGTCGAGCACAACTTCTCCAGGCCAGCTTGCTTTCGGCTCCTCGCCATCGCGAGCTGCAAGAACCGCGCACTCAATTTCGCGCGCATCAATTCCTTGCTCTACCAACACTCGCCAATCGTGCTTTGAAGCTTCAAAAACGGCTTCTGCTAAGGCTTTAGCATCGCGCGATTCAACTTTTGTAACTCCAAAACTGGAACCTGCGCGGCTTGGCTTTACAAAAAGCGGATACTCGAGTTTTGCTGCCTCAACTTGCGCAAGAATTTCTTCTGCGTATGCATCAAAGCGATTTTCCGCGTCGCTTGCAAACTTGCGCGCATCAAGTGCAATTCCAGGAGCAACATTAATTCCGGCAGCTTTAAACAGTTGCTTTGCATAGTATTTATCCATGCACGCAGCCGAAGCCAATACTCCACAACCAACGTATGGAACTTGCATCATTTCTAGCAAGCCTTGCAAAGTGCCATCTTCACCGTTCGGACCGTGAAGAACTGGGAAAACAGCGTCAATATGACCCAAACTTGTAAGTGTACCGTCATTTTCGCGGGCTAAAAATCCGTCTGCGCCTTTGGCAGGGTCTAGCACAACATCGCGCGTTCCAGCAGTTTTTGTTATTACCGGAAGCTCTCCTTCTTCCATACGGAAGTTTCGCGGATCTTCGCCGCCAACAATCCATTCGCCTTGTTTTGTGATTGCGATCCGCACAATGTCAAAACGATTTTCGTCTACAGCACTGAGCACTCCAGCAGCAGATATGCAAGAAATCGAATGTTCGTCTGCCTTACCGCCATACAAGAACACTACACGCTTTTTCGTCATTTTTTTCCTTTATATATTTTGAATTATTCTAATTATTTTGGACTAGTTTTGATTATTTTCGCAAACGCTACTTACTCTTCGCAAACGTCGTCGTCGAAAAGCATTGCGAGCATTTCTTGGCAGGAAATTCCTTCTTCAAGCACGCGAGCCATTGCACTTGCAAGCGGAGTTGCAACACCCAAACGCTTGCCCATTGCAACTACTGCGCTTGTGGTTGGCACGCCTTCTGCAACACCATTGCTCACGGCAGTTGCTTCTTCAACGCTCATGCCTTTACCAAGATTTGCACCGAAAGTATAGTTGCGGCTTAGAGGAGATCCACAAGTTGCAACTAAATCACCAAAGCCAGCAAGACCTGCAAAAGTGCGCGAATCCGCGCCTTCTGCTACGCCCAATGCCGTCAATTCTGCCAAACCGCGCGTTTCAATCATAGCCGCCGTGTTTTCGCCATATCCTGCACCTCGAGCCATACCAACTGCGAGCGCAACCACGTTTTTAAGCGAGCCACACATTTCTACACCGATTACGTCTGTTGACACAAATGCTTTAAAGTAGCTGTTTGAGCATGCTTTTGCAACTACTTCTGCCTGAGACTTTTCTGCGCAAGCAACTACCGCTGCAGCCGGGTGGCGAGATGCAACTTCCTTGCTCAAGTTTGGTCCGGAAAGTGCAGCAAAACGGTTACGCGGTAAGTTCAAAGCTTCGCACACAACTTCATCCATACGTTTGCCGGTTGTGCGCTCAATGCCTTTCATCAGCGAAACAACGATCGCATTTTGTGGAATCAAACCCACAAAACCTTCCAACGCAACGCGAGCAAACTGTGCCGCAATCGCCACGACTACAATATCCGCATTTGCAACAGCCTCTGCTCGGTCCCCAGTTGCAGTCATGTTTTCTGGAAGTTTTTCTACGCTAGGCAGACGCACGCCATTATGATGATGATCGCGAATTCCTTCAACAATTTCCGGCTCTATTGCCCACATTGTCACTTGATTTCCTGCATCCGCAAGTACTTGTCCAAACGCAGTTCCCCAAGCACCAGCACCCAACACCGTAACGTTCATGTTTTACGTCCTGCCTTTCGGTTGTGAGTTTTATAAGCTACTGTATAGCTATTTATTTGTAATCACACTATTACATAATTCTACACATGCCGCTTTACGGGATTTATAAAAGATACTTTATTTTATTCTTCTGTATATTTTTTATTCTTCCGTAACGCGTTTCATCTGCCTGTAATCAAAGTATCCTGCAGGAGATTTTTCTCCACGAATTTCTTCCATAATCTGCGTCATACGCACACGCACGCGACGAGCCAACTCTTCAGCAGATTCAAGAGGAGGTAGCTCTCCCCAATTTTCGCTTCCCTGCAGCAAGTCGGAATAATCGAGTTGGGTATCGTAGCACATTACAACATTTTTCTTTGGCCACGGCCACCAGTGGTTAATGCTTGCAGCACCCCACACAACAGCGCAAAATAGCGGAATCTGATGTCCGAGTCTACGCGATGCTTCGAGAGCGATTATTCCAACTCCGGGCTTCATGCTCATCGGCCATTTTTTAGGATCGCGCGTAACTGTTCCTTCAGGCCATACACTTAAAGGTCTGCCATTGGTGAGGATTTTAATAGATTCTTCTTCTATTTCTCGCGCTTTTCCGCTTCTGCGAGGAACCGACTGCATGCCTACAAGCTGAAACCATTTGCCTAAGATTGGCCAGTGAGCGAGTTCCGCTTTTGCCATGTAGCGCGGACGACGACCTTGGTGGAATAGTGCAGTCATAGGTATGAAAACGTCAAACATCGTCACATGCGTGCAAGCTGTAATAAACACGCCTTCTTCTGGCACGTTTTCCAATCCCCACGCGCGTACTTTGCAGCGCGAACGCAATACGCGCGACGTTCCTTCTAACAATCTTTCAGCAGCCTTAGGATTTTGCGCGTCAATTTCTGCCTGATTTGGCTTACGTTTTCCTGTTGGATAGTAATACGTTGGATCAACTAAATTGTGTTTACTTGCTAAAAGCTTTACTTGCTCATCACTGAGTGGTTTTACTGCACTTCTTGGCGAAGGTTTTCCTTTTGATACCATACGTCTATTGTGCCGCACGCTATAAACCTACGCTACGACCCACTTTTGCAATCAACCCATGTTTAGGAGAGCACACCCAAGCGAGCACGAATAAAGCGGTTGCTACGAGCACAATTGTTCCGCCTGTTGCTGTATCAAAGCTCCACGAAATATACATTCCAACAATCGAAGAAACGCACCCAATAACAGGAGCTAAAATCATCATTCTTGGCAGCCTATCCGTAAGCAGTCGCGCAGTTGCAGCAGGAGTCACAAGCAGAGCAAGCACAAGCACGTTTCCAATAATTTGCACGGAAACAACTACAGCGATAGCCACTAACACGTACAACATTCCATCTAACCATGCAACTGGCAATCCCATTGCGCGCGAAGTTTCTCGATCCATCGATACGCACACA
This sequence comes from Gardnerella sp. DNF01159, assembly GCF_049244215.1. NCBI lineage: Bacteria > Bacillati > Actinomycetota > Actinomycetes > Bifidobacteriales > Bifidobacteriaceae > Gardnerella > Gardnerella sp. DNF01159. The sequence continues at coordinate 203,685 of NZ_CP058387.1, read as the reverse complement.
AGCTCTTTGTGGAACATGCATAATATAGCCAAAATAATCAAACCAGTAAAAGCAACAACAGCAATATCTGAATCAGGAATACCTGTAATCGAGCCAAACAAGAAGGATTCCAAAGAGCCGGCGTAGCCAGATGCTTTAGAAATAATCACAATTCCAAGAGCGAAAGCAGATACGAAAAATACGCCAATAAATGAGTCTTCGCGAAGCCTGCGATTTTGGCTAAAAATAGATACGATTAGCGCAGTTGCAACTCCTGCGAGTGCTCCTCCAAATAGCAGATTTCCTTGCAATACGAAGGCTATAGCAAGTCCTGGGAATACTGAGTGAGCTACAGCATCTCCAATAAACGCCATTCCTCTAAGTACTACGTAGCATCCAACTACACCGCAAATTACGCTAGAAAGGCACGCTACAATAAGTGCTTTTAGCAAAAACCAAAGGTCTGGATTTGTTAAATCTTGTATAAATTCTATTGGAGATAACATTACTCTTTCACCACACTTTCCTTACCAATTACGCGCTCAACTGCTTTAATAAGCGGATTTTGCGGAGCTACGTGGAAGGTTCGTACCCACTGTTCTGTTTGCAAATGTTGCGGCTCATCGTCGCCCACAATAGTGCCATCAAATAGCATTATTCTCGAGCATGAGTTAATTGAACCAATAATATCGTGCGAGCTCATGAGAATTGCTTCACCAGAAGCAGACAATTTTAAGAACAAATCGGTAAGCAGCTCCTGAGTAGGCATATCAAGTCCAGTAAACGGTTCGTCTAGCAAAAGTAAACGCGGCTCTCCAGCCAATGCTCGCGCAACAAGAACGCGTTGCCGCTGACCTCCAGAAAGTTCACCAATCGTGCGATCTTGGAAATCAGCCATTCCTGTGCGTTCAAGCGAGTTTAATGCGATCTCGTAATCTTCTTTTTTAGCGCGACGAACGTAACCAATATGACGAATCCTACCCATCATCACTACATCTAAAACAGAAAGTGGGAAATCCCACGCAATATCGTGACGTTGAGGCACGTATCCAACGTAAGATACGCGAGAATTAAGTTTCGCACCTTCCATATGAGGAGCACGCACTTCGAGTTTTCCAGTATGCGGAATCAAACCCATAATTGCACGAAATAGCGTTGTTTTACCGGCACCGTTTGCGCCAAGTAATCCCACGAATTCGCCACTATTAATGGTAAAAGAAACATCTTTTACAACAGCGCGATTCCCGTACGAAATATTCAAATTTTGTGCGCAAATTACTGCATTTTCTCCCATATTTATTACCTTTAACACTTTCACTTCAAACATTTCGCTAAAGAATCCGCGTTAGCTCGCATCATATCCGCGTAAGTTCGCACATTCGCGTCGAAAGCGTCACCATAAATTGGACAAACTTTCACATGTGCTTCAGACGCAAGCTCTTTAAGCACAGACGAGCGAGAAATCAAATTCGGCTCCAAAAACACTGCAGGGATTTCCAAGTCGCGTAAAATTTGCGAAAGTCTGCGCCTATCTTGCACGCTCGGTTCGCTTGAAGGATTGATTGTTACAAATCCCGCAATATTTACGCCATAAGCTTTACCTAAGTATGCAAAAGCGTCATGCGTTGTAACCAAGTTGCGACGCTCTTTTGGAATTGACGCAACTTTTTTACGCATATAAGCGTCTACGTCGAGAAGTTTATTAATATATCGATCCGCATTTGCGCGATATTTGCGAGCATTTTTAGGATCGACTTCGCACAAGCGGTCAGCTATTGTGCGCACATAAGCAATTCCGTTTTTCACTGACTGCCATAAATGCGGATCAATATCTCCATGAACATGTTTTCCAAGAACAGCTTGAGGAAGTTGATAAATTTTCTGCCGCGCAAATCCAAGGAATCTATAGCCTTGTTCAGCTGGAATTTCTTTTAAAGCATTAGTCGGCACTTCTACTACTACATCTCGCGGCTCATAATACACGCGCTTTGGCGCAACCGACCGCTTTTCTTGCAAAGTGTCAACTCTGTACAAAAATCCGCGTTTAGCTAAATCGTAAGCCAAATCTGCATGGCCTTGATTCAAAACTACGCTAGCTCCACGCTTTTTCGCTAATTTCTGCGCGTTAATGCCAACAGCAAAACGCATAGTTGCGTTTCCTAAACTTGCAACTCTTTCGTTTTGAGCATTGAGCATATCTGCATGAAAGTCGAGAGTGTATTCTCCTGGCTTACTAAAAGCCCAACTTAAATGCGTGTGCGCGTCCGCAGGCAAATCTACATGATCTTCATCGTTAATTCCGTTTGCTGAATTAACGTAAGTTTCTACACTTCCAAAAGTGCCAGTAAGGTAAGCGAAAAGCGAACCAGGACCAGTTACTTTAGTTGCAGTTAAGCGGATCCTGTCCGAACGCTTCATGTTGTATGCTTTTGGCTTTATTACAGTAGCGCGTCCTTCTTTCGTTACAGTGGAAGGCGCGTTTGATTGCGAAGATTGAGAAACCTGAGAAGACTGCGACTTATCAGGTTTCTCTTGAGATTTTTGTTGCTCTTTAGCATCTTTAGCTTCCTCAACCGTCTGCGAAGTTTGGCGTTCTGTAGCAAGACCAAGCCAAATAGTGTCCAACGACACATCTTCGACCATTGGAATAATATCCGCCGCATGTTTCACGCTTTCTTCAGCAAGTTGCACATTTGGCACGCCTTTTCGCAAATTTGCGTCTAAAGCAGTAATAACACCATGCTCCTCAAGCATCATGTAATTACTAAAAGCCACATCCGCATACACAACGTCTCGAATTGAACGCAATCGCGGCTCGTAAGAGTGCGGATCTGCATTATCAGGCACGATTGAACTCACATTTGCAGCATCCCCTGCTACATTCGCCACCATATCACGCAAAACGCCTGTAGTTGTAACTACATTAATGCGACCATCGCGATGTCCTGCACGATTCCCGTTAACACTACCACAAGCAGAAAGCGGCAAAATAAGCGCGACGACTGCAATTGCACCAATCGAAGAAAACAAAGTTTGCTTTACTTTTTTGGGCTTACGAATCACCCTTACACACTCCTACTACTAATAGCGCAACAGCCAGTTGAAGTTAATAAGTCCGCGCTTGTACAGATACCAAATTCCTGCACCCAAAACGCCAAGCACAGCAATAATTCCACCAGCAAGAAGCGAATAAGCAAGTAAAGGATTTCGCTTAAATAATCCTGTTACACCTTTTGCTTCAGACTTCGCAACATCGTCATTATCGTTCAATTTCTGTCGGTACAAACTTTTAGCGAGTCTCTTGTTACTAATTTTTGAAACAAGACCTTTATGCTTTTTAGCTTTTCTTGGCAATTGTTTTCCAGAGTGTGAATTGTTCAATCCTAAACCACGACCAACAAAAGGATTTCCGCCACCAACGGCACCGTTTCCATGACCGCCATTATTTCCGCCTAAACGAGGCAAATTAGTAGGTTTTGCTGGATTCTGAGGTGTAGAAGAACCATCCTTTTTTCCAGTACTTTCGCCGCCGTCAGCATACCCCATTGGTGTTTCTTGTGGATCTACACCAACAGCAACATGAATATTGCGAGTTACTGTAGAATTTCCGTCGGAAGCTTGGAATTGCAATGTGTAATATCCCGGTTCGTCGAAATCCCAATTCGCATGAGCATGCGTATTTGCAGGTATCGTATAATCTGTTGCTCCTTGAGTGGAGAAAATCTCTTGATCTCCACCGCCCAAACCGCCAAACATCCAAACGCGTACGTTTCCAGGACCTTCAACTCCTGTTAGGCTCAATTGAGTTGGCTTATGCGGATTCATAGACTGATTATTCCAACCCATCCATGGCACACCATCAATTTGTGTTTGCGGTATACGATACACGCCGTTAGTTTTACCAGCATCACCAACTGCGAATACAACTGTATCCGGGTCTCTAAAGACGTGGCTTCCTGTCACATCTTCTTGCACAGCCATATCAACTTTATTTGAATCGCCAGTATATACAGCAATATCAACGTGACCGTGGTCTATAACAAGCTTGTCGCCCTTGATGTCTTTGAACTTTGTCACAGCAGATTGCTGACTTTGAGAAACTTGCTTTCCGCTTTTAGCGTTATGTTCCCCATGAATAAGACCACCATTATTACTTCCAAAAAGTCCTTGTTGTTGCATTTTTGCTCCAGGCCATGGAGTCACATACACAGTGTTGTTGTTACCGTTAATGAAGAAAGATCCGTTACTTTGTTGCACATTAATGCTGTGATCCTCACTTTGAGAATCGTCATCATCATCTGAATCTTCTTCGTCGTCTTCACCATCTTCATCACCATCAAAAGATGCGCCATCATAATCAGCAAAATCGCCAGCTGTTACATCATGATTAGTTACATGGAATGTATAAGTCTGCTCAGAACTTTGCTCCTCGTCACCAACGGTAGCAGTAGCCTTCATTTTTAACTTATACACACCAGGACGGTTAAAAGACCAATACATGTGCGAATGCTTGCCACCAGTCTCAGTAATGTCAACATCTTTCGGCCAGTTTTCAGCAGAGCCGAGCATTTTCTCATAATCGTCACCGCTGCGACTGTACATAAAAACTTCGCCGTTGTGGGGGGCTTCGATACCAGTTAATGACAGTTTGACTGTTGGATTAACTTTTGTAGAACCAGCTCCCTCATATAACGGTCTAGTATCTAAACCAGGCCATAATGCACCAGTATTTCCAGCTCCAGATTGATCAAAGAACCAGACTACACCTTCGCGAGTTGTTGCGTAGATTTCTTTTATTATCGGATCGTTCTCATCTTTGGAAAACTGCATGATATTTTTAGAGCCGACTTCAAAAATAAGCCGATTCGTATCGTAACGAGTGCCATTATGATCTTCATTTTCAAACGCATCACCCAAGGTACCTAATACCATGCGGTTATTTGTAGTATCAAAGAAAGTTGCAAAAACGTCAGTATGACCTTTATACGCATGGCACATTGCAACTTTACTATCAGCCGCAGGTTGTGAAGCAGTTTTATCTAAGCGAGCAGCTGCACACGCTTTAAAATTGGCTTGCTTTATTGCGTCAAAATCTTTAGAAGATTTCTTTCCGCTTACAACAGTTGCGTCACTGCCATTGTCAGCAAAAGCCGTGGGAGTTCCCATCATCATGCCACACAAGCACACGCCCACCAACAAAGCGCGAGATAATTTCTTTATACTATTACGAACCATTTTCGTCACACCATTATTTCCACTGAGTGCCATCAGATTGCACATTGTCTGATTGAGAATATTGAGAATTATTAATTGGTGACATTACTGTCGTTTCTTGATCACTCACTAGATCCGACAAAGCACTTTCACCATTTGCATTATTCACAGAATTTGCATTATTTGCATACTGTTGATTAGCTTGTGCAGAAACTTGCTTAGCAAGCGCAAGATTTCGTGCTTTCTTGCTTTTAACTACAGCTATTAGTACAAAAATCACAATAATTACGGCAATAATAGCCACAAAAATACCTACGATTTGAAGAACTAAAGCTGTATCGTCACTTTTTTCAGATACTTTGTGAGAATGCTTATGCTTGTTGTGAAGGAGTTCGTGATGATGATTAGCTTCATCTTTTTCGGATTCATCGTTATCTTCTTCATCTTGACCCTCTTCGTCGCCCTCGTTGCCACTTGCTCCAGCAGCACTCGCACCTAAAGCAGCATTAGGATCGGTATTATCTCCAACCGCAAAATTAAGAACACGCGTATCGCTTACTGCGCGTCCATTTTTAAGCTTTCCTGAAAAAGTAAGCTTTACATGATAAATTCCAGGCTTAGAAAACACCCAATTCACGTGAGTATGAGCGTTGGCTTCAATCCAGCTGTTTTGCGGATATCCTTTAGTACTATCCCAAAGTTGCTGTGGATTGTTGTTGCCATTTTCTAAGTAAACATGCAGTTTACCCGGGCCGCTTACTCCTTCAAGAGAAAGGTTTGCACCGCGATCGAGCTCGTTAAGCACGCCACCTTCCTGCGTATTCCAACCAAGCCACGGCACATCAGGATTTTGAGTTTGTGGAATTACGTAAAGCTTGGTTCCAGGCTTTTCGCCAATAAAACTGTAGGCAGCATCATCAGGCATAGGAATTATTGAATTGCCACCTAATTTAAATACCACATTTTCTGGGTCTCGCCACACTGGTTCGTCACCAGTATCATCGCGAATCTTCAATTTCCATTTGCCGTCGATTAGCGTTGGTCCAAAATCAGCATGACCTGCTTGAATCATAACTGGCTGATTGCCTTCATTAGCATAAGCAGTTTCCTGCATTGGATTTGGTGCGCATAAAGATGCAACCAAAGTTACTAAAGAAAATATGAGCGCAAGCAACGCAGTAGAATATACATGCTTTCGTTTTACTTGCAATGTTTCATTTTGTTTGTAATTCATTATTTAAACTTTCTAGTAATAATACGAATATTATTTACAACAATTTCAATTTAGAACGTATCAATGCTCCGCATGCGCCAGTTATTGTGCATAAGCCGACGCTCGCACCTGAAGCTGCAACCGCAACCCACTTAGTCGAGGAACCATCACCTTTTGTATCATCTGAATCATCTTCATACGCTTCATCAGATTCTTCGTTGTATTGCCTTGCACCTTGCAAAGCATGACGTTCAGTATTCTTAACAAAATCAGAGTTATTGACAGAACTATTTTTAGACTTATTGCCAGAATTATTATCTGTTCTTACGAAATTACGAATAGTCTGTCCACTTTTCTTAGAGCTCTTGTTCTTAGTATGAGTTCCGCCAGAAGTTCGTCGCGATGAATTATGTAACGATGTTCCGCTTGAATTTTCTGTTCTTGTAAAAGAACTAGAACCAGAACTAGCACCACTTTGCGTATTATTTTTAGAATTATTCTTACGATTAGTGCGGTTAGTCTTATTGCGATTCTTCTTTGTGCGCTTGAATTTTCTGTTGGATTTCTTAAAGAAATTAGATTCGAATTGGAATCCACCATTAGAACTAGATCCAAATAGTCCCGAATTTGCAGTGCCGCCGAATACACCTTTCAAAAAGTTCTTTCCACCAACAAAATGCTTAGTCTTATTTTTGCGCTTATTACGACGCTTCTCATGGTGCTTTTTCCCGTGAGAGTTCTCATCATCTTCAGAATCAGAACCACTTTGATCATCATCGCCATCATGGTTATGAGAGTGAGGAACACCTTTCATCTCAATAACATAATCGCAAAACTCATCAAACATTTTATTACGGTAAAGTTCACCGTTCTTTAAAACTAAGGAAGGACGAATCGTTGCACCTTGCATTGACGCATCAAGTTTTAGCTCCAACTTGCTGTTCACGGCACCAGGAATGCGCTTAAATTCGCTTTCTCCTTCCTTTTTTATCAACCAAACATAATCTTTGACTATGGAAGTTACTGGACTTGTCGGATCGTCAATTGGCGCACCGGTAACACCGTCGGTTGCAACATGAGGGTTAAGCAATACTGTTTTCGCGTGTAAAGTATCCCCTGGTTTGAAACGCTTATAAGGAGCAATTGCTTTTACTACAGGATGTCCGTCGGCACCGTGATCTTCAACGGCGATGGTTGCAGACGCAGTATCTTTGCCAACTTGCGTTTCACCTTCAGTTGCGTGAGCATACACTTTCATCTTGTTCATTGCAGGCTCAGCTGGAAGCTGCAATCTCTCAGCAAAAAGAGTGGTTCCATACGCGTCAGGACCTTCGTCAGCACGCACATATCTCCACTCAATACGAGCACCCTTTGGTTTGTTAACTACTTTTAAGTCTAAACCACCATAACCTTCGTATGAATGATAATGCGGATGAGGCCCGGAATCACGAATATTGCCGATGCGCATATCGCCGCCATCGTCTTTATCTGTGTCTTTATGATCTTTGGAAGCTTCGTGCGCTTCTTCATCATCGTCAGGATTAATAAAATCACCGCGACGGTGCAAATCAAGCGTTTCCGTAATGCCAGAAGCAGGTACTTCGCCTGAATATGTATCTTCTACTTCAAAAGTGTATTCTGCAGGTTCGGTTGTGATCTGCTTCTTAGTGTTCTTATTTGTAATAGTTGCTGCTACTTTTAGCTTGTAAACGCCAGGCTGCGTAAATCCCCAGTTTGCATGCACGTGGCCAGCAGTATGTTGGTGAATTACGCCAGGTAGCATAAATCGACTGCCATCAGTATCAGGTTCGTCGTCTAAATCATTCTCTTCAAATGATAATTTCTTCGAATTTTTTCCAATGCCATCGGTAGTCCAAAGCAGAATGCGCCCGTTCATTGGTCCAGTAACTTGCTGAATTGCAATATCTGCTGTTGCATCATCTGCGTGAGATGCGCCAACTAAAGATGCAGCATAACCTGTGTCCCAACCCGGAAAAAGAGGGTTCCCTTTTTGATTTCCGGAACTATCGAGATAGTAGTATTCAGTAGCGAGAGCAGGAAGTTGCGATTTTGTAGTGTACGTGCTTTTAGCTACGCGCAAAGTAGTGTTTTCAGGCTTTAAGAAAGTAGCAGCGTCTTTTTCGACGGCCATAATGAATTTACCATTGTATTGAATTGGGTAAAACACGTCTGTATGGCCGTGACTTAGCACTTCCTTTTTTGTAGGATCGTATTTTTCAGCAGGATTACCATTTTCTAATGCAACTGCCGGTAAAGCTGCACTAAATCCTGATGCGAGCACGGCAATGGCAAGTATTGCAACACTTGCCATTGCAAAAGCACGTTTCACAATATTCCTAATGACCTGAGTCATAATTACTATTTCGCTCTCTACACTTCATCTTCTTATCGTTATATGCGCTCTTCTTTTCGCAAATAATTATGGAAGATTTTTTAACAACGTCTATTAATAATAATAATGATTCTCATTAATAGCAAGTCGACACTCCGAATACATAAAAACGCTGGCAGCTTAAAGCAACCAGCGTCTATTATTCTCAATAACTATTGAATACTTATTTAAATATTTTTAGCTAAAATTCTCAGCCTTCTACAATATCCGCATTAAGGCAAGTCTTAAAGTGGCGCAAAGCCCATTCGTGACCTGCAGGATCAAAGCTTGCAACGGCATCCTTGTGAACCACAATCTTGAATCCAAGATTATACGCATCGACAGCAGTGTGAAGCACGCAAATATCCGTGCAAACTCCCACCAAATGCAGCTCTTCAATGTGACGTTCGCGAAGCTTAATCAGCAAATCCGTGCCATTAAACGAAGAGTAGCGAGTTTTATGAATGTAATACACATTGCTTTTATCTTTATTTTCCTCGTAAAAATCACCAAGCGCGCCGTACAGCTTCTGACCGTGAGTTCCTGCGATATTGTGAGGTGGGAAAAGCTTAGTTTCAGGATGATACGGATCGTTCAAATGGTGCGTATCAATCGCAAAAACCACGAACTCACCGGCGTCAAGAAATTCCTGCGAAATCTCAGTAATACGCTTCTCGAGCTTTTGCGCAGGCTCGCCCACAGTAAGAGAGCCATCGCTTGCCACAAAATCATTCGTATAATCAATGTTAATAAGGGCTTTATTCATACCTACTCCTTGTATGAAATTTACAGAATAATCGCAAATAGCATTACTGCTAACAGCATTATTGCAAATAGCTCTACTGCAATAGCATAATCGCTTTAGTTACAATATTCCGCATTCTTAATTGCTTGATTTTATTTCAATTGATAGCCCAATTATCAACTCAATTGCTGGCCCAATTGCGATCGGCGCAATACCTCAATATTCAAAGAATACTCAAAGCTCACTTGCTTCTGCACCGACTATCATCATTTAATCACTACCTTGCGGCAAATGATGCTACAAAACGTTTGCCGGGAATTTTTCGTTACTGGTGCAGTACAGTTTCTGCGCGCGTGTCTCTGTTGTCTGTTTTTAACTACATTTGCCGTAAGTTTTTTCCTCGTGTTTGGAGGGTTAACCCTCGCTCTACGCTCCATTTGCGAGAACACTCTCTCACGTTTGGAGGGTTTAACCTGATTATTTGCTCCATTCGTGAGAGGACGTTCTCACGAATGGAGAATTACAGATAATAGAAAATAAATAACAGTATACGAAAATAAAAAAGCGGGGAGTGAAAACTCCCCGCTAGAAAAATAATGCGGCAGCGTGCTAGTCTCCCACACCCTATCGAGTGCAGTACCCTCGCCGTGTCAGGCCTTAGCTTCCGGGTTCGGAATGGGACCGGGCGTCTCACCTGAGCCATGACCACCGCAAAACTAGATTATACACTCAAAACCATTGAGTGGCAACACGTGGCGGTTTGGGAACCGGACATGAACGCGAATAAAAACTCTCTTACCAACTGATCGTTAAGCAAAACATTCAGTACTCATTAACGCTAGAAGAATAATACTCATGAGGAACTCACCCTCCCCACTCACAAAAGTGAGGAAGAATGTCACCATCGCCCGTTAGTACTAGTCAGCTCCACCCCTTACAGGGCTTCCACATCTAGCCTATCAACCACGTGTTCTACATGGGGGCTCACACACTAAAGTGCAAGGAATGCTTATCTTGGAGCAGGCTTCCCGCTTAGATGCTTTCAGCGGTTATCCCTTCCGAACGTAGCTAACCGGCAGCGCCACTGGCGTGACGACCGGCATACCAGAGGTTCGTCCACCCAGGTCCTCTCGTACTATGGGCAGGTCTCCTCAACATTCCAACGAGCGCAGAGGATAGAGACCAAACTGTCTCACGACGTTCTGAACCCAGCTCGCGTGCCGCTTTAATCGGCGAACAGCCGAACCCTTGGGACCTGCTCCAGCCCCAGGATGCGACGAGCCGACATCGAGGTGCCAAACCATCCCGTCGATATGGACTCTTGGGAATGATCAGCCTGTTATCCCCGGGGTACCTTTTATCCGTTGAGCGATGCCACGTCCGTACGCCGGCACCGGATCACTATCTCCGACTTTCGTCCCTGCTCGACCCGTCAGTCTCACAGTCAAGCCCGCTTGTGCGATTACACTCAACACCCGATTGCCAACCGGGCTGAGCGGACCATTGAGCGCCTCCGTTACTCTTTAGGAGGCAACCGCCCCAGTTAAACTACCCGCCAGGCACTGTCCCTGACACGGATAACGTGTCGAGGTTAGACGCCAGATATGGAAAGAGCGGTATTTCACCTGTCGACTCCACGCAAGCTAGCGCCCACGCTTCACAGCCTCCCGCCTATGCTACACGATCCACACCTAACGACAATACCAAGGTATAGTAAAGGTCCCGGGGTCTTTTCGTCCTTCTGCGCTTAACGAGCATCTTTACTCGTACTGCAATTTCGCCGGGCTCCTGGCCGAGACAGTGGGGAAGTCGTTACGCCATTCGTGCAGGTCGGAACTTACCCGACAAGGAATTTCGCTACCTTAGGATGGTTATAGTTACCACCGCCGTTTACCGGGGCTTAAATTCACCGCTTCACCGAAGCTAACGGATTCTCTTAACCTTCCGGCACCGGGCAGGCGTCAGAGCGTATACAGCGGCTTACGCCTTCGCACGCTCCTGTGTTTTTGGTAAACAGTCGCTACCCCCTAGCTTGTGCCACCCCCAACAGCTCAACAGTGTAAAACCATATCACCATCAGGGGTCTCCCTTATGCCGAAGGCACGGGAGTAATTTGCCGAGTTCCTTGGCCAGGATTCGCCCGATCGCTTCGGTATACTCTACCAGACCACCAGTGTCGGTTTAGGGTACGAGCGGAATCACACCTCACGTTGAAGCTTTTCTTGGCAAGCAGGATCACCGGAATCAGCCTTACAGCCTACCCATCACGCCTCAGCTTTAACATCCCCCGGATTTACCTAGGAGACAGCCCACACGCTTAGCCACGGAAAACCACCTCCGCAGCCGGCTACCTACCCGCGTCACTCCCACGCTAACCTACTACCGATACAGTCCCAACACAAACCAGCCAACAACCCCGAAAGGCAATCAACCAGCAAATGAAGGTTAGTACTCTCAGATTCAGTTCGAACGGTGTAACACCGGTACGGGAATATCAACCCGTTCATCCATTCGACTACGCCTGTCGGCCTCGCCTTAGGACTCGACTCACCCGGGGACGACGAACGTGGCCCCGGAACCCTTAGTCATTCAGCGGACGGGATTCACACCCGTCTCTCGCTACTCATGTCTGCATTCTCACTCCTGTAAAGTCCACGACAAGTTCACACTGCCGCTTCACCCCATACAGGACGCTCTCCTACCCCGCATGAAACAAATCATGCAGCCGCGTCTTCGGTGGCGTGCTTAAGCCCCGCTACATTGTCGGCGCGGAACCACTAGACCAGTGAGCTGTTACGCACTCTTTCAAGGATGGCTGCTTCTGAGCCAACCTCCTGGCTGTCTATGCGACTCCACATCCTTTCCCACTTAGCACGCGCTTCGGGACCTTAGACGACGATCAGGGCTGTTTCCCTTTTGACGACGGAGCTTATCCCCCGCCGACTCACTGCCGTGATAAACCTAACAGGTATTCGGAGTTTGGCTGCTATTGGTACCCGGTATGGGCCCGCAAGCATCCAGTAGCTCTACCCCCTGTAAGCAATAACACGACGCTGCACCTAAATGCATTTCGGAGAGAACCAGCTATCACGGAATTTGATTGGCCTTTCACCCCTAACCCCAAGTCATCCCCCCAGTTTTCAACCTAGGTGGGTTCGGTCCTCCACACGGTCTTACCCGCGCTTCAACCTGCTCAGGGCTAGATCATCCCGCTTCGGGTCCAGGACATGCGACTCAAACGCCTTTTAAAACTCGCTTTCGCTACGGCTCCCCCACCCGGGTTAGCCTCGCCACATACCACTGACTCGCAGACTCATTTTTCGATAGGCACGCCGTCACCCCACAAAGAAGGCTCCGACGGATTGTAAGCGCACGGTTTCAGGAACTATTTCACTCCCCTCCCGGGGTGCTTTTCACCTTTCCCTCACGGTACTAGTACACTATCGGTCAGACAGGAATACTTAGGCTTACCCAACGGTCTGGGCAGATTCACGCGGGATTCCACGAGTCCCGCGCTACTTGGGAATAAACATAAAGAGACATCGCACGACAAGCTACGGGGCCATCACCCTCTACGGCTGGGAATTCAATCCCATTCACCTAGCACGACATTTTATCACTCTCCTCAACCCCGTCAGAGGCTGAACAGTCCATCCCACGACCCCGAATGCGCAACACCTGACGGCTATCACACGCACCCGGTTTAGCCTGATCCGCTTTCGCTCGCCACTACTCACGGAGTATCCTTTCCTGCAGGTACTGAGATGTTTCACTTCCCTGCGTACCCCCCACAAAAACTGTGGTGACCACTCATAACAGTGGCCGGGTCTCCCCATTCGGAAATCCTCGGATCAAAGCCCACTCGGCAGCTCCCCGAGGCATATCGCAGCCCGTCACGTCCTTCATCGGTCCTGTCTACCAAGGCATCCACCATACGCCCTTACCAGTGACAAACACTAAAGTAAGAACCCATCAGCAAAATTCTCTAGACAAAAAATCATCACACTAAACGATCACAAAACGATCAAGCGACTCCAACAAAAGGAGCCGGTTGAAATTGATAAAAGCAAAAAAATCGAAACAAAAAAGTTTCGCATTTTACTCGCGTCCACTATCCAGTTCTCAAACCACCACAACACCACAAAACCCAAGCCAAACACTCAAAAAGCATCAACCTGAAATCCTGTGAGTCAAGGACCGCAACCCCAAACAAAGGGGGGTGGCAATCCGGGAACCCAAAAGCATGCCCAACAAACTCATCAAAAAAACGTCAACTATTGTTTTCCACACCAGTAACCACACTCAAACCGAGCGTGCACAAAAACTCCGTAGAAAGGAGGTGATCCAGCCGCACCTTCCGGTACGGCTACCTTGTTACGACTTAGTCCCAATCACGAGCCTCACCTTAGACGGCTCCATCCCAAAAGGGTTAGGCCACCGGCTTCGGGTGCTGCCCACTTTCATGACTTGACGGGCGGTGTGTACAAGGCCCGGGAACGCATTCACCGCGACGTTGCTGATTCGCGATTACTAGCGACTCCGCCTTCACGTAGTCGAGTTGCAGACTACGATCCGAACTGAGACCGGTTTTAAGGGATCCGCTCCATGTCACCATGTCGCATCCCGTTGTACCGGCCATTGTAGCATGCGTGAAGCCCTGGACGTAAGGGGCATGATGATCTGACGTCATCCCCACCTTCCTCCGAGTTAACCCCGGCGGTCCCCCGTGAGTTCCCGGCATAACCCGCTGGCAACACAGGGCGAGGGTTGCGCTCGTTGCGGGACTTAACCCAACATCTCACGACACGAGCTGACGACGACCATGCACCACCTGTGAACCTGCCCCGAAGGGAAACCACATCTCTGCAGTCGACAGGCACATGTCAAGCCCAGGTAAGGTTCTTCGCGTTGCATCGAATTAATCCGCATGCTCCGCCGCTTGTGCGGGCCCCCGTCAATTTCTTTGAGTTTTAGCCTTGCGGCCGTACTCCCCAGGCGGGACGCTTAACGCGTTAGCTCCGACACGGAACCCGTGGAATGGGCCCCACATCCAGCGTCCACCGTTTACGGCGTGGACTACCAGGGTATCTAATCCTGTTCGCTCCCCACGCTTTCGCTTCTCAGCGTCAGTAACAGCCCAGAGACCTGCCTTCGCCATTGGTGTTCTTCCCGATATCTACACATTCCACCGTTACACCGGGAATTCCAGTCTCCCCTACTGCACTCTAGCCCGCCCGTACCCGGCGCAGACCCACCGTTAAGCGATGGGCTTTCACACCAGACGCGACGAACCGCCTACAAGCTCTTTACGCCCAATAATTCCGGATAACGCTTGCGCCCTACGTATTACCGCGGCTGCTGGCACGTAGTTAGCCGGCGCTTATTCGAAAGGTACACTCACCCGAAAGCTTGCTCCCAATCAAAAGCGGTTTACAACCCGAAGGCCTTCATCCCGCACGCGGCGTCGCTGCGTCAGGGTTTCCCCCATTGCGCAATATTCCCCACTGCTGCCTCCCGTAGGAGTCTGGGCCGTATCTCAGTCCCAATGTGGCCGTCCGCCCTCTCAGGCCGGCTACCCGTCGAAGCCTAGGTGGGCCATTACCCCGCCTACAAGCTGATAGGACGCGACCCCATCCCATGCCACTAAACACTTTCCCAACAAGACATGCGTCAAGTTGGAGCATCCAGCATTACCACCCGTTTCCAAGAGCTATTCTGGAGCATGGGGCAGGTTGGTCACGCATTACTCACCCGTTCGCCACTCTCACCAACCAGCAAGCTGGTCAGATCCCGTTCGACTTGCATGTGTTAAGCACGCCGCCAGCGTTCATCCTGAGCCAGAATCGAACCCTCCACGAAAAACTTCAATGAAGAGCCAACAAAAGGCTCCAATATTAAAAAGAAAAAGACGAGACATTCTTTAAGGAAAGAACATCCCAACAAAAACCTCACCACCATTTAACCATCTCTCAGGCACCCTGCAATCTGCAAGGCAGGCAATGAACTGGCAATAATTAACTAATAAGTAGTACAGACACGCTCTTGAGTTCTCAAACCACCACCACACCAGCCGGCCCATCAACCTCAACCGAGGAGAACCAGCCGCGCTGAGCAGCAAGAGATAAACTTACACCAACCCACGCTAAAACGCAAACCCACCAAAAACAAACACCCCAAAACCATTGAAAACAAGCCAAAACACCGGCGTGTCGAAAACCACGAAAAAACACCAAAAAAGCATGCTATCTGATATTGAATCTATAAAAACTTTTTAAAAAATAATAGATTTCTTAAAAAATACACAAAATAGGATAAAAATACGCAAAAAATCAATAACGCTCACGCATCAACACGCATATTAAAGATTTCTGCCAGACCTGCAATATCTGGCTCACCATATTTCGCAACCAATTGCATCCAACGATTAGCGTTGTCTTCACCAAATCGCGCAGCCTTGCGACGATAAGAATCGACTGTCAAAAAACGAGGAGGTATCGATTTGCTGTTATATTTATCCGCAACCATAACAATTTCTTGCTCAACTGTTTGCGGAATATAGTCTTCAGCAGGAAGAGACAAATTTTGCGCAATAACTTGCTCTCGAGTTAAGCCAACTCCAGTATGATTGCGCGCAAATTGCGCAGCATCCTCACTAAAACCATTATCAATTAAATATTTATATCCACGCAAACCATGCAAAATATAATTCGGTCCATCAAAGCGTAATATGCCACCAGCGTTGCTACTGCCATCACTTTCAAGCACAAAATACGTGCCAATATCGTGCAACAATCCACCTATTAAAGCTGCGTATTCATCAATATACTGTTTTGGAGCTAAGCCACCACTAAGCGCAGGTAATATTGCATAACTATCTCCGACAAGCTCCTGAAGGCAATTTTTTGCTATTTCAGCACGCTTACGCAAAGTTTCACTCATTTGAGCAGCACGATTTTCAGCGGACAAAAGCATATTGCAATGATGAGCAATTTGCCAAGCAATTGTTGAGATTACAACACAATGACCGTGAATAAGCTCATAAGCAGCAGAAGATGGTGCAGTTGCACTATGCAATTTCTCTACTTCACCAAAATCAGGTAAATCAGCGAGTTTTATCGAGTTGCAATTAAGTATACTTTCTGCACCATTTTCCATTTTAAGGCTCTTCCTTAAGATTCTTACTTAAGATTATTTTTTGCACTCTTTTCAGTTGCTGCACTCTTTTCAGATTTCACACTATTCGCATCATTGGCACGAGCAGCATCCTCCACAGCCTGCACAACAGCATGCGTTACATTCGCTGCATCGATATTTGCTCCATCTTTATTAGGCTTCTTCACGCTAACTTTTTTTGTCTCTTTAATTGGAACTGGGCTAATTTTCCCAGTATTGGCAAGTTTTTCGTTAGCAAACATCACATTAGCAGCAGCAATATCTCGTGCGTTCATAACAGCAGTCTGCTCAGCATCAGTAGGTCTGATATCTTTCACAACGTGAATATTAGTTTCAAGCGCTGAGGCACCTTGCAAAGATTGAACTGCTCGCTGAGAACAGTCTTCACGCTTCAAACGCGGAGGTCTGCGAGTAGAAATAAACAACGGCTGCACTTCAACAACCGGATTGTAAGGAGCCAAACCAAACCATTTAACAGGCGTACCAGCAACATGTCTAATTGCATATTTCATCTTTAAAGATAACGCTCCACGCACAGAAATATTAGATTCCGGCATCAACGCTTTGTGCAACAGAACATATCGAATTGGTCCAATATCTGGATCTGCATCAACCTTCGGATACACGGATTTTTGCTGAGGAAGTTCGCCCGTGTGCGACAAGTCATGCATAATTTGGTGAAGATACGCTGGTATAGAAGGCGACACTTTAAATCCGAGTTTAATTTTTACGCGGAATAAGTAGTCCGTACCGAAATTCTCTACACAATACTCACGAGTAAACGGAGCGTCATCTGTTTCTACAGAAACAGCCCACCAAGCTCTAGCACGCTTCGGATGGTCGGCAAAAATAGAGAAGAAGATTCCAGTATCGAGACGCTTCATTTCACAATCGGAAGTCAAATACACAATATTGTCAGCGAAATACGGAATACGGAAATCTCCGTGCAACTTATCTAGCACAGGTAGGAAATCTTTCGGTTTCATGTGCAAACGTTGCGAACGCTCAATTTTAGTTCCATCTTTCCAAGTGACCATAATGATCAAAATTGAAACACCGAGCAGCATAGTAAACCAGCCACCGTGCATGAATTTCGCCATGGAAGCCACAAAGAACATCATCTCAATCATGAGGAATACGATTGCAAATATGAAGGCACCAAATCGCTTCTTCTGATACCACATGTGCACTGTAAGCAAAATAGTCGTAGCAAGCATAGTTAGAGTTAAAGCTAAACCGTATGCGCCAGAGATATGTTCAGAATCGCGGAATACTGCAAGAACCGTAATAGTGGCAACACACAGCACAACATTCACAACTGGAATATACAGCTGTCCACGAGTTCTAGCAGGATATCGCACTTGCAAATGTGGCATCCAATTTAGGCTTGTTGCCTCAGAAACCATTGTGTATGCGCCTGTAATCAGCGCTTGAGAAGCAATAATGCCAGCAGTAACCGAAAGAATAACGGCAACATAT
Organism: Gardnerella sp. DNF01159; assembly: GCF_049244215.1. Lineage (NCBI taxonomy): Bacteria > Bacillati > Actinomycetota > Actinomycetes > Bifidobacteriales > Bifidobacteriaceae > Gardnerella > Gardnerella sp. DNF01159. The sequence goes on along the minus strand of NZ_CP058387.1, from coordinate 185,490 downwards.
CGCACATTCGGTTCAAGCATTTGGAAGAACGGGTTCAAACCTTCTATTGACCATAATGCTTTATCGTTTTGATTTTTCAACATCCAAGCGCCTTGCCCAAAGTAATTCAGCAGCAAAGCAATTTTAATAAACGGCCAGGTTGCGTACACATTGCCTCTACCAACATGACCCATATCAGAATATAACGCTTCAGCACCGGTAGTAGAAAGGAAGATCACACCCATAACCGCTAATCCCTGCACATTATGCGTGCTAAACAGGAATTTTATGCCATAAATCGGGTTAAGTGCTTCAAAAATAGTCCAATCTTGGCCAATGTTCATGACACCAACCAGCGCAAGGAAAGCAAACCAAAGCATCACAACAATGCCAAATACTTTGCCAATTCGCTCGGTTCCGCGTTGCTGTACAGAGAAAAGTATGACGATTATAATAACCGTAATCATCATCGACAAATTCTCATTTTCTAAGAATATTGGCTTAAACACTGCAATAGTGCGCAAACCTTCAACTGCTGAAGAGATGGAAACTGCAGGAGTCAGCACAGAATCTGCCAAAAACGCGGCTCCACCAATCATTGCCGGTATTGCAAGCCACGCGCCTTTTTTACGTAGAAGCGAATATAAAGCAAAAATGCCGCCTTCGCCTTTGTTGTCTGTTCTCATTGCAACAAATACGTATTTTACGGTTGTAATTAATGTGATTGACCAGAACAGTAGCGAAAGCATTCCGTAGATAGTCGCGCGATTTATGTTTTGTAAGCCGCCTTGACCTGCTAAAAATGTTTGCGCAGTATAAAGCGGAGAAGTACCAATATCGCCATAGACAACGCCAAGAGCAACAATTGCCATTCCCAATGTAAAACGATCGGAACTGGTTTGCAATTTTGCCCACCATCTACCTAACGGACCTCGTACTGCACTAGCAACAAGCTTTTCTGCTTCTTTTACCTCTTGCGCTTGCTGCTGAGCTATTACTTTGCGCTCTTCGCGTGTTGTCGTTTTTTTTGACACCTGAGGAGCCTTAGTAAACGAGGCAGCTCGCAATATAGCATCCTTAGTACCTTTTAAGGATTTAGTGCTTTTCTCGGAATCTTTCGCGCCGTTGCGAGGATCCTTTGTACTATCGTTTGATGGTACAGTAGTGCGTGACTTAGTCATGCTTAATTGTTCCTCCATATATGATCTTCTTGATGCCAACAAGAAGTCGCATAAACCTCACACCTCACAGTTTTATTTCCGTACTTGGATATTGTATACAACAATAGTGCATCGCGCAAAAAATATTAAAAAATCCTTGAAAATTAAGGATTTTATATTCCTAAAATTCGTAAATTTTTCGCGTATTTTCGCGTGTAACTTTCGCTGCTTGCAATAACGATATATTTAGAACTTCAGAAAGTGTTTCTAGCGTATAAGGAACCATATAAGGCGCGTTTGGCCGTCCACGATACGGCATTGGCGTTAAATAAGGCGCATCCGTTTCAACAGTTATATGGTCTTTGCCAATAATTCGCGCAGATTCGCGTAATTCATCATTGCCTTTGTAACTTATAGTTCCAGAAAAACTTGCGTACCAACCGTGCTCTTTCAATATTTCGGCTAAATCCACACCACCAGCATAACTGTGAAATACTGTTCGCTCAGGAGCGCCATCTTTTAGTAAGACTTTTACTACGTCTTCGTGAGCGTCACGATCGTGAATTTGCAAAGGCAAGTTTAATTCTTTTGCGAGCGCAATGTGGTCGCGGAAAGCCTCTATTTGTGCTTCTCGCGCAGGCTCTCCCGTACGAAAGTAGTCTAAACCGGTTTCACCTATTGCCACTACTTCTTTTGGATGAGCAATTACTAGCGAGCGCAAATGTTGCATAGCTTCGTCAAATGGAATATCGTGATACGGCTTGTAAACTATTGGCAATCCGTCAGGACCTTTAGCTCCTTTGTGACCGTGTAATACTGCTTCGTTTGGGTGTATTGCTATTGCTGCGCGAACTGAATTTTCATGCGTTTGAGCAAACTTAATCGTCGGCTCCCAATCTGGATATTCACATCCGACTTCTAGCATGTGCGAAACGCCTGATGATTTTGCTTGAGCAACTAAGTCGTCTACAGTAGGTTCCGCTATTACATCGCGGCCTTTTTCTGCTAATTCTTGATTTAGATTATGCGCAAAATCCACAACGCTAAGCATGTGCGTATGATCGTCTGCAATTGTTATTCCTTCTTGTAGCAGATTTTCCCATACTGCAGATTGCGTTGCTAAAGCCGGCGCCCAATTATATTCGCGATGATGTTTACTCATATTTTTAAGTCTACTCGCAAACTCAACTGTCAATTTTTATTGAATGATAAGTATTTATAAAACTGCTTTGCGAATTGCATCATATTGCGATTTTACAAGACGATAATACGCTCCTCTTGCCTCCATAAGCTCGTTATGAGTGCCTTTTTCAACAATTTCTCCATGATCGATTACACAAATCAAATCCGCATTCTCAATCGTCGAAAGCCTATGCGCTATTACAAAAGATGTGCGATTTTTAAGTAATTGAGCTAATCCTGCTTGTAATGCTTCTTCTGTACGAGTATCAATATTACTTGTTGCCTCATCTAGAATAAGAATTCGCGGATTCGCAAGCAATACTCGCGCAAACGATATAAGCTGACGCTGACCTGCAGAAAGAGTGGCTCCGCGCTCTTCAATTTCAGTATCGTATCCGTTCGGTAATCCTTCAATAAATTCGTGAGCATGAACTGCACGCGCTGCAATCTCAATTTCTTCATCAGTGGCATCGAGCTTTCCATAACGGATGTTCTCGCGTACGGTTCCACTGAAAATAAAACTATCTTGCAACATTACGCCCATTTGTTTTCTAAGAGATGCGAGCGTTACTGAACGTACATCGTACCCGTCTATAGTAATCGAGCCTTCTGAAACGTCGTAGAATCTAGAAAGAAGACTTACGAGAGTTGTTTTTCCTGCACCAGTAGGTCCCACAAGAGCTACAGTAGTGCCAGGATTAACATGCAAATCAACCAAGTTTAATATTGGCCTTCCATCTTCTTCGTAACGGAAAACAACGTCGTTTACGTCTACTTTTCCTTCGATTTGAGGCAATTGAATAGCATCTGGCTTATCTACGATATTTGGCTTAATTCGTAGAGTTTCAAAAATTCGTTCCAAATAAACTGAGCACGTTACAAGTTGCGTATAGAAGTTTCCAATATTTACTACTGGATCCCAGAAAGTAGTCGAATACCAAACAAATGCTATAAGTGTTCCCGTGCTCACGTTCATTGCACCTAAGTTTGCTATGCCAGAGTAATACAAAAGCGCTATTGCTGCAGTCTCAATAATTGAAGCACCAGGCCAAAGTAACATTTGCACTCTAACGTTTCGCATCCAAGCACTTCTTACTTCTGCTTGTTGCTCTTGGAAAGTAGCGTATGCTGTAGCTTCTCGCGCAAAAGTTTGCGTTGTTTTTACTCCTGCGATTGATTCGTGCAAATACGCATTTAAATTACTTTGTTTATTTGATAATTTTTTAGACGCTTTTCTTTGCAAAATTTGTAAAGTTCGCGTCCAAATTATAAATATTGGGAATAGCGCTAAGCTCCACAAAGCCATTCGCCAATCTATAACAAACATTGTTATTAATGTAATAATAAGCACAAAAACGTCGGAAAATACGTTAATTAAACCAGACGAAAGCGTGTCAGAAAGCGTATTGATGTAGTTTACGATGCGAATCAGAATTTTCCCATGCGGACGCGAATCAAAATAATCAAAAGATAATGATTGAACATGCGTAAAAATATCGCGTCGCATGTCTTTGATTATCATCTGGCCGATGCGCGTAATTGCTAAAGTTCTGTACGCTAAACCAAGCTCATACAATATAATGAGCAGTGCGAATACGGCAATAATTGTATATAAATAATTGACGTTTTTCTGAGACAATACAACGTCGATTAGCGTTTTCGTAATCATTGGCATCGCTGTCATAATGATGCTGCCGCTAATAACTACCATAATTACGAATAGAAGTTTAGTAGCATACGGCTTCATATATTTTCTAACGCGCATAAGTTCGTGCACGTTTATGTGTTCTTCTTGACCTTCGTCTTCACGATAAGTATTACGTTGTGCCATTTCTACTCCCCCTTCGTTTCGAATCCTGCAGACCTGCCAGTTTTAAAGCCAAGTTGCTTTCTATAGATCTCCCAATACCTCCCGTGCGCTGCAACAAGCTGAGCATGCGTGCCGCGTTCAATAATTTTCCCGTGATCTAGCACAACAATCATGTCTGCATCTTTAACGGATGAGATTCTGTGCGCAATAGTGATTATTGTGCGCGTGCCATCAAGCTTTTTCAGCTCCTGCTGAATATGCTCTTCCGTTTCCATATCTACAGCAGAAGTTGTATCGTCCATAATCAAGATTGCAGGATTATTTGCCAACGCTCTAGCTAAGCTCAAACGCTGCTTTTGCCCACCAGAAAGACCTACCCCACGCTCGCCTACTACTGTTTCATAGCCTTCTGGCATATCCATAATAAAATCGTCTGCTGCAGCAATTGTTGCCATCGTGCGAATGGTATTATCTAATTCCTTACAATTTTCTTTAGTTTGAGGTAATCCAAAACTAATATTTCCTGCAATAGTGTCCGAAAATAGGAATGTTTCCTGCGCAACTATGCTAACTTGGTTACGAACAGTTTCTAACGGCCATTCGCGCACGTCTTTTCCGTCAATTAAAACACGACCACGCGTAGGATCATAGAATCTTGCTATAAGACTTACGAGAGTTGATTTGCCGGAACCAGTTTCACCAAGAATACCCAGTTTGCTTCCAGCAGGAACGTCTAAATCAATATCTTTTAAGATTGGAGAGTCTTGATCGTCTGGGAATGAAAAATCAACATGCTCAAAAGTAATTTTACCTCTAATTTTAACGGTTTCGTCCGCTTCTTTTGGATGTCTAATATGCGATTCTTGCGTAAGAAGTTTGCGAATATTCACGCATCCTGCGTTAAAACGCTGCCAATCATTAATAAGCCAGCCCACCATTCGTACAGGCATGTGTAGCATCCAAAGGAAGCTATTAAAAGTGACGAATGCACCTAAAGTCATGTTGCCATTCAAAACAAGCCATCCGCCGAAACCAACTGTTATAAGCTCAAGCACAAAACCCATGCCATCGAGCCAAGGCATGTATTTTTGAGTATTTTTTGCAAGCGTAATATTGCAATTAAAGTAGTCTTCGTTGCACTTATCGAATTTCTTAGTTTCGTAATCCTCACGCACGAAAGCTTTTACTACGCGATTCCCCTCGATATTTTCTTCCACCATTGAATTCATGCGCGCAAAGGATTCACGAATTGCAAGGAATTTCGGTCTAGCTTTTTTGCCCATAATTTTTGCGAGCAGAAACAAAAATGGCGTAATTGACATAAGTGCTAAAGCGAGCTTCCACTGAATTGAAAACATTATAACCAGCGCTAACACGAACATTACTACACAATCTAACGCCATATACGAAACCCAACTTAAAATATGACGAATCGCGTCAGTATCCGATGTCATACGACTCATAATGTCGCCTGTGCGCGTGTGATTAAAGTACGTAAAATCGAGAGAATGAAGCTTTTCGTACTCGTCGCTCACCAGGCGATACACGGCATTTTGACCAAACTTTTCCATTAAAAGCTGGTAAATATACCTTGAGCCAACGCGAACAATCATCATTGCTACCATCAAAACGCATACGCTTATAAGCAAATTATGCTGTTTGCCAATAATGATTTTGTCTACAATAAAGCCCGAAAGCAACGGCATTGTAATTGCCATCGTGTCATTGATAATAAATAGAAAAATAGCAAGCCAAACTTTCCACATGTCCGGCTTACAGTATTGCAATACCCAGCGCACGTTACTCGCATCTTTGCGTTTATTCGGATTGACGTACATGCGCCAGCTTCTCCTTTGTTTCCGATTTTGCTTTTTGAGACTTAATTTTAAATTTATACTATTTTCTCACATTAGCATACACAAAAAGATGTGGCGTGTAGCCAAAAGACTACACGCCACATGCTATAAGTTAAGCAATCAGCTTAGTAAACTTGCGCGAATTATCGCTACAAATTTACTTACTTCTGCCAGCCCATATCCTCTGGGTAGGTGCTTGCGTAACCAGCAGGGCCGTTGTTAGCAAAGCCCTTCTTGAACACCTGGTAAATAGGAGGAGCAGAAACTGGAAGAGTTCCGTAGAGTGCGAGAGCTGCAGACTCTGCCTTGTTTGCATAATCAGTCTGTTCCTTGTAATCGTAGGTCTTGCCAATCTTGTTGAGCATAGCATCAATCTTCTTATTGCCAACGAGACCGAGGTTGGAATCGCTATCAGACTTGTAAACCTGGCTTGCTGCAGACAAGAAGCTCAATGGAGATGTGGACTGCCATGCCAATGGAAGCACCTGGTACTCGTGCGAAGCAACAACCTCGGAGAACTTAGCAACAGCATGGTTCACAGTCTTGCACTTAATTCCAGCCTTCTTCATCATGGCCTGGAATGCGTTAGCAAGAGCTGCCTGAGTAGAATCATCGCCGAAGAAGGTGAAGGAAATCTCAAGAGTCTTGCCATTCTTGGCGTAGTAGCCATCCTTGCCCATCTTGTAACCAGCAGCTTCAAGGGTCTTCTTAGCGTTTTCGGTGTTGTACTTGCCGTCAGCAGGAAGATTGTTCTTGTAGCCAGCCTGGAACATGGAGAGAAGCTCAGAACCTGGCTGCTCGCTCTTCCAGTTCATGCCCTGGAACTGAATCTTGTTGTAGGTAGCAACGTCGAATGCCTGAACAACAGCCTTACGAACTGCAAGCTCGTTAAGTGGCTTGGACTTAGCGTTGAAGTTAAGCACGCGAACCTTGGTGCTGTAGCCGTAACGCAGCTGAGCACCCTTAACGCTACGAGCAGACTTGATTGCGTCCTTAGAAGAAATGGTATCGGTTACAGCATCGATTTCACCGTTCTGGAAAGCGTTCAAAGCTGCAGTATCTTCCATACGCTTTACAACAACCTTATTGAGCTTTGCCTTCTTACCCCACCACTTTGGATTGCGGGTGAAAACAACCTGATTTTCGGTTGCGGATTCAATCTGGAATGGACCTGCACCCCACTCGTTGTGAGGATTGTTTACCCAACCCTGGTTGAAGGTCTTAACGTCACCGGCCTTTGGATGAACCAGTGGAGCGAAAAGCATTTCCCATGTTGCGCATGGCTTCTCATAAGTCACTATAACCTGCTTTGGAGTGGAACCTTGTTCAACACTCTTGATGCAGTCATAGCCTTCAGTACTTGGGACGGAGTAATCCTTGTTCTTTCCGTTCAAAGCCTGCCAAGTAGCCTTAAATGCGGTGTAATCAATATCAGTGCCGTCATTCCACTTGGCCTTTGGGTTCAAGTTGTACTGAACAACGAGTGGCTTATCGCTAACCTTCTTGACGGAAGTGATGTAGTCAGGGTTGTACTTAAGCTTTTCACCCTTAACGGTGTCATAAGCCATAAGATTTGGCTGGTAGAAGCCCCACAAAGTATTCATGTAACCAGAGTTACCATCGTTGGAAGCGTAGTTCCAGTTTGGACCGAGAACAGGAAGAGCAACGGTGTAAGTGCCGCCGTCCTTAACGTTGTCACGTGACTGTGGATTATCGTAACGCTTGTTGACATCTGGCATTGGAAGTTCGCCAGTGTAAGAAGTGTCAACACCAGCAGCTGGCTCTTCAGTCATACCTGCTTTACCAGCATTGTTAGTAGCACCGCCGCAAGCGCCGAGCAGCATTGCAACAGAAAGTGCAGCTGCGGCAAATACAGTCAGTTTACCTGCATTTGTATTTTTCATGATTCCTCTCATTCCCCGGATGATGTCCGTCTTCCGGTATGTTGTATGAGTATATACAACTCTATGACATTCGACAAATCGTTTTCACAAAATATTGATTTTTTTCTTTTCAACTTTATGAAAATTAGGCAAAAAAGAATAATTTATTATCTATAATGAGCAAAACAGAAAATTTTTTAGTTTATTTTGGCTAAAAAACAAAATATATTACGTTTTTTAAATTTATGTTACACAATAAAAAATCGCGCATGTTGTAATAAACATGCGCGACTAAGTAATTTATTCAGATTGATGAAGATTAACTAAAATCAACAAGTCATGAATTACCTAACATCGTCAAAATTATCTTCTTCAGAAAGAATAATACGCTTACGGTTCTTCTCAATTGTAGGATCCGGAATTGGCACAGCGCTAATCAAAGCCTGAGTGTAAGGGTGCTTTGGATTATCAAACACCTCATCCGTTTCACCAGATTCAACAATTCGACCGTGATACATAACAGCAATACGGCTAGAAATGTGACGAACCACAGCCATGTTGTGAGCCACGAACAAGTAAGCAACACCCAACTTGTCTTGCAAATCTTCAAGCAAGTTAATAATTCCAGCCTGAATAGAAACATCCAAAGCCGAAACTGGCTCATCAAGAAGCAAAAGCTTAGGATTCACAGCCAAAGCGCGAGCAATAGCGATACGCTGACGCTGACCGCCGGAGAACTGCGTTGGGAAGCGATCAACTTGATCAGGATTCAACTCAACCAATTGCATAAGCTCAGCAATACGCTGGCGAATTTCTTCCTTCGACTTCTTTTGCACGAGCAAAGGCTCGGCCAAAATATCGTAAACAAGCATACGAGGATCAAGCGAGCTCATTGGGTCCTGGAACACGTACTGAATCTTAGAACGAAGTTCGCGACGCTGCTCACGAGTCAACTTATCGTTCAACTCAGTACCAAAAACTGTAATAGAACCAGACTCAGGCTTCTTCAAGCCCATAATCTCCATCAAAGTCGTGGACTTACCAGAACCAGACTCGCCAACCAAAGCCACAGTTTCGCCTTCACGAACCTCAATACTCACACCATCAACCGCGCGAACTTCGCCAACCTTGCGTCGCAAGAAGCCACCGCTAGTAATTGGGAATGTTTTAACCAAGTTCTTAACATCCAAAACAACTTTTCGTTGTTCACGAGGAATGCCTTCAAACATTGGCTTAATTGGCTTTTCGGTTTCCGCATGAAGCAACGAGCGAACAGTTTCGCTTTCAGCTTCAAGACCCATCATTGTGCTGTCGTCGCCGCTTTCTTCTTCAGCCATAAGCATATCCATAGTCGGCTTAGAAATTGGAGTCAAACGACGAGTGCGCTTTTGATCAACGCGAGGAACAGCACCCAACAAGCCAATAGTGTACGGCTGAGTTGGGTGAGCAAAAATCTCTTCAACGCTATTATGCTCAACCAAATGACCCGCATACATAACAATAACTTCGTCTGCAACGCCAGCAATTACGCCCAAATCGTGAGTAATAAAAATCATTGCAGCGCCGGTTTCGCGCTGAGCTTTCTTCAAAACTTCCAAAACCTGAGCCTGAATAGTCACATCCAAAGCGGTAGTAGGCTCGTCGGCAATAATAATGTCAGGATTATTGGCAATAGCCATAGCAATCATCACGCGCTGGCGCATACCACCAGAAAACTCGTGAGGGAAAGCCTTCAAACGCTCAGCCGGCTTAGTAATACCAACCAAATCAAGCAATTCAATAGAACGCTCGCGAATCTGCTCTTCAGTCATGTCAGGATTATGAATAACCAAAGCTTCCTTAAGCTGATCACCAATAGAGAAAACTGGAGTTAAAGCAGAAAGAGGATCCTGGAACACCATAGCAATATTCTTGCCACGAATCTTACTCATTTCTGCATCAGACTTAGTTAAAAGCTCCTCGCCCTTATACTTTACAGAGCCTTTAACGCTAGCGTTTTTATCCAGCAAGCCCATAACAGCCAAGGACGTAACCGACTTACCAGAACCAGATTCGCCAACGATACCAATAGTCTTTCCGCGGTACAAATCAAAATTCATTCCGCGCACAGCATGCACAGTACCAGCTTCAGAAGCGAAGCTAATTTGCAAGTCGCGTACTGAAAGCAACGGTTCGTTGTTTTGATCTTCCATCGTGGTTTCTTCCTTAATAGCGTTATTTGCAATATCAGTCATGTTTATCACTCCAAACGCTCGTTAGTCGGCCTTACCAACAGACCTAGAATATGGATCAATGGCATCACGCAAACCGTCACCAATAAGCTGCACGGAGAAGGTTAGCAAAACAAGCACTGCAGACGGCACCAAAAGCACCCACGGAGAAGTCTGCACAACGCTTTGGCCAGCATTAAGCAAAGTACCAAGAGAAGTATCCGGAGCCTTAATACCAAGGCCCAAGAAGCTCAAAGCAGTTTCGCCGTTAATCGCACCAATAACACCAAGAACCGTGTTAATAATCAATACAGAACCCAAGTTTGGAACCAAGTGGCGCACAATAATGCGGAACGAAGAAACGCCCTCGAACTTAGCTGCACGAACATACTCACGTTCGCGCAAGCTCAAAGTCAACGTACGAAGAGTACGAGCGTAACCAATCCAACCAAAAGCTGTTAAGCCAAATGCCAACCACAGCCAATCGCTACCACCACTAGAAGCACTAATGATTAAAGCAATCAGCAGGAAGGAAGGAACAATCAGCAGCATGTCCAAAAGCCACATACCAACCTGCTCAAACCATCCTTCGAAGTAAGAAATAGCAGTACCAACCAAAGCAGCAATAACTGTAATGGTAATAGAGCTAACAATACCAATGGAAAGTGAACGACCAAGTCCGCGCACAACCATTGCGTACATGTCTGAACCGCCTGGCGTAGTTCCCAGCCAATGCTCTGCAGAAGGAGGAGTTGCTAGAGAAGAAAAGTCTGGTTCGTCGTAGCTCCACTTTGAAATCTTTGAGCCAAACAAAGCAAAAAGAATCAAAATTACGAACATAACCAAGCCCACAACTGCAGACGGGCGACGGAAGAATCGACGCGTATAAAGCGTCATCTTACCAGTGCGCTTAAAGTTGCCCCAGGCACCAGCAGTAGCTTTTCTATCTGCAGCAGATTCTTGAGGTTTTGAAGATACATCTTTTTTATTCATATCAAATTCACCTACACTGTTCTGCTAGTTCAAACGAATACGTGGGTCGAGCCAAGCAGAGAAGATATCTGCAAGCAGAGCACCAACTAAGGTACATACAGCACCAAACGCTGCAATAGCAACAGAACCGTTAATATCGTTCTGCATAATGGTCTGAACGAAGTAGCTACCAAGGCCGTTAATAGCAAACACGGTTTCAGTAATCACAGCACCCGTAAACACGCCTGCAATAGAGAAGGCGACGTCAACAGCTGTTGGAATCAAAGAAGTACGCAAAGCGTGGCGGCGAATAGCCAAATTCAAAGGTAAGCCCTTAGCGCGAGCCGTACGAACGTAATCAGCATTCATAGTATCGAGAAGATACGTGCGCTGCGTTAAATGATACCCAACCATGCCAGGAATTGTCATAACAATCGTCGGCAAAATCAAATGCTGAAGGAAGTCAAGAAGGAACATGAACGGGTCAGAACCTTGGTAAGAGTGCAAACCAGTAACGTAGAAAAGTCGCACGCCTGTTGCGTGGTTAATGCTAATAGCAGCAAGCACAACCATCAAACCCAAAACTGCTGCAGGAACAACCAACAGGAAGGTTGCGGTGGAATTAAGAACTCTATCTTGCCACTTGTACTGACGGATAGCAGTGTAAACACCAACGCTAACACCGAGAACAATGCCAAGAATTGTAGCGCCTGTAACCAGCTGAACAGATGCGCCAATACGAGACATAATTGCCGGGCCAACTGGAGCCTGATCTGGGCTCAATCCCCAATCCCACTTAGTAAAAATGTTGTAAATCCAACGGCAATAACGAGTAAACACTGGAGTCTGGTCGTTAATATTTGCCAAATCCAAAGAACGGTTGATTGATGCAATAGGTGGATGCGGATGCCTAGACATGTAGTTCGAACGCGGTCTCATAAAAGCACTTGTCAAGAAATATGTCATGGATACGGCAACAAACAACATCACCACATAATTCAGGCATCGTTTAACGATGTATCGTATCATTGTGACTCTTTTCTACGACTAGCCATTTTTTACCTCCATTCGGCATCCATAAATCTTGTGATTTACAGTATTGCCGATCTAACACTCGACCTTGAAAAGGGCGTGTTTGAATCGACCCTTGTCAATCCGGGACACATAATTAGTATATTTTTAGCCAAGCTATGTACAAAGAGACAAACAGAAAATATTTTTGCACAACACTTTTCTCAATACCCAAGGGAAAAATTTCGTATATATAAGTTACATTATACATATCTAAACATGCAAAAAAACGCAAAATATCAGTGATTTCTAGCTATATTTTTACACAAAGACATGTATTTTAAAATCAAAAAAGTATTTTTATACATACAAAATACGTTTTATAAGCAAATATAATAAATTCAAAATTTAATTACAAAAACTGAATATTTACCGAAAAAATTGTAGTTTTACTAAAATAATTAATAGTATTCAAGCAAATGCCGAAAATAGGCATAGACAAGAAACACACGCGAGACATTGAGCAGTATACAATATTTTTTATTCGTACTTTCAACTCTAAAAGGAGAATGAATAAGCTCATGGCTGAAAACGTCAAAGCCGTAACTCTGGAACATGTAAAAAATTATTCCAAACATTTTAACGAACAGCGCGCAAATCTTCTCGCCGCGAATGCAGCAGTAACAAATGGTGTGCTTAAAGCCGCAACAAGCTACCAAGGCAAGCGTGCTCTTCCTCGCGAATTCTCAATAGAATTAAAACAAGGCAGCATTACCAATCAGAAGCGCTCCGGACGCTGCTGGATGTTCGCCTCACTTAATACTTTGCGATACGAAGTAATGCATAAGTGGAATTTAGACGACTTTGAGTTTTCAGAAAGCTACCTATTCTTCTGGGACAAGATTGAAAAAGCAAACGCTTATTTGGAAAATGTGCTTTCAACACTTGATGAAGATGTTAATAGCCGACTTTTTGAGAGCATTAACTATGGTCCAATCGATGACGGCGGCTGGTGGCAAATGTTCGTCAACTTGGTAAACAAGTACGGACTTATGCCAAAGAGTGCATATCCAGATTCACAGAACTCAGTCGACTCTGATGCATTCGTACAATACATCAATACCAAGTTGCGCGAGTTTGCATACGAATTGCGTGAAGCTCATAAGAACGGAACTTCTTTGGAAGAATTGCGCGAAATGAAAGTTCGCGATTTGGAAACCGTTTATCGTATGACAACTATTGCCCTGGGTGAACCACCTGCACAGTTTGACTTCTTCGCACGAACTAAAGATGACGATGACGATAAGAAGGACGGCGAAAAAGACGAAACCAAGAAAGATGGCGAGAAAACCGGCAAAGCTGACAAGCCAAAAACCGGCAAAGATGAGCGTCCAATGATTTGTGAATACGGAATTACTCCACTTGAGTTCGCAAAGAAGTACGTTCCAGTTGACGTAAACGACTTCGTAACAATATGCAACGCACCTATGGAACGCACACCATTCAACAAGCTCTACCAATTTAAGTACAGCACCAACGTAGCTGAAACAAAGGAAATGGAATTTGTTAATGTGCCTCTCGATGTATTCAAAAAAGCAGCTGTAGACCAATTAAAAGATGGTCATCCAATCTGGTTTGCATGCGATTGCACGCAGTTCTCCTTGCGTGACAGTGGATTCTTCGATCCTGCAGTTGTGCGCGTAGATGAATTGTTTGACGTGAAGTTTACATTCGATAAAGCTCACGGCTTGGAATATATGGATTGCCCAGGAAATCACGCAATGACATTCACTGGCGTGAATCTTAACAAAGATGGCGAGCCAGATCGCTGGAAGATCGAGAACAGCTGGGGCAAGGATGCTGGCGAAGATGGCTATTATGTTGGCTCAGCAGAGTGGTTCGATCGTTATGTGAACGAAATAATCATCAACAAAAAGTACCTTGACAAAGAAACTTTAGCTGTATTGGATCAAGAACCAGTAATGCTTGAACCGTGGGCGCCACTTTCGAAGCGTTGCCGTTAAATCGTTACCATTAAAATTAAGTTTGGTAACTATGTGAGCGCAGATTGTTTTTGCAGTCTGCGCTTTTATTGTTGTTTTACTTTTTTCACAAATTAAAAAGAAGCCCGGCGGGAAGAGAAACCCGCCGGGGCAGAGAGAAAGAGAGAAGAAGGTTTCAATTATGGGGTTCGAAAACGAACCTCGCTAATGGCGAACCATTAACATATGTTAGTATAGCTAAACATTCGTCCAAAGAAAAGAGTTTTTCCTTAAAATTTCCTTAAAATATTTTCTTTTAGAGAACCATTTGCTATGTTCTTTAATTTTACAATTTATTTATTGAGAATTTCAACCTATTTCTCACTATTTTCCAAAGATTTTTTTGCTGCAGCAAGTCTTTCCGCCTCGACACGCTGACGCTCGGACAAAGCAGATGCAAAACGCTCAAGCTCCTCCTCAACTGCTTCTTTTGGAATCTTGGCAAAAATAGGACTTGGCTTAGGCACAGGCGTACCTGCTACCAACTCCTCACTCTCCCAAGGATGAACAGTTTCCCCCAAGCGATAATCGCCCGTAATAATCGGATACTTGAAGTCTGGATTATCCAAATCTTCAACTTCTTCAATATGAGGCAAAGGCGAGAATACGCCAGTGCCACCAAGTGCTTCCCAAACTTTTTGAGCTGCATGAGGCAAGAATGGCGCAAGCAGATGATTAGCATCCGAAACAGCCTGAGCTGCAACATGCAACACAGTACCAAGGCGATCCTCATCATCTTTAATTTTCCAAGGCTCAGTTGCAGAAATATATTTATTAATATCCGCAACTACTCGCATTGCTTCAGTAAGAGCATTCTTCTGACGATGACGCTCAATCAAACTACCAACCAAAGCAAAAGCATCAGAAGTTTGATCGAGAAGAGCGCGATCCATTGCAGTCATAGAATCTTCATCAAGAGGAGGAATTGCACCAAAGTTCTTATTAATAAGATTTGCCACACGATTGACAAGATTACCCCAGCTTGCAGCAAGTTCTTCGTTATTGTGACGAGCAAACTCAGCCCAAGTAAAATCAGCATCAGAATTTTCTGGACCCGCAATAGAAATGTAGTAACGCACAGCATCTACAGGGTAACGTGCCAAAATATCCTTCACATAAATCACGATTCCGCGCGAAGAGCTGAACTTCTTGCCTTCCATAGTCATGAACTCAGAAGCAACAACCTGTTCAGGCATGTTCAATGGGCCATAAATGCCAGCCTCACCACCTTTAGAACCAGCACCGTTGTAGGCAAGCATTTCCGAAGGCCAAATCTGAGAATGGAAAGTAATGTTATCTTTGCCCATGAAGTAGTATCCAGGAGACTTAGGATCACACCACCAATCACGCCAAGCCTCTGGCTTGCCTTGTCGACGAGCCCATTCAATAGATGCAGACAAGTAGCCAATAACAGCATCAAACCAAACATATAAACGCTTATTTGGATTATCAATCCATCCTTCAACAGGAACAGGAATGCCCCAATCAATATCGCGCGTAATAGCTCGCGGCTTTACTTCATTAAATAATCCAAGCGAGAAATTAATAACATTCGTGCGCCAACCTTCGCGAGAATGAAGCCAGTTAACATTCGCTTCAGCCAAAGCAGGCAAATCTAGGAAATAATGTTCAGTTTCTTCAAAGCGCGGAGTTTCACCATTAATTTTAGAAACTGGATTAATAAGCTCATCCGGATCAAGCTCGTTTCCACAAGCATCACATTGATCGCCACGAGCACCATCTGCGCCACACAATGGGCATGTGCCTTCAATATAACGATCTGGCAAAGTACGACCAGTGGAAGGAGAAATAGCAACCTTCTGAGTGCCCTTGTAAATATAGCCGTTCTTTAAGCACTGACGGAACATTTCTTGCACAACATGCTCGTGATTTGCAGTGGTAGTACGCGTGAACAAATCGTAGCTCAAACCTAAATCGCACAAATCCTTAGTAATCACACGATTATAACGATTAGCAAGCTCTTGTGCAGAAACACCTTCCTTATCTGCTTCAACCAAAATAGGTGTACCGTGCTCATCCGTGCCAGACACCATTAATACGTCATTACCTTTCATGCGCTCGTAACGCGCATATACGTCTGATGGGACCCCGAAGCCTGCGACGTGACCAATATGACGAGGGCCGTTAGCATACGGCCAAGCAACATTCACCAAAATATGACTCATAGACAATTATTATCTTGTTCAACGCGGACAGTACATAAGAACATTGCAAAAAGAATCCCAAATATACGAGAAAAACACGCTGGATAACAAGCCTCACACGAGTTCATCCACATATCCACAAGTTATAAAACCAGCCTGGAATTGAAGCAAATATAAACATAATCTCAACTTATGCACTACGAAACTAATGCACTAGAAAACATGCACTAAAAAAACAACAATATGCACAATACGAATCGTAAATAATCGCGCTGAAAAATAAATATGCAAAAAGAAAGGATTAAAGAAAATTGAAAAACCAACAAAATATGCGCAATTTATTGGATATTTGCGAAGAAACACAAACGCAATTCCCAGAATTACTTGACGACAACCATTTACCAGGTCCAATGTGCATGAAAAAACTTTCTCAAATTGGTGTATTCAATAGGCTTGATTTAAATGCAGGATATTCAAATAAGGCAGCTATTTCCACTCAAGGAAGAAGCAATATTGTGAGCAATCTTATGCCTACAGAAAGCATAGCCTGTTTATTTACTGCAGCATGGGTTTGGATAGGAGGTCATTTTCCTGAAAATATAGATGTTATTGATTATGGGCACAGAAGAAAAAAGCCGCACGGTCATGCGATTCGCGCATTTCGAAGACACTTAAACAATGAAGAATACGTAATACTTGGAAAAATTAGAATAACAACGCCAGAACGAACAATTTGCGATTTAGCGTACACTCCAAGCGAAAACGAAGAGCACGAACCTTATAGAAAAGATATTGCTCACCTATTGATATCTAAATACAGCATTGACTTGCGAAAATGCAAACGTACTATTGACGGAAACCCATATTTCCCAGGCTCAATACATGCAAGAAATTGGATACGAAACATTGCGAAAGAAGCAAACAAACCATGGAAATGAAGAACTCTTATGCAACTAAAACAAACAGCCCTCCAAAACCACCTATAATACTCACGCCATCTGTTGCTATCGACCCTGCAACAAAAACGGAAGTGCTATGGTACATCGCGCAAAAAATACCGGAACTTCGAAAATGGATTATTGCAAACCCTTCAGCAGACGCGCAAATTTTAGAATATATTTCTCAACAAGGTGGACCTGACGTTCGTTACAGTTTTGAAGTGCTATTTTCTGCGTATGACAGCAATGAATAGAAAGCAAAAAATAGTAGCAAAAGCAGAAATCTTATTTCTGATTAGGTTTATGCTCAAGACAAGACGCATAAACTTGCTTACGATTAGCAAAAGATCCGTCAGCAAACGGATGCTCTTTTACTACTTTTGTAATTGCTTCTTTTATGCGCAAACCTTCGGATTCTGCACATTCAAGCGAAAGCTTTGCAAGAGCATCAATGCTTAAATCTGTGCTTTCAGACTGTACTTCTTCGTCACTTGCACCACCGATAACTAAAACTATTTCACCTCGAGGAGGATCCGCTAAAACACCATCGTGAATACTTTGCACAGTTCCACGACGAATTTCCTCAAAATCTTTTGTAAGTTCACGGCATAACGCCATTGGACGATTAGAACCAAGCACTGCCAATATGTCTTCCATTGCTTCTGCAATACGATGTGGAGCCTCATAAAATACTATTGTTCGTCGCTCGGCTTTAAGTGAGCGCAAATGCTGTTGACGCTCACCAGATTTACGAGGCAAAAAGCCTTCATAACAGAAGCGATCAGTCGGCAATCCAGAAAGAGCAAGCGCATCTAAAACTGCACTAGGACCAGGCGCGCAAGTAACAGGCAAATCTCGCTCTATTGCACGTCGAACAACAGCAAGACCCGGGTCGTTAATGGTAGGCATACCTGCGTCTGAAACAACAAGAACAGTGCTACCCTGCTCAACTTTGTCTAGCAAACCATCTGCCTTATTTCGCTCATTATGATCGTGATATGCGATTACGCTACCAGAAACATGTACACCAAGGCGATTCGCTAAATCATAAAGCCTACGCGTGTCTTCAGCAGCAACAATATCAGCAGTTTCAAGAAGATTAATTAATCGTGCAGAAGCGTCTGCCATATTCCCGATAGGCGTAGCAGCTAAAACAACTTTACCTAAACTATCTTCTTCGTTACACATCTTGAATCTCCTTATAAAACTTCTTAAAACTCTACACGAATTTATAAAAGAACGCACTTACAAAGCGAGGTATTTGATTAGAATTATGCTTAGTGTAATTGCAATATAAGCGAAACGAAAAGAGACACTATGAAGATTATAAATCAGAAAATAAAAAGTATAGATGGAAGCGATGCGCAGCTTATTGGATATATTTTAGACGATAATTTAGATAGCAAAGGCTTGCAAAACCGTCCTGCAATTCTAATTTTGCCAGGCGGAGGCTTCTTGCGCGTATCGAATCGTGAGGCAGAGCCTGTTGCCATGAAGTTTGCTGCAGAAGGATTCCACACTTTTGTGTTGCGATACTCGCTTACTCCAAGCACATACCCAACTCAGCTTTTAGAAGCAGCAGAAGCGATGAGCTTAATTCGCAAAAACGCAAAAGAATGGCACGTAGATGCGCAAAAAGTTGCAATTATTGGATTCTCCGCTGGAGGGCATGTGGCTGCAAACCTTGCAACTAGCGTTAGCGACGAAGTTGAGGAAGCAAACGGGTATGCTGCTGATGACGTGCGCCCAAATGCGCTTATGCTAGCATATCCTGTTATTTCTGCTGGAAAATATGCGCATAAGCCAACGTTCGATCGTCTATTTGGAGAAGTTAGCAACGAAGAGCGAACTGAACTTGTCAATAAACTTTCGCTGGAAAATCACGTGGATCGTAAAACTCCACCTGTATTTGTATGGCAAACCATTACTGATCAAACAGTTCCAGTAGAAAATTCAATAATGTTTGTGAACGCTTGCGTTGAAGCTGGAGTAAGTGTTGAAGCGCACCTGTTCCCTAAAGGACCTCACGGCTTAGCTTTGGCAGTTAAAGAAACAGCAAAACGCGACGAAAACGGAAATGTGCTTACTGAATTTATTCAGCCAGAAGTTCAGCAGTGGGTCAAGCTTGCTTGCGATTGGTTGCATCGCACTTTTGCGTAATTTAACTTCAACTCTCCCGCGTTTGTTCCCTTTTTGACCCATTTGGTAAACAAAGCAAAAACAAAAACGTCGCCCACACACCATGATTGATGTGTTGACGACGTTTTGTTACTTGCTATTAATAAGTAATTTTAATTAATCTCAATATTTAAGAGAAAATCACACTATTAATATTTCACACAATATTTCACACTATTTTTGGCATTGGAGTAGTTAGTGAAGATGTGAGATTTACTTGCACAACTCCAGCTCCAGCGTGAACTTCCACTTTCTTCAATGTCACAGTGCGCTCTTCAGCAGGCTTATGATCGTCGTCAGTCATAGTTGCAGGAGATTTAACAGCAACTAACGCAAGACTGTTAAAATCAACGCCAGCATTCGCGCACAAATCCTCAGCTGCAGATAACGAATCTTCAAAACCAGCTTTTTCAATCACACGCTCAACAGGAACACCGTAAGCTTCTGCACACAACAAGTTAATTCGCTCCCTAAGCGTCTTTCCACGCCTACTTTCTGGAACTTTCGTTTCAACATCATCAGTTATTGCAGACACAAAATCGTCCAGCTGATTTGCCAAACCATCGCCACCATCGCGGAATAAATTGCCAACAATCGGCTTTCTGAACCCTAAAGACTTAGCTTGTTCCAACAATTCAGGAACTTGATTATCTTCACCTTCCCACAAATTAATCAACGGGAACGTAGGGATGTTAAGAAATTCCAAACGAGAAACATGGAATGGGTAACGCCACGCCAAAGTTTCGTCATCTCGCCAAGTAGTTGCGCGAGTAACTACAACTGCAGCAGCAGGCCACTTTGCACCAAACTCGCGAGCAGCAATATCTAACCACTTTTGAGCACCAGCATCCGTACCATAACCTGCTTCTACAACCACAACATCATGCTCAGCGCAAGCCATTTCAACGCTTACAAGGCTTGGAATACCAAGCGAAACGTTCGCAAACGGGCCACAATGAACGTAAATTGGAGAACCATTAATCGTCTCAGTTTTTGCAGGCTTTACAGCGTCGGCAAGAATATTGGTGATTCGCCACAAATCCACAAACTCGCCAAACTGAACAGGCTTACCGTCTTTTGTGCCAGCAATCATTGAAGAAACACGATGAGAAATCTCGTCCATACTGCGCGACAACACTACGATTTGCATAAGCTCGCAAGTTGGCGTCAAAACGACGCGCTCAGGAACAGTCCCCTTGCCAAAATCAACAGCAATGCTTCGCAAAGATCGCGAAGGAACTTCGCTAACTCGAGGAACTAAAATAGTATCAAGGGCACCCTCGTCGACTGCTTTTTCCGCAAACGACACAAGCAAATTCTGCGCGCAAGCAATAGCAGCCATTTCACCACACAAACCCCAGTCAATCAACTCAGGGTGAGAAAGCGAAGACTTACCGCCACCACTTGCACCACCTTTAGAACCAGCAGCTGTAATGCCCATGCTTGGCTGACGAAGAACTGCAGCTGCGTCCACACCGCGCTCACGCAAAGCATCAACCAACGCAATAGTTGTAGTCGTTTTACCTTCTCCGCGAGAAGCTTTCAAAGGAGTATCAGCAGTAACAAGCAGAACTTTACCGCGCTTCCTAGGCTCCTCTGGATGTTGCTTTAAATAACTCAAGTACCCAAAGGCATCAATTTTTTTAACCAAACCGAATGTTGTAGTGTATGAATCAAGAATGCTCATGTACCCCTCTTTCATAGGCATATTGGCACAACTATGCATGCGGATAATGTTAATTACATGATTCATACTATACGATTGTTTGTTCGCAGCATAGGCACCACACGCAATATCTATACGCGCTATTAGCAACGTCTATAGCAAAATAACAAAAGATAACAAAAATGCCTTCCACATGAAATAAAAAGTTCATTTCTTAGGAAGGCATCTGAGTTATTAAATTATTTTCGTAAGTTTTTCCATATCAATTACGAGAAAACTTATTTAATTGCATTTCAGTGATCAGAACGATTAAAACCATTCTTCATACGCATGCTAGTGATGTACAGCACCGTGTCAAGCAAAGAATCGGTTTCTTTCTTCAACTTTGCCGCCATATCGTCATTTGCTTCAGCCAAAGCCTCACGCACTTTATCGTTGCGAAGCTCGGCAATAATAGCTTCGGGATCGCGAACTAAATCATCGTAATCTTCGCCTTCATCACCTTCACGTTCTGGCTCGTAATCAGCCAAATCAACGCCAAGAATATCTGCCACGGCAGCATCCGTAGACTTGACCATTGCGTGACCAAGGGAACCGACAACTTCTTGGTAGCGCTCAATCGCGTTTGCAGTGTCGTTAAATGCGGCATCCGCAAGAGCAGCAATAATGCGATTCTCCCAATAGAAGTTTTCGCTTGTTACGCGAGTAGTCGTATCTTCCAAATACTTTGGAGTGCGATTTACGTTTGGATAGAACGGAATCAAAGAATTGAAAGGATTAGAACCGTAAGTAATCCACTGAATTGCACGCATTGCTTCCGGCATGTAAGGGCGGATTTGCATTACAGCAAGCTCGCTTTGACGGTTAATGCCGATTGGACGCAGCATATGACGAGTATACTCATCTCCAAGCTTGCCGTAAGGATCATACTCAGTACCCTGATAGTGAGAGCTCAAAACGTACTTAACGTCTTCAATTGTTACCTTGCGCTCAGGCTGGCGAGCCCAAGGAATATCGTTGCTGTCCGGACGATGATCAGCGTCTTTACCATCCCACACTTCGTCATACGGATTCAAGAAGCGCTCCATGAACCATGCGCGAGGAGTGTTGTACACGTGGTCAGCATCCGAATGAGAGCCAAAAGCATCACGAGGGTTAAACGGAGAAGCGTTTTCCACCGACAAATCCAAGTGATTTTCTTCAATAAATTCAAGCAAATCAGCCGAGCACATATGCTCTTCTTGAAGATCAAAAGCATCATCTAAATCGAACTCGTCAATTCCAAGCTGGTTTGGCATAACAACATAAGCTTCATCCGGCACACGCTTAGCAATCCAATGATGACCACCGACAGTTTCAAACCACCAAATCTCGTTCACATCCGAAAATGCAACGCCATTCATCTCATAAGTGCCGTACTTTTCAAGCAATGCGCCCAAACGCTCAACACCTTCGCGAGCGCTACGAATATAAGGCAAAACAAGCGTTAAGAAGTCTTCTTCACCAATTCCACCCGGCACTTCCGGCTTATAGTCAGCATCCCCAACTTTGCCTTGCGCTTTTTGAAGCTCAACCATTGGATCTGCGCCTAACACACGCTCGTTGGATGTAAGCGTTTCAGTTGCGCTCATTGCAACGTTTGCTTCGTTAACGCCAGCTTCTCCCCAAATTCCTTCGCGCAAGTCTGCGTTTGGCACGCTTGTGTATTGCATTGGATTATCCGGCAACTCAACTGTTACGTGGCTAAGAACAGACTTATAAACGCGAGGTTGATCTTCCGGCTTTACTACCACTAAGCGCTTTGGATTAAATTCGCCATTTGCGGAGTCTTCGTTACGCGCAATAAGCGTAGATCCGTCGTAGCTTGCTTTTCGACCAACAAGAATTGTTGTGCATGCCATATTTGCATCCTCTGTTTTTAGATTTTATATTTTATTTTTAGATTTATTACTGTTTGATTCTAACGCTTAGGCGTTAACTGCTGACCTAATTGGTTGCCCTCGTGCTTGCGTTTAGGCTTTACCAGTAAGGAACATGCCATCAGCATCTACACCTGAAGTTACGTTTCTTACTTCACGCAACAATTCATTCATATAGAATCCCGGTTTAAGGTTTGGCAAAGGCTTTTCTGTACCAAAAACTTCAAACATGTATTCGTGATCTTTATCAGGAGGCTGCGGGCCGTTGTAACGCATAGTAATTGCTGGATCAGTGCAACCAATAAATCTGCTAGCTTGCGAGTTACGTCCTTGAAGCGCTTCTGGAATCATAGAAGTCATCGTGCGAGAAAAATCTTCCGGTATTTGCAAAGCGTGAGAATCGTTAAAATCAAACATTAACGCTTCAACAGGCACGTTTGCAGCAGTCCAGTGAATCCACTCAAAACCGCATACCGGTATTGCGTCGTCGTCAACAAAACGCCAATGCAAATAATGCACGAAAGATGGCAATTTATCTATATAAAATGGAAACGAAACTACTGGAATTCCATTGATTTTATTCTGCTCCGGCGCAGCTTTAGAATAATCGTCTGGAACAGTAGTGAAATCTGTAGAAATATTCATAATTTAAGTATCTACCATTACACAACACTAATCAACTGCGCGAGTAACAAATAAACGCAAACGTTCACGTAATTTAATTGTTCAAGCAGATTGTGACGCTCAAGCAAAAAACACTACAGAAACAACGCTAACTGCATAATTTGACGGTCAATATAAAACGTGCGCCCAGAAAAATCTAAACTGGGCGCATTAACTAAAATGTAATTTTTTACCGTACTCTATTTATTTTGTAACAGCCTCCTCATGAGTTTCAGCAGCCTTAGCTGCCATAGCTGCTTTCTTAGCAGCACGCTCTTGCTTCTTAATTTCTTCAATGAACTCAGCATGCTTTACTGCAGGAAGCCAGCCAGTGTTAACAACCTTAACCTGCCATACCCAAGCCAAGGCAAACAGAATAACAGCAACAATAATCAAGCTTATAGCACCAACGCCAGCACCGAGGTGAGCGAAGTTACCCACAACAGTACCAATCCAACCAAAGTCAGCATCGCCGAAGGTGGAGTTTGCCAAGCCGAAGGAACCCATAACAGTAAGCAATACTGCTGGAAGGAATGTAATAATTAAACCGTTAATAAAACCACCGAGAATAGCACCACGACGACCACCGGTTGCATTACCAAACACGCCTGCACCACCACCATCGAAGAAGTGAGGCACCATTCCTGGGAGAATCAATGCCAATCCCCAAGCTGGACCCATCCAAATTGCAATAAGTCCGAGAGCTACAAGACCTCCAACGAAGGAAGACAAGAAGCCAATAAGAGAAGCATTAGCACCGTATGGGAATACGATTGGAATATCCAATGCTGGACGAGCGCCTGGAACGACCTTGTTAGCAATACCCTGGAATGCAGGAACCAATTCACCTAAAATAATACGAACGCCGTAGAGGATGACACTAACACCAATTCCAAATTGCAAAGCCTGAGCAAAAGCCGCCATGTAGAAGGCACTATAGTCCGTAGGATGAGACGCGAAAATCTTGAAGAGTTCCTTTACTGGCAACACAACCGAAGCCCACACTGCGAATACCAAATACAGCACAACCATCAACAAAGTCGTGGAGACCATTGAATCACGCAAGAAGCTCAATCCCTTAGGGAAGTTGATATCTTCAGTAGACTTAGACTTCTTACCAACAGCAGCACCAACAGCACCAGAAACAATGTAACTTAAGGAGTTAAAGTGACCAATCGAGAGCTTATCGCTACCAGTAATACGGTTCATAAAAGGCTGCGCAAAAGCTGGTAGAACAACCATAACCGTTGCCATAATGACAGAGCCGACAATAACAATAAGCAACTGGTTGCTTGCGCCAAAACCAACGGAAAGAACTAGAGCCAAAAGCATAGACATGAACACCATGTGGTGACCAGTCAAGAATATGTACTTCAGAGGAGTAAAGCGTGCAGCAAGAAGCATAAGAACGAAGCTGAGCACAATAATGTACGCAGAAGTAGCACCGTACTGACCTGCAGCCTGAGCAGTAATAACCTCATTTGTAGGTACAACACCATGAGCACCAGTAGACTTCAAAACCAAGTCACCAAATGGAGCAAGAGCGCCAACAACAACGCCAGCACCTGCACCCAAAATGAGGTAACCCATAGCAGCCTTTAAGCCGCCTGCAATCACCTGTCCTGCACTACGCTTGAGTGCGATAAGACCGATTGCTGCAATAATACCAATCAAATAAGCCGGCACATTCAAAATCTGCTGACTTATGAAATTTAAAACCTGAACTACAATGTTCATCTTATTTCCTTCTTTTTATTTAGAAAAAGCGAATAGCGCATGAAATAACAGTATGACTATGCCAAAGCAGTAAGCACGTAATCAGCATAATCAAACGTTTATTTGTTACACATAATTTATGCGTAACGCTCAAGCACACCCTTCACCTCTTCAACATCCATGAAATTTTCAATTGTTTCTACAGGAGTGGTAGTGCCCTCAAGCTCTGGAGCAAGCTGAGGAGAAGTGAGCACAAGATCATTCATATTGGCAGTACCTTTTGCACTTCCAGCATCGGAAGTAGTAACTGTAACATCAAGACCTAAGTCTGCTGCCGCAGCCTCAACATTGATTTTTAAAAGTACAGACGTGCCAATGCCGTTTCCGCATACACATAGAATATTCATAGATAACCTCTTTCGTTGAGTTGTATTTTTTTAATTTTGCAAAATTAGCTAATTCTTTAGTATTTAACTTTTAAGAATTGCGCGAATTTCTTTAGCGTTTTTTGCTTGCGCAAGTTCTCTAGTCTTCACAGGATTAGACAAAGCTGCAGCAACCGCGGACATAACGCCAATATGCTCATTTTCATCGTGACCTGCAAGACCAATTACTAAAGAGACCGGATCGTTGGCAGTGTTACCAAATTTAACGGGCGTACTTAAACGAATCCAGCTCAAACCACTTTTTAACACTGCTTCCGACGGGCGCGAATGCGCCAAAGCCAAGCCTGGGGCAATAACAATATACGGACCCATTTTTTCAACTGTTTCAATCATCTGATCCGTATATTCATCAGTAGTAAAGCCAGACTCCTTCAAAGCATTGCCCGCAAGACAAATAGCATCACGCCAATCTTTCGCTGCAATATCAAGGTTTACTGCAGAATCCGGGAGAAGCTCATCAATATCAGCACTCATATTTTCTCTTTTCTAAGCATGTTAATTATTCTTGATTATTTCTGATTGGTAATCGAATTTTTAATGTTCTTCGTAACGATCATATTTTGAATTACTCCCTTGGCTTATTCTTGCATGATTGAGTGGTAGAACTTTCCAGCTAAAGCCTCATGAGCTTTAGCTTTAGCTTCATCAAATGTAGTTTGAGCAAGTTCTGCTCGAACATCGTCCAAAGCAACTGACGTCATAGAAAGCGAGTTAATACCGAGACCTGTAAGAACAATCGCTAAGTCTGGATCTGCTGCAGCTTCTCCACACACTCCGACTGGCATACCATGTGCGTTACCAGCGTCTGCAATCATTTTGATCGCGCGCAACACTGCAGGGTGCCAAGCAGTTTGATAATTAGAAACAGACCCAAGGGTTCTATCTGCTGCAAGAGTGTATTGCGTCAAATCATTCGTTCCGATAGATACAAAATCAGCAACTTGAGCAACCTCCTCGGCAACAAGAGCGATAGAAGGCACCTCTGCCATAATGCCAACCTTTTTAAGACCTTTAGATTTACCAAGTTTTACAAAATATGCTGCTTCATGTTCGTCTGAAACCATTGGAGCCATCACCCATAAGTCAGCATTCGTCACAGCATCAGCACGAGATAATGCCTCCAGCTGACCATCTAGAACATCCATATGCTGTCTTAGAGTACGCAAACCTCGAAGTCCGAGGGCAGGATTTGGTTCATCTTCAGGAGTCAAGAATGGTAACGGTTTATCTGCTCCAGCATCAAGCAATCGAATAACAACTTTCTTGCCTTCAAACTGAGATAGTAACTCTGTATAAGATTCTGTTTGTTCTTCTATACTAGGCGGTTGCTCGTTACCAATAAACAGAAATTCCGTTCGGAATAGACCTACTCCTTCTGCTCCATACTCATGAGCAGTTACGGCATCTGAGGGCTTTCCTACATTTGCCAAAAGAGGAATCAAATGACCATCTTTTGTACTTCCAGGCAATCCACGCAATTCACGAGCGCGGCTTAAACGCTCACGAGACTCTTTAACATGCGCGATCTCTTCTTCACTAGGACTGCTTATAACATGACCATTAACGGCATCTACTACAACAATTTGATGATTCTTCAGCTGAGAGGCATCGTGTGCTCCAACAACAGCAACAATTCCACGAGCACGAGCAAGAATAGCAGTGTGACTTGTAGGACCACCATCAAGAGTGACAATTGCCTGAACCTTGCTTAAATCAAGTGAAGCTGTATCAGCAGGTGAAAGATCCCTAGCAACCAGCACAAAAGGCGAATCACTTTCCGGCACCCCAGGAGCTTCAACACCAATCAAAGATGCAATAACACGCTGGCCAACATCATGCAAATCTCCTGCACGCTCAGCCATGTAACCACCAAGATTACGCAACATGTCTTCAAATTGTGCGAACCCTTCCCAAGTGGCACGTTCCGCTGTTTTCCCCTTATCAATACCAGATTCAATTGCACTTATTAACGCTGGATCCGATGCCATCTGTGCAAGAGCTTGCATAATTGGTGCTGCTTTTCGAGTCCCCTCATCCTTTGCTTCAAGAGCCTCACTTGCACGATGGTTTAGGTCTTTATTTACTTCATTTAAAGCATTTTTAACAGCCTTTTTTGCATCCTCAGCCAACACACTAACAGCACGAGGAGAATCCTCTGGCTCATGCAAAGCAGGTGCCATACACAATACTTCACCATATGCCATCGAGCGCCCAATGCCAACACCAGTGATTACCATACTTAAAACCCTCCTTTAGGTTTAGAAACTTTATTACGGCCGCAACGCCGCATAAGCATTTCTTGTAGGTAAACGTTTCTTACTAATGAAACTATACACCATTAAAAACGTTGTTACAACAAGTGAAAACGTTTTCTGTATTTTTCAATTAATTATGCTACACTTAATGTTGAAAATAGCAAACAAAAAAACCTTAAGAAAAAAATATGGTTTGCTTTTATATGAAAAATAAAAATAAAAGCAGAATTTGTTAATTATTATTCAAAGGAGAAAAAATGGCAATTGCAACTCGTACTGTTACTATTGAAGACTCAGTTGGAATACATGCTCGCCCAGCGTCAGAATTTTCTCAAGCCGCGATGTCCTCAAATTGCATTGTAACGATTGCGAAAGGCGAAGGTACCCCTGTAAGTGCGAATAGCATTCTTTCAATTATGGGATTGGGTATTACTAAAGGAGATTCAATCACAATTACCGTTGATGGTGAAGACGCTGAAAATGTAGCTAACAATCTTGTCGATGTAGTCACGAAAGGCGAATAATATAAATAAATAAGTGTACATAAACTGACAAATAAATAATATTCAATTTGCGGTGCTGTTTACCAATAATTACAGCACCGCACTTATTCGGGGGCAAATATGACAAATCAAACTAATCAAAACGCCTCCATAACTCATGTAGCAGCTCTTGCAAAAGTTTCAATTGCAACAGTATCTCGTGTACTTTCTGGTAGACGAGCCAAAGATGACGATATTGCAAAACGCGTAAGAAAAGCTGCAGAGCAGCTTAATTATTCAGTAAATTATGCAGCAAGCGCATTAAGAAGTGACACAACTAATACAATCGGCGTAGTAATAGGCACAAGCAACGTAGATGATTCATTCAGTGTAAATATGCTTTCTGCATTGGATGAAGCAGCTCATGAAATAGATAAAATACTTCTTGTTGGAACTGGAAAAGACGCAGAAGCTCAAGAAGAACGCATAGAAGAGCTTATCGGTCATAATGTTGACAGTCTTATTGTCATGCCATCTAACAATAGTGATTTAACAAAAACACTTGAAAACTACGTTGACAATCTTCCCATTGTGCAAATTGGTGGCACTGCTACTTCATTCCACGTCAATTGGGTTGGCATGGATCAAGAATCAATGATGGAAGCTGCTTTAATACATCTTTCGCATCACGATGCCCATAATATTGCTTATTTAAGTGGAAATGTTGACTCCACACAAAGCGCAAACCTATTTGCCAATTTTCAGACTGCTGCAAGCCGATTAAGTTTACTTTCTGAGCCAGATTGGACAACTTTTGGAGAACTTACTTATCAACGTGGATTCAAGGATACAATGCGGCTTTTTTCTGATTCTACTGCTAAGCAATCTCGCAAACCAGACGCTGTTATTTGCGCAAATGACGCTGTCGCACTTGGAGCACTTCTAGCTTTAGATGAGCTTTCTTTGCAAGTTCCGCAGGATGTTCTCGTAATAGGTTACGGAGATAGCAGACAGGCAGAAATATCTGAACCAAAGCTTTCTTCAATCCGTCCTCCGTACCAGCAAATTGCACGCGAAGCAATCCGCCTAACCGCTGTCAACAAATCAGAGCAACATTGGTTACCTGCACATATGGAGTTTAGACCAGAAATCATGCGACGCGAATCAACAAATTCACCAAGAATAGGCACAAGCGATATGTCACTTCCGTGGAGGATATGATACTTTTGCATTTTATTGACTTTGCAAAAGTGAGCAAAATAGCGCTTCAAAAACAAGAGTTGCGTTACCATTTCTCGAAAGCCGACGACGAGCAGTAGCAATACTGTCAACGCAATCCAAGGCTCTACTTGCTGTCATGCTTTGTGCCAACTGGACAATTCTAGACTTGTATTCCTGATTTATAATTGGCGAAGACTTTTGCGCGTCGTTAATAACAACTAAAACGTCTCTATACACGCTATCGATTGCGTCAAGAGAACGGCATAACACGTCACGGCTTACACGAGTTACTTTACGTTTTACATCATCCTTTTTTCCAATTGCATTGTAGTTTGCGCGCAATTTGGGCGGAATGCGATCCTCATCGCCTAATCCGTTAATTCTGCGAAATTCTTTTTGTTGATCCTCAACATTTCGCTGAACCTCATCTTCTGCTTGTGCTTTTGCATCGTCAATAAGCATTGCAGCAAGCATAATTGCGTCGGCAGCATCATGCATACGAAGCAATCCTGCAACAAGCTCATCTCGCCTACTTAAAGCACGCTCATCGCTTGCGTAAATAAAAGCAGTTGCTATATTTCCTTGAGAAAGCCTGGCTGCACGACTCGCTAGCTTATTATCCGCATCCGTTTTTTTAGTAAGATATTCTGCTATAGACTGCTCGTTTGGAGTAGCTAATTGCACAAGTTGTGTACGCGAACGAATTGTTGGAAGCACATCCATAACACTTGAAGCGCATAAAAGCCAAATCGTATGCTCACTTGGCTCTTCAATCTCTTTAAGAAGAACGTTCGTGCTACGTTCCAACATTCGGTCAACATCTTCAATAATTATGATTCGCCAAGGAGCAGTGCTAGGCATCTGCTCAGAAATCCCAATTGCCTCACGCACATCGTCAATGCTAAGAGTTACGCCTTTTGTTGCAAGCGTATGCACATCAGGATGCGATCCTGCTAAAACTTCTTTGGCAGTTTTACTAAGCTCACCTTCGCCACTAATTCCATCACTGCCTTCTCCATGATCCGGACTTTCGAGAGCTGCAGCGAAAGCGCGCGCAACTTGCGCACTACCGAAGCCAGCAGATCCGCAAATCAGCCAAGATTGCGCTATTTTGCTAGCGTCCGCACAAGCAATGTTTCGCAATCGCGAAACTACCTGTTCTTGCCCAATAACGCTATCCCACACACTCATCGCTTCACCCCCTGCATAGCTTCTCTACTTCTTCACTTTATAAAGTTCGCCATTTTATTTAGTTTCAATTTCTTCAATTAAGTTATGTACGTCTTGCACAATAAGTTCAAATAATGATTTCGCCGAGAACGTTGCGTCTAATACGCGATAACGATCTGCAGACTCCTGCGCTAAATCTAAAAATGCTTCTCTAGTGCGACGAGCGAAATCTATTCCAGCTGATTCCATGCGATCTTGCTCGCGATGCAAACGCTTAAAAGCATCTTCCGGTTGCATATCTAGCAAATAAGTGCGATTAGGCCATAGCGAATCCGTTGCCCACTCACTTAAAGTTCGCACATCATCCTTAGTCAATTCGCGACCGCCTGCTTGGTAAGCAAGCGAAGAATCAATATAACGATCCGTTATTACTACTGCACCACGGCTAAGTGCCGGGCGAATCACTTGCGCAACATGCTGTGCACGATCCGCAGCAAAAAGCAAAGCTTCTGTTCTGGCAGATACACTCGTGCCATGCAACAGTATTTCGCGCAAAGTTTTACCCAACTGCGTACCGCCAGGCTCACGCGTCACTACAACTTCTCGCCCCAAAGATTGCAAATGATCTTTAAGAGCCTCAACTTGCGTAGTTTTGCCAACGCCATCAATGCCCTCGAAAGAAATAAATAAACCTTTATTTGCATAAGATTGCTCACTTCTGCAGCCGCAGTTTCCTCCGCAAGCGCAGCCACCAGAAAAATCGTCATTCTTAGATGCCATATTTTTTTGACTCCATATGCAAGGTCTATTTAATCTTTAGATTTTATTCTATGCTTTTTTAGCGGTAGATTTCTTTGAAGTAGTCTTCTTTGTAGAAGTTTTCTTTGCGATAGATTTTTTCGCAGTAGACTTCTTTTCAGAAGATTTTGCAGTGCTCTTAGTCGCGCGCTTTTTGCGTTTTACGGGACCTGCGGCGCGCTTTTGCGCCAAAAGTGCAAACGCATCCTGCGGATCAATCGATTCAGGCGTATACTGCTTTGGCAAAGTGCGATTCGTTTCACCATCAGTAATATAAGCTCCGTAGAAACCATCCTTAATCACTACTGGCTTTCCAGTTTCAGGATCTGCGCCAAGCTCACGAAGAGGCGGCTTGGCGGCACCACGAGTACGCTTAACGTACTTTGGTTGCGCAAATAAATCTTTCGCTTCTTGCAAAGTAACAGTAAAAATAGCATCTTCACTAGAAAGGGATCGCGTATCCGGCTTAGATTCCACAGTTTCTCCAGCAGAAGTATCTACAGCAGAATATGTTTTAGTTAAATATGGACCGTAACGACCATTATTTGCTTCGATACGAGCTAGTTTTACAACGCCTTCGGCATCAACTTCTTCATACTCACCAACCAAACGTGGCAAATTCAAGAGTTGCAACGCTTCTTGCAAAGTCAAAGTCGCTGGATCCATGGTTTTAAACAAAGAAGCCATTTTTGGACGAGCTTTAGAAGCCTTAGAAGACTTAGAATCTTCCGCGTTATCCTGCTCTTCTACCAGTGCCACGTACGGACCAAAACGACCATTGCGCACTTCTACGTTCCCACCCGTTTCTGGATCTACTCCAAGCACACGTGGACCTTCAGCATTATTCTCAAGCAATTCTCGAGCAGCATCAACAGTTAACTCATCTGGAGCTAAAGTTTCTGGCAAAGAAGCATGACGAGGGTTGCCTTCAGCATCAAGATTCTTAATGTCTTCCAAGTACGGACCATAGCGTCCAATACGCACATGCAAACCATCGCCAATGTCTATGGTATTTATTTCACGCGCATCAATTTCACCAAGCTCTGCAACCTGCTGTTGCAAACCAATATGAGCTTCATCAGCAGAATTAGCAGCACCCTCACCGGAACCGAAATAGAATCTAGTTAGCCAATCGCGACCGGTTTCTTCACCATGCGCAATTCTGTCCAAACCATTTTCCATATCAGCAGTAAACGCGTAATCAACATACTTTGGGAAATTCGCTTCCAAAAGTTTAATTACAGCAAAAGCAAGCCAAGA
The DNA here is from genome assembly GCF_049244215.1 of Gardnerella sp. DNF01159. Lineage (NCBI taxonomy): Bacteria > Bacillati > Actinomycetota > Actinomycetes > Bifidobacteriales > Bifidobacteriaceae > Gardnerella > Gardnerella sp. DNF01159. Next base: position 152,508 of record NZ_CP058387.1, on the reverse strand, counting down.
AGGAATTAACGCACGTCCACGCTCATACACGTATCCGCGATCAATAATTGTAGAAATAATCGTTGCGTAAGTAGAAGGGCGTCCTATTTCCTTAGCTTCCAAAGTTTTAACTAAAGAAGCTTCAGTATATCTTGCAGGAGACTGAGTTTCGTGAGAATCCGCACTAACACTTTTAGCTTCAAGAACATCCCCAGCTTGCATTTGAGGAAGTGCCTTATCGCTTTCACCTTCAGTTGCATGAGCATTGCCAAAAACCTTCATAAAACCAGCAAAAGTAATTACTGTTCCAGAAGCTTGGAACAAAGCTTCTCCATATTCTCCAGCAGAAGCATTTAACTTAACAGTTGCTGTAAAACCTGTAGCATCAGCCATTTGTGACGCAAGGGTTCGTTGCCAAATAAGCGTATACAATTTTAGCTGATCCGCAGGTAATTTATCTGCAAGCTCGTCCGGGCTTAAGAAACGCGCTCCAGCAGGGCGAATACATTCATGAGCTTCCTGCGCTCCTGCAGACGTAGTTGCGTACTGCTTAGGAGATTGCGAAACATATTCGTCGCCAAATGCTGCACGAGCAGCACTACGCGCAGCTTCGATAGCTTCTTTGGAAAGCGTTACGGAATCCGTACGCATGTAAGTGATATAGCCGTTTTCGTATAGAGATTGTGCAGCTCGCATAGTTTGGCGAGAGCTCATTGAAAGTCGGTTTCCAGCAGTTTGCTGCAAAGTTGATGTAGTAAAAGGTGGCAAAGGACGACGACGATACGGCTTCGTTTCCATAGAGTCAACTACAAAATCTGAATTCTCAAGAGCTTTAGAAAGCTTAGATGCAAAATCAGCATCAACATGCAAAGCTTTTTGTGATTCATCTTTTGTAGAGACCAACTCACCTTTTGAATTGAAATCTTTAGAACCAGCCAAACGACGACCAGAAAGCTCGCTCATGCGCGCTTCAAAATCAACATTTTCGCCATCTGAGCCTTTAGAACTTAAAACCGCGCTAATATCCCAGTAAGACGCCTTAGTAAACGCCATACGCTCGCGTTCGCGCTCAACAATCAACCTAGTAGCAACAGACTGCACGCGTCCAGCAGAAAGACCAGGACCAACTTTCCTCCACAAAACAGGAGAAAGCTCATATCCATACAAACGGTCTAACACACGACGAGTTTCTTGCGCATCAACCATATTGTCGTCAACATTTCGAGTATTACTAAGCGAGGCTTGAATTGCATCCTTAGTAATCTCATGAAACACCATACGCTTTACTGGCACAGTTGGCTTCAACGCTTCTACCAAGTGCCACGCAATAGCTTCACCTTCGCGATCCTCATCAGTTGCCAGATATAATTCGTCAGCTTTTGCGAGCGCAGACTTTAAATCGGAAACAGTTTTCTTTTTATCTGAGCCAACTACGTAATATGGCGCAAAACCATGATCGACATCTACACCAAACTTGCCAAACGCTGCTTTGCGTGAGGCTGGAACTTGGCTTGGCTGAGCGAGATCGCGAATATGCCCAACTGAAGCCATGACGGTGTAGCCATTTCCTAAATACCCGCCAATTTTTCGCGCTTTCGTGGGAGACTCCACAATGACTAGCTTATTCTGTGCTGCCATATTCGCTCCTTTCCTAACACAATCGAACATATAATTCCGAACTATATGTTTCACGCTAACTGTATCGCAACTTAAGTTATACGTCTATTACATTCCACCTCGGTGGATAAAAGCAGATAGAGTAGACAATATTACTTAGAAGCAGATGGCGGCGTCGGCGGAGCGCCTACTAATCCAAGCCTACTCAACGGCGAAGCTGTAGAGTGACGCATTACCATAATTACGCCAAAAACAAGCAAAGACACGCCTATAATCAGCCAATAAGTTGCTACATAAGATACGCTTGCAGCCCATTGAGCAAAAATATCAACACCAGGAAGAATTTGCCATATTAAATAAAGTGCATACAAACACGCCAACACACCAATCGTAATCATAGAGCTTCCTACAATTTGAACGCTAATTGAGGAACGTCGATAAGCTGGCATATCCATTCCACTACTGCGAGTGCATGCGAGCATAATAAGCGTTACAGCACCAACGATAAGTAATGACATAAGAACGTCAGAAACTCTATGCCAATGCGCTGCAACCAACGAAAGTTCCACAAGAACGCTTATAAAAGCTGCAGCTACCGCTGCCCATGCGCGCCAAACACGCGAAACTGCGCAAATAAGCAACGCACATGATGCAGTAATAAGTAAGGTATGACCTGAAGGTGCTGAATTTGCAGACAAATATTCAATACTTATAAGCATTGGGCGCGGAAGAATTTTTTTCAATGGTTCAGCAGCAGCCGAAAGAATAATAATTCCAGCACATTGACCAAGAAGCCACCAACGTTTACGAATACAAACTACTATGAGTGAAACAAGAGCAATTATTATGCTAGTAACTATAACAACCATAGAAACGCTTATAGGTCGCAAACAAAATGCAAGCCAAGATGGCGTACCATGAGAACCAAATCCATCAATTACCATTTCTTCATAGCTTTGACCAAGTACTGTTTGCACACTAATAAACCATATGAACGCAGCAGAAGCCAAGAAAACAATTGCAATAGCAACACACCACAATATGGTAGATATTCTAGGACGCTTTACAAGCTGACCAAGCTGATCAATATCATCTGCATCTGATAGAGAATCTTTAGAAGATAACTGATTAGTCGAATACGACAAATCGGACGAGCCAGACAAATCAGACAAATCAGATTGACGCTTAGTTTGTTTCACAAACTGTTTTACAGACTGTTTAGAAGATTTTTCTTCATTATTTTCTGGAAATAAAGGCGATATTTTTTCGTCATTATCTTCAGATGAGATTGGAGAAAATGGCGTAATAGTATTAATCGAATCCAAAGGATGCGAATAGTCACCACCTTCACTGTTGCGATTAACATCTTGCGAAGTTCCACCTACCGGCAGCGCATCATTTTTCTCAGCAGAATCATCATGCTGATTGTCAATGCTATTGGATTGAATTCCTGCAAATTCTTCACTCATACTTTAGACTTTACGACAGTATTTACGACCGCGCTAGTTTTACGCATAATAAAACCTCCGCGCACCCACCAGAGGCCACTTACCCTTGCTGCATTTCTGCCCTGGGGGGATTGGGTGACTTAGTGCCACACGGAGGCTCTATCTATATTACACGATTTTCGCTACATGTCGAGTAGTAATAAATTATGCGCGCCACACGCTCTTGCCGTGCTCTTTTGCAAATTCAGTATCTTCATCAAGCTGAGACTCGTTAGCTTCAACATCACCAGCAATATAGCGTTCAACTAATTGACGAGCTTCACTATCTTCATGCTGAACTGCAGGAGACTTCATAAAATATGAACTTGGAGCCAAAACCGGACCAGAAAGCTTGCGATCCAAAGCAATTTTTGCGGCTCGAACAGCATCGATAACAATTCCGGCAGAATTTGGAGAATCCCAAACCTCAAGCTTGTACTCCAAATTCAAAGGAACATCACCAAAAGTAGTACCTTCCAAACGCACGAAAGCAAACTTGCGATCATCCAACCAAGCTACGTAGTCAGAAGGCCCAATATGAACATTATGCTCATCCATTTCATGAGGCACGATTGAAGTTACTGCACGAGTCTTAGAAATCTTTTTGGACTCAAGTCTTGAACGCTGAAGCATGTTCATAAAGTCCATGTTTCCACCAACATTCAGCTGATACGTGCGATCCAAGCGCACACCGCGATCCTCAAAAAGTCGAGCCATAACGCGGTGAGTAATAGTTGCACCTACCTGACTTTTAATGTCATCGCCAATAATAGGAACTCCAGCATCACGGAATTTTTGCGCCCACTCAGGATCAGAAGCAATGAAGACTGGCAGACAGTTTACAAATGCGCATCCAGCTTCCATTGCAGCAGTTGCATAAGCTTTATCGGCTTGCTCAGATCCTACTGGAAGATAAGAAACAAGCACATCCACATGCTTATCTCGCAAAACTTGAGCAACGTCAACAGGTTCAGCTTCGGACTCATCGATCATTTCACGGTAATAATCACCTAAGCCGTCATAAGTTGGACCACGCAATACTTCTACACCCAAATTTGGTACATCAGCAAAACGAATTGTGTTATTTTGTGAAGCGCCAATTGCTTCACTTAAATCATGCCCAACCTTTAGAGAATCAACATCAAACGCCGTAACAAACTCAATATCGCGCACACGATACTGACCAAATACAGCGTGCATCAACCCTGGAATTTTCTCACCGTCATCAGCGTTTTTGTAATATTCAACGCCCTGAACCAGCGACGAAGCACAATTGCCGACACCGGCAATGGCAACGCGGATGCTCATATAGACTCCTTGCCCTGCAAAATAAGCGACATTACATTATGCCGCACCATACACATTTCATAATACTATTGCTTTAACAAATATGTACTAATATTCAATATTTTTAATCTTTTCTAAACAAAAACATGCTGTTTTGTAGAAAAATTCAACACCGGACGCTACGGTGGAATGTATGGTTGCACGTAAAGATGGAAGACGAGCGTTTACTTCGCATGAGAAAGCTACTCGAAGCATATCGTCACAATCACAAAAAAATACGAATATGCCTTCATCTGTCCCACCACGCGGACAAGAATCATATCGTCCAAATTCGTATTCTTTTGAATCAAACAAAAGCAGCCGTAATTCAAGATTCGAACGTTCTCGCGCAGCAACACGCAGAAGGCGTCGTAGAACTTGGCGAGGCAGACATCCTATTATTTTTTGGGCGCTTATCGTTATTTTTGTGCCAATTTTGCTAGGCACAATTGTTTTTGCTTATCTGTATGCAACTACAGACATACCGGCACCAGACAAAGTTGCTATGGCAGATAAGACGAAAGTGTATTATTCAGATGGCAAAACTGAATTAGGTTCGTTCGCTGAGCAAAATCGCGAAATTATCAATTGTTCAGTACTACCTAAATATGTTGGTAAAGCAATAGTTGCTTCAGAAAATCGTTCCTTCTACCACGATGGCGGAATAGATTTTAAAGGAATTGGACGCGCACTACTTCATAACATCACAAAGCACGGGCGTTGGGGCGGCTCAACTATTACGCAACAATATGCGGAAAGATATTATCTCGGTGAAACAAAAACTTATTTTGGAAAACTAAAAGAAGCTATTTTAGCTTTGAAAATTGCGCAAACTCAAGATAAAAATACAGTACTTTGCAATTATATGAATACTATTTACTTGGGTAGAGGAGCATACGGAATTCAAGCTGCAGCCAAAGCATATTTCGGCATAGAAGCAAAAGATTTGTCACTTTCGCAAGCTGCACTTTTAGCAGGTATTATTCCAGCACCAAGTAGCTGGGATCCTGCAATTGGTCCAAAAGAAGCAGGCATTCGTTTTAAGCGCGTGTTACGCATTATGAAAGAAGATGGCTACATTACAGCCTCTCAGGCAGCGCAAGCAAAAATGCCTAAAACTATTACTCAGACGACTCAAAACATTTACGCAGGTCAACAAGGTTACTTATTGCATATGGTTCGCGATGAGTTAACTAGGAATGGCGCTTTTACACAGGAAGATCTCGACAGTGGTGGATATCGCATTATTACTACTATCGATAAAGCTAAGCAAGATTTAATGTTCAAAGTTGCAAGTCCTTCTCAAGATGGACGAGGAATTGTGCCAGAAGGACTGCAAGTTGGCGGAATTTCAATAAATGCAAAAGATGGTTCAATCATTTCCGTTTACGCAGGAGACGATTATCTAAAGAAACAGCTTAATAACGCCACACAGGCACTTTATGAGCCAGGCTCTACTATGAAGCCTTTTGCACTTATGGGAGCAATTCAGGCTGGCACTAGCTTGGATACGATGTTCAATGGCAATTCTCCACGCAAGTTTGATGGGATCGATAAACCTGTTGGAAACTTTGCAAACATGAGCTATGGCACCATTAACTTATACAATGCAACTGCAAATTCTGTGAACACAGTGTATATGGATTTGCAAAGTAAACTTGGCGCTAAAAAAGTTGCTCATACCGCAGTTATGGCAGGCTTAAATCCTGAACGAGTCAATGGTAAGAATCCGTTTACTGTGCTCGGAAACGATTCTGTACATGTAAGCGAAATTGCGCGCGCATATGCAACATTTGCAAACCAAGGAAGACGCCCAGATTTGCATATTGTTGCCAGCGTAAAAAATCCTGACGGTAAAGAGTTCTACCGTGCACCAACAGCTGGAAAGCAAGTATTCTCACCAGCCGATGCCGCTCTAGCTACAAAAGCAATGATTGGCGTAGTGCAACATGGTACAGCAACTGAAGCTCGCGCTGTAGGTAGAGAAATTGCAGGAAAGTCTGGAACAGCAAACGATGAAACTGCTGGTAGCTTTGTAGGATTTACGCCAAATATTGTTACCGCATTTGCCATATGGAATCCAGACGCAAAAGGTAGCCCACAAGTAATTAAACCGTTCCACGGATATCTTGGCGGAAGCGACTACCCTGTACACTTGTTTACAAGATACATGCGTCAAGCGGTAATAGGAACCCCGAATACTAAATTCCCTGAAGCAAAAGACACAGGCAAAATTGGCGGACCTGATGGAAAATGGGGATTAGGCGAACAACACACATTCACGCACGCAAAAACTGAGAATGAAGATAAGGATAAAAACAAGGACAAAGATAAAGACAAGGACAACGACAACGATTTAGACCTTGATAGCCAGCTGTATGGTCGTGACGATTCATCATCGGGCGGCGTTGGCAGTTACGATAATAATTCTGGCGGTCATGGTTATGACAATAACTATGACACAACTGGAGGAAACTAGTAAATCAACTGTAACTAATTTACAAACAGATATGCGAATAGCTATCTAAATAAATAACTAAATAGTTTATTAATTAGTTTTGCTTGTTTGTTAATTAGTTTCGACTCAAAACAATGTTCTCAAGCATTTTAGCAGTCACATTTTCATAACCGTTAAGTTCTGCGTGATGCTTGCTTTCAGATATGTTTGCGCGCGAAAAACCTGTTTGTGCAATTACAGTTGCTCCGGAATTAATTGCGGCAGTAAGACCAGATAGAGAATCTTCTATGGCAATGCAATTAGCCATCTGCTTTGCAACTTCCTCGTCCGTACCCTCAATGCCAACCATTTTTCCTGCAGCAAGATATGGCTCAGCACTAGGCTTCGGTTTAAATCCATCATCTCCACACACATACCCAGCGAAAGCGCCTTCTGGAGCGTGATTCACAATATTTTCAACCAAACAACGCGGCGAATTACTCACCAAAATTGAAGGAATGCCAGCATCCGTAAGGCTTTTAAGTACGTCTAAAACTCCTGGAACCCATGGCACGGATTCAGCTTCACGAGCAGCAACGTAATCAACCATACCTTTGCCGATTTCTTCTACAGTAAGTTTTGTACCGCTTGGAATCATTTTATTGGCAACAGTTTCAAGGGATCCGCCGGAACATTCCCAAGCTAAATCTTCATCCCAGTAACCACCGTATTTTTTTACTAAATAAAATTCCGACTCATGCCAATACGGCTCGGAATCTATAAGAGTGCCATCCATGTCCCAAAAAACTGCACGCAACACATGTTTTTCTTCACTAGAGTTAAGAGTACTTACACACACATTCGTCGTCTGTTCAGCCATTCACAATCCTTTATATTGCATATATTTGCTTTAGCTTTTGTAGCGCATTATTTCGCACTAATTTTGTATTACTTTTCGCACTATTAATTCTTCTCGCTAATTTCTCACTTAAGCACAATAAGTAGCCATGCCTACGTTACTATATGCTCCACGCTCTCCACAACACCACAGATTTTTCATCCAAAGACTTTCGATTTTTATAATTACTGTTATAGCTTTCTGAAGAATACGACGAAGGTAACGCTCGTCTCTCTGCAAGAATATCCCGCCTCCAGCGACGCGCATTGCGAGAACGCTGCATTTCCACAATGTCACCATCTGCATTTGCAGCAAAAATATTGCGCTCTGAAGACTCTGCAGAATCTAACAAATGCCGTACTTGTCTTTTCAGCTGTCGATTTTCTTCTTGCAAATCAAGTATTTGCATGATGCCAGCAAGATTAATGCCTTCATTTTGGCTTAAATGCTGAGTTTGCACAATCCTGTCTATATCTCGCAAAGAATAGCGGCGAGCGCCACCTTCAGTTCTATGCGGCATTATTAAATGAAGCCGATCATACTGTCGTAAAGTTTGCGGATGCGTATTAGTTAGGCGTGCCACGTGGCTTACGGTAAATATTGGCAAATCAAGAACAAATCCTACTTCATCTGCCCCGTCAAGCGTTGCAGTACCACGCACTAAAGCAACTGCACACATTTCATACAGTGCTTTAGTTTCACGCGTTATTGGTGTCATAGCACGCCTTCCTTTGCCCTTTTTAGTATGTTTAAAGCACTGTTACAAGCAATTCAACAGTGTTTAACCTACTAAATTATTGTTAACTTAGTTTTGTCTTAATTTTTTAATTTCTTCAGCATAAGTTTCGCCAGCAGTTTTATCAAATTCTTTTGCAACGCGTCTAAGAGACATACTTGAACGCTTTGGCAAACGAATCTGCACAACGCCAACAAAATCGCCATTTTCCCCCGGCACTCCAGCACCTTCTATACGAACTTCATCGCCGCTTGAAACACAAGCTGGAACTTTGAAAGTAACAGGGTTGCCGTCTAGGTCGTTTATACTAACTTTTGCACCATGCACTGCTTCACTTAACGTTAGCGGCAATGTAGAAATCAAATCGTCGCCTCGCAAAGTAAATTTATCTGATGCTTCTACTTGAACATGCAAGTACAAGTCACCTGCAGCACCACCGAACTTGCCTGGCTTGCCTTTTCCTTTCAAACGAATTTTCTGTCCGGTTTTTACACCAGCTGGAATATGCGTTTTAAAAGTTTCACCAGCCGCACGCAACGATACTGTAGCGCCTTTAAAAGCTTGCTTAAATGTGAGCTTTATATCGGTTGTTATATCTTCGCCAACTTCAGGCACATTAGCTTCCTGCGGTTGAGAATACCTCTCACCACCAAAGCCACTCGTACCCTGGAATCCTGCTGAATCTTGAGAGCGCTGACCTCCACCAAACATAGAGAAAATGTCGCTCATATTTGGTCCAGCACCGTTGGATGTAAAGCGAATGCGCGAACCGTTTCCGCCCATGCCACCCATGCTGCCCATGCCAGAGCCGCCGTTGAACATAGAGAAAATGTCCGAGAAGCTCGACGCATCGAAACCGCCAGCACCACCTGCTCCTCCAGCGAAACGAGCACCACCAGCACCAAATTGGCGGATAGCATCGTAACGTTGGCGAGTTTGACTATCTTTTAGTACGTCGTAAGCTTCAGAAACATCCTTAAATTTTTCTTCAGCTTCTTTTGTTTTGTTTAAATCAGGGTGATATTTACGAGCAAGTTTGCGATACGCTTTGGTAATCGTTGCCTCATCTGCGTCTTTGGAGACACCGAGAACCTTATAAAAATCCTTAGCTAACCATTCATTTTCAGCCATTTGTGCCTCCTTTCTTCACAAGCACATTGGCTATTTCGCTTTTGACCAAATATAGTCTGCTCGTGCTAACTCTTATGAGTCAGCACGAGCAAGTTATGCAATAAAGTCACGACTAAGAGTTTCGTTAGTCATTACTTGGCGAAGAAACGACCACACGAGCGGCGCGAATAACGCGATCTCCTATTCGATATCCTGCTTCAACTACAGCATCAACAGTTTCTTTTGTAGCGTCTGGATCTGGCCTGTGCAAAATTGCATCATGCTTGGTCGGGTCAAAATCTTCGCCCTTCTCACCAAACTTTTCCACACCAAACTTTTCAAAAGCTTTATCTATCTTAGTTGCAACAGCCTTGAATGAATCATCCATTTCGCTATGCTCGCGAATGCGGTCAATGTCATCCAATGCCGGAAGCAATGCTGTCAGCACGTCAATAATTCCATGCTGTCTGAAACGATCCTGCTCTTTGGCAGAACGATTTCTGAAGTTTATAAACTCAGCACGCTCTCGCTGTAACGCTTCCAAGTACTCTGCAGCTTCTTTCTTAGCTTTACCTAAGGGAGTTAAACTGCCGCTATCCGCGTCTTGGCTGTCTTTCGATTCTGAGGATTCAGTGGAATTCGCTGTATCCTCAGAATTTGCGGAATCCGCAGAAACGTTAGCATCAGCTTGTGCATCAGCTTTCGTTTCTGCAGGATTTGCATCTTCAGCAGCTTTCGATGAAGATTGCGCAGACGATTTCGCAGAATCACCTGTAGCTTTTACACCCAGCGAGTCAGCATCTTCCATATCTTGCAAATATTCGTTGGCGTTAAAGTCGGACATTACTTATTGTCCTTATCGTCCTTGTCGTCGTCCACCACTTCGGCGTCAACTACATCATCATCCTTAGCTGCAGAGCCAGCCTGAGCGCCAGCAGCAGACTGAGCGCCAGCTTCGGCACCAGCAGCACCCTGCTGAGCGTAAAGCTGCTGACCGATCTTCTGAGCAGAAGTCATCAACTCGCTTTGAGCAGACTTAATCTTCTCAACGTCGTCACCCTTCAAAGCTTCCTTCAAAGCATTAACCTTGTCGGTAACTTCCTTAGAGATTTCATCGGAAAGCTTGTCTTTATTGTCGTTCACAAGCTTTTCAGTCTGGTAAGCAAAGGCTTCTGCTTGGTTGCGAACTTCAGCTTCTTCCTTACGCTTCTTATCTTCAGCTTCGTGAGCTTCAGCTTCCTTCACCATGCGGTCAATTTCGTCCTTTGGCAAACCAGAACCACCGGTAATAGTCATGGACTGTTCCTTACCAGTGCCCTTATCCTTAGCGGAAACGTGCACAATGCCGTTAGCATCAATATCGAAAGTGACTTCAATCTGCGGAACGCCACGAGGAGCTGGAGCAATTCCAGTCAACTCAAAAGTGCCAAGAGGCTTGTTATCGCGAGCAAACTCACGTTCGCCCTGGTAAACCTGAATCAACACGGATGGCTGATTGTCTTCAGCAGTAGAGAATACTTCCGAGCGCTTAGTTGGAATTGCGGTATTACGCTCAATAAGCTTTGTCATAATTCCACCCTTGGTTTCAATACCCAAGGAAAGTGGAGTTACATCAATAAGCAGAACGTCTTTGCGATCTCCCTTAATAACGCCCGACTGCACGGCTGCACCAACGGCCACGACTTCATCTGGGTTCACGGACTGGTTAGCTTCCTTACCGCCAGTAAGTTCCTTCACCAAATCCTTCACAGCTGGCATACGAGTAGAGCCACCAACAAGAACCACGTGATCAATCTGGCTTACTGAAATTCCAGCGTCAGAAAGAACGTTGTTAAATGGCGTACGGCAGCGGCCGAGCAAGTCGGAAGTCATTTCCTCAAAGTGAGCACGAGTCAAAGTCTCATCCAAATGCACTGGAGTGCCGTCAGGAGTCATTGCCAAGTACTGCATAGAAATTGAGGTGGAAGTAGAAGAGCTAAGCTCCTTCTTTGCCTGCTCAGCAGCTTCCTTCAAGCGCTGCAAAGCAATCTTATCCTTGCTCAAATCAACGCCATACTTGTTCTTAACCTCGCCAACAAGCCAGTCGATAATCTTCTGATCCCAGTCGTCGCCACCCAAGTGGTTATCGCCATTAGTTGCTTGCACCTGAATTGTGGAGAATCCGTCATCATCCTTACCAATTTCAAGCAAGGACACATCGAAAGTACCGCCACCCAAGTCGAATACCAAAATGCGCTCGTCTTCCTTGCCCTTTTCGAGGCCGTAAGCCAAAGCTGCAGCAGTTGGTTCGTTAATAATACGAAGCACGTTCAAGCCTGCAATCTTACCTGCATCCTTAGTTGCCTGACGCTGAGCATCGTTGAAGTAAGCTGGGCATGTAATAACGGCATCGGTTACCGGCTCGCCCAAGTAAGCTTCAGCATCGCGCTTCAACTTCATTAAAACCTGTGCAGAAATCTCTTGTGGAGTCCACTTCTTGCCGTCGATATCAACAGTCCAATCAGTGCCCATATGACGCTTTACTGAGCTAATCGTGCGATCAACGTTTGTTACAGCCTGACGCTTAGCAACTTCACCAACCAAGATTTCGCCGGATTTGCTGAATGCCACAACAGATGGCGTGGTACGTGCGCCTTCAGCGTTCACAATAACGGTTGGGCTGCCACCTTCAAGAGTAGCAATGCAAGAGTTGGTTGTTCCCAAATCAATACCTACTGCGCGTCCCATAATTTCTCCTTAACTAGGTATTGCACCTTTTGTGCAATTACGCTTTCCTTCAAGTTTTGCAGTTACGTGAGCTGAGCTTTATTTAGATTCCTTATTGGAAACTAGGTAAATCACCAGCTTTTTTACTTTCCAAAACTTGAGCCTACTACACTCAACTTGTAAAAGTCAACTTTTATTCCCAAAAATTACAAAAAACTTTATACAACTAGACTCAAGTTTTGCAATTTAAGCAAAATTAAGGGGAAATTCTGCAAAATTCAGTAGCATTCACGCGCTGAACTTAAAACGACGCAAAGAATTATCCAGAGCATTGTAGCGCGCCAAAACACCAATAAGCGGCGTGCCAATACCGGTTATGAGTTTGATTGCTTCAGTTGCCATCATTGCGCCAACAATAGCTGCAGTCGCGCCCAATACTGCCGATTTTGGCACTTTTTCTTTAGGCGGAGGACAAGGGTACAAGTCGCGCAATCCTGGTCCCTCCCCAGGCATAAAAACGCTTACTTGACCTTCATAATAAAGCACCGATCCGTAAACTTCTGGCGTACCAGCACTCCAAGCAGCATCCGCAATCAAAAAGCGAGTAGCAAAATTATCGCAACCATCAATTATTAAGTCGTGACTTTCTACAAGTTGCTTTGCGTTGTCTTCATTAAATCTATCTACAAGGTTGATTTTTAAACCCGGAGATAACGCTTGCAGACGCTTAGCCGCAAGTTGCGCTTTAGATTTGCCACACTGATCGACAGTATATAAAGTCTGCCTTTGCAAATTAGAAAGCTCAACAACATCGTCATCACAAATCGTAATTTCGCCAACTCCTGCTGCAGCAAGCGAAAGCAAGCATGGCGAACCAAGTCCACCTGCTCCGACCATGCAGATTTTCGCATCGCGAAGTAACTGCTGATGTTCATGCGTAAAGCCCGGCAGGAGCAAGTGGCGGCTAGTGCGTTCCACCTCAAGCTCCTGCAGGTTGTCGTAAATTTTATTAATCGTCATGTTGAATAATATGCCGAAAAATTACAGTACAAAATTTACAGTACAGAATCAGCCCAAGCGCGACCTTCAACAGGCGAAGAAGCGAGCGCATGTTCACGCTTAGGAATACGGCCAGCATCGTGAGCAAGCTTTCCAGCAGTTACAGCAGCAGCCATTGCACGACCCATCTTCACTGGGTCTGGACAGCGAGTTACAGCGCTTGCAAGAAGCACACCAGAGCAGCCAATTTCGAAAGCTTTAACAACATCGGAAGCAGTGCCAACGCCGGCATCCAAAATCACAGGAACGCCAGCTTCCTTGCATTCTTGGACAATCAGCTCAATATTTCGAGGATTCAAAATACCAAGACCAGTTCCAATTGGAGCACCACCAGGCATAACAGCCTTCACACCAAGCGAAACCAAGCGACGAGCCACAATCGGGTCGTCATTCGTGTAGCAAAGAACGCTAAAGCCTTCTTCAATAAGCTTTTCTGCAGCAAGTAATACTTCACGAGTATCTGGAAGTAAAGTATCGTCGTCTGCAATCACTTCGAGCTTAATCCAATCAGTTCCAAGCGATTCACGAGCCATTTTTGCTGTAAGCACAGCGTCATGCGCAGTTTTGCAACCAGCAGTATTTGGCAAAACGTTAATATTGTGACGCTGCAACATGCCGTAAATATCCACGCCTGTTTTTGCGTGACGGCGCATTGCAACCGTAGCCACTTCCGCACCTGAAGCTACAAGTGACTTTTCCATAATGTCAATGCTCGTCATGCCGCCAGTGCCAAGCAAAAGCCTTGAATGTAAAGTCTTACCGCAAAGCTGCCAAGTATCGGCACTTTCTTCTGTATTATTTTCTGTCATTTTAAGCCTTTTATTTAAATTTTTTTGAAACTATACTCAAATTATTTGAAATCAGCCGCCTTGAACTGCGCTAAGAATCTCGATTTGATTACCATCACATATGACGGCTGATTCCCATTGTGCGCGAGAAAGCACATCGTCGCCAATTGCGACCGCTATACCAAGTCCTGCATCCGAACCATAACGTTGCGCAATAAGCTGAGCAACAGTTAATCCGTCTTGCGCTTCAACAATTTCACCATTGACTACGATTTGCATAATCTAACCTTTACTAACTAAAAGCTGAATTACTAAAAGTACTTTCTGCATCACACTTACGTCTATATTTGAACGCTTCACACAATTCGCAGCGGAATATAACGAATTCACTGGAATTAGCGATTAAAAGCGAGCAGGATTGCAGCTTTCCAAGAAGCCCTTTTCCTTCTCGGTCAATTCTTGCTCAAGCACAAGCTTTGTAGTCAAAGAAGAACCCAAAGCGGTGAGCAAAATGCCGTGACGGAAGTAACCAGTGGAAATCGTGGTATGCGTCTTAGGATCAATACCAATGAATGGCAAATCGTCCGGAGTTCCAGGGCGGCCGCCAGCGGTAACCTCAGTAATCGAGCATTCCTGAATGCCAGGAAGCACGCTTGCAGCATCGCGAAGTAAGTCGAGTACGCCACCAACCTTTGGAATATCGCGGTCATCTTCGCGAGAAGTAGCGCCAAGCACAAGCTCGCCTGTTTCCTTAGCGCGAGGAACCAAATAAACTGGACGATCATGCACAAATCCACGAACCACAGAGCTCAAAATTGGGCGCAAAGGCTCTGGAATAGTCATACGAATCATATCGCCCCACACAGCGCGAAGCTTAAGCTGAGGAAGCATATCCTTAGCACCCAAGCCGGATGCCAAAACTGTGTCTGGACCCAAATCGTCTGGAGTGCTTGCGCGACGCTCAATAACAACACCGCGCTTTTCGAGTGCATCAATCATTGCTGCAGTGAAAAGACGAGGGTTGATTTGATGGTCGTCCGGCACGCTTACAGCGCCAGCAATAGTTGGCGAAAGAGCAGGCTCAATCTCACGAAGCTTACTCACAGAAATATGCTCAGCTCTACGGCCGTAACGATGCTGCAAGTTTAGCAACTCGTTTACGTGCTCGTTATCTGCAGCGTCACCGCCAATTACGTAAGAGCCGCACTCTAAGTAGCCAGTTGGCTTATCGGTGTACTTTGCAACCGAATCAACCAATTCCTTATACATAGTTGCAGACTCAAACATAAGAGGATACAACGCTTCTTGCTGATATTGCATTTCTGCGGTAGGAGCTAACATGCCAGCAGCATGGTGAGAAGCGCCCGAGACTGGATCTGGATCAATTATGCTAACTTTTACGCCAGCTTCCGTAAGTCTCCACGCTGTTGCTAAACCAATAATACCTGCACCAATAATACGAATATTTCGCATAATACTCCTTCCCTACGGCGGCATTACCCGCATCAGGTTTACGGTCGGCTTTCGCCCTCTCAGCCTGTATAGAACAAGCTCCCGCGTTTCGTAGCTTTGACTTTCAAAACTGCGATTGTAAAGCTGTAATATTGCCAACTTTAGCGATATTACAAACGCTACAGATAGACGCAACGAAAATATGTGATTTTCGTCACACTACCGTGTAGTATTCTAGCACTTCTGTGAAAAATTGGTTAATTGAGATGGCATGTCAAATCGCAAAACTAAGCAATTTCGCTACTGACGCAGTACGGTTTCTGCGCGAGTAACGTATAACTCCGTTTTTTCGTTACTGGCGCAGACAGCGCTCGCGCGGATTACGCTCGCGCGCGAAACTCGCGTTGGAAGTCCACTGGACTTCCAACTTAAGCGAGTTTCCGCTCCGAGTTGCCTTCGCGCGCTACGCTCTATGCGCTCAGGCAGGTCGTCGCGCTCGCGCTGACGGAATTACTCAACCGAGCGCAGCAAAATCTCCTCAAGCGCGTGCTTTACCGAAACAGGCAGTGTGCAACGCCATTGCGCCCACTTAACTACGGAAGGCTGGTCGGTTGCGTAAGCGTTAAGCATATCAACGCTGTTGCGATACTTTTCTGCTTCCGATTCGTTCTCGTATTCAAGAGTTGAGATTTCAGCAATAGCACTTGCACTTCCGCCAGAATCTCGCACTGCATCAAAAGCCATTTCCTTGCCTCTGTACGGCACTTGCGCTTGAAGCAGGAATCGGTAAGCGTCGCCAACTTTAGGGTCGGCAGCGATTTGCAATCCACCGTCAACAATTACGCAAACTTCCGAACGAGCTGGCACGTCTTTCACAGAAACCGACAAGCTCAAAGTCGCCTCTTCGCCTTCGTAAGAAACCGCAAACTCGCTTGCGTTAAGCTCTCGGCTCCCAACAAACACGCGCACGTGAGCAAAATCTATGCAAGCAACTCCTCTAAATACAACGTTCCAGTTGCGTTTTTGCGGCACAGATTCTACGGCAGCATCACATCCTGCAACACCGGAAATAATAAATTGCGAAGAACCATTGCCGTCTCGCCACACAAAATTCATACGTGTATTAGCAGTATTTCCAGCAGACGCGGCAGCAAAATCGCCGTTATCTTCTCGCATCACAAATTCGCCGTCAGCTCCAGGGAATGCAAGAACTCGCAAAGCCCGCGGATTTTCAATGCTATTAACAGATTCAGCGGCCTCAGCACTACGCTCGCAATCTGCAACTTCCGGCAAAACTTGCAGAGGTACAATCGCTCCAGCGCGCGCAAAAGCCGGCACGCGGTCAAGTGAACGCCACGCTTCAAATCTGCGGCCATTCCAGCCGCGAGACACATACCTGCGTCCGTCAAACAAATCGTACCAATCGCCTTCCGGCAACCAAACTCCAGCACATCCGCGCAAAGCAGCCGCATCGTTAGACGAAACAATCGGTGCTACTATAAGCTCGCTTCCAAAACGGTATTCGTTAGGAATTTCGTAAGCCATGCCAACTTCCGGCGACTGCCAGTACATTGGCTCAATAATCGGCCTGCCTTCAAAAGCTGCACGATAATTCATCGTATAAACGTATGGCAAGAGTTCCGCGCGCAATCGAAGCATTTTCACCATTGCTTCGCGAGTTTCCTGAGGGAAATTCCACGGCTCTTTTCCAGCAAACGGTGAGCAAGTCGAGTGCAAACGATTAATAGGACTAAACGCGCCGAAAGCGTACCATCGCGCTTCTAACTCGTTATTTCTAACGCCAAGCATGTGCCCGCCAATATCGTGACTCCACCATCCGTAGCCAATATTTGAAGCTGTAGAAGTGAAGTACGTTTGGAAAGCAAGGGAATCCCAAGTAGTAACGGTATCTCCCGAGAATCCAACTGGGTAGCGATGCGAACCAGGCCCAGCATAGCGAGAGAATGTAAGCGGCCAGCGGCCGTCGCGCGCAGCATCCTCATAATGCATGTGGTTCAGCATCCAAAGCGGATCCAAACCAGGCTCGCGCGTAACTCCGCCCTGCTGCCAGTCAATCCACCAAAATCGCACACCTTCATCTTCCATACGATGATGCATGTTGAAGTAAGCTTCAACAAACTGCGGGTTCGTTAAATCAAATTCCACAGCTTTGCCGCTTGCCGGATCAATGCCAGCATCTTGCGCAACTTGCGGATAATCTTTTTCAAACGCACGCACGCCGTCGCGCGGATGCAAGTTCAAAGTTGGAGCCAATCCAGCCGCGTTAAGTTTACGCAAAAAAGCACGATGATCCGGGAAAAGTTCCTCGTTCCACGTGTAACCCGTCCAACCGGAACCATACTTCGAATCAACGTCCGTCACATGCCAATCCATATCAATAACAGCCGTGCTAAAAGGTATGCCTTCGCGCTTAAAACGATTATGCAATTGCAAATATTCGTCTTGACGGTAGCGATAGTATCTGCTCCACCAATTACTTAACGCAAAACGCGGCAGTAGCGGCTGAGCGCCCGTAAGCTTATAAAAGTCTTGAATTGCTTGAATGTAGTGGTGCCCGTAGCCGAAGAAGTATAAGTCTTTATATCTTCCTGATTGCTCGCTAACTTTTTGCGCACGCGACTTAACCCAAGCCCCATACGGGTTTGGTTTGCCATTTATTTCCTCAGCTGGCACAATTTCGCAAGTTGCAGAATCGTCTAAAACAGACCATCCGTCGCGCGAAAGTATTCCTTTACCAAGTTTTACTGGGCCGTTCGCCTGATCCAAAGTTCTAAAAGTTCCAAGAAGATTTCCCGGGCAGTCGTCGCCGTAATGCCACGTGTTAAATTGAGTACACGGCACTCCGCGCACAACAATACTTAATCCTTCTTTACTAAAAGCTTCGCAATTATAAGTAAGATGCAGCTTTTCAGTTTCGACTTCCAGCCATCCGTTTTCGTTTTTGCGCGCACTAAACTGCGGCTGAGTATCCGAGCTTTTCTGTGCAAAATTGCGACAGATTACAGTTTGCGTAGGATTGTCAACAAACTTTCCGTCGTCACTCCACTCAAGACGAATAAGCGAATCTGTAATAACCGTAATTCGCCACTTTTCGCCCTTAATTACCTGACTATCCTGCGCCTTTGCATTTGAATCAGTTGCGTACTTATAAAAAATTCCCAACTTGGAAGAGTCCATACTACTGCACATCTCTGCTGTTACCTTGCAACTTTGCTTATTAACAATTTTATGTATTATTTTATGTATTATTTTGTTTGCTTACAACTTATAACTTTAATGAATGTATACTGCAAACACTGACGCAATGATCAACATCAGCGGATACCACGCATACATAACACAACGGAACGTCGTCGAGTTTTTAGGACCATCACCATAAGGGCTACGATAATGCAACACAGCTACACCAATACCAGGTGTAAGCATCGACATAGCGCCGAACATTCCTGCAGTCATCTCCATAGTAATTTCGCGCTTTTTTAATAATTCAAAAAGAAGTACGAAAATAAGCAAAGTTACGCCGCCGAAGAAAATTCCATGCTGCACAAAAACTTTTCCTATCAAATTCCAAAGAAGACCCGCAATGATAAGCACGGTAATAGCAAAACCTTTACTAAATCCGCTTAAACGTTCCCTAATTGTATCTATACTCGAAAGTACGAATAGGGAAATAACCATTGCAAATACAGGATTTTGCGAACGCATGTCGAACAAACATTTTGAATTCACCAAATCGTATGGAACTTCGCAAACCACTGCTAAAATCAGCAATCTCAACATGTAAAGATTCAAATTATGCGTGTTATGGTATCCGCGTACTAGTATCCACGCATACCATGGCACTGCAGTCCAGCTTATAAATTCACAAACTAATATGACTGTCAATGCAAACATATTATTGGTTACTGTTCCGCCGAACATTCGTGCAATTACTGTGTTACTAAATGCACCTAGCATAAGCATAAAAGCGCCGAGCATTTTGAGTTTATTGAGCGTGATTCCAGTTTTTATGTTACGGTCAGCACGAATTGGTTTGCCGTTTGCATCAAGCATTTCCTTATTCGCGTTACCGCTATCACGCATTATTGCTTTACCACTATTAATACTCATTGCACGTCCTTGTTTATTTGCGCATACCTAGTTTATATAAACTTTATCCGTAGTCGCGTATCTACCTAACCTGTAATTTACATTCCAAACACTGCAAAACTTTGAGCGCCGAGTGTTAAGCAATCACCATCAACTGATATTTCTCCAATTTTCAGTAATGGATTGTAAGCAGATTCTTGCGTAAGATTCGCTAATGCTTCTAATGAAACTGTTTCACTATTTACACCTGGGTTCATAACCACAATGCTTCGTTCCACAGCTGATTCTCCTGCGCCACCTTTTGCGCAACGCTCGTAAGCAAAGCCGCGGCCGTCAACCGGAGCATACAAAACTCTCCAAGACGCGTCAGCTTGCAAAGATTTGCGACTATGGCGAAGCGCAATAAGCGAGCGCACCCACGAAAGGAAGGAATCTTCGCAATTAATTTGCGCAGAAACAGTTGGAATTTCACCACTTTCCACTGCTTGTTTTCGAGAATTTGCGCAAGTTCTTCCGTCTGCTCGCGCTTCAACAGGCAAGTATAATTTAGATTTTGCAGCCATTGAGAAGCCAAAATTCTTTGCATCATCCCATTGCATTGGCGTACGAGTGCCCGTACGAGCGTAGCCGCCTTCTTTTGTTGGAATATCGCGATATTTCATGCCAATTTCGTCGCCGTAATACACGAATGGCACGCCTGGCATAGTGAGTATCATGCCAAAAGCCACGCGACGCTCACGATCGTCAAGACGCGGAGCAAGACGCGGCGTATCGTGATTGCATGTGATGAAACTAAAGTAACCTTGGTTGCAGGTTGACTCATATTGTGGGTAATAATCGTCTAAAAATGGGCAAATACTGCCGCCACCGTGCGCATTAAAGTAGCTGTGATCGCGCTCAGAATTGTTATCTAAAGCGTTATCAACGTCACGAAGTAAACGCGCATAACCATTAGGATTGCCATCCCAGCGCCAATTCAAATAGAAGTCCATGTCGAATCCGGCAGCAAGAGCCTGACGCGGTCTGCCCCATTCGGACACAAAAGCAGCCTGCGGATACTCTTCTTTTACAGTGCCAAGCATTTCCTGCCATGCGCGAATTGTATTGTCTTTTCCAAGACTTCCTTCGCCATTATTGTCATCGTTTTTTACAAGCGAATCAGCCATATCAACTCGGAATCCATCCGCACCAAGCGAAAGCCAAAATCGCATAATATCAACCATTGCAGCGCGAGTTTCTGCCGCTTCTTTGGAATCTGGAGCGGATTGCCAAGCTCTATCCCTATGTGCAAAACCGTAGTTTAATGCAGGCTGACATTTGAAGAAGTTTAGAATATAAGTGGCGTCACGCTCAGTTTCACCACCAACAAACGGCATAGAATAGCCGCTAAACGCACTGTCGGTCCAAATGTAGCGCTTACTGAACTCGTTTTCTTGAGCTTTTGAACTTTCGCGGAACCATTCATGTTCTTCACTAGTGTGACCTGGCACTAAATCAAGCAATATGCGGATTCCTTGATTGTGAGCTTCACTAAAAAGCTGCTGCAAGTCTTCGTTAGTGCCATAGCGAGCAGCTACTTTTTTGTAGTCGCGCACGTCATAGCCCGCATCTTTAAAAGGCGAGTCATAGCAAGGATTAAGCCAAATTGCGTTGCAGCCAAGCGATTTTACATAGTCTAACTTTTTGATAATTCCTTGAATGTCACCTATGCCATCGCCATTGGAATCACAAAAACTTTGCGGATAGATTTCGTAAAAAACCGCGTCTTTAAGCCACTGAGCATGATCGTATAATGCCATTATTTCACCCTTCTAGCGTTGTGCTATTTAGTTTACACGCAACCACTTGAAAAAATTTATAGGGCGAAATATACAGATTAACCCGCCACTCATTTGCAAACGACACGATATCCGTGTATACTACACAGTGCTTACGAACGGATTTGTGAGACTTGTGACGCTGCTCTACGCAGCAATCGCGATGTTGCGCCACAACGGAGTCCGTTACTACGCCACCAAATGATATGCCAGTTTTTGGCATGATATAGGAGGTCAAGGATGACGAATATTAAGAAGATGCTGGGTGCAGGTCTTGCAGTTGCTACTTTGTTTGGATTTGCAGCTTGCGGTTCAAGCACTAACAATAGCGCTAAGAAGGCTGCTGATTCAGCACCTGTTCAGCTCACCGTTTGGGGTTCTGCTGACGATCAGAAAGATGGCGGCTGGATTAAGACTGTTGAAGCAGAATTCAAGAAGGAAAATCCAAACGTTACTTTCAAGAACGCTGTTGTTGAGCCACCAGACGCTGCTAAGGCTGTTAAGCAGGATGCTAAGGCTGCTGCTGATGTGTTCCTCTTCCCTAACGATCAGCTCGGCGACTTGGTAAAGGCTGGAGCAATCGGCGAATTAAGCGATGACGCCACAAAGCAAGTTAAGGAACAGAACGAAGATACTTTGATCAAGTCTGTTACCGCTCAGGACGGTAAACTTTACGGCGTTCCTTACACCGGCAACACTTGGTTCATGTACTACAACAAGTCCAAGTTCTCCGCTGATGACGTTAAGTCCCTCGACAAGATGCTTGAAAAGGGCAAGGTTTCATTCGATCTTGCTAATGCTTGGTATCTCCCAGGCTTCTACCTCGATGGCAATATGACGCTCTTCGGCGAAAATGGAAACGATGCTAAGGCTGGCATGAAGCTCAGTGATAAGGCTGCTGAAGTTACCAAGTACATTGCAACAAAGCTCGTTGGAAACGAAAAGCACTTCGTACTTGATGGAAATGGTCGCGGCTTGGCTGGCTTGAAGGACGGCTCCGTTGATGCAATGTTCTCCGGTTCTTGGGATGCAGCCAAGGTTAAGGACGCCTTGAAGGATAACTATGCTGCAGCTGCTCTTCCAACCTTCAAGACTGAGTCTGGCGAGCACCAGATGAAGTCCTTCGCTGGTTCTAAGGCTGTTGCTTACAACACCAACACCAAGTCTCCAGAGATGGCTGCTAAGTTCGCTGCATTCTTGGGCTCCAAGAAGTCCCAGCAGATTGCTTTCGAAAAGGAAGGTGCAATTCCTTCTGACAAGTCCCTTGCTGATAGCGTAAAGGCAGAGCCAGCTGCTGTTGCTCAGATGGAAACCATTGCTAAGACTTCTGTCTTGCAGCCAGCAATTCCTGAAATGGGTAAGTTCTGGGATCCAGTTCAAGCATTCGGCACTTCTATCTCCACCGGTAAGATTACTGGCGATAATGCTGCCGCGCAGACCGCAGAATTTGCTAAGGGCTTAGAGAAGTAAGTAAACAAAACTTACTCTAGCCAACAAATCTAAATAGATGCATAAGCAGTGTTTTATGCACTTTGAGTAAAACAATGCGCCCCAGCCCCCGCTCCGGCAAGGGGTGGGGCGCATTGTTTATCTTCTACAAAATAATTTTGTTTACATGAAAGGCATGTCATGACTGGCACGACATCCACAAAGCGAGAAAGACGCCAGAAGAAGACGTCAACTGCAGAACGCTTTGCTCCTTCACCTTATTCACTGAAAGAGGCTGCAAAACATGCGGACATTCTTTCATGGATTTCTGTTGTCATATTTGGCTTTGGCAATTTTGTCCGCAAGCAATACATCAAAGGCGTTATATTCTTAGCGTGCGAAGCAACTTTATTCGTATTCTTATTTACAATTGGATTGGATTATCTTCCAAAAATCAACACTCTTGGCACAGTAGAACAGGGCAGAGTTAAAGTCAACGGATTCTGGCGATACAGTGCAGGCGATAATTCTGTAGAAATTTTACTGTATGGAGTTATGTCGATATTAGCGATTGTATTGCTTGTATATCTGGCAACTCTCGCTCTTCGCAGCGCGTACAAAGCGCAATCTGTAATGGCAGACGGCAAGAAGCCACTTAATTTCATTGATGATGCGAAGACTCTTCTTGACGAAAAAGCACACGTCGGTTTTATGACTCTTCCAACTGCTGGCATTGTGTTATTCACAATTTTGCCATTGTTCTTCATGATTTCTATGGCTTTCACAAGCTATGACGAGAATCATCAACAAAAATTCAGTTGGATTGGGTTAGACGTTTTTTCTCAATTCTTAACCGGAAAAAGTGATTTAATTAAAGCTGACGTATTCTTTGACGTATTAATCTGGACTCTTGTTTGGGCATTCCTTGCAACCTTCCTGAACTTCTTCCTCGGCATGTTCATTGCAATGATAATCAATAGAAAGTCCACTCGTCTTAAGGGATTGTGGCGAACTTGCTTCTCCCTTACAATTGCAGTTCCACAGTTTGTTTCATTGCTTATTATGAACAATATGCTTAGCCAGAACGGTGTTATTAACATTGTCTTTAAGCAAAACGGTTGGATACATCAGGAGCTTCCTTTCCTTACGGATGTAACTTGGGCTCGAGTGACGGTAATTCTTATCAATCTTTGGGTTGGTATTCCATTCACCATCATGCAGATTACAGGTATCTTGCAAAACGTTCCTGCAGAACTTTACGAAGCTGCAGAGCTCGATGGCGCAGGTTGGTGGCAACGTTTCATGAACGTCACAATGCCGTACATCATCTTTGTTATGACTCCATATTTGATTACTACCTTTACTGGCAACATCAATAACTTCAACGTTATTTACCTCTTAACAAAAGGTGGTCCAGCAAGTAGCAAAGTCAACAGTGCAGGCGGCACCGACTTGCTTATCACATGGCTCTACAAGTTGACTGTTGACCAGCAAAACTACAACGCAGGTGCAGTAATTGGTATTTTGACGTTCATTGTGCTTGCTGTCGTAGCACTGATTACGTATCGCAACTCTGGATCTTACAAGAATGAGGAGGGATTCCGGTGAGTGATAAAACTACAACTAAGAACGAAGAAGCTGTTGTAAAGAGCACTCGTAGTGTTTCTTTCCTTAAAGATCAACATGTCAGAAGAGTAATTGGAGATACTTTCTCACATTTGTTCTTGCTGGTGTTGTCAGTTATTTGGCTGATTCCAATCTTGTGGGTTTTGTTAGAAAGCTTCAACAAGAACACTGGTTCCTATCAGAAAACCTTCTTCCCAACTGAATACTCACTAAATAACTATATAAAGTTATTTACCGATACCGATGACATTAATTTCCCACGAATGTTCCTCAACACTTTGATTGTGTCAATTTTCGTGTGCATTATTTCTTTGGTGTTTGTGTTAGCAGTGTCCTTCTGCATGTCTCGTCTCCGTTTCAAAGGGCGCAAGACATTCATGAATCTTGCTCTGATTCTTGGTATGTTCCCAGGTATCATGGCTGTTATTGCTATCTACTTCATTTTGAAGGCTCTTGGTTTAACAAAAGGTTCGATTGTATTAATCGCACTTATTATCGTTTATTCTGCAGGTAGCGGTGCTGGCTTCTACATTATGAAGGGCTACATGGATACTATTCCAAAGTCTTTGGATGAAGCTGCATACTTGGATGGATGCACAAAGTGGCAAGTATTCTGGAAGATTATTGTTCCAATCTGCAAGCCTATGATTGTATTCCAAGCAATTACTGGATTCTTGGGACCATGGCTAGACTTCGTTATGGTGAAGACAGTAGTGAGAGACAATAAGGAAAACTACACAGTTGCTTACGGATTAATGGAGATGCTTACCAAAAAGTATCTACCTGATTGGTACGCTGCATTCGCGGCAGGTGCTGTGTGCATTTCCATACCAATCGTAATCCTGTTCATTATTATGCAGCGCTTCTACGAAGAGTCCATGTCTGGCTCCGTTAAAGGCTGATAATTTACAGGATATAAATCTACTGAAGGCTGAGACGCTTTCGAGCGTTTCAGCCTTCTCTTTCGCTAGACAACACGAACACATAAAAAATAAAAAATAACTTAACACACTCGCCGTTTGACTTAATACGATAATGGCTATCGCATAAACCCTACCGTGTTTAGCCAAATAGTGCCACAAAACATAAAAAAACTTGATAACAGAACAATAAGTAAATAATAAAATTTAAAAACTGTATAATTACTAATACGATTAAATAATTTAGAAAATTTAGACAATTCGCAAAATAGCGAAGGAAGAAGGATACCCTATATGACGACTCCATCTTCGGCAACATGGCCTGTATACGAAGGACCTCTTGGATTTACTTTAAACGCAAAATCTACAACATTTGCTGTATGGGCACCAACTGCACAGAATGTGACGTTAAGACTTTTTGAAACTGGAAACAACAGTGAGCCAATTCAAACACACGAATTGAAACCGTTGCATGACGGAGCTTGGCGGATTAATTTCCGTAAGCGTTTAGACGGCATATACTACGATTATCTTGTTACTTTCCAAGATGGCACAGTAAATCGAACTAGTGACCCTTGGGGTGTAGCAAGCGGTGTAAATGGTGAGCGCAGCCTTGTCATAGACGATGAGCGAGTGTCTCCTGCCAATTGGCATAAAGATAAGTCTCCTAAGTTTGTGCGTCATGCAATGGTTGTGTGGGAAACGCATGTTGCAGATTTCAGCAGCAATCCTAATGGCGGCTTTAAGCCAGAGCATAGAGGCCAATATCTCGCTTTTACTGATGAACATACATCTTTGCAAAATCCAGATTCTTCTGAATGCAACTTCCCTACTGGCTTGGATTATTTAAAGCAGCTTGGCATTACTCATGTGCAACTCGAACCTATTTACGATTTTGCAACAGTTGACGAATCCGCAATCGACAATGCGCGCAAAAACGGTGCTTCAGCAGAAGAATTAGATTCTCTATACAACTGGGGTTATGATCCTCACGCTTACAACGTTCCTGAAGGTGCTTATTCTAGCAATCCTTACGACGGCACTGCGCGAATTCGCGAATGCAAAGCAATGATTGCGGCATTACATGCTAATGGCCAACGCGTAATTATGGATGTTGTTTATAATCACATGTACAAGTCTGCAGAAAACGCTTTCGAATGCATGGCTCCTGGGTATTTCTGCAGGCGAGACTCTGACGGATTTTTTGCTAACGGCTCTGGCTGTGGAAATGAAATGGCTTCTGAACATCCTATGTTCCGCAGGTTTATTATTGAATCTTTGCTGCATTGGGCACGCTGCTATCACATTGATGGCTTCCGTTTTGATCTTATGGGATTGACTGATACTGAAACCTTAAATCAGGCACGAGCTGCATTAGATGAGCTTCCTGGCGGTAAAGATATTGTTATGTATGGAGAACCGTGGAGTGCTTCGGATCCTGCTGTTGATGAAAAAGTTCCGATGGGAGATAAAGACGGCAGAAGCACTCTTAACGAGCGCATAGGCTGGTTTAGTGACGAGTCTCGCGATTCCCTCAAAGGCAACGTCATGAACCATCTCGACCGCGGGTATGTAAATGGCAATGAGCTCTGGTGCTCAGATGCGGCTCGCCAAACTCTTAATGCATGGCGTGATACTCCTTCTGCAGGTAAAGAAGTTGGACAGATTGTTCAATATACTTCTGCTCACGACGATTTGACTTTCTGGGATAAGCTTTGTATCTCTATGCGCGAGAATGCTAGCGATTTTGAGTTTGACGCTCAAGATGCACAACAAGTTGCGGATATTTTGAACGCTAATATGTTTGCAGCTGGAATTGTTTTGTGCTCTGCAGGCACGCCGTTTATGCTAAGCGGAGAAGAGTTTGGACGTACTAAGCACGGTTGCGATAATTCTTATAATCGCGGTGTACTAATGAACCAGCTTGACTGGGCGCGCGCTGAACGTTTCAATCCGCTTGTTCAATGGTATCGTGCACTTATAAAGCTTCGCGCTGAATATAGCTCATTGTATGATGGCAAACGCAAACAACTTGAAACGTCTAACCATACTGTTTTGGCTACGCGCATTGGCAATAATTTAATTGTTTGCGCAAATCCTATGTATCATGAAGATGCAACTATTCAGCTACCTGCTATTCATAGCGCAAAGGCTCAAGAGTGGCATTGCGTACTTAATTCAAGTGATTATTTTGCTAAGTGGACTGGAAAACAACCTGACACCGCGGTAAATATTACAACTGAAAAAAGCGCTGCTACCCTACACTTGCCTATCAGAACTTTTGTTGTGCTTAGCAACAAGTAATTGCGTTTTAGTAAGTAAAAAAAATAATAAACTGTCAGACGATTGCAACTAAACATGAGTAATCACAACACTTGTGTTTAGTTGCAATTACTTATAAAAACTAGCAAATATGTCGCAACGCTAATTTGCAAACGATGTCAGGTATTTATATAATTGACAGGCAGGGTGTATTTCAATCCAGAGATGTATTGATTTACACGCTATCGCCATAGTTGCACATTTGGCACGCTTACGACGATGTTAGGAATGTGCCAAATCATAAAGTAGAAGGAGCACCATGACAACAACAGCTACTGGCAAAGCTGATGCTGATAAGCCTATGGAAGAAAGCGCAGAACGTCTTGCACGTCCACTTATTAAGCTTGCTAAGGCGTGCGGCGTTGCCACTTTTTATATTGATCAGCAAGGAAGCTACACCGAAATTACAGATGAAGCATTAGTTGGAGTACTTGATGCATTAGGCATGCCTGCCGACACTCAAGACAATATTGCAATTTCATACGAGAAGGTTCAGCGCAAACGCTCTAGCGAGTTATTGCCACCAACTGTCGTTTCGTTTAATGGCGCAAAAACTTGCGTACCAATTCACGCAGGAGATGCCAAAAAAGAGCAAATTCACATTTCTCTTACACTCGAAGATGGAACAGATTATGAAGACTCGTTAGGCGATATTCAATCCGAAGACGATGGAGACTTGTTCATTGAACTTCCGGATGATTTGCCAATGGGCTACCACACTTTGCATGCCAAAGTAATCAGCGCGAATGGCGAGACGGCTCAACATGCTGATGTCACATTGATTGCCGCACCTGCGCGTATTCCATTGCCTGAAAGCGTTAAGCAAAAGCACCGTTGGGGATTCATGACGCAAATGTATTCTGTGCGTTCAAAAGATTCTTGGGGAATTGGCGATTATGGCGATTTGCGTCGCCTACTTAAGGATGCTGGAGAAATCGGCAAGGCTGATTTTATGTTGATTAATCCAATTCATGCGTGCGCTCCAGTAACACCTCTTGAGCCTTCACCGTACTTGCCTGAGTCTCGTAGGTTCTTGAATGTCACTTATATTCGTCCGCAAGATATTCCGGAATATGCTGAATTAAGTGGCGAAGATCTTGCTAAAGTAGAGCAATTACATGAGTCTATTGCTCCTCAAAACAATAATCCAAATCCTATAGATATCAACGCTGCATGGGATGCCAAGCTTCCTGCGTTGCGTATTATTTTCAAGCAACCTCGTTCTACCGAGCGCGAGCGCGAGTTTAGTGAGTTTAAGCATCGTTCTGGTGAAGATCTTGACGCTTTTGCAACTTGGTGTGTTGCGTTTGAGGTTTGGGGTGCTCCTTGGGGCGAGAATTTGTGGTTTGACACTACAGGCAAAGGCACTCCGCAAATTGAGCGACTTAAGCGCGAACATGCTGACTTGTTTGAGTTCCATCGTTGGCTTCAGTGGATTGCTGATGAGCAAGTTGCTGCAGCTCACGCTGAAGCTAAAGCTGCTGGTATGGCAATTGGTCTTATGCAAGACATGGCAGTTGGCGTACACGGCTACGGTGCTGACGTTTGGTGGAGTCCGGAACGATTTGCTAATGGTGTAAGCGTCGGTGCTCCTCCTGATTTCTACAACCAGCAAGGTCAGGATTGGGGTCAACCTCCATTCGATCCAAATTATTTGGATGAAACTGGCTATATTGCTTACCGAGACATGGTTCATAACGTGTTCTTGCATGCAGGAGCTGCTCGTATTGATCACGTTCTTGGATTGTTCCGCTTATGGTGGATTCCACAAGGACAGGGTGCTAGAAACGGCGCGTATGTGTACTACAACGTAGATGCAATGCTCGCAGTTCTCACTATTGAAGCAACTCGCGCAGGCGGTGTTGTTATTGGCGAAGATTTGGGCACTGTGCCGAAGTATGTTTCTAAGGTTCTTGCATCTCATGGCGTGCTTGGCACTGTTGTTGAGTGGTTCACCCACGACGACGAAGCTGAAGCCACTACTAAGAAGGCTGGAAAGAAGCAAATTATTTTTGCTAATCCGTCTACATATCGAGAGTATGCTCTTGCTTCCGTTACTACGCACGATATGCCACCTACAGCTGGTTATCTTGCCTTTGAGCATGTCAAGCTTCGCGAGCAACTTCATCTGCTTACAGACTCCGTAGAAACGTTCCAGGAGGCTGCTCAAGCTGAACGCGATGCAATGATGAAGATGCTTCTTGAGAACGGTTGGATTAGCAAAGATGCTGCTGAGGATGTTGAAGGTCATGTACAAGAGATTGTGGAAGCTATGCATGCAATTATGCTCACTTCCCCATCTTTGCTTTTGCAAGTAGCTTTGGTTGATGCTGTCGGCGAGAGGCGTTCACAGAATCAGCCTGGAACTAGTACAGAGTATCCAAACTGGCGTATTCCACTTGCTGATGCTGATGGTCGTGTAGTTCACACCGATGAAGTATTTAAGTCACCACGAGTGCTATCTATGACGGCAGTTATGCGCGGCGAAAATACACGGAAGCATGTATAATTTAATAGTTGGTTTACCGATGAACTGACTCTATTCCCCCCCTCTCGTAAGGAATATGATTTGCATAGTAGCAAATCAAAATATTTCTTACATGATGTCCTATGTGAGGCGAGCATCTATAATAGTGCTCGCCTCATTAATTATGGGGTTATGGGGGTTATGGAGTAAGAAGCAAACCCCCTGCCTCAACACCGTTACTCGCGCAGTACATAATCTGCGTCAATAACACAAATAAGCAGCAACACTCGCGCGCTAAATCGCAGCGCTCAAGCAGGTCATCAGCGCACACCAGTCACAACCTAATTTCTAAAGCACAGCCACACAAACCTGCCCTGCCTTCGTCTTTATTGACGAAGGCAGACCCCGCTTGCGTTGAAAGCACACCGTGCTTTCAACCCTAAGCAAGCTCGGCATTCCGAGTTGCTTTCGCGCGCACAATGCTGCGCTCAAGCAGGTCGTCACGCCATAACGCAGAAATTACTTCTTAATATACTTTGCAAATACACGCTCTAAAATCGGAGTATGCAGCATAATAAGCGATCCCCAACCAATGAATACCAACAAAGGCAAACCCTGCGGCAAATATACGATTGATGCAAATATTAACACAATAAACACTATATCTAGCAGTGTCATTATAAGAGTTTCTTTCCAATACGAAATACCAAAAATAAGAGAATTAGCCACTGTTTTATCAATTGAATTTTTAAAACGCGCTTGTAATGCAAACACCCATTCGGCAACAATAACCCACAATATGCTCAGAATAAATTTAATAATTAAAAGTGGAGTAAACCACACGCAAAGCCATAGCC
Organism: Gardnerella sp. DNF01159; assembly: GCF_049244215.1. Classification (NCBI taxonomy): domain Bacteria; kingdom Bacillati; phylum Actinomycetota; class Actinomycetes; order Bifidobacteriales; family Bifidobacteriaceae; genus Gardnerella; species Gardnerella sp. DNF01159. The sequence goes on along the minus strand of NZ_CP058387.1, from coordinate 121,366 downwards.
AAATAATAGCAAGCAAAACTGGTCCCATTACAGCCCAAATAATAGTAGATTCCAAAAAATTGCTAGCAAACGCGCGAAAATAAGCTGCAGTAATATGTCCTTCACCTTGCTCTGTACGTCTTGCAGCATCATGACCGGCACAAAGAGAAGCACCGATAGTAATTAAAGGAATGCTTGTTAAAATCATCAATATTGTAAGCCACACGGCATCAGCAAATGTTTCCATGCTTTGCGCAAACTTTGAATCTGGGCTTCCAAACGAGAAAATCATTCTATACTATCTCCTGGTTTTATGACGCAATTCCTATGCTTTACTATCTATAGATACTCTAATAACGAACTCTACCACCTAATTACAAACTAACGTAACTATTAAAAATAATGACGGTGTGCACAAACGTAATAGTATGCACACACCGCCGCTTTCACTGCCACTTGAATTTTGGAGGAGAATTAATTTATCCCTTTACTGCACCAGACATAACACCTTTAATAATGTACTTCTGGCAGATGAGGTAGAAGATTATGATTGGAACAATTGCCATAACCAAGCAGCCCATCATTGCGCCCATCTCGACAGATCCATAGCCGCCCTTCAAATACTGAACAGCTATAGAAATAGTCTTATACTTGTTGAGATCGAGCGTCAAGAATGGAAGCAGGAAATCATTCCAAATCCACATTGCCTGCAAGATTGAAACCGAAATAATAGCAGGTCGCATAATCGGCACAATAATCTGGAAGAATATACGTGGCACAGAAGCACCATCAATCATTGCAGACTCTTCGAGTTCTTGCGGAATACCCTTAATCACACCAGTGAAAATAAACACTGCAAGTCCTGCACCAAAGCCTAAGTAAATAATCCACAATCCCCATGGAGTATTCAACTTCAAAGTGTTCGTAATGTAAGCAAGGGTGTACATAACCATCTGGAATGGCACAATCATGTTAAACAGGAACAAAACGTATAGAAGTTTTGCTGCCCAATTGTTCACACGAACAATCCACCATGCACACATTGACGTGCACAGAAGAATGAGAATCACAGAACCAACAGTTACAACAATGGTCCAGAGGAAACTCATCGGAAAATCAGTACGATTTGAGCCTAATACGTAGTTAGACATTCCAACAAACGATTTTGAACTAAAAGTAAAAGGATTGCTGACAATATCAACCTTAGACTTGAAAGAATTCAGCACTACTAAAGCTATAGGAAAAATCCATAACAAGCTTATAAGAGTGAACAGCACCGTCCATAACGCAGGATGCTTTGTTTTCTCGTTCATGCCGCTACCTCCTTTGACCTAGTGAGCATATTCTGAACCATAGCAATAACAGCCACAACAATGAAGAACATGACTGCCTGAGCCTGACCAACGCCTTCACATCTTGGAGTAGTGAAAGTTCTATAAATATTAAGAGCTAACATCTCTGTTTTCCTTGACGGACCACCGTTAGTTAATGCGAAGTTCTGATCGAAAAGCTTGAAGCCGTTGGTAATTGTTAAGAATGTGCAAACAGTAATAGAAGGCATCATCAATGGAATAGTAATCTTGAATAAAGTCTGCCTTGGACTTGCACCATCGACAGCAGCTGCTTCCATAACATCTCCTGGAAGAGCCTGCATTCCTGCGATATAAATAATCATCATATAGCCAATTTGCTGCCAGCAAACAACAATCACAAGACCCCAGAAACCGAATACTTCAGAGAACGTAATCGTACGATTGAAGTAGCCGAGTATACCATTTAACAAGAGCTGCCAAATATAGCTTAAAACGATACCGCCAATAAGATTTGGCATAAAGAACACGGCTCTGAATATCGTCGTGCCCTTGAACTTCTTAGTAAGCATGTACGCAATTGCAAAAGCAATAACATTAATAATTATTGTTGTAATAACTGCAAAAAGCGTTGTGAACAAAAACGAATAAACAAGATGCGGATCTTTTAAAGCTCTATAGTAGTTACGAAAACCCACAAACTTACCATCAGTCACAGTAGTGAATTTTCTAAAGCTCAAGTACACACCCATAATAAATGGTACTAAGAAGCCAACAATAAACGCAGCAAACGTTGGCAGCGCAAATAACCACCACCATTTACGTATTGCTTTTCCGCTCATACTAATCATGACTCGTCACTTTCTCCTCCTTGAGCGCGACATCCACGTAGACATCGCTGTCCCGAACCAATAACTTCATTCTACTACATGAATTAGCTATGTCAAACGTTGTCATTTTCGATATGTCACTTCAAACAAATATCAGAATTTAATTTTAAAAAATTGCTTATTATCGTTGGCATTCCAGCAAAATTTGCTAAAATAGAAATGTCTGCAAACGTTTGTTTGTTTCGAACTATAAAAGTTCGCACTAAACAATTAAACACAAGGCTGTGCTACACGTTTGTTATACGCGAATAAAGGAGTTCACATGTCGGCAAATATTCAAGATGTAGCGAATAAAGCTCATGTGTCAGTTTCTACTGTGTCGCGTTCATTTACACGACCAAACTTAGTATCTGCATCCACTCGCAATAAAGTATTGGCCATTGCTGAACAATTGAATTTTTCTATTTCGAAATCTGCAGCAGCACTAAAATCTGGTAAAACTTTGCGCATCGCTTTATTGATTAGCGATCAAATTCGTCTATGGTTTTCTGCATCTATTATTCAAGGATTGAATCAAGTATTCCACACAGCTGGATACGATTTGTCAATTTTTCAGATTTCCAGCAGCAAAGAGCGTAGCGAATTTTTCACAATGCTCCCAACTAGACGTAATGCTGACGCCGTTGTTGTGTGCTCCTTTGACGTAAATACCGACGAAATCGCACAACTTAAATCAACAGGTGTACCAATTGTTGGCATAAACTGCTTATATCCACAAAAATGCGATTTTGACGCGACTATCAATATTGACGATGACCAAGGTGCAAGACTTATGGCACGCCACTTAATCGGTTTAGGGCATCGCAATATTGCATATGTGCGCACAACTCGTGACGTTTCACTACATTTCAGCGTATTGCAGCGTTACCATTCTTTTATTGATGAATGCCAAAATAGCGGGATCACACCTACAGAAATTGTGGCACCTGCTAATTCTGATCGCATAAGCGCCATAGTTTCTATGCTTCTTGGAAGTTCAATTATGCCAACAGCAATTGCATGCCAAGAAGATGGTATTGCAATACCGCTTATGTTTCAGCTTGCACGCAGCGGGTATTCTACTCCAAAAGATGTGTCAATTATTGGTTTTGACGATAGTTTTTACGCGCATGAAACTGGCTTAACTACTATTAGACAGGATTCAGTTGATATTGCTTCTACTGCGGCAAATATCACGCTTGCGCTTATAAACGCAGAGGAAGTTGAAGATCCATATCGCATTGTTCCAGCGCAACTTATTGTGCGTTCAAGCACAGCTGCATTATTAAAAGAGTAGACCTTTTATAGTTTTCTAGAAAATATCGAAATAACAAAATCCGCTAGGACTTAGCACTATAATGTGCCAGTATCCTAGCGGATTTGCTTACGTCACCTTTGCTTGCTTACGTCAGCAGGTATAACGTCTGTTTGTTTATTAATGGATCAGTTGTCATCTTCATGAGCCTGAGAATATTCCTTAGCCCAACCATCCACGAATGCTGTCTTGACCTTATCCCACTTGCCGGTGCCCTGAGCGTACTCAAGCAAAGCGGAGCCAAGGTCGTTCTTCCAGTTATCAGATGGCATTACGGTGAAGTTCCAGCTTACTGGAGTCTTACCAGACTTAGCATCTTCAACGGCTGCTTGAGTCAATGGGTTGTCAGACTTGATATCTGCGAAGCTCTTGAATGGAGTAGTGAAGCCCATCTTCTTAGACAAAGCATCCTTACCAGCATCGGAAGTAAGCAACCACTTCAAGAAGTCCTTAGTTGCCTTCTTGTTAGCGTCAGACGTCTTCTCATTTATGCACCAATAGTTCTCAGAACCAGTTGCCAAGCCTTGCTTCTCTTCGCCCTTAGCACCAATATAAATTGGAAGCATACCAAGGTCTTCAGCCTTCATACCAGCCTTGGAGAGGTCACCCCAAGCCCAAGTACCATTCTGGTAGAACACAGCTTTACCCTGGGAGAACTCAGCATTAGCATCTTCACCAGTCTTGGAACCAATCTTTGTTGCTGGTGTAGTGGAATCAGTAATGTAAAGATCGAAAATCTTCTTATAACCGTCAAGGAAGCTACCCTTTACCTTTGCAGGCTGCTTGGTAACATGATCTTCCTTGAACTCATAGTACAAAGGAAGATTTGCAAGGTGGGTCTTAAAACGCCAATCAGAGCTGGAATCAAAACCAGCAGAAGTAAAGGCGCCTTCAACGCCAAGATCTGACTTGTGCTTTTGAATATCATCTGCAACAGCCTTCAACTTATCGAAGGAGTTGATTTCTTCAGCAGACTTTACCTTAGCATCCTTAAGCTCGGTGTACTTCTTAAGCAAAGCCTTGTTGTAAATCAAGCCGTAGGTTTCCATTGCATATGGAATACCAACAACCTTATCTCCATCCTTCAAAGCAATATCCTTGTTCTGAAGTTGGCTATAAAGCTCAGTATCCTTCAAATCAGCAGTGTAATCCTTCCAGCTTGCGTAACCAACTGGACCGTTGATCTGGAAGAGTGTAGGAGCTTCATTACCCTTGCTGATTTCACTCTTCAAAGACTGCTCATAAGTTCCGGAAGCAGCAGTTTGAACCTTAACCTCAACACCTGTTTTCTTGGTGTATGCCTTAGCTACTTCCTTCCACTGATCTGCAGCTTCTGGCTTAAAGTTCAAGAAGTAAACCTTACCTTTAGCAGAGCTGTCACTTGAGGAGGATCCGCAAGCCGCAAGCGCGCCAAAAGCCATTGCCGAGCAAGCTACCAGTGCAATTGTTGATTTAATTGTACGATTCATCATCGAACCTTTCTCCTATGCCGACAATCCCGTCATTGGACTGCCACACCTCTAGGTGTCCTTATCGACAATATTTATTATGCCTCAACTGCTGCAATATTGCAAACGATAGCATAAGTAAATTGACGCGTGTCATTATAAAAACACCACCCACTAATATATTCGATAAAATTAGCACGTATTTTTGGCAATAATTAAAGGGATTGCACAACAATTTAGCAAACGATTGTGCAACCCCTTGAGGATTATAGTTCAAAACAAATTATTTAATTAAACTAACTCTGCCCATGAGCAATCTTATATTCCTTAGCCCAGCCATCAACAAACGCGGATTTAAGAGTAGCCCATGCCTTATTAGCGCCAATAGAAGTCATACCGTCTTTTGTTGCTTGAGCGTATGTAAGCAAATCAGAGCCAACATCGTCTTTCCAACCGTTAGATGGCATAGTAACAAACACCCACTTAACAGGCAATTTGCCAGGCTTAGCAGTGTAATCAACAGCAGCCTGAACTAGAGGATTTTCTGCTTTAGGGAAACCTTTGAAAGGAGCAGCAAAGCCCATTTTATTAGCTAAAGCATCCTTACCATAATTTGTAGTAAGTAACCAATTAAGGAAGGCATTAGTTGCTTCCTGATTCCGCCTTGAAGCCTTTTTATTAATGCACCAATAATTTTCCGAACCGGTAGCCATGCCTTGTTTCTCTTCGCCCTTAGCACCAATATAAATTGGTAGCATGCCAACATCGTCAGGCTTTATGCCAGCTTTTGAAAGATCACCCCAAGCCCAAGTACCATTCTGGTAGAACACAGCTTTACCAAGAGCAAACTCATAAACAGCATCCTCGCCAGTTTTAGCACTTAACTGGCTTACAGGAGTTGTGGAATCAGAAATATAAAGGTCAAAAATCTTCCTGAAATTATCAACATAGTCGTAATTAATTGACTGAGGCTGACCATTAACGTTATTCTTAACGAATTGATAATACAAAGGCATATTTGCAAGATGCGTCTTAAAACGCCAGTCGGAGCTTAAATCAAAACCTGCGGACGCAAAAGCACCGTCAATACCAAGCTCATCCTTGCGCTTTTGCAAATCGTCTGCAACAGCCTTCAACGCAGCGAAATTAGTTATTTGATCTTCAAAAGATTTGCCGTTTTCTTCTGGCTGCAACTTTGCATCTTTAAGATCCGCATACCTAGCAAGCAAAGCCTTGTTGTAAATCAAGCCGTAATTTTCAGTAACATATGGCACAGCAACCGGCTTACCGTTATCCATAAAAGCAAGATTTTTATTGCTAAGTTGCGTATAAAGAGGGGAATTAGTTAAATCAGCAGTGTAATCCTTCCAGTTAGCGTAGCCAACAGGACCGTTAATCTGGAATAACGTAGGCATGCTATCTGGATTATCTTTATATTTCTCAACTTCGGTTTTAAGTCTCTTTTCATACTGACCGCCAGTTGGCGTAACTATGCTTACTGTAACACCAGTCTGTTTTGTGTATTCTTTAGCAACTTCTTCCCACATAGCAGTAGCTTCAGGCTTCAAGTTGAAGAAAATAACCTTCCCATTAGCAGACCTATCGGCATTTGCGCCAAAAGACTGAGAAAAACCAAAAGCAGTAAACGCACAAGCCGCCAAAACAGCGCAAACCACTAGCGCAATAATCGACTTAACCGAACGACTCATCATCGAACCTTTCCATATACTGCTAACCTCTTACGAACTAACTAATTACTGCTATTGAATACTATTTAAATCACCGTAGTGAACTAATATTACAGCAAACGCAAGACTCAAATATATAAATATCTTTGCAAAAAATTTGCGCAAATCGCACTAAAATATATGGAAATATCTGAAATTTTAAACCGTATTTCAACAATTCCAATGCACAATTACATTGTCGCCTTTATACGTGCCCAACACAGAATAATGCGCGGTATCCATACGAAGAAGTCGCGCAAAATCTGGGTTTACTCCAAGCCAGCGCGCAGTAAGAATACGCAACACATGAGCATGCGCAACAACAAGCACGTCCTTACCTAATTTCAATTTAGGCATTGCCGTATCGATAATCTTTTGAGTACGATCCGAAACCTCTTGCAAGCTTTCTCCAGAAGTCCTGTGCACATCCACTGTCTCTCCACTAGGAAGCACTTCTTTAGCATCACTAACCATGTGAGAAGGAAGAACTTTAGGACCATGTTTCCACACATCCCACGCCTCAACTCCACTTAGTTTAGAAATATCAGCGCGCGTGCGACCCTCAGCAGCACCATAATCCCACTCCAGCGCACTATCGCAAATTGTATACGAAGCAAATCCAGCAAACTGAGCTGTTTGCTGCGCGCGACGAAGCGGGCTTACAAGCACACAATCCTCATCAAAACCTTTTGTGAACACACACTGCAATCTAGCACCAGCCTCTTTTGCTTGCTCAACACCAACTTCAGTAAGAGGCAGATCCGTGCGCCCAGTATGCTGACCAGACACACTCCAAGCGGTTTGACCGTGACGAAGTAACACCAAGCAACCCTGCTTCGAGCATTCTTTCTGAGAGGATTCTTTAGTGCCGTTATTTTGCATAGTCTTCACATTCCTCACCAGCGCCATGTACACACATCGCACTGGACGCCTAGCAGCACGATTGCTTTACGTAAGCATTTCTTAACTTGCAGCCACTTTGCCGCAAATCAAGATTACTGTTCCATGGTACCGCCAAAATTGGTATTTCGTTACCACTAACATAGAAAATATGACGCAATTATCATCGGCTAATACTAAAACTCAACGAAACCATCGTGCGACTCAAGCTACCGTACAACGACTGAATGCAGCAAATCGTAAGATTGATGCGCTTCGCGAGCGCCGATTAAAAAATCCAAATACTTTAGGAGATTCGTTGCTTAAAGCCGCACTTCCGTCTTTTGCAACGTTTATAGCTGGACAGATTGCGCACTTAATATGGGAAAAACATGTTGATACTAGAAAAATCAATTTAAACTCTAATAATCGTCCTAACAATCTTTCTAAAGAAAAAATCACACAAAAGCAACGTGTTAAGCAAGAAGAACCATTGCTAATGTCTCTTGGGTTTGCAGTATTTTCTGCGATTCTTACTACGCTTGTTGGTCGCTTAGTAAGTCACGGAACCTTGTCTTATGTTGCGCGAAGGCAAAGAAAGCGACAGTTTCGAAAAAATAAATTCTAATTTTGAACAAATGAAACTAAATGCAGAAATAATCGAAGAATAAGGAAAGTAAGGAATAAGAATAACGTGCAAAACTTACGTCACAACGAAACTATTGATACTCTACTGAACCGCCGATCTATTCGCGCTTTTTGCAACGAAGCAATTGACGAAGATACAGTCGCGACTCTTGAAACCGTGGCTCAACGCGCTGCTTGCAGCCAGTTTTTGAACGACTGGTCAGCGATTAAAATTACGAATAGCTCAATTAAGCAGAAGCTTTCCGAAATTGGCAATCAAACATATATTGCTACAGCTCCGCTGTTGTACGTTTTTATTATTGACCAGCACAGAAACGCTGCAATTGCACAAAAAAATGGCATCGATACAGGCAGCGACGAATTTATGCTTAAAACTCGTTACCGCTTTACTCAAGCTCAAAACGACGTCATTTTGGCACTTCACACCATGGAAACTGCCGCGGAATCTTTGGGTCTTGGTTGCGTAATCCTCGGTTCAATTTTGAACAGTAGAACTCAGCTTATTGATATTTTGAATTTGCCTGAATACACGTATCCCGTGCTCGGCTTGGCAATTGGTAAGCCTGCACAAAATCCGGAATTAAAGCCGCGCATGAGTACTAGCATGCAGATTTTTGAAAACACTTACCCTGCTGACGATGCTGAATTACTAGAGAATCTTGCCGATTTCGACAATCGCGTGCATCAATATTACGATTTGCGAAATACTAGCAGACCGGTTGACGCTTTCAGCGCGCAAATTCTTGCTATAGCAGCAGACGATATTGCCAAAAAACACGAAGCAGAAGATGTTGAGCAGGTTGCAAGGCAAGGTTTTAATGTTGCATAAGATTTAACACCGTTTTAATTTAGTGCCGTTTTAACTTAACGCCGTCTTGGCTTGTACCCGCGCTTTCTAGATTTAGGCTTCGTGCTTGCGGATGGCGAGCGCATATCGGAATACATGCGATTTACCGGGTTTTTATGCGTCAAATGCCAGCAACCACAATATTCACAAGCATAAACCCATAACTGTGTTCCACGCTCTCGCAAACTTTGCTCCGCTGCCATAAGAGCCTGCCCTTTATTCTTGTACATGATTTTTTGGGTAGATTCGCAGCGCCTCGGAGTAAAGAAATACATAGCTTTTATGGTAGCAAACCGCTTAACAGTTTATGATACGTCCAATAATTACATATCCACGTTAGCATCAACGTTCATAACGTACACGTTATTGCGCAATTGCCGCTCTTGCATTCGCGTAATATCCCCATCTTCGTACATGTCATGAATTATACGTAACTCTATTGCGTAACTTTCACGCTTTACTTCTTCAATATTTTCGATTAAACGCACGCTCAAGCTCACATTAGGTCTAGAACGCAACAATCGTTCAACACTCCTGTACTCGCGCAAAAGTGCAGAACAGTACTCAGCTGCGTATTCCTGATTGCTCATGACATTATATAGTCGTTCAATAACGTGCTGAATAACTTCAATATGCAACTGACGAATATGCACAAAAATAACGTCTTCTTGTAAGAGTGGAGCTGTTCTGCGAATCATATTACTTACTCGCATTATGACTGTTCCAATACGACGCTGTAATGCTCTTAACCTTCCGCGAACATGCCACATGAGGGTTCCCAACTGCCTATCAGTGTGAATGTGACGTAAAGAATTCATAATTTGATCCAACAGACGCTCACAAGCTTCAACCTCCAGCAATTCCTGTTTCGATAAAGAACAAGCTTGCTTCAGCTTACGCAAACGCTGCTTAATATAATCTTTTTCCCAGTTAAGAGTTTCAATGCGCAAATCCAAATATTCTTTGGAGTCTCTATGCCCAATATTTTGCTTTAAACGTTCAATTCGTTCGGTATAAGAGTCAACAACAGACAATACTGCACGACGATTTTCGTTAGTAATACTAGAGGTTAATTCTTCAACCGTACGTCTAAGCACTTCAATGGCAATAGGAGTAACTTCCTCAAGTTCAGTATCGTTCTTTTTGGGAGAAATCATGGGTAACAAGAAGTTCGCCATAAGTAGCGTAACCACGATCACTACTCCCGATATAAAAATAAGTTCATTCCTAAGTGGAAACTTCACCGGTAATGTGAACATTAACGCTAAAGTTAAGGTTCCTTTTGCTCCACCTAAAGTCATAATTACAGCAGATTTTAATCCGCCTGTTAATTGGAATTGAGAAGATCTTGCGATGCGAACCATGGTGACCATCCATAAGAACCTCATGCCAACAACCGCAAGCAACGTTACAGCAATAATAGCCACAAGCAACAGGTTATTAACACCATAATCATTCCAACTTGAACTTACAACTTTTGGCAAAGCAATGCCAAGAAGAACAAAAACTGCACCATTCAGCCCAAACGAAAGAACACTCCACACGCTATTGGCAACAATATTAGTGCGCGAAACATTCGGACCTACTCCAGAACGATCAAATCTTGCTAGTAATCCTGCGGTAACTAACGCTAGCATTCCAGAAGCGCCAACACCTTCAGCACCCATGTAGAGCAGGAACGGCAAAAATAGTTCCATTAATATTCTTGTTTTTGTAGTTTCCCAACCTAAAGATCTAATCTTTTCAAAAAGCCAGTTTGCAGCTAATCCTACAAATACGCCAATTGCAATTCCACCAAAGAATTTTGATGCAAAACTGCTTAGTGCTGGCGTGATATCGAAAACACCAGACGCAGCAACAAGAACTGCAAACTGGAAGCCTACGATTCCGGACGCATCATTAAACAGTGATTCACCCTGTAGTACGCTAAATTGTTTGTCAGTAAGCGATACTTCATGACTTAACGCACTTACTGCCACAGCGTCAGTCGGTCCCAAAGCTGCCCCTAACACAGCTGCAGCGGCAATCGGTATAAATGACCATATTGCAGGTAAAAGCACAGCAACTGCGACCATAGTTGCCAGTACTAAACCAACAGCAAGAGTTGCTGAGTATTTAAATGAAGACAATAACGCTAACTTATTTATCTCACGCGATTCAAAATAAATTAAAGGCGCAACAATTACGATCATAAAAAGCTCTGGATCGAGAGTAACGTTTGGGAAGAAAGGCAGTTCTGAAGCTATAACACCCATGGTTATCTGCACAAGCGGCACTGAAACTCTCGGTATAAAACGTTCCAAGAATGATGACAGCACTACAACCGCCATGATGTACAGAATTAGCTCAAAAACTGGCATACTATTATAACTTCCTCTGTTTATTTACCTTATTTTTCAGCTTATCGAAACATGGCAACTAATATAAAATCTATTGAAATGCAAAATAATTTAAAAATAAAGAGGAACTTGTTCAAAAGTTCAATATAAATTCAAAATAAATTCAATTTTTACTTTGCAAAATACAAATTTGCGCGTAAAATCATCACTAAAAATATAAATAGTTCAATTTAATACTTATATTTTGAACTTTGCTATAAACTTGTTCAATTTATAAATGCCGATTTTACAAGAAAGACAGATTATGGCACAGAATTTTGCTGATGAGCTTAAAAAAGCTATGAAGCGTAAGGGGTACAAGCAGATTGACGTAATCGAGCTTGCAGCAAAAAACGGTCATAAACTTGGTAAAAGCCAGTTAAGCCAGTATTTAAGCGGCAAAACCGAGCCTCGCAAAGACGTACGTAACATGCTAGCTGAAATTCTTGGAATCAGCAGCGACGGAATCAAAGGCGGTCATTCTTGTGCAAAAATCGAGCAAAACTGCCAGTCTGCAGAAGAACCACAATTAAATCAGCCACAGCTTACAGAAGCTGAACTTTCCCAAACACTCAAACATAGAACCTTCAACAAATCAACCAAACTCGAGCACGTGCTTTATGACGTTCGCGGCCCAGTTGTTGAAGAAGCAAACCGCATGGAAGCGAACGGAACGCATATTCTAAAGCTCAACATTGGAAATCCTGCGCCTTTCGGATTCCGCGCTCCAGACGAAGTGATTTACGACATGCAACAGCAGCTTATTGACTGCGAAGGCTACTCGGATAGTCGTGGACTTTTCTCCGCTCGCAAGGCGATTATGCAATACGATCAGCTTAAGGGCATTCCAGGCGTGCAAATGGAAGATATTTACACTGGAAACGGAGTTTCCGAGCTGATTAATCTTTCTATGCAAGCGCTGCTTGATTGCGGCGACGAGATTCTTATCCCAAGCCCGGACTATCCTCTGTGGACTGCGTGCGCGAGCCTGGCCGGCGGCACTCCTGTGCACTACACGTGTGACGAAAAGTCGCATTGGTACCCAGATATTGCCGATATTCGCTCTAAAATCACGCCTCGCACTAAAGCAATCGTGATTATTAACCCAAATAATCCTACGGGTGTGCTGTATAGTCGCGAAGTTTTGGAAGAGATTGTTAAGATTGCGCGCGAGTTTAATTTGATTATTTTTGCAGACGAGATTTACGACCGTCTTGTTATGGACGGCAAGAAACATATTTCGATTGCTTCTCTTGCTCCAGACGTGTTCTGCGTAACTTTTAGCGGACTTTCTAAGTCGCATATGATTGCTGGCTTCCGTATTGGTTGGATGAGTCTTTCGGGAGATAAATCCAAGGCTCGCGACTACATTATGGGACTTAACATGCTGTCTAATATGCGCTTGTGCTCTAACGTTCCTGCGCAGTCAATTATTCAGACTGCTTTGGGCGGATACCAGAGCGTTGAAAAGTATTTGGAACCAGGCGGACGCGTGTATGAGCAGCGCGAGTATTGCTATAACGCGCTTCAAGAGATGGATGGCGTAAGCGTTGAGCGACCAGACGCTGCTTTCTACATGTTTGTAAAGCTCGATCCAAGTCGATACAACATTCACGACGATGAACAGTTTGCTCTTGATTTGCTACGCAATCAGAAGTTGCTGATTGTGCACGGCAAAGGCTTTAATTGGCAGACTCCGGGCTACTTCCGCGTAGTCTACTTGCCGCGCTTGCAAACGCTTCGTGACGCAATGGGCAAACTCTCTAACTTCCTCTCCTACTATCGCCAGTAGAAAAAATAATTTTTATATAAACAAAAAAATTATGCATATAGTGCCACGCTAAAAAAACTTAACGTGGCACTATATTTTTCATAGGAGGAAGGAATCAAAGTATTTACTACGCAGCCTATTCTCTTATAGATGCTGCTGGGCCAATTGACTCACGCAGCAGCACAGTAATAGGTAGACATACGTGACGGGATGATGCTCGTTCATACCCAGCATTCAAAGTCTCTACTATATATTCAGCAGCTAAACGTCCTTTAGTTGTAACAGGCTGTTTAACTGTTGTCAACGGTGGATTACTACATGCAGACTCATCTAGATCATCAAAACCTGTAACAGAAATATCACGTGGGATTTGCAAACCAAACTGTCTAGCAGCATCCATTACTCCAAACGCAATAACATCACTAAAACAGATGAATGCAGTTGGCAATACAGAATTATTTTGTTTTATTTGCGCAAAAGCTTCTTTTCCTCCAGTACGAGTACATGGCACTTCAATAACATTTTTCTTATCGACCAGTGGGGCTATTCCATTCTCTTCTAAAGCAGAAATCACACCATCAATACGGCGACGAATTGTTCCATGCCAAGAAAGATACCCATCATCATTGCCTGATTCTGGAGAAATCACCACAAAATTGCGATGGCCCAATGAAATAAGATGCTCAGTTAATTCCTTCATAGCGCGCGTCTCATCAATATTGATACTTGGAGCCTGACTATGCACCTCACTGTCAACAATAACAAATGGCTTTCCTTGCTGCATAAGAGCTTCAACTTCACCACGATCTTCTTCTAAACCAGTTACTATAAAACCGTCAACTGCAGCATAAGGAATTGCTTTTAACATAGAATTACGAAGTGGAGGCACTAAAAGAAGCGTCAGTCCCTCTCGCTCACAGATTTGCCCAATACCTTGAATAAATTCCGAATAGTATGGATTTTCTAGCACTCGCCCTAATTGCTGTGGTAGTAACAATCCCAAACTATTTGTCTTTTGAGTTCGCAGCATATAAGCAACAGGATTACGCACATATCCTAGTTCCTTTGCAACTGAAAATATGTGTTCTACAGTTTCTGATGATAAGCGATCAGGAGTATTATACGCAAAGGAGACAGCAGATTTAGAGACACGCGCTGCATCAGCAATATCCTGCATTGTAATTTTCTTTCCCATGTCTCACACTTCTTACTTCTACATTATTTTTACTGTTGAGCTTGCAATACAATCATAGAATTATCTTTATTGGGGCGCCAACTATTTCCAACAGTTACACCATTTATAATTCGCCAATTATGATTTTGCAATTGTTGAGGTAGCTTCGATGAATTATATTCTACCAAATTATTACGTGAAATAATCATCAAAAGAGATTCTTCCTTATGCTCTCGAGAAATAATGACAGTATCTTCGTCAACAGCGTAACAACTTTGCGTGCCTCTTCGCAACGCAATATGATCACGCCGCAATGCATTTAATTGAACAATTGTACGGAATATTTCAGCATTTGCATCAAGACTATCCCACTGCATACCAGAACGGCACCCTGGATCATTATCGCCAACCATACCAAGCTCATCACCGTAATAAATCATTGGAGCACCTTCGCAGGCAAACATGCAATAGTACGCGGTTATGCAATCCTCAGTATTATTTTGATGCGCAGTTAAAACACGCTCAGTATCGTGGCTACCCAACAAATTCATCATTCCATGGTGATATCCATACGGTATGCGCTCCTGCAAACGGTTAATACCGTTAACAAAATCGTATGCATTGAATCGCTTTGTCGCAGTAAAACCTAAAACTAAATCACGCAGAGTATAATTCATTGTGCTATCAGTAGTGTCTCCTTGCAACCATTGAGCAGGGTCTCTCCACTCTTCAGCTATCAAACATAATTCCGAATTTTTTGCTTTAACAACTTGCCTAAAGTCCTGCCAAAATTCTGGATAAATAAAATATGGAACGTCAAGACGATAACCATCGATACCTTGATCAATCCAATATCTTGCAACATTAAAATGATGCTCACGCACCTTTGGATTAAACACATTCCACTTCGGTAGATATTCACAACCAGAACAGGTTTTATAATTAGGCACAGGCAATGACTTAACTGGAAAGTTTTTCACTGAAAAATAATTCACATATTCTGAATTCTCTTCATTTTTAACAACATCTTGAAACATCCAATGAGTTTTACCACAATGATTTAAAACTGCATCTAGTACTATACGTATATTCCGCTTATGCGCTTCATCTACCAATGTATGAAAATCTTCAAGCGTTCCTAAAAGTGGATCGATTTTGAAATAATCGTTTGCATCATAACGATGATTTGTTGCAGCAGAAAAAATTGGATTCAAATAGAGCGCGTTGCACCCTAAATCATGAATATAATCAAGTTTTTCTGTAATTCCAGCAATATTACCGCCTAAGAAATTCTCACGCGTAGGCTCAGCATCCCATGGATCAAGCGGCACATGACCTTCAGTTAGCATACCGTAGCCTTCACAACGATGGAAACGATCAGGAAAAATCTGATAAAATCTTGCATCAGGCAACCACTGTGGTATAGACATAATAAACCCCATCCTTAATATTTCTACAATTTCTAATCTTTCATACCCGTATTTGCAATTCCTCTAACGAGCGCACGTTGGAAGAAAAGGAACACAATGATACTTGGTATTGTTGCAGTCAAAGTTCCTGCCATCAAATAATTCCAAGAGGTTCCATAACGCCCTACGAAGGATGCTAAACCAATCTGGATTGTACGAGTTTCATCCGTATTCGTAACCAATAACGGCCAAAGGAAATCATTCCACGCAAAGAGAAAACTGAAAATACCAAGCGTCGCAAACGCTGGATATGACAATGGAACAATCAGTTTGAAGAATATTCCAAACCTGCCACAACCGTCAATGCGCGCTGCCTCATCAAGCTCTCGAGGAATTGTTGCAAAATATTGGCGAAGTAAAATAATGCCAAACACATCTGCAAGTCTAGGAACAACCAAAGCATACAGCGTATCAACCCACCCCAAATTAGCGACTATCTCATAGGACGGAATAACAATCACAAAATTAGGAATCATCAATGCAGAAAGCAGCAGAATGAATATTGTTTTCTTCAAAGGAAATTCTAAGCGCGCAAAAGCGTAGGCAGCAAAGGCATCAAATATTAAATGTCCTACAACAATTCCTACTGTCATCAATAGCGTATTCCAGTAATATTGTGCAAACGGCGCAGCTTGCCAAGCGTGAATATAGTTTTCCCAATGCCATGATGTGGGAAAAATTGAAGTATTCGTGTATGTTTCAGCACGCATTTGCAAAGAAGTAGTGAACATCCACAAAAATGGAATGATTACTGTTGCTGAACCTAAAATCAGAATCGCATGACGCGCCAAACGCGACCATAATGATGATTTCATTATTCTTCTCCTTGTGCTCCAGAAACTTTCCATTGAACCATCGTCACGCCTAGCACTAGCGCAAGTGTAATAAACGCTATTGCTGTTCCATAGCCAAAATCACCAAGCTTGAACGCATCCCGATACATCATCATGCCAAGCACTTCCGTGCCTCCGCGAGGCCCACCACCCGTGAGCATGTATGCAAGGTCGAAGGATTGGAAGCTCGTCACCAATGCCTGAACTACTACAAAAAACGTCATTGGAGACAGCAATGGGAAAGTAATCTTCCATAATTTTTGCCACCCAGTAGCTCCATCTAATGCAGCCGCTTCATACACACTTTTTGGCAATGCTTGTAACGCAGTTAAATACAAAATAGCGTTAAAACCAATATTTTTCCACACGGTCAAAAGAATTAATGCAATAAGCGCAAGCCAGCGATTTTGTAACCAATCTGGTCCGTGTATATTGAATTTCATCAACACACTGTTCACGAATCCAGAAGGATCGAGCATATATTTCCACACAATGGCTGCAGCCACAGAAGATGTAACCACTGGAAGGAAGTAAATACTACGATAAATACTCCTACCTCGTATAGGTGCATCAAGCAAAAGCGCGAGCAACAATCCAGTCAGCACACTTAATACACATACACCAGCAGCATAAATAATTGTTACCATTAAGCTGTTGAAAAACTCAGGATCTTGGAAAAGACGAGCATAGTTTTCCAAGCCAATAAATTTCTTTTCTGGAGAGAATCCATCCCACGATGTTAGTGAAATATATACAGCAGACAACACAGGGTACAGCACGAAACCACCAATAATAAGCACTGCTGGCAACAAGAATACCGCAGCACAAATTACCTGATCTTTCTGGTAGTGCCTGTGCGCAGACTTGAGAAAATGACGTTTTTTCATTACATACTCCTTGATGCAAAGAACTCCGATAGCTGAGCCAACTTTATTTCATTCGACCCAGCTATCGGCACAGTATTTATGCAATCAGCCTTTGGCAATCACGTCGTTTACTGCCTTTTCAGCATTCGCAAGCGCTTCGTCAACACTCTGCTCTCCAGCGAAAGCCTTCTCCACAGCCTTTGCAAATTCGAAGGAAATCTTTGGATACAATGGCGTATTTGGACGTGTATGAGCAATCTCCATTTGTTCCACAAACGGAATTAAACGAGGCTGTTCCTTCTTAACCCAATCCAAATACTTATCAGACTTTGCAACACTCTTCGTTACAGGAAGCATGCCAGTCTTTTGCGACCACTTGATCACCTGTTCTGGCTGCAAGAACCAATTCAAGAACTCGCCAGCAGCCTTGGCACGAGCGTCAGAATTGTGGAAGACGATTGCTTGTTCACCACCGAGATTGGTTGCCTCCTTACCATCCTTTGGATGAGGGGCTTTTGCTACACCGAAATCAAATGGTGGATCTGGCGCCCAGATGCCAACCATCCAGCTACCTTCCTGAGCAGAACCACCCTTGCCCTTTTCAAATTCGCCCCACTTAGCATATGGGCTCACGCCGCTCTTGATGAGATCCATCCAGAAGTTCATAGCCTTCTTGCCTTCTGGCGTATTGAATGCAGCCTTAGAATTATCCTTCGTCAAGAATTCGCCGCCAGCTTGCCACAAGTTGACCTGGAAGTTCCAAGTTAAACCTTCGCCGTTATCTCCTGCTTGAGTAAGCAAATCATACCCTGGCTTGCCCGTCTTTTCCTTGATTGTCTTGGCAACTTTCTTCAACTCATCCCATGTTTGCGGTGGCTTGTTAGGATCTAACCCAGCTTCTTTATAAACATCCTTGTTGTACATGTACGCAAGATTATTGGCAGTCACTGGCACAGAAACTTGTTTGCCGTCAATATGACCATAGTCAATCAATGCAGGAGTCACATCATCGAGCGTTTTCGAGCTGATAACCTTAGAAAGATCAGTCAAATTGCCCATTTTTGCAATCTGTGGCACCCATACCAAATCACTTATAGAAATATCTGGCAAGCTCTTCGACGAAGCCGATGCACGAAGCTTCGTCATAAAATCAGAATTCGGGACGCTCGCAGTCTTAATCTTAATATTTTTATGCGAAGCATTAAAATCCTTCACCATTGCATCAAAGGTATCGGCGTTAGCGCCATCCCAATAATGCCAAATGGTAAGCGATGTTGCACCATTAGCGTCGGACGATTTCGTACTACCGCACGCACTTACGCTAACAATCATTGCAGCAGCACCAATCAGTGCACATATTTTTGTAAGTTTCTTCATTGTAACCTTCTTTTTATATTCATACGTTAACTTGCACTCATTTTGCATTTAGAAAATGGATGACGAACGATTCTCTAAAGCATCAGAAAACAAACTAATAATTTTTTTATTCTTTGTTGTATGACTACATAACAAGCAAACAGTTTTTTAATTGCCACAAACACTGGCTCATATAAATCTACATGTCATGTTCATACAGACACCAAAATCAAAAATGCATGCTTGTTTCTACCTCCTCCCCTCCAACTCCGAAGGCATTATCTTTAGACACCCACTGTTTGTCATCAAGCAATGCCTTAAATTGGAACTTTTTACCTTTAGGTATTCTTTCCATTTCAAATTCCCATATGTCGTTACCCAAATAATGACATGCACGACCATAATTCCAAGAAAGTGGATAAGTATCTCCTCTTACAGTTAGCGAATGACCTAAAGGAACATTCGCATGAACCATAATCTTCGTAAGATTCCGACGAACTGGGTGATACTCAGAAGTAGACGTCTCTGCGGCAAAAATAGCGACATCATGCGAAGATAACAGCACCTTAATCTGTTTACCGGTTACCCCTCCTGGCACAACAGTTGCTTTACGATTCGTATTCATCATATCTGTCAAAACAGTTCCTACAGAGATATGACTTTCTGCTCTAAGAGGTATAGTAACCATCTTTTCACCCCAAGTATTATGAGCAACTGTAATAACCTCATCGCTATTATCCTTGGCCATACGAGAGAAAGCATACACATCTTTGGCAGACCACATCTCAAGTTGACGACCTGTCCTCAATGAAGTGTGCTTACGACGAATCTCTGTTAATCGTTTAATATGCTGGTATAACGGAGATTTAGTGTTAAACGATTTCATATCTTTACGATTATCCTTATTTGCAATAGGGACTTCTGAACCATTGCCATTACCGTCATCAGCCTGTTCAGTGCCATAATAAATAATCGGCAAACCACGGGTAGTCATCATAAACGACAAGGCAGAACGTAAACGTTGATAATCATCATTTGCCCAAGTCAAAAACCTTGCTCTGTCATGATTATCAATAAATGTCTCTAATTGGTTTGGATTCCTATATTTCGTATCCTGCGAAAATAGCTTCCCTAAGTCACGCATATCCGTGTCTGCTGAAAAAGTTCTACGCACAGTGAAGAAATAAGGAAAATCTAATGCACCCCATTCGTAGTTTTGGTAATCAGCAACATAATCAACATCACCAACAAATATTTCTCCAAATGATGGAACCCCAACTTCTTTCTCAAATTTCTTTAACCAAGGTTTCGGGATAGAACGAGCAGCATCTACTCTCATTCCATCAAAGCCCATATCAATCCAATCTTTATATGTCTTAATAAGATATTTAGAGACTTGCGGATTAGACTGATCAAGATCATCTAAACCACCAAGATCACATTGCTCTATATCAGACTGCGATTCAGTATTATCGAATTTACAATCACCAAAATGATGATAAAATGCTGGATTATTCAAAAACCCTTCTGGATGATATGCCCCATTATATTTACGAGCATAAGCATCAAGATAGTCTGACGTGTGATTTGGCACAACATCGAGAATCATCTTTAATCCACGATTATGAGCTTCATTAATAAGCCTTTGCAAATCAGCTCTACTACCAAAATGTTTATTTGGTGTTGCAAAATCTTTAGTGAAATAACCATGATAGCTTGCTTCTTTACCGTCTTTTGACAACGGTTCTTGTTCAGACACAGGAGAAATCCAAATTGCAGTAACACCCAACCCTGCTATATAGTCCAAATGATTAGTTAGACCTTTCCAGTCGCCACCATGATAAAAACCTAAATCATTAGGGTTATATTCACCATGACCAAAATCATTGTTGGATGAATCACCATCCGCAAATCTATCAACTAAGACTTGATAAATAACATCACCTTCTTCCAATGGTCGCACACTATGAGCAGTGTTCGCAAAAGCAGAAGTAGGTGAATTAAAAAGTAACATTAAACTAATAAAAAATGAAACTATAAAAAATAAAAACCTACGCATAAATGCGCTAAACTTCATCGCTCGAGAGTTCATTTCAGTCTCCTTTGAACCGTAATGTTAAACTCTTGTAAATCAATTTACTACATTGTTAAACAAACGTCAATCCCTTAAAATAATTACATGTTATCTACTTGCTACGCTTGCAAACACTTCGTGACGCAATGGGCAAACTCTCTAACTTCCTCTCCTACTATCGCCAGTAGCCGCAGCCCCTGCCTATAAACAGCAATAAAACACTAATTTCACTCGCAGTCCAGAAAAAGGTGTATATCAATAGGCATATATCATTCAGAATATGAAAGACATTCATAACATGAAAGAAAAAAGAGAAGGAAATGAACGCTGCGGCACGAATTCGCACGACTCTTATTATATCCGTTTTATCGCTTAATGCTTTTCTTTTAACAAGCTGTAGATTTGGCGTGAGTCTATATCTTTTAATGCATGTTGACTTATCTCACGCAGCACTTAACGCAGTGTCCGTAGCACTTATGACCTGCATAGCAGCACCACTTGGCGGCATTATCGCAGATAAATATCCACCAACTAGATTGTTTATAGCTCTAACGTTCTGCTTTGCCTTGCTGTGCACTGGATATGGTTTCGCTTTAGTAGCACAGCATAACCTTATTGCTATTATGGTTACGCTACTCGGCATAATATTCGGGTTCTTTACTGCATTTTCTTCACCTAATCAAAAAGTATTGATGGCGTATAGTGTACCAACTGGCGAAAAAACCAAATTTTTAGCAAGCATGCGCATGTGGATTAATCTCAGCAGGCTTGCTGCACCTGCAATCACTGGCATATTTGTTGATATATGCAATCCTCTCATTTTCTTTACGAGCATTGCTATTGTGATGATATTAGCGGCGCTACCTCTACTGTTAGTTAATCTAAACCAGCAAGCACAAAATAGCGCAAACAATACGAAAACAGGAAGCAATAAAACTGCTGGTTTTGCAGCCTCTCTACACTATATGAAATCTACACCATGGTTAATAGTCTTAGGAGCAGTATCAGCATTACAATCTGGATCATGGCTTGCTGCATTTAGACTAATGGGAGCACACCATTGTCTCACGCTTTTTCATTCGGCATCCACATGGGGATCAATAGTCAGCATATTTAACATTGGCATGATTGTAGGTTCAGTATTATGCAAATATATTGTGCTACATTATGAGATTTTATACTCCATTTTATTACCTGGATTCCTTTCTATTCCTTTACTTATTTTCGCACTTAATAATTGGATTGCTCTTTTTCTTTGCTCTGCTTTCATTGCAGGTATTATTTTTGACGCCACTATTGTCTATGGGCAAACAGCTCTTCTCGACGGCATACCAACACGCATTCTCGGCGCAACTACTACTTTTACTTCTATTATGGAGCAATGCGGCATTATCGTAGGGTATGCAAGCGTACTAGCATGGGGAAATCTAAATTCATCATTATTCATAATGATTGCTTCTGGCGTAATACTTATTTCAACAGGTATAGCCTTATGGATTATTCAAGCTCGTAAACAAACATACCCATCAATGCTTACCAAAGATTATTGGACACCATCAACATGGGTAAAAAGAAGCATATAACAAGCCATTTAGCGCGACAGCGCAACAAAGCTATACAAATGCAATTACATCACAGGACAATTAGTTTGCACATCCTGTTGGAATCCTGATGGATCTCCAAGTTTTGCTTTACGCATGTGCTCTTTGAAAAAGTTTCGCGTTGCATCATCACAACGATCTGGACCCATAAACGGCATGCTAGGCACTTTTTCAAGCTCATGCAAAGCTTTACTTGCCGCTTGTTCATCACTAGCATACGTGTCTAGCCATTGCCGCTCCCAAGCACACTGATAATAATTAGATGCTTGCGTATCGCCATATCCACTCTGGAACTGACTGTCTTTTTCTTCTCCAACCAAGTTTGCAGGAGCTTTATATTTTTCAGGCCAACTAAGCTTTGCCACAGATTCCTGATATTCCTTCTCTATATGAGCAAAATCAACAATCTCTCTAGGCGAACTATTTTGCGAGCGCGCGCCACCCATACCACTCGCATTATTGTTGTCTACTCCTCCACAAGCATTGAACATAAGAAGCGCACTAAGCACACCAACAATAAGAGTTGCTTTACCAATAGTATGATTATTCATTATTCCTTCTTTCTTATTTTTTGAAAATTAACGCAATGCTAATGCTGGTTGTAAACGCGATGCTTTTATTGCCGGCACCACACTTCCAGCAAGTGCTGTGATAAAAGCCGCAATAACAGCTCCAATAGCGGCTTCATATGGGTAAACTGGCGGACTAACTGGGCTTGATGCATCCCAAAAACTTGATGCTATAGACACAAGACCAAAAGAAACAGCGACGGCAGCAATCGAGACTATTAGTGCTAAAATAATCGCACTGCCTAACACGAGTGAAGCAATCGACCATCTAGTAGCACCCAAAGCTCTGCGTATAAGAAGTTCATGTGTGCGCTGCTCCAACGATGCTAAACCAATATTGATTAAACCTAGCGCGGAAACAAAAAGCAATAATGCTGCTACGATAGCAAAACTTAATTGCAATACTGTTATCACATTCTCGTAATCATCACTATTATCATGTCTTCTAATTTCGTTTACTTGCCCACCACAACAGTCATAAAGAGCATCTGAAACATAAGATTTAATTGATTTTTGAGAACGATTTTCTTTATTTAACCAGTAGATTGAGCCGTGAGTTTCTTTTTCAGAATATTCCCAAAGAGTTGGAGCGTAACGTAACAAGCCTAGAATATTCACGTATGCTTTTGCTGAGTCTACGCCATCGTTCACAACTCCAACAATCCTTATAGGACTCATTTGTGTTGTTTTGCGAGAAGTAATAAATGCTACTTCACCAATCTTGTATCTTTTGCTAGCAGATTGGTTTACTACCATTTCTAATGCGTTGCTTTTAGCGCTATTACTAAACCATCTTCCACTTACAATAGGTAAGTTATAAACTTTATTGTATCCTGACGTAGTGTAAACAGCATCAACATATTGAAGATTGCTAGTTTTATATTCTTCGCTTATTTTTACGCTCTTCAAAGCTGGCATAGAAGCGCTAAACAGTAGCCCAGTGTTTGGTTGTAGCATAACGTTAGCGTTACGATTTGCGGATTCAATGCGATTTAAGAATTTGTTAAATACTGAATATTCGTCAAAATTTTGTGCTGAAAAAGTAATCTCGTATGTTGGTCTACGACCGTTTAGCTGTTCGTTAGTTGCAATAAGATAGTCCTTACCAACCGTGCCAATAAGCACTGACGCAATAACGGCAATGATGCCGATAAACATTGAAAAACCTGTAAGGAAGGATCTCATAGGAGACAGGCGCAAATCTTTAAGCAGCATGATCATAAAGAACACCGCCTTCCATAGTAAAAATGTGAGAGCAAGAACGAGCCACTTTCATATCATGAGTGACTAATAGTAATGTTGTTCCAGATTCTTGAACACGATCATGCAACACTTGAAGCACTTTTTCTCCCGTGCTACTATCGAGCGCACCAGTTGGCTCATCGCAAATAAGTAATTCGGGATTAGTGACGAGAGCACGCGCTATCGCGACTCTCTGCTGTTCACCGCCTGATAGCCTTCCAGGGTATTCATTTAGTTTATCTTGCAATCCAACAGCACATAATGCTTCTTCTATCGTTTTCCTTCTTGTCTGCTTGCTTTGTTGTAGCCCTGCGTACAAAAGCGGCAACTCAACATTTTCTCTAATGCTTAAATGCTTAATAAGCGAATAGTTTTGAAAAACAAAACCAATATTTCTAGCGCGCATATGCGATACTGTAGCATCACTACACTTTTGGATTGATTTGCCAGAATAATAGTATTTTCCAGTAAAATTTTTATTCAAAAATCCAATAATAGAAATAAGACTTGTTTTGCCGGAGCCAGACCTGCCAACTACCGCGTATGTTTCACCTTGATTAAGTAACATAGAAGCAGAGTTGACAGTGGTAAGCCATTCGCCATTGCCTAGTTTTACACGCGCTGACACGTCTTGTAGTTCAACCAGTGGAACAGGATTGTTCTCCATAATCATTGCACTCCTGGAATGAGATCAGGAGAAACACCTGCTACAACATCACCCTCATGCAAACCAGACGTAATTTCAATATTAGCGCCGTCACTGATTCCAAGACCAACTTCTTTACGCTCCCAATTATCGCCTTTCTTGTATGAGACTAATCCTTTTTGGACTCTTCCAGCAACTGCACTAACAGGCAGAGTTAGAACCGATTGTTTATGCTTGCCATTAAAAACAAGCGTCGCATTTTGGCCTGATTCTACTTCTGTGCTTTTATCTATTAAACACGTTAAAACTTTTGACGATACACTAGGCGTACTTTGCGCACTCGACTCATCTGTTTGAGTTGAATCAGCATTATCATTCTTGCTACTACCCGAAGCTGCAACATCTGTAGAAGTTCCACCGCTTTGTACTATTTGCAAACAATTGGTTGGCCCAACACCATCTTCAACTTGGAAGCGACCTTTAACATCTGCAATATCCGCAGAACGAAGTAAAGCTTTTGCGTTAAGGCTTATTGAAAAACCTTCATATTTAAGAGTAAATAGCGGGAAAGATTTAGGCACGTCCGCAGATGATTCAGCCACTGACACAACTTTAGCGTCTACTGGAGCAATAACTTTGTTACCAGCATTGTAGCCTAAAATACTTCCAGCTTTTACAGCACTTCCTGCTTTTACCGATGGAGAAAAATTCCCTCTACTTACAGCAGTGATAACAAAGGTAGACGATTGTTCTATTGTTGCTTTACCCGACACAACTTGTGTTAAAGGCTGTTTTTTGACTGAAATAAGTGGAACTGAATCATGCGATGCCTGCTGTTGACTATCATCAACTGCTCTACCAGCGCATGCAGTAAGCAAACACGCTGGCAGAGCAGCTAACAAGAATACTTTCGTAAACTTACGCATAACACAAAGTTCCTTACTCTCCAAACTCGTAGACACATAGGATGCGTCGAAACAAGCCTCTCAAACTGATCCAAAATAAATAAAAGGCTCGGCAATGCTGCAATTAACGCTTTTATGATTACCACTTCATTTAGAATTTCAGCTCTTGGTTAATAGCTTATAATCGCCGTAAAGAGTTTGCATCATACTAAATGATGATTTTATTTATGATTATTGGAGCTTGCGTAATACCAGAGAATGATTTATTTTGCATAGAGTTTATACACTACTGAGCAACTTGCTTGCGCATAGACGCAACCACATTGTGATTAAATCACTAAGCTTTAATCGAACTTATTCGCTGCGGAGTAACCCCCCGTAAGCTCCAGTAACTACCTTTATACAATCTGCTTTGTAAAGGTTTTCCTAGACAAGATATTCATCATACAAATTCAAGTACTATTATTACTTAAATAATGCTTTTCTAAAGGAGCAATATGATAGCAAAGCATATTACTGTTGGCATTGTTGATGATGATTGTTTTTGTCTACACGGCCTAAAAACATATATTGAGCAGGTTGTTCCGTCCTGCAGTATTTGCTGGTTATCCGCGTACGCCAATCAAGCAATTCAATTTTGTCAAAATCAATGCCCAGACGTGCTGCTAATTGACATGTATATGTCTGGGGTTTCGGGAATTAAAATATTATACGAATTGCGAAGAAGATACTCACTCCCAATAATAATTGCTATAACTTCATTCCCTATAAACGATTATGCTTTAAAAGCATCAACAGCAGGCGCACAAGGCATTGTTGGAAAGAACCACCCAGAAACTATTTGCGCCATGCTTAGCAGTATTGCCCATGGCACATTCAAGCCACAAATAATAGGCAATCTTCATTTTGACGACACGACGACAGCATTTCAACGTTTGCAAAATAAGCCAAAAAATGGACGCCTTGCTTTAACGGATCATGAGACTGAAATTGTAAAGTTGTGCAGTAGAGGAATGACTAATGCGCAAATCGCTAAACGTTTATTTGTTGAAACTTGTACTGTGGAAACTATCCTTCGTCGCGTGTTCAAAAAACTGAATGTGACGAATCGTTCACAACTTATTACTACATGGCTGCATGATGAATATTTAGGAAATGATACACAATGATTATTTTCTTAATGCGTCGTTTACGAGAAAAGCTTATTGACAATAAAACATTTTTACTATTGGGATGTTTGTCGAGCGCAATGGATGCGTATATTTACTCGAATAGCGACAATAGCACAATACAACTTGTTATAGTTTACATGATTCTTGCTGCTATAAATCTGTTCCTTTGCTTGCTTCCGCATTTTATGAGCATGTGCTATATTTTTGTGCATCTCAGCATTCTTGCTATTCCTAGTCTGAATCTTCCACCAGTAACTTTCGGGCTCATCATATCATTTGTTTTTATTTCGTATTTATATCCGATTCAATTTACACTACCTTTATTCTTAGTAATAGACGCATTACACTACGTTGCATACCGATACCTATCAACTTTATCTTTCAAGTATCTTATTGCTTACCTTTTAATAAATATATTTTGCGTTTGCACTGGTATTATTTTGCGTATTTCTCACCAAAAAATGGTTCTTTATGAAAAAGATAAGCAAACAATTAATAATCTTCATCTGGCTGTGCGAATGCACGATAGATTAACTAATAAGATTGCAGATATTGCACTACAAAGTAAAATAGCATTACTTGACAAGTCTATTTCTAAAAAACAGCGAAGTGCTATTGAGGCAATAAATGATTTGGCAGATCAGGCTTTTGAAGAAGGACATAATATTATCGACATTCTACGTGGAAATACTGCTAAGCAAGATGCTCGAAGCGAGTTCATTCAGCACATCGAAGATACACTACAAATGAACGACTCAATCAATACATCTTGTGGATTAAAAGGAAGATCCATATGCAATATATCTAGTAACGATATTCCTGAAGACATTAGCGATGAAATCATCTGTGAAGTTATTGAATTAATCGAAGAACTATATTTGAACATGCGAAAATATGCTTCTTTAGTTTATTACATCAGAATTTCGATACGTAAAAAACAAATTGTTATAAAACAGTTCAATGTTCGATTTTTGGGCGGAAAAAGTAAAGATGCAATTCGCTCAGTATCTCAAAAAGGACTTCTGCTTCATCGCGATACCATAAAGCATTTAGGCGGTTCACTCTATTTTCGAGCCTTTGGTAAGTATTGGGAATGTAATGCAGTTATACCTTTAAAAAATAAACATAACTATATAGATAGTATGCCTTACTGATTCAGTTTAAAAGATTAATGAATCTTAAACAGTTTTAGATAGTAATTATTTGTAAAGGTTTTCATATACAAGATATTGTTTACCTTTTAGCACGCCATTAATTTATAAATTGTCAAGATTTTTGGCATAAACAGTTACTTCTCGTACAGAAAGGCATATTATGAAGAAGTTAGCTATAGCATGCGTATTATCTGCTTCATTAATTTTTAGCAGTATTGTTGTTCCTTCTTCTACTGCACTCGCTCTTGAGCCAACAGATAGCACCGTTGAAAAAAACATAGCATGCGAACACATCACAACAAAAGATGGTTACCGCGTGTATGTAGTTAATGGATATCTCATTAAAATTCCAGCATCTAACGCAGAACCAACGCAAGCAGAGCTTCGTAACATGTTACAAGAACGTGGAAAAATTAGTCTTGTAGTTAAAACAATTAAAACTATTTATCATAAACTACCTAAGCAAGTTAAACAATTCATTAAAAGTCATTTAGGATTAAATGAGCTTATAAAATTTTTGGAGCATTGGACTGGAAAGATTGAAGACGGAATTTATAATGCCTGCAAATCAGCAGGGATGCCAGATTGGATGGCTTGGGTTGTAACAAAAGCAATTATGATGCTGCTATAGTAGGAAAAATATGAGTAATTCAGAATATACAAAAGCACAAATTCCATCCGTATTTTGGACAATAGCCAATGGCGTATTTCTTGCTAGCGGAATTGCGCTGATTGTAATGCGTAATGATTATCTATGGGGAGTGCCTCAAATTATCGCTGGATTATTTGGACTTGCAACCATGTTTCTCATTAAAAAACCGTGGTGCGCGCAGCTATATTTTATAGTATCTTCACTAGTCGTAATAGCAAATGGGCTTATGGAAATATTCGGCATAATCCACGGATCTGGATACGGTTATGTTCCGCTGATTATTGGCATAATCGTGCTTTTATTTATAGGCCTTGACAAGGATGAAAGTTCAAAAGCTCTTGGAATTGCCAAGAATAAATAAAAGCATTAGACTACGATTTTAACTTAAAAACATATCGCAATTTTCAAAGGTCAAGTTGTAGCCACACATCCTACAGCTTGACCTTTACTTATTTATCCGCTATTGATTTGTTCTGCATAGAGTTTATACACTACTGAGCAACTTGCTTGTGCATAGCCCCAACCGCATTGCATTAAATCACAGCTTAAGGCTATCCTCATTAAGCAAAAAATCAAATAGGTCCATGGTGACTACCCCACGATTATCTCTTGTAGCATGCAATCCATTTTTCGTAACTACTATCTTTTTGAAGGAATTATCAATATAGTAAAGCGAGCGTTTCTCTCGCAATGATTTTTCTTCCGTTGGCATAGCGGGCGCAGATTGTATATAATATTTTTCACTTCCCAAAGTAGCAATAAAATCTATTTCCAAAGATTTTTGCGCATAAATATCATGGTTATTTTTATCTTTTCGACCAGTATTTTCGGCAATATTCATTTCGCCAATATCCACGTTATATCCGCGATATCTTAATTCGTTGTATATAACATTTTCCATAATATGCGACTCTTCGATTTGCCTAAAATTAAGCAAAGCGTTGCGCACTCCAATGTCTTCAAAGTAAATTTTGAACAAGGAATCAATGTATTTTTTGCCCTTAATATTATACTTTTGAGCTTTACTTACAAGAAAAGCATCACTGTAATAGTCTATGAAACGACTAACAGTTGCTGAAGTAATTTCCCCATATCCGTGGCTAATAAACGTGTTAGAAAGTTTCCTTGGATTAACAGGAGCACCTATTGATGAAGCTATTACTTGCAAAGTTTCAGAAAGAGCCTGTTCTTTTCGCACGCCGTTTCGCTGAACTACATCTTTCAAATAAGTTTCTTTAACAAGATTTTCAAGGTAGTTTATTTGTTCCTCAACATTTTGCATTCTAGCTACAAGCGGTATTCCGCCAGTAACAATGTAATCTGCCCAAGATTCCGAAACCGTTTTGCTAGAACTTTCCATGTATTCGGCAAAAGTAAGAGGTTGAACGTGAACTTCTGTGCTTCTCCCCTTAAATTCAGTAACAATGTCTGATGAAAGAAAACGGGAGTTAGATCCAGTAACATATATGTCTAAATTTGCATGCCTTAAGTAACTGTTAAGTGTACCAACAAAATTGTCAAGCAATTGCACTTCGTCGAGGAAAATGTAAAACTTGTCACTATCATTTATTTGCGACGCAATGTAGCGACGGAACACTTTAGCATTTATAACGTAGCCAAGTTTTTTATCTGCGATTTTTACTGGCTCGCCATTTGCGAATGGCTCAAGACGATCAATATCTTCGTCTGCATCAAAGGCAAACCGAATAATATTCTTCTGCAAAACACCTTGAGAAATAAGAGAATTATAGAACAGCTCGTTAAGAATGAACGATTTTCCCGCGCGGCGCACACCAGTAATGATTTTAACCAGACCATTCCAACTAAGCTGGTTAAGTTTCTTTATGTACCTTTGACGATTGAAAATCATTCGCATTCCCTTTCCATCCACTTCTATCTTCAATTTAGCAAAGTACTTTGGGTTTTGCAAGATAGAATTAGCGAAAATAGGACATATTTAGCAATTCTATCTGATATTTTCCAAAGTACTTTGGGTTTTGCAAGATAGATTGGTTTTTGTGGAACTACTTTTCTTGCGCAAGTTCGATTGGCGGATGCTCCGCACGGAAAGCATTTACGTGCGCTTCAGACGCATACCCTAGCGCAAAACCAGTAATAAGCGCATACTCCGGCGGAATGTCAAATACTTCGTCAAGCGGTGAACGCCACGTGGCAAGAACGCCAAGCGGGCATGAATCTACGCCTTGATCTTTAGCAGCCAACAGTAACGTTTGCAGCATAATTCCAGCATCCAGCGCAGCAAATGGCAGAAAATCACGACGCACAAGCACAAATCCCATAACTGGCGCACCAAACGCCTGGAAGTTGCGCAAAGTGTGAGCATCTCGAGCAGGAAAATCTTTGCGATCAATATTTAAATGTTTATACAACGCCAACCCTAAACGCGCACTGCGCTCTTTAAGCGATTGCGGATACGGAGCCATTACAGGAAAATCTCCATCCGGCTGGCTCATTTTCTGAGCTATCATGCGCTCGTCTTCGCTAAGGGTAGCGTCTTTAGTACGAAACATTGCTTTGCATTTTTGCACATATGCGTCGATTAGCTGCTGCTTTAGTTCTCCTTGAGCAATAGCGAGCATGTAGCCACGAGTGTTGGACCAGCTCGGTGATTGTGCAGCTGTTTGTAAAATAGTTTCAAGTATTTTAGAATCGACTGGCTTATTTAGAAAATCACGTGCAGAAAATCGCGACTTTGCGAGTGCTTCAAAAGTTTGTGTAGTCATGCTTTTAGTATATCGCACCAAATACGCACGCAGTACTTTCCTCGCGTTTGCGCGACGACCTGCTTGAGCGCAGCATTGCGCGCGCGAAAGCAATTCGGAGCGTGAGCTTGCTCAGACGGAAAGTCCAGTGGACTTTCCTTGCAAGCTCAGCAGTGAGCGCTTATAGCGCGAGCGTTGTCCAGAGTTTGGAGGATTACAAAAACAGTAGTATACGAAAATAAAAAAGCGGGGAGTGAAAACTCCCCGCTAGAAAAATAATGCGGCAGCGTGCTAGTCTCCCACACCCTATCGAGTGCAGTACCCTCGCCGTGTCAGGCCTTAGCTTCCGGGTTCGGAATGGGACCGGGCGTCTCACCTGAGCCATGACCACCGCAAAACTAGATTATACACTCAAAACCATTGAGTGGCAACACGTGGCGGTTTGGGAACCGGACATGAACGCGAATAAAAACTCTCTTACCAACTGATCGTTAAGCAAAACATTCAGTACTCATTAACGCTAGAAGAATAATACTCATGAGGAACTCACCCTCCCCACTCACAAAAGTGAGGAAGAATGTCACCATCGCCCGTTAGTACTAGTCAGCTCCACCCCTTACAGGGCTTCCACATCTAGCCTATCAACCACGTGTTCTACATGGGGGCTCACACACTAAAGTGCAAGGAATGCTTATCTTGGAGCAGGCTTCCCGCTTAGATGCTTTCAGCGGTTATCCCTTCCGAACGTAGCTAACCGGCAGCGCCACTGGCGTGACGACCGGCATACCAGAGGTTCGTCCACCCAGGTCCTCTCGTACTATGGGCAGGTCTCCTCAACATTCCAACGAGCGCAGAGGATAGAGACCAAACTGTCTCACGACGTTCTGAACCCAGCTCGCGTGCCGCTTTAATCGGCGAACAGCCGAACCCTTGGGACCTGCTCCAGCCCCAGGATGCGACGAGCCGACATCGAGGTGCCAAACCATCCCGTCGATATGGACTCTTGGGAATGATCAGCCTGTTATCCCCGGGGTACCTTTTATCCGTTGAGCGATGCCACGTCCGTACGCCGGCACCGGATCACTATCTCCGACTTTCGTCCCTGCTCGACCCGTCAGTCTCACAGTCAAGCCCGCTTGTGCGATTACACTCAACACCCGATTGCCAACCGGGCTGAGCGGACCATTGAGCGCCTCCGTTACTCTTTAGGAGGCAACCGCCCCAGTTAAACTACCCGCCAGGCACTGTCCCTGACACGGATAACGTGTCGAGGTTAGACGCCAGATATGGAAAGAGCGGTATTTCACCTGTCGACTCCACGCAAGCTAGCGCCCACGCTTCACAGCCTCCCGCCTATGCTACACGATCCACACCTAACGACAATACCAAGGTATAGTAAAGGTCCCGGGGTCTTTTCGTCCTTCTGCGCTTAACGAGCATCTTTACTCGTACTGCAATTTCGCCGGGCTCCTGGCCGAGACAGTGGGGAAGTCGTTACGCCATTCGTGCAGGTCGGAACTTACCCGACAAGGAATTTCGCTACCTTAGGATGGTTATAGTTACCACCGCCGTTTACCGGGGCTTAAATTCACCGCTTCACCGAAGCTAACGGATCCTCTTAACCTTCCGGCACCGGGCAGGCGTCAGAGCGTATACAGCGGCTTACGCCTTCGCACGCTCCTGTGTTTTTGGTAAACAGTCGCTACCCCCTAGCTTGTGCCACCCCCAACAGCTCAACAGTGTAAAACCATATCACCATCAGGGGTCTCCCTTATGCCGAAGGCACGGGAGTAATTTGCCGAGTTCCTTGGCCAGGATTCGCCCGATCGCTTCGGTATACTCTACCAGACCACCAGTGTCGGTTTAGGGTACGAGCGGAATCACACCTCACGTTGAAGCTTTTCTTGGCAAGCAGGATCACCGGAATCAGCCTTACAGCCTACCCATCACGCCTCAGCTTTAACATCCCCCGGATTTACCTAGGAGACAGCCCACACGCTTAGCCACGGAAAACCACCTCCGCAGCCGGCTACCTACCCGCGTCACTCCCACGCTAACCTACTACCGATACAGTCCCAACACAAACCAGCCAACAACCCCGAAAGGCAATCAACCAGCAAATGAAGGTTAGTACTCTCAGATTCAGTTCGAACGGTGTAACACCGGTACGGGAATATCAACCCGTTCATCCATTCGACTACGCCTGTCGGCCTCGCCTTAGGACTCGACTCACCCGGGGACGACGAACGTGGCCCCGGAACCCTTAGTCATTCAGCGGACGGGATTCACACCCGTCTCTCGCTACTCATGTCTGCATTCTCACTCCTGTAAAGTCCACGACAAGTTCACACTGCCGCTTCACCCCATACAGGACGCTCTCCTACCCCGCATGAAACAAATCATGCAGCCGCGTCTTCGGTGGCGTGCTTAAGCCCCGCTACATTGTCGGCGCGGAACCACTAGACCAGTGAGCTGTTACGCACTCTTTCAAGGATGGCTGCTTCTGAGCCAACCTCCTGGCTGTCTATGCGACTCCACATCCTTTCCCACTTAGCACGCGCTTCGGGACCTTAGACGACGATCAGGGCTGTTTCCCTTTTGACGACGGAGCTTATCCCCCGCCGACTCACTGCCGTGATAAACCTAACAGGTATTCGGAGTTTGGCTGCTATTGGTACCCGGTATGGGCCCGCAAGCATCCAGTAGCTCTACCCCCTGTAAGCAATAACACGACGCTGCACCTAAATGCATTTCGGAGAGAACCAGCTATCACGGAATTTGATTGGCCTTTCACCCCTAACCCCAAGTCATCCCCCCAGTTTTCAACCTAGGTGGGTTCGGTCCTCCACACGGTCTTACCCGCGCTTCAACCTGCTCAGGGCTAGATCATCCCGCTTCGGGTCCAGGACATGCGACTCAAACGCCTTTTAAAACTCGCTTTCGCTACGGCTCCCCCACCCGGGTTAGCCTCGCCACATACCACTGACTCGCAGACTCATTTTTCGATAGGCACGCCGTCACCCCACAAAGAAGGCTCCGACGGATTGTAAGCGCACGGTTTCAGGAACTATTTCACTCCCCTCCCGGGGTGCTTTTCACCTTTCCCTCACGGTACTAGTACACTATCGGTCAGACAGGAATACTTAGGCTTACCCAACGGTCTGGGCAGATTCACGCGGGATTCCACGAGTCCCGCGCTACTTGGGAATAAACATAAAGAGACATCGCACGACAAGCTACGGGGCCATCACCCTCTACGGCTGGGAATTCAATCCCATTCACCTAGCACGACATTTTATCACTCTCCTCAACCCCGTCAGAGGCTGAACAGTCCATCCCACGACCCCGAATGCGCAACACCTGACGGCTATCACACGCACCCGGTTTAGCCTGATCCGCTTTCGCTCGCCACTACTCACGGAGTATCCTTTCCTGCAGGTACTGAGATGTTTCACTTCCCTGCGTACCCCCCACAAAAACTGTGGTGACCACTCATAACAGTGGCCGGGTCTCCCCATTCGGAAATCCTCGGATCAAAGCCCACTCGGCAGCTCCCCGAGGCATATCGCAGCCCGTCACGTCCTTCATCGGTCCTGTCTACCAAGGCATCCACCATACGCCCTTACCAGTGACAAACACTAAAGTAAGAACCCATCAGCAAAATTCTCTAGACAAAAAATCATCACACTAAACGATCACAAAACGATCAAGCGACTCCAACAAAAGGAGCCGGTTGAAATTGATAAAAGCAAAAAAATCGAAACAAAAAAGTTTCGCATTTTACTCGCGTCCACTATCCAGTTCTCAAACCACCACAACACCACAAAACCCAAGCCAAACACTCAAAAAGCATCAACCTGAAATCCTGTGAGTCAAGGACCGCAACCCCAAACAAAGGGGGGTGGCAATCCGGGAACCCAAAAGCATGCCCAACAAACTCATCAAAAAAACGTCAACTATTGTTTTCCACACCAGTAACCACACTCAAACCGAGCGTGCACAAAAACTCCGTAGAAAGGAGGTGATCCAGCCGCACCTTCCGGTACGGCTACCTTGTTACGACTTAGTCCCAATCACGAGCCTCACCTTAGACGGCTCCATCCCAAAAGGGTTAGGCCACCGGCTTCGGGTGCTGCCCACTTTCATGACTTGACGGGCGGTGTGTACAAGGCCCGGGAACGCATTCACCGCGACGTTGCTGATTCGCGATTACTAGCGACTCCGCCTTCACGTAGTCGAGTTGCAGACTACGATCCGAACTGAGACCGGTTTTAAGGGATCCGCTCCATGTCACCATGTCGCATCCCGTTGTACCGGCCATTGTAGCATGCGTGAAGCCCTGGACGTAAGGGGCATGATGATCTGACGTCATCCCCACCTTCCTCCGAGTTAACCCCGGCGGTCCCCCGTGAGTTCCCGGCATAACCCGCTGGCAACACAGGGCGAGGGTTGCGCTCGTTGCGGGACTTAACCCAACATCTCACGACACGAGCTGACGACGACCATGCACCACCTGTGAACCTGCCCCGAAGGGAAACCACATCTCTGCAGTCGACAGGCACATGTCAAGCCCAGGTAAGGTTCTTCGCGTTGCATCGAATTAATCCGCATGCTCCGCCGCTTGTGCGGGCCCCCGTCAATTTCTTTGAGTTTTAGCCTTGCGGCCGTACTCCCCAGGCGGGACGCTTAACGCGTTAGCTCCGACACGGAACCCGTGGAATGGGCCCCACATCCAGCGTCCACCGTTTACGGCGTGGACTACCAGGGTATCTAATCCTGTTCGCTCCCCACGCTTTCGCTTCTCAGCGTCAGTAACAGCCCAGAGACCTGCCTTCGCCATTGGTGTTCTTCCCGATATCTACACATTCCACCGTTACACCGGGAATTCCAGTCTCCCCTACTGCACTCTAGCCCGCCCGTACCCGGCGCAGACCCACCGTTAAGCGATGGGCTTTCACACCAGACGCGACGAACCGCCTACAAGCTCTTTACGCCCAATAATTCCGGATAACGCTTGCGCCCTACGTATTACCGCGGCTGCTGGCACGTAGTTAGCCGGCGCTTATTCGAAAGGTACACTCACCCGAAAGCTTGCTCCCAATCAAAAGCGGTTTACAACCCGAAGGCCTTCATCCCGCACGCGGCGTCGCTGCGTCAGGGTTTCCCCCATTGCGCAATATTCCCCACTGCTGCCTCCCGTAGGAGTCTGGGCCGTATCTCAGTCCCAATGTGGCCGTCCGCCCTCTCAGGCCGGCTACCCGTCGAAGCCTAGGTGGGCCATTACCCCGCCTACAAGCTGATAGGACGCGACCCCATCCCATGCCACTAAACACTTTCCCAACAAGACATGCGTCAAGTTGGAGCATCCAGCATTACCACCCGTTTCCAAGAGCTATTCTGGAGCATGGGGCAGGTTGGTCACGCATTACTCACCCGTTCGCCACTCTCACCAACCAGCAAGCTGGTCAGATCCCGTTCGACTTGCATGTGTTAAGCACGCCGCCAGCGTTCATCCTGAGCCAGAATCGAACCCTCCACGAAAAACTTCAATGAAGAGCCAACAAAAGGCTCCAATATTAAAAAGAAAAAGACGAGACATTCTTTAAGGAAAGAACATCCCAACAAAAACCTCACCACCATTTAACCATCTCTCAGGCACCCTGCAATCTGCAAGGCAGGCAATGAACTGGCAATAATTAACTAATAAGTAGTACAGACACGCTCTTGAGTTCTCAAACCACCACCACACCAGCCGGCCCATCAACCTCAACCGAGGAGAACCAGCCGCGCTGAGCAGCAAGAGATAAACTTACACCAACCCACGCTAAAACGCAAACCCACCAAAAACAAACACCCCAAAACCATTGAAAACAAGCCAAAACACCGGCGTGTCGAAAATCGCGAAAAAACACCAAAAAACCAACACAAGACCAGGAACAATAATCAAAACCAACAAAAAATAATCAAGAATAGCCCCAAAAACATCAAAACCGGGAGTGTCGCATCGACTTGCTTTTCGCTTAAAGCGTAGCGCGAAAAGCAACCCGATGCGGTAGCGCTTGCTTATGCAGAAAGCACAGTGTGCTTTCCGCGCAAGCGCGCAAACAATTACGCTTTCTTTAAACTAATTAAGAAAGCGTAATCTGACGACCAAAGAAGATTAACTTAAAGTGAGCTTAATGCGGTAGCGCTTGCTTTACAACGCTCGCACAAACTCAGCAGCAGTACATACAAAATATATGAGCTCTATTTATGAAATAAAAAATACCTATATAAATAGATACTTATTAAATAAACTTTTATAAAGCATACAAAGCACATAAAAACACAAAAAGCGTAAAGCGCATAAAGAAAAAAGAAAAATAAGAAAATAAGAATAGGGTATTAACAGACATTAATAAAAGAAGGAGCAGAAGAATGAGCAACAAGCAATCGAGCAATAAAGCACACCACATTGTTGTGCTCACAGGCGCAGGAATCTCCACAAGCGCAGGCATTCCTGACTTTCGCGGTCCAGATGGAGTTTGGACTAAACACCCAGAGCAAATGAGCGTTTATGACATAGACGCATTTTTAAGCAGTAAAGAGGAACGCGTCTACTCTTGGCGCTGGCAAAAAGAGTCTCCCGTTTGGAACGCACAGCCAGGAACAGCACACAAAGCACTTGTAAAACTCGAGAAGGCAGGAATGCTCGACCTTATAGCCACACAAAACTTTGACGCACTTCACGAAAAAGCTGGCAATAACCCAGACATTATAGTGAACTTGCACGGAAGCATTGGAACCTCACACTGCATGAGTTGCCACGCGAGCTATAAAACTGCCGATATTATGGCAGATTTAGATGAGCACCCGGATCCGCATTGCAGGCGCACTCTGCCGTACCGCAGCAATATGCCTTGTAATGGTCTCATAAAAACAGACGTTGTTTATTTTGGAGAAGCGCTTCCAGAAGGTGCTATGGAACGCAGTGCGCAAGCAATAGTTAAAGCGGACGAGCTGTGGGTTATTGGTTCCACGCTGGAAGTATTCCCAGCTGCCAGCCTCGTGCCGTTAGCTGCGCGCGCTGGAGTGCCGATTACGATAATGAACCTGGGCTCTACGCAATACGACTATTTGGCAGAGCGTATTATTCGCGAAGATATTGCGAAAGCTCTGCCAAAGTTAGTAGACGAAACTATTGCAAAGTGATTATTGCAAATTAACGCTATTAAAACTATTGCAAAGTAACAGCTATACCTTCCCAAGGCGCAAGCGTACCGTTTTTAAGCGATGTAAGCGCGTGATTCACGTCGTAGGTCGTAACCATTACGTCACGCCCTACAAAAGCGTTAGAGGCGCAATTTTGCAATAATTGCGCGCTCTGCGTAGGGATAGGCACAGTTGAGTCAGTCATATTAACCATTACGAGCATGCGTTCTGTAGATTCCGCGGAATTTGCAGCAGATTCCGCAGCAGTCTCTGCAGAATCTTCCTGCTTTTCGCAACCAGATTTAAGCTCGCGCACGAAAGCATACACGCACTCGTCATCTGCATCAACCAAATCCCAAGAACCAGCAGAAACAATCGGTTCCGAATGACGAAGCGCAATCAAATACTTATAGAAAGCGTAAACGGAATCTGAATCTTCCATCTGCTCTGCTGCGTTAATATCCACATAATTAGGATTCACACTAATCCACGGCTCTGCGTTATTTACCGACTGAACATTAAAAGGCATGAATCCCGCGTATTTAGAAGCATTCCACTGCATTGGAGTTCGAGAATTGTCGCGGCCGCGCTTTGCGAGCGCATCCATCATCGACTCAGCAGACTGAATATGCGCTTCTTCTACGCGCTGCTTAAACATATTCAACGCTTCCAAATCGCGATACTGCTCGAGACGCGTAAAGTGCGCGTTAGTCATACCAATTTCCTCGCCTTGGTACACGTAAGGCGTGCCGCGGTGCATGTGAAGAAGCATGGCAATCGCCTTAGCAGAGCGCACGCGCATCTCCTCGCTAGCCTCACTACCCCAGCGAGAAAGCGCACGCGGCTGATCGTGATTATTAAAGAACAGGCTCGCCCAACCAGCATCCGCTACCGCTTGTTGCTGCTCTGCCATCACGCTCTTTAATGCCGTAAGCTTTAGCGGCACAGGATTCCACTTAGTACCGTTTTCGCAATCGATATCCACATGATTGAACAGGAATAACATGTCAAGTTCGCTGTGGGCAGGGTCAGTAATATAAGTATTACGGTGCGGAGAAATTCCCGGAGCCTCGCCGACAGTAAGATAACCTTCGCGACCGTCGAAAACTTCTGCACGCATCTCACGCAAGAATTCGTCTAAACGAGGACCGTCCGAGCAGAACGGGAATGGCGAAGAATAGCCGTCAGCACCAGCTGGCAAATCTTCAATTTGGCAGCCATCTTCACCCGGCAAACGACCTTCAGAATCAACATGCTTGGAAATTTGCGTAATCACATCCATGCGGAAGCCATCAATTCCGCAATCCATCCACCAATTCATCATCTTGTACACGGCAGCGCGAACCGCGGGATTTTCCCAATTCAAATCTGGCTGCTTTGGCGAATACTGGTGAAGGAAGTATTCTCCGCGCTTCGGATCGTAAGTCCACGCGGAACCGCCGAAATACGAACCCCACTTATTCGGCTCCGCACCCGGCTCACCAGGCACACAACCTTCACGCGCAGGCCTCCACCAATACCAATCAGCGTAATCACTAAAAGCATCTCTTGAAGCCTGGAACCAAGCGTGCTCGTCAGAAGTGTGATTTACTACTAAATCCATCACGACTTTAAGACCGCGCTCGTGAGCTCCAGCCAGCAGCTCGTCCATATCTTCCAAAGTTCCGAAAAGCGGATCAATATCTTGATAATCGGAAATATCGTAGCCGTTATCGTCTTGTGGGGACTTGTAAACAGGGCTGAGCCAGAGCACGTCAACGCCTAAATCAGCCAAATAATCAAGGCGCGAAGTAATTCCCTTCAAATCACCAATGCCGTCACCGTTCGTATCCTGGAAGCTTCGTGGATAAATCTGATACACAACTGCATTCGCCCACCAAGGGTTTGGAGTAGCGCCGTTTGTGCGCACGGATTCTGGCAAGTTTGCTCTGTCAAAAGTAGTCATTTAATCCCCATCAATTTACGTTAATAAGTATTTTTATTACAGTTTTATTCATTACAAATAATTTTATTTATTTAGTAGTATTTATTATTTTAGACTCTAAATTTTATCAGCATATTAGATGTTACGCGCGGATAATAAAAAGCGACCCGCAGTAAAAACCGCGAGCCGCGCCTCCTTCTCATTCATGTTACGAATTGTAGAATGCTCTCCAAATCATTGCTGATGGTGCAATTTAAAAGCAAGTTCCGCTAAGTGTACGCCGTGAGTTAAGAATTCGTGAGTGCGGCAAACGTAATCATTTTCGCGACCGAGCTTTGCTATGTAACCATTAATGTAATCGACTTCAGTCTTTCGTCCGCGACTCATATCTTGGTACATAGAAGGATAGTGCAGAGGATTTGCAACGCGACTTACGTAATCGATAGCCTCTAGCTCCTGCTGACGCGTATTAACCATACGAATTCCGGCACGATCGCACACGTCGTACGCTTCGTTAATAAGCTGTTGAGCCATATCCATAGCCCCAGGGTACGAAATAAACTGACCCATTTGAATCTGATACATTGTGCACAAAGTGTTAACTACGGAATTGAAAACTACCTTCGCCATGCACGTACCCTTGAAATCTTCCGTAATAGTAGGATTCAATCCGGCAGCTTTAAAGTCGTCTCGCATAGCAAGCTCAACGTCACTCACCTGCTCGTTCAACGCGCACATATTCATAGTTCCAACGCCAACTTTACCAATAAAATCAACGTCGCCTGGACCGTTCAAAACGGTTGCAATCATGGCAGTTCCGCCGTAAATATGATCATCCGGGAAGTACTGCTGCAACTTTTCAAAATGACCCCAGCCATTCATAGCAGCAAACACAACCTGATGCTCTTTAAACAGATGCTTACAACGCTCCAACATTTCCGCAAGCTGCATTTGCTTCATAAACACAATCCACACGTCTGGATCGCCGTCATAATCTTCAGGCGTATACATATTAATCGGCACCAAATGACGGTTTTCATGGTCACGGCTCACCATTACGCCGCCTTGCTCGCGAACTTTATTCACATTCTCATCCCAGGCATCAATGAAATCA
Organism: Gardnerella sp. DNF01159; assembly: GCF_049244215.1. Lineage (NCBI taxonomy): Bacteria > Bacillati > Actinomycetota > Actinomycetes > Bifidobacteriales > Bifidobacteriaceae > Gardnerella > Gardnerella sp. DNF01159. The sequence goes on along the minus strand of NZ_CP058387.1, from coordinate 79,530 downwards.
ACATGAATGCCAGCCGTTTCCTGCAACAAAACGCCATAGCGATATCCCATAGCTCCCGAACCGATCATTGCATATTTCATGCCACTCATAGTGACACCTCCTTTTAGGTAAAAATGTGCTTAGGCGAAATTCGTGCATACATGAAAATTCGTCGAAGCGACTGTAAATATAGTAAAAAGCAGTAAGGCTGATTGTAGTGACTAAAATCAGCCAACTGCTTTTTGGTTTTTATAGCATATTACACAGTTTTAGAAGAATGTCAAAATTCTGCGCATCGGCAAGGCGCGAACGTCAACTGAATATACTTACAATTTATGCATGCATCACCTACTTACAAGTGAAAAAATTGACGAATTTGAGCAACTGTACCGTAAGAAGCTTGTGCACCAAAACCAGTAGCAGCATATGCAGCTACATAAGAAGCGAGTGACGCTGCATCAACCAACCGCATATCCACAGACAAACACGCAAGCACAGTACCCATAAAAGCATCGCCACAACCCGTAGTATCAACGGCATTGACATGCTGAGCCATAATTCGATGCACCGAATTATCAGCATAATCCAAAACCATAGACCCACGTGAGCCAAGTGTTACTATTGCCTCATTAAAGCCAAACTCATGCATTGCATGAAGCGTATGCTTCCAATCAAATGAATCCCAATCACCGCTATCTGGTTCTGAAATATGCAATAGCTGTGCCATTTCATGCTCATTGACCAGTAAGATATCTGCAGATCGTATAAGATCTTGCGGTAATGTATCCAAAAAAGGCGAATTATTAAGCAAAACTTTTACGCCATGCTCATGCGCTAAGCGAGCGCACATCGTAACCGATTCTAATGGACTTTCCAAGCAAAGCCCTAATACTTTTGCATTAGTAATAGCAGCTTGCACAGATGGCGACTGAATATAATCAATATCAACTTGCGAGTTAGACCCAGGCGCATAAACAATAGTATTTTCGCCACTTTGCGCATCCACTGTAATCACTGTTGCGCCACTGTTGCAATTGGGTACATGACGTACATACGTCGTATCAACACCAGATTCTCGCAAAGCACCAGTAAGAAAATCAGCATTAGCATCATCACCTACAGCACCGAACATACATACGTGCGCACCAAGCTTTGCAGCAGATACTGCCTGATTACCTGACTTACCTCCAGGCAGTATTCGTATTTCGTTACCTTTAATGGTCTCACCAGGCATAGGAAGACGATTAGCAACAATAGTATAATCCGCATTCATAGAACCAACTATCGCTACAGTAGGCATCTTCATATTTCGTAACGCAGGCAATGTCTCATGTTGCAAAGCCACGTTAACAGGCTGAATGACTTTAATCTTTTCTAAACTCTCTAACGAGTCAAGCATATGATAACTACACATAATTCTCCCTAAATATTGCGCAAAACAAAGCTTAGAATGGAACGCCACAACGCAGCAACACGTTAGAATACGGAGTAGTCTCACCCGTTCGAATCACGAATTTAGCTTGCGAAACAAGAGCCTTAAACCCTCGTTCGCCATCATGCGGCACATAAGTCAATGGCACACCAAGCAAATCCTTGATCCATGTTTCTGGAACATCATCACAAGCTTCTTCCGCCATAATACCAGACTCAAGAACAAGATCATCCTTTATTGACGCAAGCACATCAGGAAATCGCGGTATTCCAAAAACCAAAGCTAAATCAATAACTTCTACGCCCGCTGGGACAGGCAAGCCACAGTCAGAAACAACAAATTGATCCTTATGCCTCAATTTTGCAATAGCAGCTGCTAATTGTGCGTTCAAAATACCATGAGTTAACATAATTCACCCCATATCGTGGCTCATGAAAGTGACATCAACAATGATCATCACCTTCATAACAAGTGCGCCACCACGAACATATATGATAAAAAATCTTATTAAGAAAACAATGGCGTTGAGAACACTAAAGCATACGGTATTAATAAATTTTACTGTTGCGATTATTTTCACGAAAGCATCATGAATGCTCTCAACACCATATAAATTTTGCATTAGCTATATTAATCCATAAAACTACTCAACATAAACTTTAATGTTTATATACAGAATTACATAGTTTTATGCAAAATATGTATTACTCAAAATCACCCACATTCTTTACTGTCACTGTTTTCACAGTAATTGGTTCAGTCTTTGGAACACTTTGCCCTTTAATAGCTTTTACAGCAGCAGCAACGGCAGAACGACCAAGTTCCTTTGGCTGCTGAGCAATTGTTCCAGCCATTGCGCCGGCCTTAATAGCTTTCATACCGTTAGCAGTGCCATCGAAACCGACTACTTTAATTTCTTTACCAGCTTTAGCTCCTAATGCTTGAATGGCACCTAATGCCATCTCGTCATTTTCGGCGTAAATGCCGGTTGCATTCGGGTGCGATTGCAACAAATTAGTAGCCACATTTAATGCTTCAGCACGGTCAAAGTTAGCAGTTTGTTCTGCTACAACTTTAATATTTGAATATTTCTTAATACGATCTTTGAATCCTTTGCCACGGTCGCGAGTAGAAGCCGCTCCAGGAATACCTTGCAAAATCAAAACTTCACCCTTTTCGCCCATACTATTAGCTAGCGTGTCAGCAGCCTGAGCACCACCAGCAACGTTATCGGAAGCAATATGCGAAGTAACTTTTTCACCAGTTACAGAACGGTCAACAGAAATCACAGGCAAGTTCGCGCTTAGCAACGGGGCAACTGCAGGACCAGCAGCATCAGAATCTACAGGGTTAATAATAACAACTTTTGCACCTTGTGATTGAGCATTCTGCGCTTGATCCTGCTGCTTTGCAGAATCATTCTGAGCGTCGGAAACTTGCAAATCAACACCAAGTTTCTTTGCTTCAGCTTGGGCACCATCACGCAAATCCACAAAGAACGGATTGTTCAAAGTAGAAACTAGCAATGCGACTTTATCGCCACCATTAGTACTACCACATGCACTCATGCTGACAATAAGTGCAGATGCTGCTGCAACCGCGCAAGCAATCTTTACGCCTCGACGCATAATTGGATAATTCATCATATCTCCTTTGATTATTGCCCTGTGCTACCGCAAGTTTTAGTTCGATAAATCCACAATGTTGCAGTGACATAAGGCTGATGTTTCACCATCTCTTTACCTTATTGTTACGTAGTTTTGAGTTATAAAGTTCAGTTATAATATTCCAAATCGTCTCAATTCTTGCTGAAAATATTGATTACTCGCCACTTACGAATCAACATTTGCAAGATTCACCTCCTTCCTACGAGAAGATCAAGTTTATAAAAAGTATTAATTTGCTGTCAGTGCGTATCTTCCTTGCGGCGCAAAGTGTCAAGGCTCACAGCAAAGGCAATAACCAAACCAATAACTACTTGCTGCCAGAAGGAGGAAACATTCAAAATATTCAAGCCATTACGAATTACAGCCAGCAAAATTGCTCCTACGAAAGTGCCAGAAATCTTACCTTTACCGCCCGAAAGCGAAGCACCACCGATAACAACAGAAGCAATAGCATCCATTTCATAGCCAGCGGCAGCCTGAGGCTGAGCGGAATGTAAACGACCGGCAATAACTAAACCAGCGATGGCAGCGAAAATACCGGAAAAAACAAACACCATAATTTGCGTTTTATGAATATTGATACCAGAAAGGCGAGAAGCCTCCATATTTCCACCAACAGCATACATAGAACGACCAGTAGTGGTGAAGTTCAGTATTACTGCAGCAATAACACCCATGATAATCATCATCACAATTGGCATTGGAATACCTAATATCTTGGCACCAAAGAAATTCACCATGCCAGAAGTGGAAATAGGACGACCGTCTGAAACAACAAGGGTAAGTCCACGCGCAACAGACATCATTGCCAATGTAGCAATAAACGACGGTAACTTAAGAAAAGCGTTTGCAACACCTGAAATAAGACCAAAAAGCGCACCGGTTACTATGCCTACAACAACAGTTAACACTGGTGGCAAACCCATAGAAACGCCTGTATACGCAACCAACATACTAGAAATTGCAGCCACCGCACCTACTGACAAATCAATACCAGCGGACACGATAACAAAGGTTTGACCGAATGCCAAAATAGCAACTGTCGCAGCTTGAATACCCACATTGAGAATATTCACACTTGTCAAAAATGCTGGCGTGGCGCACGAAAGCGCAGCACACAAGATAATCAAGCCGATAAGAGCGCCATTGCGTGATGCAAACTTTTTCGCTGCAGGCAAAAATCCTTTATCAACTGCACCGTATCCCAAATGCTCAGATTTTGCACTACTCGTAGCAGCCATAATTTATACTCCTTTAACAAATTTTGCTATAACTCACTGCACTGCTGTGTGCAATAAATTGTTGTATGCAAGTTTTACGTTTGATTGGTAACTTTAATTTTTAAGATTTCAATATGGCTCATGTATCAGTTTCATATTGAAAGCAGTAAGGTTTTACTCATTCCTGTATGCTCAAATACCAGATGTATTAAGGTGAGTCACTGCAAGTTCCATCACACTTTCCTGCGTAGCCTCGCTTGCAGCTAATTCACCGCTGATTCTGCCGTTCGACATCACCAATACGCGATCTGACATGCCAAGCACTTCAGGCAAATCTGAGGATGCCATCAGCACAGCACCTCCATTTTCTACGATACTGTTAATCAACTCGTAAATTTCTACACGAGCACCAACATCAACACCACGAGTAGGCTCATCCAGCAATAGCACTTTCACGTTCGCCATAGACCATTTGCCGAACACGATTTTTTGTTGATTACCGCCAGATAGCGAACCAGCGAGTTGATCAATGTTTGCCATACGAATACGCAATTTTTTTGCAGTTTCTTCCTCGCGAGTACGCTGCCCTTTCAAATCCGCAAATCCTGCATGTGCTGTAGGAACTAATGTAGAAATTCCCAAATTTTCTGCAACAGATGCTTCAAGAATCAACCCTTGTACTCGACGATCTTCTGGGACTAAACCAAGACCAGCTGCGATGCTTCCTGCAATATTCGCTTTTGCAATAGATTTACCATCAACAGTTATTGAACCTGAATCATAACTATCTGCACCAAATATTGCACGAAGAACTTCGGTACGACCAGCACCTACCAAACCTGCAAGACCCACAACTTCGCCAGCATGAACGCTGAAGGATACATTTTCTAACGTACCTTTTCGCGTTAAGCCTTCTACTTTTAGCAGCTCTTTGCCTTGACTACGTTTGCCATGAGGGAATTGATTTGTAATATCACGACCTACCATGAGTTTTACAAGTTCCTTCTCAGGAACTTGCGCATCAACAGTATCGACGTATTTGCCATCGCGAAGTACGGTTACAACATCACCAATACGCGCAATTTCATCTAAATGATGAGAAATAAACACCATTCCAACATTTTTGGATTTTAAATCTTCCATAATGTTAAATAACTGTTCACATTCTGGTTTTGTTAGAGCAGCTGTTGGTTCATCAAGAATAAGGATAGATGCATGCTGCATAAGTGCTTTGGCTATTTCTACCATCTGTTGACGAGCTACACCAAGTTGTCCCATTGGCTTATTGACATCTTCATCTAAACCGATAACTTGCAATGCAGATTCCGCACGAGCACGCATCGTCGCGCGACTAACAAAACCAGCTTTCGTAGGAAGCATACCAAGGAACAAATTTTCCATAATAGAAAGTTCTGGCACCAAATTTAACTCTTGGTGAATCACAGCAATGCCCAATTTGCGAGCAGTATCCACATTAGGAATTCGCGCTGTTTCACCATTGATCTCAATATGACCTTTATCTGGCTGATAAATGCCGCTCATCATCTTAATAACTGTTGACTTGCCCGCACCATTTTCACCAAGGAGAACATGCACTTCACCTGGTTTTACTGTTACAGACACATTGTCAACTACCGTAGAATTACCGAATATTTTCGATACTCCTACTAGCGATAGTTCCGTCATGTCTTACCTCTTTCTTCGCTACAGCACCACTGCTGCCACGAAAATGCAATAAATTACGCTACATTACGCTTGTACTTTGGATGAGAATTATGCCGCAATGTGCATGCAAAAACGTAACAACAACGGTACGCTCAGGTGATTGCTGCACACGCTTACAAAGTCACGGTACAAAAATCAATAACAATAGTGTCAAGCTATAGAATAACAGCCTTACAGCTACGCATTTCCTAACGATTCACGCGGAATATACATAGTTTCTACTCGCTGCGATTGAACATCAACATTATGTTCTAACATATCCAAAAAAAGTGCAGCACTAGTACGACCAATGCGCTGAACTTGTTGCGAAATAGTAGAAATACGCGGCGTTGCTAAGCGGAATATTTCAACATCATCAAACGAGATAAGTGAAATATCACTGCCTATCACTAATCCTTCACGAGCCATTACATCCATCACTCGCAGCGCATCTGGCGAAAAACCGACAATAAGTGCTTTTACACCAACGCTAATCATGCGATGCAACACGCTAGCGCATGAGGATTGTTCAAATCCCGTAGATTCTACAAATACATGTTCTTCGCCAAATATCTCCGAAGCCACTGTACGAAATACTTGTTCACGTTCTTGCAGTGACGGTGAAGCGATAATTGGACCCGACACGTAGCCAACTGAGCAAAAACCATGTTGTTTAACATCCAATAATGCTTCACGAATACCTTGCTCTGGATCCGAATCCACAACTGGCACATGCGTCAAATCGCCAGTCCGAGACTCCACATGTCGATCCATAAACATAAGTGGAAGATGCTGCTCCATCAACATTCTCATAGCATCAGTTTCCTCACCTTGAGGCACAATAATCGCACCATCAATGCGTTGAGAAAGAATACTTGTAATGAATGAATCTTGACGAGCTGCACTCTCAGAAGATGTTCCAATAAACGCACAATAGCCGGCATCAAACAACGAGTCTTGCACAGTATACGCAAGCTCAGCAAAATACGCATTGCGTATATCTGGCACAAGTAGCCCCACTGTCTTAGTACGAGATGACCGCATCGCCTGAGCGCGAGAATCTGGTATATAACCTAGTTCCGCAACTGCACGCTCAACTTTCGCCTTAGTGTTTGCCGATATACGACCCGTATTATTCAATGCGCGAGAAACAGTTGATACTGATATACCAGCACGTTGCGCAACATCGCGAATCGTAATGTACGACATGACACCTCCAGCTCATCTCTTATGCTCAACCAGTGTTAACAATTTTGCACTGTTATCGATATGTTTTGATTTTAGCTTGTACTCCATGTTTTATACTACGTTTTTCCATATACTCCTCTCGTTGGAGAAAAACAGCACTATGCAACCATGCATAAGAGCCTCTGTGCAATCTTATTCTCAATGAGCAGCTTCATCAGCGCTGAATAGAATCCGCAATTGAGATAACGTTCCCACAATTGTCGGTTTCTTCAACTTACCTCATGCGGTAACGTTACCGCAACTATAACATTTTGCTAGAATGAACACAAGGGGAACACGCTAAAAATTACTTTTCATGCACTGCGTTATCTTGAATTAAACGCAACATTAAAAAATAATGCAACACTTATCTAACGTTGATGCGCAAAAAAGTTTCGCAAGGGTTGAGCACACTCAGATTCGCATACTGAACCAATGACTTCCGGACGTGAGCCAACATGAGGATCTCGCAAAATATCCCATACAGAACCACACGCACCAAGTTTGGCATCCCACGCCCCGAAAATCACGCGTTTAAGGCGCGTTTGCAGCACAGCTCCAGCACACATAGGGCAAGGTTCAAGAGTTACTACCAGAGTACAGTCAGATAGATTCCAAGATTTACGCGAGGTAGCAGCATCTTTCATAGCAAGCACTTCAGCATGAGCCAAAGGATCAGCGCTCTGCTCTCGCATATTTGCGCCTTTGCCAATAATATTACCGCTACCATCAAGCACAACTGCTCCAACTGGGACTTCGCCTGCAGAAGCAGACTCTCGAGCCAAATTCAAGGCTTGATTCATTGCAAATACTATCTCATCGCGCATATTCATGAAATCACTTTACAAATTAATTTACAGATTAAGAAAAAACAAAATCGAATAAATTTACATAAATCTAAGTAAATTTACATAAGCCCAGAAGAAATATCGTGAGTTACGAACCACTTGCGAATATCGCCAATTTCGTTCATATCAACAGCGTGATCCAACCCGCGATAACGACGTTCTTCAAGCCAAGTGTGCTCCTCAAGCCACGCTGCAGCAGCCGAGAATTCGTAAGGAGGAATCACGCCATCCTCTAATCCGTAGCCGAAAAATACAGGAGTATTACGCTCAGCTAAATCGTTATCTTGTAATGCGATTTCTTCCGAGGAAGCAGGAACACTAGGCGCTATGAACCCGGAAAGCGAAACGGCCGCACGGTAGCGCGAAGGATTCAAACGCAAAACGTGCACCGCGAGCGCAGCGCCTTGCGAAAAACCAAATGGCACAATGTCGCGATTCGCTGGAATATTTTCATGCACCCATTCGTCAATTGCTACAGCAGCAGCATACATATCGTAATCTAAATCTTCTCGCTGCGGCACAGCATCGTGGAACCAACTGTAAGCGCCTTCTGCCAACTTAAGTGGAGCACGTAAAGCGATTGCATCATTATATGGTGCAACTACTCGCAACAAATCCAATAAATCTTCCTCGTTAGAACCCCAACCGTGAAGGAGCAAAAGCAGCGGATGCGTTGGATGAGCTGAAGCATTCCCTTGCGAATACTGTGCATTCATAACTTTTAAAGGCTCACCAAAACGACCCGGCACAACGTGAGATTCGCGACCAATATGTGGATCGTAAGAATTGTCACCTACATTATTGATATTTAGTTCATCGTTAGTGTTCATTACATCACCGTCGCTTGTAATAAATAAAAGTTTGTACAATACTCGCACTTTTTTGCATTGCAGTTGCAATATAGTTGCCTTATATTTGCACAAAAGGCCAGAATAGTAAGAGGCAAAGCCCTTGCAATTCCAGCCTTTTTAACTAGTGCGAACGGCGGGACTTGAACCCGCACGAGCATACGCTCACTGCCACCTGAAGACAGCGCGTCTACCATTCCGCCACGTTCGCATACAAAGTGCAAGGCTATCATATTTAACATAAATTCGCAATATTTAACCTAGCATTTTGCGCTCAAAACTACTCTCAGCCTTTAGAACCGTTTTCGTAATAGTGTGCAAGAGTCTCATCGCGGAACTCTTCAAAATATCCGCCGTCAATAGAAGCTCGAATATCGTCGAGCAGCTTCACAAAGAAACGCTCATTATGAATGGTTGCAAGCGTAAATCCATTCATTTCACTAGCGCGCAACAAATGATCCACATACATTCTGGAATAATGCGTGCAAGTGTAGCAATCGCAGCCTTCTTCAAGCGGACGCTGATCATGCTTAAACTCTGCACGTTTTACGTTGTAGCGACCATGACGAGTAAAAATTGCTCCGTTTCTTCCGCAGCGAGCTGGAGCCACGCAGTCGAAAGTATCTCCGCCGTTTTCAACGCAAGCAAAAATATCATCCACGGCTGCAATACCAAGCACGTGGCGTGGGCGATTTTCCGGCATAGCATCGCAAATCCAAGCGCAAGTATCACCAATAATTCGCTTCTCAATAGCGCCACCAATGCCTACGCCATCAAAATCTAAAGAAGCAATCTGCTCGGCCGCATGCCTACGCAAATCCTCATAATTAGCACCCTGCACAACGCCATACAATGCTTGATACGGCTTGCCTACACGCTCCTCGGTTAAACGCTGATGCTCTGCAACACAACGCTTTGCCCAGCGGAAAGTGCGCTCTACAGATTCCTCTTGATATCGGCGAGTATTCATCAAAGTAGTAAGCTCGTCGAAAGAAAACATAATATCCGCGCCCAGCTTATGCTGGATTCCCATAGAAATTTCAGCACTAAAACGGTGCTTAGCTCCGTTAAGAGGAGACTTAAAAGTTACGCCATCCTCGTCAACAAAAGCCATACGCTCCTTACCGGCTGCAATAACATCATCCGACTTCATGCCAGTAACGTCCATTGCAAGGGTCTTCTTAAAACCAGCACCCAAAGAAAGAACCTGAAAACCGCCAGAATCCGTAAAGGTTGGCTTATCCCAGTTCATAAACTTTCCCAATCCGCCAGCTTCGTCAAGAACATCCGCGCCAGGACGTTCGTACAAATGAAAAGCGTTTGAAAGCATGCACTGAGCGCCCAAATCCTTAATGCTTTCTGGCAACACTGCCTTCATTGCAGCTTGCGTTGCAACAGGTACAAATGCTGGGGTCTGAATATCTCCGTGAGGCGTGTGAATTACGCCGGTGCGCCCATAGCGAGCACCGTCACGACCTTTACCTTCAGCAGTATTGGAAAGTCGCGTTTTAGTTGTAAACGAAAATTCTTTGCGGTCACCAGGCTTCCCAGGCTCAGCTCCGCGTGGATGTTCAAGAAGACTTGTCATAGCATTTACTTTATTAGAAGGCATGACGAGTATAAATAAAAAACACACACAATTTATATTTTTCTGTGACAATATCCAAATTAATTTGCAAAATTTATGAAATTTACAAGGCAAATTATTTAAAAAATTATAAAAAAACATACTATCTCTTACATAGATAATGGCATGGTTTATTATGGTGTGTTAAGAGTCTTTTGTAAGGAGGATGAATGGCTGACGATATGTATGGTGCAAATCAGCAGGAATCCAATGAAACTGCAAATAATGGATATTACGAGCAGCAGGAACAACCGACGCAACCAGCACAACCAACGCAAACAACGCAACCAGCACAAACATATAGCCCAGCTCCTGAATTCGGAGCTTACGGCCCAACAAATAACGAAAATGAAGTTGGTACAAACACTACACAGTATCCAGCTAACAATTACGCCGTAAACCAAAATAACGATGCGGATAATACAAATATCAACAATGCTCCTACGCAATACATTGGATCACAAAATTACTACGGAAATAATAATTTTAACGGCTTCGGAAATCCGTATAATTACGGCACAGACAATAATTCTTACCCAAATAATGAAGTTGGCAATCAAACACCAGCGCAACAGAATTTTAACAATAATGCAAGTAACGAAGAAAATGAAAATATAGCAAAAACAAGCATTATTAGCACAAAAGCAGCAAATACAAACGACACAAACAAAAAAGGTAACAAAAGAAAAACAAAAAGCTCTTCGTCAACTGCTTTTGTTGCCATTTTATCCTCCGCAATTTCTGCAATAGTTTGCGTAGTTGTAGTTCTATTTGTAATCTCGCAAGGTCTTATTTCAATTCCACAAAGCGGCTCTTTCGCAAACATCGGCTCTCATTCTTCTGGCCCTGGGACCGCAGTAGTTAAAGGCGGACAATCTCCGGATTGGCAAGGAGTTGCAAAAAATGTTTCCGGAGCCGTTGTTTCTATACAAACTCGTTTAGAGAAAGGCATGGGGAAGGGTTCTGGAGCAATTATTGATTCAAAAGGTTATGTTGTAACAAACAATCACGTAATTGCTAATGCAAAAGAAATTCAAGTAACCCTTTCTAATGGTCAAATTTATTCAGCTACATTAGTCGGAGCAGATAAAACTACTGATTTGGCAGTACTTAAATTAGACAATTCACCAAATAATTTAAAGACAGTCCAATTTGCAGATTCTAATCTGCTTTCCGTTGGCGAACCGGTTATGGCAATCGGAAATCCGCTTGGATATGACGATACAGCTACCACAGGCATTGTTTCGGCTTTAAATCGTCCAGTATCAGTTATGGACGACCAAAGCCGCTCTGAAATTGTAACTAATGCAGTACAAATTGATGCAGCTATTAATCCAGGAAATTCAGGCGGCCCAACTTTTAACGCTGCCGGAAAGGTCATAGGTATTAATTCTTCTATTGCAGCGACATCAGCTCAAGGGGAGACTACAGGATCTATCGGCATCGGCTTTGCAATTCCAGCAAATCTGGTGAAACGAGTAGTTACAGAAATTATTAAGAATGGTTCTGTAAAGCACGTAGCACTAGGGATCATGATTAAAAGCACAGCAGTTGAGTCCGAAGGAATTACTCGCGGAGGAGCTCAAATTGTTTCTGTCAATCAAGGAAGCCCTGCTGAAAAAGCCGGACTCAAAGCCAATGACACTATTGTTGCCTTTGACGATAAGCCTGTATCCAATAATTACGCACTCCTCGGGTATGTGAGAGCAACAGCGTTCAATCAAAAAGCTACGCTCACAATAGTTCGTAACGGCAACACACTTAAGTTGCAAGTTACATTCAACCAAGAAGAAACTGCTGTTAATGGCACAAATAAGCAAGAAAAGAAATTAAAGAAAAACCAAAAGAAGCCTGGTAAAAAACGCGGAAGTAACTCGTACGATGGTGACGATGACGATTTACAACAACGTGGAGATGACGATGGTGACGATGGTGGAATATTTGATCCATTCGGTTTCTGGTAAATAAAACCGCATGTTTTACTATTAAAAAGTAAGACACTGTAATAAAAATGCCCCTAAATAAGTTAGTTAACTTACGCAGGGGCATTTTCATAATGTAATTAAATATATTTAAATATAATTATATAAATGCGCTAATTATTTTTTGCGCTCATATACAATAATTCTTCCTTCTGAGACTCCTGCTTTCCAAGATGATTTTGTTTTAGCAATAGTATGCTCAGTATAATGGTCGATATTGTAGTTTAAATACACAAAATAATACCAAGGCTTATCTGATTCTGTGACAAAGAATTTAGGTTCTTTCTTTGCTTTGCAAGCACCCATTTCATTTGATGCCTGTTCTTGAGATGGCTGCTCATTTGTAATAAACGAGCTATTCTTATAACTGCAATCAATAAGATTCTTCGAGAAATAAGGATTTGCTGTAATAAGCTGCCACGAATATTGATGAATATCTTCAAATTCAGGAACAATAACATTACCTTGTTTATCCGTTTTTTCATCTTGATGTAGCCAAGACGTTACGAATCGCATGTTTTCAGCATGATTTTGCTTAATAAATTGCGCAAGTGCGCGCGAACCTGAATAGTCGAATCGAATATCGTTAACGCAAGAATACCCGTTCCAAATCAAGCTTGGGGATAATAAAACAACAATAATAATGCCAGCAATAACTTTGCTTCCGGCAGATTTACTTGCAGATTTACTATTGCTATTTTCAGCTTTATTTGCAGCTTTGAACAACCTAAAAATAATCGCCGGAATATCTTTAGATTCCAGTGGCTTACGCGCAATACACATCCAAAGTTGAGATACGAAGAATACAAAAACGATTCCTGCGTGATGCAAAGTGAAATATTGCGTGGCAATTGCCGCAAAAGTCAAGTAAGGAAGTATCAAAGAAACAAGCATGCCTCTTCGATAAGCGATTCTTACAGCGAAAGACCATATTAAAATCGAAATAATAACGCAAATAATCGCGGAAGGTACGCTTAGCATAAGTCTACGTAAAGAAACATCGCCAGCAAATTGAGTGAACATACTTTCTGATGGCATAACGAAAATAAATGACAAGAATTGTATAAGAGGAGAATTTCCGTCGAATGTTTCACGCGATGCGAAAGCGTTAGCAGCAGGCCAAATGCAAATAATGCTTGCAATTCCAACTAAAGCAAGGATTATCCAGCTTACTAATCTGTTAGTGTTAGAGACTATTTCAGCGAAAGCTTTTTTAATTCCTGCAGATTTTACAACTCTCCAAATCCACGCAAAAGCAAAACCTGCTGCTAAAGCAATGCCATACGCGCTGATTGCACATAAAAGTACAAGACTTAAAGCGAGTTTCCAAGTATCAGAAGACTTAGAATCAGATTGTTTCCAATAATGCGCAACCATGAACAAAGCCGCGCAAAGAAGAGCATACGGGCGTGAAGTAACGCCATATTGGAAGCACAAAAAATACGTAAACGGAAGCAAAAACACAGCCAATTTACTAAAAGGCGCGCGAAAAATAAGCCAGCCACCCAAAAGCGCAGTGCATAGAAGTTGCACGCCTTTAAGACCAATTTCGTATGGAACTCCTGTTTTTGCAGGTATGGAAAGAAGCAAAGTCCAAAGCGGCGGATGGCCTTCATAATGTGGGCGAAGAGTTAACAAATCAGCAAACGAAGAATCGCGTGCAATAAGCCAACTTTGAGCTTCATCAAACCAAGGCTCGTGGAAGCACATAACTGCTACGACGACAGATAGGTATGCAATAAAAATAAGTGAACGAGCATTCTTTACGAACCATAATTTATTTGTTGTTTTTAAAGTTTTTGTCACATTTAAAGTTTTTTTTGTTTTTGACGTACTTGTGTTCGTATTTGTACCTGTATTTGTAACAGTATTTTCGTTCATAAGTGTTTTATTTTCTTCTATAGTATTTTCGCTAATATGCATATTTCTATTTAATTATTTCTTTCAAAATTGCGTAAGTACTAAACTTCAGCAAATCCAAAGCCCCAACCAAATAAAATCACGCTAACACCGTAACAATACAGTGCAAGCGTGATTTTAAAGTTTGAAAATTTCAGTTTTGATTCAATGCAGCCAAACGACGAGCGTTAGCAACAGCGTACAAACTGATGCCTGCTGCAACAGAAGCGTTAAGAGATTCAACCGCGCTAGAAATTGGGATTCCAGCAATAGCATCGCACGCTTCTCTCGTAAGGCGACTCATGCCCTTACCTTCAGAGCCGAGCACAACAACTAACGGATCAGTTTCAAAGCCAGTTTCTCCAACAAGCTTATCGCCGCCGCCATCAAGACCAATTGCATACCATCCGCGCTCTCGCAAACCTTGAATTGCCTTATTTAAATTAACAACTCTAGCAACTGGCAAATGAGCTGCAGCACCAGCAGAAACCTTCCAAGCAGCAGCAGTTACGGAAGCACTTCTGCGCTCAGGCAAAATCACACCATTAGCACCGAAAGCTGCTGCAGAACGAATAACAGCACCCAAATTTTGAGGATCCGTAACGCCATCCAAAGCAATAAACAATGGTCGAGCATTAATGCGAGCAGAATCTGAATCAGCAGCTTCCATTGCGCGCGCCTTCTTTTCCGCTCGTTCAACCAATTCTTGCAAAGAGTGATACTGGTAAGGCTGAACTTTCAAAATAATGCCCTGATGATTCGTACTATGCGCAATACGATCCATTTCAAGGCGATCCGCTTCAAGCAAACGCAAACCCTGCATGCCTGCTAACTTCACGATTTCGCGCGTGCGATCGTCATGCTCAATGCGATTAGCCACATACAATTGAGTGCTTGGAACTCCAACTCTTAACGCCTCTAAAGCAGCATTGCGACCAATTACTAACTCATCTGAATCACTACCAAGCTTATCCACTCTGCGGCGCGCAGCCAAACGCGGATCTGCAAATGTGCGCTTAATAGCAGCTTTCTTAGCAAAATAAGCTTTGTGATACACGCGATCTTCAGCCTTCGGAGTAGGACCTTTTCCGCGCAAAGCATTGCGATGTTTTCCACCCGACCCCTTGGTCGGCCCTTTTTTCGTAGTCATACTCCTATTCTCACATGCCCCCAAGGCATTGTTTAATAGCTTTCTGAAGCTGGCAAAGTCTGCTGATTCTAAGCTCGGCGCGTTGTATGGCATAATAGAACGGTACTTAATTGTTGCAAACTATTGCAATATTCCACAACCGCGCAATAGTTACAATACGAAGCGCTAAAAATAGCGTTAGCATTGCGATTATTGACTACTCCGCGGCACTCCCAAGGGGGAAGATATGGTTGATCACGCTCTTGATCAATCCAATAAAACAGCTGACTCTTCAGCTAATAGCAAAGATCCATCATTGTGCGATGTTCAGCAAGTAGCTAAATCACTTAACGTAGATATTACATGCGGTTTAAGCTCTGAGGAAGCTGCAAAAAGACTTAATCAATTCGGTCCAAATGCACTTGCTGCTGCTCCTAAAATTCCAGCATGGAAACGGTTCCTTGATCAATTTAAAGATCCGCTCGTTTACTTGCTTATTGCAGCAACTATTATTTCTGCAATTGCGTGGTTTGTTGAGCGCGCACAACATAAAGGAAACAGCGGTGGAGAGATTCTGCCGTTTGATTCAATCGTAATTATCATTATTTTGATTGCAAACGCAGTGCTTGGCTACATTCAAGAGTCGCGAGCAGAAGAAGCAGTCGAAGCTTTAGCTAGAATGAGTGCTCCGCAAACTTCAGTTTTGCGCGATGGTAGCGTGGTGCGCATTAATACTGCAGAAGTTGTGCCAGGCGATATCTTAGTGCTTGGCGAAGGAGATGCCGTGTCTGCAGACGGTCGACTTATAGCAGCGGCTTCATTACGCGTAGCTGAGGCAAGTCTTACAGGCGAATCTGTTGCAGTAAGCAAACGTCCGAATACGCTTTCGTCTGCAAAAGCTTTAGGCGATCGCACAAATATGGTTTTCAACGGAACTGCTGTTACGCAAGGAACCGGTCGCGCTGTAGTCACCTCTACAGGTATGCGCACACAAGTTGGCAAAATCGCGGATATGCTTTCAAAATCAGATGACGAAGCAACACCTCTCGAGAAAGAAATGGTACACGTTTCTAAAGTTCTTGGAATTGCGGTGTGCATTATTGCAGCTGTTGTTCTTGCTTCCATGTGGCTGATTGAAGGCTTCCACAGTATTCAAGATATTATTGATTCTCTGCTGCTTTCTGTTTCCCTAGCTGTTGCTGCTGTTCCAGAAGGTTTAGCTGCGATTTTGACAGTAGTTCTTGCGCTTGGCGTGCAACGAATGGTGAAGCATCATGCTGTTGTAAAAAAGCTTTCATCCGTGGAAACACTTGGTTCTGCTTCTGTTATTTGCTCCGATAAAACAGGCACCTTAACTCGAAACGAGATGACTGTTGAACGCGTAGTAACACCTAGCGGCGAAGTTCAGCTTACAGGAAGTGGTTACAAGCCTGAAGGACGCATGATATTAATTGGTTCTGCGGACGCAGATTTAGCAGTACCGCAAAATCTTGCTACAGAAGTATTAGGCGCGTTAGGCTCCGGATGTTTGGCTAACGACGGCGATTTACATTATGACGAAACTACTAAAAGTTGGCAGCCAGTTGGAGACCCTACAGAAGTTTCGCTAGTAGTAGCAGCTCGTAAAACAAAAGCGGACAAACGTTACGCTCATTTGACTCGAGTTGCGGAAGTACCTTTTACTTCTGAACGCAAACGTATGTCTGTTGTTGTTAAAGATGGTTCGGATTCTGGAAATCTGATTGTTTGCGCTAAGGGCGCTCCGGACGTGTTGCTTTCTTATTGCACGCGTATTGCAGTAGCTGGTGCCGTGCGTCCGCTTACTGACGGCGATCGCGAAGATATTTTAGCAACTGTTGAACGTCTTTCTGGAGAAGCCTACCGCACGCTTGGAATGGCTTATAGGCCGCTTGGAGTCGATAGTCTTTCAAAAGTTGATGGCATGGTTTCTAACGCTGCAGGTCAAATCGCGGACGTTGCGGAACAAAGTGACGTACTAGAATCTGATTTGATTTGGAATGGCATGGTTGGAATTATTGATCCTCCGCGAATTGAAGTTCGAGATAGTGTAGCTCAAGCTCATCGCGCTGGAATCCGCACTGTTATGATTACAGGCGACCATCCTCTTACGGCTACGCGTATTGCTCGAGATCTTGGGATTATTGGAAAAGATGAGCATGCACTTACAGGCGACGAACTTGACGAATTGCTTTCACGCAACGACGATAATATTGCTTTTGATGAAGCTATCAGTAAAACTAGCGTGTACGCGCGAGTAGCCCCTGAGCACAAGTTAGCTATCGTTTCTTCGCTTCAACGTCAAGGAAACATTGTTGCTATGACTGGTGACGGCGTAAACGATGCTCCAGCCGTAAAGTCTGCCGATATTGGCGTTGCTATGGGCATTACTGGTACAGAAGTAACTAAAGAGTCTGCCAAGATGATTTTGGCTGACGATAACTTCTCTACAATTGTTGCAGCAGTGCGCGAAGGTCGCGGAATTTTCGACAATATTCGTAAATTCTTGCGATACTTGCTCAGTTCTAACGTTGGCGAAGTCTGTACTGTTTTCGGCGGCGTTGTTTTCGCTGGCGCACTGGGAATTACACAGCCAAACTCTGTTGGCGTAACTTTGCCTTTGCTTGCAACTCAGCTTTTGTGGATTAACTTGCTTACGGATGCAGCTCCTGCACTCGCGATGGGCGTTGATCCGCAAACTGACGACGTAATGGATCGAAAGCCTCGAAAGCTTACCGATAGCGTTATTGACCGACGAATGTGGGGAGATATTGTATTTATCGGCATAATCATGGCTGCTATTACGTTAATCGGTATGGATATGCATTTGGCAGGTGGATTCTTTACGGACCGTTCTGTTGGAATTATGGATCACGCTGCTCAGCTTACTCACGCTCGCACAATGGGCTTCACAATTCTTGTGTTTGCGCAAATGCTGAATGCGTTAGCATCTCGTTCAGACTCACAAAGCGTATTTGTAGGCTTATTTGCAAATCGTTGGCTTTGGGGTGCTATAGCAGTTTCTGTTGTGCTCCAGTTGGCTGTAATTTACATACCGTTCTTGAATGAACCATTTGGCACTGTTCCTTTGAGCGTAACGGAATGGTTCGAGTGCCTCGGTCTTTCAATGGTCGTGTTAATTGCTTCCGAATTGCGTAAATGCGTGCTTCGTTTCATTGCAAAACGTAAAGCAGCAAACGCCTTAACTATTGCCGCTTAATAAAATACATTATTAAGCTGTTTTACAAATACGCGGTACAGTACGTAGTTTTCTTACATAACCTACGTTTCTGTGCCGCGTTTTGTGTTTTTATTGTTTTCATATTTCTTTATAAACTACAGATATAAAAACTAAAGTTATCCACAATTTTTATATTTTATTGATATTGAAACATTTACTTATAAAGTAATATTCAACAATTGAATTTAAAGGGAAATATTTTTACATAAAACATATTCTATTGTGAAATATCTGATATAGGGAAAATAAAACGTATGCTTTTGGGGGAGAAACAATTATGAGTGTTGGAAATAAGCTAAATCTTATTTGTAAAGCTGATAGTACAATAGTTGAACAAGGGAAATTGAATATATTAGGCTTGGAGAATTTGATTAAAGTGGCACAACTAAAACCTTTTTTGAAGTGGGCCGGTGGGAAAAGTCAACTTCTTAATGAAATTAAGAAGTACTATAGATTTACAAATTCAGAAGTTACCAAGTATGCAGAACCATTTATTGGCGGCGGAGCTGTGCTATTTGATATTTTAAGCCTGTACGATTTACAAGAAGTGTACATAAGCGACATTAACGCTGATCTTATTAATACTTATAAAGTAATTCGAGATAATATCGAGGAGCTGATTATTTCTCTTAAAAAGTTATCAAACGAATTTTTGCCATTAAATACGCCTGCACGCAAGGAATATTACTTAAGTAAGCGAGAATTATTTAATTCTATCGGTTCTGGAGATTCGTCAGAAAATACCCTAAAAGCAGCACTAATGATTTTCCTTAATAAAACTTGCTTTAATGGATTATTTAGAGTGAATAAAAAAGGACATTTTAATGTCCCAATGGGTATGTACAAAAATCCGCTAATTTGCGACGAAGATAATTTAAGGGCGATTTCTAAAAAATTGCAAAATGTAACAATCGTGTGCGGAGATTACAAGGAATCAGCCGATTTTATTGATGAGCATACTTTTGTTTACTTTGATCCACCATACAGACCAATTACAAAAACAGCGAATTTTACAGCATATACAAGCCAATCTTTTGATGATAAAAATCAGGTAGAGCTTGCTAATTTTGTATCTCTTTTAGATAAAAAAGGCGCGAAAATAGTTGTTAGCAATTCAGATCCAAAAAATACTAATTACGCAGATAACTTCTTTGACGAAATTTACTCTTCATGCTCTATTAAACGCGTTGACGCTACCAGGATGATTAACAGCAAATCGGAAGGTCGCGGAAAAATAAAAGAACTATTGATATCGAATTTCTAGTTAATTTTGTTGAACAATAATTTGGTTCATAAAAGTAATTGCGCTTACGGAAATAATCGTTATCACAAGAAATAGTTATGGAGAAACATTATGGAACGAAATTTTAACAATTGGCTTTCAACATTTCGCGAAAGCATTGCAACATATGATTTTTATGTAGATTTTCACAAAGTCTACTCTAATGTTGATTCAATAAAAGTTGAATTAAATATATTGAATTCACTTATTGGTTCACAAAATATCGAAAAAGATTTTGACGGATTACTAGTTAAATATCCAGAAGTAATAAAGTGTGTGCCAATACTTTTGGCTGTTAGATCCTACGAAATATACTGCCAAGATAATAGTGAAAATAATACTTTTTATTTTGATCCTAAAAGATTCAGTTCATTATCACAACTTGAACGCGAAAAATATAAATACTTTATGCGTAAAACTGGATTATTTGAGCTTTTACAGCATCATATTGTTACAAATCTAGTTGATTATGTCACGGGTATTGAAACAGGTCTTGATTCTAATGGAAGAAAGAATCGAGGCGGTCATCTTATGGAAGATCTTGTGGAAAGCTTCATACAATCTGCAGGATTCGTAAAAAATGAAAATTATTTTAAAGAAATGTATATTCATGAAATTTCTGATAAATGGAATGTCGATCTTTCATCAATTTCAAATCAAGGAAAAATGGAAAAACGATTTGATTTTATTGTAAAAACAGACAGAACAGTGTACGGGATAGAGACAAATTTCTACAGCACAGGAGGAAGCAAACTAAATGAAACTTCTAGAAGCTATAAAACACTCGCACTAGAAAGCAAAGATATAAAAGGCTTTACATTCGTATGGTTTACAGATGGCAAGGGGTGGGAAAGCGCGCGTAATAATCTTGAAGAAACCTTTGATGTCATGCCAAATCTTTACAACATTTACGATATGGAACATAACATTATGAAGGAGATTTTTAGGTGACTCAGAATCATATAGCGCGCTGGGAACCAGATGATTTTGAACTGGAAATGACCACTCACTGGTCATTCCCGAACAGAGGAAACTGGGCTACTCATGACGCAAAGTGGCGCGGGAACTGGTCGCCTTATGTTGTTAGGAATCTTCTTTTGAGATACTCTTCAGAAAACGATTTAGTACTAGATCAATTCGTTGGCGGAGGCACAACACTTGTGGAAGCAAAGTTGCTTAACAGGAATATCATCGGTGTGGATGTTAATGATTTAGCGCTTAATAGGTGCAACGAAAAAGTAGATTTTGAACACGAAGGAGCTAACGGAAAGGTTTTCATTAAAAAAGGAGACGCTAGAAATCTAGATTTTCTAGATAATGAAAGCATTGATTTTGTCTGCACTCACCCACCATATGCAAATATAATTAAATATAGCGAATGCATTCCAGATGATTTATCGCTTTTGGACATTAATCCATTTTTAGACGAAATGAAAAAAGTAGCATCTGAAAGCTATAGAGTTCTAAAGTCTGGGAAGTTTTGTGCGATATTGATGGGAGACACAAGGCGAAAAGGTTGCATGATACCTATGTCGTTTGAAGTAATGAAAATATTTCAAAATGTAGGATTTACGCTCAAAGAAATAATCATTAAGGAACAGCATAACTGTAAAGCAACTGGGTATTGGAAGACAAATAGTATCAAGTATAATTTTTTGCTGATTGCTCATGAATATTTATTTGTTTTCAGGAAATAGCTTGCAGAATACTCACAGACCGCGGCACGCGCTACAATTGTGCGTATTGTATTTTTCGCGCAAAATAGCAATAAATATTTCGTGCGAACAATGAAGTTACTGATGTATAAGCTTTATTGCAAGGAGATTTGACGTCATGCTGTTGTCTGATCACGACATTCTCAAAGCTCATGATGAGGGTCATATTGATTTGACCCCATGGACCCCGGAAATGGTACAGCCTGCGTCGATTGACGTGCGCCTCGACCGTTTTTTCCGCTTATTTAACAACCATGCTTACACGTATGTTGATCCTGCAGAAAATCAGGGTGAACTTACAGAACAGTTCGAGGTAGCTCCTGACGAGCCATGGATTCTTCATCCTGGAGAGTTCGCACTCGGCGCTACGTGGGAGTATGTAAAACTTGACGCTACTATTGCTGCACGTTTGGAAGGCAAAAGCTCGCTTGGTCGTCTTGGTATTTTGACACATTCCACAGCTGGCTTCATTGATCCAGGTTTTGAAGGTCATATTACTTTGGAGCTTTCAAACGTTAGCACTTTGCCAGTTAAACTTTGGCCTGGCATGAAGATTGGTCAAATGTGTTTCTTCCAGTTAAGCTCACCATGTGAAAACCCATACGGTTCAGCCGTTAACGGATCGCACTATCAAGGTCAGCGCGGTCCAACTCCATCACGTTCGTATGAGCATTTCTATCGCGCTGATTTAAGCGAATAATATTTTTAGAAAAATGATTCCGTTTTTAGAAAAGTAATTCCTAAAATAGCAAGATTTAGAAGAAAAGTAGATAATTCTCAGGTAATTATCAGTTAGCGTTACTGTTCTGCTCAGAATAGTGTGATTATATAATATTGTCGACAAAAAGGCAGGTGCAGAGCACCTAAAACTTATTCTTTTCTTCTCTCCTTTATTTCCCCGGCGCATAGACGCCGGGGTTAAATTTTTTCTGCACGAAACGCCGAATTAACACTAAAAGGTTGACATTGTCACAGCTAAGGCTAAACTTGTGCAACAAGATTGGAGGTTGATGAACATGAATACTCGTTTCTGGCGCAGCTGGCGTAGTTAAAAGCGAGTTCACATATCGGTGTGGGCTTGCTGATTTTAAACAATCAACGGGGCTATGCCGGATTCATCATCAACATTATTTGAGCTGAATGGCATATAAGCTGCCATCCAGCTTTTTGTTATCTGAGCACACGCCCTTCAAATTTACAAAATAATCGACATAAAAATAATAAAGAACAAACTTAATGCCGATTTCCTCGGCACGCACAAGAAGGGCAAAATTATGGTAAACGCAGTTGAACAAAACATGTATTACGGTGAATTTGGCGGACAGTACGTACCAGATATGATTCGTCCAGCACTCGACGCAGTAGCAGCAGCTTACTTACAATACAAAGACGATCCAGAGTTCCGCAATGAATTAGCTGGATTATTAAAAGATTACGACGGTCGCGAAACACCTTTATACTATGCTGAATCTTTCACAAAATATTTAGGCGGCGCAAAAGTATATTTAAAGCGCGAAGATTTAAACCATCTCGGCGCTCACAAAATGAATAATGTTCTCGGACAAATTTTACTCGCTCAACGCATGGGTAAAAAGCGCATTATCGCTGAAACCGGAGCCGGTCAGCATGGCGTTGCCACTGCTGCTGCAGCAGCACGATTCGGCATGGAATGCGAAATTTTTATGGGCGCACTTGATTGCGAACGCCAAAAACTTAACGTTTTTAGAATGACTTTGCTCGGTGCAAAAGTTCATGCTGTTCAAGAAGGCACAAAAACTTTAAAAGATGCTGTAACTGCAGCATTTATGGATTATGCACAGCACTTGGATGATACCTTCTACATCGTTGGCTCCGCAGTGGGACCTTACCCTTATCCACAAATGGTTCGCGATTTTCAAAGCGTTATTAGCAAAGAGTCGAGAAGGCAAATCCTAGAAAAGGAAGGCAGATTGCCGAATGCTGTAATTGCTTGCATTGGTGGCGGTTCTAATGCAATTGGTTCTTTTGCAGCATATATTGATGATCTGTCTGTACGATTGATTGGTGCTGAAGGCGCAGGTAAAGGCGCTGATACTCCTCAAAATGCTGCTACTATGACGAATGGAAAAGTTGGCATTACGGATGGCATGAAAACTTATGTTCTTATGGATGATGACGGTAACGAGCTTCCAGCCTACTCTATTTCTGCGGGATTGGATTACCCTGGAGTCGGCCCAGAACACTCATATTTAAAGGATTCTGGTCGCGCAGAATACTACGCAATCACTGATGATGAAGCAGTTCAAGCTTTTCGCGCACTTTCTAGAGTTGAAGGAATCATCCCAGCTTTGGAAAGCTCACATGCAATAGCACAAGCTATGAAGATGGTTCCAAAGATGAGTAAGGATGACATTGTTTTAGTAACAGTTTCCGGCCGTGGAGATAAGGATGTGAATCAAGTAGCACGCTATCTTGGAATTGAATTATAAATCATTAATTTAGCAACAAATAAAACACAGCAAATAAAACGAGGCAGATAATTCTCAAAATAAAGTGAGAATAAAAAGTAAGAGAAGAAGAACATGGCACTTCTGTAGCTAACATAGCATACAGAAGTGCCTATTTTTATTTTTATTTTTAAGCAGAATATCCCACTTATTTTTTATGCAAATCAGAGCATGCTGAACTAATTATTGTGCACAATCCTTCCATAATTTTGTCTACTGGAGAAGCTGCGCGCCAATTCAAATATAACGATCGATAAGGTTTAGGATTCTTAAACTCACGCAACATCAAACCAACTGGTTGCACAATTGGAGGTACAGTTGCAAGACGCGGCAATAATGTCACATCTTTGCTACCTACAACCATATATCGCAAAGTTTCTAACGACGTTGCCCTAAATTCTGATTGCTTCGCCCCCACTTTTTGGCATACATCGAGCATGCTTCTACGCATACAATGCCCATCTTCTAGTAAAAGCACTTTCTGAGTAGACAAATCTGAAAGTTCAATTGGTTTACTCTCGTGTCCTAGCAAAGAATTTGTAGAAGTCGCAAGAAGAAAATCTTCGTCAAAAACATGACACACTTTTATTGAAGGCGCATTCAAACTTTCGCTTAATATAGCTGCGTCGACTTGACCACTATCTAGCAAATCAATAAGTTTCGCTGATTTTTCTTCTATAAAACGAATAGTAAGTTTTGGTTTTAAACGCCTGAGTGCAGGCATAATTCTTGGAAGTAAGTATGGTCCTAACGTTGGGAACACACCCAAAACTACTGTAGATGACCATGGATCTTCTGAGCGTCTTGCAGCTTGTCGAATACGTGACATATCTGCCTGAATACGTTTAGCGTAATAAACCACTTCCCTCCCAGCAGGAGTTAAGATTTGTTTCCCGGGAGTGCGCTCAATAAGTTCTACGTCTAAAGTCTCTTCAAGTTTTTTAATTTGCGTTGAAAGAGTAGGCTGAGAGACGCGCATACGAACAGCCGCCTTGGTAAAGCTTCCTTCTTGTGCAAAAGCTATTAGATATTCTAACGCTCTAATATTCATAAGACGCCTCCCATTGTTTATTGCATAATAAATTTTATAAATTATTTATTTTGCGGGCTGCGGATAAGATAGTCAAATGCAGATAACGCAGCATTGGCTCCAGAACCATACGCTGTAACGATCTGCTTATACGGTTCGTCTGAACAATCTCCAGCAGCAAAAACACCCGGAGTATCAGTGCATCCAGCGCGATTCGTAATAATTTCTCCTCGATTATTGAGAGAAATATTATTTACAAGCCAACGAGTATTCGGAGCTAAACCAATTTGCACAAAAACCCCATCGGTTTCAACAATATGTTCTCTGTTTTCATCATCGTCTGCTTTATTGCGATCTATGTAACGTATTGCAGTAACTTTACTACCATTACCTTCAATACTACTTACGGCAGCACTCGTAATAACTTCAGCGTTAGGTAATTTATGCAAAGTATTAAGCAATACTTGATCAGCTTTAAGCACATCCATGAACTCAACCACCGTCACATGTTTTGCAACTCCTGCTAAATCAATAGCAGCTTCAACACCAGAATTTCCGCCGCCAACAACGACAACATTCTTATCTTTGAAAAGTGGGCCGTCGCAATGAGGGCAGAATGATACGCCTCTATTCCTATACTCATCTTCTCCAGGAACGCCCAACGTACGCCAAGTCGCGCCAGTTGCAATAATCACTGCACGCGCTTTCAAAGATCCGCCAGAACGCGCATGAATAGTATGTAACCCATATGGTTCCTTAGATAAATCGAGCGAGTCTGCCCAATCAGGAGTAAATACGTCAATATCGTATTGAGAAATATGCTTAGTTAAATCTGCTGCTAGTTGAGAACCAGTCGTATGCGTTTGGGAAATATGATTTTCAATACTTTCAGTTTCTACAACCTGTCCGCCACGATGATCCATAATCATAGCCGTACGCAAACCCTTACGAGCAGTGTAAATTGCGGCAGCAGAAGCAGCAGGACCGCCGCCAGCAATAACAATATCGTATGGATTTTGCGAATTCATTTTTTCTGCGAGCGCAACATTTGCCGAAGAAACGCTATTACCATTATTGCCATCCTCATCCTGCTTAACAGATTTTTCTTGTGATGCAAGCACAGATACAAGTTCGTCAATTCCTGCCCGTCCGGAGGAAATAAGTTTGCCATTTTCAAAAACTGCTGGCACGCTCATTACACCGAGTTTATCTACTTCTTCACGGAAAGCGCTACCTTCAACTACAGTATGCTGAATTTTAGGGTTAATAACAGAAATGGTATTAAGCGATTGCACAACTTCTGGGCAATTCAGGCAAGTTACCGACATGTATGTTGTCACATTGTGTGAACCAAGCTTTAGTATTGCATCGCGTTGCTCATCACTAATTTTTGGCGCATAGCCACTTACTTGTAGAAGCGCTAATACTAAAGAACTGAATTCGTGCCCTAAAGGCAATCCCGCAAAACTAACCGATACAGTAGATTTTCCATTTACTGGATTATCTAGTTTTCTACGCAATTCAAAGCTTGGCTTACGCTTTACATTGCTAATTTCATTATTATTTACTTCAGAAATACTAATTTTGTCACTTTGCTGAGATACTTCTTCCAGTAAGGATTTAACTTTTTGAGATGTTTCAGAATTATCAACGTAAGAAACGATCTCTATTTTAGATACCATCTTTTTTAGTAATTCTGAAAGCTGAGCAGTTAATGACGCATTCAACAAAGACATAATTTACTTCCTTCGGTAATTTTAGTCACAAGTAAAAATAAGCGAATGCGTAGGAAACTATGAACGTAGCTCCCTACGCATTGAGAATATTCTTTAAAAAAGATTCTTTAATATTTAATTGCAAAAATCAGATTTTGCCGACTAAATCGATAGAAGGTTCCAAGGTTTCTTCGCCCTGCTCCCATTTTGCTGGGCAAACTTCGCCTGGATGCGCTGCAATATACTGTGCTGCTTTAACTTTACGAAGGAGCTCGTCGGCGTTACGACCAATTCCGTCTGCGGTCATCTCAAAGAACTGAATCATACCTTGCGGATCCACGAGGAACGTAGCGCGATGAGCTAAACCGGATTCTTGATTCCAAGCATCAAAGTTACGCGAAAGAGCTCCGGAAGGATCACCCAACATAGTGTACTTTACTTTTGCAATTGCTTCAGAATCGTCATGCCATGCTTTGTGTACAAAATGCGTATCCGTAGAGACTGAGTAAACTTCAACGCCTAACTTTTGCAATTCCTCATAGTGGTTTGCAAGATCTTCCAATTCAGTTGGGCATACGAATGAAAAATCAGCTGGATAGAAGAAGAAAATTGCCCATTTGCCAAGAACATCAGTATCACTTACTTCAACAAATTCGCCATTCTTATAACCATTTACTTTGAATGGAAGAATATGTGTGTTCATTAAACTCATATCATTCTCCTAAATAGGTCATTTGCGCCTTCGTTGCGCTTTTATTTTCATTATTAAGAATAGATTATGGCTATTGATAATTCTAGTTATATAGATGTTTTCTATGACTCTTATACACATCGTCAATGATTTTAGTAAACAAAAAAGGAGCAACAACATTTATTTAGAAGTATGGACTTTTGTTTATGTAGACTATACAATTGATGAACTGTGTAGAATAGCAATTGTGGCGGCAAAATAAATTTCGATTAATTTATATAACGCACGTAGTTAACAAAGAGGTGCTACAAATCGTAAACAGTCGTCCTATACATTTGTTGACTACAAAACTAAACAAAATATGGGAGGATACTATGAAACGCAATGCAGTAACAGGGTTTTTAACTAGCCTATGCATGCTCTTGAGCCTATCTGCTTTCGCAATGCCAGCAATGGCAACAACCGCAGATAATTATGCAAAAACTCCACTTACTGCTGAAACAGCTAAACAAATCGCAAATGGAACTATAGGCTTAGATTTACCTGGGGCTTTGGATATGTCTTTATATCACAAGAAGCCTCTTGATCCACAAGCTGATTTAGATGGTGACGGCTTAACTAATAGTCAGGAAATTTACACTTACACTAAAGACGGTAAGACTTATTATGGGTACAATTCTCACCCTATGATGAACGATACCGATGGCGATGGTATTCCAGATAATCAAGACAGCAATCCTCGCAGGTGGGATATTAGTCCTCGCGATATGGCTTTATTCTCTGAACTTTCTTATCGAGATGATAATTACATAAATAAGGTACTCGATTACACTAAACCGCTTCACGACATTTACAAAAATCGCAGTGAGTACCGCCTTATGCACAACGAGCTTGCACCATTCTGGAAAGTTAAGGAAACCTACCACAAAAGGAGAGGATTTGATGCTGTTTTGTTTGAAAATGTAAGTCCATACCCATTCTTAGAACAAGGCACTGTTCAAGTACTAGCAATTCGTGGAACTTCCCAATTTAATGATTACGATGATGATTTTGCAATAGCTGTAGGTCATAACCCAGATCAAGCTAAAGATGTTGAGCAGTTGATTGAGCGTTATGGTCGCGAAAATACTGTTAGCAATTTGTATATTACCGGACATTCCCTCGGAGGATATCTTGCACAGCGTGCTTTAATTCGTGCTAAAGGCAAAGGCTACAACTGGATTAAGAAAATTTACACATTCAATTCACCACAAATTTGGGGAAATATTTTCAACCGTTGGTTGCGTGCCGTCGCCAATACTGGCGATAAGCTCACTCGAGAAGGTTACGCTGTTCATTACAAAGTAGACAACGACAAGGTTATTCGTTCTGTTGGCAATTTTGCTGGAGCTATAAGCGTCAGCAATTCTGCGCAAGGACATAGCTCTCGAAGCTATCTTGAGGCCCGTATGAACAATTTCCCAGGTTTCACCGTAGGTACTAGAGGAGATATTTCTGGCACTGGACGTTGGATGGAAGAACTTAACAACTTCTACGATGTTCGCACGTTCTAATTACTGCTAATTAATGATTATTAATTAGCACCAGCAATAGATAGCTATCTCGTGTAATTTATTAACAATAAGCTAAGTGCTGATTTACCGATGATTCATTAATATCACAAGTAGCTCAGTGCTTTTCCTATATCAATTAATCTAATGAAATTCTTTCCTATTACACCGCATCAGCTTAAGTATTAACTTTTGGTACTTATTAAAATTATCTGATTCAACTAGATACAATTTTATAAAGTTGTTAAATCTGATAAAACCAACACGTTGAGCTAAATCTGTTGTGCTGCTCGCAAAAATATTTTCAAAATAAAGTAGAAGTCTGTACAAAAAGTAAGGAATAGCAGTATGAGAAAAGTAAGTACCGTTCACACAATTAGTGGAATTGTATTAACTTTTGGTTTGATCATTTCATCGCTGGTTTACATACCTTCGCTAGCAACAACCGCAGCGGCAGAAGAAACATCACCAGTGCACGTACCTCTTACCGCACAAACCGCTCACGACATTTCTACTGGTCGAATTCGTTTGGAAAATAATCAGATTGATTCTTTGCTTTACCATAAAGCCGCGCTAGATCCAGATCAAGATAGCGACGGCGACGGTCTGAAGAACAGCGAAGAGCTTTACACTTACGTAAAAAACGGACGCACATATTACGGATATAATTCGCATCCACTTATTAAGGACACCGACGGCGACGGATTAGATGACAAAAACGATAGCAATCCTCGCAGGTGGGATATTAGCCCTCGCGATATGGCGCTTTTTATGGAGCTTGTGTATAGGGAAGACAGCTACGTCAAAGAAGTACTTGACTACTCAAAACCGCTCAGGATTATTTATGAAAATCGCAATGAGTACCGCCTTATGCACAACGAGCTTGCACCATTCTGGAAAGTTAAGGAAACCTACCACTTCGGGAGTGGGTTTGACGCTATCCTTTTTGAAAATGTGAATCCTGCGTACCCATTTATTAAGCAAAACGGCGTGCAAGTATTAGCAATTCGCGGCACTAAAGGCGCAACAGATGTATGGAATGATGTCTTGCTTGGAACTGGCTCAAACCCAGGCCAAGCTGCTGATATAGATAAATTAATTGATGAATATAAACAAAAGAACACTGTAAGCAATTTATATGTTACAGGTCACTCTTTAGGTGGGTACTTAGCACAAAGAGCCTTAATTCGAGCTAAAAGTAGTGGCGCAACTTTTAATATTAAAGCTTATACTTTTAACGCTCCGAGAATCAAAGGTAATATATTCAACAGATGGCTTTGGGAAACATCTGATTTTGGCGATAAACTAACTAAAGAAGGTTATGCCGTTCATTATAAAGTTGATAACGATACAGTAATAGGCGGAATAGGAAATTTCGAAGGTGCAATAAGCGTAGGAAGTTCTGGAGCCGGTCATGGATCCAGAAGCTACTTTGAGCCTAGAATGAATGCTTTCCAAGGATTCACAGTTGGCGAACGCAATAAAATTGAGGGAACCGGTCGCAAAATTGATGCACTCGACGGATTAGTTAACGAACCAGTTATTAAAACTGACGAACAAGCTTTCGAACCTAAAATTACGAATATTGACATTATGGAAAATGATCCATTGCCAAAAGGCACAACAATAAAGCATCTTCTTAATCCTAACGATATACCGCAAGGCTCTACCATTACAGACATTACAGAATACGACAAAATTGACACTTCTCAATGCGGCAACTACGAAGGGAAAATACTACTCGTACTATCTGGTAGAATATTAAAAACTATTATAGTTCCAATAACCATTCATAAACGATTGGCTAATATCGAGGAACTTCCAAATGTTACTGCTGAACCTGGCAAGAAAATAGAAGTCAAAAAAGACAATAAAATCCCCGATAATTTCGACTTCAAACCATACTTAAAAAACTTACCAGAAAACAGCACAGTACAAGTTGTAAAACAACCAAACACAACAAACACTGGAGAAACAACATTTATCATAGAAATAACCTTTGCAAACAAAGCAAAACAGAAAGTAACTCTTAAAGCTCACGTTGTAGAAATCATTCCAGCAACACCACTAAACCCAGCTAAAAAGAGTATTACGTGGGCCGAGTTAATTCCTGCAAAGAAATCAACACCATGGATCGAGCTAACACCAGCGACACCAGCTCCAACACCAACTCCCGTACCTCCGACACCTGTTCCACCGACACCGGAACCAACGCCTTCGCCTACGCCGACACCGACGCCTGATCAACAACCTGCAGTGCCTCTGCAGCCGAAACCAAACCCGGTGAATCCAACACCCGTTCCGCCAAAACCTGCGCCTAAACCAGAGCCACAACCTGTTCCACCAACACCAGAATCTCATTCTGGCAACAGTGAGCACTCTAGCAATGGCGAATCTGATAAGTCTGCAAATAGCACAACCCCACAGACTAATAAGTTCGATCAAGACCATAAGGAAATTCCAAGCATGGGATTTCCCGGACCAACGCATCCTTCCAAAACTCTACAAACTCCTGCAGTTAGTAACGATTCTATGCGCGAAAACCACATAGAGCTTAACGCAAACTCAGAATCACACACATTACAGCAACAGATTCCATCAGCACCAAAGAGTATTGCAGATTTACTTCCAGCGTTGTGCAACACTCTCACCGTCGGGAATAATAACATTGCTTATGCGGGAAAAAACAACCATATCACTGTTACAGTAAATGCAACATCAGAATTCATGCGCAGATTACAACTAGAAAAAGCAGTAAAAGCTTATGCCTACATATATTCCAACCCTAAACTTCTTTATAGCGCAAATGGAATGAAATATGTAACAGTTCACATTAATGAATATGGCAGAATTGTATTCGACGTAGTTATCCCAGAAGAATATAAAGGCAATCATACGATTGTCCTTATTGACGAAAACGGTAAACAAGTTGCGTGGACGAATACTTTAGTAAAGAAAGACCCTCATTTACACAAACAATCCACAATAGCCAATAATGCACTCCCTCGTACTGGAATACAAATAATTCCAATTGTATTTAGCGTTGCATTAATGCTGTTTGCTAGCACAATTGTGACAATTGCAAGAAAAAGAAAGTTTAACTAACGCGTAAGTTGTAGTTTTTATACATCCAATGTACAAAAACTACAACTTATACAATTTTACAATCTGAATGGAGCGGATGACGGGAGTCGAACCCGCCTCTGAAGCTTGGGAAGCTTCCATTCTACCGATGAACTACATCCGCATGCTGTAACTAAAAGCAAACTAGTTTCAACAACCATCTAAGGGTATCATGCACAGCTTACCGCTTCAATATTTAGGAATCAGTTTATGAACTCAATAAACAAGACAAGCAAGTTCAACAAACAAAATATTCATGCAGCAATGCTCATTAAACGCCCAATCCTATCCTGAACAGTAGGACGCGCAGTACACAAACGCACAAGCGCAGGAGCGTTATTATTCCACGGACAAATAATCATCAAAGAAGCAACAGCCTGCAATCCAGCAGTAGATTTCATCTCGTGAAGCTGCATGCCGTAAGTAATTTTATTAAGTGCGGAAGCAAGCGCAGCAAAATCTCCAGTAATTTCACTACTTCCCTTATCTGCGTCAAATTCACGCGAACCAGGAATAATTGCATTGATAATAACAGAAGCAATAGGAGCGAATAAAATATTCAAAAATTTACCAATAAATTTGCAATACTTGCGAATATCACGACGATATGTATCACCGACATAAACAAGCCAAGAACCAACGTACGTTAATACTGTTGCTGTAGCAGTAGCCAGCGAAGAAGCGAGAATATCATGATTATAAATATGAGTTAATTCATGACCAATAACACTACGTAACTCGCGCTCGTTAAGAATATTAATCAAACCACGAGTACAACATATACTCGCATGACGCTCACTTCTACCAGTTGCAAAAGCATTAGGACTTTCGTAGGGAGAAACCATTACTCGCGGCATAGGTTTACCAATTCGAGCAGATAAATCTCTAACCATTGCGTAAAGCACAGGCTCTTCTTCTTCACTAACCTCTGTAGCATGCATAGCAATAATCGCAAGCTTACTTGAGCACCAATAAGCAAAAACACTAAATGCAATACCAGGAATAATGAACCATATTAGTGAAGACAGATGCGAGCCAGTAAGAACCCAACATAAGGCAAGAAAAAGCCACACAACAACAAAAAATAGTGCGGCTTTTAAGCTGCCATAGTGTATTCTCAAGCCTTTCAACATATGAGCTATCTTAATAATGCGAACTTAAATTTTTCTGAATATATACTGCGTATTTACTAACTACAAACTTAAATACTAAGTAATATTTTCAGTTTATTTAGGGCATTATTTGCTACCTAAAGCAATATTTACAAGTTCAGAAGCTGAAACAACTTTCTTTCGAGTTCTCTGCTCATTGGCTCCAAGTTCACGCTCATAAGAGTCAACTCGCTTCCAACCGGCGTAATCAATTGGTTTAATGCCCTTTTCTGCCAATAATTTATCTATAGAATTTTCATCGCGATCAGGTGCGATTCGCCTAGCATTGCCAGCTTTAGATAAATCTTCAAGCATATTATTAACAATCAAAAGAGCATCAGATTTTGTAGAGCCGATTAATCCTACCGGCCCACGCTTAGCCCAGCCAGTTGCATACAATCGCTCACGAACTTCGCCATTTTCTACAGACTCCACTAAGCGCCCATCAATATTTGCAAGCAAAGTACGCTTTTCGTCGTAAGCAATACCTGCAACTTCTGCAGGATGGTAGCCAATGGCATGGTATACAGCTTGAACGGCGTATTCCTCGAACTCTCCAGTACGAGTCATTTTGCCATCGGCGCTTGTAGTCGTGCGCTCAACTCGTATTGCCTTCACATGTCCATCTTCACCAAGAATTTCTACCGGCGCACAGTTGAAGTGGATAATATAGCGTTTGTTGGCTGGCTTCCCCTCAAAATCAACGTTTCCGCCATCTTCCATATCTTCAGCCATATCGCGAATAGCGAAAAGCTCCTCAACCATTTGACGCGTGAGCTTATCGTTACCGGCTACTTCAATAGTCTCATCGTCAAGTTCAAAATCATCCTCATTAATAACAATTTGCACTCCGGATAACTTTTCCATTTCGCGCAATTCTTGAACAGAGAATTTTGCTTGGGCAACTCCACGACGAATAAATAAATGCAAGGTTTGGGTTTTATTTTTTTGCAATCCCTCATACACGTCATCTGGAATATCCGTATGAGCGCGCAAATAATCAGGATCTCGTAAAAGCTCACGAGCAACATCCATTGCCACATTTCCGCCACCAATAACAGCTACTTCCTTGGCTTCAAGCGGCCATTCTCGATTGCTAGTTGGGTATCCATCGTACCATTCTACGAATTTTGCAGCTCCGTACACTCCGTCTAAATCGGCACCTGGAACTCCTCGAAGAGGCCTATCTTTCACAGCACCCGTTGCAAATAACACAGCATCATATCTATGAAGTAAATCTTCTAATGCAATATCTTTACCAAATTCAACATTTGCATAAAGATGAATATTTGGATTATCAAGCGTCTTTTCAAGCGCATCCGCAATAAATTTGATACTTGGATGGTCAGGAGCTACTCCGTAACGCACTAAGCCGAAAGGCACTGGCAATTTTTCAAAAAGATCAATGCGAGCGCTAGAGCCTAATCCCAATTCTTCTCCACGCTTTGCAATCTGACGTAAGAAGATATCGGAAGAGTACACTCCTGCAGGGCCTGCTCCTATTACAGCAATACGCAGTTGAGATGTTTCTTGTGAAACATTTTCGTTTAAGTTATTTTTTTCCATTATTATCCCCATATTGAACTGTATTATACGGCACTTTTCGCCGTTTTCGCGCTATTTAGCGCGGCCTACAAGCATAGGTTGCCTCAATCACTCAGCAGCGTAACTGTAAAGCGTTTATATGTAATTCTTCGCCAGAAATAAGTTACGTACAAGCTTGAGCCGTTACCGTTTGCAGCTAACTCGTATGCTTTCATAATTAGACTAGCGCATTACTTCGTCTTACAACATACTCAAACGAATATTATTAAAGATGTCGTAATGAATATCGTAAAAATATTGCCAAAAAATATTTTTATTTTCGTTCGCGCAATGCTGTTAAAGCCCACATAATAGCAACAACATCAATTGCTTCTTGCATCATTGCGCCAATAACTGCTGGAATAAAACCGAAAGCCGCAAAAATCATACTTATAATTGCTAATCCAATGCCCATCAATACTGACTGAACCATAACGCGTTTAGTATGTTTTGCTACTCTTATTGCGCTTGCAACAGAAGAAATATCATTGTTCATAATAACTACCTGTGCGCATTCAGATGCTGCCGTATCTGTGCCATCCGTTACTGCTACGCCAATATCGGCAGCTGCAAGCACTGGAGCATCGTTTACACCATCTCCAACCATCATTGTTACAGTTGAATTTTGCTTATTTTTATACGCATTGTAATTATGTTTTTTTACATGCGCTAATTTATCTTGCGGAAGTAAATCTGCATATATTGTTTCAATTCCAACACTTTTACCAATTGTTGTTGCAGCTTGCAAACTATCGCCAGTAAGAATAGATATTGAGCGTGCACCAAGTGTACACAATGCGTCAATGGTTGATTTCGCGTTATCGCGCGGCACGTCTTTTAATACGATTCTTCCTACCAGCACGCCGTCAAAAGACACGTAGGTTGCCATTTCGTCTGCTGCAAGAGATTTGCCTATAGTTTGATTCGCGTTTTGCTCTGTAACGTACTTGCGTCTGCCTACACGTACTAAAATACCGTCTACAACGCCCTGAATACCCTGACCTGCAGTTTCTTTAACACTGTGCACTACAGGGTATTCTCGCACGCTAGGAAGCTGCGGAACCGACGATGGGTGAGCATTTTCCCACAAGCTTGCTCCCGCTTTAGCAATACCACCTGCAAGTATGTGCTGAGAATACGTCTCTAGAACACCTGCGAGCATTACAATACGATCAGCCTTCTGGGTAGTATCGATTACGTCTACGTTTACAACTTGCGGCTGTTTTACAGTCAACGTGCCAGTTTTGTCAAAAAATACATCTGTTACACGACTTAATTGCTCAAGCACATCCTGACTTTTAACAACAATTCCAAGTTTCGCTAAACGCCCAGTTCCAGCCATGCACGCAACCGGCACCGCAATAAGCAGCGGGCAAGGAGTTGCCAAAACTAGCACTTGCGCAAATCTAAGAGCATCTCCAGAAAAGCCCCAAGCAAAACCAGCAATTACAAAAGACAAAACAGTAAATGGCACAGATAACATGTCTGCAAATCTAACTACTGCAGCTTTAGAAGACCTAGCAGACTCAACAAGCTGCATGATTTTCTGATACTGCGAGTTTTTAGACAGCTTTGTTACGCGCATAATAAGCACAACTCCACCGTTTACACAGCCTGAAAGCACTGCAGCTCCCGCATAGACTTCTCTAGGAACGGATTCTCCGTTAATAGCACTTGTGTCTAAAATTGCAGAACCGCTTAACAGCTCACCATCAACTGGCACAGTTTCGCCAGGAAGCACAATAATTACGTTTCCAATATTTAATTCATCAACTGGAACCGTTTTGTAACGCTGCAAATTTGAGGAGATTTCGCCGTCTGTAGACGCTTGCAAAAATGGACAAATATTGTGTTTATAGTCGCAATTTTGCTCGCTAATATTAGATTGCTTAGAATTAGCGGCATCCACTTTTCTGAATTCAGCATGCCGGCACAGAACACACGAGCTAGGCTTGCACTGATTTTCACTCAAACATGGCGGTTCGTATGATTCATCATTTGCTTGATTATTATCCATTTCATGCTCAATACCTGGCAAAGTCATAAGATGAGCAGTTTTTGGAGCTGCGCTTACTAAAAGAGACAGATTGCGCTGGGCTTTCATATGCGCAAAATCTTCAATTGCCTCTCCCGTCCAAACCATTACAACAATCAAATAGCTTGCCCAAAACTCACCAATACAAAGCGTTGCAAGTAATGCAACAAAAGCTAGCAAATCAATGCCTAAAGTTCCGCGCAATAAATTTTTAATCATGTTGCGCAAAGAAATAAGGCTGGTATACAAAACGAGAATAGCGATAATAGTTTTCCCGATACTAAGACTTATGGAAATATCGCAACCAAGATTTAAGAAATCAAAGATTTGCTGCGAAAGATTAGATATTTGCTCACAGAAAGTAGTTAATATAGGCAAATTATACGAGTACAAAGCCACAATAAACGGAAAAGCAAGAATTACGACTGTTAATTGAGGTGCACGACGGCAATATGCTAAAAGTTTACGCATACACTTTCCTTACGCTGATCAGGTTAACCGCTTAAGACGCTGCCAACACACGATTTCACGCCTTGTTAACCCATTGAGAGCAGATTTGATTTAGCTGCGCTCAATACACGGCGTAAAGATATTCATGTTTATTTATATGTGATTAGTATACCAATAGGCCTTGATGAGAAGCATTCTCATGTAAATATTATGCTTCCAAAAAAGCACCATAATGAGTTCCAACAATTACTAATTGTACTATTTGAATTATTAAATTAATAAGTTTATGCTTCATATCTTTTTAAAATTTAGGTTATAGGCCAATTTATTTGCCATAGATTCGGCCTATAACCCTAAAATTTACTGTTCTTTAGTGAAAAGAGTTCTTACAATTTTGAAAAGCATAAATAATAGACGTAGTGTGATATATGTTGCTACGAATGTTGCAAGCCAAATCATAATATTTTGAATATTCCAACCTTGACCTTTAACAAATGAAGCTACTAATAAAGAAACTACGCCAGCAGAAATATCAGCAATATTTTGTTTTATCTTATAAATCATTTTTTACATCCTTCCGTCTAAAATGAAAACCTTTATGGTTTTCATCTCTCTTTAATACCTTTCAAGTTAACAATATATTGTGTATAGTTCCACAGCAAAATATATGCCGCAATCTCTGGGAAGAGATTCAACTATTTAAACATTTTTATATTTTTTACAACACTGACAAATATCAGGGTGTCACCCTAATTTTATTAGGGGTAATCAGTAAAAAATTGGGTTATTCCCCAAAAATTGAATGGGCACGCGACAAGAAAGAAATTGATAAACAAAAAGTTCTGATTGAAAAATCAATCAGAACCCTGTTCGTGGAGCTAAGGAGACTCGAACTCCTGACCCTCTGCTTGCAAAGCAGATGCGCTACCAGCTGCGCCATAGCCCCATTCGAAAGAATGATGTCATTCTATCGTGGGCCCGGGAGGACTTGAACCTCCGACCTCATCCTTATCAGGGATGCGCTCTAACCACCTGAGCTACGGGCCCAACTCGTATGCCTAAAACATACAAGTAGTTACATTAGCACAGACACAGAAAATGTCAAACCGCAACACGCCATAAAAAGAAAACAGCGTGTTGCGGTTTGAATCAAAAAAATTAAACAGAGAATAATTAATCAAGATGGCTACGCATGAACCACTGGAACTTTTCCAACTGTTGAACATGATCTTGAATAATATTTGAGCTAACTAAATCAAGCTCATCAAGTTCCGCGATAGCCTTGCGATCGTCTGCAATCATATCGTTATAGTACTCAATAAGCGCTTGCAAATACTCCTTTGTAGACTTGCGACCAGTCAAAGCAAAACGCTTCCATGTGCGAGCAGCAACAACATCGTCTGCGCGGCCAAGTGGAGAGCCGCCCAAAGTTGCAATTCGCTCAGCAGTTTCATCCGCCTGCGCCAAAACTTCAGCAACCTGTGGATCAAGCATTTCATGCACTGCAATAAAATCTGGACCAGTAACATTCCAATGCGCATGCTTGAGCACCAAAGCAGCTTCCTGCTCGTGGCTTAAACGATTCTGTAAAATGGCAACAGCCTTTTCACTGGCCGCTTCGTCGAGACCTGGCAAAATATGCAACAAAGCCATGTTCTATCCTTCCTTAGGTTTGTTAATACCGTTATTATTCTACTGCTATGGCTTAAACTACGCGCGGCGACGCACTTCAATCGTCGCAATACGCCTACCATCAACCGCAGTCACAGTCATATCGTAACCATCCGCATCATGCAAAACAGCTCCAACACTTCCCATTGAACCAGTATGCGCTAAAAAGTAGCCTGCAACAGTCTCATACGGACCGTCCTCAAGCTCAATGCCGGTAATGTCAGCAAAATCTTCAATGGTCATACCGCCATCAATTTTTGCAACACCATTTACAAAAGCAGTTGTTTTATTCACATTATTTTGCTCAGTTTCACCAGGCAAATCATATTCATCGCGAATATCTCCAACTAGCTCTTCTGTCATGTCCTCAAGCGTAACAATACCGTCAGTTCCACCATATTCATCGATGACAACAGCCAAATGAATACCACGTTTACGAAGAAGTTCCAGGCTCGGCAATAGTTTGGAAGTTCCAGGAAGACTAATTCCTTCGCGAGTTACATCTGCAACAGTTTTTGCATTTGGATCACGCACATCTAGCAAATCACGAACATGCACAAAACCTATAACATCATCAAAATCTTTGCCAATAACAGGGTAGCGAGAATACGGAAGCTCACGAATTTTCGCGGCAGCTTCTTCAAGGCTCAATGAACCATCCAAAAACTCAACATCAGCACGAGGACGCATTACTTCAGCAACAATAGTTTCAGACGCATCAAACA
The DNA here is from genome assembly GCF_049244215.1 of Gardnerella sp. DNF01159. Taxonomy (NCBI): domain Bacteria; kingdom Bacillati; phylum Actinomycetota; class Actinomycetes; order Bifidobacteriales; family Bifidobacteriaceae; genus Gardnerella; species Gardnerella sp. DNF01159. Next base: position 39,501 of record NZ_CP058387.1, on the reverse strand, counting down.
CATCATCCAAAATAGTACGCTCATCCTGACTTAAACGTTTATTGCTATTGACAAGAACACGCAATTCTTCGTCAGAAACTTCGCTTTCCTTCTCATTAGGATCAAAGCCAAGAATGCGCACAAAACCGTTAGTATTCTTTCCAATAAGCCAAATTAAAGGCTTGCAAATCTTTGAGAAAACATCAACCGCCGGCACAACCGCTCGCGCAATCTGCTCAGCACGCTGCATAGCAATACGTTTTGGAACTAATTCAGAAATAACAATAGAACAGTAAGAAATAACAAGAGTTAGAAAGATTGTTGTAAGTGGGCCAGCAACGTGCGAAGAAACACCCCATGAACATACAACCGGCACAACATACGGAGCTAAAGCAGACTCACCAAACGATGCAGAAAGAAAGCCAGAAAGAGTTACTCCAATTTGTAGAGCAGATAGAAAAGTGTTAGGGTCGCGGGCAATTTTTGCAACTCTAGCGCCACGCGCATCCTGCAATTCCATGCGATCAATTTGCGAACTTCTCAAGCTCACTAAAGCTAATTCGGTTGCCGCAAATACGGAACCAAATAGCAAAAAAATCATAATGAGTAGAATATTAAAACCAATCGCCATACTTGTTATCTTAGTTTACTTCTATGCGATATCAACAATTCTAAAATAATTATCACCATTAACGAAGATAAATTATTTATGGGCGATAAAAATATCCAGTTGGAGCTTGAGCTGTTTGCATTGATATAACGTGCAGCACAACTCCAGGATGCTGATATCCAGGAATGCCAATATTGCCTCTAGAAACGCGTGCACGAACACGCACCCATTCATGATCTTGAATTTCGCCAATATTTGATTTTTCGGCAACTAATCCAAACGGAGACATGTCGAGAATACAGCATGACATAAGCTGACGAGATACCCTAAATTGATTTGCATTCAACGTAGAATCTCTGCTGACAAAACCTGTAAGAGTAATCGCATATCCATCATATTTTGCAGCATTATGATCGATTTCGTCATACCAGGAGCCGAAATCATCATCATCAACTGTTATCTCATGAGATTTTTCATACAATCCTGGCAAAGGATAATTTTGGCTACGAATAGCAATAGCACGACCGCCAGCATACTGGTCGAATCCATCTACACTAATATTTTGAGCGTAACGCAAAGGAACAATAATAAGTAGCGCAGGAACAACGAAAGCTACAAACATACGCCAAACATCGCGCGAAGAAACAGAAAACCATCCAATCGCAGCACATATAGACAAAATAAATAGCAAAATAGCAGTAATTAACAAATAATAATATGCTCTAGGCGTAGTAAAAAGCGTATATCTACCGCTTAAAGTAACTTCCGCAATTATGACTGCAAAAAATAGCAATAAAATAGCTTCTACCAATTGAGCTAAAGTGATTTTTTTACAAGCATTATGCTCAACACATTTTTGCTTTTTCATGCGATGAACCCCCAAGCCCAGTGAGCTAATAATGACGCTAGGAAGCACGCAAAAGCAATAGTTAATGTTAAGCGCCACACAAATTTACCACGGCAATCCTCAACGAGCATAAGCGTATTCTTTAAATCAAGCATAGGACCAAACAGCAGAAATACTAGCACCGACGACATAGGCAATGATGTTGCTAAACTTCTTGCAATTACAGCATCTGAGCTGGAGCATAGAGAGCTTGCGTACGCAATAGCCATCATTACAGGAATAGCAATGAAAACATTACTCACTTGCACGCGAGAAGCAGGATCAGCTCCGAGCCATGCGCGAATTACAGAAGCAACTATAGTTCCACATACAATAATTGGAATTAATTTTATTAAATCCTGATGTATATGCTGCACATATTTGCGAATTTGCGCAGAAATACTATGCTTTTCAATATTATTTTTTGTGAGATTACTTTCGTTATTCAATTCGCAAGAACAATGTAAAGAAGATTCGTTTTCTACTAAAATTTTCTTACGCAAAATATTGATTTTCGAAGGAAATATAACAAAAGTTAATCCAACCAGTAATGCAATACCAACACCTAGCGCAATACGCATAATAGCAACAGCTGGAGCGTCAGAAAACGCATAAAATGTTGCCAATACAGATACTGGATTTACAACAGGAACTACACATAGAAAAGTTATGGCGCACGGCAATGGTAGTTTTCTTGCAACTAAACGAGAAAACGTTGGAACGACTACACAATCACAAACCGGCATACAGACGCCGGCTAATATGGCAGCCAAGAAACCATTTGCTGTAGATTTTGGAACATGTTTCTCAATAAAATCAGCAGTTACCCAAGTTTCTACTGCAGCAGAAACAAGCACACCTATGAGCGTAAAAGGTATAGCTTGTAGCAACAAGCCGGAAACACCTCGAATTGTTGTATCAATGAGAAACCAAGGATGTTGCCCTTGTAAAGCAGGAGCAGCTGCAATAATAAAAGCTACTAAAGGAGCTCCGACAAGCAAGAAAAGATAGTTCGCAGAATTAGTGGAATTTGCAGAATTTGCATCAAGCGTATCTTTAGATGATTGATTCATATCTGTAACCTAACAACGTATTAATAATTCTGTTAAAAATGCGACTACATGCTACTTAGCATGAAAGAACCTCTACTAAACCATCACTCATTCTATACCTAGCGCCAACTAGCATAAGGTTATCGTTAAAAGCGGCTTCACGAATAATTTGAGATTTGTCGCAAATTTCAGTCAACATATTAGACACGTGAATGCGCTCAATATCGTCCGTGCTCAAGTCTTCTTCAATACCCGCGAGCGCAGCCGGTCCTAAAGAACGAAGCAATATTGACTCGCTAGACTCAATTATTTCGTTTGCTTCATCTTCGCCGTATTTAGAAACCAGCTTTTGCACATTCGGCAAAACGGCTTGTACAGCACCGCAATGCTCGTGTCCAAGAACAACAAGCACTTTTACTCCCAAATCGCTTACAGCGTATTCTAAAGATGCAATTACAGCATCATCAAGCACTTCGCCTGCAGTGCGAACAGAAAAAATATCACCTAAACCGGCACCAAACACAAATTCTGGAGCCACGCGCGAGTCAGCACAGGAAAGAACAACAGCTCCAGGATGCTGACCTTCAATAAGAGATAATCTCGTTTCTTCACTAAGTCCATGGCAATTTAATGAGCCTTCTGCAAACTTACGATTACCAGCTAGCATCGCGCTCCACACAGATGTAGCCAAAAGTGAATCTTCTTTTAAAAGATCTTCTTTGACTGTCTCGTGCATTATTACCTCCTTGTATTGATGCGCTTGCGCAAAGGTGACAAATACAAGCTATCAACAAATTTTGAAAAACACTTCGACTTATAAAACATATTCTATCGTTACTGTGTTAAATAGAAAATATGCTATAAAAGCTAACAAAATTTATAAAATATGATTATAAAAAGAAAAGCCAACGCACAGCTAATAAAGCAGTACGAAGGCTTTTCTTAATCATATAAACTTATAAAATCATCCAGTATTCTGCAAGCCTGCAGCAACACCAGAAACAGTGCAAAGAATAAGGTAGATGAACTCTGCCTGCTGGCTTTCGCTAAGCTCTTCTTTGTCTACCTTGTTGCGAAGCTTGTGCAATGCAAGCGACTGGATTACAGATAGCGCGTCAACATAAGGCGAGCGCACGCGAATTGCCTGACCGAGCACGTGACGATGTTGCAAAGGCCACTTGTCGTCAACAATTTGCAAAACCCACTTGCGAGTAAGCTGCATTTCTGAAAGTACTTTATCACTCAAATCTTCGCGATCTCCAAGGCTTAAGTACATGCGAGCAATACGCTCATCCGTTTTAGCCAAAGACATCTCAATATTGTCAATAAAAGTACTAAACAGCGGCCACTCTTCGTAAGCGCGACGCAAAGTTTCCAAATCGCCAAACTTTTCGCAAGCAGTACCCAATCCGTACCATGCTGCTAAGTTAATGCGAGCCTGAGCCCAGGAGAACACCCACGGGATTGTGCGCAAATCATCCAACGACTTCGCACCCAAACCGCGCTTAGCTGGGCGAGAACCGATTGGAAGCAAACCAATCTCACTAAGCGGCGTAACCGTAGAGAACCATGGAGTAAAGTCATCCGTTTGCAGCAAATCAAGGAAACGCTCATGAGCTGCAACATCAAGTTTTGCAGCCATATCCGCATACTTCTTCGTCATATCAGTGTTAGTTTTCTCAACACTTGGCGAAGACTGAAGCAAAGTTGCAGAAGCAACGGATTCAACGTGACGAATAGCAAGAATTGGATTGCCATATCGTGCGAAAATAACCTCGCCCTGCTCAGTAAGCTTGAAGCGGCAGTTGACGGAACCAACTGGCTGAGCAAGCACTGCACGGTTTGCAGGACCGCCACCGCGACCAACAGCACCGCCGCGGCCGTGGAACAGTGTCAAATCAATATCGTGCTTCTTAGCCCACTTAGCAATGCGCTCCTGAGCAGAATGCAAAGCAAGCGTTGCGGAAGTAGGACCAGCATCCTTGGAAGAATCCGAGTAGCCAAGCATAACTTCCATCTTGCGGCCAGTAGCCTTAAGACGAGCTTGCACTTCAGGAATTTTAATGATCTCCTCAAGCACATTTACAGAGTTTTGCAAATCTTCCAACTGCTCAAACAGCGGAATGACGTCGATTGTTGGCGCATCCTGTGGGTGAGCGAAAGCAAGACGATTTAGCTCAAATACGTCACGTACATGCTGAGCAGACTTTGCGAAGGAAATAATATAACGTCGAGCAGCGCGCATACCGTTGCGCTTTTGAATTGCTCCCAAAGCGCGGAACGTATCGAGTACTTCACGAGTCATTGGCTGAAGCGGACCGCGTTCGCCATGCAATCCATGTTCGCGAATATCTTCCAAAGCGCGAGAATGCACGAGAGAATGCTGACGGAATTCCATTTCAACCATGTGGAATCCAAAGGTTTGCGCTTGCCAAATCAAATCCTGCAAAGGACCATATGCAGCACGAGGATCTCCGCCTTCTGCCAAAGAGCGTTGCACAATTTGCAAATCCTCAATGAAATCTTCGCAAGAATGATACATCAAATCCGTATCGCGGCTAATAGTGCGATGCAAACGGTCAGCCATTACCAACATTACTGCACGATGTGGCTCACTATTAGAAACGTCTGAAGCGTTTTCTGTAAGCTGTTCGCTCATTTCGCGCTGACGATTCCACAACTCAAGCAACTCCACGCTTGGAGGAGTTGTGCGAGTTTCCATAGTTAAGCACTTGCCAACTTCGCGCGTGCGATTCTCCAAAGCTGCTAGCACGTGATCGCTAAACTTTCGAGCGACTTGACGGCTCACTTTAGCTGTCACATTAGGATTGCCATCTCGATCTGAACCAATCCAGCTTCCTGGATGGAAGAATGCAGGGCAACGCGGAGGAACTAATCCAGCCTTCTTACCAAGCAGCCAATCGTCAAATCGACGATACACGACTGGAATCGTGTCAAACAAAGTGGCGTCAAAAATGTCGAGAATGGTGTCAGATTCTTCAACTGGAGTTGGCTTCTTCAAAGCAATCGGAGAAGTGCGAAGAAGCGCATCAATTTCGTTATAGAGACGTCGATAATTTTCGCGCTTATCAGATCCGCCTAAACGATGATGTTCGCTTAGTAATTGCGAAATTCTGCGAATCTTACCTGCAACGGCTTTACGACGAGCTTCAGTTGGGTGCGCGGTAAATACAGGATGAAACTCAAGCTTTGCAAGCAATTCTTTCGCTTCAGCAGGGCTCATTTCAGTGAGCAACTTGTGATAAGCACAAGTTAGTTCGTTAACTGGATCAACAGGCAATGAATCTTCAACTTCACATTCACGCTGATGAAGTACAGAAACACGATAATTTTCCTCGCACAAATTTGCCAAGTGGAAATATGTTGCGAAAGCACGAGCTAAAAGCTGCGTATCGTGCAAATTCATTCCGTTGAGCTTGCTAACAGCTTTACTTAAGCCATCATCTGCAGTTACTTTTGCGTCTACCATTTGCGCAAAATGAGCCGCACTAGCTTCTACAGCATTCAAACGCACATCGTCGAATACTGCTAATAATTTTTCATCGAATTCGCCAAGAACATCGCGAAGAATATGCAAGCACAAATCCATGTCTTGCTTAAGTGATGCTGGAAGGTCACGTTCCTCTGGGCCTTTTCGCCCTAAACCAGACGTAACAATAGTTGCGTCTGCCGGAGTAACCTGCTGATTTTCTGTTGCCATCAGACCTCCTTACGCCAGACTAAGGTTGCTTGGTCGTCTGACTTCCGCAGCTCCTCCGCGGTTATGTAGGTCAGAAGTTGCAAGCCCACAGCCTTGTTTCCAGCGAGATACCAAGTTAATTGTGAAACTACCACCGGACGTAGTAAAGAATGCTGATTTAGCAACAAAATATAACTCGGCAACGGGGTTGCGTATACTAAAAAATTGTGAGTACAGCAGAGAATAATATTGAGAATAATGAATACGACAACAGCATCAACAACTGCGATTGCGATAAGCCTGAAATTCTTTCGACTGGTCATATAGTCGGAAAACCTTCTGGGCGTTTTCATACTCATGCTATTCCACTCGATATGGACGATGTTGAGCGAGATTGGGATAAACCAGTTACGCAAGCAGGAATTGCTGCGAAATCGAGTATTATTATTCGCGTCGGTGCGCTCGGTTTAGGAGCAGGCACAGGAAGCTACCGAGTTCGCGAGCTTATGCACAGAATCGGCGAACCAATGGGTGTACATGTGCGCGCAGACGTGAATCTCACAGATATTGAGGCAACTTGTACTGATAAGCATGAGCGAATTACTGAAGTTGTAGATCTTCCAACCACAGGTGTTAACACTGAGCGCATTTGGCTTCTAGAACATTTTGCAGATTGGTTTAACGTCAAGCTTGGAAACGATTCTTTATATCACTCTAAAGCTGCTGTTTCTAAGGAATTAGTTGACACATTGCAAGCGAGCGACGACGAACATACCATTGTACAAACAGCTAAGCAGTCTGAAGAAAATGCTACTAAAATTGCAAAAAAGAAAGCGTTGCAAGAAGCTATAAAAAAAGAAAAACCACGCGGCATTTTTGCATTGCAGCCAGAAAGTGCTTACGCTGAACATTTTTCGCACGTAAACGCATCTAATAGTAATGACGAATCTAAAAATGATCATCCTCTTACAGTTAGGGAAGTACACGACCGTCTTGATTTGATTAAAAATAGGAAACCGCTATACAAACCGTGGTTTGCTGGTCTTGCTTCGGCAGTTGCTTGCGCATCCTTTGCGTTCTTGCTTGGCGGTGGCATTTACGACATGATTGGTGCTTTTATTGGAGCAGGAATCGGTCACTATATTCGTCGCAGAATGTTTATGAAGCATCTAAACCAGTTTGTAGTTACATTCGTAGCTGTTGCAATAGGTGCACTATCATGCATTGGGGCTTTGCGTCTTATTGGCTTCTTTGACCCTAGCGCGCTCAATCACACAACTGCATATATTGGCTCAGTGTTGTTTGTTATTCCTGGATTCCCTCTTATTACAGGCGGTTTAGATATTGCAAAAATTGATTTCCCTTCAGGAATTCAACGACTTTGTTACACAATGGCTATTATTTTGATGGGAACTCTTGCGGGATGGACAGTTGCAAGCCTTGTACATCTCAATCCTCAAGGCTTCCCTCCTCTCGGATTAAATCCTTGGCTTAACGCAGTTCTTCGATTTATTACAGCTTTTGCCGGAGTATGGGGCTTCTCAGTTCTGTTTAATTCTCCACAACGAATGTGCTTAGTTGCTGGCGTTATTGGCGCTATTACTGACACATTGCGTTTAACTATGACAGATTTTGGAGTTGCTGCCGAAATTGCAGCTTTCAGCGGTGCTTTATTGGCAGGTTTGCTAGCTTCTACTTGGAGAACTATCGTTCGTCACGGATTAGCGCCTCAATATTTGGGTTATCCACGAATAGGTCTTACGGTTCCATCTATCGTAATTATGGTTCCTGGACTTTATATGTATCGCGCAATGTTTTATCTTGGTCAATTTCACACGCTTCCAGCGTTAGACTGGACTTTCCGCGCTTTCATGGTAATTATTTGCTTACCTATTGGTCTTGCTGTAGCACGCGTTATTACAGATAAAAGCTGGCGTTACGACGTGTGATGTTCTAAGTTTCAGTTCGTTAATTTTTAACAAAAAGCCGCTTACAAGTTTTCTTGCGAGCGGCTTTATTTTTTATTAATTTACTTATTGAAATTTAATTAATACTTCATTCCCATAGCATCTCGCACTTGGGAAAGCGTTTCTTCTGCAATAGCATTTGCACGCTTATTGCCATCATGCAAAATGTCTCGAACAGTATCCATATCTTTTGCAAGTTCTGCACGACGCTCACGGTGAGGTGCCAAGAAATTATTTACATTTTCAATTACGTAAGCTTTCAATGCGCCAGCACCAGCGTTACCAATTTCTGCAGCAATATCTTTAGGATCTCTACCTGTAACTAAACCTGCGGTAGTAAGAAGCGCAGAAACTTGCGGACGAGTTACTGGATCAAAAGTAATCATCCTCTCAGAATCAGTTGGACTCTTCTTAATTAATTTGGCAGTTTCTTCGGCAGTAGCCCCGAGCATAATCGAGTTACCGTAAGATTTACTCATCTTTCGTCCGTCCAATCCTGGAATTTCAGGAGCATCAGACAAAATTGCTGCCGGCTCTGGGAACACTGGATTCTTTTTTGCATATCGCTCATTAAAACGACGCGCGATCGTACGAGTGATTTCAACATGCGGCAAATTATCTTTACCAATCGGCACAACATTAGCTTTACAGAACAAAATATCGCAAGCCTGGTGCACTGGGTACGTAAGGAGCAATCCGGTTAAAGCATGTCCAGATGATTCCATTTCCGACTTTACAGTAGGATTCCTGTGTAATTCTGCTTCTGTAACAAGCGAAAGGAAAGGCAACATAAGCTGATTTGCTGCAGGAACTGCGGAATGAGTAAATATCATTGTTTTTTCAGGATCAATTCCGGCAGCCATATAATCCAGCACTAAATTCAAAACATTATCTTCAATATGCTCAGTGGTGTCACGATCAGTAATTACTTGATAATCTGCAATAATAATATTGGTTTTTACTCCGCGCTGCTGCATTGCAACACGCTCACGAATAGATCCAAAATAATGTCCTAAATGCAAACGACCAGTTGGGCGATCTCCAGTAAGCATAGTAAAAGACGAAGGGCTAGCTTGTAACTTTTCAAGCGTTGCATCTGAACGTTTACGCGCTGCAAGGAAGCTTGCGCTCATCTCATTACCAGCAGCTGTAACCTGTGCTTCTTCCGGCATTTTAGGCTCCTTAATTGTGCGTATTTTTACGCTGAAAATATGGCTTTTATGGTAAAAGTTTACACAGACAATATACTCGGTTGCGGTTAAGTGGTACGCTCTTGTGTGATGAACTGATTGTTACTTAATTTTTAGAGGGGGTCAGATGGGCCGCGGACGACAGAAGGCAAAGCAACAGAAAATTGCCCGTAAGCTCAAATACCTGACGACCGATACGGATTATGACGAGCTTGCTAAGGAACTTAATTCCAGCGAACCCGGACAAGGATCCTTCGATCCATTTGCGTCGAGCGAAAGCTATGAGGAAGATACATATCTTCCAGAAGAGAATGACACAGATCAAGAAAATGATGCCGTTGATGCTTCAAACGAAGATGATTTAGACGAGTATGCCAAGTGGGCTGCGGAAGCAGCTGCAAAAGCCGTTAGCAGCGAAAACTCTTCTACAAACTCAGGAGCGCACACGCCAGCGCATCATCATATCCCTATGCCAATTCCAAACTTCATACACAAACACGACAATTAAAAATTAAATTTATTAAAATTATTTTATTTACGTATCCTGGGCATTCGAAATACTGTTTGCCCAGGATATTTGTAAATACACGCTGTAAATACGCAATTAAGCTACAATAAAGCCAACTTACAGCGGCAAAATATCGCTTAAATCATCACGCTCGCCAATTGCACTTATGTTGCCAAAGTCCTGTTCCTGATGCCATTTAGTAACACCACTCGCTAATCTAAGCCATACTTTAGGCTCAAGTTCAATAACATCTGGCGGTGTGAGATTATGCGGATCCGAAGCTGGTCCTTCCAAAATTTTTACTGCACCAAAAGGCGCAACTCTTACTTCTACTGCGCACCCAGGCACTTTATCCTCAAGAAGATATAGCGAATATCTAACCGCTAAAGCTTCGTCGTTTAAAGAGATATTTAAAATATTACTATTTATTTGCATGGCTTCTATGCCATTGCCAAGTGCTTTAATAGCAGATTCACGCCAGAATTGCCAAGCACATTGTCCTTGTTTTATATCTCGTTCAAGTATTACTGACATATTTTTATTATCTTCTAAACAACCTACTTTCAGCAATATATTTGTATTAAGACGTTATATACAAATATTTAAAGGGATTAGGTTGTGGTACTCTTGGGGTTATTGTGTGCATTCACATGCCTCTTGTAGTTATCTGCAAAGGTTATCTGCAAAATGGTGATGGTTTAATTGTCTAAACACAAAGTTTTAGGCTGCACACTTTTAGGAAATATATCAAACGGCACAAGGAGTCAAATATGACTAAACACGTCGCGCCGAAAGCCAAAACTACTGCGACGGCATTTGCCAAAGAACTTCAAGAGCACCTCAAGTACACCCAGGGTGTAACGCCAGAGCAGGCCACTACGGCAGATGTGTATGTTGCCGCTGCTACCGCAGTTCGTCGTCACTTGATGGACTCTTGGATGCAGACTCAGCATGACATGGTTAATGGCAACACCAAGGCTGTGGGCTATTTGAGCGCAGAGTTCTTGATGGGTAAGCAGCTTGAGAACGCTTTGTTGAACGCTGGTCTTACTGACCAATTCAATAAGGCTGTTACTAAGCTTGGCTTCGATCCAAAGGCAGTTATCAATGCTGAGTATGAGCCAGGTTTAGGTAATGGCGGTTTGGGTCGTCTCGCAGCCTGCTTCATCGATTCACTCGCCTCTATTGGCGTTCCAGCATTTGGCTACGGCATCCAGTATCGTTACGGCATCTTCAAGCAGCGCTTTGATGAAGAAGGTAAGCAGGTTGAAACCCCTGATTACTGGCTTAGCAACGAAGAGCCATGGGGTCACATTGATTATGGTCGTGACCAGCGCGTCAACTTCGGTGGTGAAGTTGTAGAGGAAAACGGCAAGCGCGTTTGGAAGCCAGCTTGGTCTGTTCGCGCAGTACCAGTTGACTACATGGTTCCAGGTTATAATTCTGGTCGCGTAAATACTCTTCGTTTGTGGACCGCTAAGTCTTACGATGAGTTTGATTTGCTCACCTTCAACAAGTCCGAGTACTTGGATGCTGTAAAGCCACAGGTTGCAGCAGAAAACATTTCTAAGATTCTTTACCCAGAAGATTCCACTCCAGAAGGTAAGGCTTTGCGTCTTGAGCAGCAGTACTTCTTCGTAGCTGCTTCTATCCATGATGCAATCCGCGTATTCTACCCAGGTCAGGATAAGCCGGATCTCACTACCTTCCCAAGCAAGATTAACTTCCAGTTGAACGACACTCACCCAGTTATCGGCATTCCAGAGCTTATGCGCGTTCTTATGGACGAGTACGACTACGATTGGAACACCGCTTGGGGTATCACCACCAAGACCTTCAACTACACTTGCCACACCTTGCTTCCAGAAGCTTTGGAAGTTTGGCCAGCCAAGCTTATTGGCGAACTGTTGCCACGCCACCTTGAAATCATTCAGGGCATTAGCGAGCAGTTCCGCAACGAGCTTCGCGGTAAGGGCGTTGCTGAGGATCAGGTTGAGCGCATGCGCATCGCTACCGACGCTGACGAAAATGGCGAAGGTGCTGTAGTTCGCATGGCTTACTTGGCTACCTACGGCGGTTCTTACGTTAACGGTGTTGCTGAACTTCACTCTGAGTTGTTGAAGGATGTCACTTTGAAGGACTTCTCCAGCGTTTACCCAGATAAGTTCAAGAACGTTACTAACGGCGTAACTCCTCGTCGTTTCGTGCGCTTGAGCAACCCACGCATGTCTGCTCTTATTACTGAGGGCTTGGGCACAGACGCATGGCAGGGTAATTTGGAGCTTCTTGAAGGCTTGAAGCCATTGGCTGACGACAAGGCGTTCGTTAAGAAGTTTGCTGAAGTTAAGAAGCAGAACAAGCTTGCCTTCGTTGATTTTGCAAAGCAGAAGTATGGCTTTGAGATCAACCCAGACACAATGTTCAACACCATTGTTAAGCGTTTGCACGAGTACAAGCGCCAGTCCATGAAGATCCTCCAGGTTATCTCCACATACGCTGGAATCAAGAATGGCACAATCGACGTAGACAAGATGCTTCCACGCACCGTGTTCTTCGGCGCTAAGTCTGCTCCAGGCTATGCTATGGCAAAGCTCACCATTCAGCTCATTAACAATGTTGCTCGCGTGGTGAATAACGACCCAGCATGCAAGGGCAAGCTTGCAGTGTTCTTCCCACCAAACTACAACATCGAGTTGGCTATGAACTTGATTCCTGCCACCGATTTGGATGAGCAGATTTCTCAGGCTGGTAAGGAAGCTTCTGGTACCGGTAACATGAAGTTTGCTTTGAACGGTGCTTTGACTGTTGGTACTCTCGATGGTGCAAACGTTGAGATTCGCGAGCGCGTTGGCGCAGAGAACTTCTTCCTCTTCGGCATGACCGTTGACGAAGTTGATAAGCTCTACGCTGAAGGATACGATCACGGCGGCTCCCGTAAGTACTACGAGTCTGATCCTCGCTTGAAGACCGCTGTTGACATGGTTGCTGACGGCACCTTCTCCAATGGCGACAAGAGCGTGTACGAGCCACTCGTTAACGATTGGCTCACCCATGATTACTTCATGGCAATGGCTGACTTCAGCTCTTACATGGATATTCAGGCTCAGATTGAGGAAACTTACCGCGATCCAATGAAGTGGGCTCGCATGGCAGTCTTGAACGTAGCCAACTCTGGTTACTTCTCTTCTGACCGCTCTATCGAAGATTACCTCGATCGCATTTGGCACACTGGTGCTCTTCCAACACCTGTTGCTGAGTAATTGAGTATTCTCCAATAGCAATACATAGAAAATAAAAGGCGGAGACTGTTAATCAGTTTCCGCCTTTTATTTGTGTAAATTTTAGTTAAATTGCATGTAAGACAAACGCTTTTGTTTACAACAATTCTTTAGTAATTACAAATGAAGGCGACTACGAATATACGCAATCGCCTTCATTTTGGACTGTATAAAGCAAATGTCACTTATGCCTCGGCGGCAGGAGTATCGTTAGCTTCTTTCTCTTCTTTTTCTAACCCTAGGTCAATTGGCGAAGAACTGTTCTCCCATGGTTCCTCCCAAGGGTCATAATCAGGATTATGCTGCTTGTACACATACAACGCAGCAATACCTGCGAGCAGTGCTCCGAAGAGCAGTGCAAAGAACTTCCAACCGCCAGAGGATCTGTTCTCCATGATGGCTCCTTTCCGGTTAAGCTGACCTGCTCGTCCAAGTCAACAATCTATACCGCTTTTTGTCGCGTAATAACTATCATAGTTGCTTTTCTTCAGAGTTGCATCTTTTTTAAATAATGTTATTGATTAAATTTGTGAAGTAAAACCGATATCATAAGCATATGCACAACTTTGATATTAAAAATATTTTAAATAATATAAGATTTCGTTTTAACACAACCACAGCCATTTTAGTATATTCATGCATTTTTATTTGGATATTGGAAATGATACTGAACTTTGCCTATCCAAATTATTATTCGACTCTAATAAGCTATACTGCGTTTCTTCCAATCACTGCGTTACAGACACCTTGGACTTGGTTCACATCAATGTTTGTTCACGCACCAAATTTAACCCATATTTTCTTCAATATGCTATGTCTTTGGTCGCTCGGAGTTGAATTAGAACGATTCTTCGGTAAATGGAAGTTTTTTGGATTATATTTAATATCCGGCTTTGGCGGAAGCGTAGCTGATATTGTATGGTGCAAACTCACTAATAATTGGTTCGTCGCTTCATACGGTGCTTCGGGAGCTATTATGGGGCTTATAGGCGCACTTCTCGTAGCGCAATGGCGACTAGGAGAAAACATGCGAGGAACAATTATTTGGATTGCTATTACTCTCGCTATGCCAGTTATTGTGCCTAATATCGCTTGGCAAGCACACGTTGGAGGCTTAGTTTCTGGTACCGCAATTGCAGCATTGCTCGGCGTACAAAATCCGCTACTTAAAAAAGCTTCGTTTAATACGCGTTTCTTAGTATATTTTGTATCACTATTTGCTATTCTCACTGCTTGTGCAATGTTTTGTTTGAAGGCATAATTTGTTAAATTACACGTGTGTAGTTTTCCACCAATGTGCACAGGATTGTGTATAAGTTGTGCCTAAATTGGTGACAACTATATAAGTTATCCACATAGTTAATCACAAACGTTGATAACTTGCCTTTTTTGAACCTGTGCACAAGTGTATAAGAGTTATCCACAATTTAAGTTTTTTGTGGACTAAACTATCGACTACATAATTTTAACTTTTACTTGCTCTAAAATTTTCTACACCTCAACAAGGAATGAGATTCATGCCTACACTTCAAGTTCCAAAAACAATCGAACCAGCAAACGCTTCTACACTCACTTTTATTAAAGAAAACGCACAATTGTCACCAAGCAAAGCTGCTCTTAAAGCACCACGCAACGCAAATATCGACATACCTTTTGCAATTAACCAAATAGCAGGTAGACAGATTGCGCAACAAAAACTACCGAAATGGGCTTCCTGCAACGAAGTTATATACCCTGCGCATATTTCTATGGAACAGTGTTCTTCTCAATCAACAGCACAATACAAAGCAAATGTTGCAAAAGAATTACTCAGCAAATTAAATTCAGAAAATTTTAGTAGCACACTTGTGGATCTTACTGGCGGCTTTGGCGTTGATTGCACAATAATGTCTGAAGTTTTCGATTCTGCTATTTGCATTGAACAGCAAAACGAACTTTCTAGCATTGCACATCACAATATGAATGCACTTGGTATTACAAACGTAAAGTGCTACAACAACAATAGCCTTGATGCACTCAAAAATATTCCTAAGTCAACGATAATATACGTCGATCCAGCTCGTCGTAACAAACAAGGATCTCGCACATACGCTATTGAAGATTGCACTCCAAACGTATTAGATCTTAAAAATCAATTGCTCACTAAAGCAGAAATAGTGATTATTAAACTTTCTCCAATGCTTGATTGGCACAAAACAGTTAGCGATTTTAGTGGCAATGTAGAAGCCGTACATATAGTCGCACATAGTAACGAGTGCAAGGAACTATTGATAATACTCAGCAACTCTCAGCACACAAAAGTACCAGTATATTGCGCAAACGATGATCAGATAACTGTTGTACAAGCAACTTACAATACTTCAACAAATCAGGTATCAATACAGCCTGAATCAAATGTTTTAAATAATAAAGAAGAAAATAATAAAAAATATGAAAATTTAGATATAAATAACTGGCAAGAATGGTCGCAATACGTTTATGAGCCAAA
Source organism: Gardnerella sp. DNF01159 (assembly GCF_049244215.1). Classification (NCBI taxonomy): domain Bacteria; kingdom Bacillati; phylum Actinomycetota; class Actinomycetes; order Bifidobacteriales; family Bifidobacteriaceae; genus Gardnerella; species Gardnerella sp. DNF01159. The sequence goes on along the minus strand of NZ_CP058387.1, from coordinate 23,843 downwards.
TGCAGCAATCATGAAAGCTGGCTGTTTTTCATTGTTAGAAACTCAATACAATATACAACAAATCAGTGCGAATAGTCATGTTTACGTATCGGAAGAATACTACTCAGAATTTCCAGGAAAAATATGGAAAATTGAAAATATATGCAGCATGAATAAACGCGAAATAAAACAAACTTTTGATGATATCACTCATGCAAATATTGTTACTCGTAACTTTCCAATACCTGTAGAAGCATTACGCAAAAAATTAAACCTACAAGATGGCGGAAATACAAGAATTATTGCAACAACTGATAGCAATAAAAACCATATACTTATTCGAGCAGTAGCAGCACCAAAATAAAAAGTAGCTACGCAACATTTGCATAGCTACTTTTAAAACATATTAAGCAGTTTGTTTTACAGACTAACGCCACCACATTGTCATAATGAATCCAGTCATTACTATTACTAATGCAATAACTAAATTCCATGCACCAATTCCAGGAATTGGAAGCACAGGGTTCAAATAATAAACAACAGCCCAAATTAATCCAACGACCATTAATGTGCAGAACAGCGGCACAAACCATGCAGCATTAGCTTTTGTGCCTTTAATGCTTTCTTCGACACGTCGCCTATTTTCAGCTTGTCTCTGCATCATTTGCTGAATCTGTGGAGAAAGCGCTGCTTTATCCGCAGTAGCATTCAACACTGCTTCAACTTCGTCCATAGGAACGCCATAAGTATTCTCATTTGACGTATCGCTCTTCTTTGCAGCGTCGTCAGCTGCAGTCGTGTGCAATTCTTCATCAGCCATAACTGTAACTCTCCAATCAATCGGCTACACGCTATAATAGTGGTTACACTCGAACGCGTGAAGGATGAAGATAAAATATGGCTAAGAGAACTGGGAAACATCGTGCTCAACACTCGCTGTTAAGCAGTTTTGCTGTTGCCGTTGCAGTATTTCTTACCGGCTATTTATTCGTTCTTAACTTGCGCGTAAACCGCTCTGCTTTTGTGACTTCTAATACGAGTCAAATGGTTGAAAGAAATTCACAGCGCACAAAAAATTTACGAGAAGATATAAAATCTTTAGATTCTAAAATTAATTTACTTAATAAAACGCTTGGTAGCAGCACTAATGAAGGAAAAGAATCTTCTGATACTGGAAGTAGTACCGTACTTCCAAAACTTGAAGGACCTGGAATTGTTGTAACTCTCAACGACTCTCCTCTATGGAAAGGCGCAGTTAATGGTTCCGGAACATCCGGAACCATTAATGATTACGTAATCCACCAGCAAGATATTGAAGCTGTAGTAAATGCTTTGTGGCGCGGCGGAGCAGAAGCAATAACTATTCAGGATCAGCGAGTATTATTTAACTCCGCAGTTGTTTGTATTGGTAACGTTCTTATGTTGCAAGGTCATCAGTACTCGCCACCGTATAAAATATCTGCTATTGGTCCAATGGATAGCATGGTTGATGCTCTAAACAATTCACCAGCCATACACACCTACAAGGAGTATGTAAGTTCGTTTGGATTAGGATGGAAAGTGGAGAAAAAGAATAATCTGCGATTCCCTGAAGCATCGGCTTTGTTGCAACCATTAAGGTACGCAACAGTTCCTAAAGTGCTAAACAAATAAAATATGTTGCAAAGTCTTCATACATCAATAAAGGAGTAGCACACTATGCAATCTGCTAATATGCAGGAAGGAAAAACGAAGCGTAGCAGCTCGAATTTCTGGTGGCAAGCCGCTGGAATTATTGGCGAACTGTTGATAGCTTTTGCAGTTATTTGCGCATTGTACATTGCATGGCAAATGTGGTGGACTGGAGAGCAGGCTGAGCACACTCAAGTAGAGGCACGTCAAGCAATATCTTGGCAAAACCCAAAAACTGGTGATAAAACGAAGATTGCTTTACCACAGAATACTGACCCACCTGCTTTAAGCAAACCAAAGTCTGAAGACCTTGTAGCTCGTTTATACATACCACGTTTTGGAAATCAGTGGGAACGAAATGTTGTAGAAGGCATTACGCCAGACATCTTAAGCAAGCGTGGTTTAGGTCATTATCCAACCACACAAATGCCTGGTGCAATAGGTAATTTTGCAGTAGCAGGTCACCGAAATGGTTATGGTCAGCCATTGGGAGATGTAGACTTACTGAAGCCTGGCGACGCAATAGTAGTTCGTACAAAGGATTATTGGTTCGTCTATAAGTACACTTCTTACAAGATTGTTACACCAGATCACGGTGAAGTTATTGATGCAAATCCTGATCATCCTGGTGAGAAACCAACAAAACGTATGCTTACTCTTACAACGTGCGAACCTAAGTATACTGCTGCAACTCATCGCTGGATTAGCTACGCAAAATTCGCTTATTGGGCAAAGATTAGCGATGGCATTCCAAAAGAACTTTCTACTATTGATGAGCAAGGAAAAGTGAAGTTTATTAACAATGAGCAACAATCTCTAGTTTCTCGTCTTTCTTCACTAGTGCCAGTTATGGTGGTTGTTTTATTAGTGTATATGATGATTTTCGTAGCAGGAGCAATTGCTTGGCAATGGCCAGAACTTCGCGCTATTCATTCTGGATTAAAGAAAAAGCCTGATGCAAGCATTTTTGGCGGTCTTTTGCGCATACAACCAGGTATTACAGCGATTCGTTGGATTCTTTCGATTCTGATTTATTTCTTCATTGTATTAGCATTATTCCAGTGGATTTTCCCTTGGGGCGCATCTACAATTCCATTCCTTCAGCAGATGTCTAATTACTCAACAACTGTATGATAACGGGTTAAGTAGTAAGTTTTAAATATTCTTACGATTGCTTTAAAACTTACAAAATAAAAACATTTAAGGCGATTGCGTATGAAGCGCAGTCGCCTTTTGTTTATATTAATAAAATAAAAGCCTATAGAAACACATAAAATAACGCATTGCTGTAAAACTATGTCTAAATAAACAAACATATCTTAAACAGCTATTTTTTCGTTTTATCACATACTTTGCAACCTAATATAAGTCTATTTATGCAGATCTATTTTCACGCATCAATTTTTATAAGTAATATACGAATTTTATTAGAGATACAAACATTAGAGATACAAAAATGCTGCTTGTTCTACTTTTCTTGTAGAACAAGCAGCATATACATTATTTTTTACAGACTTAATCTAATACAAATCTAAATCAGTCTGAATCAGATGAAGAACCAAGGCTTGGACGTGTAACTAATGTAATCGCTTTGCCCTTCTCAACCTTGCTTCCTGCTTCCTCAGACATGCTCATGACTATATCGTCATCTTTTGCCATTGAATCAGATACTACTCTCAAACCTTTTGCTTCAAGTATTTTCTTCGCCTGTTTGAAGGTAACAGTACCAAGATCTATACTAGGAACTTCAACTTTCGAAGCACCTTGAGAAACATACACAGTAATAGAGCTGTGTGGTTTAACAGAGGAACCAGACGACGGATTTAGTCGAGTTACAGAACCTTCAGGCACATTATCTGAATCTTCCTTAACTACATCCGTAGTAAAACCAAAATTCTCTAATTGGCTAACCACAATGTCTTTGCTTTGACCAACAAGACCGTCAGGAATTTTAGTTAAACCGGATGCAATATATAAAGTAATTAACGTACCCTTATCAGCAAACGAATCTGCGTCAGGATCTGTGCGAGTTACATGATCTTTCTTAATATCTGCACTATCTTCTACTCGAACATTAGCAATCTTAAACCCAGCACGCTCAAGCATTTTACGAGCAGCTTCTTGCGTTTTACCACTTACATCTGGCACGCGAGTTGATTGTGGTCCAACCGAGAACCATACAGTCACCTTGGATCCAGAAGCAACATGCTCACCTCCACGCGGTGATTGCTTAGTAAAAGTTCCCTCAGGTTGAGAAGAATGATCATCTTCACGAATATCTGGAACCAAACCAAGTGCACGCAACTTTTCACGAGCAGCATCCTGCGTTGTTGTCTCCATAAATGTTGGAACTACAACATCTCCAGTAGCACGACTTCGATTGAGCATAAACAGCACACCCAGAAGAACTAATACTGTTACTAATACTCCAACTATAGATCCGATTACTACTCGTTTACGACGTTGCGCTTGCATTGTTGCTCTTTGTGACGCGCGCGTGCTAGGAGAAAATGCAATATTTGCAGATTCAACTTGACCAGTAATAGGATTGAACGATTGAGTTGCAGCACCATCTGTCATGCCCATAGCCATAGTTGCAGCATCCTGTTCAGCCTGTTTACGCGCCTTCATATTAGCTAAATCAGTCAATGGGTTAAACGCTGCTGCAACAGGCACTCCACCGTTCATAAACGCTAGAATGTCATTCTTAAACTCTGATGCTGTGGCATATCTATTTTGTCTATCTTTTGCCATTGCTTTAGCACAAATCTTGTCCCACATAGCAGGCATGCCTGGAACAAGTGTGCTAAGAGGTGTCGCCACTTCTGAAACATGCTGATATGCGATGGCAACAGCTGAATCTCCAATAAAAGGAGGACGTCCAGTTAGCATTTCATACAGCACACATCCTGCAGAATACAAATCAGAGCGCATATCTACTTGTTCACCACGAGCCTGCTCTGGAGACAAATATTGTGCTGTTCCAACAACACCTTGAGACTGTGTCATAGTTGTTGCAGAATCATCAAGAGCACGAGCAATGCCGAAGTCCATTACCTTCACCATGCCCTGCTCGGAAATCATAATATTTCCAGGCTTAATATCGCGGTGAATAATACCCATTCTGTGTGAGTACTCTAAAGCATTGAGCACGCCAAGCATAACTTGTTCAGCGTCTCTCTGACTTAAAGCTCCATTCATTTTTAGAATATCGCGTAATGTTTTACCTTTAATGTATTCCATTACAAGATACGGTAAACGCTCTTCTAAGCCATTTTCTGCTATAACAGATTCTTCTCCAGAATCATAAATATTCACAATATTAGGATTGTTCATCTGCGCAATGGCATGCGCTTCCCTGCGGAATCGCGAAAGGAAAATCTCATCGTTCGCTAAATCGGAACGCATGATTTTCACAGCAACTGTACGACCTAAGCGCTTATCAACAGCAACACGCACTTCCGCCATGCCGCCGCGGCCAATAAGCTCCCCTAATTCGTATCGACCATTCGCTAATGAGGTGGGCATTGTGGTATTCATTGCTGCTCCTTGCGATCATTGGTATTAAAAATATTAATAATATTTACTTGGTTTTGCGGCATACTTTTAATACATCTTCGTTGTCGCAAATTTGTAGAAAGTACTCCTGTTGTATTGTTGAAGGCTGTTTCTTGATCTAGCAGTCTGCGCTCAATACGAGATAATACTTTCGACACAACTAATGCATCTTTTGGACGATCTTTTGGATTCTTTGCAAGCATAGACATAATAAACTGTTGTAATTGCAAATCAACATTTTCTGGCAAAGGTGGTACAGGATCATTAACATGTGCAGCAGCAATATCTACCGGCGTTGCTCCAGTAAACGGACGATGTCCGCACAAACCTTCATATGCCACAACACCTAACGAATAAATATCAGATTGTGCAGTAGCTTGTTCACCTTGTGCTTGTTCTGGAGAAATATATTGAGCTGTTCCAACTACCATGCCATCTTGAGTGATCTGTTCTTGGTCACTGGAATATGACACACCAAAATCTGTGATTTTCACATTGCCAGTATCAGAAACCATAATATTTGCAGGTTTTACATCGCGATGAATTACGCCATGAGAATGAGCTACAAAAAGTCCTCGAGCTGTTTGAATAAGAATAGGAAGTAACTTGGTAGGATCAATTATTTTTTCTTTATGATACAAATCTGCCAATGATTTACTTGGCACATATTCCATAATTAGGAATCCAATACCATCGTGCTCATAATAGTCAAATAATGCTGCAATATTAGGATGCGCTAAATTTGCTGAATTATGCGCTTCAGCACGAAGACGACGTAATTTTGCTTCAACGTTTACGGTATCTGTACGTAACGCCTTAATGGCAACAATTCGCCCAAGTTGAATATCAAAGCCTTTCCAAACTTCTCCCATACCGCCTTGAGCAAGGCGGCGATCAAGTCTATAACGATGATGAACTAACTGTCCTTCAACGAGTTTCATTGTTTAAGCGCCTCCTCCATCACTTGTCGCATAATAGGTCCTGCCGCGTAACTACCAAATGTACTTGTGTTATGTACTATAACCGCTATAGCTATTCTAGGATTTTCAGCAGGAGCAAATCCAATAACCCAACCATTAGCAGCTTGATTATACATTCCAATCTGTGCAGTACCTGTTTTAGCCGCAACATGAATATTAGGTAAAGCAAGATTAGGATTTTCTTTTGTAACAACAGCCTGCATCATAGAAGTTAATTTAGATGCACTGTCACTACTCATTACTTGGTTCATAACGGTTGGTCTAGTTTGTGACAATACTGACAAATCGCTAGATCTTACACAATCAACAAGAGTAGGCTTCATCAATGTTCCATTATTTGCAATAGCTGCCGCAATCATAGCGTTTTGCAAAGGTGTAACCTTAGCATCACCTTGACCTATTGATTCCAGAGCTAGTCTATCTGGAGTTGGCTTAATAGAAAAAGTAGATTTCACGGATCGTATTGGGAATCCAGTAGAATCAGAACCATCAATAGGCAGCGAATCGAAGAATCCAAACTTTCTTGCCTGCTTTACAATTACGTCAGATCCTAAAGAATTACCCAATTGAGCAAAAGCAGTATTAGACGAATATGCTAAAGCATCCTCAAAAGATATTTTTCCATCAACGCCATTCGCTTGGTAAGTGACATTTGTAAGAGACGTCTTGGTTCCAGGCAAAACATAGCTCGCACCAGCAGGTATTTTCGTATCAGGCTTGTATTTTCCAGATTCTAATGCTGCTGCTGCAACAACAGTTTTGAACGTAGAGCCAGGAGCATAAAGCTCAGAAACAGCACGATTCAGCATAGGATTTGACACATCTGATGTTATTCTCTCATACGATTTATTTACTTCATTAATATTGTGAAGAGCAAGATCATTCGGATCATAACTTGGAGTGCTTACCATGGCGCGAATTCTTCCGGTTTTTGGCTCAATTGCAACTAAAGCTGCGTCTTTGCCTTTAAGAAGATTGTAAGCAAGATTTTGCAAACGTGAATCAATTGATGTTTCTATAGAAGCTCCGCGATTAGTTGCTCCAGTAAATAATGAACGGAATCTTTGCCAGAACAGAGCATCTGATTCTCCACTTAATAAACTATTACGAGAAGCTTCAATTCCTCTATCTGCACGCTGGCTAATAGAAAAATATCCAGTAACTGGAGCATATACTAATCCGTTAGAATACTGACGTTGATACACAAAAGCATCTTTAGATGGTTCAGATTTCACTATAACTGTGCCATCTGATGTAAGTATTGCTCCACGTGGAGCGCCAAACTCATGGTATAAAGCTCTGCGATTTCGAGGATCAGAATTTAGAGCATTCGCTTTAATAGAAGTAATAATTGTACTTGAAATACCAAGTATTACAAAAAGTACCAATACTGCAGTAAAAAGTTCTCTAAGACTTTTATTCATTGTTATCACCTCTTTCTGAAGAGGAAATAACAGCAGAAGCATCTATATTATTTTCATAATCTGTATTGTTATATTCACTATTATTTGTATTCGTATTAGCTCGCTCTTGCAATTCACGCTCGCGCAACGCTGCTAAGGCAGCGTATTGGAAAGTATCGGAAACAGGAGCAGGTTCAGGTTTATTTGCAGCGTGAGAAATAACAATAAGCAAAGATGCAAGCAAATAATTTGCTACTAAAGAAGAACCTCCAGCTGCCATATACGGCAAAGTTAAACCGGTTAATGGAATAACCAAAGTAATTCCACCAACAACAGTAAACACTTGGAAAGCCATAGTAAAAACAAGCCCTGAAGCTAATAATTTTCCAAAGCCATCTTTAATTTTCATTGCAGTAATCATTCCGGATGCAATAATAATTAAATACAAAACCAATACGGCTAGAAGCCCAGTAAGACCAAGCTCTTCACCAACAGAAGCATAAATAAAATCAGAATTAGCTAGCGGTGTTATAGAAGGATGACCTTGTCCTAAACCTGTTCCGGTTGTTCCTCCAGCAGCCAAACCAAACAATCCAGATACAATTTGCGCTGAGCCACCAGGAAAACGATTATAAACCGCATTATCAAATGGATGAAGCCACGAATCCACACGATATTGCACATGTGCGAATAACTTTACTGCCATCAAGCATCCAGCTACAAAAGCAATACCCCCAACAGCAATCCATCCTCTGCGACCTGTTGCCACATACAACATTGACACAAACATTGCGAAGAACATCAATGACGTTCCAAGATCATGCTGGATAACAAGCACACCCATTGATGCTGCCCATACTAAAGCAATAGGTCCCATGTCTTGTAAGCGAGGAAGGTGAACTCCCAAAACCTTATTTCCACCTACAGCAAGTCGATCACGATGATTAAACAGGTACGCAGCAAAGAAGAATGACAGGAAAAGCTTAGCAAACTCTCCTGGTTGCACTGTGTGATCTCCAAAACCTATCCAAATTCTCGCTCCACCAATTTCTTTACCTAATCCAGGAACCATAGGTGAAAGCAAAAGAATCAAGCCTATAACCATATTCACATAAGAAAAACGCCTTAAAATGCGATAATCTTTCAAAAAAATAACGAAAATAATTGATAATACTAATGCTGCACAAATCCACACCATTTGTTTTATTGCAACATTTGTATTATTTTGCCTATCGATTCTAGCTATAAGAACTGTTCCAATTGCAGTTAAAAGCATAATACAAGGTAAAATAGCTTGACTTGCATATGGCTGTTTAACAAGAAGAACACCCCAAAATACGAAAAACAGTGCCATAACGAGAATCAACATTGCTGCATAATTAGCAGAAATATAACCGTCAATACGGAAAAACATCTGTAAAAATGCCATGCCAGAAAGCAATGTTGCAAAAAGCAACAATGCTATCTGTCTGATACGCGTAGCAATCATATTCATGAGGTTTTACCCCCTTGCTTCGCGTTATCTTTATTTTTATTTATTTTATTTTCTAATTTCTTTTGATTCTGTTCATTAAGTTTTTCTTGTTCTCGCGCACGCATTTCTCGACGAATTAACGAAGCATGACCACGAGCCTCAACTAAGCTGCCAAAACTAATACCTTCTTTTAATTGATCCTGCCAAGATTTATCTAGTTTATTAACAGGGATGTCAGTAGATTCCACTTTGTGAGATAATGCAATACCAAAAATATTTGTTGGCACTCCTTGATAAATAACAACTTTGTTACTGTCTTTTCCAATATAATATTGCGTTTGAGTCCACGCATATACTCCGTAGCCTACTCCAGAAATAACAAATAATACTAGTAATATTCCCAAAGATATGCCTATGCGAGTCCATCTACGCCTCAATGAATGAGCACGATGTGCCTCATCCTGCTCATGTTTAACAGCACGAGCAACATCTGGATCATGAGGATCTGTTGAAACTTTACCATTCTTTTTTTTGACTATAGGGATCTCATTAGTGTCAGGTGTATGTAATTCTCCAACTTCTTCACGAATGTGTGAAGGTTGCACAATTCTTGTAATAGATATTGTTCCTTCATCTGGATTTTTAGAATTATCATCATCTTGAGCTAGCGCAGCTGCTCTTTGAGCTGGTGAATTCTTATCTTCGCGCAATGCCGGTGCTGAAGCTACTGCTTTATTTACGATATCTGCAATTGACTCGAGATCCTTACTTGCAGCTCCTCCAATAAGTGGAGTTTGATGCGGAAGATCAAATGCATCAGCATCAAGTGCAAGCGTTGCATCTGCAATAACGGCTGTAACATTATCTGTACTACCAGCACGAAGTGCCATAGATACTAATTTTTGAGCGCATTCTTCTTGATTAGAAATACTACTCATCACATCTTGAATAGTTGAATCTTCAAGAACTCCACACAATCCATCAGAGCAAAGAAGCCAACGATCAGAAGGATGAGCTGAACGCAAAGCAATATCAGGACGAGGATCTATATCAAAATCACCTAGTACTCGCATAACAACATTTCGTTGAGGATGATTTCGCGCTTCTTCAGGCGTAATATGACCTGTATCAATCAAATGCTGAACATAACTATGATCAGTAGTCATGCGCATAAGATGATTATCTCTTAGTAGATACGCTCTAGAATCACCTAAATGAGCCAGAACCCAGTATCCTCTTACAAGAGTTACTGCAGTAACTGTCGTTCCCATTCCAGCAAGACGGCGCTCACGCTTAGCTTTACCAACAATCGCATCATGAGCAGCCATAATCGATGTTTCCATCATTGAAGAAACAGTTTTAACATCATGCGGTCTTGAATCTTGTTCAATATGTGCAAGAGAACGAATCGCTATAGTAGAAGCTGTATCTCCTCCAGCATGACCACCCATTCCGTCGCAAATTGCAGCTAAATGTTCACCAGCAAATGCAGAATCTTGATTATTACTACGAACAGTTCCAACATCACTGACAGCCGTAGCATACATAAAAAGTATTTTTTCTACAGAATTTGCGCGATTTTCTTTAATATCATTTTTATCTGTTATAGATGATATTTTTTCTATTTGCCCAGTAACTGCGGTCTGAATTTCTTCTTCGTTATTTGAATTGATTTGTTTCATTTGTTACCTCAATTCAAACATTGTTGCGCCGATTCGCACAGAAGTACGCGGAGCTAATATAACAGGCTCAGTAACACGATTATGACCAATCATGGTTCCATTTGTGCTACCTAAATCTTCAAGAACCCAAGAATTAACTGATTGATTAAAATAAACACGAGCATGGTGTGAAGATACAAATTCATCATTTAATACGACTGTATTAGAAGCAGCACGACCAAGAGTCACACCAGCAGCGTTCAATGGGAATGAAGATCCTGCCAAAGGTCCATCAATAACAACTAACAAAGTTGGAGAACCGGATGTATTTTCTTGATTTTCTGCTTTGGCAAATACTGGCGTCTCACGCACTTGCATAACTTGTGAAAACTTTGCTTCACGAGAATTACGACGAGAACTTTTCTTCCAAAAACGAGATTTTTTAGGACTAAATACTTCAATATCGCAGCGAAGCGAACGGATAGCGCACCATACAAAAATCCAAAGTAAGACTAAAAAGCCATACTTAAGTATTGCAAACGTTAATTCAGTAAACATCATGCGCGTTATCGTCTCCTAGCTTGGAAATACTTATTACTCCTGGTCTTGAGACGATGCCCAATAAAGAATACGCGTACGACCAATAGTAATAGTGTTGCCATCAACCAATGTTGCTGCAGGAACCTGATGACCTTCTACATATGTACCATTCGTAGATCCAAGATCACGAGCAATAACACCGTCAGGAGTTATATCAATACCAAGATGATGACGAGAAATACCTGGATCATCTATTACAATATCGCAACCAGACCCACGTCCTAAAATAGTACGATCCTTTGTAAGCAAGTACTGGTTACCATTAATTTCAAGCATCGGGTGATTCTGCGATTGATCCTCAGTAGTAACAGGAACAGCATTACCCTGAACAGATTCAGATGTCAAATGGAAATTACCTTTAGTTAATTCCAAATCCTCTTCAAAAATAACAACTACAGGTCCTACGAAAGCATAATGCTGACTCTTAGCATATTGAGTAAGATTATCTGCAAGCTCATTAGCTAATGCTTCACTACCCCATTGTTCAATATGATCAAAATCAGGCGTACTCAGCTTAAAACGGTACTCATTTGGAGCAACTGTGTGATCTCTGCCAATAGGCATGGCTTCAGCGTCAATTTCACGTTCCAAAGCACTCGAAAAATCGACTGGCTGCAAATCTTTGGAGCCGAATTTTGCGAAGACGCTGTTCATTGCACCTTCCACGCTCTTCTCAAATCGGTCAAACACGCTCATGGTAAACCCTTTCTATCTGTTCATCATAGTACTCGTCACCGGGTACGGTGTTCAACTACCACACGCTTTTCTTCTAATATATTTTCTTTTTTATACATATTATTTCGTACTCTCCAACGTGCATTTACATCATTGTGCGTGTAATCTTAACAAGTATGATGCAGAAAAATAACAATAATCACAGCGGATTATCGGTTTTCACTAGAAATTCCGCTACTATTTTTACACTATTACTCGCAGTTGTTATTCCATGCTTAGGAAAAGCACTACTAGTTACTAGTAAAGAGCGCACTTATGAATCATCCATAGTTTCTTGGTTCCACAAGAGTGTTCCCTCTGTAATTCTCAGTATTTCAAAAATATTAGCTTTAGTTTTTTCAACTAAGGGTTGCATAGCAATACTTGTTTTATTAGCAGCGCTTTCATTATTTATAAATAAAAATTGGAAGATGACAATAATTCAACTTTTAATTTCGCTTCTTCCTATGATTTACATTTTTGCAGTTAAATTTGCTGTAAATCGTCCGCGTCCGTACATTGGTTTGAATATTAAATTACCAACTGATCCAAGTTTCCCAAGTGGACACACTTCAGCAGCTGTAGCAGTTTGCGTTATGGCAATGTTGATTCTTTACATCAATAAACCATCATCAATTCAATTTGGATTACTTTTTAGCGCAATTCTTGTTGTTATAGTTGCTGTTTCACGTATTATTGTCGCTGCTCATTTCCCTACGGATGTATTAGCTGCAGCAATTATATATCCACTACTTTCTGTTACAATTTTGCGCTCGTTCCAGCGACATAATTTATATATTGACAACAGAAATAATGACAAATCTACTTACGAAGAACAAATATTAGATTCTAACTCACAATCTAATATTCAATAATATATAAAAGGAAGAAAATACTAATGATAAAAGGATTTAAAAAATTTATTTTACGAGGCAGCGTAATCGACATGGCTGTCGGTGTTGTTATGGGTAGTGCAGTAACTGCAGTAGTAACAACGATAGTTAATTATATTATTAATCCTCTTATTGCAATGATTTGTGGAAAGCCAGAACTTAATGGTGTTCTAACTATTAGTATGAATGGTGCAACAATTTCTTTTGGCGCAGTAATTGGAGCATTATTGAATTTCCTTATTGTTGCTACAGCAGTTTATTTCTGCATTGTTTTACCTATTAATAAATTGCGTGAAATTGGTGCAGATTTGTTGCAAATTGAACATGAAAAAACTGAAGAAGAAAAAAGAAAAGAGCGTGAAGAAAAAACTATTCAACTGTTACAAGATATTCGTGACGAACTAGTAAAACGTTAATTTCTTATTTTTCTTATAAAAAATTCCCACTGCTTCGTAGTAAACAGTGGGAATTTTATTATCCAAAGCTAAATTATTCACACTATCAGTCGTCACCTAAAGTAATGTGAATTCCTCCAACTAATGAACCAACAACGTTATATAGAAGAGCAATTATTGCAGATAATACGGTTATTATAATTATTTCTACAATTGAAAAAATAGTCACAGTACTTAATACTGTTGGGAGTGAGAACACATCTGCAAGATTAAAACCGTTACTATCCAAACCAGTAGAAGAAACAATCTGCGTTACTTGATCAAATACACCAATCATATTCAAGAACAACCACACTAAACCTGCAGCAATAACTTGAATAATTCCTCCTGCAACGCTTAAAAGGAATGTTACTTTTGCTACAGACCATGCATCTACTCTTACTAAAGAAAGACTCATACGACGAGCACGCGGAACACGTCCTGATTTTGTTGCATTTGATTTATTGGAAATAGATGAAGCAGCACCACCAATTGTACGACGATACGTATTGGAACTACCACTAACACGTCCAGAAGATGATGAATTTTTAACAATATTTCCTAAAGAAGAATTACCAGATATTTCATCAAAATTATTTTCTTCACTTGAATAATTAACTTCCTTAGAAGGAACCATTTTTTCTGCAGATAATTCTGTGTCATTAGACAAAAATCTTGCAGATTCCTCATTCATATTCATCGGATTTTGCGATGGCTCAAAATTTTCGCTCATCTCAGTGTTCCTTCTCTTATTAATTTGCCTATAATCAGTGTCATTATACCAATGAGAGTACCAATAAAAACAGACTAGAACAGTTTTTATTAGTACTCTCAAATTTTTACGGAATAATATTATTAATATTATTCCGTATAAGAAGTTTCTTAAGCTTCCTCATTTTCTGAAGTAGCTTCTTTTTCTTCTAATTGATTTTCTTCGTCATCCGTTTCTTTCATTACGGGCAATAGAAATAATTTCATCGCCTTTATCCGGCTTAGCTAAGGTTACGCCTTGAGTTGTTCTACCAGTGCGCTTCACTTCGTTAACGTCAGAACGAATTACCTTACCTGATTTCATAATTGCCATTACTTGATCTGTTTCTTCAACAATCAAAGCTCCAACTAATGAACCACGACCCTCTGCAAGTTGAACAGCTTTAACACCGTAGCCGTTTCTTCCTTGCAAACGATACTCTTCAATAGCAGTTCGCTTAGCAAAACCTTCATTAGTAACAACAAGAAGATCTTTACTAGTTTCTGCCGCAACAACGTCCATATCGAGTAATTCGTCACCTTCACGGAATCTCATACCCTGAACGCCGGCAGTCTGACGACCCATTGGTCGAAGTTGTTCATCATCTGCTCTAAACTTCAAACTCATTCCAAGCTTAGAAACAAGAATAATGTCATCTTCTGAATTGCACAAAGCTGCACCAATAAGCTCGTCGACAGGTTCACCTGTTTCTTCATTTGCCATCAAACGTACAGCAATCAAACCGCCTTGACGTGGAGAATCATACTCTTGCAATGCAGTTTTCTTAACTTTCCCGGAACGAGTTGCCAATACCAAGTATTTAGCAACATCATAATTTGGAATTGATAACACTGCTTGAATTGTTTCTCCAGGAGTAAATTGCAACAAATTAGCAACATGCTGACCTTTAGAATCGCGAGATCCTTCTGGAAGTTCGTAGGCTTTCAGACGATAAACTCGACCACGATTAGTAAAGAAGAGCAACCAATTGTGTGTAGAAGTTAAGAAGAAGTGATCAACTACATCATCTTCACGAAGCTTTGCACCCTTAATGCCTTTACCACCGCGGTGTTGAGCACGATACTCGTCTGCCTTAGTACGCTTAATATAACCTGCGCGAGTTACTGTTACAACAACGTTTTCTTCAGCAATAAGATCTTCAACATTCATTTCACCAGAGAATGGAAGAATCTTAGTTCTGCGATCATCACCATATTTTGCAACAATTTCATCAAGTTCATCGCCAACAATTTTGCGCTGACGTTCTGGGCTTGCCAAAATATCGTTGTAATCAGCAATTTTAATCATCAAATCTTCATGCTCGTCGAGAATCTTCTGACGTTCCAAAGCTGCAAGTCTGCGAAGTTGCATTGCAAGAATGGCATCCGCTTGAACTTCATCAACATCAAGCAAATTCATTAAACCAGTACGAGCAGTTTCAACATCTTTAGATGAACGAATTAAAGCCACAACTTCATCAATCATATCCAAAGCTTTCAAATAGCCTTGCAAAATATGATCTCGCTCTTCAGCTTCACGCTTTAAGTAACGTGTACGCCTATCAATTACTTCAAGCTGATGAGTTACCCAATGACGAATAAACGCATCCAAACTCAAAGTTCTAGGAACGCCATCAACCAAAGCAAGCATATTTGCGCCGAAAGTTTGCTGCAATTGCGAATGCTTATACAAATTATTTAAAACAACTTTTGGAACAGCATCACGCTTAAGAACAAGAACCAAACGCTGACCTGTACGACCAGACGTCTCATCGCGCATATCTGCAATGCCTTGAATCTTGCCGTCGCGCACAGCCTCCCTAATAGAAGCAGCTAAGCGATCAGGATTAACTTGGTATGGAAGCTCAGTTACAACCAAGCACATACGTCCCTTAATTTCCTCAGTATTAACTACTGCGCGCATTGTAATTAAGCCGCGGCCTGTACGGTACGCTTGCTCAATTCCCTTGTGACCTAAGATTGTTGCTCCAGTAGGGAAATCAGGTCCTTTAATTCGCTGAATTAAAGCTTCAAGAAGTTCTTCCTTGCTTGCATCAGGATGATCCAACGCCCAGTGCACACCATCAGCCACTTCACGCATATTATGAGGTGGAATATTGGTTGCCATACCAACAGCAATACCAGCAGAACCATTAACTAAAAGATTCGGGAAACGAGCTGGCAAAACCGTAGGCTCTTGAGTTTTACCATCATAATTTGGCAGGAAATCAACGGTATCTTTATCGATATCTCGTACCATTTCCATAGCCAACGGTGCCATACGGCATTCCGTATAACGCATTGCTGCTGCAGGATCATCACCAGGAGAACCAAAGTTTCCTTGACCATCAACAAGCATATAGCGCATTGACCAAGACTGAGCCATACGCACTAAAGTGTCATAGATAGCAGAATCACCATGAGGGTGATACTTACCCATAACATCACCGACAACGCGAGAACACTTGTTATATCCGCGATCAGGCCTGTATCCTCCATCATACATTGCATAAATAACACGACGGTGAACAGGTTTTAAACCATCACGAACATCTGGTAAAGCACGCTCAACAATAACAGATAATGCGTAAGCTAAATAAGATTCGCGCATTTCCTGCTGCAAATCCATGTTCTTTACGCGAGCACCCTTCATTAAGCCATAATCAGTATTATCTGCTTCCTGAGGGCTCTGTGGTTCCATAGAACCATCTGGAAGCTGATCTCGCTCAGCATCATCACGAGCGGAATTTATTTCGTCTACCACTTCAATTCCTTCTTAATCTTATAAAAATTAAAGTTTTTTCTTTTTATCTTTTCGAATAAATTAATACTTTTAAGCGTCAATAAACCTTGCATCATGAGCATTTCTTTGAATAAAGAGTCTACGAGGCTCTACTTCATCGCCCATAAGCATGGAGAATGTTTCATCAGCTCGAGCAGCATCTTCAATATGAATTTGCTTCAAAATACGATGCTCAGGATCCATTGTTGTTTCCCACAACTCCTGATAACTCATCTCACCCAAGCCCTTGTATCGCTGAATACCTTCACCTTTAGGAAGTTGACGACCAGCAGCTTTACCTTCTGCCAAAACTCTGTCTCGCTCAGCATCCGTATAAACAAAATCATGTGCTCCCTTGCTCCACTTCAAACGGTACAAAGGTGGCATAGCAACATAAACGTATCCTGCAGTAATCATAGGACGCATATAGCGGAAGAATAATGTCAAATTCAAAGTAGCAATATGAGCACCGTCGACATCAGCATCAGCCATAATAATGACTTTGTGATATCGAACCTTGCTTAAATCGAAGTCTTCTCCATAACCACCACCAACAGCAGTAATTAAGGATTCAATAGTTTCAGACTTCATCATTCTGTCGATTGAAGCGCGTTCAGTATTCAAAATCTTACCACGCAAAGGCAAAATTGCTTGCGTAATAGGATCGCGACCTTGAATTGCTGAGCCACCTGCAGAATCACCCTCGACTATGAATAATTCACATTCTTCAGGATTACTTGACTGGCAATCCTTCAACTTATCTGGCATTCCAGCAGTTTCAAAAATAGACTTGCGACGAGTATTTTCGCGAGCTTTTTTAGCAGCAAGTCGAGCACGAGAAGCTTCTATAGCTTTTTGAATAATATTTTTTGCTTCATTTGGATGAGCATCAAACCAATCTCCAAGCTTTTCAGTCATGACTCTTTGCACAAAAGTCTTAGCTTCAGAATTGCCAAGCTTTGTTTTAGTCTGACCTTCAAACTGTGGAGTTGTAAGCTTTACTGAAACAACTGCTGTTAAGCCTTCGCGAACGTCATCACCAGAAAGATTAGTATCTTTCTCTTTCAAAATATTCTTTTCGCGAGCATAACGATTAACTAAAGTAGTAAGTGCTGCACGGAATCCTTCTTCGTGAGTACCGCCTTCAGTAGTCGAAATAGTATTAGCAAAAGTGTGAACTGCTTCAGAATAAGCAACAGTCCATTGCATAGCAATTTCCGCAGAAATACCAATTTCAAGATCTTCAGCCTCAAAGTCAATAACATCTGGCTCTACTGGAACAGCTTTTCGAGATTTAACTAAGTAATCAACATAGTCTTTAATACCATGCTCATACTGGTAGCTTACGCTTCTATGCTTTTCTTCACTAGAAGATTCAGAATCACCTGCAACTTCATCTCCAGCTTCATCTGGCTTACGTAAATCAGTTAAAGAAATCTTCAAACCCTTATTTAAGAAAGCCATCTGCTGGAAGCGAGAACGCAAGGTTTCAAAATCATAAACTGTTGTTTCAAAAATTGTTCCGTCTGGCCAGAAAGTCACAGAAGTTCCAGTAGATTCTCCTTCTGCCATTGGCTCACCTTTTGCCAAAGGAGCAGTTGGATGCTGATCAACATAAGTTTGAGTCCAGTGGAATCCTTGACGACGAACTTCAATTTCTACACGAGTAGAAAGTGCATTAACAACAGAAATACCTACACCATGTAAACCACCAGAAACAGCATAACCACCGCCGCCAAACTTACCGCCAGCGTGAAGCTTAGTCATAACTGTTTCAACACCAGAAACACCTTCGCCTGGCACTTCATCTACTGGAATACCTCGACCATCATCGACAACACGAATAGCATTATCAGGCAAAATTGTTACTTCAATATGCGAAGCATATCCTGCCAAAGCTTCATCAACAGAATTATCAACAATCTCATAAACCAAATGATGCAATCCACGAGGACCAGTAGAACCAATATACATACCTGGTCTAATACGAACTGCCTCTAATCCTTCTAGAACACGAAGGTCACTCGCATCATAATGTTCAGGAGCAAGTGAATCATCGAGTTGAGCATCATCGAGTTTATGCTCTTCGACGGCATTATCCATCGAATTATCTTCCGTGTTTGCCACTTTAGGTCCCTTCACAAATTGCCTCATATTAAAAGGCATTTATAGAGCCAACATATGCCAGAAAGCACATAAAAGGGGATTCTAGCGTTTTAGCCATAATACATGACATTCTACACACATACTATGACCTCTCTTCAGAAATAGGCATTTTTACTATTTTTAAAAAATATAATAATATTATTAAAATTTATTTCTTAAAAATCCCAATCCACTCGTTGTTGGACCAATAACTTTAATTTCTTTTATTTCAATATTTTCAAGGTTATTATTAATTTTTTCTTTTAATTGTGGAATTAAATAAGAAAGTTGAGTTGCCCAAACTGTTGATTGAGCACGAACAATAAGCACGCCATTTACAACTTGACTTATTTCACAATGTTTTGCAATACTTTCCCCTACTACTTTATGCCAAGAAGAACGTAATTTTGCTATAGAAAGTTGACTATTCCAATTACTTTCAGAAGCAAAATTTTTTAAAATACCACAGAATGATTTAGGATCTCTACCAGGTTTTCCAAAATTTTCCCAAGCTTGTTCTGCATTTTTTTCACGATTATTTTCGCGTTCAGCTTTTCTATTAATAGGATCAAAAATAATTGCAGGTAATTTTCGAGTATCAATTTTTAAAAGAATATTAACAGGAATCATTATTTTTTCTCCTGCTTATTTTTTCTTTGTTCTATTACATCAAGCAAAATATTATTATGCTCTTCACTGAAATTATTAATTTCATTATTTTTTTCTAATAGTTTTCCAATATTTATAAGATTTGTTTTTTTAATATATTCTTTATTAGGAATGTCGCTAAGAGAAGAAGTAGTAATAAAAACTTGACCTTGATTAAGTGCAAAATTTAATATTCTTATACGCCTGTTTTCATCAAGTTGTGCAAATACATCATCGAGAATAACAATAGGTTTATCATTATTTTTTTCTTCTAATGCTTTGCATAATGCCATTTTTGAAGCTATTGCAATTGTCCAAGATTCACCATTCGAAGCAAAATCTTTAGCAGAAATATTATTAATAGCAAAGTCAATATCATCACGATGAGGGCCAATAAGATTGCATCCTCTAGCTAGCTCTCCATCATAAATACGTTGAAAATGCTCACTTATTTTAGAAAAAAGCTCGTTTTTATTTTCAATATTTTCATCACTCTTTTTTTCAAATAGTACTTCTTCAAAAGAAGGAACATATATTATTTCCGTATTTTCTTCATTAGTAAAAGATTTAATTATATTTTTGAAATATTTATTAATAATTTGCACAGTTTCTTGGCGTGCTTTTGTTAAGTTAATACCACTTTCAATAAATTTACCAGTCCAAATTTCTAATCCGGATAATGAAACTGTCTGATTTTTGTATGAAAAATCTCTAATATTTTTTAGTAATGCAGCACGCTGTTTAGAAATATGTTTAAATTCTTGCAATAATTGCACATAATTTGGTATTAACAAAGATCCAGCTTGATCGATAAAAGTACGTCTAACATTAGGATCACCAATTATAAGAAATTGGTCTCTTGGAGTAAAAGAAACTATTGGCAATAATCCAACAATGTCTTTAACATATAATGCTTTACCAGAATTTATATGTGCTCTATTAGAACCTTTTACGTAAAGATCTATTTCATAAGTTGTTTGATTTAAATTACTTTCTAAAGATGCAATATTACTTAAGCCAGTATTTGTTTCATCTTTTTTATAATTTATATCATTATTAATGGTATTTATTCTTATTATTGATTTTTCATAGCCTTTTTTAATAAGAGGCAATGTTGAAGATGTTCTGTGACTTATTCCAGTACCAGTAACTTCTAATGCTTCTACAATATTGGTTTTTCCTAAACCATTATTGCCATATATAACATTTATTCCAGGGTTGAAATCACAAATTATATGGTTCCAAGAACGAAATGTATCAAGGGCAATTCGCGAAATATACATTGCTTAATTACCCTTTCTTAATAGTTTTAAAAGAAAATGCGATATTACATTGTACATCAAAAAATAATCTAAAATACAATGCAATATCGCAACAATATTAATTATTAAAACGCATAGGAACAAGCAAATAGCGATAATCTGTTGACTCATCACCATCTGATTCCTGTTGACCATTAAATTCAACAGGTTTTACAGCTGTTGCCATTTTCATATGCACGAATGGCTCTGGAATAGCTCCTAAACCTTCAAGTAAGTAGTTCGGATTAAAGGCAACAGTTATGTCTTCTCCATCCATATCGATATCAAGTACTTCTTTTGCTTGTGATTCGTCAGCAGTACCAGCACTCAAAGTTAACTCCTGATTTGAAAAAATCATTCGAATAGGAGCATTTCTTTCGGCGACTAAAGATACTCGCTTAATTGCATTTATCAATAATTGTTTATTAATAATTGCGTGAATAGGATATTCATCTACGAATAGTCGATCTACAGAAGGGAATTCTCCATCAATTATTTGTGAAGTACTTGTACGACCGGAATTTTCAAAACCTAAAAGTGACTTATCTTCCTCATTAAAATGGATAATAACATTTTGATGATCGTCGAGAGAATGAGCAATATCTCTTAGTAATGACCCACGAGTAAGAGTGGTCGAATGAATGTCATTATGTTCTGGTGTCCACTTAAAAGTAGATCTAGATAGACGGAATCTATCAGTAGAAGTCATAGTAACGGTGTCATCTTCAAATTGGATCCTAATTCCAGTTAGAACCGGTCTATTTTCTTCTCTAGATGTAGAAACAGATGCTTGATTTACAGCTTGAATAAATGTTGGTGCATCAACCTGACCTAATTTATGAGGCAGTTCAGGCAAGTCAGGATACTCTCCAAGAGGCATAAGTTGTAGAGTAAATGTTGATTTTCCGGAAGTAATAGTCAAAGTATTATTTTCAGATTTTAGATAAGTTTTTTCTGCAGGAAGAGACTTAGTAATATCTGCCATCAATTTGCCTAGAATAAGTATGCTTCCCTCTTCGTCAACACCAGCTTCAATGTGATGGCAGCTAGAAATTTGATAGTTGAATGCAGAAAGCTGCAATGTGCCATTTGCTGCTTCAATTTTTAAGCCTGCAAGAATAGGGTTTGCAGGGCGTGAGTCAATTACGCGTGTAGTCCAAGCTACAGCATCAGCAAATGATGCAGAGTTGACTTCTACTTTCATGCTTCCTCTTTTCTGTAAAGTCTGCATTTATTCTACAGTATGAGGGTGTCTACAAAAAATATTTTTCAATGTTTGCATTGCTTTTGCAATTGTTATTTTTCTTATTAACTAAGTAGTAAATAAAAGTAGTAATAAAGACTGTGTATATGTGGAAAAGTGCTTAAAAACCGCTTTTAAAAAGACTTATTAACAATTAAAAGATGTGGATAACACAAGAACAACAATGTGTATAAGTGGGGAACTTATCCACAACTTTTTCTATTTTTTAGAGTTTCCACATTTTTAAATGCCTTATAAACAACTTAATAACATTTTTAAGCGGCGTTTTCCACGAGTTATGCTCAGCTTTTACCCACATTTGTTATTAAGTATGTGGATAACTTTTTATAAACTTTTAAACATTTATTCATGAATATGTGGAAAATAAGTTTAATTTCTACGCTCAACAGGATTTTGTTTTAAACGAACAGTTAATTCCATAACGTAGTTATAAATTTCTTGCTTTTCTTGCATCTCGCCACTTACTCGAGTATAAGCATGCATAACTGTAGTATGATCCCTACCGCCAAAAACTTCGCCAATATCAACCAAACTCATGCTTGTCATTTCTCTTGCAAGATACATTGCAATTTGACGAGCGAGTGCAACATTCTTTGTGCGCTGACGACCAACAAGTTCATCAAAAGTCATGTGGAAATACTGAGCTACTTGACTAATGATGTCAGTTGGCCTTACTTCAATATCTGTAGCAAAGAAATCTTGTAATGCTTGTTCAGCTAAAGCTTTACTAACAGGCTGATTACTTAAAGATGCTACAGCAGTAACGCGTGTCAATGCACCTTCAAGTTCACGAATATTTTCTGTAAAACGTTCAGCAATTAAATCAAGTACGTCACTTGGAACATTACAGTGATTCATTGATGCCATCATTCTCAGAATTGCAATACGCGTCTCCAAATCTGGCGGTTTAATATCAACCGTAAGACCTGATTCAAATCTGGAAATTAAGCGTGCTTCAAATCCCTTAAGATTTTTTGGCGCAACATCTGAAGCTATAACTATTCGCTTATTTGCTTGATATAAAGAATTAAAAGTATGGAAGAATTGTTCAAGTGTTGCTTCTTTTCCACCAAGGAACTGAATATCGTCAATAAGAAGAACATCTACTTCACGATATCGCCTATTAAAATCAGCGATTTGACCTTGACTTTGATTTGGTGTTTGAAGAGCTTCAATAAATTCATTAGTGAATTCCTCACTTGTTACATAACGCACTTTAAGTGAAGAATCTTTTACTAAAGCATAATTGCCAATTGCATTAAGCAAGTGAGTTTTGCCAAGACCGGAGCCACCATAAATACATAAAGGATTAAAATCTCTGCCGGAACCCTCTGCGACTGCCAAAGCTACAGTTCTTGCAAAACGATTTGAATCGCCAGGCACAAAAGTATCAAAAGTTGCGCACGTATTTAAATGTGTAATTGCATCGCGTTGAACAGAGACAGGCATTTTTTGCTGTGCAGCCTGTTCAGTAGAAATATCAGTTTGTTGAAGAGTAGATATTCCAGTTGCATGATCAAAATCTGGTTGTACAGGAGATGAATTATTTGCTGTAACCGATGACAAATTATTAGATGATGAAACTG